>NZ_VRYN01000002.1 GCF_008124605.1 Halobacterium salinarum DSM 3754
CTAGGGTGTCATAGAACGATTCACAAGGGTTAGTTTCAGGCCATATGTATCGAATCACCCGCTAAGTGGGATTGCGGATTGAGCGAATTCGCCTACTCAGTATCCATGAATACACCAATAGTTCCGAGGAATCCGGACGCGAAAACCGTGAGCCCGACAACTGGATTGAAGTAGTGAGCAATAGCGAGACCAAGTAAACTGACCTGTGTACCCAAAATCATCATCTGCGTCCCGAGACGGTTGATATCGGCATCAGACTTCGGCACAGAAAAACAATAAAAAGGAGCCATGTTAAATATTGATAGAGCGTCAGTCTGTACTTAGCGATTCAACGAGAGCGTAGCAGCAGTATGGGAACTGTTCTATGACACCCTCTGTCATAGTCAATTCGGTCGTCGTTTGCAACGATCCGTTTGATGGCCTCTGTTTTGTCATGAACGAACTCGTCGCCGTAGCCAAGTCGTTTTGCCAATTGAACGATTATCCAGTAGTCATCTTTCGCTTCCCAGAGTGGCTCATGTACCGGCTGCCGGTAGTTTACGTGTGGATGGTTCGAACCACTGATGATGTCCTCTCTGGTGAACCAGTGGTTGGCTGGGAGAACGATGTCTGCATGTTGAACAGTTGGTGTGTGGTGCATGTCCGCAACCGCGATGAGATCCAGATTATCCGCCGCGTCAAGCCACCGCTTCCGGTTAGGCATCTGGTTGGCCAGGAAATTCGACGCCTGACTATACATCATCTTGATCTGGTAGGGGTCGCCAGACTCCATTGCCGTGATGATGTCCGACTGTTTTAGCGAGGTGGTTCCTGGCGCGCTATCACCAACTTCAAAGAAGTCTCCCGGGTTGTATCCACTTCCACTCGGATGTGAGGCATGGATCGTCCCGTGACGCCCGTAGTCACCCGTAAGGCTGAGCAGCGTAGCGTATGCCTGACCGAACACGTGTCCATACTTGTACCGGTCCGGGCCATATCCGGATGCAATCCCGCCAGGACCACGTGTGGCGAGCCATTGGACTGCGGTCCGGATATCCGTCGCTTGGAGCCCCGCACGTTCGGCGACCGCTTCAGCCGGGTACTCGGCGGCTTTCCGTTCCAGCGCTGTTAAACCAGTGTGCGTATTCACACCGTTAGTCGTGTATCGTCCGAAGAGCGCGTAGTTACCGTATGTTTCCGGGAGTAGCGGGACGGGTTCGTTGGTTTCTGCATCGATTGCGACTGGTGTCTCGGCGTCGCCGTCAGGGAAGACGTCTGCAGTTTTGACTAAGTCACCCGTGTTTTCGTTGACCAATGCGGGACCTAGCGTTCGCTTGCGGAGGAACGACGAATCATACAGTTCCTGGTCAAGAACAGTATGTATCATCGACATCGCCACGTGGGCGTCCTTGCCCGGTCGGATCGGCAGCCAAAGATCCGCTTTCGAGGCTGTGCCAGTGTACACTGGATCGACAACAACGAGCTTTGCCCCGCTCTCGATGGCGTCTAGCAGTATCGATGCGTCCTGCTGGAGGTTGCTGGCGAAGATGTCCGACCCCCAGACGATGACCGTGTTCGCGTTCTGCCAGTCCTCCCCGAAGTTCGTTTCGGCGTTAAAAAGCCCGGATCCAGTAACTCTTCGAAATCCCAGACCCGTGTTGATATCGATCGACCAGCTCTTCTGAGTCCCACCAAACAGGTCCGAGAGCTGTGACTGCATGGGGCCACTAAGCCCGCTGTCCCCGGATCCCGTCTCGAAGTAGACGCTTTTGGGGCTATATTGGTCACGGATGGTCGTCATCTTCTGGGCGATCTTTTCCAGTGCCTCGTCCCAGCTGATTCGCTCGAACTCCGCCTCATTGCCCCGCTTCGTTGGCTGTGGGTCTTTTAGCGACCAGCTGGAACGCTGCATTGGGTATTTCAGGCGTGTCGAATTGTAAACGCGCTGTGTGTGTGACAGCCCTAGCAGACAACCACGTTTGTACCGCTCATCCGCTGGGATGTTCGGCTGTACTTTCTTTATCTGGCCGTCTCGTACGAACGCTCGAAGAGTGCATTTCCCCCGGCAGTTCGGCGAGCAGGCGGTTTTGACGACCTGATCCTCGCCGAGGAAGCTCGTGACGGCGTCCCCAGCCGTGTCGGAGTCGTCGGCCTCCTGGAGCGTCGACAGCAGACCGCCGCCGCCGCTCAGCCCGACTGCGGCGACCGCGCCCGACTTGAGAACGTCCCGCCGGGTGGCGTTGAGGTCGGTGTCACTCATCGAAGTCCTCCGGTTCCGTGGGGCGGTCGTCGCACCCGAACTCCGCGGTCACTCTGTCGTGGTAGCGCTCGTGGAACGTGGCCTCGGAGAGGTCGCCGTTGGCGACGCGGATCGCGTCCGCGGCCATCTCCTTGCCGAGTTGTGCGTCGTAGCCACAGTCCGCGAGCATCGAGTCGGCCGTTTCCTCCCAGTCCGGAATCGGCTCGTGTGCGTCCGGCGTGTTGGGGGCCATACAGCTAGCCGTAGCGTTCCGGCGGGCATGGTGGTGGTGCTAAATAATTGCGGCCTTTATCTGTGGCAGTCGGGGCGGCGTCACGGCGCGGAGTCGGCTGACTGTTGGGCTTCGGTGAACGCACTCGTGGCGAGCTTGGACTCGACGGCGCTCAACCGCTGTGAAACCGCCGACTTGGAGATGCCAAGCGCCGTCGCGAGATCCGACAGGTCGGCACCCCGCGGCGTGGCGTAGTAGCCTTTGGCGACCGCCGCCGCCGCGGCCTCGCGCTGTTTGTCGGTGAGCTTGAAGAGATCGAGGGTCACGTGCGTGTGTGAGTCGCCCGACTGGTCGTCGGCGGCGAGCCGCGTCAGGTGGGTCAGCGAGACGGTGTTCGCGACCGCCTTGAGATCCGCCACGAGGTCCGTGAGCGTCGTGCGGTCGGCGAGATACGTTTCGACGGTGATGGTGTCGGCGGCGACGGCCGTGATCTGGGGGACGCAACCGTGATCGCTGAACACGCAACACAGGCAGCTCTCGGTGGTCTGGGTTGCGACGTGCATCACGTCGGATCGGTCGGCGTCCGGGCACGCCGGCGCGACAGTGACGTCGGCGTGGCAGTCGTCGCCGGTGTACTGGTGGCGGACGGCAGTGACCTCGCCGTCGATCTCTTCGAGGGGGCATGCGGCCGCATCGGAGAGCGCCACGTCGAGCACGACGCGCAGACGGCGCCGTGATCTGTCGGTGTTCGGCTGGCTGGCTGTGCGCTCTGACATACCGCGTGTTTGCGGGTGGCCGGTAAAGTACCGCGCGGCTGTTCCTACAGGGCTGGAACGACGCCGCGGCCGGCAACTCGGCGCGCACAGACCCACCGGCGCGAACAGCGCAGCGTTCTTGGGCGCTGGGCCGGACCGGTCCCGTATGCAGGTACTCGCCGTCGTGGGACCGTCGGATTCGGGGAAGACGACCGTTGTGGCGCGCCTGGCCGAGCGACTCGCCGCCCGGGGACCCGTCGCCACGGTCAAACACCTCACCCACGAGCCCGACATCGACACCGAGGGAAAGGACACGGCGCGCCATCGGGCCGGCGGCGCGTCCCGGACGATCGGGCTCACCGACGACGGCTCGTGGTTCGGAACCGGTGACAGCCGCGACCTCTCGGCTGTCCTCGGGAGTTTCGCGCCCACACACGACTACGCCCTGGTGGAGGGGTTCAGCGGCAGCGCCCTCCCGAAAGTCGTGCTCGGCGGCCGGGACGCGGCCGCGCCAGTGGCCGTGACCGCGGCGAGCGCCGACGCGCTGGACCTGGACGCGGCTGTGGCCGCGATCACGGATCCGGCGGCGGCCTACGAGCCCCACGAGCAGTAGCGTCGGCCGGCGGCGGGCGCGCTCCAAGGGCGTGGGATTCGGCGGGACGGTTTTCAGCGACCAGTGTGGACCGACACCCATGGTGATGGGCAGCGCGGCCGGGGGGCGGGCGGGGATCGTTCTCGCTGGGGGTCGCTCCACCCGTTTCGGGGATCGCGAGAAGGCGTTGGCCACGCTCGGGGGCCGCCCACTGCTCTGGCACGTCGTTGCGCGCCTCGGGACGGTGGTCGACAGTGTGGTGGTGAACTGCCGGCGCGACCAGCGCGCGGCGTTCCGGGCGGCGGTCACGACCACGGACACCGACGTGGCCTTCGCGGTCGATCCGGATCCCGGGCAGGGTCCGGCGGCGGGACTTTCGACGGCGCTGAACGCGGTTGGGGAGCCGGTCGTGGCGGTCACGGCGTGTGACATGCCGTTCATCGACCCCGCGTTTTTCGCGTGGCTGTGTGACCGGCGCGCCGACGCGGGCTGCGCCGGTGCAGTGCCCGTCGTTGATGGACACCCACAAGTCACGCACAGCGTGCTGGCCGCGGCCCCCACGCGGGTGGCTGTCGACGCCGCGGCGGCGGCCGGGAACCGGAGCCTGAGTGGCGTGGTCGCTCGGCTGCCGGTCACGCACGTTCCGGCGGCGCAGACACGCCACCGGACGGCACGCCACAGCTTCATGGACGTGGATACGCCGGCCGAACTGGCTGCGGCCCGGGAGCGCCACCGCGCCCCACGCGCCGTCGATCGCGCGCACGGCCCCGGTGAGACCGGTGTTTCGAACGCGGGTGACTGAGATGCGTGCCACAGCGCCGGACAGCTTTTTATGGTCACACGACTGAACGCTCCAGTAGGAGCGATGGCTGGGGATCTCTTCGCGGGCCTGGATGGCGGGTTTGATGCGCTACAGCGGCGCGCGAGCCGGATCGTCGAGGTGTTGCGCGGAACCGCCGTCGACGTTCCGCCGTACGACCCACAGGCCCACGGCCCGCTGGTCGAGTTTGACGGGGTGGCGGACTACGAGGAGGTCGACCGGTACTGGGTCAACGCCCCCTACGCGTTCGTGTTCATCGGGTTCGACGCCGAATCCGACACCCACTACTATCACGTCGTGGAGCCACACCTGGATGACTTCGAGCAGACGGTGTTGGACCAGCTCTACGACGACATCCGGGACGCGCTCATCTACGATGCCACCACCGATCCCGACGACCGCGAGGCGGTCCTGATCGCGCAGATGCAACGCCTCCTCTCGGAGTACAGCATCGACGTGACGCCGAACGCGTTCCACCGGCTGTTTTACTACTTACACCGCACCTTCGAGGGGTTCGAGAAGCTCGACCCCGTGATGCAGGACCCCCACATCGAGGACGTGTCGTGCGACGGCTACGGGCTGCCGCTGTTCGTCTACCACACCGACTACACGGACATCGAGACCAACATCACCTACGAGCAACAGGAGTTGGACAGCTTCGTCGTGCGCCTCGCCCAGCAGTCCGGCCGCCACATCTCCATCGGCGATCCGGTCACCGAAACCACCCTGCCGGACGGATCGCGCGCCGAGCTCGCGCTCGGCGAGGAGGTCACCCCGAGGGGGTCGGCGTTCACCATCCGGAAGTACAGCGAGGAGCCGTTCACGCCCGCAACCCTGGTCGACTACGACACGTTCAGCCTCGACCAGATGGCGTACCTCTGGCTGGCCATCGAATCCAACAAGAGCCTGCTTTTCGCGGGCGGTACCGCCTCGGGGAAGACCACGTCGATGAACGCCGTGTCGATGTTCGTGCCGCCGCGGGCGAAGATCCTCACCATCGAGGACACCCGCGAGCTTGCGCTGTACCACGACAACTGGCTGTCGTCGGTGACCCGGGGGGCGGACGGCGGCGGCGGAGACACCATCACGATGTACGATCTGCTGCGGTCGGCGCTCCGCCACCGCCCCGAGTACATCATCGTCGGCGAGGTGCGCGGCGAGGAAGCGATGACGCTGTTCCAGGCGATGAACACGGGCCACACGACGTATTCGACGATGCACGCCGACAGCGTGCAGACGGTCATCAACCGCCTCGAAAACGACCCCATCAACGTCCCGCGGGCGATGATCCAGAGCCTGGATATCCTGTGCGTGCAGACGCTCACGCACGTCGGTGACGAGCGCGTTCGCCGCAGCAGCGTGATCGCGGAGATCGAGGGGATCGACCAGCGCACCGGCGACCTCGATTACTCCACGGCGTTCGAATGGGACCCCACGCGCGACGACTTCGAGCAGCGCGACTCGAACGTCCTCGACGAGATCCAGGACGAGCGCGGGTGGTCGCGAAGCGACCTGCTCCGGGAGCTCAGGAACCGCAAGCGCGTCCTCCAGTATCTCGTCGAGCAGGACGTGACCGACTACCGCCGGTTCACGGCCCTGATCAACGAGTACTACGCGCAGCCCGAGCGCGTGGTCGCCCGCGTCACCGACGCGCTCGATTCGGACGTCGCGGCCGCCGCGCCGGGGGTCGTGGAGTGATCACGGTGGCGGTGTGGCTGCTGCCGCTGGCCGCGGTGCTGGCAGTCGACTGCGTGGTCGGCGCGGCCGCCATCACCGGCGCGAACCGCGTCGATCGCGTGCTCTCCCGGGTGGGGCGTGCGGCGTTCGGTGGGCTGGCCCGAGACCGCGAGCGCGCCAACCCCGAGCAGGTCGCGGCGCTCCAGGGTGCCCACGTCGCCCAGACGTACCGGACGTACGCCGCCCGCACGTACCTGTTCGCGACGCTCGCCGCGCTCACTGCCAGCATCCTGGGCGTGTATCTCGTTGCCGGCGTGCTCGTGTTCCTGGGCGGAGCGTCCGCCGGGGTCCGCAGCCAGTTCCCGGGGCCCGTGCGCGGCCTGTTCGTCGATAGCGTCGCCGCGTTCTCGCCGGGCGTGCTGTTCGGTGCGTTCGTCCTGTCGGGCGCAACGGTCGGCGTCGTCGCGGCCTACGGGACGTACACGGCACGCTGGCTGCGGCCGCGGTATGCGGCCGGCGAGCGCGCGCGCCGGATCGACGCGTCGATGGAGCGCACCGTGGCGTTCATGTACGCGCTGTCGCGCAGCGGCATGCCGCTGTCCGAGGTGTTGCGGATCCTGGCGCGCAACCAGCCCGTGTACGGGGCGGCGGCCGAGGAGATGGCGGTCGCGGTCACGGACATCGACAACTACGGCGCGGACATCATCACGGCCCTCGAACGGGTGGGGACTCGCACGCCGAGCGACGACCTCGCGGAGTTCACCGAGAACCTCGGGAGCATCCTCCAGTCCGGCAGCGACCTGCCGGCGTTCCTCAAACAGGAGTACGAGTATTACGCCGAGGAGGCCGAAGCCACCCAGTCGCAGTTCCTCGAGTTGCTGGCGACGCTGGCAGAGGCGTACGTGACGGTGCTGGTCGCCGGGCCGCTGTTCTTGATCACGATTCTGGTGGTGATCGGGCTCACGCTCGGCGGAACGCTCGGGTTCCTTCGACTGACCGCGTTCGTGCTGGTGCCCGGCGCGACGGCCGGGTTCGCGGTCTACCTGGACTCGATCACGGACGCGACGGTGGGCGGTCCCGGCGACGAGCAGTCCGTGGGCGGCGAGCAGTCCCGGTTCCAGTCGATCCCGTCGCCGTCGGCGGCGCTGTGTCCCGACGGCGGCGCTGACGCGGCCGTGGCACCGCTCGGATCGTCGCCGGAGAACCGCGCTCGGTTCGCGATCTCCGAGCGCCTGCGGCCGGTGTTGTACCGCCTCCGGAACCCCCTCACGGTGGTCCTGGAGACGCCGACGCTGCTGTTCTGGGTGAGCTGTCCGATCGCGGCCGTGTACCTCGGCAGCCAGTGGTGGGCACCACTGAGTGCGGGCGTGTTCGCGCCGGCCGCGTACGACGACGCGCTCGTGCATGCGACCGTGTTCGTCGTCGGGACGTTCGCCGTGGCATACGAGACGGCACGGCGACGGCGGAAAGCGATCGAAGCGGAGGTGCCGGACTTCCTGGATCGGTTCGCGTCCACGAACGAGGCGGGGATGGCCGCCGTCGAGAGCTTCGGGCGCACCGTTGATGGGGATCTGGGCGCGCTCACGCAGGAACTCGAACGCACGTGGGCGGACATCCAGTGGGGGGCCCGCATCGAGCACGCGCTCACGCGGTTCCGGGACCGCGTGAACACGCCGGCCGTCTCGCGGGTCGTGGCGCTGACGACGAACGCGATGGCCGCCAGCGGCAACCTCGGGCCGGTGCTCAGGATCGCCGCCAACGAAGCCACCGCCAGCCGGCGCTTGGAGCGGGACCGCCGCAACGAACTGCTCACGTACGTCGTCGTGATCTACGTGTCGTTTTTCGTGTTCATCGCGATCATCGTCGCCCTCGACACCATCTTCATTCCGAACATCCCCACCGGCGCGGCGACGCAGGCCGGGAGTGGCGCGAGCAGCGCCGTCGATAGCGGTGCGTTCTCGCAGTCGGCCGGCCAGCTCACGGCCGCCAAGAAGGCCGCCTACAGCACGGTGTTTTTCCACACCAGCCTGGTGCAGGCGGTCTGCTCGGGGCTCGTGGCCGGCCAGATGGGGGCCGGATCGGTGAAAGCGGGCGCGAAACACGCCACCGTGATGCTGGTGGTTGCGTACACGACGTTTCTACTCCTGGGATGACAGACACACCACACGCCGCCGACCGCGACGTACAGCGGACGTACAACCGGATCGCCAGCCACTTCGCGAAGACCCGCGAATACCCGTGGCCGGAGGTCGAGTCGTTCCTGGACGAGGAGTGTGCGGCGCCGGCGGTGGCGCTCGACCTCGGCTGCGGGAACGGACGCCACGCCGAGTTGCTCGCCGCGCAGGCCGCCGACGTGGTCTGCGTGGACGCCAGCACGGGGCTGCTCTCGGAGGCCCGCGACCGCGCGGCGGCCAACGGCTTCGACGCGACACTGGTCGCCGGCGACGCCGCCTGCGTTCCCGTTGCGTCGGGCACGGTGGACATCGCGGTGTACGTTGCGACGCTGCACCACCTCCGAGACCGGGACGCTCGCGTGGCCAGCCTCACCGAACTCGCGCGCGTGCTGGCCCCCGAGGGCACCGCGTTGGTGTCCGCCTGGAGCACTGCCCACGACCGCTTCGACGCCACCACCGGCTTCGACACGACCGTGGACTGGACGCTCCCCGGCGGTGAGACGGTGCCGCGGTTCTACCACGTCTACGACCCCGACGAGTTCGACGCCGACCTCGCGGCCAGCGACCTCCGTGTGGTGTCCTCAACCGTCTCCAGTGGCAACTGTTACGCGGTCGTTGCGCCGGCGTGACGCTGGCGGCGAAGGGAAACACCCATAAACGACGGCTGGAAAGCAGTGGGTGCGCGCCGGTAGTCTAGTGGTAGGACCTGAGCCTTCCAAGCTCATGGCCCGGGTTCAAATCCCGGTCGGCGCATTTCTGTCGAACGGAGTGCGACGAAACGCGTCGGGGAATCTGTACCCTGCGAGTCGCAGCCCGCGCAGCGCTGCGAGCCGGAACGCCTCGCATCGGTTCAAATCCCGGTCGGCGCATTCCTCGCGGTCGTCAGTTGCCGACGCGGTTGTACAGCTCGATGGCGTCCACAACGTCGTCGTTGCGGTCCATGTCGGTCTCCAACTCGACGTGGGCGGTGTCCGCGATCATGTCGACGGCGCGCTGGCGTTTCGCTGCCGTGTCGAATTTGTCCGCCAGCGGTTCACCGACGCTGACCTCAAGCGACCAGTACTGGTTGGGGTAGGCGGTGCGCATGTTGTACGGGGAGTCGTGGTACGCCAGCCGGACGGCGTACGCCGACAGCGACGACGCGACGTCCGAGTAGGCGTCGGGCACTCGCTTGTCGGGCAGCGTGATCTCGATGATGTCGCGCTGGGGGTGGCCGTATCCCGGCCGGGGGCGCTGCTCGTTGTTGTACGCGCCCGCGGACATCGTCTTCCCGAAGTTCGAGGGGCCGAGCCACCAGACGACCGCGCCGTCGAGGTGGTACGGCACGGGGCTGGTGTTCTTGAACAGCAACACCTGGTACCAGAACCAGCTGTCGCCGTGGATCTCCGTGGACAGCTCCATGGGCGCGGTGGCGGTGAACCCGTCGCCGCCGAGGGAATCGCCGGTCACCGGGTGGGTGTTGTTCTGGAGCGTGTCGAGGAGCGCGCTGTCGTAGTTGTCGAGATACGTGAAGTCGTCGCTCCACGCCGGATCGGTTTTGGCCTGCAGGTAGACGCGGTCGCGTTCTTCGACTTCGGCGTCCGCCTCGCCGCGGGCGTCCGTCGGCCACTGGGTCTGACAGAACACGTCGGGGTCGTTTGTCGCCGCGACCGGGCCGCCGGTTTCGTCCCAGGCGGCGGCCCGGCCGCTGCCCTGGAAGGTGGGTGGCTCCGTCTCGTCGGGCAACAGCATGAGCCGCGGCAGCAGTTGTGCGATGGCGTGATCCGGGACCTCGGTGTCCGCGCTGCGGAACGACTGCGCCCAGTCGAGGGCCTGGCTGCCGAGCGCGCCGAACGGCAGCGAGCCGTCCCGGACGGTGTTCCGGATGGCGTCCAAGTCCACGTTGAACGCCGCGGCCTTCTCGGCGTCCGTCCAGTTCACCGTGGCGCGCTCGACGCTGGCGACGCCGCCGCCAGCGCCGTTCTCGCCGGGCATGAAATCCAGGAACACGTCCGGAATGTGGCGCTCCTGGTAGGACGGCAGGAACTCCGCGAGCGTCGTGTCCGCGGTGAGCGCGGCGTCTTCGCCGTCGGTGACCGTGATCGTGGTGTCGGCGGACGCGGTGTCGCCGTCCGCACCGGTGACCGTGAGCGACACCGTCACCGAGCCGGCCGCAGCGAACGTGACCGTCGGCGTGGGGCCGGTGACGTCGTCCTGGTCGGGAAGCGTCCACTCGTAGCCGTCGATGTCGCCGGTCGACGCCGAGGCGTCGAGCGTGACTGACTCGCCGACCGACGGTGACGACGGACGCACCGTGATGGCGGCCGCGAGGGAGCCGTCACCATCGCCGTCGTCGACGGGGCGAAGCTGGTTCCACGGCCCCCACTCGTCGCTGCCCGGTTCGTCGCCTTTCGTCCACCACTTGGCCGCCCAGACGTAGCCGTCGAAGGTGACCTCGTCGCCCTCGGTGTACGCCGTGTCGGGATCCCACGCGGGTGGGCTGTCCGATGCCGCCGTTGCCGATGCGCTCGCGCCCAGCAGCGCGCCGACCGTGAGCGCGCCGCGCTGGATGTAGGTGCGTCGGTTCATGGTGTGTGTTGATTGATCGTTTCGAGTAGCGTGCCGTCGTAGTCCTGTGAGAGCTCCCAGATCATCACGCCGCCGAGGTCTTCGGCGACCGCCAACTCGACTTTCGCAGCGATCGAAGTCGGGTCGTCGTAGCTGATGAACACGCCCTCGCTGTCGTTCCAGAGGTAGGGGACCCCGCCCTGCTCGTTGCGCTGTTTGGTCCAGGCGTCGGCGCCCTCGTAGTTCGCGGCGAGGTCGCCGTAGTCGAACGCCCCCGTGTTGGCGTCGTCGGGGCCGCGGAGGTCGTTCCACGTGCCCGGCGGGATCACGTCGTTCTGGTACTTGGGGTCGCCTTGCTGCCACTCCGACAGCGAGAACGTGTCCCAGATGCCGTTCTCAACGTTGCAGCCGCGGCCGTAGAACGGCATCCCCAACACGAGCGTGCCGGGATCGTCGACGGGGTCACCGTGGTCCTCCCACTCCATCCAGTCCACCCAGTAGCCTTGCTCCTTCCAGATCGTGAGTGTCGTTTCCAGGGTGTACTGTTGGGCGTCCCCGGACGGCGGGTAGTCCGGGGGCGTCCCGTAGATCGGCGCGTTCAGCCCGGCGGTGCCGTGCCAGACGCCCGTGAAGTCGTACGCCATCATGTAGATGTCGTCGACCACGGCGGCGACCTCGCGGTGGTTGATCAGCGCGGCGTTCCAGTCCGACCCGCCGTTGGCGACCGAGAGGTCGTACGTGCGGCCGTCCTCGACCTCGGCGTCGTTGAGGCGGTCCCGAACGGTCTCCAGGAGCGCGACGTGGTTCGCGGGTCCCTGGGCGCTGCCGCACTCGCATTTCCCGCGGCGCGGCCCCGGGTGTTCCCAGTCGACGTCGATGCCGTCGAAGTCGTAGGTGCGCATGAGGTCGACGGCGGTGGTGGCGAAGCGCTCCCTGCTGGCCTGGTCGGCGGCGGCGTCCTCGAAGCCCGGGGACAACCCCCAGCCGCCGATCGAGAGCTTCAGCCTGGTGTCGGCGGCCCGGTCCTGCTTGAGGCTGGCGAACGACGCCAGCAGCGACTCGTGGTCCACGTCGCTGTCGGGGAGCACCACGGTGCCGTCGGGCTGCACGTCCAGGAAGGCGTACAGCACGTCGGTGACCTGGTCGAAGGGCACGTCGGCCGGGTAGAAGTCGTAGTCGTCGGTCCCCTTCCAGCTGGGGTAGTAGCCGACGACTTTGAACTCGTCGTCGCCGGGCGACGTGGTGGCGGTGATCTGCTGTGTCGCCGTGTCTGTGGTGCCGTCGCCGGTGGTGACGGTGAGCTCGATGGTGTACTCGCCGGCGGCGTCGTAGGTGTGGGAGGCCGTGACGCCGGCTGCAGTGGTGCCGTCGCCGAACGCCCACTCGTAGCTGTCGACGCTCCCGGTGGTGTCGCTGGCGTCGACGGTCACGGCGGTGCCCGGCTCCACCGTGGTGTCGGTGACCGTGAACGCGGCCGTGGGGCCGCCCGGCGACCCGTCGACGGGGCGGCGTTGGGTCCACGGCCCCCACTCGTCGGCACCGGGTTTGTCGCCTTTCGTCCACCATTTGGCTTCCCAGACGTAGCCGTCGAAGGTCGCCTTATCGCCGTCCGTATAGACGGTGTCGGGATCCCACTCGGGCGGGGTGTCGGCGGCCGATGTTGGTGTGCTCGCCGCGAGCAGCGATGCGATGACTGCTGATGACGTGCGGAGGTAGCTGCGTCTATCGTGGGGCATGCATTGGGGGGTGCGCGCGGAGCCGGTGGCGGCCACCACGGCGGTGGGTCGCCGCCAGCGCGTCCGTGTTCGGGGGGCGATGCATCGTATCGCTACTGCCAGGCGTCCCGGACGGTGTCCAGGAGGACTTCGTTTTTGTCGCCGGAGAACGTCCAGAACATCATCCCGCCGATGTCGTGCTGGGCGGCGTAGGCGGTTTTGGCCTCGACCGACCGGGGGCTGTCGTAGCTCACGAGCACGTTCTTCGACGGCGAGTACAACCACGGCACCTTCGCGGTGTCGTCCCAGAACGTCTCGTAGTCGCTGCTCGGGGCGAGGTTCTGGGTGATGTCCCAGTACTCCTTGATGCCGTTGTCCTGTCCCCACGTTCCGTCCGGCGTGCCGTCGAAGGGCTGGTAGAGGCCGTTGTTGTCGCTGCTGGCGACGTTCCCGAAGCTGCGCCCGTAGAACGGCAGGCCAAGCGACAGCTGGGCGGGGTCGAAGGCCGTATCCAGCCAGAAGGACATCGACGCGTCCACGTAGAACTCGTCGGCGTTCGGCGACGGATCGGCTTCGGTGCCGTACAGCGGTGCTTGGTGGTTGGTGTAGTCGTTGAACGCGCCGTGGTAGTCGTAGGTCATGACGTTCAGGAAGTCAAGCGCCTCGGCGTTGGCCGCGTGGTCCAGCCCGGTGTTCTTCTCCGGGTCGGCGGACAGCGCGGTTGTTAGCTGGTAGCGCTTGCCGTCCTCGTCCTCGGCGACGTCGAGCTTCTCGCGGACGGTCTGGAGGAGTTCCGTGTACCGCTGTTTGTCGCCGTCGCGAACGACGTTGCCGGAGTTCCCGCCGCCGCCGGGGTACTCCCAGTCGATGTCCAGGCCGTCGAAGTTGTGGGTGCGCATGATCTCGATGGCGGTGTCCGCGAACCGCTCGCGGCTGGCCTGCGACTGGGCGGCGTTCGAGAAGTACGTCGAATCGTTCCAGCCGCCGATGGAGAACAGGAACGCCGTGTCGGGGTCGTCGACGAGGTCGTCGAAGCCGGTGTGGTCGTGCCAGGATTTCGGTTCGAGCACGCGCATCGCGGCGTTCTCCTGGATGTAGTCCACGGCCCCGTCCTCGCGGACGGTGAGGAACGCGTAGTTGACGTGTGTGACCTTATCCAGGGGGATGTCGCCCGGGAAGTAGTCGCGGTCCCACTGTGCCCACTGCATGTAGTAGCCGACGACGCGCCCGTCAGCGGGCGCACCGCCGTCGGCGACCAGCAGCGTCGCCGATGTCGTGTCGATGGTGCCGTCGCCGGTGGTGACAGTGAGCTCGATGGTGTACTCGCCGGCGGCGTCGTAGGTGTGGGAGGCCGTGACGCCGGACGCGGTGGTGCCGTCGCCGAACGCCCACTCGTAGCTGTCGACATCGCCGACGGTGTTGCTGGCGTCGACGGTCACGGTGGTTTCGGGCTCGATCACTGATTCGCTGGTGGTGAACGATGCGGTCGGCCCGCCGGGATCGGTGGGGCTGTCGTCGACGGGGCGAAGCTGGTTCCACGGCCCCCACTCGTCGGCACCGGGTTTGTCGCCTTTCGTCCACCATTTGGCTTCCCAGACGTAGCCGTCGAAGGTCGCCTGGTCGCCGTCAGTGTAGACGGTGTCGGGGTCCCATTCGGGTGGGGTGTCGGCGGCCGATGTTGGTGTGCTCGCCGCGAGCAGCGATGCGATGACTGCTGATGACGTGCGGAGGTAGCTGCGTCTATCGTGGGGCATGTGTGAGGCGTGTCGGCCACGCCCGCAGGGGCGGGTCCTGTGCTGCGTGGCCGCGTGTCATCGCTACGCGGGGTCCGCCCTAATCAGTTTTTGCCACACAGTGACTTATAATAAATAATACGTTCGGGCGTTGGGTATAACGCCCGGCTTGACCCAACGAGGGCCGTCGATGCCGACCGGCTGACGGCTGGTGTTACTCCGAGACGCCGACGACCTGCTTGCCGATGTTGTCCCCGGAGAACAGCCCGAGGAACGCGTCCGGCGCGTTTTCGAGCCCGGAGACGACCGTCTCACGGTGCTCGATGTCGCCGGCCGCGACCCACTGCCCGAGCTGTTCGCTGGCTTCGCCGAACCGGGTGGCGAAGTCCCCAACGAGCAGCCCCTGGACTTTCGCGCGGGGCGCGATGAGCTGGGGGAGCTTCCGCGGTCCCGTCGGCACGTCCTCGTTGTTGTAGTGTGCGATCTGCCCACAGACGGCGACGCGCGCGTCGACGTTCAGTTTCGTGAACACCGCGTCGCTGATCGGGCCGCCGACGTTGTCGAAGTAGACGTCGACCCCGTCGGGGGCGGCGTCATCGAGGGCGGCGCTGTAGTCGTCGACCTGCTTGTAGTTGATCCCGGCGTCGAAGCCGAGGTCCTCGGTGAGCCAGTCGACTTTCTCCTCGGAGCCGGCGAACCCGACCACGCGGCAGCCGTTGTGCTTCGCGATCTGGCCGACCACGGAGCCGACTGCGCCCGCCGCGCCGGAGACGACCACCGTGTCCCCGGGCTTCGGGGCGCCGACCTCAAGCAGGCCGAAGTAGGCGGTGCGGCCGGGCATCCCGAGCACGCCGAGGTACGCCGGCAGATCCGCGACCGACGGGTCGACCGGCGCGACGTTGGCGGCGTCGAGGAGGCTGTAGTCCGCCCAGGTGCCGTTGCCGGACACCAGGTCGCCGGCCTCGTAGGCGTCGCTCTCGCTTTCCACGACTTCCCCAACGACGCCGCCGCTGAGGGGTTCGCCGACCGTCCACGGGTCCGCGTACGAATCGGAGTCCCGCATCCGACCGCGCATGTACGGGTCGACGGAGAGATACCGAACGCGCACCAGCAGTTCGCCGTGGCGGGGCTCGGGAACGTCGCGCTCGCGGAGTTCGAAGCTGTCCATGTCGGGTTCGCCTTCGGGTCGCTCGGCGAACACCCACTCGCGGGAAGTGTCTCGCATACAATCATCAACAACCCCCAGGGGGAGGGTAGTTACGCTTCCAGCAGCGCCTTCCGGTGTGCGCGAGCGCGCACCGAGAACAGGCACGCCTGGCAGGCACCCGTAGGTATTCACCGCAGCACGGTCATGCATCCGTATGGACGTACTCGTTGCTGGCGCGCACGGACGTGTCGGCCAACACCTCACGGAACGACTCGCTGACGACGGCCACCACGTCCGCGGAATGATTCGGGACCCCGCACAGACCGACACCATCGACGGGCTGGGTGCCACCCCCGTCGTCGCGGATCTGACCGACGACGTGGCGGACGCGGTCGCGGGCTGCGACGGCGTGGTGTTTGCGGCCGGGTCCCGCGGGGAGGCGCTCGACGCGGTCGACCGGGACGGCGCGATTCGGCTGCTGTCGGCGGCCGAAGACGCCGCCGTCGACCGCTTCGTGATGCTCAGCTCGATGGGAGCCGACGACCCGTCCCGGGGCCCGGACGACCTCCGATCGTACCTGGCGGCGAAAGCCGACGCCGACGCCCGCCTCCGGGAGAGCCCCGTAGCGCACACGATCGTGCGCCCGGGCAGCCTGACCACCGACGCGGGCACCGGGCGTGTGACGGTCGCGGACACACTGGACCCGGCGGCCGGCTCGATCCCCTGTGCCGACGTGGCGCAGACGCTGGCGGCGGCGCTCACCGCGCCGGCGGCCCGCGACACGACGTTCGAAGTGCTGGCCGGCGACACCCCCGTCGCGGAGGCGGTTGCGTCCGTGGGCGATTGAGCACCGCGCCGACGGGCGCTCAGCCGGTCGCTTCGGCTTTGGCGTCCTCCCAGACGGAGACGAGCCGGTCCAAGTCGGGCACGCCGGTGTAGAACCGCGACTTGTCGATGATGTCCTGGAGGTCGTCGATCCGCAACACCGTCCGCTGTCGCCGGTTGAGCCGGTCGATCGAGGACTGATGGGGCACCACGTTGGTTCCGCCGACCGTCGGCCACATCAGGTTCTTCGCGGTGATGCCGTGTTGCATGTACGCCAAGTAGTTGGTGGACACGCTGGGGTGGCTGCCTTTCAGCATCGTCGTGGTCTCCACCCAGATCACGCCGCCCTCGTCGGGAACCCTGGCTTCGTACTCGAAGCGCCCGCCGCGCCGGAGGCTGCCGTTGATCCAGTTCCCGGAGACGAACGCGATGTCGATGTCGCCGGCCGCCAGCGCCGTGTTCAGCGACCCCACGTCGGCGTAGACGCCGGCCGCGTTCTCGAACAGCGCGACCGTCGCCTCCCGGATCCGCTCGACCTCGGCGTCGGTGTGGGTCGCGTACGGGTCGATGCCCTCCCGCAGCATCACGATCTGCACCCCCCAGAACGGGAGGTCGTAGACGCCGACGTCGTACTCGTCGGCCCACGCCGCGTCGTAGCTGCGGGCGTCCGACTCGCTGACGACGTCGGTGTTGAGCGCGAACGACGCCCACCCGAACCGCTGGGGGACGCCGTACAGCTGGCCGTCGGCGTCGAAGTTGTAGTCCTCATCGAGGAACGCGAACTCGTAGCCGTTCTCGCGCTGGAACAGGTCGGTGTACTTGTCGAACGTGTACGGTTTCCACGCCTCGTAGTCGAGGGGACGAATCAGGCCGGCTTCAGCCAGGTCCGGGAGCCACGCCATGTCGAACGTGGCGTGATCGAACTCCCGCCAGGCCCCGTCGTCTAAGCGGTTGAACGCGTCCAGGTTGGACGTGAACAGGTCGACCCCGGTCTGGCAGTCGAACTTCTTCTCGAAGGGACGCTGGACGTTGGCGGCCTCGTAGCCGCTCCACGTGAGGTGGCGGATCGTCTCGCCGGACGACTGGGTGTTGTCGGCGCTGTACAGCCTGTCGTCGGGTGCGGCCGGCACCGCTGCCAGCTCCGCGTCCCGCCACGCGCCGTCGTCGCCGGTGCTCGCGTCCCCGCCGTCGTCGAGTCCGCCCATGCAGCCGGCAAGCGCCGTCGTGGCGGCCGCACTGAGCGCGGCCGTTTTGACGTACTGGCGCCGGGAGAGATCAGTGTGGTCTGTCATGTGTCGTGGTGTGTCGCGTCTCGTGAGTGGTCAGTGCTGGCGGATCGAACGAACGCGCCAGTGGTGTTCTCCGCGCCGCCGTCGGCCACGGCGTGGTCCTCCCGAACGGTGAAATCCGAGAGCAACTCGTAGAGGTCCGTGGACTGATCGGAGAGGTCTTGGATCCGGTTGGTGACCTCCGTGAGGGAGGCCGTCTGTTCTTCTGCCGCGGCGGCGGCGTCCTCGGCTCTGGCGGTGGTGTCGTCGCTGATCGAGCCGACCTCGTCGACCATCGTCACGACCTCCTCGGTGGTCGTTGCCTGTTCGTCGGTCGCGGTGTTGATCGTCTGCACGCCACCGTTGGCCTCCTCGATGCGTTCGACGATCGTGTCGATCGTCTCGACGGTGTCCGTGACTGTCGACTTCCCCTCCGAGAGCCGGTCGCCCATCTCCTGCATGTCCGTGACCGCGTCGGTGGTCGAGTCCTGAACGTCGGCGATCAGCGACTCGATCTCCTGGGTGGCTTCGGTCGTCTCCTTGGACAGGGATTTGATCTCGTCGGCGACGACCGCGAACCCTTCGCCGGCCTCGCCCGCGCGGGCTGCCTCGATCGACGCGTTGAGCGCGAGCATGCTGGTCTGCTCGGCGATGTCGTCGATGAGCGTGACGATCTCCCCGATCTCGGTCATCTCGTCGTCTAGGGCTTCCATCTCGGCGATGGTGCGTTTGGCCTGCTCGTCGACGGCGTTCATCTCCTCGATGGCGTCCTGGGACCGGGCCCGACCCGACTGGCCGACGGAGACGGCGTCGTTGGATTTGGCCGCGACCTCGTCCGAGGAGGACGCGATCTCCTCGATGGTGGCAGAGAGGTCCGTCATTTCGTCGGACACGTCCTGCACGATGCCGTTCTGCTGGCGGGCGTCCGCGGACATCTCCTGGACGGACTCGCTGACCTGGCCGCTGGCGCGCTTGACCTCCTCGGCGCTCGTGGTGATGTGGTCGCTTGACTCGGCGACGTCCTTCGAGAAGCGCTGGATCCGGTGTATCGTGCCTTCCAGCTCCTCCAAGAGGCTGTTGAGGGCAGTCGCGATGGCCGCCATGGACTCGTGGTCGGTGTCCGTCTCAAGGCGCTGCGTGAGGTCGCCATCGGCGGCGTGTTCGACGGTTTCCCGGATGTCTTGGGCCTGTGATTCGAGGGCTGCCGCGAGCGCTTCGGCGTCTTCGCGGGACTGTTCGGCTTCCTTGCGGGACTGCTCGGCGGTCTCCTGGGCGTCTTCGAGGTCCGCGATCGCGGTTTCGAGATCCCAGTGCATCGTCTCCAGGGATTCGCCCAGGCGGCCGGGGACCGATTTGTCGAGCGCGTCCGCGTCGAAGTCCTGCTCGGCGAGGGCGTCGGCCTGCCCCGCCACGGTCTGGAGGTACTCTTGGATGTCGCGGAACGAGCGCTTGAGATCCCCGACTTCGTCGATGCGAGTCGTCTCTTCGATCGCGGTGTCGATGTCCCCGGCCGCGATCGCCTCCGCGCAGTCGGACATGTCCGTGAGCGCGGTCAGCGCGTCCCGACCGATCACGAGCACGAGCGCGCCGAGGCCGGCGACCGCGGTGACGATGAGCACGACGATGTTACGCTGTACGTCGCCTTCGAGCGCGTACGCGTTCGACGTGGGGGCGTGCTTGAGGAGCACCCAGTCGGTGCCTTCGACTTTCGCGTGGCCCACGAGCAACCCGTCCCGGGTTTCGATGCCGCTGTTCGTGGTGAGTCCCGTTGCGATGACTGGTGCGTCCCGGCCGGCACCGTACGCGCTGCTGATCGCCGACTCGTCGGCCGCGATCTGGACCGTTCCCTTGATGTCGACGACCTGCGTGTAGCTGCCGTCGATGTTCCGGCTGAACGCCTCGCCGCGGGTCTCGACGCTGTGGAAGACGAACACGGCGTTGTCGGAGCCGGGCTGCTTGCTGGCGAACGCCATGACGGGGGTGCCGCGGTAGTTGAACACGCTCGATGTGATGACGTCACCGCCCCCGTAGAAGCTGAGGCCTTCGCCGCGCCAGGGGATGGAGTACGACGTGTACGTGTCGCCCTCGACGGCGGCGTCGGTCGAGGCCCGGATGGTGTCCGTCGAGAGGTTCACGTAGTGGAGCGCTGCGGCGGTCTCTGTGAGCCCCGAGATCCGCGTGGAGAGGACCTCTGATTTGTCGGCTTGGGGGGCGGACTGGATTGCGTTGTCCTGTGAGAGGTACTGCGTTGCCGATCGCTGGCGACCGATCCATTCTTCGAGTGCTTCGGCTTCCTGTTCGGTGCTTGTGAGCAGTTCCGTGTCGCGTTGCTCGGTGACTTGTGTGGAGACTGCTTGTGTCGTGAATACGCCGACGCCGACGAGGACGAGCATGATGGTGACGATGACCACTGCCGCTTTTCGCAGCAGACTCGTCCGTATCGCTGTCGGAACGTACGTGCCCAGCGCCATAGTTGTGTTATGTGTTCACACACGTAAAGACCCTTCTCCGGGATCAGCAGAACCTGTCCGCTACCGCCGACTGAGGCCATAAAAAGCCGTTGCCGTGGTCAGTGCTCGACGTGATCTGGCCCACTGACGAACCACTGTGTCGGGGTGCACCTGGCTGGTAGCCCGCCATCCGTGCGCTTTCGGCGAGACACTCACCGGATGGTAACGTGGTTTCGTACGGTATGCCATATGTTTACATACCTCATGCCCCATGTATGTACTGTCGGCACCCCAACTGGAGGTCACGCACAATGTCCACCGAATCCAACGACACATCCGAGACGGCGTTCGAGTTCAGCCTTCCCGAGCAGTGGGCGCTTCACAGTGCTGTCCGCAGCCACACCAAAGACGCCCTCGACGAGAGCAGCAGACTCCCGTACCCGGCGGTCGAACTCGCCATCCTCGGGCGCATCGAGGACGGCGAGTTCACGTTCACGGCCTTCGAGTGCAGGCGACTCGCTGCCCTCCTCTCGCAGTACGCCACGCACGACCAGACGCCACGGATCGACCACGACCCCGCGCGCGCCATCGCCGGGCAGCTGCGCGACCACTGCCAGCCGCCGCGCCACCGGTGATCACGACTGCGCGTCGTCGCCGCTGCACGCGAAAATTTCTTCGCGATCAGCCAGAAACGACGACACACCATCGAACGCGTCGATCTCCGAGAGGTGGGCGTACGCCCCGCGGTGGTCGTGCAGCAACTCGAGCTCCGCCAGCCGGCGCTGCACCGGCGTGATCACGTCGGCGAGACGCTTGTGGCCGGGGTTGTGATCTACCGTGTCGCCGGCCGGCTCGAACGCAACGCGCTCGGTCGCCGTGATGTAGACCGTGCCGTCGCGGTGGCTGCCCCGCACCGCGTAGGTGAACGGGTTGCTGCCCAACGGGCGTCGGTACACCGCCCGGAGCCGGTAGTCCGTCGCGCCGTCAACGCTGACGTGGCCGTTGAAGCGGAGCCGCAACACCGCCTCCGTCAGCTCGTACTCGAATCGCAGCTTCGCCACGGCGGCGTCCTCCCCGAAATACGTCTTCACGCGGTTCGCGCTGTACAGCTGCTCGCCCCCGCGCTGGTACGGGCGCGACACTGCAGCCGCCGCCGCGCCGATCCGGTGGCGAGTCAACCCCCCTTGAGTCACGACCCCGGATATGCGTGACGGGGATAAAAGTTTGGCGTCGAAACGGAGGCCGCCCACCCTGGGTGGTGGCTGGTGCAGAAGGCGCAAACCCGTCGGGAAACAACGCCACCACATGGACGACATCAACCCCGCAACCGGGGCCCGGATCGACACCTACGAGACGGACACTGCTGCCGACATCGAGGCCGCGCTCGCCCGCGCCGCGGACGCCGCCGACGACTGGCGGGACCGCCCGATCCGGGAGCGCGAGCGCCACGTCGCGGCCGCAGGGGACGTGCTCCGGGAGAACACACAGACGTACGCCGAGTTGATCACCGCGGAGATGGGGAAGCCGATCACGCAGGCCCGCGCGGAGATCGAGAAGTGTGCGGCGGTCTGTGACCATTACGCGACGCACGCCAGCGCGTACCTCCAGCCCGACGGCCACCCGAGCCCCGCCGGCGCGGACGTGCAGACCGTCTACGAGCCCCTCGGGCCGGTGCTGGCGGTGATGCCGTGGAACTTCCCGTTCTGGCAGGTGTTCCGGTTCGCCGCGCCGGCGCTCGCGGCGGGCAACGTCGCGCTCCTGAAACACGCCTCGAACGTGCCCGGGTGTGCGGAAGCCATCGCGGACGTCTTCGAGGCGGCGGGGCTGCCGGCGGGCGTGTTCCAGACGCTGCTCGTCGGCGCGGACGCCGTCGAGGACGTGATTCGGGACGACCGGGTGCGCGCCGCGACGCTCACCGGGAGCGAGCCCGCAGGCAGCGCGGTCGCCGCGACCGCCGGCGAGACACTCAAGAAGACCGTGCTCGAACTCGGGGGCAGTGACCCGTTCGTGGTGCTCGACGACGCCGACGTGGCGGCGGCCGCGGCCAGCGGCGCGTGGGCGCGCACCCTCAACAGCGGGCAGTCCTGCATCGCGGCCAAGCGGTTCATCGTTCACACGGACGTCTACGAGGCGTTCCGCGACGCGTTCGTCTCCGAGATCGACTCACTCACCGTGGGCGATCCGACGCGCGAGGAGACCGATGTCGGCCCGCAGGCCAGCGCCGCTGGGCTGGACACCATCCACGAGCAGGTGCGGGCGTCCGTGGACGCGGGCGCGACCGTGGTGACCGGCGGCCAGCCCAGTGACCGCGAGGGCGCGTTCTACGAGCCGACGGTGCTCACCGACGTGCCGGCGGGCTGTCCCGCCGACACCGAGGAGCTGTTCGGGCCGGTGGCGGCGGTCTTCGAGGTGCCCGACGAGGCGGCGGCGATCGCGAAGGCCAACGCCACGGCGTTTGGACTCGGGGCCAGCGTGTGGACGGCCGACCGGGATCGCGGCCGCCGGGTCGCCCGCGCCATGGACGCCGGCTGCGCGTACGTGAACCAGCCGGTGACCTCCGACCCCCGAGTTCCGTTCGGCGGGATCGGACGCTCCGGGTACGGCCGCGAGCTGGCCGGTGCGGGCATCCGGGCGTTCGTCAACCGGAAGACGCTGTGGGTGGAGTGAGTCGCCGGTCCGGGCCCGGCGCGCAAATGGCCACAACAATCATGAAGACGACGTGGCCCCGTGAGTCATGCGCTTATCCGTGCGCCGTCAGGCGTTTTCAGGCGTGAGACTCCTGGGTGTGGTTTTATATACGAGACGCGTTTGACCGGAGAGTAATGTCGATACGATCGTTTGCGCATCGAATACTGCGGCGGGCGCTGCCCGGGTTCGTTCGCCGGAGCTATCTCGCGAAGTTCGGTGTCGCGCTTCTCGCGGTGGTCGTCTGTATCAGCGCCGCGGGCGGCGTGATGTATCTGAACACCTCCGAACACCTCCAACAGAGCTCGCGGACCGAACTCAAGAAGGCCGCCGAGCTCAGCTCGTCGGCGGTGGATAACTGGCACGACGAACGCACGAACAACGCCAGGATGCTCGCTCAGTACGGCGTCTTTGACAACGACAACGTCACCGAGGTCCAGCAGTTCTTCACCGACGAGCAACACCACCTGCCAAGCGACGTGCGTGACATCCACTACGTGAGCCTGACCGACGCCCGGATCATCACGAGCACCGACTCGGGGCTTCGAAACGCGTCCTTTGGCTCCGAGGCGGCCCCGTGGAGCCGCCAGCAGCTCACCCCGGGCGACGACGGCGTGTTCGTCTCCCAGCCGTACGTGAACGACGGGATCACGGAGGTCGCGTACGTCGCACGCGTCTCCAGCACCCCGGGCCGGCGCACCGCGGTCGTGATGACGGCGAGTCTGGCGGCGATCTCGTCGAGCTTCTGGGATCCGACGCCCCACAGCTTCACGCAGCTCGTCGACGGCACCGGTTCGGTGATCGCCGACGACAGCAAGCGCGCCACCCGGCAACCGTACGTCGAAAACGCCACGTCGCCGATCGTCGGGGCGAGGGCTGTTGGCTTCCAGCCGGCGGCCCAGGCGGTCAAAGAGATGGACCAGGCCCACGAGACCGCGTACGCACCCGTCGACGGCACCCCGTGGGTGGTGACCCTGCACGTGCCGACCAGCGAAGCCTACGGCCTCGCGTCGAACATGGCGGAGAACGTGTTGCTGATCTTGGGGATCGCGCTTGCTGGCCTGGTGTTCATCGCGCTCACGCTCGGTCGCGGCACCGTGCGCGCGCTGAACGACCTAGAGGCGAAGGCCGCCGCCCTGGAGCGCGGCGAGTACGACACGGACCTGGACGTCGCCCGTGTGGACGAGTTGGGGCGGCTGTTCGAGGCGTTCGCTAGCCTCCGGGACACCGTTCAGGCGCGGATTCGGGACGCCAACGGGCAACAGGCGGACGCGGAGGCGGCGCGGTCGGAAGCCGAGGCCGCACAGGCCGACGCGGAAGCCGCGCAAGCCGAGGCGGAGGCCGCACGCGAGGAGTCCGAGGCGCAGGCGCGCCGCCTGGAGACGACCGCCGAGGCGTTCTCGGAGACGATGCGTGCGTACGCCGCCGGCGACCTGACGGTGCGCCTGGATGCGGACGTCGAGCAGGCGGCGATGGCGGACATCGCGGCGGCGTTCAACGAGATGGCGGCGGACATGGAGGCGACGATCGCGGACGTGGTGGCGTTCGCCGACGAGGTCGCGACCGCCAGCACCGACGCCTCCGACAGCGCGGCAGCCGTCGAGCAGACCGGCCGCGACGTCTCCGACGCCGTCGGTCGGATCCGCGACCGGGCGGCCGACCAGCGCGACCAACTGGAAGCCGTGGCCAGCGAAACCGACGAGATGTCGGCCACCATCGAGGAGGTCGCGGCGAGCGCCGACCAGGTCGCGGAAACCTCCCAGCGCGCGGCCGCGCTGGGCGACGACGGCCAGGCGGCGGCACAGGACGCGGTCGCGCAACTCGAAGAGATCGAGGACGAGACGCAGGCGGCGGCGACCGCGGTCGACGACTTGGAGGCGAAGATGAGCGAGATCGAGACGATCGTAGCGGCGATCACGGACATCGCCGAGCAGACGAACATGCTGGCGCTGAACGCCAACATCGAGGCCGCCCGCGCCGACCAGGACGGTGACGGCTTCGCCGTGGTCGCCGACGAGGTCAAGGACCTCGCCGACGAGTCGAAGGCGTCGGCCGCCGAAATCGAGGCGCTCGTCGCGGAGGTGCGCGCACAGACCGAGACCAGCGTGGCGGCGATGGACCGCATCCAGGAGCGGGTTTCCGACGGCGTCGAAACCGTCTCGGAGACCGAACGGTCGCTGTCGGAGATCGCCGGCCGGATCGCGGAGGCGGACACGGGCGTCCAGGAGATCTCGAACGCGATGGACGACCAGGCGGCGTCGGTGTCGGACGTCACGACCGCAGTGGGTGACGTGGCGGCGCTGGGCGAGGAGACGGCGACGGAGGCCGAATCGACGGCCGACGCGGCGGCCGAGCAGGCAACGACGCTCTCTGACGTGGCGGCCCAAACGGAGACGTTGGCCGAGCACGCGGTCGCCCTGCGCGAGCACGCCGCCCAGTTCGAAGTGGCCGCCGACAACGAGCGCGCGGAGTGACTCGGCGGGACGCTCAGGCAGCCGCCTACAGCTCGATGCGTTCGACGAGCGCGTCGCCCTCGCCCGTCGAGTTCAACGCGACGATGCGCACGTCGTCTTCGATGCCCGAGCGGTGGAGTTTCTCCTTCAGGAGGTTGTCCACCTGGTAGACGCCGGCGGCGTTCTGCATCTCGATCTCCACGAGCACCGGCGCGTCGTCGCCCTCCTGGAGGGCGACCCGGCTGATCGCCTGGCTGGACAGCGTGTTGATGCCGCGGCCGCCGCGCTCGTAGGGCAACCGCGACCGGCCGTGCTCCATGTCGAGGCCGTCGGCAACCCGGATGACACCGGCCTCGGTCGTCAACGGGGTTTCTTCGGTGTGGTGGCAGAGGATCGCGTGCAGCACCTCGCCTTTCACCCGGACGGCGTCGGCGGGGTCGTAGAACTCCGGCAGGATGCGGTCCAGGACGTCCGCGGCCAGCGGGATCGAGTAGTAGGCGTGGTCGTCGCGGTGGACGACGTGCCCGATGTCGTGGAGCGTGGCCGCCAGCGCCACGATCACCGGCTCGTCGGCTTCCGACAGCCCCTGGTCGGTGGCCCCGTTGAACGGGACGCCGCCGCGCTTCAGGAGGGCGTACAGCCGCAGCGCGCGGTTGCGCACGATCTCGATGTGTTTCGCGCCGTGGTCGTTGTACCCCTTCCGGGTGACCGGGTTGACGTTCTGGGCGGTGAGGTACGCCGTCACCGCCTCGTCGTCGAGCACGTACTCCAGAACATCGTTCAGGCGACCGTCCGGGAACGCGTGGGACTGCGCCGGATCGTACGCTCGCGTCGGATTCGATTGGTCGGGCTGTGTCATCTCCGGCAACGTTGGATGGCTGCCAGGAAAAAGCCGGCGGGGGAATCGGGTGCAGACGCCGGGGGCCGGAGCCACCGACATCCCACGCAAGGAGAACACCACCAGCCGGGGTGGGTTGCGCGCATCCGGGGCCGAATCGGCCCGTGACCACCCGCCTGGAGCGAGCATAAAGCCTATAGTCAAGAGATGGGTATCCGTAGGTAGAGATGCTCACCAGCACCCCACTGTTCATTGGTGGCTTTCCCGGCGGGATGGAGTTAGCGGTCGTCCTGCTCATCGCCATTCTGCTGTTCGGGGCGAACAAGATCCCGAAGCTCGCCCGCTCCAGCGGCGAGGCGATCGGCGAGTTCCAGAAGGGCCGCGAGGAAGTCGAACAGGAGCTCCAGGAGATCAAATCCGAGTCCGCGCCCGACGCGAGCGCGGACGCCACCGCTGACACGACCAGCGACACGACCACGGACGCGACCAGCAGCGCCGACGACACGGCGACCAACTAACGCAACTGATTTTCGCCGTGGGACCCACGCCGGACGTGTGGGCGTGTGGCCAAGCGGACACGGCGAGAGGTTCCTAACCTCTAGATCGCGGGTTCGAGTCCCGCCACGCCCGTGCAGCGAGGAGCGAAGCGACGGGCCAACCGGCATGACCGGATTCGAAGCACGCGGGACGCGCACCTCGGGGTCACGTCCCGCCACGCCCGGTTCTTCGAGTACGCGCTGACCGGTGCCGAAGTCGAGTTCCGGAGCCGCGCTTAGGTCGCTCGGAACGCGGTGGCGGGGTCGGTGCGTGCGGCGCGCCATGCCGGATACAGGCCGGCGACCGCACCGAGAAGCGCCCCGGCGGCGACGGCACCGCTGCCCCACTCCACGAGCACCACGGTAGGCACCCCGGCGGAGGCGGTGACAGCGGCTGTGGCGAGCGCGCCACCCACAACGCCGCCGACACCCCCGAGGCCGCCGCAGAGCGCGGCCTCCACGACGAACAGGTGCGCGATGTCAGCGGGCTGCGCGCCCGCGGCCCGCATGACCGCGATCTCGGGGGCGCGCTCGACGGCCGCCACGAGCATGACGGCGGTGATCGCGACCGCACCCACGCCGGCCCCGAGGACGGCCACCATGGCTGCGAGCACGCCGCCAGGGACACCCCAGACACGGGCGAGTGGAACGTCGGCGGGCGACCCCGCGCCGAGCCAGTGGACGCCGAGCGTGGTGTCGAAGCCCGCCGCCACCCCTACGAGCGTGAGCGCCGTGCCCGTGCTGGCTGCGACGCCGAGCGCCGCCAGCCCCGATCGGCGCGGGTGGCCGCGGATCGCGCGCAGCCCCATGCGAACGCTCTCGAACTGGTTCATGCCGTGTCACCGTCGGGATGCCGGATGGCGCCGTCGTGGAGCGCGAGCCGGCGGTCAGCGTGGTCGGCGACGCGCGCGGTGTGCGTCGCGACGAGCACCGTGGTGTCGGCGTCCTGTTGGTCGGTGATCGCGGCCATGATCTCGCGGCCAGCGTCGGCGTCGAGCGCCGCGGCGGGCTCGTCGACGAGCACCACCGCGGGGTCGGCGACCAGTGCGCGCGCGAGTGCCACCCGGTGGCGGTGGACGCCCGACAGCGTCGCGGCTGGCCGGGTGGCGTGGCTGGCCGGGAGGCCGGCCCGCTCTAGGGCAGTGGTGGCGCGTCGCCTGCGCTGTCGGCCCGGCACCCCCTGGAACAACAGCGGGAGGGCGGCGTTTTCGACGGCACTGCGCCGCGGCAACACGGTGGTGCCCGGGAACACCACGCCGATGGTTTCGGCGCGGAAGTCGGTCCGCGCTGTCGGGTCAAGCTGGGTGACATCGGTGCCGTCGACGACCACGCGGCCGCTCGTGGGGGCGGCCAGGCAGCCCAGGACCGCCAGCAGTGTGGATGCGCCACAGCCCCGCGGCCCGACGACGGCGGTGTACGAGCCACGCGGGAGGCGGAGGGACACGTCGCGGAGGGCGTGGACTGGCTGGCCGCCGCGCTGGTAGGTCTTGTGGACGGCGTCGAGTGCGACCGCTGGGGCGACCTCGCTCATCGGCGGTCACCCGGGCTGCGGTCGGCGCTGGCGTGGGTGCGTCGGGGCACGATCGGGGCGTGATTACGCGTCCGGCTTCGGGAGCGCGCGCTTGGGGCGGGGCGGCACCAGGAAGTTCCCGCGGTTGGTGACCGAGAGGTACTGTCGGATGCCGTTGTTCGCCGTGCGGCCGACGGCGCTGTCCGCGGTGACATCAGCGCCGTTCATCGCCTCGCGCGTGCGGACGAAGTCGCTGATCGCTGACTGCAGCGCGAGGAAGTGCACGCCGGCCTGTCCGCCGTCCGTGGAGTCGAAATCGCGGCGGAGGATGATCGGGCGGCCGTCCTCGCGGACGACCTGGAGCTTCTGGCCGTGGCCAACCATGCCGTCCTCGCGGGCGGACTCCGCCGGCGCCGGTGAGCCGTCCAGTCCGGGGGCAGCACCGAGGTTCTCGCCCGTGCCTTCGATGCGGTCGTCGGCGGCGTGGGCGGGACAGAACATCTTGGCCTCGCGGTCCTCGCGGTCGTCCTGGCCGTACCACTGCTGGAGGTTGAGCGTGATGTGGGAGACGTGCTGGGTGGTGCCGCCCGCGAACGGACCGTCGTCGATCGTGACGCGGTCTTCGGTGGCCTGACTCCCTTCGAAGTCGGATTTGAACCCCATGTAGAGGGGGGCGTCCTCGGAAACGGGGGCGTCCTCGGGAACGCCGCCGGTGTCCTGGTTGTCCGCGGGGAGTCCGGCACCGACGAACCCGGTCCGGCGGTCGACCACGTCGAACACCGACGTGAGCGTGGCGTCGATCGGCTCGTCGTTCGCGGCGTCGCGGTCGCCGCGGAGCGCCGCCTCGGCTTCGAGCACCGCGTCGGCACGGTCGCTTGCGAGATGGAGGATCGCGTCGGGCTCGTCGAGCGTGGGGGATTCGAGTTCCGAAAGCGCGCGCGGGCGGGGCAGATCAACCCCCGTCGGAGTGGCGTCCAGCGCGTCGAAGTACGCCGGCGAGTAGCCGATGGTGAACAACAGCCCTTCGTTCGACCATTCGTAGGCGCGTTCGAGCGCGGTGAGTGCAGCCGTGACTGCCCTGCGGTCGGCGTCGGTGGTGGCCGCTGGGCCGGCAGGAAGTGACAAGTGCAGCAGGACGTGGTGGCGGGGTGGCAACACGTTCCCGGCGTCGTCGCGTGCGGCGTGGTCGTTCCACGCGTGCTGTCGCGTGGGGAGCGTGGTCGGGTCGGCAACGCCCCCGGGGATCGGGTCGTCGGTGCGTCCGAGGCACGCCGACAGCGCGCTCGCGCCGCCGATGGCGACGGCGGCTTTCAGGAACTCGCGCCGCGGGACGCCACGCTGGTCGGAGTTCATACGTCCCGTAGGGGCTGGCGGAGTTAATGGATTCTGGTCGCCGGGGTGGCACGGCGGCGTTAGGCTGTCGGGGTGGTCGATCGGACCGCCTCGAAGCCGCGGTCGAGATCCGCGATGAGGTCCTCGATGGCTTCGATGCCGACGGACACGCGGATCAGCGAATCCGTGATGCCCATGGCTTCGCGGTCGGGCTTCGGGATGGGTTCGTGGGTCATGCCCGCGGGGAGTTCCACCAGTGATTCGACGCCGCCGACGCTGACCGCGAGGTTGAACTCGTCGAGCGCGTCGAGGAAGCGCTTGGCGTCGGCGAGGTCGCCGTCGAGTTCGAACGAGAGGATGCCACCGTAGCCGGACTGCTGGGCGTCCGCGAGGTCGTGTTGCGGGTGGGAGTCGAGGCCGGGGTAGTGAACCGCGGTCACGCGGTCGTGGTCGGCGAGGTATTCGGCGATGGCGAGGGCGTTGGCCTCGTGGTCGCGCATCCGCGGGGCAAGGGTTTTGATGCCGCGCAACACGAGGTAGGCGTCGAACGGCGCGAGCATGTTCCCGAGGCCGACCTGCTGGAGGAACTCGACGCTGTCGGCGAGCGCGTCGTTGTTGGTGACGAGTGCGCCGCCGACGGCGTCGCTGTGGCCGTTGAGGTATTTCGTCGTGGAGTGGGCAACGACGTCCGCGCCGAGCGCCAGGGGCTGTTGGAAGTAGGGGCTGAGGAAGGTGTTGTCGACACCGAACAGGACGCCGGCGTCGTCGGTGATGTCGGCGATGGCGGCGATGTCACAGAGCTTGATGCGTGGGTTTGTGGGGGTCTCCATCCAGACGAAGGCGGTTTCGGGACGGATCGCGTCGGCGACGGCGTCCGGGTCGGTGGCGTCCACGAACGAGACGGCGACACCGAGGTTCCCCTCGAAGAGGGTTTCGAGCATGCGCCGTGTGCCGGCGTAGAGGTCGTCGAAGGCGACGACGTGATCGCCGGGTTCGACGGCGGCGAAGGCGGCGGTGGCGATGGCGGCGGTGCCGGAGCCAAACGCGAAGCCGTGGTCGCCGCCTTCGAGGGCTGCGAGGCGCCGTTCGAGGGCGTGTCTGGTCGGATTGTTGAGGCGCGAGTACAGGAACTGCCCGTCGTCGGGGTCGACGCCCTCCAGGCTGAGGTCGGTGTCCAACTCCTGGACGGCGTACGTCGAGGCGAGGTGGATGGGCGAGACGACATCGCCGTGGCGCGTCTCGCGCGGTGATTCGCCGTGGCTGACGGCGAGGGTTTCGAACGCAGGTGTGTCGTCCATACGGGGTGGTTCGGACTACACGGCAAAAACGTTTCGAACAGTTGATAATTATCCGGCGGCGATGTATTACCCCCAAGAATATCAGGTGGGAAGCAACCCGCACCGCGGTGCGTCACCCGGCCGAGCGGGCTGGCTTACTCCTCGACGACGACGGTTCCGATCATGCCAGATGCGACGTGTGGCATGCAGACGTAGGTGTACTCGCCGGCCGTCTCGAACGTGTGTTCGAGGGTCTCACCGGCGTCGACAACCGCGAACTGGTTCCCGTCTTTGTCCATGGTTCCGAACCCGGATGCGCCATCGGGGATCGAGATCTTGTCGTGCATGTCCGGCCACGCGCTCACGTTGTGACTGGACTCCTCGAACTCCCACGTGACCGTGTCCCCGACGGAGACGGTGAGCTCCGACGGCTCGAACTTGAACCCGCCATCGGGTGCGACCGCGATCGTGTTCCCACCGCTCTGGCTGGCCTCCTCGCCGCCGCCGGCCTCGTTTCCGGTGGCCTCCTCGCCGCTCTCGGAGTCGCTCTCATCGTCGCCGGTGTCGCCGCCACCGGAACAGCCAGCGAGAAGGGTCGCAGTCACCGCTGCGCCGGTAGACTTCAGCATTGTTCGACGGTCAAGTCGGGTGTCACGAGACATCACTACCGACTCAGGACTGGGCACGTTTAAGAAGCGCCACTTCTGCGTGATCCTGGGAGTGGGGCACAGATACAAATCCCGTTTATCCGTGCCGCCCGGCGACCGGCGGCCCGCCGCGGGACGGACGCCGATCACGCAACTGCCCGACCGGACAGCCGGACGACAGAAACCCCACAGAACGTCCCTCGAACCGGCACCTTCATATACCAACTGTGCGTCTCGGTCGCTTCGCGCCCAGTTTTCGACCACACTAAATCGTGGTTTTTCGACAGTTCCAGCTGGTTTCCGGCCCTGTGACGACGTTATCACTCGCGAGAAGCTGGCCCCGACGTTTTTACCAGCGGCTTTTGCTTACTCTGATAGAGGACACCGTGCCCACGCCACACCTCACGAGACGACAACTGCTTGCGGGTGCCAGCACAGCGACCGTCGCCGCGGTCACCGGCTGCCTGGGACGGCGCGGCGGTGGTGAATCGACCGGTGGCGGTGGCGCACCCGCCGAGCAAGCGCGGGCCACCGACGACGCCCCAGCCACCGTCGGAATGGTGTACGCGCTGGGCGGCCTGGACGACCGGTCGTTCAACGACGCGGCGAACCGGGGTGCCCAGCGCGCCCGGCTCGACCACGGGATCGCGTACACGAACCACGAACCCGACAGCATCGCCGAACTCGGGGAGACACAGGCGACGCTCGCCGCGTCGTCGAACCCGGCGTACGATCTGGTCTGCTGTGTCGGGTTCCGGCAAGCCGACGGGCTCGAGAGCGCCGCCGCGGCTGCCCCCGACCAGCAGTTCATGATCGTCGACACCGCCGTCGACGCGTCGAACGTCGCGAGCTACGTCTTCGAAGAGCAGATCGGCTCGTTCCAGGCGGGCCGCCTCGCGGCCCTCCTGACGACACGGGACATCGACGCCGGCGGCGGTGCCACGAACCCGGACGCACGCACGGTGGGGTTCGTCGGCGGGGTCGACGAGCCGCTCACGCACGGGTTCCACGCCGGATTCCAGGCGGGAGTGACACACACCGCCTCCGACATCGACGTGCTCGCGGCGTACATCGGCGACTTCGAGGACGTCGAGGCGGCGCGGACCGCCGCCGCAGCCATGTACGACGCCGGCGCTGACATCGTCTACCACGCCGCCGGCGGTGCCGGCGTGGGCGTGTTGCAGGCCGCCCAGGCCAACGGCCGGTACGCCATCGGCGTCGACTCCGACCAGTCGCGCAGCAATCCACGGTACGCCGACGTCGTCCTCGCGAGCATGGTCAAACGCATCGACACGGCGGTCTACGACGCCATCGAAGCGACCATCGACGGCGACCTGCCGGCGGGCGACGTGGTGTCGCTCGGCCTGGCGACCAACGGGGTCAGCGTCCAATACGGCACCCAGTTGGGGCCGGCGATCCCCGACGCCGTCACGGACGCACTCGGGGAGACACGCGAGGCGCTCGTCGCGGGAGACATCACGGTGCCGACCGAGCGCCCGCAGTCCGCCGGCGGTGGTGGCGTATGAGCGACGGCATCACTGGCGCACTCCGGAACGCCGCCAGTGTCGTCGCGCCTGACGCCATCAGACGCCGGTTCGGCGCGAAGTTCGCCGTCGCGTTCATCGTCGTGTTGGTGGTCATCGCGGGGGCCGGCGTGTTCGCGTTCCAGTCGACGGAGACGACCGTCGAGCACCAGACCACCCGCCAGCTGGCCGAATCCAATCAGCTGGAGGCCGACGCCATCGGGGCCTGGATGGAGCAACAACGGACGCACGCGCGGTCGGTGTCACAGGACGAGGCGCTACGCGACGACCGCCGCGCGGCCCCCTACATCCTGCTCAAAGACCAGTTGCTGCCCGCGGACGTGGTAAGCATGCATCTCGTCAACGAGACGCGGGGAACGGTGGTCGCGAGCACGGAGCTGGCCATCGAGGGCCGGTCGCTCGCAGAACTCGACGCGCCCTGGACGACCGCAGCCGTCCCCGAGGGCCCGGGCAACGACAGTGCGGTGTGGGCGACCGAGCAGTCGTACCGCTCCCCCGTGCTCAACGACGAGCCGGTGATGGCGTTCGCCAGCTCGGTGCCGAAACGCGAGGGCGCACACCTCGTGGTGGTGACCCGCATCCAGCCCCAGGTCGACCGGCTCTCGGACGCGAACTCGACGCGCCGCACCACGATCCTGAACACCGACGACGAGCCCGTACTGGATTCCAACAGTCGATTCGATGCCGGCGCGCTGACCGACAGCATCGCGGCCGTTCGGAACGACACCACGGCGGCCACAACGACGGTGTCGAACGGCCGCGTGTACGCGCTTTCGGCGACGCCACACACCGACTGGGTGACCGTGACGAGCGTCGACACCGGGGAGGCGTTCGCGGTCAGAGACACCGTCGGCCAGACGGTGACCGTGCTGGTGGTGCTTGCAGTCATCTCGCTGGCGATCGTCGGGGTTGCGCTCGGCCGCCACACGGTCACGCCGCTGAAGCGGCTCCGGAACCGCGCCCAGGACATCGAATCCGGGACCTTCGACGTCGACCTCTCGACGCGGCGCATCGACGAAGTCGGACGCCTCTACGGGAGCTTCGACGACATGCGTGTGTCACTCCAGGACCGCATCCAGGAGGCCGAAGCCGCCGTCGAGGAAGCCAACGCAGCGAAAGCCGAAGCCGAGGAGCTGCGCACCGACGCCGAGGACGCCCAGGCGGAGGCCGAGCGCGCGAAGGCAACGGCGGAAGCCGCCAGCGAACGCCTCCAGGAGCGGGCGGCCGACTACAGCGAGGTCATGCAGGCGGTCGCGGACGGCGACCTCACCGAGCGCCTCGACGAGGACGCCGACGAGGAGGCGATGCGGGCGGTCGCCACCGAGTTCAACGCGATGCTCGACGGCCTGGAGGCCACCATCGCCCAGGTCGCGGGGTTCGCCGACGAGGTCGCCGACGAAACCCTGCAGGTCGCCACCGGCGCCGAGGAGATCGAGACGACCAGCCAGACCGTCAGCGAACGCATCCAGGAGATCGCCGACGGCGCCATCCAGCAACACGACGACCTCGAACGCGCGGCCGGCGAGATGGACGAGCTGTCCGCCAGCATCCAGGAGGTCGCGGCGTCCTCCGCGACAGTCGCGGAAACGGCTGCCGACGCCGTCGAGCGCGGCGAAGCCGGCCGCGACGCCGCGGAGTCAGCCATCGACGACATGGCCGAGATAGAGTCACTGTCCGCCGACGCCGTCGATCAGATCCTCGCGCTCCAGGAGCGCATGTCGGACATCGGTGACATCATCGAGTTCATCACGGACATCGCCGAGCAGACGAACATGCTGGCGTTGAACGCCAACATCGAGGCCGCCCGCGCCGACAAGGACGGCGACGGCTTCGCCGTGGTTGCCAACGAGGTCAAGGATCTCGCCGAGGAGACCAAGCAAGCCGCCGCCGATATCGAATCCGAGATCCAGGCTGTGCAGGCCGAGACCGACGAGACGGTGGCGGACATCCGCGCCACCAGCGAGCACATCGACGACGGCGTGTCGACGGTCGAGCGGGCCGCAGCCGCCATCGAGGACACCGTCGACGCGATCGAGGACGCCAACCACGGCATCCAGGAGATCTCGGACGCCACCGAGGACCAGGCCGACGCCACCCAAAGCGTGGTGCGGCGCGTCGACGACGTGGCCGACATCAGCCAGCACGTCACCGAGGACGCCGAGCAGGTGTCGGCCGCCGCCGAAGAGCAGTCCGCGTCGGTTGCGGAGATCGCGCGCAGCGCCGACGACCTCCGCGATCGCGCCGACGCACTGGCCACGACGGTCAACCAGTTCGAGACCCGCGATGACGCCGACGAGCCCGATGCTGACACCACGGTGGACGCGTCCGCCGACGACACCGGCGACTGAACCCCCGGGTCGCGGCACGCGGTGGCACGCGTGAGAGGAACACAACGGGCCGTTCGCCGGGTTGTGATCTGGACTGAGAGAGGGAAGCAACAGTGGGGGGCGCGAGCCGGAGACGGTGATAGCGCGCTGTCCCACCCGCCACCGAAAGGACGGCAAGCAGCTCAGATGGCGCTGACCCACACGGTCCTGTTGCACTCGCTTCCGTGCGGGCGTTGCCCCAAACGCGACGAACGCGTCTCACGGAACGTACCGTGCGGTGTCGGGAACTGAGGACAGCGAAGGAACGGGAGTGGACTCGTCGGGATTTGAACCCGAGGCCTTCCCCGTGCCAGGGGGATGATCTACCACTGATCTACGAGCCCGCGAACGCATCCATTCGTTGCCGGGGGTCGTTGATAAACCCCGCGATTCGAGCGCCTCGGCGGGATGGAAACGTTTTACCAGGCGGACCGTCTCCGACGGTGTAGGGAACGCACGGCCGTAGATCCGACACGCCCGCCGGTTGGTGGGCTTGGGACTGCGGTAGTGTCGCGGCACCAGCTGGTGCCGGCAGCGTCTCGTGTTGTTCCAATCCAGATCGTAAACAATGGCACGAATGCACACACGCCGTCGCGGGTCCAGCGGTTCGGATCGCCCGACGGCAGACGAACCGCCGGAGTGGAGTGACGTAGATGAGGACGCCATCGAGGAGCGCGTCGTGGAGCTCGCCGAGCAGGGCCACGACCCCTCCCAGATCGGCTTGAAGCTGCGCGACGAGGGCGTGCAGGGCACGCCGGTGCCGGACGTGAAGCTGGCGACCGGCAAGAAGGTCACCGAGATCCTCGAAGCTCACGACGCCGAGCCGGAGCTGCCCGAGGACTTCCGGAACCTCCTGGAGAAGGCGGTCCGGCTCCACGAGCACGTGGAAGCCAACGGCCAGGACCACCAGAACAAGCGCGCGCTGCAGAACACGCAGTCGAAGATCCGCCGCCTCGCTGACTACTACCGCGGGGACAAACTCGACGAGGAGTTCGCGTACTCCTACGAGACGGCGCGCGAGATCATCGAGGAGTAACGGCATGGCGACGACGGGACGCAGCAGCAACGACAGCGACGGCGTGCGGGACGTCGCTGGCGTGGTGTCCGGTGCGGAGTTCGTCCGCGTGACAGCGGCGCCGACCGGCGGATGCGTTGTGGCCGCGGGACTGCTTGCCGGCGTCTGTGACGAGGTGGGCGTGCCCTCTCAGGTGCGCGTGGTATCCGAGCCACCGTCGCACAGCGGCGCTGCTGACGGTTCGCAGGCAGCCACGCCGACTGCGTCCCACGTGACCGTGGGCTGTGAGGCGGTGGCTGCCGACGCCTCCGTGACCGGCGTTGCGGACGCGTTCGCGCTCGCTCGCGAGGTCGGGACCCACCCGGATCCCGTCGTCACCGCTGCGGGCGCGGTCGCGGACGGCGTCGAGCCGCCCGCCGACGTGCGGGCGGCAGCCGAGGCGTGGACGCGCCGCCCGGGCGTCGGCGTTCCGACGGCCGACCTGGCCGCCGGGCTGGCGCATTCGACGCTCGTACACGCGTCGTTTTCCGGCGACGAGCAGGCAGCCGGGGCGTTCCTCGCCGAGCTCGGGCTCCCACCGGAGCCCGACGCGGCGGCGCGCCGACGGCTCGCGTCGGCGGTGGCCTTGGACGCCACCGCTGATGCGCCGCCGTGCGCCGCTGACGCGGTCCACGACGCGCTGCGTCCGCGCGCCACCCCGGACGGGATGATGGCGACCGTCGAGGGGTACGCCGACGTGTTGAACGCGGTAGCGTGGGCAGCGCCCGGACACGGGGTCGCCCTGGGGCTCGGCGTTGCCGACCGCACCGCGGTGCTGGCGGCGTGGCAGGCACACGCAGCGCCGTCGCATGCGGCCGTCCGTGCGGCGTCGCTGGCGCGCCACCGCGGCGTCGTGGTTGCGGACGTCCCCACGGCCAGCCCGACCGTTGCACGGCTGCTCCGCGACTATCGGGCCACGGAGCCGGCAGTGCTTGCGGTGGGCACGGAGACCGCTGCGCTCGCGACGACCGATGCCGACGCGCACGCCGTACTGCCGGGCAGTGTCGGGACCCGTCGGCGCGCCGTCACCACGCTCGGGGACAGCAGCGACGCGGACGCAGTGATCGAGACCGTGCGGGGTGGACTGTGACGCGCACGGCGACGATCCGCACCGCCGTCGACACCCCGGCGTTGGTCGCTGCCTGCGTGCGCCCCGACAACACCGCGGAGATGACCACCACGGTCGACGACACCGGCGACACCGTCGTGACGCGCATCGAGCGCGCGGACACCGCAGGCATGCAGTCCACCGTCGACGACTACGTCGTGAACCTCACCGTTGCGGCGACGGTTGCACAGACAGCAAACCAACACACCACACATCAATCATGAGCGAACGTTCAGTTTCCAAGCAGGACCAGGAGAAGCGGTGGTACACCGTGCTCGCGCCCGAGGAGTTCGACCGCGCGGAGCTCGGTGAGACCCTGGCAGAGGAGCCAGATCAAGTATACGACCGAACCATTCAGGCCGCACTGTCGGACATCCGGGACGGCGGTGACAACAACATCAAGCTGACCTTCCAGATCGACGACGTGGGCAGCGACAGCGCGTCCACGCAGTTCGTGCAGGCCGAGCTGACGCGGGACTACCAGCGCAGCCTCGTGCGCCGCGGGTCGTCGAAGGTCGCAGTGACGGTCACGGTGTTGACGACCGACGACTACCGCGTGCGCATCCAGCCGGTGGCGTACACCACCAAGCAGGCCGACCAGAGCCAGCAGCACGCGATCCGGCGGACGATGATCGACCTCGTGGAGGAGGCCGGCGAGGAGCGCACCTTCGAGGCGCTTTTGAACTCCATCATCGAGGGACGGCTGTCGTCGGCGATCTACGACGAGGCGAACACGATCTACCCGCTTCGCCGCGTGGAAGTCGAGAAGGCGACCCTGGAAGCCCACCCCGAGGAGGTCCACGAGGAAGAGGAGACGGCAGTGGACTTCAGCGGCGAGTAACTCGCGGTCGCCGATCACACACACCTGGTTTTTTCGCGCGTCGACGCGTCGCCCAAGCGTTCAGTCGTCGACGATGAGTTTCCCGCGCATGCCGGCACCCTCGTGGGGGATGCAGAAGTAGTAGTACTCACCGGGAACAGTGAGCGTGACCTCGTAGGTGGCGCCGGGTGAGATGTTGCCGCCGCCCTCGACGTTGTCCTGCCAGGCGCGCCTGGCGTCCGGCTCAGTGTCGAAGCCGCCGGACGCGAAGTACGACGCCCCCTCGGGCAGTCCGCTCCCATAGGCGGTGACGGTGTGGTTCCGGGAGCCCGTGTTCGCCCACGTGACCGTGTCACCGGCGGTCAGCTGGTGGGTGGCCATGTCTTCGTCCTCGACGGGCTCCTGTGGGACGAACCCGTTCGACACCATGCCGATGTCGTAGTCGGACTTCGAGACCGATGGGCCGATGCAGCCAGCCAACACGCCCACTGAAAGGGTGGTTCCGCCGGCGAGAAACGCCCGACGATGCATGTCACATGGTTGGGCTGTGGCGTATTTATTTGCCGCGGTCGCGGGTGGGTCGCGGATGTAAACACGTAAGGACGGGCCACGTGTTTGGCGAGTCGTATGCAACCGCGCTTCGTCGGTCGGTTAGGGGTGGCCGACGCCGTGACCACGGCGAACGCGGCGCTGGGGTTTCTCGCGGTCGTCACGGCACCCAGCAACCCCCGGCTCGCCGCCCGGATCGTGCTGGTGGCGGCGATCGCCGACGGCCTCGATGGGGTTGTGGCGCGCCGCCTCGGCTCGACGCCGGCGGGCAAACACCTCGATTCGCTTGCCGACGTGGCGTCGTTCGGCGTTGCGCCGGCGTGCATCGTGGTCGCCGCCACGGGGAACACCTGGCAGGCGGGGGCACCGGTGGGGATCGGGGCGCTCGTCGTCGGGGCGGGGTTCGTCGCCAGCGCGGTCGTCCGGCTGGGCCTGTACACGGCCTACGACACCGGCCACGAGCACACGGAGGGCGTGCAGACAACGCTTGCCGCCACGCTGTTGGCGGCGGGCGTGCTCGCGGGCGTCGAGCAGCCGACGGTCATCGTTGGGGCTGCGGGGGTGCTGGCTGTGTTGATGGTGTCGACGATCGAGTACCCAGATCTGTTGGTTCGGGACGCGCTCGCGATGGGCGTCGTGCAGGCGGGCGCGGTGGTTGCGCCGGCGGCGCTGGCGGGCGCGTTCCCGAAGGCGTTGCTCGGGTGGGCGGGCGCGTACCTGGTGTTCGCACCGCGGTTCTACTGGCGAGCGGCGTAGCCAGCGCCCCCGAAGGGAAACGCTCATAGGCGCGCTGGCGGAACGCACGTGTATGAGCGACGGGGACGAGGAACCCGCGGAGACGACCGAGGAGGCCGGTGAGGCGGCGGACACGACTGCCGTTGATCCGGACACGCTTGAGTCCCGGCTGGACGACGCCGAGGCGGCGCTTGAGGCGGCCAGCACCGAGTCCGACCTCGACGACATCGAGGCCAGCCTCGACGCTGTCGCGGCCGACATCGAGGCCGCCGAGCTCCCCGAACCGGACGACGACGACGAGGAGAGCCGCGAAGCGGCACTCACCGATCACCTCGCCGAGGTTCGCGACGGTGTCGACGACCAGCGCGGCCCGTACACCAGCGACGCCGCCGAGACCGTCGACGCCGCGCAGTCCACGATCGCGGAGACGCGGTGGACCGACCAGGGCGAAGACGACCTCGCGGCCGTCGTCGCCCAGTTCCGTGAGGCGGCCGGCGACGCCCTGGGGGAGACGTTCGACGAGACCGGTGATCTCGGTGCCGACCTTGCGGCGGTCAGTGAGCGGATCTCGGCGGCGGGGTTGGACGCCGACGCGGACGCGGACACCATCGAATCCCTGGTCGCGGCCACCGACAGCCTGGACGAGGGCGTCGCGGACGCCCAGGAGTGGGACGACCTCTCAGTCCGCCAGAAGCTCCGCGCGGAGGGGTATTATGAGGTGATGGGTGACAAGCACAAGGACTTCCCGCCGGAGTGGACCGCCCTCAAGCAGTGGGAGCAACGCGGGAACGTCGAGATGATCCTGCTGTGCATGGAGCATTTGGACGACTCGGAGTTCATGCAGCGCCACTGTCTGGACGCGCTGTTGCACGTCGCGAAGCCGGCGGCACTCGACGCGGTCGGGCAACTGGCTGCCCGCCGGGACCCGAAAGCCATCGAGGTCGTGGGGAAGATCGGCGTCGAAGACGGCCTCGAACACATCGAGGAGTACGTGGCTGAGGACGGCAGCCCGAACCTCAGGACGACCGCGCTGAAGGCGGTCGGGGAGATCGGCAGTCGTGAGTCCACGCAGGTCGTCGCCGACCAGCTCGTCGCCGAGCGGGCCGACGTTCGCAGCCAGGCCGCCCGCGCGCTCGGACTGATCGGCGACACGCGCGCGATCGCGCCCCTCGTGGACATCCTGGAGAGCGACGACTCCGAGACGGTGCGGGCGTCGGCGGCCTGGGCGCTCGTCCAGATCGGCACCGAGGCCGCGCTGGAGGCGGCCGCCGAGTACGCCGACGACCGGGCGTACGTCGTCGAGCAGGAAGCCACGAAGGCCGTGACCGCGCTTGACCATCGTGACGCTGCCGACGCTTCGACGGGGAGCGCGTAAGTTCAAGTAGGGACGCGCGGCCAGCAGGGCGTGTGTTCGCTCGATTGGCCGTGGCCGCGCTGCTCGCATCGACGACCATTGTGGGAGTGGCACCGAACCCGGCCAGCGACGGCGACGCCGGCGAGTTCGTGGTCGTCTCCTTCGGGACGCCCACGAACACGACCGGGTGGACGATCACCGACAGCCACCACCGCGCCGCGTTCCCGAACCGGACGCTCTCCGGAACCGTGGCGGTCTCAACCGCGCCGGCCACGACGAGGTCCCGGACGCCCCATCCGGTCGTCGAGGTGACCGGGTCGTTGTCGCTGTCGAACGCCGGCGACCGGGTCACGATCCGCACGCGACACAACCGGACCGTCGACGCGCTGTCGTACGGGCGTGCGCCCACGGCGGAGCGCTGGGACGGCGACACGTGGACGCCGCTGGGGGCGACGGATTTCCCGCCGGTCACCGCGACGAACGTCTCGCTGTCGGCGTTCGTGCTCCCCGACGACCCCGGGCAGCCGGTGGCCGCGATCGCCGACGCCGACCGGCGGCTCTACCTGGCCGGCTACACGATCACGTCGACGCGCGTCACGGACGCGCTGGTGGCCGCCGCGAACGCCGGCGTGGACGTGCGGGTGCTCGTCGGCGGCAGCGTCGCCGGTGGCGTGCCCCGCGCCGAGATCACCCAGGCAGACCGGCTCAGTGCGGCGGGGGTAGACGTGCGCGTGCTTGGGGGTGAGCGCGCCCGCTATCGGTTCCACCACGCCAAGTACGTGGTCGCCGACGACCGCGCGGTCGTGCTCTCGGAGAACTGGAAGCCGTCCGGGAGCGGCGGCCACGCCAACCGCGGGTGGGGCGTGTCGGTGGCCGACGCTCGGCTGGCCGCCCACCTCGCGGCCGTGTTCCGCGCCGACACCGGGTGGCCGGACGCACGGCCGTGGGCGGCGGCTCGGGACACCCTCACCGCCCGGAACCGGTCCGTGGCCTCCGGCGAGTTCGCCACCCGGTTCCCGCCGGTCACGACCCAGGCTGACCGCGCGGTGGTGCACGTTGCACCGGACAACGCCCGCCAGGGCGTGCACGCGCTGCTCGACAACGCCACCGAGTCGGTGGTCGTCGAGCAGCCGCGCCTCGATCCACACGGCGAGTTCACGACCGCGCTCGTTGACGCGGCCAAGCGTGGGGTCCGGGTGCGCGTGCTGCTGTCGGGGCGGTGGTACAACGAAGCCCAGAACCGCAACACGACCCGGCGACTGAACGCTGTTGCTGACGCCCACGAGCTGGATCTGGCGGCGGCGATCGTCGAGCCGCGGTCGCGCTTCGAGAAGGTGCACGTGAAGGGCGCGGTCGTCGACGGCGAGCGCGCGGTCGTCGGCAGCCTGAACTGGAACACGCAGGCCGCCACGAAGAACCGGGAGGTGGTCGTGGTGATCGACGATCCCGCCGTCGCAACGTACTACGGGCGGGCGTTTCGCGCCGACTGGCGGGGCGGCGCGTGGCGGCTCCCGGTCGGCGTCGCGGTGGCGTGTTGTGTCGCCGTCACTGCCGGCCTGCTCGCGGCGGCCGCCCGCATCGAATTCGAGGCGGGTTAGCGCTGTGGGGCGCTCCGGAGGTCGGCGTCGAGTTCGGCGTCGGCCATCTTCTCGATGAGCGCGTCCAGCACCGCATCACGCATCCCGGGGACGAACCGGATCGAGCCGACGACCAGGTGGCCGCCGCCGGAGACGCCGGCCCCGGGGAGTTCGGCGTTGAGTTCTTCGACCATCGTGGGGATGTCCAGGCGCACCCCGTCCGACCGGAGCACCGCGAAGTCCGGGCCGTAGCCGATGGTGATCACCGGCTCCCCGGTTTCCTCGACCTTGCGGTCGTGGATCTCGCCGGTTGTTTTCCCCGGCGCGGGGTACGTAAAGCGGTGGGCGTGGTTCTCCACGTCGATCCGGTAGAGGTTCGCGCCGCTGGCGACGCGCTCGTGTTCGACGTGGCTCCGCGTGGCGTCCAGTTGCTCGGCGACGGCTTCGCTGGCGAGCCGGTCGAGGAACGGCACGAGTTCGCGGTGGCGCTGCGCGTCGCCGTCCACGTTCAGGATGTCCGCGATGACCTGGGTGCCGTGGTCGTACCGGAGCATGTACGCCTCGTAATCGAGGGCCTCGCTCATCTGCTGGAGGAACGACTCGTCGTAGCCGGCGTCCCGGGCGAGGTCCAAGTAGTCGGTCATGGCGTCGGCCTTCGAGCGGTCCGAGAGGCCGGCAACCGCGGGCACGTGTTCGAGGTCGCTCGTGATCCCGGGGTAGATCATGCGCGCGAGCTCCACACACAGCATCCCGGTGGTGATGCGGTAGTCCTCGCCGTGCAGGTAGGGGTTGACGTGTTCGTCGACCAGCGGGTCGACGGCCCCCGGATCGGGGTGGTGGTGGTCGACGACGACGATCGGGATGTCGTAGTTGTCCAGGGTCTTGTATGCGGGTGTGTCCTCTTCGGTGCTGCCGTTGTCAAGCATCAACAACAGCGGGAGCTTCTGGCCGTGGCGGGCGCGATCCTCCAGCGCGAAGTTGAGGTCGCGGGTGGCGTCCTCCATCTCGTAGTAGGGGGCCTTGCTGGGGAGGCGCTTGAGGAGGTGGCGGGCGGCGTCCTCGTCCTGGTGGGTGTCCTCGATGAACTGCCGGAGGGCGTACTGCACCGGGAGGCTGGCGCACATGCCGTCGCCGTCTGCGTGGTGGCGCATCCGGATGGGACGGCCCTCCAAGACCGCGCGGCGGAGTGTCCGCGCGACCGACCGGAGGTCCGGCAGGAGCTGTTCGAGCGCCGGCCAGTCGACGAGCGCGTCGACATCGACGGGGTCTGCTTGTTCGGCCAGCGCCGCGTCGAGGCGGCGCGCGACGTCGGCGCTGTCGCCGCCCGACAGCACCTCGAAAGCGTCCACTTCGAGTTGGGTGGTTCCCTCGCGGTCGTCGGCGTCGCCGCTGACGTGGACGATGTCGCCGACCTCGACGCCGGGGTGGGCGCGCACGCCGGCGTCCTCGAAGGCGGTGCAGGGGATGGCGCTGGTTTCGTCGCGCACCCGGAACACCGTGGGGCCGGCGGTCTGCTTGATCTGGACGACCTCGCCCTCGATGTGGACGGTGTCTCCGATCCGGGACCCGACGGCGTCGGCGGTGGTGCGCTCGTAGGCGTGGCTGCGCTGTTCGGTCCGGTACTCCTCGGGGTCGACGAACTCGAAGCTCAGGTCGCCGTTGTCGCGGACGGCCGACAGGTGCACGATCACGTCGTCGTCGACCGCCAGGTCGGGATCGCCGGAGTACGTCGATTCGTGGATCAGTCCGGAGACGTGCTCGGAGAGGTCGACGAACGCGCCGTACTCCACGACACCGTTGACGGTGGCGTGGTAGTATTCGCCGGCTTCGACCTCCTGGGTGGTGCAGGAGGCGTCGAGACGGACGACGGTTGGCGCAGCGGCCTCATCGCCCACAGTGGCGTCAGTCATCTTGTCTAGGGATTGGCGGCGGCAGTTTTAACTCCTGCGAGGTTCGGCCTCGGCTGTGCCGGCAGCGAGTCGGAACCCTCAACTTCAGCGGGCGCGGACACCACGGTATGTTGTTCGGTGGCCGGCCGTCCGTACTCGGCATCGCCGAGGACGCCCTGGAGTTCGCCCGGGAGGCGGCCCAGGACTCTCACCCCGACGAGTACCTCGGGCTGTTGCGGGCGACGCCCGCGTCGGCGTTCGATCTGGACGCCGACGACGGATACGTCGTGACCGACGTGCTCGTGATCCCGGGCACCGAAACCAACCCCGTGAGCGCCACGTTCGGGTCGACACAGGTGCCCAACGACATGCGCAACGTCGGCAGCATCCACTCCCACCCCAACGGCGTGCTCGCGCCGTCGGACGCCGACCGGTCGATGTTCGGGAAGGGGCAACTCCACATCATCCTCGGCCACCCCTACGGGCCGGACTGCTGGCGGGCGTTCGACAGCGAGGGCGAACCCCGCACGACGACGGTGCTCGACGTCGACTTGCCGGACCCCGAGTCGTTTTTCGACTTCACACAGGCCGACATCGACGAGGAGTTAGAATGACACGCGTCGTCGCGCAGGGAACGTTCGACCTGATTCACCCCGGCCACGTTCATTACCTGGAGGACGCGGCCGCGATGGGCGACGAACTGCACGTCATCCTCGCGCGCCGCGAGAACGTCACGCACAAGGACCCGCCGGTGTTGCCGAACCGCCAGCGCCGCGACGTGGTGGCCGCGCTCGACCCCGTCGACCACGCCCGGATCGGCCACCCCGAGGACATCTTCGCGCCGATCGAAGCCATCGACCCGGACGTGATCGCGCTGGGGTTCGACCAGCACCACGACGCGGCCGCCATCGAAGCCGAACTCGCCGACCGCGGCCTCGACTGCGCGGTCGAACGCGCGTCCCCCCGCGAGGCGCGCTACGACGACGAGGTGCTGTCCTCGGGCGACATCGTCGATCGGGTGCTCGCCCAGCGCGGCGACTCGGATCCGTGAACGGCCGGGCAGCGTGCGCTCACAGCCCGAGCTCGCGGCCGATGACGAGGTGCTGGATCTCGCTGGTGCCCTCGCCGATCTCCATCAGCTTGGCGTCCCGGAAGAACCGCTGGGGGGCGAAGTCCGTGGTGTAGCCGTAGCCGCCCAGCGTCTGGACGGCGTCCTCGGCGACCTCGCGGGCGGCCTCGCTGGCGTCGAGCTTGGCGAGCGCGGACTCACGGGTGACCGACTCGCCGGCGTCGTATTTGCTGGCGGCGCGGCGTGTCAGGAGCCGGGCCCGCTCGATCTTGCGGTGCATGTCGACCAGCGTGTTGCGGACGGCGTCGAACCGGGAGATCGGCTGGCCGAACTGCTCGCGGTCGGTGGCGTACTCGCTGGCAGCGGTGTACGCGCCCTGTGCGAGCCCGGTCGAGAGGGCGGCGATCGAGATGCGGCCGCCGTCGAGTGTTTTCTTGGTCTGCGTCCAGCCGTCGCCTTCCTCGCCGAGCAGCCGGTTGGCGGGGATGCGGCAGTTGTCGAAGGAGATCTCACAGGTGGGTGAGGCGTTCAGCCCCATCTTGTCCCATTCGGCCGTGACCTCGAAGCCGTCGTCGGCGGGGTCGACGATGAACGTGGAGATGCCGTCGTAGCCGGCGTCCGGGTCGGTGACGGCTTTGACGACGACGCTGCCGGCGACGGAGGCGTTCGTGATGAACTGCTTGGTGCCGTTGAGCACGTAGTCGTCGCCGTCGCGCGTGGCCGTGGTGGACATGTCGCTGGCGTCGCTGCCGCTGGTTGGTTCCGTGAGCGCCCACGCCCCCAGGTAGTCGCCTTCGGCCAGCGGGCGCAGCCACTCGCGTTTCTGTTCGGCGGTGCCGAACAGTTCGATGGGTTTCGCGCCCAGGGAGACGTGGGCGGCGTACGAGAGCCCGATCGAGCCCGAGACGCGGCCGAGCTCCTCGGTGACCGTGGCGTACATGAGCTGGTCGCCCCCGAGGCCGCCGTACTCGTCGCTGATCGGCACCCCGAGCATGTCGAGGTCCGCGAGCGCGTCGAAGATCTCCGTGGGGAAGCGATGCTCGGCTTCGATGTCGCCGGCGATCGGCTCGATTTCCGCCGCGCAGAACTCGCGGACGGTCTCCTGGATGAGTGCGTGCTCGTCGGGCAGCTCGTGGTTCATGCGTCAACGTTTGGCACAACCATGATAAACGCACCGAAAACATGTACTTGTTACAATGGCTGTGTGGGCGGTCCCAGTCGACCGGCCGGACACCCCCGGCGCCGTGCCGACAAACCGCGATGGCGTTGGACATTTGACTCGGGCCGCCGAACCCCCAGTGTGCGCATCCGCCAGCTCGTTCGCGGCACCGTCCCATGGGAGTCACTGGAAGCTGTCGCCCGCGAGCTCGGCGCACGCTACGACCAAGACACCGTGCGGGTCGTGTTCCTCGACGCCGACAACTGGTTGTCGACGCCGTGTGTCGTCAACGACCGCTGGTTCGTGAAAGTCATCTCCGAGCAGAACGCGCTCGTGCACGCGGTGTTCACCGGTGCGCGGAACCTGGGGATGTTCTCCAGCGGCACCGAGGGGTTCTTCGAGCGCTTCGACGGCCCGGTTGCGATGGCCGAACACGAACGCGACGCCACCCGCGATCTCCGGGCGCTCGGCGTGAACGCGCCGCGGCCGATCGAGGCCTTCGAGGTCGACGGCTTCGGCGTGCTCGTGTTGGATTACCTGCCGGCGTTCACGCCCCTGGACGAAGTGCCCGCGGCGGACGTGGCCGCCCACGCGCCGGCGGTCTTCGAGGCGCTGTCCACGATGCACGCCAACGGGGTCGCACACGGCGACCTGCGCGCCGAGAACGTGCTCGTGTCCGACGGCGACCTCTACTTCATCGACGCCACCAACGTCGACACGGACGCCATCGCCGACGCCCGCGCGTACGACCTCGCGTGCGCGCTCGCCGCCCTGGAGCCGCTCATCGACGCCCAGACCGTGGTGCGGATCGCCCGCGAGTCGTACACCGTCGACGAGGCCGCGGCGGACGTCTCCACCACGATGGACGCGCTCTTGCGCGCCCAGGACTTCCTGGGGTTCGTCCAGCTTCGCCCCGACCACGACTTCGACACCGCGGCGCTGACCGGCCACATCGGGATGGCCGCAACGAACGCCCAGCGCGGCCTGTGACACCATGTGACAGTGTACGCGCTATCGTCCATAGAAGACCCATCTTTTTCACGCAGTACAACGCAGACTCTCCCGATGACGTACCAACATTACATCAACGGCGAATGGGTCGACGGCGACGGCACCGAGACCTTCGACAGCAGGAACCCCGCGAACGGCGAGACGCTGGGCACGTTCCAGCGTGGCACGACGACCGACGTCGAGGCGGCGATCGCGGCCGCCGACGACGCCGAGGACGAGTGGCAGTCGCTGTCCCGCATCGACCGCGCGGAGTACCTCTGGGACATCTACCACGAGCTCAAAGACCGCCACCAGGAGCTCGGTGAGGTCGTCACCAAGGAGTGTGGCAAGGAGATCAGCGAGGGGAAAGCCGACGTAACCGAAGCCTGGCAGATGGTCGAGTGGGCGGCCGGCGACGCCCGCCACCCGAAAGGCGACGTGGTCCCCTCCGAGATCCCCGAGAAGGACGCCTACATGCGACGCCAGCCGCGCGGCGTCGTCGGCTGCATCACGCCGTGGAACTTCCCGGTCGCCATCCCGTTCTGGCACATGGCCGTCGCGCTGGTCGAGGGCAACACCGTCGTCTGGAAGCCCGCCGAGCAGACGCCGTGGTGTGGCCAGATCATCGCCGAGATGTTCGCGGACGCCGGCATCCCCGACGGCGTGTTCAACATGGTGCAGGGCTTCGGCGACGCCGGCGCCCGCATCGTCGACCACGACGACATCGACACCGTGCTGTTCACCGGCTCCGCCGAGGTCGGCGAGGAGGTCGCACGGACGGTCGCCGACGACCCCGGCAAGCTCGCAGCCTGCGAGATGGGCGGCAAGAACGGCATCGTCGTCACCGAGAAGGCGGACCTCGACATCGCCGTTCACGCCGCGGTCATGAGCTCGTTCAAGACGACCGGCCAGCGCTGTGTGTCCAGCGAGCGCCTCATCGTCCACGAGGACCTCTACGACGAGTTCAAACAGCGGTTCGTCGAGATCGCGGAGTCGGTTGCAGTCGACGACCCCCTCGACGAGGAGACGTTCATGGGGCCGGCCATCGAGCCCGCCCACGTCGAGAAGATCCAGACGTACAACGACATCGCCCGCGAGGAAGCCGAGAACGTGCTCGTCGACCGCACCGAGCTCGGCGACGACGAGATCCCCGACGGCCACGAGGACGGCAACTGGGTGGGGCCGTTCGTCTACGAGGTGGACTACGATCCGGACCTGCGCTCGATCACCGAGGAGGTCTTCGGCCCGCACGTCGCGCTCATCGAGTACTCCGGTGACATCGAGCGCGCCGTCGAGATCCACAACGACACGCCCTACGGGCTCGCTGGCGCGGTCATCAGCGAGGACTACCGCCAGATCAACTACTACCGCGACAACGCCGAAGTCGGGCTGGCGTACGGCAACCTGCCGTGCATCGGCGCGGAAGTCCAGTTGCCGTTCGGCGGCATGAAGAAATCCGGGAACGGCTACCCCAGCGCGCGCGAGGTCATCGAAGCGGTCACTGAGCGCACCGCGTGGACGCTGAACAACTCCAAGGACATCGAGATGGCGCAGGGGCTCTCAGCGGACATCAACACCGACGAGTAAGCCGTCGTCGCGTCGGAACACACGTTTTTTACGAAGAGGCGGATGGTGGCGAGTGGCCACGAGTCCCGGAATCGTGGCCACGCGCCGATAGCAGCGGTGGTGGGGTGGGTGCGGACGCGGAGCGATGTTGTGATGCCGTCACGACGAGAAAAGCGTCGTTTCCGGCAGTGCACAGTACTGGCTCCGACTACTTAAACTCACGTGTCGGTGGGTGCGTGTGCCGGGTCTCGACCTGCCCGCCCGCCACACCGGCTATGCGTCGGCAAGCTTGCGCTGCAAGCGGTCCAGTTCGTCGTCGAGGTTGCGCTTGAAGAACTGCTCGACGCCGGGCACGGAGCCATCGACGACGAACCGGTTCGTGAGCGTCGATCCGTCGTCGGCCGGCTCGATCTCGTGTTCGCCGGTCACGTCGAACATGCCCGACTTGCCGATGAACTTCACGAACGTCGGCGGTCGTACGTCCACGTCGCGTGTCTCCACGTCGATGGTGCGCCGGACGACGGGGATCGGCAACTCGACGTGCCACGTCGTCGTGTCACCGGTGGTCGTGTAGCTATCGACGACGCTGATGGCGTCGGCGCGCTTCTCCGGGTCGGAGATAAACGCCCAGACGTCCTCAGGGGGCACCGCCAATTCGAACGTGCGCTCGACCCGAACGGTCATACGCGGAGTTTCGGTGCCGTCAGGAAAAAGCCGCCGATTACCGGACTACGCGGGCTCGACCCGCCACGTCGTCGATTTCGACCGGCTCCACTTCTCGATGTCGACTTCCTCCGATTTCTCCGCCAGCTCCGGGAGCCGAACACCGACCTGCTTCGAGGAGAGCCCGAGATGGTCCGCGATGTTCTTCGACCGGAAATACCGTTCACCCCGGTCGACGCTCTCCCGAAGGTAGTCGAGGATGCGGCGTTCCTCGTCGGTGTAGTCGCTCATCACTTGCTGTTGTGGCTTCGTCGGCTTAATGGTTTTCCGGCTACCCCCAGAGCTGGATCGCGCCGACGGACAACGCCGCAAGCACCATCGCCGCGCCGAACCCGATCGCTGTCTGGAACTGCCCGGACGATACGAAGGCGTACGCGGCGGCCGCAGCCGTCAGCAAGCCGAACACGATGCCCACGCCAACACCCTTGTCGGTTTCGTCGGCGGACTGCATAGTCACACGCCAGGGTTGCCGGTGGCGGCCCTTAACTGATTCTACTCGGCGGCCCGGGGGCGTCGGTCACGTGAGTGTGGTGTGTGCGGACTGCTCGTTCAACGCGAGGTTCGCGGCAATCTCGGCGTTGCGCATCGAGTACTGTGCGGACTGCTGGAGGCTCACCAGCACCTCCCGGGCTTCGAGCAGGTCGGCGTTGTTCATCTCCGGGAGGTCAGCCAGGATGTCGGCCTCGCGGTCCTCGATCGCGCTGAACTGCTCGCGCACCGCCACTGTGGCGTCGTAGTCGCGGTTGACCGCCGCCGAAACGGCGCTGGCGGCGACGTCGTCGACGGCGTCGGTGAACTCGCGGATGCGGCGCATCGTCGCCTGATCGACGTCCAAGGTGTGGCCGTCCGTCGCCATGACGATCTCCGCGATGTCTTCGGCGTTGTCCGCAACGAGTTCGAGGTTCTTCGCGACGCTCCGGTAGCCGACGAGCGGGAACCCCTCGTCGAGCCCGACCGTGCGCGCCAGCCCGGGGTCGTGGTAGGCGGTGAAGATGAGCCGCAACAACAGCACGAAGATCTTGTTGGCCTGTCGCTCCCGGTTGAGCGCGCGCTGTGCGAGATCCGGGTTGCCGTGGGCGAGCGCCTTCACGGCCTCCCCGCGCATCGTCGACCCGGTGTTTTCGAGGCGCTCCAGGAGGTTGTTGAGGTCGAAGTCAGCCGGATCGACCGAACACCGGATGGTGATCCTGGCGGGGGTTTCTTCGACCACCCCCAACCCCATGAGCTGGGTTTCGGCGCTGTAGACCGCGTTGATGTGCGCCGAGTCGAGGGCGGCTTCGCTCTCGACGTGGATGATGCGCCGCCCGAGCACGTACTGGCCGACGATGGCGCGCTCGACGGCGTCGGCGTCGAAGTCCGTGGCGTGGATCGTGGCTTCCGTCTCCCCCTGGCGGGCCGACGCCGGGGTGACAGTCAGCGAGCCACGTCCCCCCTCGCGGACGGTCACCTCGTCGCCTTTCACGACGTCCTGGCTGCGCGCCCATTCGGCGGGCAGCGTCATCGCGAGCGTCGACGGGCCGAGTTGCTGAACTTTCCGTGTCCCCATGCCGTACGCAAGTTCGTGCGCGCCCTTAGTTTCGACCCACGGCCGGCTGCATCCCCACAGACACTGTGATCCGGCGTGCTTTTCCGTGACCCAGTCGTATAGATGCACATGGGTTTTGGTAGCTACGATGAGTCCGAGCAGAAAGATCAGAGCGTAGATACGGACGAAGACAAGGGCGTCAGCGTCCACGAGAACGACCACGATGGGGAGGTGTCGTTCGACTCCGAGGCCGACAGCGAGGAACTCATCGACCAGCTCAAATCGATCAAAGACGAGTAACCGCCGTCCTCACACCACGTTCACGAGGCGCTTCTCGAAGCGGCCGGTTCTGACCCGCTGCCAGCCTCGCAGCGACGCGTCTGTGTCCTCGCTGCCGGTATCGACGCGCAACACGCCGGTCTGATCGAGTTTCTGCGGTGAAGCGACGACGCGGACCTCGCTGCGGTCGATGATCGCCGGGGAGATCTGATCGTTGCCGCGCCCGAACACGAACCCCTGGCCGCCGATCGGGGAGACGTACACGACGTTGTCGGTGCCAAGCGCCGCGGTGATCTCGCTGGCGCTGCCGTCGCGCACAACGAGCGCGCCGTCACGGTACACGTCCACACCGAGCGGCGATCCGGAGACGCCGAGCGCGTCGGCGATCTCGGCGAGCGTGCCGCCGGGCCCCAGGACGTACGTCACCCCGTCGCGGACGCTGTCGGCGACGCCAGCGGCCAGCGCGCCGGTGGTGCCGGCGTAGGCTTGCTTGGCGGGCTGGAGGGCGTCGGCCCCCTCCGTGACAGGGGTTGCAACGACGCCACGGAGCGTCGTCTGCACCTCGCCGTCGCGGTACGCGCCCTCGTCGATGTCGCTGACCTCCCTGGTGGTGGTGTCTTCGAAGGTCGCCGCAACCCGGCCGGCAGCGGCCGGCTGGACCGCGAACACGGCGGAGTACACCTTCACGCCGGCCGGCACGCCGAGGACGGGCACCGACGCGTCGTGGGCTGTGACCGCGGTCGCGACGTCGGTTGCCGTCCCGTCGCCGCCCACGAACAGGATCACGTCCACACCGTGGTCGATGAACGCCTCGACGGCCGCCCGCGTGTCGGCCGCCGTCGACGCCGGCGTGGTCGGGTGACCCACCACGGTGGGCGTGAACCCGGCGGCCGCGGCGACGCCCCCGCCCATCGGCTCGTCGTAAGTCACAACCGACACGTCGCCGGCGGCGTCACGCAGCGCGTCAAGCGCCGTGCGCGCTCGCTGGGGGGCTCGTTGGTCCGCGCCGCGCTCGCGGGCCTCCGCGACGTTCCCATCGGTGCCTTTGAGGCCGACTCGGCCGCCCATCCCGGCGATCGGGTTCACGACGACGCCGACAGTGCGCATGCGTGACACTGCGACAGCGACCACAAAAAGCCACGCGGTCGCGGCGGCTGGCGTGCGCGAGCGCCCCGCGACGCTCCGCCGCCCGCAGGCTCACCGACCCCCGAAGACAACGCCCAGCAGCCGTGCCTCAACCCGAATGCAGCGGTCCGCGAACGCCGTGACCAGCGGCTGGGCCGCGTAGACGGCCCCGAACCCGAGCACGGACGCAGCGATGCCGCCGGCGATGTCGACGGGGTAGTGGACGCCGACGTAGACGCGGCTGTAGCCTACGAGCGCCGCGACCGCCACGCCGACAACCACGGCCCGCCACCGGTCTTGGAGAGACGCCAGCGGCCACGCGAACGCGAACATGACCGTCGTGTGTTGGCTCGGGAAGGAGTTCTCCGGCGGGCCGGCTAGCAGCGTCTCGTAGCCGGCGGCGTACGGTGCGGGGTGACTGTGGAGTGTGCCCATGCCGTACGAGATCGCGAGCGCGACGACGATTGTGGCGAACACGAACACCGATTTTTGCTTCCCGTCGTGGGTCGTGATCCCGAGCCCCGCGAGGGCGGCTTCGAGCACGGGGATCGGGCGATCGACACCGGGAGCAACCCAGAGAACCACGAGCACGAGCGGCACGAGGAAGACGGCGCGCTCGGCGAGGAACACCATAGCCTCGTTGAGAACCGGCGTGCCCGCGTGGGGCGTGATGAGAGACGCGGCGGGTGGCGGGGTCATGTGGGCGTGTGGTCGCACGCACGCGATTAAAAGCGTCGTGGTCCGGTGGACCGTCGCCGTGCTCGGACCCAAGGGTTAAACACGGTCACGACGGAACCACAAGACATGTTCACACCGCTTGAAGCTGGCGCGTCACTCCCACCGAATCTCACTGGCTGGGCGGTCACCGTGCTCGGCCTCGCGTTGGTTGTCGGGTGGCTTGCAGCCTTCTACCGGTGACCCGGCGTTTCACTCCCGAGACACTGCGGTGACGCGGTCCCGGAACCAGTCGGCGGCGGCGCGGACGGTGTCCGCATCAGAATGCTGTATTTTCACGCGGACCCGGTCGCCGGGGTAACTGCCGACGGTCACGTCGTATGCCTCCTGGAGCGCCGCGATCGTGTCGATGAGCGCGCTCTCGGGGGCGTCCACCGACACCTCTTCGGTGTACACCTGTTCGCCGGTGAACTCGTCGGCGACGGTCTCGAACATGCCTTTCATCTCGTCGGGCACGCCCGGCAGCACGTAGACGTTGTTCACGGCCGCACCCGGCGCGACGCCCCGGGGGTTTTCCAGCAGTCGGGCGCCCGCGGGGAGGTGGGTCGTGCCGGTGGTGAGGTTAGCCGCCGAGTAGGTGTCGTGGCGCTGGAAGTACGCCACGGCGTCGGCGTGCTCTGTGAGCTCGCGGTCGAACGCGGACGCGACGGCGTCCATGGTCACGTCGTCGTGAGTCGGCCCGACGCCACCGGTCACGATCACGGCGTCGTACCGCTCGGACAGCGCCGCAACGTCGGCCTGGATCGTCGCCACCTCGTCAGGGATGACGATCGTCCGTGCGACTGTCGCGCCGCGCTCGTGAAGCTGCTGGCCGAGCCACGCGGCGTTCGTGTTCACCGTGTCGCCGGCGAGCAATTCATCTCCGACGGTCACCAACGCCACCTGCATGCAGTCGGGTAGGGGCCGCGTGGAGAAAAGCCCCCTACTTTTCGAGGTCGACCTCCGACGCCACGCGCTCGGACTCGAGCTGCCGGATCTGGAGCCGATAGTAGATGACGCCGCCGGCCCCGACGAGGCCCAACAGGACGGCGAGCCCGGCGAACAGCATGGCGTTGCGCTGGCTGTAGTAGCTGATCCGGATCCGGTCGGCGGGCACCGAATCCCACGCCAGGCGCACCCGATCGTCGTCGATCCGGCGGTCGTATCCGCCGGGCTGGACGGAGCTGATGATCGGGAGCGAGGCGCGCATTCCACGGGGTAGTGTCACCGAATGCGATCCGTTGACGACCACCGGGATCACGGTCTGTGATCCGTCCGCGGGGGCCGTGTACGCGAACGTACCGTTGGTCGCGGGGAACGTCGCGACCAGCGCGGAGTCCGTGGTCGAGACGTTGATCGCGTCGCTGCCGACGACTGTGCCGTTGGGGTGTCGGAACGCGACCGCCGAGATGTCCGTCGGCGCGGCGTCACCACGCCCGGCGGGCCGACCGATGGTCACGTTCTGTCGGTCCGTGACCGACGCCACGACGGTGTACGTGTCACGGGACATGTTCACCGCGACCGGGGCGGTGTGTGACCACTCGTAGGTGGCGTTCTGGGCGAGCTGCTCGTCGGACGGGGTGGCAGCCGACTGGGGGCCGCCGAAACCAGCACAGCCGGCGGTGACGGCGAGCGCGGCGACCGCGAGCGCGACCCAGAGCGCCCTCATGGCACGACGGCAAGGAGCTCCGACGGGAGGTGTTGGCCGATCGCGGCCAGCAGTCCCGGCGGATCAGTGGAGTCCTTGCAGATGACGCTCTGTTCGAGCAGCCCGATTCGCTCGACGGTGACGATGTCGCGGGCGTGGCCCGCGCGGTTGACTGTCGCCCGCACCTCGCCGCGGGTGGCGCTGTTCACGTTCAGCCGCCCCGACCCACGGGTCCACTCGTAGAGACGGTCGCGCTCGGCGTCCGCGAGCGCCGCCGGCCCGTCGTCGTCGTGGACGAACCGCAGCGGCATGTGCTGGACGAGCCCGAACCGCTCCCGGATCTGGCTGGGAGTGCCCGGCCCGAGGTCGAGCTCCGCGGCGGGGACGCGCACGTCCTCGCCGGCGTCGAGCACGATGCCGTCGTCGTCCCAGGACGCAAGCGTCCCGACGTACGTCTCTCCGGGCTCGAACTCGGGTGTGATTTCGCCCCAGGACTCCACCAGCGCGTTGCGGGCGGCGACCTCGTCCGGGCCCTCCAGGGTGACCGTCGGGAAGTCGTCGTGTCGAACGCCGACATCGACGGTGACCGCGAGGGAGCCGATGTCGTTGCCGACGAGCGACCGGAGCCCGTCGAGGGCCCGCTCACGGGCGTCGCCGCTGACGTAGACTTTGGTTGCGAGTACGACCATTAGGCCTCCACGGCGAGTTCCGAGCGCAGTCGCTCGATGCGGTCGTCCATCGCGTCAACGAGGTCGGTGTTCTCCATGGCTTCGACGGCGGAGCCACACTCCGGACACTCGAACCCGAGGTCCATCGCCTCGCCGAACTCGAAGCGGATCGAACAGACCTCACAGAGGTAGAACTCGTTTTCGAGTTCGTACTCGCGGCGGTCGACGAGCGCCTCCAGCAGTCGGTCCATCTCCTCGCGGAGGTTCCCCGGCACGTTCTCGTACTGGAACGTCCAGAGATACGTGAGCCACCCCGAGTCCTCGTCGCGGACCCGGCGGTAGGTCGCGAGGTCGTTCTCGTAGAGGATGAACAGCGCGCGCCGCACGTCGTTGAGCTCCAGCCCGAGTCGCTCGGCGAGTTCCTCGTCGGTCACCTCGCCGTCCGGCGGCGCGGCCGCGACGGGCATCCCCTTCGGTCCGACCAGCTCGTGGAGGTACTTCTGTACCACGGGGTCGTCAAGTAAGTCCTCAAAAGCCATTGTTGAAACCGGCGGTCGGAGCGCCATTAAGTCTTGTTACTCCGGGGGCGTTCGTGGGCGCTGCGAGGCCGCGAACGGCTTTCGTGGCCGGTGCTCGTCAGTGAATACTGTGACTGGAGTGCTCGCTGCCGCGCGCCGAGGCGGTCCTGTTCCGTGTCGCGCTCGGTGAGCCCTGGCCGACGACTGTCGCCGCGACCGCCGCCGGCGGCTAGTCGCCGTCGCCGGCGGCCGCACCCTCGGGGTGGTCGCCGTCCTCGACGTCGACGACGTGCTTGCCGAGTTCCTCGGGGATCACGCGGCGCTCGGCGTTCTCGTAGCCCTGTTCGAGTTCGCGGCCGTCGAACAGCCGGTCGAGGAAGACCGCGAGCCCGGCGACCTCGCTGTGGGGCTGGTTCGTCACGCCGACGTTCCAGTCGGCGGCCTCGTACACATCCCCGGGCACTTTCTCGCCGCCGACGACGACCAACACCGGCTCCTCGCGGTGGATGGTGCGGATCTCGTCGTCGACGGACTGGAGCTGTTCGCCGTACATCGTGAGGTGGACCACCACGCCCGGCCAGTCCTCGATGGTGGCGTTCAGTTCCGTCGTCCGTTCGACATCGAACGGGCCGCCGAACCGGCCGGTGATGTCGCGGACTGTCTCGGCGGCCTGGGTCGCGTTGTCGGGGAACAGCACGCGGTCCGCGCCGAGCGCGCGCGCCGTCAGCCCGACGTGTGTCGTCATGCGGTCGTCCCGGCCCGGCCGATGGCCGTACCGGAGGACCGCGACTTCGGGATGGGACTGCATGCGTCCCGGAAGGTGTGCCGTCGGGGTACGCGTTTCGGAACGGCCCATGCGGTGTGCCGTGTGGACGATGGTCCACACCCGGATCGGAATGTCTATGCCCGCCGGCGTTGTACCAGTAGGGGAGCTGATCTTTGCACATGTCTTTCCAGTTTTGGCCGTGTCTGTCACCCCTCGCGGGGCTGGCGGTGGTAGCGTGAATCCGAGCCGCGTCGACAGCCTCACCGACCTCGCGTACGGCGTGTTGATCTTTGCTGCGGTCGGACTGATCCTGCGCGTCGGAACGAAAACCGGCGTTGCGTTCGGGTTCGGCGTGCTGGCGGCCTACGTGTTGCACATCGCATGGAAGATGGCGCGCTTCGATCCCGAGTGGATGACGCGGACCGTCGACGAAACCGTCACGGAGACTGTCGAGGAGTCCATGGACGAAGCCGTCGAGCAAACCATGGGCGAAACCGTCGAGCGAACCGTCGACGAGACTGTCGGTGAGACCGTCGAACAGACTGTTGATGAGACGGTCAGCGAAACCGTCGAGGAGACGGTCAAGGAGTCCGTCGAATCCACGGTCGACGAAACCGTGGGTGAGACCGTCGAGCAAACCGTCGACGAGACTGTCAGCGAAACCGTCGAGGAGACTGTCAAAGAGTCCGTCGAGGAGACCGTGGATGAGACGGTCAGCGAGACTGTCGAGGAGTCGGTCAAACAGCAAGTCGAGGAGTCGGTCAACGAGACGGTCGAAGAGACCGTCGAACAAACCGTCAAAGAGACCGTCGACGAGCGGCTCGCCGCAGCGGACGTGCAGCCGGGCGACGACGACGAACCCGGCGACGACGAGGACGGGGCCGAGCCGTGATCGGTGCGCGGACGCGACACACTGGGGGCGGCCATGATTAGCGCGCTGCTCGGGGTGGGGTTGGTTGTTGCGGCGTTCGTCGGTTTCAACGTGGGCGGATCGACGACCGGGCCGGCGTTCGGCCCGGCCGTGGGTGCGGACGCGCTGTCGAAGCCGACGGCAGCCGGTCTGATGACCGTGTTCTTCTTCATCGGGGCGTGGACGCTCGGCCGCCGCGTCGTGGACACGCTGGGCACGGAGCTGCTGCGCCAGCCCGGCATCTTCACCCTGGAGGCCAGCATCGGCGTGCTGTTTTTCATCGGACTGGCGTTGTTCGTCGGGAACTACGCCGGTGTGCCGGCATCGACGTCGATGACCGCCGTCGGTGCGATCGCGGGCCTCGGATTGGCGCGTGACGCCCTCGACGTCGCGGTCATGGGTGAGATCGTGATCTGGTGGGTGGTCGCGCCCGTCATCGGCTTCTGGGTGTCGCTGATCATCGGCCGATACTTCTACGCGCGGCTCCACCGCCGAGTGGCCATGAACCGCACGGAGGGCGCGCTCCTCCGGGTCGACCGGACGGGCGCGATCCCGACGGTGCGGCCGGCGGAGAACACGAACCGCCGGGAGTTGTTCGGCGTGGTCACGGTCATCACGATCGGGTGTTTGATGGCGTTTTCCTCCGGCACGTCGAACATCGCGAACGCCATCGCACCGCTGGTCGGCAGCGGCGTGGTGGGGATGAACCCCGCCATCCTCCTGGGGTGTGCCGCGGTCGGCGTCGGCTCGTTCACGATCGCGCGCCGGACCCTCGAAACGATGGGCAGCGATATCACCGAGCTGCCGCTGACGGCCGCCATCGTGGTGGCGTCGGTGAGCGCGACGCTGGTGATCTTCCTGTCGGCGATCGGGATTCCGGCGAGCTTCGTGGTCATCGCGACGGTGAGCATCGTCGGGCTCGGGTGGGGGCGTGCGACCCGCCCGGTGAGCGTGCAAAGCGCGGTCAGCGGGGACTCCGACGTGGCGGTGTCTGTCGGCGGGTTGGCCGCCGACGACCCCGACGAGGCGGTGCCGGCCATCGGCGAGGAACAGCCCGAGGACATCCCGAGTGCGGGCGACCTCTTCGACCCGGGGACGACCGTGCGGGTGATCGCGATGCAGAACCTGGTGCCGATTGTGGGCACCGTCAGCGCGTACCTGGCGTTTCGGTTCCTCCCGATCTGGGGGTTTTAGCGGCCGGGACAGCGCGCCTGGCCGTGGCGGGTGCGGCCGGGCAATCAGAACGCACTTGTCGTGGGGGCCAGAGCGTCCGGTATGGAACTCACTGGGAAGCGGATCGTCGTGACGGGCGGTGCAGGACTCGTGGGCAGCCACGCAGCGGGCGCGCTGGCCGACGACAACGACGTGCTCGTGGCCGACGACCTCTCGAAGGGCAGCCGGGCGGCGGTTCCGGACGGCGTCGAGTTCCGACGCCGGGACATGTGTGACCCCGACGACGTGGCGGACGTCATCACGCCGGACGTGGACATCGTGTTCCACTTCGCGGCGTACACGGACACGAACTACGAGCAGCCCCGACAGCTGTTCGAGGAGAACGGGGCGATGACGTACAACGTGCTCGAACGGATGGCGGCGGTCGGCGTCGACCGGTTCGCGTTCACGTCGTCGTCGACGGTGTACGGCGAAGCGCCGATGCCCACGCCCGAGGATTACGCGCCCCTGGAGCCGATCTCGGTCTATGGCGCGTCGAAGCTGGCCGACGAGGGACTGATCTCGACGTACGCCCACGCTCACGGGATCACGTCGTGGGTGTATCGGTTCGCGAACATCGTGGGACCGCGCCAGCGCGGCACCGTCGTCCCGGATTTCATTCAGAAGCTGCGGGCGGACCCGGAGACGCTGACGATCCTGGGGGACGGCCGCCAGGAGAAGTCATACCTGCACGTCGAGGACTGCGTGGACGCCATGACACACGTGATCGAGCACGCCCCGTCGCGGCCGCTGAACGTGTTCAACCTGGGGACGCGGACCACCACGTCGGTCACCGCGATCGCGGACCTCGTCAGCGACGAGCTCGGCGTCGATCCGGCCTACGAGTACACGGGCGGCGACCGCGGCTGGACCGGCGACGTGCCGCGGATGCGGCTGTCAATCGAGAAGCTAGCCGCGCTGGGGTGGGAGCCGACACGAGCGAGCGACGAGGCAGTGCGGACGGCGGCCGCGGAGCTGGCGGCGGAACTCAGTGGGGACGAAGCGTAGCGTGGAGGTGGCCGGCTGGCAGCGGGGTTTGCGGGGGTGTTAGTTCCGGGCTGTGGGGTGGCCGTCACTGTCGTCGGCAGGGGTGGGCACGTACTGGTCTTCCCACTCGCGGCGGGATTGGAGCTCGCGTTTCCCGCGGTCGGTGAGCAGGTAGTGGTTGGTTCGTTCGTCGGCTTTCGTTTTTTCCAGGAGGCCCTTGTCGACGAGCGTGTCGAGGTTGGGGTAGAGGCGCCCGTGGTTGATGTTGCCTGTGTAATACGTTTCGAGATCGGATTTGATGTCGAGGCCGTTCGGGGTGTCGAGCCCGGCGGCGACCACGAGCAAATCCCGCTGGAATCCAGTGAGGTCGTCCATCTCTCCAGGTGAAGTAGAACACCCCCACTGTATTAAGTACTCTGGCAGAAGTGTCAAATACAAGTCTTTTCGAGTTACTGTTCGACCCGGGGCGGAGTGAGAAGCTCCGAGTCCGCGAGACCGGCACACGCCCCCACGATCGTGAGCACACGCTCTGGCGTGAAGAACTCGGGGGTGTGGGATTCGGCGTCGACGATGCCGACGACGTCGTCGCCAGCGAGGACGGGACAGCAGCATTCGCTGGCGACGGCGCTGTCGCGCTCGTTGCCGGGACCGTCGTGGGCTGCGGTGTCGTCGACAACCACAGCCTCCCCACTGCGTCCCACAGCGGCGTTGGTCGAGCGGGCAGCAACCGAGTCTGTGAGCGGGACGACGGCGCGTGACGGCGCACCCGTGCAGGCTTCCTTGACGAGGATCGGGTGGCCGTCGCTGTCGGCTGCACGCCGGTAGATCCCCAGCCAGTCGACGGGGAGTTCCTCGGCGAGCGCGTCGACAGTCCCGGCGAGCGCAGCGAGGCGGGCGGTGTTGGGGTGGTCGCGGAGCTGTTCGGGGTCGTATTCGAGCCCACAGATCGGCGCGAGGTTGTACTGGTCGTCCGCGGGGCCGACGTCACGCGCCGTGCCGGGAGTCGACTCGGACGGCACGGGGTACGTGTAGTGGTCTTCGACGGCCGCCGTGGTGATCGTCGTGTGGGGCGGCCGTGCAACCAGCGCCGCGCCGCGGTGGGCGGCGTCCGAGGCCGCATCCGCGTACTCCGGGAGGCCGATGGCCCGGAGATACGAGTCGTGGTCCATGCTACCACCTTTGTACCGCCGGTATTTATGTGCACTCACTGGTGGGATATGCCGGGGTCGGTCGGGCGCGGAACGTGACACAGTCCGAACTATTCTGCGGTCTGTGACGGGGGCGGTCGTTGTGTCGAGGTTCCACCCGGAAATATCCGGATGGGGACGCGGTCGTGTGCCGGGCGTCCCTGAATCCGGACGTATGACGTGTGCCAACGGGCAACGCACTTATGTGTTACCAATCCCCATAATTATATGAGTGCCGGTGTCCCGCCCAGCGACCGCCCCCACACCCCACATCTGACCCACCTCGGTCGCACACCCGGGCGAGCCATCGAGACACACACCCACCATGACTGAAACCCTCGACCGACTCAGCGAGCAATACGCGGAGTCAGTGCCAGCGGACCTCCGAGACACCCAGAGCTTCCAGTGGTACCTGGACACCCTCTACGACGACCCCACGGTCGCCCGCAACGCCCACCAGCGGCTCGCGGACATGTTCGACTACTACGGCAAGACGACTGACGACGACGGGGTCGTCGAGTACCGGCTTGCATCCGAGGACCCACTGGGCGAGGGTGCGAACACGTTCTTCGGTCGGGAGGTCCACGAATCCATCCACGAGTTCGTCAACAAGGTCAAAAGCGGCGCTCGGGGGCTCGGCCCTGAAAAGCGCATCATCCTCCTGCTCGGGCCCGTTGGCTCGGGGAAATCAGACGTCGACCGCCAGGTCCGCCGCTATTTCGAGGACTACACCGCACAGCGCGAGGGGCGGCTGTACACGTTCCGCTGGACCGATCTCTGCTCGGTCATCGACGACCAGGACCCCAACGACGACACGATCACCTCCCCGATGCACCAGGATCCGCTCGTGTTGCTCCCGGAGGCCCAACGCCAACAGGTCATCGACGACCTCAACGAGGACCTCGACGCGCCGTACTCGCTGCGCAACAGCCAGAGCCTCGACCCCGAAAGCGAGTTCTACATGGACGAGCTGCTCGCGCACTACGACGACGACCTCCAGGCCGTCCTGGAATCCCACGTCGAAGTGGTGCGGCTCGTCGCCAGCGAGAACCGCCGCGACTGCATCGAGACGTTCGAGCCCAAGGACAAGAAAAACCAGGACGAAACCGAGCTCACGGGCGACGTTAACTACTCGAAGCTCGCGGTCTACGGCGAGAGCGACCCACGGGCGTTCGACTACGCCGGCGCGTTCTGCAACGCCAACCGCGGCATCTTCTCCGGCGAGGAGCTGCTGAAACTCCAGCGGGAGTTCCTCTATGATTTCCTGCACGCCACCCAGGAACAGACCATCAAGCCGAAGAACAACCCCCGGATCGACATCGACCAGGTGATCGTCGGGCGCACGAACATGCCCGAATACCAGGACAAGCGCGCCGACGAGAAGATGGAGGCGTTCAACGACCGCACCAAGCGTGTGGACTTCCCGTACGTCCTGGAGTACGATCGGGAGGCCAAGATCTACGAGAAGCTGCTCGGGAACGCCGACGTGCCGGACATCCACGTGGAGCCACACACGCTCACGATGGCCGGGCTGTTCGGCGTGCTCACGCGCATCCGTGAGCCCGACACCGACGCCATCGGGCTCTTGGAGAAGGCCAAAGCGTACAACGGGGAGCTCGATGACATCGACGACGTCGACCCGGAGAAGCTCCGCGAGGAGGCCGAGGTCACCGGTGATCGGGAGGGCATGGACGGCGTCAGCCCGCGGTTCGTCGGCGACGAGATCGCCGCCGCGATCATGGAGTCGATGGACCGCGACCGCGGGTTCCTGTCGCCGCTGACGGTGTTCAACCGGGTCGAGGACAACCTCCCCCAGCACGGATCGATCCCAGAGGACCACGTCGCGGACTACCAGCGCGTCCTCGAACAGGTCCGCGAGGAGTACAAGGAGCGCGCCATCGAGGACGTCAGGCACGCCCTCGCCTACGATCTCGACGAGATCCAGCGCCAGGGCGAGAAATACATGGACCACGTGATGGCGTACATCGACGACGACACCGTCGCCGACGAGCTCACGGGCCGCGAGCAGGAGCCCGATGAGACGTTCCTGCGCGCCGTCGAGGAGCAACTCGGCGTGCCCGGCGACCGCAAAGACGACTTCCGCCAGGAGGTGTCGAACTGGGTGAGCCGGCGCGCCCGCGAGGGCGAGCCGTTCGACCCCCAGGACAACGACCGACTGCGCCGCGCCTTGGAGCGGAAGCTCTGGGAGGACAAGAAGCACAACATCAACTTCTCGGCGCTGGTGTCGAACGCCGACGTCGACGAGGAACAGGACAACGAGTGGGTGGCGGCGCTCGTCGACCGCGGGTACAGCGAGGACGGTGCCCGTGAGGTCTTGGAGTTCGCCGGCGCCGAGGTCGCGAAAGCGGAACTGGAATCGTGACAGACTACATTGGGCGGGCGAACCGCGCGCTGCGGGACGCCTACGACGAGCCGATGAGCCTCGCCGAGTACGTCGACCGGGCGTTCGAACAGCCGTTAGCCGCCGCCCACGCCAGCCGGTACCTGCTGGCGGCGATCGAGAGCGCGGGCACCCGGGAGGTCGTGGAGAACGGCGAGCGCGCGCAGCGCTATCGGTTCTTCGACGACCCCCACAACGACGGCGAGCACGCGGTCCTCGGGAACACGGCGACGCTGAACGCGTTCGTCGACGACGTGCGCGCGATCGCGGCGGGCCGCGGCAAGGCCGAGACCATCCTGTGGTTCGCCGGGCCGACGGCCACCGGGAAGTCGGAGCTGAAGCGGTGTCTGATCAACGGGCTCCGGGAGTTCTCGAAGACCGACGCGGGCCGGCGATACACCATCGAGTGGAACGTCTCGGACGCCGACCGCGGCCCGGGGTTGACCTACGGCGAGGAGCCCGTCGACCGCGAGGACGACTGGTATGAGAGCCCCGTGCAGGCGTCGCCGCTGTCGGTGTTCCCGACGGACGTCCGCGAGGACGTGCTCGCGGACGTCAACGACCACCGCGAGGACGCCGACGCGTTGCGCGCCGACGCCGACCTGCCGCCGTTCTCCCGGGAGGCCTACGACCACCTCGAACAGCAGTACCGCCGCGAGGGCGTCGCGGACGTGTTCGCGGCGGCGACCGACCCCAAGCATTTGCGCGTGAAAAACTACGTCGTGGAGCGCGGCCAGGGGATCGGCGTGTTGCACTCCGAGGACGCCGGCAGCCCGAAAGAGCGCCTCGTGGGGTCCTGGGTCGCGGGGTTGCTCGGGCAACTGGATTCGAAGGGGCGCAAGAACCCCCAGGCGTTCAGCTACGACGGCGTGCTCTCGCAGGGCAACGGCTGTCTCACCATCATGGAGGACGCCAGCCAGCACGCCGACCTGCTACAGAAGCTGTTGAACGTGCCCGACGAGCGCCGCGTGAAACTCGACAAGGGGATCGGGATGGACCTGGACACGCAGCTGGTCGTGATCTCGAATCTGGACCTGGAAGCGCAGCTGAACAAACACGACGACCGGCAGGGGTTCGACCCGCTGAAGGCGTTGAAGCGGCGGCTGTCGAAACACGAGCTCGGCTATCTCACGTCGATCAGTCTCGAAGCCCAGTTGCTGCGCCGGGAGCTCACCGGTGACGCCGGCGTGTGGACGGCCACGGACCCGGAGGTGTTGGCCGAGCGCGCCGCACAGCCGGTGACGGTGTCGGTGCGCGACGATGACGGGGAGACGGAGCGCGAGCTTGCGCCGCACACGATCGAGGCGGCCGCGCTGTACAGCGTCGTGACGCGGCTCGATGACGACGACCACGGCGACGAGCTGTCGCTGGTCGAGAAGGCGTTGCTGTTCGACCGAGGGTACGTCGGCAGCGGGGAGGACCGCCGGGACGCGAGCGAGTTCGACCTCGCTGACGGTGCCGACGGTGCCAACGGGATCCCGGTGACGTACACGCGGGACGTGCTGGCCGATCGCCTGCACGCGGACGCCGACCGAAGCCACCCCGACCTCGCGGTCGAGCGGGTCATCACGCCCGGTGACGTGCTGTCCGGGATGGTCGACGGGCTGTCGTCCGCGCCGGTGTTCTCCGACGCCGAGCGCGCGGAGTTCAACGACCGGGTGGCGGTCGTGGAGGCGTACATCCACGACCAGCAGGCCGAGGACGTGCGCGACGCGGTGCTGGCCGGGGAGGGAGCGAGCGAGTCGGCGGTCGAGGAGTACGTCGACAACGTCCACGCGTGGGCGACCGGCGACACCGTCGAGAACGCGCGCGGCGAGCAAGCGGAGCCGGACGCGCTGTCGATGAAGCTGTTCGAGACGGAGACGCTGGGGCGCTTTGACGCCGACACCCACTACCACGGCAACGACCCCACGCCGGCCGTCGAGACGTTCCGCGAGGACACCGTGATGACGGCGGTGACTCGCCACGCCTGGGAGCACCGCGACGACGAGTTCCACGCCCACGACGTGGATCTGTCGACGGTGCCGGTGTTGCGCGACGTGCTCGCGGGCAACGACTGGGACGACGTCAAGCGCGTGCACCCGGAGTTCGACCCGACGCAGTGGGCGGACCCGCCGGAGGGCACTGACACGGCCGCGGTCAAGGCGGACGCCATCTCGTTTCTGGTGTCCGAGCGGGGGTATTCGCGGGCGAGCGCCGAGCTGGCGTCCCGAAGCGTGATCTCGGAGGTGACGGACGAATGGGACTGAGAGAGGACCGCGAACGGTTCCACGAGATCGGTGAACAGCGCCGCCAAGACCTCGCGGAGTTCATCCAGTACGGCGATCTGGGGGGCAGCGGCCCCGACGCCGTGCGGGTGCCGATCAAGCTCGTGGACCTGCCCGCGTTCGAATACGACCAGCTCGACCGCGGCGGGGTCGGGCAGGGCGACGTCGACCCCGGCGATCAGGTCGGGGAGCCCGACGAGGCCGGTGAGGGTGACGACGACGAGGCCGGCGACGAGAGCGCCGACCACGAGTATTACGAGATGGACCCCGAGGAGTTCGCGGCGGAGCTCGACGAGCGCCTGGGGTTGGATCTCGACCCGAAGGGGAAGAAGGTGGTCGCGGAGACGGAGGGCGCGTTCAACGAGACCGCGCGCCGTGGCCCGCGTGGCACCCTGGATTTCGCGCACCTCTACAAGCAGGGGTTGAAGCGCAAGATCGCGATGGACTTCGACGAGGCGTACGTCACGGCGGCGTTGCGGGTCGACGGCTGGGGGGTCGATGCGGTGTACACCTGGGCGCGCGAACAGCACATCCCGGTGTCGCGGGCGTGGATCGCCGAGCGCGCCCGCAGCCCCAGCCCGGACGACGACGCCGGCCGAGTTGTCGACGACGCGGTGTGGGCGTCGATCGACGCGATGGAGGCGGCGGTCGACGTCGAACCCACGCGGACCCGGATCCGGCGCGGCGGCCCGGGACGGGTGCCGTTGCGGCGGGAGGACGAGCGGTTCCGGCATCCGAAGGTCGTCGAGCACCGCGAGCGCAACGTCGTCGTGGTGAACATCCGCGACGTGTCGGGGTCGATGCGGGAGTCCAAACGCGAGCTCGTCGAGCGGACGTTCACCCCGTTGGACTGGTATCTCACCGGGAAGTACGACAACGCCGAGTTCGTGTACATCGCCCACGACGCCGACGCCTGGGAGGTCGACCGCACCGACTTCTTCGGGATCCAGTCCGGGGGCGGCACCCGCATCTCGACCGCCTACGAGCTCGCCGAGAACGTGCTCGACGAGTACCCGTTCTCGGAGTGGAACCGGTACGTGTTCGCGGCCGGCGACGGGGAGAACAGCCACGACGACACCGAGGAGAACGTGATCCCGTTGATGAACGACATCGACGCGAACCTGCACGCGTACGTCGAAACACAGCCCACCGATGGCGTCCAGACGGGTACGCACGCGGGCAAAGTCCGGGACGCGTTCGGCGACACCGACAACGTCGCCGTGACGACGGTCACCGAGCCCGATGACGTGATGGGTGCCATCGAGACGATTCTCAGCACAGAGGACAATGACACGGCCTGATCCAGCCAAGCACGCGGCGGCCCAGACGCTCGACGAGCCGGCCCGGGAAGCCAACGCGCTCGCCCGGAAGCTCGGCCTCGACCCATACGACGTGCAGTATTGGGTCGTGGACCACGACGAGATGAACGAGCTCATCGCCTACGATGGGTTCCAGACGCGGTATCCACACTGGCGGTGGGGGATGAAATACGAGAAACAACGCAAGCAGACGCAGTTCCTCGGCGGGAAGGCGTTCGAGATCGTGAACAACGACGACCCCTCGAACGCGTTCCTGCAGGTGAGCAACGACCTCGCGGACCAGAAGGCGGTGATCACGCACGTCGAGGGGCACGCGGATTTCTTCAACAACAACCAGTGGTTCGGGCTGTTCGCGGACGGCGAGGGGCCGGACGCGGCGGCGATGCTGGAGCGCCACGCCGACCGCGTGGCGTCGTTCCTGTCGGACCCGGAGATCGGCCGGGAGTCCGTCGAGCGGTTCATCGATACGGTGTTGACCATCGAGGACAACATCGAATACCGGCGGGCGTTCGACCGGGACGCGGAGGGCGGTGATCCGGACGCGCTGGCGGAGACGCTGGCGTCGCTTGGCGTCAGCGAGGAGGTCCGCGACGAGGTGTTCACGGAGACCTGGCTGGACGACATTGCGGCGGTCGACGACAGCGTGCAGTTCCCCGAAACCCCCGAGTACGACCTGCTGGCGTTCCTGCGCGATCACGGGCAGGCCTACGACGAGGACGCCGAGAAGGCGGCGGCCTTCGAGGACTGGCAGCGCGAGCTCCTGGAGTTGCTGCGCCGGGAGGCGTACTACTTCGCCCCCCAGCGCACCACGAAGGTGATGAACGAGGGGTGGGCGGCGTACTGGGAGTCGATGATGATGGGCGAGGAGGCGTTCGCGGGCGACGACGAGTTCCTGAGCTACGCCGACCACCAGGCCCGGGTGCTGAACAGTCCGGGGTTCAACCCGTACAAACTCGGGAAGGAGCTGTGGGAGTACGTGGAGAACCGCGCCAACCGGCGGGCGGTGCTTGAGCACCTGCTGCGCGTGGATGGGGTGACGTGGCGGAACTTCCACGACACGGTCGACACCGCGGACGTGGTGGACACGTTGGCACCACCGGCCGCGGTGGCGGCCGTCGCGCCCGACGAGTTGGATGCCGTCGAGTCGCTGCCGGACGCGTACGTCGACTGGCAGGGGCTCGCGGCCGCCCGGGAGCGCGAGATCGACGTCCAGCGGTATCCGTGGAAGCTGTTCACCTACGAGGGGCTTGCCCACCGGCATTACTCGCTGGCGAAACCCCAGTACCGGGGGTTCCTGGGGCGCGTGACGCGCGACGAGTTGGAGTCCGTGAGCCGATACCTCTTCGACACGGCGCGGTACGCCAGCGTCGAGGCGGCGCTGGCGGACGTGTCGGTGACTGCGGGGTGGGATCGCATGTACAGCGTCCGGGAGAGCCACAACGACGTGACGTTCGTCGACGAGTTCCTCACCCAGGAGTTCGTGGACGCCAACGAGTATTTCGCCTACGAGTTCAGCCAGACCCGGGGTGATTTCCGGGCGACCAGCACCGACGCCGCGGACGTGAAGCGCAAGCTCCTGTTGCGGTTCACGAACCTCGGAAAGCCGACGATCGCGGTGTACGACGCGAACCACGAGAACCGCGGCGAGCTGTTGCTCGGCCACGAGTACAACGGCGTGATGTTGGACCGCGAACAGGCCGAGGCGACGCTACAACGCGTCTTCGAGCTGTGGGGGCGGCCCGTGGTGTTGCACACGATCACGAAACGCGTCACGGACAGCGAGCGGAAGCGCGCGCGCCGCAACGACCGCGAGCCCGAACCCGAAGAGGTGGGGGTCGCGTTGCGGTACGACGGCGAGTCGGTCAGCCACGCCGAGCTCGACTGGGAGACCGTCGAGCACCTGGCCGCGGACGACCTCGATTACGACACGAAACCCGACGAGTGGCTGTGAGCGCGCGCCGTCAGGTCGTGATGACGGTGACCGCGCCGTCGAATTCGAGGATGATGCGCTGGGTGACGTCGCCGAAGATGGCTTTCCCGGTCGGGGAGCGCTTCCGGCCGGCGATGAAGATGTGGTCGGCGTCGCGGTCGTCGGCCAGCGCCAGGATCTCGTCGCCCTTGTCGCCGACGCGGCCGACGGATGTCGGCTCGATGTCGACATCGGAGAGCACGTCACGGCCGATGTCGGAGGCGAACTTGCGCGCGCCGTCGGTGGCTTCGTCGATGGTGTACGTGACGTCGAAATCCGGGATGTTGGCCATCGACTCGCGGCGCTCGCCGTACTCGGTTTCGGTGGTGACGTGTAACAACAGGAGGTCAGCGCCAACGCCCGCGGCCAGTTCGCCGGCTTCTTCGACGAGTTGCTTGGCGGAGTCGCTGGCTTCGACGACTGCGATCGCTCGATCCATACCTGAGACCGCTTGTGCGGCAACCATAAAACATGGGGCGGTCGCTGGGTATGAACAACGCATTTGTACGCGAGGGGAGAACGATCAGTGATGAGTCTCCGGCACCTAATGGCGGAGGTACGGGGCCGCGAGAAGGCACTGACGGTCTACGCACCGGCGGGTGACGGCGTCGTCACTGCCGTGCGCGAGTACTTTTCGTCCCAGCACGTTGCCATCGAGCACGAGCCGACCGAGGACGCGCTGCGGGCGGTCCTCGCGGACGCCGACGGGACGCAGCTGGCGTCGGTTGACGCGCCGGCGCTGCGCGAGTTGGCGTCCCGGGACCTCCACAAGGTGGGCGACGAAGCACCGTACAGCCCGCTGTTGGAGCACCTCGATCACACCACGTTCACCTCCTACGACCGGCGCCAGATGACGATGGCGTCCCGGGAGATCGAGGACCGGGCGTGGCGCGCCAACGGCGGCCAGCTTCACACGGGGTTCCAGCGGCTGTCGAACGTGCGAAAGGAGCGTGACACCTACGAGCAGCTCGCGGCGTGTGATCTCTCCGTGCACGTCTACGGCGTGCCGGACGCGGAGCTCGGTGACACGTCGTTTGCGGTGCACGCCCCGGAGAGCGACGAGCTTGCGGTGTCGTGGTTCGTGCTCTACGACGGGGGCACCGACCGCGCGCAGTCCTCGGCGTTGCTGGCCGAGGAGCGCGCCGACGGCGGGTTCTATGGGTTTTGGACGTACGACCCGGCGCTCGTACAGCGCGCGCTTGAGGCGGTGACGGGCTACCAGCAGCCGGCGTGAGTACCCGCCGGTGTCACTCGTAGGCGCGGGCGCGCCACGCCGTGGTGAGTGCGACCGACAGCACGGCCACGCCGTAGCCGGCGACCACCACGACGGAGTCCCGGCCCACTGCCCGGAGCACGGTGAACGCGAGCGTCGCGACTGCGAACGCGGCGAGCGACACCGCGACCACGGTGGACAGGGCCGCGGGATCGCTGGCGGCGTCCGCGTCGTACAGCGGCACCACAGTCATTGAGCCGGCGCGGAGCAGCCCCCAGCTGGCGGCGAGCAGTCCTCCCGTGAGCAGTCCGTACGGTAACGCGGCCACCACCCCCATACGAATCCCTGTGGGAGGCCCGCTTTAACGCTTACCGGTATTTGTGGATCGCGGGGTTCAACGGCGGGCGGGGTGTAGGCGGCGGCATGCGCGATCTGTCACACGCACTGGGGTCGGGCGAGCCGTATCCCGGTGATCCGCCGGCAGCGGTGACGCCACACGCCACGATGGCGGCCGACGGCTACCGGGTGTCGGCGGTGGCGTGTAGCACGCATTCGGGCACGCACATCGACGCCCCGAGTCACCTCCTCGCTGACGGGCGGTCCCTGGACGCCTTCGACGTGTCGGCGTTCCGGTTCGACGCGCACGTCGTCGACTGCACCGGTTACGGCCCCGGGGACGCCATCCCCGTGGATCGCGTGCCAGCACTGGACGACCACGATATGGTGGTGTTCAACACCGGGACGGCCGCGGACTGGGGCCGCCCTGAGTACTACGAGCACCCGCACCTGAGCGTGGCCGCCGCCGAGCGCTGCGCCGACGCCGGGTGCGCCGTCGCGGTGGACGCGCCCAGCGTGGACCCGACCCGAACAGCGCCCGCGGGGGAGTCATCCGACGCCGCGGCGTATCCGGCCCACCGCGCGCTCCTCGGTGCGGGAGCGCTGATCGTTGAGAACGTGACGAACCTCGACGGGCTCCCCGAGCGCGTCCCGGTCCAGGCGTATCCGCTGCCGGTTGCGGCCGACGGCGCGCCCGCTCGCGTGATCGCAGCGCCGTAGCCGGCTGCGGGTCAGGCCGTGCCGCGATCGTCCACGAACCCGGATTTGAACGCGATCCAGCCGAGCACGCTGATGAACAGGATCGGCGGCAGGATGACGAACCCCCAAAGCGGATCCAGCCCCCAGCCGAGCAGCAGGACAACGTCGAGCAGGCCCAACAGCAGGAACGGGAGGATGGCAACCGCCGCCTGTTTGCGGCTCCCGATGCGGTTGTCGGTCGGCGTGGGTACGTCCATACGCTGTGTTCGTCGGCGACGCGCAAAAACGATCCGGCTCACTGTGGATGGGACCGCGAGCGTTTTGCTTGTCGGGCCCCCACGCGGTCGTATGACCGAACGCGTGACGCATGAGACAGTCCAGTCGGGGCGTGGCTCCGTCGTGCGGGCTGGCGGTACGCGGCGGCTGGCGGTCCAGGTGCCGGCTGACAGCGCCGCGTCGCTGCCGGTCGGCGACGTGGTGCGGGTCGTGTTGGATGGCTCCGAACACCACGCCAGCGTGGCCGCAACGGCCGACGACACGCCTGTCGTCCGGGGCGCGTACGCGACCCCGCGGCTCGCGCGCCAGCCCAACGGCGCGGACAACGAACTCGCCGCGTGGCTCGCCGACGCCGGCCTGGAGGCTGGGCGGTCGGTACACGTCGACGTCGTGGCCGCCGGGTTCAAATACGGCCTGCGTGCACCCGGGGAGACGGCGACCTACGAGTCGACCGGCACGCCGGACGAAGGCCTGGCTGACATCGCCGCGTCACTCGGGGACGGCGACGGCGCGTGAACCGCCTAAGCTAGCACCGGGACGCCGGTGATTTCGAAGCGCGCGCCGCGGTCGGCGGGCGCGTCATCGCCTGCCGGCACCGCGGTGATCGACCAGCCGTGCGCGTCGGCGATCTCGCGCACGATCGCGAGCCCGAACCCGGTGCCGGTGTCGGTGCCGGAGACGCCGCGTTCGAAGACGGTGTCCGCGGCGTCGCGTTCGATGCCGGGGCCGTCGTCCTCGACGTAGAACCCCTCCGGGGTGGACCCCACCCGGATGGTGACGTCGTCGCCGGCGTGCTCGACGGCGTTCCGGAACAGGTTCTCGAAGAGCTGCTGGAGGCGTCCGGGGTCGGCGTCGACGTCGATAGCTGCGGCGTCGTATTCGACGCTGGCGTCGGGGGCGTTGATCGACGCCCAGGCGTCGGCGGCGATCTCCGCGAGCGTGGTGCGCTCGGTTTCGGCGACGAGCTCGCCCTGCCGCGACAGTGCGAGCACGTCCTCGACGAGGCTGTCCATGCGGTCGAGGGCGTCGGCGGCGCGGTCGAAGTGCTGGTGCTCGCCGGTGTTCCTGGCGAGTTCGAGGCTGCCTTTCGCGACGTTCAGCGGGCTGCGGAGGTCGTGGCTGACGATGCTGGCGAACTGTTCGAGGCGGTCGTTTTTGCGTTCGAGGGCTTGTTCGTGGCGCTTGCGCTCGGTGATGTCACGGATCGACGCCAGCACCGCGGGGTCACCCTCGTAGGTGATGGTGGTCGTCGACACTTCGCACTGCCTGATGGTGCCGTCGGGGCGCTGGACGCGCGCGTCGAAGGTGTCGTGGTCGTCGCCGGGCACGGCGTCGTCGGTGATGGGGGTGAGTGCGTCGTGGTCGTCGGGGTGAACGAGATCGCTGGCCGCCAGGTCGAGGAGCGTCGACTCGTCGCGGCCGAACAGCTCGGTGGCGGGCTCGTTCACGAACGCGAAGCCGTCGCGGGTGTGGATGGTGACGGCGTCGTGGCTCTGTTCGATGAGGGTGCGGTATTTGCGCTCGCTCTCGCGCAGCGCGTGCGCCGACCAGAGGCCGCTGAGGGTTTCGCCGACGTGGGCCATCAGGAGCTCGACGACTTCGGCGTCGCGGTCGTCGAACGCGTTCTCGCGCTCCGCGGCGGCCTGGAACACGCCGAGGTCCTTGATGGGGACGCTGAGCAGCGACCGGTAGGCGTCCTTTGCCGGGGCGGCGTCGGGCCTGGCGTGGAGGTCGTCGACGATGATCGTGGTGGTGTCCTGGTAGGTTTGGCCGGCGATGCCTTCGTCGTCGGGGAGGCGCTGGGAGTCGGCGGCGTTGAGGCTCGTGGAGAGCGCGACCGGTTCGAGGACGCCGTCGCGGGCGATGTCGATGCCGCAGATGTCGAACTCGAGGATGTTCTCGGCGGCGTCGATGGCGAGCTGGTAGATGGCGCGCTCGTTTTCGCAGCCGATCATCTGTGCGGCGATGCTGTGGAGTTTCCGGAACTGGCGCTGTTCGACGTCGAGGTCGTCCGCGAGGCTGTCGCGGGCCGCTTCGGCGGTGAGTTTCGCCGCGGCGAGGCCGATCGTCTGTCCGACGGCGCGGAGGTCGTCCGTGGGGGCTGGCGTGCCGTCGGCGATGTGGACCGAGAGTGTGGCGTAGCGGTCGTCGCCGTCCAGGATGGGGACGTGGCATTCACGTCCCCCAGCGGTGTCGACGGTGGTGACGCCGGCCGACGGCGCAGTGGGTACCGTCGGGATGGCCGCGGAGTCGGTGTCCCCGGCGGTGGCGTGGACGGTGGGCGCAGTGGGGTCGTCGGACTGGGTGTAGACGTAGGCGTACGTGGTGCCGGTGTTGGCAGCGGCGTCACAGACGCCGTCGTAGAGCGCCGTGGTCGAGTCAGCGGTGTGTGCTGCTGCGCGGATGGCCGACCGCAGGTTCCGGTGAACGTGCATTCGTCAGTTTGCGTTGGCGCCGCCTTCGGGGTCCTGGGGTGTAAGGTCGTGGAATGCGGCACGGAAGTCGTCGTGGCTGAACTCGGACACCGTGTCGGTGAGATCGGCCCGAAGGGCGTCGATGCGGTCGTCGAGGTCGTCGTAGGCGTCGGTGTCGGCGGCGTCCGGGTCGGTTTCGAGGAGGGCGCGCTTGGACAGCAACGCGTACAGCTCCTGGAGGTCGTCGCTGTACGCCAGCCGATCCCGCAGCGTCTCGACGGTGCGGTGGAGGTCGTCGCTGTCGACCGGCTTGACGAGGTATTCGTCGAACCCCATGGCGATCACGTCCGTGGTGGGTTCGACGCCGGTGACCATGGCGACGCGGCAGTCGTGGCCGTCGGCACGGATCTCCGCGAGCACGTCGTCGCCGGAGAGCCCCGGCATGCGGCGGTCGAGGAGTACGATATCGACGTGGTCGTCGATTACGTCGAGGGCAGCAGCCCCTGACGTGGCTGTCTCGACGGGGTAGTCGTCGGCGAGCCAGGCGGCGTAGACGTCTGTGAGGGCTGCATCGTCGTCGACGATGAGCACGGTGCCCGCTTGTGAACTCATAGAACTGGCCGTTCGTGCTACGTTGGGTGGACTGGCGTTATATGTCTTTCACTGGTGGGGAGTCGGCAACGGGGGTCGATTACTGGATGCTACCACCGTAATATACAGTGATAAGCCTTTCGCTAAGTGGAGACACACCGACGGTAACGTTTTGGTTACCCCAAAGCACCAGTCAGTGGCCGTGATAACCGTTGCCTACGCCGATACGGTTTCCCAAGAAACGCACAGTTCTGGGAAACATTTAAGTACTTGTCGCTCTTACTTTGATTCACGACAAGCCGGGCGCACCAGCGCCATCTCCCGGCACTTCCAACATAATGAGTGACAGTACAATCAGAACATACAGCAGCGACCAGCGCCAGACAGACAACGACGAGACAGTATCGACCCCCGACGAAGACGTCCTGACCTGCCCGGAGTGTGGCGGGCAGGTCATCGACGACGAGGAGCACGGCGAGTCGGTCTGTGTCGACTGCGGGCTCGTCGTCGAGGAGAACGGCATCGACCGCGGCCCCGAGTGGCGGGCGTTCAACTCCACGGAGAAAGACGAGAAATCCCGCGTGGGCGCCCCGACCACGAACATGATGCACGACAAGGGGTTGTCCACGAACATCGGCTGGCAGGACAAGGACGCCTACGGGAACAGTCTCTCCAGCAACCAGCGCCAGAAGATGCAGCGCCTGCGCAAGTGGAACGAGCGCTTCCGCACCCGCAACAGCAAGGAACGCAACCTCAAGCAGGCGCTCGGCGAGATCGAGCGCATGGCCTCCGCACTCGGGCTGCCCAAGGAGGTCCGGGAGACCGCCTCGGTGATCTACCGCCGCGCGCTCAGCGAGGACCTGCTGCCCGGGCGCTCCATCGAGGGCGTCGCCACCGCCGCCCTGTACGCGTCCGCGCGCCAGCTCAGCACGCCACGCTCCATCGACGAGGTGGCGAACGTCAGCCGCATCGACGAGATGGAGTTCAAGCGCACGTACCGCTACATCGTCCGGGAGCTCAGCCTCGAAGTCGCGCCCGCCGACCCCGCGCAGTACGTGCCGCGGTTCGCAAGCGACCTCGACCTCCCCGACGAGGTCGAGCGGCGGTCCCGAGAACTCATCTCCAACGCCCAGGCCGACGGCGTCACCAGCGGCAAGTCGCCGGTCGGACTGGCCGCCGCGGCGATCTACGCGTCCAGCCTCCTCACCAACCACAAGGTCACCCAAAGCGAGGTCAGCGAGGTGACCGACGTCAGCGAGGTCACCATCCGCAACCGCTACCAGGAGCTGCTGGAAGCCACCGAAGCAGCCGCCTGACGCCGCCTGTTTTCCGCGTCCCGTGGACCGCCGATCAGTCGGCGTCGACGCGCTCCCCGGCCGTGATCGCCGCCGGAACGTGATTGTCCGCGGGCGGCAGCGCACACGAGAACGACCCCCCGTACGCGCAAAACGGGTTGTACGCCAGGTTGAAATCCAGGGCGACCTCGTCGCCACCATCGGCCCCGGCGGGGTCGACGTCCAGGTAGCGGCCGTGCTCGTAGGTGCGTCCGTCGTCGGTGGTCTCGTCGGTGAACGGGACGAACAGCGACGACTCACCCTCGACACGGAACGCGGTGAGCGTGTGGTGGCTGTCCCCGAGGTCGAAGCCGAGGACGGCGGCACGCGTGTACTCCGCGGGCGGGCCACGCGTTGTCTCCAGTTCGACCGCCTCGGGGTCGCGGGCGGGTTGGTATCGCGCGGCCACCCGGAACGACGCGTCGATGTCGAAGTATCGGAGGCCGTCGAAGGCCCCGCGGTCGGCCGGCGGGATCGGTGACTGGTCGTGCGTGGCCAGGAACTCGTCTTTGTCCGCGCGGTGGGCCGCGATGCGAGCCTGCCATGCGTCGTCAGTGTCGGTCACAGGCAGTGGTATCGGCGACATCACCCTAACGGTGGCGGGACGGACGGACACCCTTTTGACTGATCCAGTTCGTGGTGTACGTATGCACGTTCTCGACGGGAGTTCCGGTGGCGGTCAGCTCGTCCGCACAGCATTAACGTGTGCGGCGGTCTCCGGAGAGTCCTTCCGGATGCGGTACGTGCGGCGCGCACGATCGAACCCTGGCCTGCAGGCCCAGCATTGTGCCGCCGTGAACGCTGTCGCCGACATCTGTGATGCGGCAACGGACGGCGTCGAAGTGGGATCGGAAGCGTTCAGCTTCGAGCCGGAGGTCGCTGCCGAGGAGGCCGACGACGACGAGGAGCCGACGCTCGGCGGGACAACGAGCGTGGAGGTCGGCACCGCAGGCAGCATCCCGCTGGTGTTCGACTCGTTGCTGCCGCTTGCGGGCGCGCTCGACGAGCCCATAACTGCGACCCTGACCGGTGGGACGGACGCGAAGTGGGCGCCGCCGATGGACTACTTCCAGCACGTCAAACTGCCGCTGCTGCGCGAGCACGGGATCGACGCCACCGTGTCGGTCGACCGCCGCGGGTTCTATCCGCGCGGCGGCGGCGAGGCGACGCTCACGGTCGAGCCGTCCACGCCGACGCCGATCACCCTCACCGAGCGCGGCGACCGCGAGGCGCTGACGGCGTACTCGGTTGCGGAGTCGTCGCTGGCCGACGACGAGGTGGCCGAGCAGCAGGCCACGGCAGCCGCCCCGGACGCCGCCCACGAGATCGCCTACACCGACGCCGACTCGGCGGGATCGGCGGTCGTGCTGGCCGCCGAGTACGAACACTCGCGGGCCGGCTTCGCGGCGCTCGGCGAGCGTGGCGTGAGCGCCGACGCCGTCGGCGAGAACGCCGCCGACGCGCTCGCGGCGTTCGAGTCGGGGCCCGGCGCGGTCGACAGCCACCTCGCCGACCAGCTCGTGCCGGTGGTGGCCGTGGCTGGCGGCGAAGTGCGAGCGCCCGAGGTGACCACGCACATCGAAACGTGTGTCGACCTGCTGGCGGAGTTCGACTACGACATCGACATCGAGCACACCGACGACGGCGCGGTCGTGTTGTCGGCGTGATCACTGGAGCATAACCGCGGGTGCCGCGGTGGCGGCGGCGACCACCAGCCAGCCGGCGGTGTTCCACCACGGCACGCCACAGTACTGCGGGCCGCCGAGTGCGGTACGGTACGTCCAGTAGTCGCTGGCAACCCCGACCGGGTCGGTGACGGCGTCGAACGCGGCCGCCAAGACGGCTGCGGTCGCGACGGCCGTCCACCCGGCAGTCACGAGCAGCGCGACACGGGCTGCGGCGTACACGACGGCGGTCCAGCCGGCCAGAGCGTACAGGGGGACGCCGCGGATCGCGGGGTCGATGTGGTGGGTCAGCCAGCCGGCCCGGATGACGACGCGTTCGGCGAGGAACGCGATCGCCGCGCCGCCACCGAACAGCGCGGCGGTCGCTGCGGGCGGCCACGTGAGACCCGCGGAGGCGAGTGCAGCCAGCCACACCACGGCGACGACGCGGACGAAGCGGCGCGCGGTCAGCATACCGGGACCGGGGTGGCCAGCGGTAAAAACCGGTCGGTGGCGGCGACCGGACAGCTATTTGTGCCCGCGTGGGAAGCGTTGTGACATGCGCGTTGTTGTGCAAGGACCCGGCTCTCTGGGGTCGCTGGTTGGTGGCGTGTTGGCTGGCGGCGAGACCGCGGTGACGCTGCTCGGACACCAAAGCGAACACCTCACTCGGGTCCGGGAGGACGGGCTGCGGGTCGTGCAGCCGGACGGCACCACGAGGGTGACACGGCCCAGTGTGGCGACCGATCCGTCGGTGGTTGCGGACGCGGATCTCGTTGTGGTGTGCGTGAAGAGTTACGACACCGCGTCGGCGGCGCGGGCGCTCGGCCGGCAGTGCGACGGCGCGATGGTGTTGACACTCCAGAACGGGCTGGGGAACGCCGCCGTGCTCGCCGAGCACGTGCCGGCGGACACGGTGCTGGTGGGGACGACCACCCACGGTGCGGCGCGCACGGAGCCGGGGGTGGTCCGTCACGCCGGCGGCGGTGAGACCACCATCGGGCGGTATCGCGGCGCGAACGACGCCCGCGTCGCGTCGGTTGCGGCGGCGTTCTCGACGGGCGGCATGGAGACGACGGTGACTGCGTCCCCCCAGCGTGCGGTCTGGGAGAAGGTGCTCGTGAACGTCGGGATCAACGCGGCGACGGCGCTCGCCGACGTGGACAACGGCGCGCTCGTGGAGTTCCCGCCGGGCGAGCGGGTGCTTGAGCGCGCGGTCACGGAGGGGGTGCGGGTGGCGGAGGCCGAAGGGGTGTCGGTGTCGGAGTCCGTCGTCGAGCGGGCGCGGCAGGTCGCGGCGCGCACCGCGTCCAACGAGTCCTCGATGCGCCAGGACCTCGCGGGGGGCGCGCGAACGGAGGTCGAGTCACTCCACGGGGCGGTCGTCGAGCGCGCTCGCGACCACGACATCGCGGTGCCAGTGATTCGGACGCTGGCTGATCTCGTGCGGCTCGCCCAACGGGACGGTTAGTCGCGGTCCGTCTCCGGCGGGCGCGGGCAGTCGTAGGTGTCCCTGACGGTGTCCGCGAGCACGGAGTCGCGGTGCGCCACCAGGTAGACGATGGTGAACTCGTGGTCCAGTGGGTCGAACACGAACACCTCGTGGGCGTCGGCGGCGTCCTCGTCGAGGCGGTCGACGAGCGGCTCGATGGGGAGCCGGCCGGTTCTGATCTCCGTGAAGATGTCGCGCTCGCCGGGCTGCTGGGCGAACGCGTACACCGCGCCGTTGGGTTCGTTGTCCGTGTTGAACGTCGGCCGCCCGGTCACGCCCACGCCGTTCTCGTGGGCGTCGGCCATCGTGTCGAGTGCGGCCTCGAACAGCCCGGAGACGCCGCGGGCGAACGTCAGTAGGGTGCGCCGTTGGATGTCGACGTCGGTGAAGCGGGCGTCGCCGTCGTTCCAGGCCAGCGTGGCGTCCACGAGGTATCCGGGACGGAGCGCCGCCACCGTGTCGTCGAGCGCGCCCTCGGCGTCGTCGGTGGTGACGCGGAGGGGTTCGTAGTCGGCGCGATCCAGCACGAGCAGGCCGTCGCGGTCGGGGGCGTCGCCGAGCACGCGGTACTGGCTGGCCGTCGTGGTCTGCATGCGCGGTGATAGCGCGGGCGGCGGGAAAAGGGCGTTCGTCCGCACGCGCCGGCGTGCCTCTGACGGCCGCGCTGATTGATTCGGGTGTGAAACATAAACTGGGCGTGCTCTCGGCAGATGTCGCCGCGTTTACAACTGGCGGCGAGGCCGGGTCGAGCGGCGCTGTCAGTCGGTTTGTGCGGACTGCTCGACGCCCGTGTCCTCCTGGGCTGTCGTCGCGTCCACGACGCCGGTGTCGCGCCACGTGCCCCGGCGATACCACGCGTACGCGATGATCGCCCCGATGACGTTCGAGACGGCGAACGACAGCCAGATGCCGGCCGATCCCAGGCTGCCGATGGTGGCCCACGCCAGCGGGAACCGGATGACGCCCAGGGTGATCACGGAGATCGCGGCCGCGACCATGGTTTTGCCGGCGCCACGGAAGCTCCCCGTGTAGGCGCGCGCGATCCCGATGAAACCGAACGTGAGCGCGACGTACCGGAGGAACTGGCTGCCGGCCTCGATGACCTGCGCGCTGTTCTCCTGGCCGGCACCGACGAACACGGAGACGATGGGCTCCGGGTACCAGTACACGATCAGCCCGAGCACCGACAGCACGCCGAACAGCATGGTGGCTGCGAGCCGCGCGGCGCGGGCGGCGCGGTCCGGCTTGCCGGCGCCGACGTTCTGCCCGGTCATGGTTTCGACGCCCCGGGCGATGGCGATCGCCGGCAGGAACACCACGGAGAACACGCGGGTGCCGATCCCGTAGGCGGCGACGATGTGATCGGGGAACGTCGCGACGATGAACAACAGCAGGTTCATCGAGAGCGCGCGCCCCGTGCCTTCGATGGAGGCCGGCAGGCCGATGCGGACGAGCCGCCGGAGATACGAGAGATCCGGGAGCATGTCGGCGGCGTTGATCTCGACGCCCCGGGTCCCCCGGAACATGATCGCGAGGCCGACGGCGAACGCGAGCGCCCGCGAGAACACGGTCGCGATGGCTGCGCCCTGGATGCCGAGCCTGGGGAACGAGACCGTGCCGACGAGGGGCGCGTTCTCGACGACGGTCCACCCGAAGATGAGGAACGGGTCGAGGACGATGTTCAACACGACGGAGCCGAACATCACCAGCATGGGTGTGATGGTGTCGCCGTACCCCCGCATGAGCGCGATGAACACCGCGAACCCGAACATGGCTGCGAGGCCGAGCGCGACCACCTGCATGTAGCTGGTGGCGGGCCGCAGCACCGCGTCGGACGCGCCAACCACCGAGAGGAAGTCCTCGACGAAGAAGTAGCCGATGCCGCCCAACAGCAGCGACGCCAGCACCGAGAAGGTGACCGTCTGGGAGGCGGCGTACTCGGCTTGCTCGTCCTTGCCGGCACCCGTGTACTGGGCGACCAGGACGCTGCCGGCGACGGAGATCCCCATCCCCAGCGAGATGAGCAGGAACACCATCGGGAACGCGAAGCTGATGGCGGCCAGCGCGTCGGTGTTGTACTGGCCCAGCCAGAAGGTGTCCGCCAGGTTGTACGCAGTCTGGAAGAGGTTCGTGATGACGATCGGCATCGCCAGGAAGAACAGCGGCTTGCCGATGCGGCCGGACGTGAGATCGAAGGACTCCGGCCCTCTGAACAGCTTCGAGAGCTGGCTGCGCAGTCCCATCAGCGGACCGCCTCTGTTCGGGGTACAGGACGTGACGCGGCGGGGCTGTGCGTGTGGCACAGTCGCGCTGTCGCGCGCTCGCCTGCCGGCTGGTGCGTGCGCCGTGCCGGCTGGTGGTTCGACGGCGGCCCCGGGACACTGCCCGTCGGGGCGGCGGGTGACCGGACACCACGGGGCCAGGCGGCCGCCAGCGTCCGGGGTCGCGTGAGTGATGCAGGTACAGACAGGAGTACGGAGTCAGTATACATACCGTGGACGAGTGGACGTACTAACCGGTCAGTCAAAAGACTTTGGCTACCCGAATATTCTGAATACGGCCGCCTCACGCCCTGTGAAAGCCATACCATGGGACTCGACTGCATGGGAATCGGCGCGTGAAAACAGTTATCTGACTCTGCGGTAAGTGTTCCGTAATGGCGGCGCCCTCGAACCGGGAGTTCTCGGAAGCCGAAGCGGAGCTCATGCAGGCGACGTACAGCGCGCTCCGCGAGCACGGCTACGTCGACCTGACGATCAAACGGATCGCCGACGAATACGGGAAGTCGACGGCCGCCGTCCACTACTACTACGACACCAAAGAGGAGCTGTTGGCGGCGTTTCTCGACTACCTCCTGGAGGAGTTCGTCGCGTCCATCCGCGCGGTCGAAACGACGGCCCCCGAGACGCGGCTGTCACTGCTGCTCGACGAGCTACTCGTCGACCCCCAGCCCAACCAGGCGCTGTCGGTCGCGCTGCTGGAGATGCGCGCGCAGGCCCCCTACAACGAGCCGTTCCGGGAGCGGTTCCAGCAAAACGACGAGTACACGCGGTTCATGCTCAAGTCGGTCATCAGCCACGGCATCGACGAAGGCGCTTTCGAAGCCGTCGACGCCGACCACGTCGCCCGCTCGCTCATGACCATCGTCGACGGCGCGCGCACCCGGTCGGTCGTGCACGGCGATCCGTCGGCGCTGGCGGCCGGCAGGCGGACCGCCAGCGAGTACGTCGACGCCACCCTGCTGTAGCCCCCGCGATCACGCCCGGGTGGTGTCGACGACCGACAGGCTGCCGTCGAGGGTGACGGTCAGCGATTCGTCGTCGAGGCGGATGGTGACCGTGGCGCGGTCGCGGTCAGGGTCGTACGCGGTGGTGTCGTCGGTCACACACCAGCCAAGCGTCCAGTGTGGCGTGCTCGTCACGTCGATCCCGTGGTCGGCGTGGAACGCGACCACCGTGGCGTCGTCAAGCAGCGACAGCCCGACCGGGGAAGACAGCGTGTGCTGGCACTGCTGGCAGGTGTGGTCGACGCGCACGTCCAGGTCGAGGCGGGAGTCGTCGTCGGGGGTCAGGGTGGTCGTCATGCGGCCCCCGCATTCGGGACAGACGCCGTCGGCGGCCAGGCAGTGGAGGTGGCGGATGCGCTGATCGAAGGCCGCCGCGACCTCGGCGTCCGAGCGGTTGCGGAGGCCCCCCGGCGGGAACGCGTACCGGGCGTACGTGGTGGTGCACGCCGCACACTCGACGCTGAGGCGTTCGTCGGCGTACTGGCCGACGAGTGTCTCCCCGCACGCAAAGCAGGTGCCCGTGATCGGCACCGAAAGGGACACGCGGTCGGTGAACGTGCCCGCGAGGATCGCGCGCACGACCTTCTCGCCGGCGTACTGGAACTCGTAGCCGTCGTCGGTCGACCGCACGAAGTGGTCGGTGAGCTTCGAGAGGTGGTAGTTGAACTGCGCGGAGTCGCGCATCCCGACGCGCTTGCGCAGCGCCGAGAACGACACCGGGCGCTCGGGGGCGCGCCACAGCGCCTGCAGGATGTCGATGCGGGTTTCGTTCCCGAGAAGCGCGAACGCATCAGCGGCGGCCAGTCCGTCGTCGTCTTGGGTCGCCGACGAGGCGGACTGTGGGGTGTCCGGATCGGGCGACTGCTCGGAGCCACTCATGGGCGTGCTTGGGCGACCACGCTCATAACCGTTCCCGGTGGACGGCGTACTAGGTGGCGTCCCGGACGACGAGCGCCACCCCGACGATCGCGGCGGCGACGTACGCCGGGTGCGCCGTCGGATACGTGGCCAGCGCCGACGCCGCGGCGACGTACTGGCCGCCGCCGAGCGCGGTGCTGAACGTCCTCCCGGGACCGGGCGTGACCGTCCACCACCAGACGTGCGCGATCGCCGCCACGACGAACAGCACGCCGACCAGCGACAGCGGTCGTCTGGCGACGACATCCCCTGGGCCTCCCCTGCGTCTCATCGGCCGAACGTTGGCCAACCACCCGGAAAAGTGTAGCCACTCGCCGCCCCACCGGGATTGAAGGGCGGGCGCGACGACTGCCAGCTATGCCCGACTTCGAATCGCGGACGCGGGACTGCCAGCGAACCATCCGGGACGCCGGCGCGGCCGGCGCGGTGTTGTTCCCGAGCCCGAACCTCTACTACCTCAGCGGCTTCGACGAGACGCCCTCCGAGCGCCTGCTGGTGTTGGTCGTTCCGGCCGACGGCGAGCCGGCGTTCGTCGCGCCGGCGCTGTACGAAACGCAACTCGCCGCGGAAACCTGGGTCGATGACATCCGAACGTACACCGACAGCCAAGACCCCAGTGCGGTGGTGCGCGCCGTCGCCGCCGACCGCGGGCTGACCGACGGCCGGCTGCTCGTTGACCCCACGATGTGGGCGCAGTTCACGCAGTTGCTGCGGGACACGCTGCCGGACGCCACCTGGGGGTTGGCTGACGCCGTGCTCGGGTCGCTGCGGGTGCGCAAAGACGACGCCGAGCTGGACGCGCTCCGGCGGGCGGGCGGGGCCGCCGACGCCGCGATGGCAGACGTGCGCGGGCTCGGCGCGGACGCCATCGGGATGACCGAGCACGAGCTCGCCGACTTCATCGCCGACCGGCTGGCCGCCCACGGCGGCACCGGCGTCTCGTTCGATGTGATCGCCGGCAGCGGTCCCAACGGCGCGAAGCCACACCACACCCACGACGCCCGGGAGATCCAGCGGGGCGACCCGGTGGTGTGTGATTTCGGCACGGTCGTCGACCGCTACCCCAGCGACCAGACCCGGACGGTGGTGTTCGCGGGCGATCCACCGGCGGCGTTTCGGACGGTCCACGAGGTCGTGCGGGACGCCCACCGGGCCGCCGTGGACGCGGTCGAACCCGGGGTGTCCGCGGGCGCGGTCGACGCCGCCGCGCGGCGCGTCATCGCGGACGCCGGCTACGGCGACGCGTTCGTGCATCGGACCGGCCACGGGGTCGGCCTCGACGTCCACGAGGCCCCGTTCATCGTCGCTGACAGCGACCGCAAACTCGATGTGGGGATGGTGTTCTCCATCGAACCCGGCGTCTACCGCCCGGGGGAGTTCGGCGTCCGCATCGAGGACCTCGTGGTGGTCACCGCCGACGGCTGCGAGCCGCTCACGGACACCGCGCGCGGCTGGCGGGTCGACTGAGCCACGGGGGCTGGGTGGTCGGTCGCGGCGGCGCGGCGTTCCGGGATGCAGACGTTTTTCAGCGGGGCAAGCCGAGCACCTGTATCCATGGTCCCGAATCCCTTCAGCTGGCTGCTCCGGGCAGTCGGCGTCGCGATCGCGCGCCTCGGGTTGATCTCCGAGTCGCGCGCACGGCGAACCGCCGAGTTGGCGTGGCCGCGAATCCTCACTGGCATCGGCAGGATGTCGAAGAGTGCGGCCGACGTCGCAATGGTGGGTGCCGCCCTGGGGTCGGCGGCCATCACGGGCGTCGGCTACGCGGGACCGTTCTGGGGGGCGGCGTTCAGCATCGGCGGCGGGCTGGCAGCCGGCACCATCGCGTTGGTCTCCCAGCGGTTCAGCGCCGACGAGATCGCGGACGCCGGGCAAGCGCTGCGATCGAGTGCCGCGCTCACCGTGGCTGCGACGCTCCCGATCGCGGTGCTGTTCTACTCGCATCCGGCCGCGCTGATCGGGCTGTTGACCGACCGGCAGGCGGAGATCGCCTTCGGAGCGGACTACCTCCGCGTGGTCGCGTTCGGGGTGCCGTTTGCGGGCCTGAACCTCATCGGGAGCCGCGCGCTCATCGGCGCTGACGACGCCTACACCGCGATGGTGCTGCGCGGCGGCGGCGCGCTCGCCAACATCGGCCTCAACGGCGTGTTCATCTTCGGCCTGGGGTGGGGTGTCGTGGGTGCCGGTCTGGGCACCGTGCTCAGCAACGTCGTGGTGACCACGGCGTTCGTCGTGGGGCTGTCGCGTGGCCGCCTGCCGGCCGTCGGCGCGTTCCCCATGACGGTCTCGGTGCGGGGCGCGTACTGGGTGCGCGATGACTGCTGGGACATCGTCACCATCGGGCTGCCCGTGGTGGGCCGGAACTCGGTGTGGACGCTGGCACGGTTCCCGCTGTTGGCGTTCATGAGCCTGTTCGGGCAGCCCGTCGCCGCCGCGTACATCATCGTGCGCCGCGTGTTCGGCATCATGAACACGCCCGGCTGGGGGTTCGGGCTCGCGGCGTCCAGCCTCGTCGGCCAGGAGCTCGGGCAGGGCAGGGAGTCCACGGCGGCCGCCTACGGCCGCGAGATCACGCTGTATTCCGTGGTGATGTACGTCATGTTCGCGGGCGTCGTCTGCGCGTTCGCCGGCCAGATCGTGGGTGTGTTCGTTGACTCCGCGAGCGACCCCAGCGTCCCGATCGCCGTGACGATGGTGTACGTTGCGGCGGCCGCGGTGGTCCCCCAGGGGATCGGCGCGACGGTTGCGGGCGCGCTCGACGCCACGGGCGACACCCGGTGGCCGTTCTACTCGCGGGCGGTGGGGATGCTCGGCGCGCTGCCGCTGGTGTATCTCGGCGCGACAACGCCGCTCGGGCTGTACGGCATCTACCTCTCGTTGTTCTCGGAGACGTGCGTGCCCGCGGTGGTCAACTACCTCCGGTTCCGGTCGGGCAAGTGGAAGGCGATCAGCCGCGAGTACCGGCCGGACGCGGCGGACTGACCGCTCACGTGAGCGCCGGCAGCACGGTGTCGAGGTCCGACACCGAGTCGATGACGTGATCGGGCTCGACGTCGCTCGCCGCCAGCGCGGCGTCGTCCGTGACCCCGGACAGCACCAGGACGGTCGTCATGCCGGCGCGGTTCCCCATCTCGATGTCCGTCTCGATGCGGTCGCCGACCATCACACACCGGGCCAGCGGGACGCCGAGCAGGTCCGTCGCGGCCTCGACGGCGACCGGCGACGGCTTCCCCAACACCCGGTCGAGGGACCGCCCGGTAGCCCCCTCGATGGCACCGACCATCGACGCGCAGTCCGGAACCTCGCCGCCGGCGACGGGACACGTCCGGTCGGGGTTCGTCGCCAGGAACGGCGTCCCCTCGTCGACCGCGTTGAACGCGTCGGTGAGGGTGTCGTAATCGAAGTCGTGGTCCATCGACACCAGCAGAACGTCGGCGCGACCGGGGTCTGTGGTGGTGGCGACGCCATGGGCGGCGAGCTCCTCGAACAGCGGCGGCTCGCCGACGACGAACACCGACTCCCCGGGGTGGGCGCGCGCCAGGTAGGACGCCGCGATGGACGCGGCGTTGAGGATCGCGGACTCGTCGGCCGGCACCCCGAGCCCGTCGAGTTTCGACGCGAACGCGTCGCGGCGCTCGATCGCCTTGTTCGAGAGGAACCCCACGCCGACCCCGGCGGCCCGCAGCCCGTCGACCGCCGCCGCGGCCCCCGGCACCAGGGCGTCGCCCACGTAGATCGTTCCGTCGAGATCGAACAGAACGCCGTCAGCGGCTTCGTCTGACACGCCTGCTACTCGGGGCGGTGGCGCAAAAAGGGCTGCTCCGGCTCCCGACCGGTGGGAAGGACACGGCATTTACGCGCGCCGTCCCTGACGGCCGGTATGGACACCGCCGACCCGCCGCTTGCGGTCGACATCGATGGCACGCTGAGTCGCGCCGATCGCTCCATCGACGGCCGCGTGCTGGACGTGCTTCGTGGGTGGGATGGACCGGTCGTCGTCGCGACGGGCAAGGCACTGCCGTACGCGGTCGCGCTCTGCCAGTTCGCGGGCATCGCCGAGCGCGTGATCGCGGAGAACGGCGGCGTCGCGTACGTCGGCGACGAGCTGCTGCAGTTCGGTGACAGCCGGGCGGTCGAACAGGTCGCGGCGGCGTTCGAGGACGCCGGCCACGACATCGGCTGGGGGGACGCGGATCTCACGAACCGGTGGCGGGAGACCGAGCTCGCCGTGAGCCGCGAGCAACCCCTGGACGTGCTGTCGGCGTTGGCCGCCGATCACGGCCTCCACGTCGTCGACACCGGGTTCGCGTACCACGTCAAACCCGAGTCGATGAGCAAGGGCAACGCGTTACCCGCGGTCGCGGCCCGCCTCGGCGTCACAGCCGGCGACTTCGTGGCCGTCGGTGACTCCGCGAACGACGTCGAGCTGTTCGAAGCCGTGGGGGAGTCGTACGCCGTCGGGAACGCCGACGACCACGCGAAAGGCGCGGCCGAGACAGTGCTGTCCGAGACGCACGGCGACGGCTTCCTGGCGGCCGTCGACCGGATCCGCTCGTAGCGGCGACGCCGGTCAGGAGAACAGCGACCGCAGCCAGTCCATGATGCCGTCGGTCTGGGTGCGCTCGCGCTCGAACTCGTCGTAGAGCGCGTCGAGGAACGCGCGACGCGTGTCGAACTCGCTGCGATCGGTCGCCTCGACGGCGGCCGAGAGTGCGATCCGGTGGCCCGTGGGTCCGACCTTGATCTCGGGGTCGCCGAGCGCCGCAACGACGGCGTCACCGGTCGCTGGGAAGGACACGTCGGCGTCCCGGAGGTGTTCGTCGACGGTCGCGATGCCGAACACAGCCGAGTCGGCGCCTGTCGTGTCGTCGTCTCCCGTCGGAGAACGCGCAGCCATACACACGTGTTGTGGTGTGCTCAGCAAAAACCCATGGGTCCCCCCATTGAGGGCCACATTTAGGCGTCTGGAAGCCCTGAGTCACGAATCCTGATGAGCGACGCGCCAGTCGGGGATCGCCACTCGGAGCACGAACGCCGGCTGGTACGGGAGTTTGCGGCGCTGCTGTACCGCCCGCAGTCGTGGTACGCGGGCGTTGTCGGCCCCGACGGCCGGATCGAGTACGCCAACGAGGCCGCGCGGGACGTGATCGACGCGAACGCACGCGACCTCGTCGGGACGTTCTTCTGGCAGGCCCCGTGGTTCACTCACGACCAGGACGTGCAGGCGGCGGTCCGCGAGCAGGTCGCGGCGGCCGTCCAAGGGGAGGCAAGCCAGTTCACCGCGACCCACCGCACGAGCGGCGGTGGGACGGCCACGGTCGAGTTGGAGTTGCAGCCGATGCCGGCACCCGCCGTGGACGGCATCGACGACCATGACCACGCGTTTGCGGTCGTGGTCGTCGGTCGGCGGGCGGCCAGCGAGTCGACGGCGGCCGACGTCGAGTCGGCGCTCGACGCGGTGCAGGCACTGTACGCCGCCACCGACACCGACGACCAGGTGCCGTTCGACGACCGCGTTCGCACGGCGCTTGCGGTCGGCGCCGACTACCTCGGGTTCGAGGAGGGGTTCTACACGAAGATCGACGCCGGGACGCAGTTCGTTCGCGTCTCCGTCGGCGACCACCCGCTGTTACAGCCCGGCGAGCAGACCGCGCTGGCGGACACGTACTGTCGGGAGACGATCGCCGACGACGCGCCGACGGTGGTGCGGGACGCCGGTGCGTCGGCGTTCGCCGACGACACCGCCTACGACGTGTTCGGCCTGGAGTGTTACATCGGCGCGGAGATCCGTCGGGACGGCACCACGCACGGGACGGTGTGTTTCGCCGACCGGGACGCCCATCCGGAGCCGATCACGGCGGCCGACGAGGCGTTCGTTGGGGTGCTTGCGGACTGGCTGGAGCGCGAGCTCAGACACCGCCGCGAGCGCGACCAGCTCACCCAGCAGGCCGACCGGCTGGGGGAGTTCGCGGGCGTCGTCAGCCACGACCTCCGCAGCCCGCTGAACGCGGCCAGCGGGCACCTCGATCTGGCTGCCGAGCACCTCGACGCCGGAGACACTGACGGCCGCGCGAGCGACGCCATCGAGAACGCGCACGCCGCCATCGACCGCATGACCGATCTCGTGGCGGGCGTCCACGAGTTGGCGGCGCAGGGCGACGTTGTCGGTGATCCTGCGGCGGTGTCGGTGGCGTCGGTGGCCGCCGACGCGGCGGCAACCGCGCTTCCGGACGCGGCGACCCTGACCGTCGACATCGGTGCCGACGTGCGGCTGGCGGCCGATCCGGAACGCCTCCGCACGGTGTTCGAGAACCTGTTCCGGAACGCCGCCGAGCACGGCGGCGAGACCGTCTCGGTGTCGGTTCGGCGCGTCGATCCACACCCCGATGCGGGCGGGGCTGGGTTCGTGGTGTCCGACGACGGCCCGGGCTTCGGCGATCTCGATCCGGAGGCCGCCTTCGAGCCGGGGCTGTCGACGCGCGCCGGCGGGAGTGGCTACGGGCTGCGCATCGTTCGCGCCGTCGTGAACGCCCACGGGTGGACGGTGACGGCCGCCGACGCTCCCGATGGCGGTGCCCGATTCGAGATCCGGGGCGTGGAGTTCACGCCGGACTGCTAGTCGTCGTCATCGTCGCCCGGGCTGGGCGCCTGTTCGGCGGCGGGCGCGTCGTGGGTGCCGGTGGGCGGCCGGTTCACTTCCGCGGCCGCCGACTCGCTGAGGTCCGTCTCAGTGGTGAGTTCGGTCATGTCGTCGGCGTCGTCGCCGGCGTCGCGGGCGTCCTGGTCGATGCGCATCGAGCAGAAGTCCACGCCACACATCGAACAGAAGCGGGCGTCCTTGTAGTTGTCACCGGGCAGCGTCTGGTCGTGGAACGCCTGTGCGCGCTCGGGGTCGAGCGCGAGGTCGAACTGGCGGTTCCAGTCGAAGTTGTAGCGCGCCTCCGAGAGCGCGTCGTCCCAGTCGCGGGCACCGGGTTTGCCGGCGGCGACGTCGCCCGCGTGGGCGGCGATCCGGTAGGCGGCCATGCCGTCGCGGACGTCCTCGGCGTCGGGGAGTCCGAGGTGCTCTTTGGGCGTGACGTAGCAGAGCATCGCGGCGCCGGCGCGCGCGGCCTCGGTCGCACCGATGGCGCTGGTGATGTGGTCGTAGCCGGGGGCGATGTCGGTCACCAGCGGGCCCAGCACGTAGAACGGGGCGCCGTCGCAGACCTCCTGTTGGCGGTCGACGTTGGCGCGGATCTGGTCCATGGGGACGTGGCCGGGGCCTTCGACCATCGCTTGGACGCCGTGGTCCCAGGCGCGCCGGGTGAGCTCTCCGAGGGTGTCGAGTTCGGCGAACTGGGCGTCGTCGCTGGCGTCCGCGACCGACCCCGGGCGTAGGCCGTCGCCCAGCGAGATGGTGACGTCGTGGGCCTGCAGGATCTCACAGAGCTCGTCGTAGTGGGTGTACAGTGGGTTCTGTTCGCCGTGTTCGGTCATCCACTGCGAGAGGATCGACCCGCCCCGGGAGACGATGCCGGTGGTGCGGTCGTCGGTGAGCGGGAGGTGTTCGGCCAGAACGCCGGCGTGCAGGGTCATGTAGTCGACGCCCTGCTTGGCCTGCTTCTCGACGACGTCGATGAGGAGGTCGGGCGTGATGTCGGTGACGTCCTCGACACGGGTCACCGCCTCGTAGATGGGCACCGTCCCCACGGGAACCGGCGAGTTGTCGATGTTCGCCGTGCGGATGCCGTCGAGGTTCTCCCCCGTCGAGAGGTCCATGACGGTGTCGGCGCCGTAGTGGACTGCGGTGTGGAGCTTTTCGAGCTCGTCGTCGATGTCGCCGGTGGTGTCGCTGTTCCCGATGTTCGCGTTGACCTTGGTGGCGAAGTCGCGACCGATGATCATCGGGTCGAGGGCGTCGTGGTGGTGGTTGGCTGGGATGACGGCGTGGCCGTCGGCGACCGCCTCGCGGACGACTTCGGGATCGCGGCCTTCACGGTCTGCGACGCGGCGCATCGCGTCTGTGACGGTTCCGTCGCGGGCGTGTTGGAGCTGTGTTGACATCAATTACTTAGTGATACCACTAGATAATAAAATCACGTGGTCGACGCGAGTCACCGGGAACACACCACCCGGCTGTGTCACCCATCGGTGGGCTCCGAAGGCGGTTCCGTGTCGTCGGTGGCGGCGCTGACCGCGATCCCCTCCCCCAACGGCACCAGCGTCGTCTCGAACCCGGGGGCGTCCCGAACGCGCCGGACGTACGCCGCGACCCCCGCGGTTGCGTCGTCGGCCGCCCCGCCGCCGTCCCGGACCGCGTCGGTGACCGCCGGCGCGGTGACCGGGCCGGCCATGACGTTGTCGGCAACGATCAGTCCGCCCGGCGCGAGCACGTCCACGGCGTGCTCGAAGGCCGCCGGATACCGCGCCTTGTCGTGGTCGATGAACACGACATCGAACGGCCCCTCGTAGTCGGTGATCGTGTCGAGCGCGTCACCGGCCTCGAACACGGCGGTTGCGTCGGCGTCGGCCCGATCGAGGAACGACCGCGCGTCCGCCAGTCGGTCGCTGTCGTGGTCGGTGAGCACCAGTTCCCCGTCGGCCGGCAGCACCGGCAGCATCCACGCCGCCGAGTAGCCGAACCCGGACCCGAACTCGAAGACCCGTTCGGCGTCGCTGAGCGTCGCGAGCACCCGCAGAAACCGGCCGACGTCGGGGCCGACCGTCGGGAACGAGCGGTCCTCGCCGTGGGCGGCCATCTCCGCCAGCAGCGGCGACGGCTCGGCGTGGCCGGCGGTGAGCAGTGCAGTGATGTCGGTGTCGAGGAGTCGACCCATGCGGCATGGTGACGGCGGCCCGCCAGTTAGGCGTTGGTGGCGCGCGTCACTCGCCGTCCGTCCACTTGATCGAGCAGCCCCGGGCCGGCAGAAACGCCGTCTCGACGGTGTCGCCGGCGAGCACGGCGTCGATGGCGTCCCGCATGTCGCCGCCGTCCCGCGTCGGGTCCTCGTCGGGGGCGAGCGCGTCGTCGAGGCGGCCGTGGTACGCGACCCTGAACGCGGCGTCGTCGTCGGTGTCGGCCGTGCGGAGCAGGAACGGATCGGGGGTGCAGGTCGCACCGTACGCCCGGGCGGTGGCCTGGGTGGCGTCGCGCAGGTACGCGTCGTACTGGATGGTGCCGTCCGCGACGAGGGCCTGCATGCGCGCCATGGAGTCCGCGGGATACTCGTCGGCGTCGTTGGGGTTGATGCCGACGACCGCGACGCGGTCGTAGTCGGCGGCGATGGCGTTGAGCGTGTCGACTTTCGCCTTCGCGTACGGGCAGTGGTTGCACGTGAACACGACGACCACCGCGTCAACGTCGGTGAACGACGTCAGCGAGTGTGTTTCGCCGTCGGCACCGGGCAGCGAGAACCCGGGGGCGGGAGCGCCCACCTCCAGCTCCGGCTCGGAGTCTAGTTGCACCATAGCCGGCGATGTCGGGCGCGCCGATCAAATAGCCGGGGGGTGTGCGCCCCGCCGCCCGTGTGGATCACCGGACAGTCAGGCCGACGCGGCGAGCGCGTACTCGCCGGGCTGGGACTCGACGAGCACGCCCTCGTGGACGAGGTGGTCGAGGTGGGCGTACGCCTCGCCCGGGCCGTGGAGGACGTGGATGTCGTGCAACTCGCCGAACAGGGCGTCGCTGACGGTCCACGCCGAGACGGGCCCCCGGGCACGAACCACGTCGAGGACGCGCTCGGTGCGCTCGTCGTGGTGGGCGGCGATGTCGCGGGCGCGTGCTGCCGGCGCGAAAACGGGGCCGCGGTGGCCGGGCCACGCCCGGTCAAGGTCGAGGGCCTCGATGCGCTGGAGGCTGTCACGGTACCGCTGGAGCGGGCGCTCGACACGCACGTCCGCGCCGCCGACGTTGGGGGTGTACTTCGGGAGGATGGCGTCGCCGACGAACGCCTCCCGGCGGCCGTCGCGCTCGACAACGTATGCCACGAGGCCGGCGGCGTGCCCGGGGAGATGGACGACCTCTGCGTCGAGGCCGCCGAGCTGGACGGTGTCCCCGTCGGACAGCGGCGTCACGTCGGCCGGTTGGCCCTGGAGGCCGTCGTGGGTGTCGAGGAAGTCGTTGAGTTCGGCCTGTTTGTCGGCTGGCATCCCCCATTCGTCGAGGTAGGCCGCCTGCGTGGCCGCCATCCCACTGACGGCGTCGGCGTCCTGCGCCACCATGGCTGCGTCCGCTTCGTGGACGTAGACGGTGGCGTCGCCGTCGGCCTGGATCGTGCCCGCGAGGCCGGCGTGGTCGTGGTGCCAGTGTGTCAATAGGATCTGGTCGATGGCGGCAAACGACGTGCCGCGGTCGTCGAGCGCCGTCCGAAGCTCCGCCTCGACGGCCGGTGTGGCGATACCGGTGTCAACGAGCGTTGTCGGCGCGGCGTCGTCGCCGACGCCGAGGAGGTAGACGCTGTTCCGGCCCTCGAAGGCGGCGTTCGTCAACTGGAACTGATGCACGACACAGGGTAGCGTGTGCGTGCTCATATAGCTGTGTCGTTGGCTCCCACGCCGATCCGGGACTGCGGGTGTCTCCAGCGGGAACGGGCGCCCTGTGCCGGCCGCGTGTCCCGCAGCGTCCGTGGACAGCCCGTCAGCACCGACTGTTCGGTGGACGGTGCTACGCAGGGGTGCCGCGACTCGCGATGACGAACCCGGCGAGGCAGCCGACAGGAACGGTGAGCCACCACGTAAGCCGGAACCCGGCGTAGAAGAAAACCAGTGGGAGTGTGACGTCGAACGTCGCGAACCCAGCGACGCTGAGCACCCCGATCACGAGCACCCCGAGCGCCGAACCACCGAGATACGCCAGGAGTGCGCCGATGCCACCGAGCAGCGTTCCCGTGATCCGCCGTCGCGGCGGGAACACGCGCCAGCCGGCGAAGCCGATGAGGAACGCTGCCGGGGCGGCGACGAAGAGCCCGCTGCTTGCCAGGACTGTCGCATCGGACGTGTTGATTTCGGCGAAGAACTGTGGAACGAGTCCGCCGTACCCGGTCGGGATGATGGTTTTCTGGACGGCCGCGACGGCGGCGACGTACAGCAGTGCCGCAACGGCAGCGGCGATCATCGCAGTGTAGCCCGCGGTGACGTCACCACGGTCGGTGCCGGGGCCGTAGTTCTTGCGGAGGGTCTGGAGGGCGGTTGCGTACCCCATGACCGGACCCATACGCGCACCGACAATATAGCTGTGGGAACGCGAGCGGGTGCTGCACCGCGAGGCGGGGCGCTACCGAACGGTGTACGGCTCCGGGCCGACGAGGAACCGCCCGAGGTCGGCCTGCCGCTGGTAGTCGGTGGCCATGACCGCACGCAGCGCCTCGACGTACGCGGTTTCCTGGGCGGCGCTCCAGGCGTCGGGCTGAACGCAGGGGACGACCAGCCAGCCGCTGCCGTGGAGTTCCGTGGCGTGGCGGTCCTCAAGGCTGGCGTCCGCGGGGTCGATTGCCGTACACGTTTCGAGGACGTGCGTGGTTGCGCGCTCGCCGACCGGGAGGAGGACGTGGGCGGTGATGGCGCGGAGCTCCGCGTCGAAAAACGGCTCCAGCTCCCGGTAGTCGGCCGGCGTCGGGGCGCCCTCGGGGACGCAGGGGTGGAGGTACGAGAAGAAGCTGTTGTCCGGGTCGTCGATGGGCGGCGTGTCGTCGGCGGCCGTCGTGAGGACGCCGGCGTCCCGGAGTGCGCTCCGGAGCCGGTCGCCCGCCGCCGAGCCGGTGAACGGGGTTCCCGTGTCGGTGCCGCCGTGGACGCCGGGGTGGTCGCCGATGACGTGGATGTCGGCGTTGGCGTCGCCGTGCCCGGGAACGAACGATTCACACGGTGGCTGCATGTCGAAGGGGTTGGTCGTTCGGTCCGTGACGTTCTGCACGCCCCCGGGTAGTCAGCCGGCCGGCTTAAGCCCCGCGAGCCACGGTGTGGCGTCACTATCCACGGCTCGCGGGCCGGTCCGGGTCGCCGGTCCGCGGGAGTAAGGCTATGCACGTGCCGCCACTATGACAGCCCATGACAACCGTCTGGGTGCTCGGGAACCAGCTCACCAGGACCGCAGGGCCGCTCACGGACGACCCCGACCGCGTGTTGCTGATCGAGGCCGCGGCGCTCGCGCGCCGCCGGCGCTACCACCCCCAGAAGCTGTGCATGGTGTTCGCAGCGATGCGGCATTTCCGGGACGAACTCCGCGACGACGGCGTCGACGTCGTCTACGAGCGCGCCGAGACGTTCGGCGCGGGGCTGGACGCGTACTTCGACGCGCATCCGGGCGACGACCTGGTCGTACAGCGGCCGGCGAACCACGGGACGGCCGACCGACTCCGAGAGCTGGTGGCTGCCCGCGGTGGCAGCCTCCGCGTGGTGGCGAACGCGCAGTTCCGCTGCTCGCCCGCGCAGTTCGACGACTGGATGGGGACGGAGCCGCCGTTCAAGCACAGACCGTTCTACCGCCACATGCGCCGCGAAACCGGCTATCTGATGCGCGACGACGACACCCCGGAAGGCGGCGACTGGAGCTACGACGACCAGAACCAGGAGACACCCCCGGCGGAGTACGACTCGCCGTCGGTCGGCGGCTTCGAGTACGACGAGCACGTGCCGGCAGTCCGCGACTGGGTCGCCACGGAGTTCGACACCTGGGGCGACCCGGACGGGTTCGACTGGCCGGTGACCCGCGAGCAGGCCACGCGCGCCCTGGAGTCGTTCGTCGCGGATCGGCTGGCGGGGTTCGGTCCCTACGAGGACGCCGTCCTCGCCGACGACTGGCACCTCGAACACAGCCTGTTGTCCGCGGCGGTGAACATCGGCCTCCTCCACCCCGAGGAGGTCGCCGACGCCGCGCTCGACGCGTACCGGTCGCGCGACGACATCCCGCTGAACTCCATCGAGGGGTTCGTCCGCCAGCTCATCGGCTGGCGGGAGTTCATGCGCCACGTCTACCGCCACCAGATGCCGGGGCTGGCGACCGCGAACCAGCTGGGGGCCGACCGCGACCTGCCGCCGCTGTACTGGACGCCAACGGCGACCGACATGGCGTGTCTGGGGTCCGCGGCCGGGCGCGTCTACGACCGCGGCTACGCCCACCACATCGAGCGCCTGATGGTGCTGTCGAATTTCGCGCTGACGTACGGCGCGCGCCCGCAGGCGCTCACGGAGTGGTTCCACGGCGGGTTCGTGGACGCCTACGACTGGGTGGTCACGCCCAACGTGGTGGGTATGGGCTCGTTTGGGACCGACGCGTTCACCTCGAAGCCGTACGCGTCGTCGGCGAACTACATCGACAAGATGACCGACCACTGCGACGGCTGTGCGTTCGACCCCGACAGCACGGTCGGCGAACGCGCGTGCCCGTTCAACAGCCTCTACTGGGATTTCCTCGCGACACATGAGGACACCCTGCGGTCGAATCACCGCATGGGGCTGGTGTACTCGCATTTGGACAGCAAACGCGACGCCGGCAAGCTGGCGGCGATCCGGGAGCGCGCACAGCGCGTCCGGGAGGGCGTGGCCGCGGGCCGGCTGTAGCCGAGCGCCGCGCACAGCGCCGTTACGAACGCGTAACTGAGTGTGGTGAGGTAGCCTTAACATCCCGGCTGCCGTACCGGCTGACATGACAGACACGGATCGCCTGCCCGCGTGGTGTCCCGGTGACAGTTGGTGCTCGATCACCACGACGGCGTCGTTGGTCGGGAAGAAATGGCATCCCGTGATCATTCACCGCCTCCTCAGTGAGGGCCCCCTGGGGTTCAACGCGCTGCAGGAGGAAGTCGACGGCATCTCCAGTAAGGTGCTCTCCGAGAGCCTCGACGACCTCGAAGACAAGCAGATCGTCTCCCGAACGATCGTCAGCGAGAAACCCGTTCGCGTCGAGTACGCACTCACCGAACTCGGTCAGTCACTCGAACCCGTGGTGTCGTCGATGGCCGAATGGGGCCACCAACACCTCGATCCGGTCGACGAAGAAGCAGCGTCGGTCGTGTAGGCGCTAGTCGAGGAGGGCTTCAACGGGCTTGTCGGCGTCGTCCTCGGCGGTCTCTTCGTCCCCGAGTTTCAGTCGGTAGAGGTTCTGGCGGGCGTCCGGGATGTAGATGTCCTTCTCGACGACATCGGCGTCCTGCAGTCGGTCGAGTGCGTCGCGGACGGTGCGCTGTGAGAGCCGGGAGTTCTCCACGATCTGCTTTTGAGTTAGTCCGCCGTTGTACTCCAGAACCTTCAGTACAAGCTTCGCACTCGGCGGCAGCTCTTGGACGGTTTCGTCAGTTGAACTCATTCGTATCAATGCAGGGGTGCCGGCCACTTAGGCACTCGGTAACGCCGGTGTGAGCCGGTTACCTGCCGGTAACCCGGTGTCTTCGGGGGGTTGAGTGGCCGCCGACGAACCCGGCGGCACGAACGGTGACTGGCGGCCCTATGCGTCGGCCAGTTCGGCGTCGTAGCCGGCGAGTTCGACGCTCCGCAACAGGTCGTCGTCGGTCGCGTCTCCATCCACGGTCACAGTGCCGCTCTCGTGGTCGGCGTCCACGTCGGAAACCGCGGCCACGCCTGCGAGTGCGTTCTCCACGATGTCTTCACAGCCCTCACAACCCATCTCGTCGATGGAGAGAGTCTTTGGCATGCGACCGGCGCTACTCGATCAACTGATTAGGGTCTTGCGGCTTCGCGCCGCCACACCCCGGCTAGCGACCGAGCAGCGAGTAATCCTCGTCGGGCGTGTACCTGCCGAAGAGCAGGCTGTTGGTGAGCACGCTGACACTCGACACCGCCATCGCGCCGGCCGCCAACACCGGCTGAAGCAGCCCCAGCGAGGCCAGCGGGATCATCGCGGTGTTGTAGCCCAGCGCCCAGAAGAGGTTCTGTTTGATCTTCGCGAGCGTGCCCTCGCCGATGCGGATGGCTTGGATCACGTCCGCGGGGTCGTCGCGCATCAACGTCACGTCCGCCGCCTCGATCGCCACATCGGTGCCCGATCCGATCGCGGCGCCGACGTGCGCGGTGGCGAGCGCGGGGGCGTCGTTGACACCGTCCCCGACCATCATGGCGTCGGCGTCGCCCGCCTGGATGGCGTCGACGGCGTCGGCTTTCTCCCCGGGGAGCACGCCCGCCCGAACGTGCTCGGGCGAGACCCCCACGTCGGCGGCGACCGCGCGCGCGGTGCGTTCGTTGTCGCCCGTGATCATGTGCACGTCGAGGCCGCGATCCTGGAGGGCGTCGACGGTGGCGGCTGCCTCGGGCTTGACCGTGTCGGCGTCCGCGACGACACCGGCAACCCGGTCGTCGACGGCGACCAGCATCGCGGTCTTCCCCTCGCGTTCGAGGCGTTCCATGGCGTCGGCGGCGGGCGCCGGGTCGATGTCCGCGCTCGTGAGGAGCGCGCGGTTCCCCACGCGGACGCGGCGACCGTCGACGGTCGCGACGATGCCTTTGCCGGGGACGTTCTCGAAGGCATCGACTGCGGGAACGTCGAGGCCGCGGTCCTCGGCGCCCGCGACGATGGCGGTCCCGAGCGGGTGCTCGCTGTTGGACTCGGCGGCGGCGGCCAGCCGGAGCACGGCGTCCTCGTCGACAGCGGCGTCGCTCCGGGTGGCGGTGCCGCCATCGGGGACGGCGGCGACGGCCTCGACGTCCGTGAGCTCCATCGCGCCGGTGGTCAGAGTCCCGGTCTTGTCGAACACCACCGCGTCCAACTCGGTCACGCGCTCCAGGACGTCGCCGCCCTGGAAGAGCACGCCGTGTTTCGCGCCGATGCTCGTGCCGATCATCGTCGCGGCCGGCGTCGCGAGCCCGAGCGCACACGGGCACGCGATGAGGACTGCGGACGCGAACACGACGACGGCGAACTCGCCGGTGCCGACGGCCGCCGGGCCGCCGCTGACGAGCCCCCACAGCGGAAGCGCCGACACCACGTCAGCCAGCAGCCCGGGGGCGAACCACCATACCGCCCCCCAGAAGACGGCGTTGGCGATGACCGCGGGGACGAAGTACGCGCTGATGCGGTCGGCCAGGCGCTGGATGTCCGGCTGGCGGGACTGGGCGTCCCGAACCGTGGTGACGATCTGCTGGATCGCGGTGTCCGCCCCCACCTTCGTGGCCTGCACGACGAGCACGCCGTTCTCGTTGATCGTGGCGCCGACAACGTCGTCGCCGGGGGCCTTGGACACGGGCACGGACTCGCCGGTGACCATGGATTCGTCGACCGCGGACTCCCCGGACACCACGACGCCGTCGGTCGGAATCTGCTCGCCCGGTTTGACTTTCAGGCGGTCGCCGACCTCGATGTCGTCGGCGGGGATCTCGCGTGTCTCGCCGTCGGCGTCGACGAGGCGCGCGGTGTTGGCCTCCATCTCCAGGAGCTCCCGGAGGGCGTCGCTGGCTTGGCTCTTCGAGCGGGCTTCGAGGTAGTTCCCGAGCGTGATGAACACGAGGATGAGCGCCGCCGTGTCGAAGTAGAGGCCGCCGCCGGCCAGGACGCCGAGCAGCGACGCGAGCGAGTACACGTACGCGGTCGTCGACCCCAGCGCCACGAGGACGTCCATGTTCGCGGTGCCGTTGCGCACGAGCGCCGCATACGAGTTGCTGAGAAACGACCGCCCCAGGACGACGTAGACGGGGGTCGCCAGTGCGAACTCCGCCCACCCGAACGGGATCGTGAGGCCGCCAACGGTGATGCTGTCGGGAACGACAGCGCCCCCGAACAGGAAGGTGTCGGCGACGAAAAACAGGAGCGGTGCCGACAGCACCGCGCCGAACGCCAGGCGGATGCGTTGTCGTCGCCGCTCCGCGTCCCGAGCCTCGTCGGCGGCGGTCTGGGTGCTGGCACCGGTGTCGGAGTCGGCATCGATGGGGTCGTAGCCGGCGTCGGTGATGGCGGCGTGGACGGCGTCCCGGTCGAACGCTGCGGGGACGTACGTGAGGTGTGCGTCGTCGGTGGCGAAGTTCGCGGACACGTCCAGGACGCCGGGGGCGTCGGCGACGGCGTCTTCGATCGTCTGCGCGCAGTTCGCACAGGTCATCCCGTGGACCGGGATCGTGGTGTCGGCCGTGATCGGGGTGTAGCCGGCGTCCGAGATCGCGGCACAGACGCCCGCCAGGTCGGCGGCAGTGGGATCGTAGGTGACGGTGGCGGCGTCGGTGGCGAAGTTCGCGGTCGCGTCGGTGACGCCGTCGAGCGCGCCCACGGCGTCCTCGACGGTGCCCGAGCAGTTCGCACAGGACATCCCCCCGACATCGATCCGCGCTGTTCTGGTCGTCATCACTGGAGACTACGGCATCCCGATTCAAGCGGTTTCTCCCTTCGACTGTTCGGTGAACCGCCCGCCAGTACTTTTGATTCGAAAGCGCTCGCCCGAGCCACCCCGGGCGGCGGACGAAGTCGGGGGCTGGCTCGCTGCGGCTGTCCGGGGCCGTCACTGTGGAACGGCAGCGAGACATCAGGTCGCTGGGCTGGCATGTGGCGCATACTTATGTGGCTCCGGGTCGGAGAGACTGACAGCGCCGAACACTGACTCGGCGAACTACAAGGATGCCGTACGATGCCACTGGCGTGCTCCCGCGTCCGCTCCCCCAAGAGATCGACGACGGAACGAACCTCTTGGTCAGTGGGCCGGCGATGTCCGGCACGCGCACGCTCCTGTTCGAGCTCGTTGCGCGCGGCGAGCCCGACGGCGAGGGGGCGGTCCTGACAACGTCGACGGACCCCGCAGAGACGGTCATCGACGACTACGAGGCCATCCGCGGCGGGGACAGCGCGTTCCGCCACGTCATCGACTGCGTGAGCACGCAGTCCGGGAGCGCGTCGCCGGCACCGGGCGTCCATCACGTGTCTTCGCCCAGCGACCTCACGGGGATCGGCATCGAGTTCTCGGGCGTCGCGGAGGCCGCCGAGGCCGCCGGCGTCGACCGGCTTCGCGTGGGGTTCGACTCGCTGTCGCCGGTGTTGATGTACGTCGACGTTCAGCGGCTGTTCCGGTTCCTGCACGTGTTCACCAGCCAGATCCAGAGCCAGGGCTGGCTGGGGGTGTTCGCCATCGACCCGGAGAGCCAGGACGACCAGACGATCACCACGCTCAGCCAGCTGTTCGACGGCGTGCTCGAGGTGCGGCTGCACGACGGCACCCAGGAGGTGCGGCTGCGCGGGCTCGCCGACGCGCCGACGGACTGGCTGCCCGTGGCGGGCGTCCGCCAGTGAGCGGGATCGTGTTCTTCGGGACGGCCGACCGCGAGCGCGTCGTGTCCTTCTACCGGGAGCGGCTGGGGTTCGTGGTGTGGCGCGAGCAGGACGCCGGCTGCACGATCCTCCAGCACGACGACCTGAAGCTGGGGTTCTGCACCAGCGAAGACGTGGACACCGAGGGCATCGTGACGTTGTACTATCCGACCCGCGACGCAGTCGACGGCGTCCACGCGGCGCTGACCGACATCGCGGACGGCGCGCCCCGCCACAACACCGACTACGACATCTACCAGTTTTTCGCCGTGGACCCCGACGGACGGACCCTCGAGTTCCAAACGTTTCTCGACGAGCCCGCCGAGTGACCGGCCACGAACCGGGCTGGCACACAGCGACGGCCGCTCACAGCGACGTGTCGTGGATCTCCGCCAGGCGCTGGGCGAGCGCGTCACGGGTGGGCGCGAAAACCAGATGTGTCTCACAGGTGCAGTCCGACGCGCCCAGTCCGGGAACGGGTGTGGCGTCGTCGGCGAGCAGGCGCGCGGTCGCACACTCCACGTCGTCGTGTGTGGTGGCGTAGACCGCGTCGACGCTCGCTGCCGGGTGGCCGAGCAGGTAGTCGATGTGCCAGTGGCGGGCGTCGCGCTCCCCGGCGGCGAGTTCGCGGTGTCGCTGCACCCGAGTGAGGCCGCCCGGGCCGAACGCGGAGCCGGTGTAGGCGTACCAGCCGGCGTCGAGGCTGCGGGTGCCGGCCGCGCCGAACGTGATGGATGGCGCGTCGTCGAGCGCCACCAGGAGGGTGTACGTGCCGGGCTGCATGCACGACCGTCGGTGCGGCGTCCGATTCTGTGTTGCGGTTTCCGGCGCGCGGCTACGTCTCTGCGCCCCCCGCGAGCCACCGGAGGCCGGTGTACGACGCCGCTGCGACGGTCAGGGCCACGCCCAGCAGCCCCCACGTGAGCGTGGTGGGGCTGTCGACTGCCAGCCGCGCGATGAGGTTCTGGGGGCTCTGTGGGAGCAGGCTGGCGACACCGAACACCGCCAGCGCAACGAACGAGTACAGCAGCTGGGCTTCGCGGCGCGCCCCGACGCGGAGCGCGAGCGCCGCGCCGGTGGCGACGAGCACGGCAGCGACGCCCGCGACGAGCGCGAGCAGCGCCAGCGGGTTGGCGATGTGCGTGCCGTTGAGCCACAGTAACAGGAGCCAGAGCGCGACCTGTGCCGGTGCCAGCCCGACCAGCGCGATCGCTTTCCCGTCGACGATCTCGGGCAGCGACAGCGGCGCGACCCGCAGCAACGAGAGCGTGTCGCGTTCGAGTTCCTCGGCCATCGAGTCGGCCATCACGCTCCCGGAGATGAACGCCGGCAGGAACGCCAACAGCGGCAACAGCACGGTGTACGTGAACGAGAAGTACGGGTTGGATCGTTCGTCGGGGGGCAGGTCGACCGGCGTCCGCTCCAGGCGGTGGTCGAGGTCGGCGCGGCGCTCGCGCTCCAGGGTGGACAGCGCGCCCTTCAGCTCCGTGACCACCAGTGTGGTTCGAAACGACCCCTCCGGCGCTGTGGCCGCGGCCAGGATGCGCCCGCCCGGTTGCCTGGTGGCGTGAACGAGCGCCTGGACATCGCCGCGCTGGAAGGCAGCGCTCGCGGCGGCCTGCGACGGGTACGGAACGACGCTGCGGCTGTCGTCGTCGGCGATGGTGGCCGCAACGTCGCTTGACGCGTTTCCGGTGACGCCGACCGACACCGTGAGCGCGTCGCCGTTGGCGGTCCCCGGGTCGTAAAGCGACACCAGTCCCACGACCAGGAACGACGAGAACCCAGCGATGAACAGCTGGATGACGAGCGCGAGAACGATGGTTTTCTCCGAGCGCAGCGACCCGAGGGTGCGCCGCGCGAGGACGACGCGTGGGTTACCCAAGGGCGATCACCACCACGGCGATGTTGTACGCGAGGTGCACACCGATGGCGGCGGCGAGCGCGCCCACGTACGCGAGCCGTGATCTGGCAGCGCCGACCGCCGAGATGGCGGCCGTCACGACGTGCCACACCAGCGGAGCCACCAGTAACAGCCCGGGGGACGCACCCCGGAGCGCGGGCGCGAACGCCGCCCGGCCGATGTCCAACCCGGGAAGCCCGACCAGCTGCGTGACGAGCAGCGCCTTCTCGGCGACGAAGAACCCGACACCGGAGGCGGCTCCGACCGCCAGCGCGGTCCGGAAGCTGCGTCGGTACTGGCCGCGCTCGAAGGCCGCGAACACGTGGATGCTTTTCGCGACTTCCTCGATGACGGCGATGGCCCCCAGCAACACCGGGATCGACAGCGAGACGGGCGCGACGAACAGCAGGGCAACGGCGAACAGCTCGGCGACGAGCACGAACGGGAGGAACAGCGCCGTCCAGACCCCGGCCCGCCGCGGGGTCGCCAGCGGCGCGGCGAGCGCGTCCAGCAGCTTCGACGGGATCGGCAGCTGGGTGAACATGTCCTCCTCGCGGTAGACGCCCGTCCCCAGGCCGAACAGCACGAACGCTGCCAGCCCCGGCGGCGCAGTCGAGAGCACGAACTGGCCGGTACTCACGCCGCTGTCGGTGATCGAGTCGACGACCACTGTGAGCGGGGAGATGGCGGCGATCTGGTTGACTTCCGCGAAGACGGCGGGCACGAACGCGTACGTGGTGAGCGCGACGCTCACGGCGACCGTGACGAACGTGAGCTCCTTGTACGAGCGCGCGAACATCGCGCCGAGGAACGTCGCCGCGAGGAACAGCGCGGCCAGCGGCGCGACGGCGAGCACCGCGAGCACGCCCGCGCCCGTTGCGGCGGCGATCACGGAGACGAGCGCGATCGCGCCCGCGAAGTACGGCAGCGTCTTGCCGGCGACGATGTCGCCCCGCGAGACCGGAGCCACGAGCAGCGGCTCGCCCCGGCGGTCGATGCGTTCGGCGAGCACGCTGGAGCCGTACGCCTGGATCACGATGTTCAACGGCAACAGGAACGCGAACGCGAACACGAGCGACTGCAGCGGGAACGGCGGCGAGATCGACGACGGCGTGCCGGACTGGGCTTGTCCGAGCAGTCCGCTCAGCCCGCCGCCGGAGGCGCCCGCCGTCGGTGACGTGCCCGTGGCCCCGTCGTCAGTGGACGGCGTGTCGGTCCGGCCGCCGTCGCCACCAGTGGTGGAGGATCCGGCACCGTCAGTGTCGGCTTGTGCGCTGGTCACGTCGATCGACTGTGGCCGGTACGTGAGCGACACGACCACGGGGAACGCGGCGGCCTGGTCCGGTTCGTCCGCCATGACGGCGTCGTTGTACGCGACGGTGGCGGATCGAAGCGTGGACAGCGCCGCCCGGCCTTTCGCGGTGTCGGCGTACTGGATGCCGACCGGGGAGACCGTGACATCGGCGTCGCTGCCGGGCTGCACGGCGGCGAGTTGCGGGTCGCTGGCGGCGACATCGGCGTACGGGCTGTCGTCGTCGACGCCGATCCGGTAGATCCCCTCGCCGGGCGTGGGGCCGGTGGTGACGACCGCGGGCACGATGGCGGCCAACGCAACCGCCACGACGACGAACGCGATCGCAGTCTCGCGGTCGAGGCTGGTGGCGCTTCGCGTGGTCTCCCAGCGGGCGATCCGCAGGACGTTTCCCGCCTTCATGCGCCGGTCACGTCGAGGAAGACGTCTTCGAGTGTGGACTCGTCGGTTCGGATGTCGACCACGCCGCCGCCGGCGTCGGCGGCCGCAGCCCGGATCGCGTCGACGTCGGCCATCGAATCGACGGTGGTGACGTAGCGGCCATTAGACGGCCGGGCGTCGTCGACGTCGACGTCGGTGAACACCCGATAGGAGACCTCGCCGTGTTCGTCGCGGATGTCGGCCAGCGTGCCGGTGGCGGCGAACTGTCCGTCCCGCATGATGGCGACGCGGTCACAGACGCTTTCGACGTGGTGGAGGTCGTGGGCGCTGAACACGATCGTCTTGCCGTCGGCGGCGAGTTCGCGGGTGAACTCGATGACGGTGTTCGTCGTGAGCGGATCGAGTCCGCTTGCGGGTTCGTCGTACACCAGCACGTCGGGGTCGTTGACCAGCGAGCGCGCGATCGCGACCTTCCGGGTCATGCCCTTCGAGAAGTCGCCGACGGGACGGTCACGGGCGTCGAGGTCGAGGCGATCGAGGGCGGCCTCGATGCGCTCGTTTGCGGTCGCCCGGTCCACGTCGTAGAGATCCGCGAAAAACCGCAGATAGCTCCGGGGCGTCATTTCGTCGTACAGCGGCGACTCCTCTGGCAGGAACCCGAGGGTGCGGCGCATCGCCGTGTCGCCGGCGTCGAACCCGTTGACGGTGATGTCGCCGGCGGACGGCTCAACGAGCCCACAGAGCATCTTCAGCGTGGAGGTCTTGCCGGCACCGTTGGGGCCGACGAGTCCGAAGACTTCCCCGGCACCGACGTCGAAGGAGACGCCGTCCACGGCGGTGACGCCGCCGTACCGTTTTTCTAGGCGTTGCACGGAGATCATACCGGTAGATGGAACGGTGGTGATTTGAGCATTGGGGTGCCACCGCGGCGTGTCGTCGTCATCTCGGGAGGGTGGTGGCGTCGGCTCGCAGGTCTGCCGTCACGCGGTCGGCCCACGCCACAGCCTGGGCGTCGTCGGTGTGGACGAGGCTGGTGTGGCCGGTGTCGTCGTAGAACAGCCCACAGGCGTACGTGGTCGATGTGGTGTCGAGGGTGAACAGGCTGTACGGGAGTGTGGTCGTGGCTTCGCGCAGCGTGAGTGCGTCGGTGCGCAGCGCGTCAGTGACGCTGTCGCCGTGTGTGGCGACGAGCGCGTCCAACACGTCGGGGTGTAACACCAGCGAGACCTGCAGCTCGCCCGCACGGATGCGCTCGCGGAGCGTCGACACGACGCTGTCGAGGACGGCGCTCGCGTACCCCTCGATGCGCGTGGCGTCGGCGAGCAGCGACCGGTAGGCCTCGGTGGCGCGCTGGGGCGCAACCGACGTGGCGTTGACCACCGTCGCGTCCCGGAACAGGACGGTGTCCATGCGGGCGTCGGCCGGGACCGTCGCGAGGGCGGCGTCAGCCGCGTCCAGGCCGTCGATGTCGGCGGCGAACGATTCGTAACTGCGCAACGCGAGTCGACCCTTGAGCGTGAGCGACACCTGACCGGCGCGCTCAAGCAGGGTGTGGGCCTCCAGTTCACGAACGGCGCGGTCGACCGTCGACCGGGAGACGGGCAGCGTGTCAGCGAGCTCCGGCTTCGTCGTGGTGGTGGCGTCTCGGACTGCCCGCATGAGGTCGGCGCGCTGCGCGAGCAGCTGGAACAGCGAGTCGGGTGCCGGCATCGTTTCTACACTAGTGGCGTTGCGTGAAAACGTCTTCCACATAAACGACCGTTATAGTTATCTGTGATGCGTGACGACTGCACGTCTCGGCAACACGTAGGGTAAAGCATTCACCGGCCGTGTGTACAGTTGCTGGTGCGCACGCACCGGCTGTGCCTCTGACACGCTCCGAGCCGGTTCGAACGCCGGCTACCGGGGTGCCCGACACGCTCCAGCCACCGACCACGCCCGACACGGCGATCCAGTCCCCCACTTGTCCAGCGCCACGTCGGTGGGGCGTGGTCGCCGGCTCGCCGCCAGTACTGCCCCAGGCTGGACGGCGGCCATCGGCTGCCCGAGCGTTCGACCCCCGGGCCACTATTCATTACCGGTCGCTCCGCTACCGCGCGTCACGTCGCCTGTTCACGCCGGCTCGACGAGCGCCGGCCGGTCGACTGTCGGGTCGTTGACCGCCGTCGAAACCCGCCAGGCCTGGAGGTCGAACGCGCCCGGCGTGAACAGGTCCGTTGGATCGTCGTCGGTCAGCCACCGCTGACCCTGGGCGGGTGTGAGCACCACCGCCATCCGGTGGTGGTAGTCCGCGAGGAACGCGTTGGGCTGCGTCGTCACGACGGTGAACGACCGCACTGTCTCGGGGTCGCGACTGGGACCGTCGTCGCCCGTGAACTCGCCCAGGCCGGTCTGGGTTTGCTCGGGCGTCCACGTCTCCCACAGCCCCGCCAGCAGGAACGGCGCGCCGTCGGTTCGAGACACGAAATACGGGACCGTCGCGCCGTCTTCGTCGCGCCACTCGTAGAACCCGTCGACCGGCACGAGACACCGCCGGTGTTCGTAGGCCGCCTGGAAGTGTCGCGTCTCGGTGAGTGTCTCGGCGCGCGCGTTGATCGGGTCGGGTGCCGACTGCGGGCCGTCGGACCACGACGGCACCAGTCCCCACCGCGCGCGCACCGTTTCCGTCGGTTCAGTGTCCAGAATCACGGGCAGCGATTGGCTGGGCGCGGCGTTGTACGTCGGTTCGACGGGGGCGGTCGTCAGCCCGAACGTTTCGCGCAGCGTCTCGGGGGTAGAAAACAGCGCGTACCGGCCACACATGGACGGATGGACGTACCGATGGCGGTTAATTCGTGTGGTCGGGAAGCGCCGCGTCGAGGGCCGCGATCACGTCGTCGGTGCCGACGAACGTGGGCGTGCGCTCGTGGAGGCGTGTCGGTGCCACGTCCAGCAGCGACTGGGTGCCATCCGAGGACGCGCCGCCGGCTGTTTCGACGATGTACGCGATCGGCAGTGCCTCGAACTGCGCGCGGAGCTTTCCGTCGGGCGCGGACTCCATGCCGGGGTAGCCGAACACGCCGCCGTAGACCAGCACCTGGTTCACGTCGGCGATCATCGCGCCGCCGTAGCGCAGCTTCAGGTCGTCTTCGACGTCCCGGACGAACGACTCGAACGCCGGCGTCCAGTCGGGGACCCGGCCGCCGAACCCGTAGACGGTGGGGTCGGCCGGCAACTCGACGGGGCCGAGGTCGGTTGTGGCCCCCGTCTCGGAGACGAGTGACTCCCGGACGGTGTCGTCGCGCGCGACGACCATGGTGGTCGTGGGTCCGTAGAGGACGAACCCGGCGGCGACGAGGCTGGAGCCGGGCGCGGGCAGCGGCTGGTCGTAGATGCCGACGACGGTGCCACAGGGGTTGTTGGATTTCACGTTCGAGGAGCCGTCAAGGGGGTCGAGTGCGACGGCGTACCCGCCTTCGGCGTCGCCCACCGTGACGACGGCGTCGCGCTCCTCGCTGGCGTACCAGTTCACGCCCTCGATGGACTCGGTGCGGTCGAACAGCAGGTCGTCGGCCCACACGTCGGCCTCCAGTTGGGTGTCTCCGGAGGCGTTCTGGTCGTCACGGGTCGCGCGGTGGTCGGGCAGCCCCGCGCGGACCTCGGGGGCGGCGTCCGCGATCGCATCGAAGACGGCGTCGATGACGTCGGCCATCAGATGCGTCCGAGCGCCTCGTCGACGCTGGCTTCCTCGTAGACGACGGCTTCCAGGCCGTCGAGGAACGCCGCGGGGTGCTCGCGCTGCCAGACGTTCCGGCCGACCGCGAGCCCGGACGCGCCGGCGTCGATTGCGCCCTTCACGGATTCGAGGAAGTCGCGGTCGCTGGTCTTGGAGCCCCCCGACATCACGACGTTGGTCGGGCCGGCCATGTCGACAGCGTGGGACATCGCGTCGGTGCTGCCGGGGTATTTGACCTTCGCGATGTCGGCGCCCAACTCCAGGGCCTGGCGGGCGGCGTACGCGATGGTGTCCGGGTTCTTGTCGTTTTTGAGGCCCTGGCCGCGGGGGTACGACCACATCACCACGGGGAGGTCGTGGTCGCGGGCGGCTTCCTGGGCGTCCCGGAACTCCTCGGCCATCTCGACTTCGCTGTTGGAGCCGCCGTACAGCGTGAACCCGACGGCGTCCGCGCCGACGTCGGCGGCGTAGTCGACCGTCCAGTTCACGGCGGAGTCGGGCTCGCCCATCCAGAGGTTCGAGGTGCCGTTGAGCTTCGCCAGGAGGTTCACGTCGTCGCTGTAGGAGGGGTAGTAGGCTTCGGCGATGCCCTTCTGGGCGGCCATCGCGGAGACGGCGTCGTGGGTCGCGACATCCCAGACGGCTTCGGGGTCTTTGGTGGCTGGCACTGCCTCGAAGTCGACCGGACCGTGTTCGAGGCCGTGGTCGTACGCCAGAATCAGTACCTTGCCGTCGCGGGAGATCGGTGAGTCCTCGAAGGGTCGCATCACGACACACTCCGATTGAGAGCGTTAAGAGTCTAACCCTCTGTGCGCCCGCCGGCAGCCGCCCCGTACGGCGTTTTAACTCTGTTCTGAGTGAACGTTTAGAGGCGGTCGCGGGCGGCGTCCCGGAGCGCGCGCACGCGATCACTCGACACGCCCAGGGAGTCCGCGACCTGGTCGACGTGGGCGGTCGCCAGGCTGCGCACGGAGGTGATCCCGGCGCTCGCCAGCAGCGCCGCCGCGTCGTCGTCGACGGCCCGAAGCGCTGTCACCGGCGTCGGCGCTGACGCCTCCTGCCACGCCGCCTCCCCGCGCTCGGCGGCGTCGTCCGCGTCGCCGGTGGGCCACGACCCCTCGCGCCACGCCGCTTCCTCGTCCGCGGCGTCCGACGTGTCGGTCTGCTCGGGGGGCGAACCACCCCCGCCACCGGCGACCGCGGCCGCCTGCCAGTCCGACTCCGCGGCCGCCGCGTCCCCGCTCCCGTCGGCCTCGGCGTCCACGCCGTAGCTCGCGGCGACCCACTGGCGTTCGTCGTCCTGCAACCCGCGGACCTGCTCGGCCCGCTGATCGAGGTCCGCGCCGCCCTCGAACGACCACTGCAGGGAGTGCTCGCGGCGGATCCGCGCCGCCACACCCGGATTGACGCCGTACTCGACGAGCTGTGCGTGCGAAACGCGTTTCCCGGTGATGTCCGCTGGCACCACGTCCGCGGCCGCCAGCGCGTCGGCTGTCGACGGCCCGACGAACCGAAGCTCGCGGAGGCGCGCCCGCAAGTCAGGAGCGGACACAGTTGCATCGAAGGTGCAACTGAAGCTGCTTGAGTGTTTCCACGTTTCCGGCACGCTTAGGTTCCGGCCGCACCCACCACCGCCCATGCGATCACTCGCAGACACGGAGACGATCGGCGTTGTTGGCGCGGGCACCATGGGCGCCGGAATCGCGCAAGTCGCGGCGACCGCCGGCTACACGGTCGTGATGCGCGACATCGAACAGGAGTACGTCGACGCCGGCTTCGACAGCATCGAATCCTCGCTCGACCGCTTCGTCTCGAACGACGACCTGAGCGAGGCCGACGCCGACGCCATCGTCGACCGCATCACGGGCACGACCGACCTCGCGGAGCTCGCCGACTGCGACGTCGTCATCGAGGCCGCCGTCGAGGACATGGAGATCAAGCAGGACATCTTCCGCGACCTCGACGACGCCCTGCCCGAGGACGTGGTGTTGGCGACGAACACGTCCACGCTGTCGATCACCACCATCGCGTCGGTCACCGATCGGGCGTCCCGCGTCGTTGGCCTGCACTTCATGAACCCGGTCCCGATCATGACCGGCGTCGAGGTCGTCGTCGGCGAGAAAACCGACGCCGACGTGGTGGCGTTCGCCCACGCCCTCGCCGAGGACCTCGACAAGGAGACCTGGGAGTCCGACGACAAACCCGGCTTCGTCACCAACCGCATCCTGATGCCGTGGATCAACGAGGGCGTCCGGGCGTTCGACGAAGGAGTGGCCAGCAAGGACGACATCGACACCGGAATGAAACTCGGCACCAACGTCCCCATGGGACCCCTGGAGCTCGCCGACCACATCGGCCTCGACGTCTGCCTGGACGCCAGCGAAACACTCCACGAGGAGCTCGGCGACCGGTACAAGCCCGCGTACCTGCTGCAGCGAAAGGTCGACGCCGGCGACCTCGGGAAGAAGACCGGTGCGGGCTTCTACACGTACGACTGAGTCGGGCACTCAGACAGCGCCGCGGGTCAGGACAGCGACTCGGTCGCGATCCGTTCGCGCACGCTGTCGATGGCGCTGCGGTCGAAATCGTCGGCGACCAGGCCGATGACGGCGTGCACTTCCTCGCGGTCGACTTTCACGTCCCCCTCGCGGACGACGTCGGCGGGCCGGTTCCCGAGCTCCCGCATCGTGCCGACCGCAAGCAGGAACGGCACCGCCCACGCGGCGAGCGTGTTGCCCTGGCTGGTCGGCATGACCTCAAGCCAGCGCTGGGCGTCGGCGACGTAGCCGCGGGCGCGGTCGGTGACGCGCTCGACGACGGAGGCCACGCGGCCCGCGTGTTCGGGGTCGGCGACGTCTTCCGGGGCGAGGTCGTGGTCGTCGAGCCACTCCTGTGGCAGGTAGACGTTGTTCTCCTCCTCGTAGTCCGGGCGGACGTCTTTGGCGACGTTCACGAGCTGCAACAGCAACGCGAACGACCGCGCGTTCTCGCGCATGGCGGCGGCGGCGTCGCTGGGCGCGTCGCGGGCCAGCAGCTCCGTGACGAGTTCGCCGACGGTGCCGGCGACGTACCAGCAGTACTCTTCGAGCTCGGTTGGTGATTGGATGCGGAGCCCGCCGGCGTCGGCGTACCGCTGTACGAACGACGCCATCCCGGTGGCCATCTCCCGGACCGTCGGCCGGATCGCGGCCTTGGCGGCGTCGTCCAGGGACTCGAACGCGGAGACGACGCGGGTGGTGTTGGCGACGACGCGCCAATCGGCGTTCGGCTCGCTGGGGACGTGGTCGCCGACGGCGGCCTGGAACTCCGCGACGGTCGTCCCGCAGTCGGGATCGAGCGCGGCGTCATACGTCTCCAAGAGCTGTGCTTGTTCGGTGGGCGGCATCGCGGTGGCGTCCTCGACGGTGTCGGCAACCCGGCACAGGAGGTAGCCAACGCAGATGCGCGTCGCCATCGGCTCTTCGAGGGCGTCGATGGTGAGCGCAAACGTACGTGAAACGTCCTGTACCGCGCTGTGGCACCACTCGCGGTCCGACGCGGTCGGCTGGTGGGACTGACGGCCGTCCATCACTCGTGGTCGGGCTAGGGTGGGGGAATACAAAAGAGGTTGGGGCGTCGACCCGTCGCCCACTGCGATCATCGCGCCCCGCGATGGGGTTCCGGGATGCCAACAGTAAAGGGCAGACCGACAAAGCATACCACATGGATTTCACGCGCTCCGCCGAACACGACCAGATCGCGGAGATGGTCGCGGAGTTCGTCGACGAAGAGGTCAAACCACGGGCCGCTACCATCGATAAGGCCGACGAGTTCCCCGCCGACCTGGTCGCGGAGATGAGCGATCTGGGACTGATGGGGATGCCGTTCCCCGAGGAGTACGACGGCGCCGGCCTCGACTACCACACGTACGCCACCGCGCTGTCGGAGATCGCGCGCGGCAGCGGCGGGCTGGGGACGGTCGTGGCCGCGCACACGAGCCTCGCGGGGAACATGGTCTACGAGTACGGCAGCGACGACCAGAAACACGACTACCTCGCGCCGCTCAGTCGCGGCGACGACATCGGCGCGTTCGCGCTCTCGGAGGCCGGCGCGGGCTCCGACGTGCCGGCCATGGAGACCACCGCACAGCGCGACGGCGACGCGTACGTCATCTCCGGGGAGAAGCTCTGGATCTCCAACGGCAGCGTCGCGGACACGGTGACGGTGTTCGCGAAGACCGACCCCGACGCCGGCCACCGCGGCATCTCGTCGTTCATCGTGCGGCCCGCCGAGGACGACGGCTTCATCGTGGCGGGCACCGAGGACAAACTCGGCGACAAGGGCTGCCCCACGGCGGAGCTCCGGTTCGACGACATGCGGGTACCCGCCGACCGCCTGCTCGGCGAGGAGGGCGACGGGTTCAAACACGCCCTGGAGACGCTGAACGGCGGCCGCATCACGATCGCGGCGCGGTCGGTGGGCCTGGCTCGCGCGGCGCTCGACGACGCCCGGGAGTACGCACAGGACCGCGACCAGTTCGGGCAGGCGATCAGCGACTTCCAGACCATCCAGCACAAGCTGGCGGACATGGACACCAAACTCCAGGCCGCGGAGCTGCTGATGCACAAGGCCGCGGACCTGAAGATCCGCGGGGAGTCGTTCATCAAGGAGGCCGCACAGGCGAAGCTGTACGCCTCGGAGATCTCCCGGGAGGTCGCCAACGAGGGCATCCAGATCCACGGCGGCTACGGCTACACCAAGGACTTCGACGCGGAGCGGTACTACCGGGACGCGAAGCTCAACGAGATCTACGAGGGAACGTCGGAGATCCTCCGGAACACGATCGCGAACGAGCTCCTCGAATAGCCCGAACCCACCTCGTTTTTGCCGGCGGCGTCCGTACGTGGGCGTATGACCGACGACCCCGCTGCGACCGCCGAGGCCGACGGCATCACCGCGCAGTACTACGAGACCGACGCCGAGCGCGTGCTGGCGTTCACCGTCGAGCGCGGCACCACCGCGGCCATCGCGCAGAACGTCGAGGGGTATGCGATGCTGAAAGTGCGGTCGTCGCCGGACGGCGACGAGCTCGAACGCTACTACGGGTTCGACATGGCGCTGGATCACGCCGCCGAGCGCCTCGGCGTCGGGAAACACGACCTCCCCGTGCCGGCGGGCGCGGCGGACATGGGGATGTAGGTTTCGGACTGTTTTTGAACCCGCTCGGAGTACGGTCGTGCATGACAGACGCGCGCGTAGCTGGCGTGGGGTTGACCCACTTCGGTGTGCATCCCGAGCGGACGAGCCGCGACCTGTTCGCGGAAGCCGGGCTGGCGGCGCTGGACGACGCCGGCGTCGCCCGCGAAGACGTGGCCGCCGTGCACTACGGCAACTTCATGGGGGAGTTGAGCGAGCACCAGGGCCACCAGGGGCCGCTGGTCGCGGAGGCGCTGGGCCTCGACGTGCCCGCAACCCGGTACGAGTCGGCGTGCGCGTCGAGCGGCGTCGCGCTCCGGCGCGCCGTCCGTGACGTTCGCAACGGCGAGGCTGACGTGGTGGTTGTCGGCGGCGCCGAGCGCATGAACAACCTCGAAACCGCCGAATCGACGGACGCGCTGGCGATCGCGGCCGACGGCTTGTACGAGGTGCGCGCGGGCATGACGTTCCCCGGCGCGTACGCCCTGATGGCGGCGTCGTACTTCGAGCAGTTCGGCGGCAGCCGGGAGGACCTCGCGCACATCGCCGTCAAAAACCACGCCAACGCGGTGGACAACGACCGCGCGCAGTACCAGCAGGCGATCACCGTCGCGGACGCCCTGGAGTCGCCGCCGGTCGCGGAACCACTGCATCTGTACGACGCGTGCCCCGTCACCGACGGCGCGAGCGCGCTCGTGCTCGTGAGCGAGTCGTACGCCGACACGCACGACGTCAGCGCACCGGTCGCGGTGACCGGCACCGGCCAGGGCGGGGACAAGATGGCGCTCCAGGACCGCCAGAACATGGCGACCTCGCCGGCCGCGACCGACGCCGCCACCGAAGCCTACGCGGACGCAGGGGTGTCCGCCGACGACGTGGACGTGGCGGAAGTACACGACTGTTTCACCATCGCGGAAGTGATGGCGACGGAGTCGCTGGGCTTTTTCGACCCCGGAGCCGGCATCACTGCCGCGCGCGAGGGTGTCACGACCAAAGACGGGCGGCTGCCGGTGAACCTCTCGGGGGGCCTGAAAGCCAAGGGCCATCCGGTCGGCGCGACCGGCACCAGCCAGGTCGCGGAGCTCACCAGGCTGCTGCGCGGCGACCACGTCAACAGCGAGCACGTCGCGGACGCACAGACCGCGGTCGCGCACAACGCCGGGGGCACGGTCGCCAGCGCCGTCGTGCACGTGCTTGAGACGGTCGCGGACACGGAGGCGGATGCGGCATGAGCGACCGCGTTCGGGACGACGGCTACGACGACGCCATCGACGCGCTGGCCGCCGACGAGGGGTACTATCTGGCGTGTCCGGACGGCCACGGGAGCCTGCCGCCGCGGCACGCGTGTCCGCACTGCGGGGCCCGGGAGCTGACCGAGACGGCGCTGCCGGAGACGGGCACGATCGACTCGTGTTCCACGCTGCACGTGGCGACGCCGGCGTTCGCCGACGACGCGCCGTACGTGCTTGCGGTGGCGTCGTTCGGCGCGGTGCGGCTGACTGGCCAGGTGCGGGCGGAGCCGGGAACGGTCGAGATCGGCGACGAGGTGGCGGCGACGGTCGGCGAGTCGGCGACGACCGGCGACCGGCTAGTGGTGTTCGAGTTGCGGTAGCGCCGCGCCGAGCGCGTCGCAAAACGACGCCGGGTGTTCGACGTGTGGCACCGCGCCCGCGTCGTCGAGGACGGTCAGCCGCACGTCGGCGGCGTCCGCGAGCGCGCGGCCGTCCGCAAGCGGCGTGATGCGTGCCTCCCGCCCCCAGACGAGGGTGACCGGGGCCGGCACCGACTGGACTGCGTCCACGAGATCGACTGCCGGGTCGAGCATGCCGCCCGCGAACGACGCCGGTGCCAGCCGTGCGTTCGGCTGGTGGCTGGTCCGGTGTTGGTAGTCGAGCAGTCCGGCGGGGACGTTTGCGGACTGGTAGAACGCGTGGCGGTTGGTGAAACACCGGAGGCCGCGGCGGCTGACGAGCGCGTTGAACACGGCGGTGCCGACCACCGGCGTGCGGAGCAGGCGGCGCACGGCCGGGCGTCGCTGCCCGGTGTCGGCGATCGGACACACCAGCGCGAGCGCGGACACGGACGTGTCAGCGGCCGCCATCGCGGCCCACGCGCCGGTCAACGAGGACGCGACCACGGCCGGATCGTCGGCGACGTCGCCGATGAACGACGCGACGAACGCCTCGTAGAGCGCGCTTGTGTACGCGATCGACGGCCGGTCGGTGTGGCCGAACCCGGGGAGGTCGGGGGCCAGCACGTGGTAGTCCTCCGCGAGAGTGTCGACGACACCGGCGAACGCGCGACTGGACGCCGCCGCGTGAACGCCGTGTAGAAGCACGAGATCGGGGTCGTCGGGATCGCCGGCCGTGGTGTACGACACGTCGAAGCCGCGCCAGCGCGTGGTCGTCCGGGTGCCGGGAAGCGGGTCGGGGGGCTGCTCGTCGGCGCGCACCAGCCGGTTGGCTGCGGCCGTGGCGGCGGTGCCCCCGGCCACGCCAGCCAGCAGTCTGCGGAGTGTCATACGTGAGGGCGATGAGGGCCAGTGGTTTAGCCGTTGTGTCGCCGCGCCGGTGCGCGGTCAGTCCTCGCGCAGCGCGTCCCGGATCGGGTCGAGCACGTCGGCGGCGACCTCGTAGGGCGTGGTCGCGCCGCTGTCGATGCGCGCGACCAGCTCGTCGACCCCACCGCGGTCGGCGAGCTCGGCCTCAAGCACCTCGTTTGCGTCCGCCCGCAGCAGCGTTCGGAGCTCCTCGGCGTACCGCGTGCGGCGCTTCTCGGTGCGGCGGCCGGATTCGTCCAGCCAGGTGGTGTGGGCGTCGAACACGTCGAGCAGGTCGGTGACGCCGGTCCCGCGTTCGGCGACCGTCTCCGTGATCTCCGGGCTCCAATCGGTGTCGTCGTCGGGGTCGCGGAGATCCAGCATGTTCCGGAGTTCGGTGACCGTCTTGTTCGCGCCGTCGAGGTCGGCCTTGTTCACGACGAACACGTCGCCGATTTCGAGGATGCCGGCTTTCAGCATCTGCACGTCGTCGCCCGATGACGGCGGCACGAGCACCGCGACGGTGTCGGCGGTCTTGACGATGTCGACCTCGTTCTGGCCGGCACCCACGGTCTCGATGATGACCTTGTCCTTGCCGAACGCGTCCAGGGCTTTCACCGCGTCCGCGGTCGCCGTCGACAACCCCCCGAGGCTGCCGCGGGCGGACATCGACCGGAAGAACACGTCCATGTCCGTCGCGGTGGACGCCATGCGGATGCGGTCGCCGAGCACGGCTCCGCCGGTGAACGGCGAGGACGGATCCACGGCGATGACGCCGACGGTCAGGCCGCGCTCGCGGTACTGGCTGGCCAGCTTGTCCACGAGCGTTGATTTCCCCGAGCCGGGACTGCCGGTGATCCCGATCACGTCGGCCTGTCCCGTGTGTGGGTACAGCGCCGAGACGATGTCGCGGTAGCCGTCGTTCCGGTCCTCGATTTTGGTGATGGCGCGGGCGAGCGCTCTGTGTTTGCCCGCGAGCAGATCCGCAACGAGGTCGGGCTGATTGGCCGGCATCTCAGTCACGGTGTGGGGCGTTGGATTCGATGAACGAGATCGTGTCCGCCATCGGCGTCCCCGGGCCGAAAATGGCGTCCACGCCCGCGGCTTCGAGGTCCGCGCGGTCCTCGTCGGGGATGATGCCGCCGACGATGACGAGCGTGTCCTCGGCGGCGTCGTACTCGGCCAACCCCTCGATGATCTTGGGCACGAGGGTGTTGTGCGCCCCCGAGAGGATCGAGATCCCGAGCACGTCGACGTCCTCCTGGACGGCGGCCTGCACGATCTCGTCGGGTGCCTTATGCAGCCCCGAATAAATCACCTCGAAGCCGGCGTCGCGGAACGCACGCGTGATCACGTGCGCCCCACGGTCGTGGCCGTCGAGTCCGACTTTGGCCACGAGACACCGGACGTTCCGTGTGGAGTCCTCACTCATGGCGGAACCATCATCGCAGGCCGGCTTCACTCTAACGGACTTGTATGATAGTTCCGCACACACCGCGGCGGTGGCGGCGTGAAGCGAAAACGGGTTGCCACTCCCCCACTAACCACGGCGTATGGTATCTGTCCGCGCCGCCAGCTACGCGAAAGCCAACCCGGGACGGGTCACCATCGTGTTGTCCGTGCTCGGGTACGCGCTCGTCGCCGGCGCATTCACCGACGTCGTTGCGTTGTTCCCGCCCCTCGATGATCCGACGGTGTTGCTGTTCGCGGACCTCATCGCAGTCGTGAACACGCTCGCGCTCACCAGCCTGCTGGCCGGCGTCGCGTTCATCAAGCGCGGCGCGGTCCGCAAACACCGCGCGGCGATGCTCACCGCGTTCACGCTCATCTGCGTGTTCCTCGTGTTGTACCTCTGGAAGGTCGGCGGTGGCTTCGAGAAATCCATCGTCATCACCCAGGGGATGTTCCTCGGGCAGTTCGCGGGCGTCGTCAAGGGCGCGTACCTCCTGATGCTGGCGGTACACATCCTGCTGTCGGTCGTCTCGGTGCCAGTCGTGCTGTACGCGATCGTCCTGGGGCTGACGCATTCGCCCGCCGAGCTCAAGCGCACCAGGCACGCGACGTTCGGCCGCATCGCCGCCACCGCGTGGTCGCTGTCGCTGTTCCTCGGCGTCGTGACGTACGTCATGCTGAACCACGTCTACGCCTGGGTGCCCAGATAACACCACACGTCCACCCGATGTCACGCAGCGACGAGACGGCGACCGAACCCGCGACGGAGCCGGCCGCCGACGACACGGACCGCTGGCGGTGTGAGGACTGCGGCGCGGTCCAACGGACACCCGAGCCACCCTGCGAGCGCTGTTGGGGGACGACGCTGTCCCCGTTGACGGACGCCCCCGACGACGGCGCGCGTGGCACGCAGGCGCTGCTGGGGCATTCACCGCCGCCACAGGACGCCACGACGGACACGCCGCCGCGGCTCGCACACGTCACCGCAACGTCAACACGAACGGCCGTGGTTGCCGGTGGCGGTGCCCTCTGCCTGGGTGGCCTCGCCACCGTCGTCTCCGGCACCCCGGTGTTGGCGTCGATACCGTTGCTTGCACTCCTGTTGTGGGCCGGGACCGTCGTCGCCGCCGGGATCGCGGTCCTCGGCGTGGCCATCGCCGCCACGGCGTTCGCCGCCGCCCGCATGCGAGCCACGGACGGGGCGTGACCGCCTCACTCCGTCCACGGGATCAGGGCGGCTCCCACCCCGAACGCGACGACGGCCAGCACCAACACCACGCCGGCGTTGAACACGACCCCGTCGCCGCCGGTGAACGTCGCCGCGCGCACGCCGCGCGCGAAGTACACGAGCGGCGACGCGTTCAACAGCGGCCGGAACCACGCCGGGAACAGCGCCGGCTGCACGAACGTCTCCGAGAGGAACAACAGCGGCAACGCGATGCCGTTGCTGGCCGCGATCGCGCCGTCCTGGCCGTCGGCAAGGCTCCCGAGGATGGCGCCGATCCCGCAGAACAGCACCGACGCCGCCGGCACGAAGAACGCCAGCCACGGCGACACCGTGAAGTTCGCGCCCGTCAACAGCAACGCGACGACCAACACCGCCGCCGCGAGCACGATCAACACCACGTTCACCAGCGCGTGCGCGGCCAGCCACTCGGCCCGCGACAGGGGTGTGGTGGCGAGCTTCTCGAAGCGGTTGTCCGCGCGGTACCGCGCCACCTCACTGCCGACGCGCGACAGCGGCGTGAACAACACCACGGTTGCGAGGTACGCGGGCAGGTAATACCCCGTGGGCTGCGAGAACAGCCCCGCGCTGCTGCCGCCCTGTGTGCGCACCAGGCCGGCGAAGATCACGATCAACACCACCGGGAAGAAGAAGGTGAAAAACACCGCCGTGCGGCGCCGGAGGAACGTCCGCATCGCGCCTGTGGCTTCCGCTCGCACGCGGCCCGCCGCGCTCATTGCACCACCTCCCCGCGCTCGGCGTCACCGGCGAGCGCCAGGTAGGCGTCCTCCAGGCTGGGCTCGCGCCACGACAGCGCGTCGAAGGCCACGTCCGCGTCGTCGAGCGCGGCGGCGATCTCGCCCACTGCGGTGGGGTCGACGCCCTCGAAGACGAGCCCCGCATCGGTGCGCGTGCAATCGAAGCCGGCAAGCTCTGGGTCGGCGTCGGTGTCGACGACCAGCCGCGGGCTGCCGGCGTGCGCCGCCACGAGGTCCGCGGGGGTTCCGGTGGCGGCGATGTCGCCGTCGGCGAGCAGGCCGACGCGGTCCGCGAGCGCGCTCGCCTCGGCCATGTCGTGGGTCGTCAACACGATCGTCGTGCCGTCGGCCGCGAGCCCCTCGAACACCGACCAGAGGGCGTGTCGGCCCGCCGGGTCGACGCCCGTCGTGGGTTCGTCCAGGAACAACACGTCCGGGTCGTTCACCAGCGCGGCGGCGACGCAGGCTCGGCGGCGCTGTCCGCCGGAGAGATCACCGTACCGGGTCGCGTCGTCGGGGTCGAGGCCGACCGATTCGAGCACGGCGTCGGGGGCGCGGCTGTCGGCGTACAGCCCCGCGTAATACCCGACGAGCTCGGCGGCGGTCAGGCGGTCCGGTGGCGAAAACGACTGCGGGAGCAGCCCCAGGCGCTGTTTCTGCGCGTCCTGGGGTGGCTCACCGAGCAGTTCGACGCGCCCGCCGTCGGGCGTCGTCGTGCCGGTCAGGCACCGCACGAGTGTGGTCTTCCCCGCACCGTTCGGGCCGACGAGGGCGAACACCTCCCCCTCGGAGACGGACAACGATACGCCACGAAGAGCGGCGGCGTCGCCGTACGACTTGGCCACGTCGTCGGCAACCAGTACCGAGTCCATACCGAGAGATCTAGCCCGGGCACTCAAATGAGTGTGGAAGTCACCAGGACGGACGCCACAGCAACACGACCACGGACGACACGAACACGACCGTAGAGACCCCGTATGGGTCGGACTCCGCGATCGTCACGGCGGCCGACGTGCTCCCGAACAGGCCCGCGAGGAGCGTTCCGAGGACCGGCCACGCGCAGCTCACACAGGACGCCAGCCCCACGAGACCCGCAACCCCCGTGCGGGCGGCGTCGGCGACGGCGGCGGCGACGAGGTACGCCAGCGTCGCGTAGCCGACGAGCTTGAACGGGATCAGGCTCACCGTCACCGCGGTGCCGCTGTACACCAGCGCCGGCCCCCAGCCGGGGGACAGCCACGCCACGCGCGCACCCAACCCCGCCCCCTGGAGCATGTACAGCCCGCCGACGCCGCCGAGCAACAGGAAGTAGCCGACGCCCACGCCGGCCGCAACCGCTGCCTGGCGGCGGGACGCCACGGACGGCACGCCCACGCGGCGGACCGCCCACACGGCGACGTTGATCCAGACGAACGGGTACACGATCGCGACCGTGTCGGTCGGGGTCGCCGTGGTCAGTGCAAAATACAGCAGGACAGCGACGAGCTCGCCGTTCAGGACGGCCGCCCACGTGAGCAGTGTCTCCCGGCTCGGGCGGACCACACTGGTCGAGACGGTCCGTGTGGGCATTCAGACCACCATCGTGTCGAGCACGACAGCGACCAGCAGACAGCCGAGGTAGGCGTTCGACGCGTGGAACGACCGCATCGCGGCGCGGCGGTCGCGCTCGCGGTGCAGCCGGATCGCGAAGTAGAGGAACACGGCCCCGAGCAACACGGTGGTTGCGGCGTACAGCGGGCCGAGCCCGGTGAGTTCTGCGAGCACGACGGCGGACGCCAGCGTCGCGCCGATGTAGTAGACGATGTGGCGGCGGGTCTTCGCCTCGCCCTCGACGACCGGCATCAGCGGGAACCCGCCGCGCTCGTAGTCGTCCTTGTACGCGAGCGCGAGGTTGTAGAAGTGCGCCGGCGTCCACAGGAAGATGACGCCCGCGAGCACGACGCCGCCGACCCCCACCGCGCCGGTGACGGCGACCCAGCCGATGAGCGCGGGCAGCGCGCCCGCGGCACCGCCGATGACCGTGCTCTGCCTGGTGTTGGGTTTCAACACGAGCGTGTACACGATCGAGTAGAACGCGATGGCGGTGAGCCCGAGCACGGCCGTCAGGAGGTTCACGGCCGCGAATGCGGCCAGTGAGGCCACCCCCAACACGACGCCGAACGCCAGCGCGTTCCGGGGTGGGATGCGGTCCGTGACCACCGGCCGGTCGTCGGTTCGCGCCATCTTCTCGTCCTGCTCGCGCTCCAGGACGTGGTTGAACGTTCCCGACGCGCCGATCGAGAGGACGCCACCGCCGAGCGTCAGCACGACGGTGGCCGCCGAGAGCTGCTGGCCGGCCCCGAGTTGGCTGCTGGCGAGCGCCATGCCGGCACCGGCGACCAGACACAGCAGCCACATCAGCCGCGGCTTCATGAGCTGCACGTACGCGCGGACGATGCCCGGCTGGGTGGGGTCGCCGTCGTCGGTGTGACGGGGTTCGCCCTCCCACTCCGCGGACGGGAGGTCGCCGGTCTGCGCGTCAAGCGTCCAGGCGAGGGCCACGACGAGCGACGCGAAGATCCCCACGCCGAGCGTCAGATGCACGCCGGTGAACGGCGCAGCGCCCGCGGACATGGCTGTGTACGCGCCGATGACGACCTGGACGGGGTAGAGTGCGAGCGCGAGCGTGACCGCCGTGCGGACGCGCCGGGACGCCCCAGTGCGCCACGCGAGCACGGCCGCGCCGACCACGGCGAGCCCGGTGAGCGCGGCGGCGGTCCGGTGGCCCCAGACGACGACCAGGTCAAGCGACTGCAGTGCGAACCACTGCCCGTTGCAGGACGGCCACGTCTGGCACGCGCTCGCGGCCCCCGTCAGCGAGGTGGTTGCGCCGAGCACGAGCAGCGAGTACACGCCCATCGCGGCGGCGGCGAGCACGGCGACGAACTGGGTGGCGGTGTTTCTGCTCACTGCGGTTCTCAGCCGGAGCTTACGGGTCGGGACACTTAGCCTATCCGACTCGCAGCGCCCCCCATTCAGCACCTATTTATGGAGCCACTCCCTACCGTCAGTCAGTATGAGAGGGAAGCGGCTTGTACCTGTTCTCGTCGCTGGCATCGCGGTCCTCGTGGCGTTCGTGGACCCGGCTGCCGCGTCGTCCGGGTACCAGTCGGCGACCGAGGAGCTCATCCGCAATCTCAACAGCCAGCTGGTTGCCGCCGCCATCACGATCACGCTGCTCGTTGAGGGGATCCTCGTATACACCGTCTGGAAGTTCCGGAACGCCGACGAGGCGAAACCGACCAAGGAGAACCGCCGGCTCGAAATCACGTGGACAGTCGCGACCGCGGTCGTCCTGCTGTTCGTCGGCGTGTCGGCCTACAGTGCAATGGGGACACCGTACTTGTTGTCCTCCGGGGACGACGTCCAGGCCGCGATGGCCAACGAGGACAGCGCCACCGTCACCGTCGAGGGCGTTCAGTGGTACTGGAACTACGACTACGCGGGGTCGAACGTCTCGATGAGTTCGGGTGCCGGCAACGACACGGTGGTTGGCAACCAGCCGCTGGTGTTACCGGCGGACACGGAGGTCACCATACAAACCGAATCCAACGACGTCATCCACGCGTTCCACGCGCCGGAGCTGGGGCTGAAAATGGACGCGCTGCCCGGCCAGCAGAACCACCTCGTCACGAACGACCTCGATGAGGGCACTTACCAGCTGTACTGCGCTGAGTTCTGTGGCGCGGGCCACTCGAAGATGCTCAGCAAGATCCACGTCGTCGACCGCGACACGTACGACGCGTACATCAACGACCCGGAGAACGTCTCCGTCGGCGCCTGACTACGCGCGCCGCAGTCGCTGACACACTCCTTCTGTTACGTGCACGCGCGCTCCGTCGGGTCGCTCCACGACGAGCGCGCCACGGTCGTCGATCGCCACGGCAGTGCCGGTGACTGGGTCGTCGTCGAAGCGGGTCACGCGCACCCGCTTGCCCAGCGTCGCGCTGCGTTCGCGGACCGCGGCGACGGCGTCGTCCATCCCGCCCGCTGTTTGGACGCGCGACACCCACGTTCGGAGGTGCTCGTGCAGCGTCGCCGCCACGGCCGTCGGATCGACAGCGCCACGCTCCGCTCGGAGCGTCGTCACGGCGCGGTCGAGGTCACCGAGCGAGTCGGGGTCAAGCGCCGCGTTCACGCCGATGCCGAGCACCGCAAACGACATGTCGGCGTTCGCAGGGTCGGTCTCCGGAAGCACACTCCCGACGGGCTTGCCGGCGACAGGGACTTCGTCGATGACCGCCTCAGTGAGCACGCCACACAGCTTCGACTGGTCGCTGCCGTCGGCGGCCGCGACCACCACGTCGTTGGGCCACTTCAGCCGGGCGTCGACGCCGAACGACGCGGCGGTGTCGGCGGCGGCCAGCCCGCCGGCAAGCGTGAGTCGTCCCACGTGGCTGGCTGCGATGTCGGCGCGAACGACGGTGCTCGACCAGACGCCACCGGGCGGGCTCGCCCAGGCGTTGCCGGTGCGCCCGCGGCCCGCCGTCTGTTCGTCCGCGATCACGAACGTGCCGTCGGTGGCCCCTGCCCGCGCTTCGGCGCGCGCGATGTCGTTCGTGCTCGGGCACGTCTCGCGGTGGACGACCGGTGCCGACACCTGGCGCTGGAGCGCCGCGGGATCAACAGTCATACGGCGGCGTTCGCAACGCCAGCGAAAAAGACCAGCGGGTTCGCCGTGGTTAGGCGACCGACCCGGCGTACAGCACGACGACCAGGAAGATCCAGACGATGTCGACGAAGTGCCAGTACATCGACACCGTGCTCACCGACGTGTGGCGGTCAGCGGAGTACTGCCCCCGAAGCCCGCGGACCATGATGATGCCAATGAGCACCGCGCCCATCGTGACGTGCAGTCCGTGTAGGCCAGTGAGCCCGAAGAACGCGCTCTCGAAGAGGCCGCCGGAGAGCGTGAACCCCTCGTGGGCGATGAACTCGTAGTACTCGTAGACCTGGCCGCCGATGAAGACGACACCCAGGACGAGCGTGGACACCAACAGCGCCAGGAACCGAGACCGGTTGCCCTTCCGGAGCGCGACGTGTGCGAAGTGGAGGGTGAAACTCGACACCACGAGGATGGCGGTGTTCACAACGACCAGGGAGCCCAGGAACCCGTCCGGAATGGCGCTGGCCGCGGTGCTCCACTGGGTGCCCGCGCGGATGAAGAAGTAGTACGCGAACCCGGCACCGAACGTCGCGATCTCGGAGCCCAGGAACCCGATCATCCCCCACCGGAGTGCGGTGCTGCCGCCGCCGTCGTTGCTCCAGTAGGCGGCCACGAAGGCGTGGTACACCCAGCCGTAGAGCCCGGCAAGGAAGGCGAACGTGCTTGCGATGAACACGCCCGGCCCCACCATCGGACCCACGAGTGCGCTCTCGCCGCGGCCAAGCACGTAGAGTGCGGCGCCGATGTAGAAGCCCGCAGCGCCAATGGCAGTGATGAAGGGCCACCAGCTGGCCTCCCCAAAGCCCTTCGGCCAGTCCTCCACGGCCGGCAGGTGGTGGCCGTGGTCGTCGGTCGAGTCGTCCGCTACGCTCATACAACGGGGTTACGGAGCGAGTATTAAAAACCCATCCAACTGCGGCGGCCAGCCAGCGCGTCCGAGGCGAACGTGTGGCTGGTGTCCCAGGACGACGGCGTGAACCGGTGGGTTTCTAATGCTGTCACCCCAAGGCGTGTGCATGGCTGAACGAACTGAGCCGGGGCTCAGCGACCAGTACACGCGAGCCAGCCCGTGGCCGATCCCGCTCGTGATCGGGATCGTCGTCACCGAGGTCGGACTCGTGTTCGAGGGGTTGACCCCGGTCGCGGTCAGTGGCATGCTGTTGTTCGCCGCCTGTGTGGTCGGGATCACTCGCGAGTCGGCGTTCGCCGACACCCTCTGGCGGCCGGGCGTCGCCGTCGGCGTGCTGTTCGCCGTGCTCGGGGCGGTCATCTACACGGGGACGACCGCCACCACCCGCGGGATCGCGATGCTCGGCACGAGTGTGCTCGTCTGGGCGGCGTCTGCGGTGGCGTTCCTCTACGAAACCCAGCGGCTCTGAACTAGCAACGTATATCAGTCAGCCACACTCACTACACACCAATGTCAGCGCGACTCTTCGACCGGGATACCATCCTGGACATCACGGTGAACCTCGTTCCCCTGGCGATTCTCGGGTTCTTCTTCGTGGTCTTCATGGTGTTGAACCCGTGGGACGGTGGGCTCACGCTGAAACGCATCATCCAGTTCGTGCTCATCGGCTGGATTTTCACCGCGCTCGCGGTGCTGACGTACTTCGCCGCCAAGGCCATCGAAGGCCCGGAGACGTAGGCACCGCCCGCCGCGCGGCGACGCCGCACAGTCTCGTGTCGACCGCTGACTTGGTGGCGTGGTCGCGCCGACATTTCCGTGGACAATCCTAAGCTTTCTTTACCGTCGAATCCTGACTAGGAGGCATGGCTACAGCAGCGTCATCGATTACACTCACTGTGCTGATGGGCGTGTTGCTCGTCGGCGTGGTCGCTGTCCTCGCGCGACTCGAGGACTGGCGGTCGTACACGCCCCTCAGCGACGTGGGCGGTGGGCTCGGGGAGCGCACCGGCTACACGCACGAGGAGAAGCCTGGGGGCATTATCCGCTGGTTCACGACGGTCGATCACAAGGACATCGGGATCCTGTACGGCGTCTACGGCACCATCGCGTTCGCATGGGGCGGGGTGTCGGTGCTCCTGATGCGGACTGAGCTTGCGACGAGCAGTGAGACGCTGATCAGCCCGTCGCTGTACAACGGGCTGTTGACGAGTCACGGGATCACGATGTTGTTCCTGTTCGGGACGCCGATGATCGCGGCCTTCGGGAACTACTTCATCCCGCTGTTGATCGACGCCGACGACATGGCGTTCCCGCGCATCAACGCGATCGCGTTCTGGCTGCTGCCGCCGGGCGCGATCCTCATCTGGTCCGGGTTCCTGATCCCGGGGATCGCCACCGCACAGACGTCGTGGACGATGTACACGCCGCTGTCGCTCCAGATGTCGAGTCCCGCGGTGGACATGATGATGCTGGGGCTGCACCTCACCGGCGTGTCCGCGACGATGGGTGCGATCAACTTCATCGCGACAATCTTCACCGAGCGCGGTGAGGACGTCGGATGGCCGGATCTGGACATCTTCTCGTGGACGATGCTCACCCAGTCCGGACTGATCCTGTTCGCGTTCCCGCTGTTCGGCAGCGCCCTCATCATGCTGCTGCTCGACCGGAACTTCGGAACGACGTTCTTCACGGTCGCCGGCGGGGATCCGATCTTCTGGCAGCACCTCTTCTGGTTCTTCGGCCATCCCGAAGTGTACGTGCTCGTGTTGCCGCCGATGGGGATCGTGTCGCTGATCCTGCCGAAGTTCTCGGGGCGGAAGCTGTTCGGGTTCAAGTTCGTCGTCTACTCGACGCTGGCGATCGGCGTGCTGAGTTTCGGGGTGTGGGCCCACCACATGTTCACGACGGGCATCGACCCGCGGATTCGGTCGAGTTTCATGGCGGTGTCGCTGGCGATTTCGATCCCGTCGGCGGTGAAGGTGTTCAACTGGATCACCACGATGTGGAACGGGAAACTGCGCCTGACCGCGCCGATGCTGTTCTGCATCGGGTTCGTGCAGAACTTCATCATCGGCGGTGTGACCGGCGTGTTCCTCGCGGTCATTCCGATCGACCTCATCCTGCACGACACCTACTACGTGGTCGGTCACTTCCACTTCATCGTCTACGGTGCGATCGGGTTCGCGCTGTTCGCGGCGTCGTACTACTGGTTCCCGATGGTCACGGGCCGGATGTACCAGAAGCGCCTGGCGCACGCGCACTTCTGGACGGCGCTCGTCGGCTCCAACGCGACGTTCCTGGCGATGTTGTGGCTCGGCTACGGCGGGATGCCACGGCGGTACGCGACGTACATCCCGCAGTTCGCGACCGCACACCGGCTCGCAACAGTGGGGGCGTTCCTGATCGGGGTGTCGACGCTGATCTGGCTGTTCAACATGGCGACCTCGTGGCGTGAGGGGCCACGCGTCGACTCCACTGACCCATGGGACCTAGAGGAGACCGACCAGTTCACCAACGACTGGGCGTGGTTCCGTGCGAAAGAGGAGACGACCGTGCTCCCCGACGGCGGTGACGAAGCGCAATCCGAGGCGGACGCGGTGACTGACGGCGGGCAGCCGGCCGCGGACAGCGACACCGAGTCGTAGCCGCCGTCAGCGACGTTTTCTGCGGGTTCGGGCGGCGTACGCCCAGCGACGGAGCTGTCAGGCGAGTACCAGCACGAACCCGGTGATGAACATGAGGACTGCGATCCCGCCGAACAACAGCAACAATACGACTTTGTCTTCCATGGCGCTGCGTTGGGCGTGACACCGCAAAAGGCTACTCACTGCGCCACCAACGACCGGCCGTGAGTGACACCGAGAGCAGTGGGCGTCGCATCGTGTTGTGGATGTACGCCGGCGCGATGGGGACGGCCGGCGTCTTCGGCTACGTGCTGGGCGTGATCGTGTACGGCAACGGTGGCGCGGCCGGCCCGCTCGCGACCGGGCCGTCCCCGGAGTACGGAAGCCTCGGCCCGATCGTCTTCGAGTTGACCCCGTTGAACCTCGCCGTGTTCGGGGTTTGTGCCGTGGGTGCGCTGTTGGGGGTCGGGTTGGCGGCGATCATCTTGGTGTCGAACCGCGAGTGACCACGGCGACGGGTAGCAGGCACGTATATATGCGTGGCATCCGAACAAACGATCATGATAGTTCGGGAGGCAACCCACGCCGACGGCGACGCCGTTCGTGCGGTCGCAAACGCGTCCTTGGAGGCGTCGTACGCCGATCCGTTGGGCGACGACATCGTGCACACCGCGGCCACCGAGTGGTACGACAGCGACCGCCTGGCCGACCGCCTGGACACCGACGCCGTGCAGTATCTGGTCGCTGAACGGGACGACGCGGTGGTCGGGTTCTCGGAGAGCGAGCGCGACGGGGACGTGGCGGCGATCCAGTGGCTGCACGTCCACCCGGACGCCCGGGGTGACGGGGTCGGCGGCAGCCTGCTCAGTGACACCGAAACACACCTGCTGGAACACGGCGCGAGCCGGATCGAGGGGCGGGTGCTCGCGGCCAACGAACCCGGCAACGACTTCTATCAGGCACACGGCTACGCGCGGAGCGGCACCCGGGAGCTGGCGATCCGCGACGACACCCACACCGAGCACCTGTACGTCAAGCTCCCGGCGGCCGCGAGCACGGCCGCGATGACCGAACGGCGCGAGACCACGGTCGGCGACCTCTGGGTGGCGCTGGACGAACGCGAGCGCGGCTCTGACGCGCCGTTTTACGCGGCGTACCGGGACGCGGATCGGGAGACGAAATACGGGTTTTACTGTGCGGCCTGCGAGCACGCCGACACCGCGATGAACACGATGGGGCGAGTGGCATGCAACAACTGTGGGAACGAGCGCCGGGAGACCCGGTGGGACGCGGCCTACCTCTGAGTGGTCACGCGGCGGCGGCCGTCTCCTGGTAGCCGCCGAACTCGTCTTTGAACACGGCCATGATCTCGCCCATGGTGGCGTACGCCTTGACCGCGGCCACGATGTACGGGATGGTGTTCTCGTCCGCGCGGATTCCGGCCCGAAGCTCGGCCAGCGTGGCCTCGACGGCGTCGTCGTCGCGCTCGGCCTTGACGTCGCTGAGGCGGCCGAGCTGCCGGTCCCGAGTGGCCTCCGCGTCGACGTGAAGCGTGTCCGGGCTGGTGTCGGCGTCCATCTCGTGTTCGTTGACGCCCACGACGGTTTCCTCGCCGTCGTCGACACGGGACTGGTACTCGTAGGCGGACTCCTGGATCTCGCGGTGGAAGTAGCCGTCCGCGATGCCGGCCAGCACGCCGTCGCGGACGCTGCCGTCGCCCAGCTCCTTGATCTCGGTGAGGTACGCCATCGCCTCGGCCTCGATCTCGTTCGTGAGCGACTCCACGGCGAAGCTGCCACCCAGTGGGTCAACGATGTCCGCCGCGCCCGACTCCTCGGCGATGATCTGTTGGGTCCGCAACGCGACCCGCACCGCCTCCTCGCTGGGCAACGCGAGTGCTTCGTCGAAGGAGTTCGTGTGAATGCTCTGGCTCCCGCCGAGCACCGCGGCCAGCGCCTGGAGCGTGACGCGGGCGATGTTGTTCTTGGGCTGTTGGGCGGTGAGGCTCTGCCCGGCGGTCTGGGTGTGGAACTTCAGTTGCGTTGCGGCGTCGGCCTCGGCCCCGTACCAGTCGTCCATGAGGGTCGCGTAGATCCGGCGGGCCGCCCGGAACTTCGCGACCTCCTCGAAGATGGCGTTGTGGGAGTTGAAGAAAAACGAGAGCTGTGGCGCGAACGCGTCGACATCCAACCCACGGTCGATGGCGTCCTCGACGTACGCGAACCCGTCGGCGAGCGTGAACGCCAGCTCCTGGACCGCGGTCGAGCCGGCCTCGCGGATGTGGTAGCCCGACACCGAGATCGGGTGGAAGTTCGGCGTTTCGGCGACGCAGTACTCGACGACATCGGTCACCAGGTCCAGTGACGGTGTGGGCGGCACAACCCACTCTTTCTGTGCGATGAACTCCTTGAGCATGTCGTTTTGGAGGGTGCCACGGATGTCCTCACGGGGGACGCCTTGCTGGTCGGCCAACGCTAGGTACATCGCGTAGATGACCGGCGCGCTGGGGTTGATGGTGAAACTCGTCGAAACCGCCGCGAGGTCGATGCCGTCGAAGAGGATCTCCATGTCTCGGAGGGTGTCGACGGCGACGCCCTCCTTGCCGACTTCCCCGAGGCTCATTCGGTGATCGGAGTCCAGGCCCATGAGCGACGGCATGTCGAAAGCCGTCGACAGCCCGGTTTGGCCGTTGTCGATGAGGTAGTGGAAGCGCTCGTTTGTCTCCTCGGCGGTGCCGAAGCCGGCGAACTGGCGCATCGTCCACGTCCGACCCCGGTACCCCGTGGGGTAGACGCCGCGCGTGTACGGGAACTCGCCCGGGAACCCGAGGTCCTCGTTGTAGTCGGTGTCGGCGACGTCGGCGGGCGTGTAGAGCCGATCGACTTCCATGTTCGAGACGGTCGCAAACCGGGCTTTGCGCTCGCCGTACGCGTCCTGCACCGGCCCGAGCGTGGTTTCGGTCCAGTCGTCGCGTGCCTCCCGGATGTCCGCGAGGTCGTCGTCATCGTACATGTGTGACACACTCATTCAGGAAGATTCATTAAGGAACCGGTGGGCATCGGGTTCGAATAGTGGGTGGTCGGGCGTGGCCATGCGGCAGCACCGAGCGGGACTGTGGGCACGTGACTGGCGGACAGCCGGTCAGTAGTGGCCCATGACGCCGTCTCTGCGCGCCCACCGCTGGCAGTAGTAGAACGCCACGTCCCCGGCGGCGAGGTAGCCGAGGGCGGTCACCACGAGCACGGTCAACTCTCCGAGGGGGAGCCCGCAGAGCGCGACGCCGTCTGCCATTGCGATCTGGAGCAGTTGGCTGCCCTGTACGCGGCTTTTTGCGTTGTTGACGCCCAGCGTGTCGAGCGGTCGATCGCGGTAATAGCAGTCCGTGGACCCTACTGGAGGCGTTCGATCGTTTCGACCAGCGGATGGCGCGCGTAATCGACGACATCGATGTCCGCGATGGAGTCCAGGCCCTCGGTCCGGGCGGTCCGCGCCATCCCGAGATCGACCGCGCGCTCCAACACGATGACGTACGCGTCCATCTCCGCGACGCCGGCGCGTTCGGCGGCCATCACGCGGTGGTGGCCGTCGGCCAACAGCAGACTGCCGTCGTCGCCGGTGCTGCCGTTGTCGATCACCACGAGTGGCTCCGCCAGCCCGTTTTCGAGCTCGTAGCGGCGGCCTTCGAGTTCGTCGGCGTACACCTTCCCCTGGGTCGGAACGACGTCGCTGATCGTGACCGTGCGGCGCTCCTCGGTGATCGAAACGCCGTGTATCGTCTCCAGCGTTCGCATGAGCTTGCCGACTTTCTCGGGGGTCGCGCGCTCGATCTGGGAGCGGATCACGTCGGCGTTCGTGATGATGCCCACGAGGTTGCCCGCGTCGTCGACCACCGGGAGTTTCTGGATGCCAGAGCGCAGGATGACCCGTGCGGCGTCGGTCACGTCCATCTCCGGGTGCGCGACCACCAGGTCCTCGGTCATCACCTTGAACAGCAGTTCGTCGGGATCGGCCAACAGGAGGTCGCGCGCGGAGACGAACCCTTCGACGTGTCGGCCGTCGGTCACCGGGAACCCGTTGTGATCGCTCTCGGAGATCCGGGCCGCAACGTCCGAGACCGTGTCGTCTGCGGACACGGTCGCGACGTCCCTGGTCATGTAGTCCCCGACGGCCGGCGTCTCGCCGTTGGCGTGCGCTAAAGCCTCGTCCATACAGGGACTACGCCGCCGCCGCAGAAATAGCTCACTCACCCTGTTGGATGCCGGAGGTGCCACCGTGGACCTCCTCGAAGAACCGCGACGCGACCACCTCCTCGATCATCTCGGTGAGCGTCGTGGCTGCATCCTCACCGACGGCGTCGAACAGCCCCAGGGGGAGCTGTGCACCCGCCATGTCGGCGTGGCCGCCGGCCGACCCGAGGTCGTCGAAGGCCGACCGGAGCACCGCACCGAGATCCAGGTCCTTTCGGCGCGACCGCGCGGAGACGTAGATCGTGCCGTCGAAGTAGCCGTAGACGAACGTGACCGCCACGCCCCGCATCGCCAACAGGCGGTCGGCGGTCTGTGCGAGCGTATCCCTGGCGGTGATCTGCCCCACGCAGGACGCCAACACGGACCCATTGAGCTGCCGGTTGCGGATTCCGGCGGCGATGGTGTCGAACGTGTCCGCGCTCAGTGACGGGGCTTCGATGCGTTCGAGCACGTCGGTGTCGGCGTTGGGCAACAGCCACGCGGCGGCCGTGAAGTCACGCGGCGTGATCTCCCGCGCGAAGTCGTCGGTGTCCACGCGGATGCCGTACAACAGTGCTGTCGCCACCGCGGTCCGGACGTCGATCCCGTAGCCACGCAGGTACTCCACGAGGATCGTGCTGGTCGCGCCGGTGTCCGGCCGAATGTCGGTGAACCCGGCGTCGACATCGGTCGTCGGCGGATGGTGGTCGATGACGATGTCCACGTCGGTGTCGGGGGCGAGCTGGTCGTTGACCCCGGGGCCGGAGTGGTCGACCAGCGCCACCGCGTCGAATTCGGCGTCGGACTGTGTTTCGACGTTCCGCAGGTCGAACTCCAGGAGGTTCACGAACGCCCGGTTTTCCTGGTGTGAGATCTCCCCGAAGTAACAGGCCTGGCTGTCGACGCCGGCGTCCTCGGCGATGCGCTGGAGGCCGACGGCGGCCGCGATCGCGTCGGGGTCGGGGTTGTCGTGCATGAACACCCCGAGGCGGCCGTCGATCCCTTGCAGGGTCTGGCGCAGCGCCTGGAGGCGCTGTGATGCGCCCGATTCGGTCAACGAGTTGGCGTGCGACAGCAGCTCCGCGCCGGGATCGACGACGCGATCCGCGACCGAGTCGATCCGGTGGCGGTCTTTCGGCGTCGCGTCGAACCCCAGATACACCACCAGCCCGGCGTCGGGATGCGCCGCGTCGGCGGCGATCGCGGCCAGCCGGTTCCGGTCGGCGCGCTCCCCGGCAACGACGACCATGTCGACCGACCGATCCGGGAGCGTGATCGCCGCCGGATCGGTGACGTCCCGGACTTCGGCGGCGACGGACTCGTTGCGGAGGCTGTCCACGCGGCTCTCGTCGCCGTCGAAGACGAACAACTCCCCGCGTCGGTCCGCCAGCGAGCCGATGACAGCGTGCCCGACCGTTCCGCAGCCAAGCACCAGCCGAGAAACCATTCGTTGCCATGCCTTACCCACGAGCCTGTTAAAAAGTACCGCTGTGGAACCGCGCGCGAACTCCGGATCAGCCAGCGAACAGCACGTCAGCGGCGTGCGTTGCGGTCTGCGCGACGGGATCGAACGCCACCAGGAGCGCGATCGTGCCGACCGCCGCAGCCAGCACGGCGACGTAGAGGCCCGTCGGCTGCCCCGAAAGCGACAGGTCGTCGCGTGGGTCCTCGATCCACAGCGCCTTCACGACCCGCGAGTAGTAGAACAGCGACAGCGCGCTGTTGATGGCTGCGATGCCCGCCAGCCATGCGAACCCGGACTGGACCGCGCCCGCGAACAGGACGTACTTCGAGAGGAAGCCAGCGCCGACCGGCAGGCCAGCGAGACTGAACATGAACACGGTCATCGCGACACACGCGACGGGCGCGCGCTTCGAGAGGCCGTTGTAATCCTCGAACGTCCGGCCCACGTCCCAGTACTCCGCGAGCGCGACGAACAGGAACGCGCCCGTGTTCATGAAGCCGTAGACGAGCAGGTGCATCATCGACGCCCCCAACACGAGGGAGTTCTGTGCGCCGCCGCCGCTTTGCAGCGCGGCGAGGCCGATGAGCACGTAGCCCGCGTGGCCGACACTGGAGTACGCCAACATCCGCTTGACGTTCTCCTGGGTGGCCGCCGCGAAGTTCCCGAGTGTCATCGTGACCACCGCCAGCGCCGCGAACAGCAGCGACCAGTCGATGACCGTGCCGGCGATGACGTCCAGGGGGAACGCGGTCGTGAACACGCGGAACAGCACGGCGAACCCGGCGGCTTTCGACGCCGAGGAGATGAACGCCGACACCGGCGCGGGCGCGCCCTCGTAGGCCTCCGGCGCCCAGAAGTGGAACGGCACGGAGGCGGTCTTGAACGCGAACCCGGCGACCAGCATCACGATCCCCAGCCCCAGCACGCCAACGAAGTCGGTGCCGGCGGTGATCGTGTCCGCGATCGCGGGCAGCCCCATGACGCCGGTCGCGGCGTACACGAGGCTGATGCCGTAGAGCATGACCCCCGACGACAGCGCGCCGATGAGGAAGTATTTCAGCCCGGCTTCGATGCTGCCGCGGTCGCGTTTCAGATACGACACCAGCACGTACGACGGGAGGCTGGCGAGTTCGAGGCTGATGAACACCGTCACGAGGCTGTTGGCGGCTGCCATCAGCGTCATTCCGGTGGCGGCAAGCAGTGTCAGCGCGTAGAACTCCGCGACGCTGTCGGCGTCGTCGAGGTAGTCGTGGCTGGCCATCACGACCAGCGTGCCGACCGAGCCGACGACGACCACGAAGAACAGCGACAGCGCGTCGACGATGATCGCGCCGTCGAACTGCACGAACTGCGCGTCGCCGGTGCCCGCCGACAGGAACCACGCAGCCGTCCCGGCGGCGAGCAGCGTGCCGGCGGTCGCGATCCCGGCGAGCAGCGTGTTGTTGTCGCGGTCCGGCAACAGCGTGTCGACACCGAACACGAGCAGTGCCGCTGCGACCAGCACGAACTGCGGTGTCAACGGCGGAAGCTCCGTCACAGGAACACACCCCCGGTTGACACCACGACAGCACTCGCAGACGCCGCGGCGTCCACCACCGGCGTCACGGCGTCCTGGATCATGCCGTAGAACACGTTCGGGACGGTTCCGGCCACGATGACCAACAGGAGCAACGCGACGATCGGCACGGTGTCGTGGAGCGCCGCCGGCACGATGTCGTAGTCAGTTTCGGCGGCGAACGGCCCGAACAACACCCGCTGCATCGCGAACAGCAGGTAGCCGGCGACGATCACGATGCCGAACATCGCCAGCGCCGTGAACAGCTGGGCGTGCGCGAAGTCGGCGCCGAACCCGCCGAGGAAGATGAACAGCTCGCCGGCGAACCCGGCCATCAGCGGCAGGCCCATGTACCCGAACGCGGCGGCGATGAACACCGCTGCGGTCACCGGCATCTTGTCCGCGATGCCGGAGAGGTCACCGACCATGCGCGTGTGCGCGGTGTTGTAGATGACACCGACACACATGAACATCAGGCCGGAGATGAGGCCGTGAGCGACCATCTGGAAGGTCGCGCCGCCGACCCCGTAGTAGTTGTACGCCACCAACCCGAGGATGACGTACCCCATCGAGGACACCGACGAGTACGCGACGATGCGTTTGAGGTCGCGCTGTGCGAGCGCGAGCATCGCCCCGTAGATCACTGAGAGCACCGCCAGCGCGGCGATCGGGACCGCGTACTGCTGTGCGATCCCCGGCATCATCGTGAAGTTGAACCGCAGCAACGCGTACGTCCCCATCTTCAGGAGGACGCCCGCAAGCATCACCGACGCCGGCGTCGGGGCCTGCACGTGGGCGTCGGGCAGCCACGTATGCAGCGGGACCGTCGGCACCTTCACCGCGAACCCGATGAACATCGCGAAGAACGCCACCGTCTTCAGCGTCTCCGCGCCCAGGCCGTACGTCGTCCCGAACTGCCCGGCGTGGATCGCTTGCGCGATCGCGGGCATGTCCATGGTGGTGACGTCAAGCCCGAACACGAGCGCCATGAACCCGATGAACATCAGCAGGCTCGCGACGTTCGTGTACACGAAGAACTTGATGGCGGCGTACTTCCGCCGGGGGCCGCCCCAGATGCCGATGAGGAAGTACATCGGCACCAGCACGAACTCCCAGAACACGAACCACACGAAGAAGTCAAGCGCCGTGAACACGCCCAGGAGGCTGGCCTCCATGAGCAACATCAACGCGTAGAACTGGCTTTGGCGCTCGTCGATGGGCGTCCACGCGCTCGTGATGGCGAGCGTGGTGAGGACCGTCGACAACACGACCAGCGGCATGCTGATGCCGTCGATGCCGACGTGCCAGTTCAGCGTGTACGGCCCGATGGTGATCCAGTGTGTCATCGTCTCGAACGCGAGCGAGCCGCCCTCAAGCAGGGCGTTCCCGCTCCCGTCGAACTGTACGAACATCCACACGCTCCCCACGACGGGAAGCAGGCTGAGGCCGGCGGCGAGCTTCCCCGCGATGCGGTCCGGGGCAAGCATCACGACGAGCGCCGACAGCAGCGTAACGCCGAGTAACGCTTCTATCATCATCTAAAACCACCCCCCTGTGACGCCGAAGACGACAAGCAACGCGACCAAGCCGAGCGTGAGCATCGTCGCGTAGTGGCTGACGATGCCGTCCTGGATGCGGCGAATGCGGCCGCCGGAGAACAGGCTGATGCTGCTGACGGCGTTGACGATGCCGTCGATGACGCCCTGGTCGAACGTGTCCGCGCCGCGAGCCAGGGGCAGCGTCACGCCCTTCGCGAGCCAGACCTGGTATTCGTCCTGATAGTAGTTGTTGTACAGTAGTGTTCTCGCTGCGCCGAGTTTCTCGGTGTGCTTGGTGGGTGCTGGGCCGCTGTACAGCAGCCACGCGAGGCCGGCACCGCCGAGCGCGAGCGCCAGCGAGACCGCCGCGGGAACGAACGGCGCGATGTCCGCGGCGTGGTAGCCGGCGAACGACTCCAGGAGGTGATGGTAGTGTTCGTAGCCCAGCGCCGAGAACGCGGTGCCCTCGGGGCCGGCAAGCCACGTGTGGAGGAACTCGATGTGGAGGCCCGTCGCTTCCGCGACCGGCGTCATGTTCACCAGCCCCACCGTGGCCGCAAGCACCCCCAACACGACGAGCGGGAATTTGACGTTCCACCGCACGCCGTGTGGGTCCTCTGCGGTGTCGGAGCGGGGCTCACCGTGGAAGGTGAGCACCACCATACGGAAGGTGTAAAACCCGGTGAAAAACACCGCGAGCAGCCCCATCGCGTACGCCGCAAGCAGGATCGGACTGTCGCCGGCACCGTAGATGAGTGCCTCGTAGAGGATCTCGTCTTTCGACCAGAAACCCGCGAACGGCACGATCCCCGCCAGCGCGAGGCTCCCGGAGAGGAACGTGTAGTAGGTGACCGGCATCTTCTTGCGGAGACCGCCCATGTCCCACATGTTCTCGTTGTGGTGCATGGCGATGATCACCGATCCCGCCCCAAGGAACAACAGCGCCTTGAAGAACGCGTGCGTGAGCAGGTGGAAGCTGGCGGCGATATATCCGCCGGTCCCCAGGCCAAGCATCATGTAGCCGTACTGGCTGATGGTGGAGTACGCCAACACCTGCTTGAGTTCGTCTTTGACCACACCCATGGTCGCGGCGAACAGCGCGGTGAACCCGCCGACAAGCGCGATGATCGCCAACACGGTCGGCAGCAGCGCGTAGAAGCCGTACATGCGCGCGACCAGGTAGACGCCGGCCGCCACCATCGTGGCGGCGTGGATGAGCGCCGAAACCGGCGTTGGACCCTCCATCGCGTCGGGCAGCCAGGTGTGCAGCGGGAACTGCGCGGACTTCCCGATGACGCCGCCCAGAACCAGCAGCCCAACGACGCTGAACCACTGTTGGGCGCTCATCCCGACCACGTCGAGGAAGTGTGCGACGTGTGCGGGCATCGTGCCCTCGCCGCCCACCGCGGCGAGCGCCTGCTCGGCCATGTGGGGGAACGCGTGTGCGCCCTCACCGGTCGCGACGAACCGCGCCGTGCCGAACGTCGCGAACACCGCCACCACGCCGATGAGGAAGAAGTAGTCACCGAAGCGCGTGACGAGGAACGCCTTTTTGGCCGCGCTCGGCGGCCCCTGCTGGCGGAAGTGGAAGCCGATGAGGAGGTACGAACACAGCCCCACCAGCTCGAAGAACATGAACGCCATCAGGAGGTTGTCCGCGACGACGAACGCGAGCATCGAGAACGTGAACAGGCCAAGCCCGGCGTAATACCGGTGGAGTCCGCCCTCGCCCTCGTCGTTCATATACCCGAGGCTGAACACGTGCACGAGGAACGCCACCAGCGAGACGATGACGAGCATCATCGCGGCCAGCGGGTCAACGAGCACGCCGAAGTGGAGGCTGAACGCGTTCGGGGCCGCCACCCACGTGTAGATCGACTCGGCAATGTATTCGCCCTGGCTCACGGTGACGAACGCCCACACCGAGACCACCAGTGAGCCAGCGGTCGCTACGATACCCGGAATCGCGCCGCCCTTCGGGAGCAGCTTGGGTGCAAAATAGCCCGCAAGCAAGGCAACGAGGAACGACGCGAACGGCAACAACGGAATCGCCGGAATGAACTCTAATGCACCTGCCATCTTACCACCTCATCGTCGTCGCGTTTGTCACATCGATGTCATCGAAGTTACGATACAGCGTCAGGATGATGCCGAGACCGACCGCGACCTCGGCGGCGGCAAGCGCCATCACGAACAGCGTGAACGCCTGCCCCGAGAGGTTCCCGTGGAACCACGAGAACGCCACGAGGTTGATGCCCGCCGCGTTCAGCATCAACTCGACGGACATCAGGAACAGCAACGCACTGCGGCGCGTCAGCACGCCGAAGACGCCGATACAGAAGACGGCAGCGGACAACAGGAGGTAGTACTCCATGGGCACCATCACTGGTCACCTCCCTGGCTGCTGCGGTTTGCGAGGAAGACGGCGCCCGCCAGCGCCGCGACCAACACGACGTCGATGATCTCGAACGCAGCGAGGAACCCCGGCGTCGCCTCCGCCAGCGCCGTGCCGTTGAGGTCCATGAGTACGTAGCCGAGGCTCGCCGTGACGGAAACGTCCGCCGGGAACCCGGCGGTCGCCGACTCGAAGCCCGCACCGACGAACACGACGGCCATGACAGCGAACAGCGCGACTGCGGCCAACCCGGAACCGAAGTTCAGGTCGCCCGCGAACTCCGGGCGCGACGTCACGAGGACGTCACCCCCGGTTGTTTCTTCGTGAGCATCACGGCGAACGTGATGAGGATGAGCACTCCACCGACGTACACGAGGATCTGCATCGCCATGAGGAACGGCGCCTGCAGCATCACGTAGTGGACGCCGATGCTGAGCAACGCGATGCCCAACAACAGCGCGGAGTGCCACACGTCCCGCACGAGAACGACACCGAGGCTGCTCGCTACCGTGAGGGCAGCGAACAACGCGAACGCGAGTGTCTCGTATGGCATTGATTTGGTCACCTGATGGATTGAGAGAGCGCCCTATGTAGGTTTCGAGACGCTCGTCTACTGGTAGTCGACTTCGCCCTCGCCGTCACCGATCCAGGCGCCGCGGTCGGGTTCGCGCGAGGCAACCGGGTCGATATCGTTGTACCACGGTACGTTTTTCAGCTGCTCTTTGTTGAACACGAGATCGTGTTTCGTGTCCCCGGTGAACTCGAAGTTCTCCGTGAGCAGGATGGCGTCCACGGGACAGACTTCCTCACACAGCCGGCAGTAGATGCACTGGCCGACGTGGAGGTTGTACTGTTCGCCGTTGCGCTGGTTGTCCGTCACGATCTGGATGGTGTCGTTCGGACAGACGTTCTCGCATTGCCGACACCAAATGCAGCGTTCCTGGCTGAACTTGTGGACGCCGCGGAAGCGCGCCGACACTTCGGGCGCTTCCTCGGGATACTCGACGGTGAACGTATCACCGCTGAGCGCGTGTTTCATCGTCGTCGCCATCGATTTGAGGAGGCCTATCATAGTCCAGTCACCCCGAGTGCAGTCGCGGTGAGCACGAGGTTCGCGAACGACAACACGAGCAGTCCCTTCCAGCCGATGCCGATGAGCTGGTCGATCCGCACGCGTGGGATCGCGGACCGGCACCACTGCGTGAAGAAGTACACGGCCCAGATCTTGATCGTGAACCAGACGAACCCGGGCAGGAACGGCCCGCCAGGGCCGCCGAGGAACAGCGTTGCGATGATCGCACCGCCCAGGAAGATGTGGATGAACTCGCCGAGGTAGAACAGCACGAAGTACGCCGACGAGTACTCCGTCTGGTAGCCGGCGACGATCTCGGTCGGTGCTTCCGGCGTGTCGAAGGGGTTGCGGCCGACTTCGGCGAGGTTCGCCACGACGAACAGCACGAACGCGAACGGGTTCACGAACGCGAACCACGCCGGGATGCGGACGCCGGCGATGGTCGCAAGCGTGGTGTTCTGTTGGATGGCGACGATCTCGCTGAGCTGCAGGGTCCCCGTGAACAACACGACTGACGCCGCAGTGAGCACGAGCGGGATCTCGTACGCGATGTTTTGCGCGACGGCGCGCAGGCCGCCGAGCAGGCTGTACTTGTTGTTCGACGCGTAACCGCCCATGATCAGCCCCAGGCTCGCGATCGACGCGATGGCGAACACGAACACGAGTCCGACTTCGGGGTCGGCAAGCTGGATGCCGTTGCCCATCGGGATGACGGCGAACGCGAACAGCGCCGACCCCGCGAGCACGATCGGTGCGAGGTCGTAGGCGGGCCGGTCGACGCCCTCCGGGATCACCAGCTCCTTCGAGAGCAGGCGCACGGAGTCGACGACGATCGTTCCGAGCCCCCACGGGCCGACGCGGTTGACCGAGATGCGGTCGGTGAACGCCGCGGTGATCTTCCGCTTGGCCCACGGGCCGGCGAACGCGGTCATCGTGAGCATGATGGTGCCGACGAGCGCGGCGGCGACCAGCATCGAAACCGCGTCCCCGAGGAACCCGCCGACACCGAGGAGGTCCGAGATGATGTCCGGCAGGGGTGTCTGCGTGGCCATCTATCTGTCCACCTCCCCAAGGATCACGTCGAGGCTGCCGAGGGTCGCAACGAGGTCGGGGATGTACTCCCCGGTGGACATCTCCTTGAGCGCGGAGAGGTTCGAGAAACACGGGCTGCGGATCTTGAACCGGCCGGGCTTCTCGGTGCCGTCGGCGCGGATGTAGACGCCGAGCTCGCCTTTGGCGCCCTCGACGGTCCGGTAGGTCTCGGTGCCCGCCTCGGGCTTGAGCGTGCGCGGGACGTTGGCTTGGATGTCGCGTTCGTCCTCGGGCCAGCCCTCCAGCAGGTCGACGCACTGCTCGATGATGCGGGCCGACTGCTCGACTTCCTCCATGCGCACGAGCAGCCGCGAGTAGTTGTCGCCGCCGTCCTCGGTGACGACGTCCCAGTCGAGTTCGGGGTAGTAGCCGTAGGGGTCGTCGCGGCGAACGTCGTAGTCGACGCCGGAGCCGCGAGCCACCGGGCCGGTCACGCCGTAGTCTTTGGCGGTCTCGTAGTCGAGAACACCGGTGTTGACCGTTCGCGCCTGGAAGATCTCGTTGCTGGTGATGAGGTCGCTGTACTCGTCGAGGCGCTCGGGCAGCTCGTCGAGGAAGTCCCGGACGCTCTCGAAGAACTCCGCGCGGGGCTCGGGGATGTCCCAGACCACGCCGCCGAGGCGGAGGTAGTTGAGCATCATCCGCTGGCCCGTGAGGTCTTCGAGGATGTTCTGGACGACTTCGCGGTCCCGCATCGCGTACATGAAGATGGCGGTGAAGTCGCCGTAGATGTCCAGACAGAACGTCCCCAGCGCGAGCATGTGGCACGCGATGCGGCACAGCTCGCCGCCCATGGTGCGCAGGATCTGTGCGTACTCGGGGACGTCGATGTCCGCGAGGTCTTCGGCGGTGCGGGCGTACGCCCACTCGTTCAGGATGCCGCCCGGGCCGTAGTCCCAGCGGTCCGGATACGGCATGATCTGGTGGCGGTACGTCCCCTTCTGTGCCATCTGCTCCTCGCAGCGGTGGAGGTAGCCGATGTCGGGGTTGACGTCCGCGACCTGCTCGCCGTCGAGGACGGTTTCGACGTGGAGCACACCGTGTGTTGCGGGGTGGTGTGGGCCGATGTTGAGGAACATCGTGTCCGAGTCATCGGCGGCCTGCTCGTGGCCCTCCAGTGGGTTCTTGTGCTCGTCGAAGGTGACGATCTGGGGTTTGTTCTGGTTGTAGTCCAACCCCAGGGGATGGCCCTGCCAGGTGTCCGGCAGCAGGATGCGTTCGAGGTTCGGGTGGTCGTCGTACTCGACGCCCACGAGGTCGTAGGCCTCGCGTTCGTGCCAGTCGGCGGTGCGGAAGACGGGCTCCGCCGTCTCGCTGACGGGGTTGTCCCGGCTGGTGGGCACGATGATCGAGACCTCCTGTGTGGGGTCGTCGTACTTCCGGAGGTGATAGATGCTCTCGAAGCGGTCCTCGTGCTCTTCGGCGGTGACACAGGACAGGTGGTCGAACCCGGCCTCCGTTTTGAGCGTCGACAGCACGTCCTGGACGGCGTCGGCGCGGATGACGAACCCGGGCGCGTTGAGGTGGTCCTCGCGTTCGAGGACGTGGTCCTCGATGAGCGCCTCGAGCGCTGCGGGACTGCCGGATGCCGGCGTCGCCGGAGCGGCGTCGTCGACGTCCGGCGTGTCGTCTTCTTGCTGTGTGCTCATGGTGAATCAGCCCAGTTGTACCGCATGACGAGCGACTCCTCGTCGATGTCGGCGGCGAGCTTGTCGACGATCTCGTCGCGTTCGAGGTCGCCGAACTCTTCGAGTTCGTATGGCTTGACCGTGACCGGCGACGATTCGCCGTTGGCGATGCGTTCCTGGAGCTTCGCGACGCCGTAGACGAGCGCTTCCGGGCGCGGCGGGCACCCGGGGATGTGGATGTCCACGGGGATGACTTCCTCGGCGCCCTTGACGACGTTGTACCCTTCCTGGAACGGGCCGCCGGACGTCGAACAGTTGCCCATGTTCACGACGAACTTCGGCTCGGGCATCTGGTCGTAGACGCGCTTCATGCGCGGCGCGAACTTCGAGACGATAGTGCCGGGCACGATCATCACGTCAGCCTGCCGCGGGGATGCCCGGGGGACCCCCGCGTGGAAGCGGTCGAGGTCGTGTTTGACCGAGTACGTGTGCATCATTTCGATGCTGCAACAGGCGATCCCGAACTGCAGCATGAACATGCTCGATCCCCGGACCCAGTTCATGAACTTGTCGAACTTCGTGAGGATGAACGGCGTGGAGCCGAACGCCTCGCGGAGCCGGGAGTTGAATCGATCGTCGACGCCATCCCCCATGCGGGCGTCACGAGTCGATGTCAACGGGTCACTCGTGTCGGTGATACTGTCTCTTGGTTGGTCACTACTCATGTGTGGTCCTTTGTTCGTGTGCCGGGGTCCGCATCCACTGCACGACGCCCTTGCGCCAGGCCCATGCGAGGCCGACGACGAGAATACCGATGAAGACGAGCATCGGCGCAAGCACGTTCGTTAGGCCGATCCCGTCCATCGCGAGCGCGTCGCGGTAGATGACGGTCCACGGGAAGATGAGCACGGTTTCGATGTCGAAGACGAGGAACAGCAACGCGACCATGTAGTACTGCGTGTTGAACTGGAGTCGCGCGTTCCCGGTCGGCACCTCCGCGCTCTCGTACGTGGCTCGTTTTCCCTGCTCGGATACGCTGGGCCGGATCAGTGACGAGACGCTCAGCATCCCTGCGGGGATGAGAACGGATACGAGCGCCAGCATACCGATGGCGATCCATGGATTCATAGGATTATCTCCGTGACGGCTGGGAGTTTGAACCGCACACTCATAAACGTTGATTTATGGCCTTACGGGCAGAGGAACGCGTTATCCGGAGTTTCAGGCCCCTAGCCGCAGTCGGGGTGGCGCGGTTAGTTCTGGGGGCTGCGAAGGCTGTCGGTTCCCTGGCTGTGGAGGCGCGCGGAGACATCGGCGACCCCCTCCTGGCGGGCGGCCTGGAGGTCGCGCAGTCGGTCGGCGAGCGTGGGGTCGTCGGTGGCGAGGAACTGGGCGGCAGCGAGGCCGGCGTTGTAGGATTTCCCGGCGTCGACGGCCGTGATCGGCGCGCCGGTCGGCATGCCGATCACTGATGGCACGGATTTCTCCTGGACGGGCACCCCAACGACCGGAATGGGGTAGGCGAGCGACGCGGTCATGTTCGGGAGGTCGGCTGATTTCCCGCCCGCGCCGGCGATGATGACGTCCAGTCCCCGGGCGGCGGCTGTGCGCGCGTACGCGTCCATGAGTGTCGGCGTCCGGTGGGCGGAGACGACCCAGGATTCGAACGTGTATCCGGTCGGCGGGTCGTCGTAGTCGGTGAGCTCGGTGAACCCGAGGTCGGTGAGCGCGTCGTGTGCGCCCGCCATCACGTCCAGGTCGCTGTCGCTGCCCATGATGACGCCGACGTCGGGCGTTTCGTCGGGCGGATGGTCGGCTGCTGCTTCGGTCTCGAACAGGTCGATGAGGTCTGAGACGGTTGTCATGAGTGGTGGGTGTCGGTGAACGAGACGGCATCGCGGGCGGCGCGCGCTCTCGCCAGGCGGTCGTCGCCGCCGCTGACGGTGACGTGGGCCATCTTCCGGTGCGGGCGGAGCTGTCGTTTCCCGTACCAGTGCAGCGCCACGCCGGCGTCGCGGAACGCGGCCGGGACGCCGGCGATCGTCGCCGGATGTGGATCGACATCCGGGTCGCCGATGAGGTTCGCCATGACGGTCGGTTCGCGGAGCGTCGTGTCCCCCAGCGGGAGCCCGAGGACGGCGCGGATGCACTGTTCGAACTGGGAGGTCCGACACCCCTCGATGGTGTAGTGGCCGGAGTTGTGGGGGCGGGGTGCGATCTCGTTGACGAGCACGCGCCCGTCGACGGCGAAGAGTTCGACGCCGAAGACGCCGCGACCGTCGAGGGCGTCGAGCACGTCCGCGGCGACACCGGTGGCGTCCTCGCGGACGGCTGGGCTGGTGCGCGCCGGGACGACCGATTCCCGGAGGATCTCCGCCTCGTGGAGGTTTTCGGCGACCGGGAACGTGGCCGTCTCGGCGTCGCCGCGGGCGGCGATGACCGAGAGTTCGCGCTCGAAGTCGACGAGTTCCTCGGCGACGAACCCGCCGAGGTCGCCGCCGAACTCCGCGCGGGCGTCGGCGACGGAGTCCACGGGGGCGTTCCCGCTGCCGTCGTACCCGCCGGTGCGGCGTTTCAACATCAGCGGCGCGCCGAGCTCCTCGAAGGCCGCGCGCAGGTCGGCCGCGTCGTCGACCGCGCGGAACGCCGGCACGGGGATGCCGGCGTCGGCGAGCGCGCGGTTCTGCACGAGTTTGTCCTGGATCGTGCGCAGGGTCTCGGGCGAGGGGTGGACCGCCACCTCGTGTGCCTCGGCGGCGTCGGCGAGCACGTCGGGGTCCGCGAGTTCGATCTCGTAGGTGAGCACGTCCGCGCGCGCGGCGAGTTCCCGGACGCCATCGGGGTCGTCGAAGTCGGCGCGGATGTGGTCGGTTGCGGGCTGTGAGGCGGGGCAGTCCGGCGTCGGGTCGAGGACGATCACGTCGACGCCGAGCGGGCTGGCGGCGTCGGCCAGCATCCGGCCGAGTTGGCCGCCACCCACGACGCCGATCGTGGAACCGGGCACGCGTGTCATCACCGACACCTCCCACCTACACCTGCATAAGAATTGCCCAGTTGGACCGAGAAGTATACACGAACCTGGTTACTTGTTGGGCGTTGGCGGTTCGTATCCGGGCGCTGTCGTGTCCACGAACACCACGATGATCGGCCCATCGGCGTCGAGTTCGTAGGTGACGCTATCGTAGCCGCGGTCACCGAGCGTGGGTGCGAGTTCGTCGTAGTGGGTGGCGGGCGCGATCACCACGGGCGCGTCACAGAGCGAGGCGGTGCCGGCGGCCGTGTCACACGACACGACCGCGTCGGGGCGGGGCGTCGACGTGACGGTGGCGTTGGCGCGCTCGAGATACCACGGTAGCGGGAGGCGGTCGAACCACGACGTGCCCGCAACGCGTGCGGGGTCTCCGCGGTCGAACGGCGACGAGACGGCGAACTGGTCGCCGACGTACACGACACCGGCACCGCGCTCGGCCGCCGGGTCACCGCGGGTCGACGGCCCCAGCACCGACGCCGCCGATTCCAGGCCCGGGTGCATGTCGCTGGTCGGTTGGCCGGGCTGCACCAGCGGGTTGTCGCCGGCCTGTGGCGTCACGTAGCTGGTTTCGGCCGCCACCACGCCGACCTGTGCGACGGCGGCCAGCAACACCAGGCCCGCGAGCGCGGCGTTCACCGTGTCCCGGGACGCAACCGCGCTGTGTCCCGTGCGGACGACGGCGGCGATGCCGACGGCCGCCGGGATCGCGAGCGGCACCACCGCGTGGGTCACCGACCACGCGCCCGCCACGGTCGTGATCGCGGGGTACACGACGACCGAGGCGAGCCCCCAGTAGCCCGCGAACAGCACGAGCGGCCGGGGAGTGTCGGCGGCGTACCGCTCCGCGAGGAACCCGAGCACGCCACCGCCCGCGACCACGACGGCGGTCGTGGCCAGCGTGCGCAGGGCGGCCACCAGGTACGCGATGTAGCTGTGGTCGCGGTCGACCCCGTCGACGACCCACGTCTGCCAGAGGGCGTGGGCGGCGTCGGCGGACCCGGCGGCGACGGCGGACGGAAGCCGGGTGGGAGCAGCGCCGAGTCCGCCCGCGACCGGCCGAGGGGTGTAGAACGCGACGAACACGGCACCCGCAACCACCGCGGACGCCGCGAGCGTGCGCCGCCACGCCCAGAATCCGCGGGCGGCCCGTGTGACACCGGCCTGCAGCGACTGCGTCCAGGACAGCCCCCGGGGGTTGGCGGTGAGCAGCCGGCGATCCGCGACGAGCGCGCCCGCCCCCGCGAACATGGCGGCGTAGACGAGGGCGTTCTCCTTGGCCGTGAGCGCGAGCGCGAGCCACCCCGCGGCGACCGGGAGCAGCCAGCGGCGTCCGGTGTCGTGGGCGCGGACCGCGAACCCGACCGCAGCGAGGCTGAACGCCGCCACGAGCACGTCGCTGCGCATGAACCGCGAGTAGTACACCAGCGTGGGGGTGAACGCGAGCAGGCCGGCGAGCGCGATGACCTCGGTGTCGTCGAGTCGCCCCCGGAACAGCCACGCGACGCCGGGCAGGAGCCCGCCGACGACCGCCACCGGGGCGCGCGCGACCGCGTCTGACGCCCCGAACAGACCGAACAGCGCGTCGTTGACGTGGAACAGGAACGGCCCGTGAACGATCGGCCGATACGACCACGCGCCGGTCGCGTGGTAGTCGAGGATCCAGTACCCGACGCGCGCCTCGTCGGCGTGGAACGGCCGCGCGCCCAGCCCGGCGAGGCGCGCGGCGAGCGCACCCGCAACCACGGCGGCGACCGCGCCGGCAACCACGACACGGCGGTCGCGTCCCGTCGAGTCCATGTTGTCCGTGGGACGGATCGGCGCGCATACAAGTGTTGCGTGTTGCTGGAGGGCGGGAGCGGTAGGCATTAGTCCACGCCCGAAGATAGGACTGGTATGACACGGCTCGGGCTGGTGGTTGCGGAGTTCAACCGCAGCGTCACCGAACGGATGGAGGCGGCGGCGCGGGAGGCGGCCGCCGACGCCGACGCGGCGATCACGGACACGGTACACGTGCCGGGGGCGTACGATTCGCCGCTGGCGGCCGACCGGCTCGCGCGCCGCGACGACATCGACGCCGTGGCGGTCGTCGGCGCGATCGTCACCGGCGACACGGACCACGATCACGTGATCGCCAGCGCGACCGCCGACACGCTCACCGACGTGAGCCTCGAACGCGACACGCCCGTGACGTTCGGCGTGTCCGGCCCCGGCATGTCCGGCGCGGAAGCCCGAGAGCGTGTGGAGAAAGGCGCGGCGGCGGTCGAAAGCGCGGTCAGTCTGACCCAGGAACTATGAACTTCAGCACCAGAGTCACGAGCGTTGAACCGAGCGCAACCCTCGCGGTGAGCACTCTCGCGAGCGAACTGGAAGCCGACGGCGTCGACGTGGTCGATCTGTCCGTGGGCGAACCCGACTTCGACACGCCGGAGAGCATCGTGGACGCCGGGAAGGCGGCGATGGACGCCGGCCACACCGGCTACGCGCCGTCCAACGGCGTGCCCGAACTCCGGGACGCGATCGCGGAGAAGCTGCAGGGCGACGGCCTCGACTACGAGGCGGGCAACGTCATCGTGACCCCGGGCGCGAAGCAGGCGCTCTACGAGACGTTTCAGGCGGTCGTCGACGAGGGCGACGAGGTCGCGTTGCTGGACCCGGCGTGGGTGTCCTACGAGGCGATGGCGAAGCTCGCGGGCGGCGAGCTGAACCGCGTCGACCTCGCGCCCCACGACTTCCAGTTGGAGCCGGCACTCGACGACCTCGCGGACGCGGTCTCCGACGACACCGAGTTGCTGGTGGTGAACTCCCCGAGCAACCCGACGGGTGCGGTGTACTCGCGGGCGGCCATGGAGGGCGTTCGCGATCTCGCCGTCGACCACGACATCACGGTGATCTCCGACGAGATCTACCAGCGCGTCAACTACGGCCCGGCGCACGTGAGCCTCGCGGGCCTCGATGGAATGTTCGAGCGCACGGTCACCATCAACGGGTTCTCGAAGGCGTACTCGATGACCGGGTGGCGACTCGGCTACCTCGCCGGCCCCGAGGCGCTCGTCGATCAGGCCGGGAAGGTGCAGTCACACTCCGTCTCGTCGGCCGCGAACTTCATCCAGCGCGCCGGCGTCGAAGCCATCCGGCACACCGACGACGCCATCGACGAGATGGTCGCCGCCTTCGAATCGCGGCGGGACCTGCTCGTGGACCTGTTCGCCGAGCACGGCACCGACGTCTCGACGCCCGACGGCGCGTTCTACCTGATGCTGCCGGTCGCCGACGACGACCAGGCGTGGTGCCAGGACGCGCTCAAAGACGCCCACGTCGCAACCGTGCCCGGATCGGCGTTCGGCGCGCCCGGCTACGCGCGACTCTCCTACGCGGCGAGCACCGACCGCCTCGAAGCGGCAGTCGATCGGCTCGCGGCCGAAGGCTACCTGTAGCGGCCGCCGCTGTGCGCCCGGGTATCGGCGTCGCTCCGGTCGCCGGCCCAGTTATGCGACACCCGGAAGCGCGCCGGACACGGACAGGGACGCCGCGGACGAAGCTGGTAGTTACGGCCGTTCTCAGGGCCAGCTACCGCTGCCCTCGTAGGCGTCGACGACGCGCTGGACGGCGACCACGTAGGCGGCGGTGCGGAGGTTCGGCGTGCCGGCGTCCTCGTGGGCGTCGGTCATCGCGTCGAAGGCGTCCGTGATGATGGCCTCAAGCTCCTCGTTGACGCGGTCCTCGGTCCACTGGAAGCGCTGGCGGTTCTGCACCCACTCGAAGTACGAGACGGTGACGCCGCCCGCGTTCGCGAGGATGTCCGGGACGACGGTGACGCCGCGCTCGGTGAGCACGTCGTCGGCGTCGGGGGTGAGCGGGCCGTTGGCCGCCTCGACGACGACGTCGGCGTCGACGTCGTGGGCGAGGTCCTCGTCGATGGCGTTTTCTAGCGCCGCGGGCACGAGGAGATCGACGTCCATCGTGAGCAGGGCCTCGTTCGAGAGCTCCTCGGTGGCACCCTCGTAGCCGGAGACACTGCCGGTCTCCGTCTTGAATGCTTTGACCGCGCGCGTGTCCAGCCCGTCGGGGTTGTGGACCGCGCCCGAGGAGTCCGAGACGGCGACCACGTCCGCGCCCTGGTCGGCGATGAGCTTCGCGGCGACGCTGCCGGCGTTGCCGTAGCCTTGGACGGCGACGGTGGCGTCACTGAGGTCCCGATCGAGGTAGTCGAACACCTCGCGGGCGGCGAACATCGTGGAGCGCCCGGTGGCGTTCACCCGGCCCTCGCTGCCGCCGTTCTCAAGCGCCTTCCCCGTGATGACACCGGGCGCGGTGGTGTCTTCGAGGGTTTCGTAGGTGTCTTTGATCCAGTTCATCTCGCGCTGGCCCGTGTTCACGTCGGGTGCGGGCACGTCTTTGTCCTCGCCGATGAACGGGCGGAGTTCCGTGGCGAACGCGCGTGTGATGCGTTCGAGCTCGCTGTCGGAGTACTCCTCTGGGTCGAGGATGATCCCGCCCTTCCCGCCGCCGTACGGGATGTCTGCGACGGCGGTCTTGTACACCATCCATCCCGAGAGCGCTTTCACCTCGTCGCGGGTGACGCCCGGGTGGTAGCGAATGCCGCCCTTGTAGGGGCCGCGGTCCCCGTTGAACTGCGAACGGAAGGCTTTGAACGTCTCAATCGTCCCGTCGTCCATCTCCACGGAGAGCGTCGTTTCGAGGACGCGCTCCGGGTGTTTCAGGCGTTCGAGAACGTCCGCGTTGACGTCGAGGAACTCGCCGGCGTCGTCGAGCTGTTCCTGCAGGCTCTCGAATGGGTTGGCTTCCGGCATATCTAAGCCACTTTCAAACTCAACGAATAAGCATGACGGATCATCCCCGCCGGAAGCGTCAGCGCCCAATCAGTTGTCCGCGGCCCGCGCCCGTCGCATGATTCGTTCGGCCTGCGCGATGAGCGGCGCGTCGATCATCTCGCCGTCCACGCGGAACACCCCCGCGTCGGAGTCGGCTGCGGCGTCGAGCACGCGGGTCGCCCACGCGGTGTCGGCCTCGGTGGGCGTGTACGCGTCGTTGATCGGGTCGACCTGCGCCGGGTGAATCGCCAGCTTCCCGTCGAACCCCAGGTCGGCCGCGAACCGCGCGTCGGCGGCGACGGCACTGGGGTCCTCGATGGCAGTGTGAACGGTGTCGATGGCGTCCACGCCAGCCGCGCTCGCCGCGAGCACGACGCGCTCGCGGGCGTACAACACCTCCGTCCCCTCGTCCGTCCGGGTGGCCCCGATGTCCGCAGAGAGGTCTTCGGCACCGAACACCAGCGCGTCCGTGGGGCCTGCGGCTGCGATCTCGTGGGCGTTCAGCACGCCCGCCGCCGACTCCACGAGCGCGAGCACCGGCGATGTGGCGTCGTGCTCGGCGAGCAGGCTGTCGACCGTCGCCACGTCGTCGGCGTCGGTCACCTTCGGGACCACCACCGAATCGAAGCCGCCCCCCGAGAGGACCGCGTCCACGTCGTCGCCCGCGCCCGATCCGACGGGGTTGACGCGCACACAGACCTCACAGTCGGGGTCGAAGTCGGCGGCCGTGAGCAGGTCGCTGACCGCGCGCCGCGCGTCGCCTTTGCGGGCTGGCGCGACGGCGTCTTCGAGGTCGAAAACCACCACATCGGCCCCCGTGGTCGGTGCCTTCCGCATCAGGCTGGGCTGGTCGCCCGGCGAGAACAGCACGCTGCGTCGGGTCATGTGCACGACGACGGCGGCCCCCATCTTGTACGTTTCCGGAGCGACTTTGACGGGTGGCGTCCACCTCCCGGGCATGACAGGCCGCTACTACGAGGGCTTCGAGGTCGGGGAGACGATCGAGCACGCCACCCGGCGCACGGTCTCGGAGGCGGACAACCAGGAGTTCTGTGACATGACGATGAACCAGCAGCCGCTGCATCTGGACGCCGCGTTCGCGTCCGAAACGCAGTTCGGCGAGCGAATCGTCAACGGCCTCTACACGATGAGTCTGGCCGTCGGCATCACCATCCCCGAAACGACCGACGGCACCATCGTCGCGAACCTCTCCTACGACGACGTGGAGCACCCGGCGCCGGTGTTCCACGGCGACACCATCCGAGTGCAGTCGACGGTCACCGACAAGCGCGAGACCAGCGACGGCGAGCGCGGCGTCGTCACGATGCGCGTCGAGGTGTTCGCCGTCAACCGCGAGGACGAACCGCTGGTCTGCGAGTTCGAGCGCACCGTTCTCTCGCTGAAGCGCGCACACGACGCGACCGGGGACTGAACCCGTGACTGCACGCGACCGCGCCGACGCGCTCGGCGGCCGCGCGAGCAGCCTCGCCGAGCGCGCACCCGCACCGGCGACGCTCGCCCGCGTGGGACTGGGCCTCATGCTCGTCGCGGCGGGCGCGCACAAACTCATCGACCCCGCGGGCTGGACCGTCTACGTCACGGACTGGCTGGCCCCCCTGCTCGTCGTCTCCTCGACGACGTTCATGCTGGCGAACGGCTACCTCGAACTCGGGTTCGCCGCGCTCCTCCTCGCGGACCGCTGTACGGCGTTCGCGGCGCTCGTCGCGGCCGGCTCGCTCGCCGTGACGACCGTGTACCTCGCCGTCGTCTGGGTCGACACGGGGCTGTTCGGGGACGTGGTCGCCCGTGACGTGGGGCTGACCGGGCTTGCGCTGGCGGTGCTCGTGGGCGCACTTCGAGGCGAGTAGGCGGCCGGACAGTGCCGACTACAGGATGGTGCCGTGTTTCTTCGACGGGCGGTCTTTCTCCACGTCCTCGTAGAAGCTGAACCGGTTCGAGAGTTCAGTCCGGAGTTCGGAGGGCGGCACGATCTCGTCGATGACCGTCTCGGAGGCCATCCGGTGGGCGTCGATGTCCTCGCGGTACGCCTCGCGGAGCTCCTGCTCGCGCTGTTTGCGCTCCTCGGGGTCGTCGATGGCGTCGAGCTTGTTCGCGTAGACGGCGTTGATCGCGGCTTCGGGCCCCATGATCCCGATCTCGCCGGATGGGAGTGCGATGGTGGACTCGGGGTCGTAGGCGGGCCCGGACATCGCGTAGATGCCGGCGCCGTAGGCCTTCCGCACCACGACGGACTGCTTCGGGACGGTGGCCTCGCTGGTGGCGTAGATCATCTTCTTGCCTTTCTCCAGGATGGCGTCTTTCTCGACGGACGACCCCGGCATGAAGCCGGGCGTGTCACAGAGGTACAGCAACGGGATGTTGTAGGCGTCGGACTTCCAGACGAACTCCGCGGCCTTCTCGGCGGCGTCCGGGAAGATGGCGCCGGCGCGCTGGGCGGGCTGGTTCGCGACGATGCCGACCGTGCGGCCGTCGATGCGCGCGTACCCCGTCAGGATCTCGGCACCGTACTCGGGCCGCAACTCGAAAAAGGAGTCCTGATCGACCACGCGGCCGATGAGGTCGTGCATGTCGTAGGCGCGGTTCGGTGCCTCCGGGATCAGGCCGTCGATGCCCTTGGGCGGCTTCGCTGGCGGCTTCGCCGGCTGACTGGGCGGTTTCTCGTCGCTGTTGTCGGGGAGGTACTGCACGAGGTCCGCGACCAGCTCGCGGGCGTGGTCCTCGTCGCGGGCGACCAGGTCGGCGCTGCCGGACTGCTCGGCGTGCACCTGCGGGCCGCCGAGGTCCTGCATCTCGATCTGCTCGCCGGTCACCATCTCCACCATCCGGGGGCTGGCGATGGCCATCGCGGACATCCCCTCGACCATGATCGTGAAGTCCGCGAACACCGGCGTGTACGCTGCCCCGGCGATACAGGGGCCGTACAGCACGCAGATCTGGGGGACGCGGCCGGAGAGCCGGGAGTGATTGAAGTAGTATTTGCCGATGCCTTCGCGGTTCGCGAAGAACCCCGACTGCTGGTCGATGCGCCCCCCCGAGGAGTCCATCAGGTACAACACGGGTTTGCCGGTCTTGAGCGCGCGCTGCTGCATGCGGAGGAACTTCTCGACGCCGCGCTCGGCCATCGACCCCGCTTTCACGGTGAAGTCGTTGGCCATGAAGTGGAGGTCCCGGCCGTCGAAATCCGCCGCGCCCGTGATGAGCCCGTCGGCCGGGACCCGAGTGCCGTCGTCTGCCTCGTCGACATCGGGGCTGTTGGGATGCCAGCCGTCGAAATGCGCGAACCTGCCGTCCTCGAAGAGGAGATCGTCGTCGCCGTCGTCGTCGTCGCCGAACCAGAGGGCGAGGCGGTCGCGGACGAACAGTTTGTCCTGCTCGGGCAGGCGCTGTTTGTACTTCTCGGGGCCGCCGTCGAGGATGTCCGCGATCTCCTCGCGGAGCACCTCCTCGCGCTCGGTCGGCCCGAGGTCGTCGGCGTCGGCGCTGTCGTCGGCAGGGGGCTCGGGCTCGTGGACTGCTGCCGGCTCGTCGGCGTCGCCCAGATACACCGCAACGTCGTCGCTGACGTGTGCCGCGAGTGCGGCCGCGACCGCGCTGGCCTCCGCGTCCGTCGCACCGACGCCGATTCGTACTTTCATGATCATCGGTGACAGGAGGCTCCCCCATACCGTTTTCTCTTCTGACCATTGGCTGCCTGGGTTTTTGACGGGCGAGCGCCAACACAGCGTATGGATTCGCTGGCAATCGTCGGCGCTGGTCCCGCGGGCGCGGCGGCCGCGTACGGGCTCCGGGAGGCTGACCGCGAGATCACCGTCTTCGAGAAGTCCCGGGGCGTCTGTGGGCGGGCCGCGACCCGGCGCAAGGACGGCTGTCGCTACGACCACGGTGCGAACTACGTGAAACCCGGTGACGGCCCGGTCGCGGAGCTCGTCCACGCGCTCGGTGACGACGGACTCGTGGACGTGACCGCGCCTGTGTGGACGTTCACTGGGGACGGCGAGCTCTCGCCGGGGCGGGGCGACGACGACCCGAAGTGGACGTGGGAGGCGGGCATCACACAGCTCGCAAAGCGGCTGTTCGCGGCGACCGACGCCACCGTCCAAACGGAGACACGCGTCGAGACGCTCGCACGCACCGACGACGGCGACTGGACCGTGGCGACCGACGGCGGAACTCGACACACTGGCTTCGACGACGTGTTGCTGACGCCGCCCGCCCCACAGACAGCCACGCTGCTGTCGAGCACCGACTGGGCGGACGACCGCCGGGACGCGCTCCGGGCGGCGGCCGCCGACGTGTCCTACCGGAGCATCGTCACCGCCGTCCTACACTATCCCTTCGAGCTGGACCGGGAGTGGTACGGACTAGTGAACACCGACGACGGCCACGACATCGGGTGGCTCTCACGGGAGGCCTGCAAGGCCGGCCACGTTCCGGACGGCGAGGAGATCCTGATCGTGCAGATGGCTCCCGACTGGTCGCGGGAGCACTACGACCACCCCGCCAGCAAGCAGGCTACGGTGGCGGCCCGCGCCGCCGGCGTCCTGCTCGACGACGACCGGCTGGCCGACCCCGACTGGACGGACACCCAGGGGTGGCGGTACGCGATCCCCAACGACGCCGTTGCGGGCGCGCCCGTGGACGCCGCCCGGGAGGCGGGGCTGCACGTCGCGGGTGACTGGGTGGCCGGCGACGGCCGGGTCCACGCCGCCGTCGAAGCCGGGCTCGCCGCTGCCGACCACATCACACGGGGGTAGCCGCGGTCAGAGTGCCGGCCCGCGTGGCCGGTGGCTCCCGCCCGCTGAGACGGGGGTATATGATTGTGACGGACCGGCGTCGGGTTTGCAGGTCCTGCGAGCCGGTGGGCGCGTTTAAGACAGTTGGCCGTGTTGGACGGAGTGAACGCCGTCTTGGTTTCGACAGACGGTGCATCGACTACAATGACGAATCCAATCGACAAACACGCAAAAACGCTTGCGACCAGTTGGACGTTCATCATCGTCGTCGCCGCCATCGTTGGCGGCGTCGGCGGGGTTGCGCTCCAGTCGGGGTCCGACAGTGGCCCGGAGAACTCGGTCGCGGTCGTTAACATCGAATCGGCGATCACTGGTGGGACAGGCGACGCGGTAGCCAAGGAACTGCGATCGATCCGTGGAAACGACTCGATCGACGCGGTCGTGCTCCGGGTGTCCAGCCCGGGCGGCGCTGTCTCAGGCAGCGAGGTGCAGTACCGCGCGGTGAAACGGCTCGCACAGGAGAAGCCGGTCGTGACAAGCGTCCGAGGCCCGGCAGCCTCGGGCGGCTACTACACGATCGCGCCGACTGACAAGATCTACGTCACGCCGAGCTCGCTCGTTGGCAGCGTTGGCGTGATCAGTTCCGTGTCGGAGAACAACGGCGTCCCCTCGCGGTGGAAATCCGCGCCGGACAAAGGGACGACCGGCCCGGCTGACAAGGCTCGCGCGCGTGCCGCGACCTTCCGGCAGTCGTTCCTCGACGTGGTGATGAACGAGCGCGGCGACGACCTCACGGTCGACCGTGAGACGATCGGCCGGGCGCAGATCTACGCCGGCAACAAGGCCGTCGAGATCGGGCTCGCCGACGAGATCGGCGGCCTCGACGCGGCGATCGCGGACGCCGCCGACCGCGCGAGCGTGCAGAACTACGGCGTCGTGTACCGGAGCCCGGGCGGTCTCGGCGGGCTCCTCAGCATCATCGGCGGCAACTCCGATACGGGGGCGGCGAACGCCGTCTCGGCGTCGGAGTTCTGTACCAACGAATACCTTGCATACGCTCCACAGGCGGGGCCTGACCTGGAGGTGATCCAAAATGCGTCCTGCTGATATGACATCTCGGATCGGCGCGTTCGTGCTCGTCGCGGTCATCGTTGCGGCGGCCATCGTGGGGCCGAGCATGATCGCTGGCGGTAGCGGATCGTTCTCCGCAGGAGAGCTGTCGGTGCCGGGCCACGACTCGCCGAACATCGCCACGCAGCCCGTCGAGGAGGGGCAGATCGAGATGTCGGCGACAACCAGCGGGAAAGTCGTCGTCATCGACGAAGCCCACGGGAACGGCGTCGGCGAGTTCCAGCTGCGGCCACTGATCAACACGCTCACCGAGAACGGCCACGAGGTTCGGTTCTACGGGCCCGACCGTGGGCCGAGCGGCGAGCAGCTGAACAAGACGCTTCGGGGCGCCGACGCGTTCGTTTCGCTGGCCCCCGATAACCGGTTCAAGCCGGCTGAGGCCGACGGCGTGTCGGCGTTCGTGGACGCCGGTGGTCGCGTGCTTGCAGCGGGCGAACCGGAGTCCGGCGGTGGCGGCGGACTGCTCGGGATCGGCGGGTTCGGTCGGTCCGGCCGGTCGGCGGCCGAGTTCACGCCGGTGTTGTCGCAGTACGGGCTGACGGTCGGCTCCGGGTACCTGTACGACACCACGGACAACGTGAACAACCACGCGAACATCGACGCCGCTCCGACCGGGAGTAGTGACCTCACCGCGGGTGTCGACAGCGTCGTCGTGCATCAGGCGGCACCGGTCACCGGCAACAACGTGTTGTTGCAGACCGACTCGGAGACGGAGTTGACGACCACCCGGGACGCCGACGCGTACGGCGTGCTGGCGCGGACCGGCAACATCGTGGCGCTCGGTGATTCGTCGGTGCTGGATCCGGACTGGACGTACGTCGCCGACAACGAAGTGCTGGTGGGCAACCTCGCGGACTACCTGGTGACGGGTGACCGCGGGCGGATGCCGGCGCCGAGCGAGTAAGCCGGCGAGTCGGTGCGGTTCGCTGTGCGGTGTTCTTTATTGCGGGGAGCCGACACCGGAGGCGCCGTCTGTGACTGCGTTCTCGGTGGCGTTTAATGGGGTGGGTGTGACGACACGTGCATGAACAAGTGGCAACGGCGCACCGCCGCCTACTCGCTCGGCCTGCTGGGGTTGATGGCGGCGTTCGCTGTGGGCTACTACTACGGGATGCGGCTGTTCGAGGGCGACCCGAAGACGTTCGTGCATTCGTTCCGGGTGGTGGTGGAGACGTTCACGACGACGGGGTATGGGTCCGACGCGCCGTGGGCGACCCCGGAGATGAACGTGTTCGTGGCGGTCATGGACCTCACCGGGGTCGCGTTGATCTTCATGGCGCTGCCGGCGTTCGTGTTCCCGCTCATGGAGGACGCGTTCGCGACGACGGTGCCACAGACGGTGGTCGACGACTACAGCGATCACGTGGTCGTGTGCACGTACACGTCTCGGGCGGGCGCGCTCGTGGCTGATCTCGAATCCCGGGACGTGGCGTACGTGATCGTCGAACCCGACCGCGAGCAGGCGATCGAGCTCTACGAGGACGGGGTCGACGTTGTGCACGCCGATCCGGAGTCGGTGTCGGGGCTGCGTGGCGCTGGCCTGGCGTCGGCGCGCGCACTCGTGGCCGACGTGTCCGACCGCGTCGACGCCAGCATCGTGCTCGCTGCCCGGGAGGCCAACGAGGATGTACCGATCGTGAGCGTCGTGGAGGATCCCGACCGCATTCCCTACCATCGCCTCGCGGGGGCTGACGACGTGTTGTCCCCGCGGCCGCTGCTGGGGCGGAGTCTCGCGTCCAAGGTGACGATGTCGGTGTCGATGGACGCGGCGGACGCCGTCGAGATCCGGGACGGCTTCGAGATGGCGGAGTTCCCGGTGCATCCGGGCAGTGAGCTACAGGGGACGACGCTCGCGCGGAGCGGGATCCGCGAGCGAACGGGTGTGAACGTCGTGGGTGCGTGGTTCAACGGCGAGTTCGAAACCCCGCCGGACCCCGAGACGCGGCTCACTGACGGCACCGTGCTGTTGGTGACCGGGCGGAAAGACCAACTGGAGGCGCTCATGGAGATCACGCAGTCGGAGTTTCGGCGCTTCGAGCGCGGGGAGACGCTCGTAATCGGGTACGGCCACGTCGGCAAGTCGATCGCCGACGAGTTGGATACCGCGGGGGTGCCACACACCGTCGTGGATGCCAGCGCGGACGTTGATGGCGTCGATGTGGTGGGGAACGCGGTGGAGCCGGAGACGCTGCGTGCGGCGGGCATCGAGGACGCGCGGTCGGTGATTCTGGCGCTGCCCGACGACACGCTCACCGAGTTCGCGACGCTGGTGATCCGCGAGCTGAGCCCGGCAACGGAGGTGATCGCGCGGGTCGAGGAGTCCGGCAGCATTCAGAAGATGTACCGTGCGGGCGCGGACTACGTGCTGTCGTTGGCGGCTGTCACGGGCCGCATGATCGCGTCGACGGTCATCGACGGCGAGGACGTGCTGGCGCTTGACCGCCAGATCGAGGTGGTCCGGACCGCAGCACCCGGGCTCGTGGGGACGCGCATCGGTGATGCGTTGGTGCGAACCCGAACCGGCTGCACGGTCGTGGCGATCAACCGGGACGGTGCGCTCACCACTGAGGTCGGCCCGAACAGTCGCGTCCGGGACGGGGACAAGCTGGTGGTGGCTGGCACCACCGAGGGCATCCGAGCGTTCACCGACGCGTTCGTGTGACCCCGGTACGGCGGTCGACGAGCGGGTGATCGTGCGCGACAGCGTGGCGACCCCAGGCGCGCCGTCGGTGATGTGTTTATCAGTCCGCCGCCCATGAGTGCGTGTATCATGGGCACAGACAGAGTGGGCACCAACAGCGAGGGGTGTCGCGCGTGACGCTCGAAGACACGCTCCCGGACTGGGTGCGGCGGAGCTACGTCCGGAAGTTCAGCGTGCTTGCGGCCGTCTTGATCGTTAGCATCGTCGTCACCGGTGTCGTCACGCAGACCGCGGTCTCGAATCAACTCACCGACCAACAACAGGCAACGCTGCTGACGAACGCCGACCAGGAGGCCGGATCGCTAGAGCAGTGGGTGCAATCCCAGCGCTCGACGGTCCGCACGCTCTCGAAACACCGCGGCCTGACCGCCGACAGCAACGCCGCGGTTCGCCAAACGCTCGCCACGGAGCGGGAGTTCCTCCCGCCGGAGGTCGCACACCTCCACTACGTCGGCCGGCAGAACGGCAGCATACGCGCCAGCACCGACCGGCAACTCGAGGGCGCGGGCATCGCCGCCACGAACATCGTCTGGCCACAGGAGCAGGCGTTCTCGGACGTCTCGTTTGAGACGCCCGACGCGGTCGTTCAGACCTGGATGTACACCGACGACGGCACGCCGTCGGTCGCCTACGCGTCCCCGGTCCCCGAGGAAGACGCGTTGCTCATCGCGGTGGTTCGGACCAGCGAGCGCGCACAGCGGTTCACGAGCGCGATCAACGGCACCAAAACCACGGCGGTCGGCGACACCACCGGGGACGTGTTGTTCGACCGCAACGAGTCGGCGTTCCTCACGCAGTACCAGAGCATCGGCGGCAGTGGGGTCATCGAAACCATCGAGTCCCAGGACCGTGGCACGGTCGTCACCGAGGACACGATCATCGCGTTCGCGGCCGTCCAGGACGACGCCACCAACTGGGTTGTCGTCAAGGAGACACCCAAATCGGACGCGCTGGCCATCGCGAACAACGTGCAAACGAACATCTGGGTGCTGTTGGGGCTGACCCTCGTCGGTCTCGTCGGCTTCGTCGCGGTGGTCCGGGCGGGCTTGATCGGCTCGCTGCGCGAGATCACCACCCAGACGGCCGCGATCGCCGATGGGAACCTCGACCAGGAGATCCAGGACAACGGCCGCATCGACGAGATCGGGCGGGTTCGGTCGGGGTTCCGCGACATCAAATCGTACCTTCAAACCGTCGAAGGGCAGGCCATCGCGCTCTCCCAACAGGACTTCGACAACGACGTGCTCGACGACGAGGTGCCCGGAACCCTCGGAGAGTCGCTCACGGCGATGCAGACGGATCTGGAAACGTTCATCGAAGACCTCACCGATGCCCGCGAGGAGGCCGAGCGCTCGCAGCGAGACGCCGAGCAGTCCCGCGAGGAGGCCCAGGCGCTTGCCGATTCGCTGGAGCGCCAGGCCGAACGCTTCAGCACGCAGATGCAGCAGGCGGCCGACGGCGACCTCACACAGCGCCTCGATACGGACGTCGACCGCGAGTCGCTGGCGCAGATCGCCACGGCGTTCAACGACATGCTCGTGCAGCTGGAAGCCCTTGTCGACCGGATCCAAGCCACGGCCAACGCCGTCGACGACAGAACCCACGCGATGTCCGCATCAACCGACGAGATCGAACAGTCCAGTATGTCGGTGGCGAAAAGCATCGAGCAGATCTCCGCCGGCGCGGAGAACCAAAACGAGAAGCTGACCGCTGCCGCCGGCGAAATGACGGACCTCTCGGCGACCGTCGAGGAGATCGCGTCCTCCTCGAACAACGTCGCCCAGCAGGCCGAGGACGCGGCGGCGATGGGCCAGGACGGACAGGCAGCCGCGACGGACGCCATCGCGGAGATGGACGCCATCGAATCCAAGGCCACGCAGACCGTCGAAGAGATGCAGTCCCTCCAGGAGGAGGTCGGCCGGATCAGCGACATCGTCACGATGATCGACGACATCGCGTCCCAGACGGACATGCTCGCGATCAACGCGTCCATCGAGGCCGAGAACGCGAGCACCAGCGGGGACGGGTTCGCAGTGGTCGCCGACGAGGTCAAATCCCTCGCCGAGGACACTGCGACCGCAACCGACGAAGTCGAATCCCTGATCGCGGAGGTCGAGGCATCGACGAGCGCGCTCGCCGAGGACATGTACGAGATGCGCGACCGCGTCGGCGACGGACAGGACACCATCACGGACACCGCCGCGCTGCTGGAGGACATCGTCGATCGCGTCGAAGACGCCAACGCGGGCATCCAGTCGATCAACGACGCGACCGAAGACCAAGCGGCGTCCGTCCAGGAAGCCACACGCATGGTCGAGGAGGTCGCCAGCGTGAGCGATCAGACGGCCGGCGAAGCCAGCAACGTCTCGGCCGCCGCCGAAGAGCAGACCAGCGCCATCCAGGAGATCTCCCAGAGCGCGCAGTCACTGCAAACCCAGGCCACGGAGCTCCTGGATCGAGCCGAACAGTTCGACACCTCGTAAGCGGCGGCGGGCGTGCGCCCCGTCCCTATGGGGGGTCACGCTCCCCACCGCGGTTGGATCGCGGCCACGGCGTCTCCGAGGCGGGCCTGCCGTTCCGTCCCGACCGGTGCGATGCGGGATCGCCCCGACACAGGGCGACCCCGAGAGGCCACTGCACAGGGAGGTGTCTCACGCCCAGTGGAGGAGATAGAGCAGATAGCCGCTGGCGCCGGTCACGAGTATCCCGACGGCAGCGAAAGCCACGGCAGCCAAGCCAGTTGTGTGGAACGCCAGCTGTACCGCTTGGAGGCCAACGAGAACCGTGAAGGCGGCCAGTATCGTCCAGAAAACGGTCGAGACGAGGGACAGCCCCGCGTCTGCCACCCCCTGTCTGACAGCGCGCCGAACGCCGGCTTCGGTGAGATCATCGGAAGTTCCCATGTGAGGGGCCAGACTCGCGATCCACTAAAACTCCCCCGGTGAAGTGCTGGGGTAATCACACCTTCACCCAGTGGTGGACCGGACGAGTCGCCGTCCGAGGGGCACGGAGACGCCGAGTTGTCGTACGAGCAGTGCACTTGGCTCGTCGAGCGCCCACAGGACACTCTAAACGAGTCTGGGAGTTATGTACAGAGCCCAGAGCAGCCCGTAGGCTCCCTTCGAGTTGAGTTCCGCTACTTGCTCGCTCTTTCTGTAGATCACGACGTGATCCAATCTTGGCAGGCAATCACCACGATCGAGTCCGGAGTGTAATCTGGGACGTGATTAGTAGTAATAGAAAAAGAAGCTTCCACGATCTCTGAGAAAGTACTCTTGACGAGGCTGCGATGGACGCCCTTGACGAGAACACAAAGACCGCCGCGGTCCTAGCTGCCTGCGAGCACGCACGTCAGGACCGCCGGGCGAAGGAGAAGGCGTTGGAGTATCCCGATATGACGCCGGAGCTTGCTAAGGTTTTGAGCACCCAGATGGTCAGCCTCAACTACTGTGTAGAAACGAAAATCGACGTGGTACAGAGCTAAGATTTGGGGTCGTCCAGATGGCTCTCTAAGGACTCAATTGCTCTTTTCTGGGCCTCCGCCAGCTTCTCAATCTGTTCCCGAAACATCTCATTCCGACTCTGAGGGCTTTTTTCCGTACTTTCCGAGCGTCACCGTCCTCACCAGCCACCGTTGGAGTCTGATAGATTGATGAAAATAAGTTTCAAGAGCACCCTCAAGAGGCCGATTTTCGATGTATTTAACTCATAGATTTTGTTGGGTGTTGCAATTCCCAATACGCTATTCCCTACCGAGTAGTTCTCCGTGAGGCTCTCGAAATACTGGATTTTGTAGATCTCCTCGTACAGCGCTCGCCGAAGGGCGTGTACCTCTCTCTTATTCTCTTCCTCTTTGGGCTTCAAACGGCTCTGTCGATCTTTTTCAGTTTCGCTGACGAGTTTTTCTGTTTGGTCGGCATACTGCGCAGTCAGGGAAGCGAGCAAGACTGTTGCGGAGGCCGCACAGATTGAAGCTATCTGCCCTGCTATCTCGAAGAGTCCTCCTATGGCCGCCACTATTGCAAGAATCCCCCTCCCGGCAGTGAGCAGAAAAGCCGTATACCGAAGATATCGCTCCTTAGGGCTCTTCTTGCCATATTTTCTGTCCTGAATTTATTAGAATACTACATGTCAAGTTACCGTAGTTTGCTAACAGGACTTAATGAATCTATCCTCTCTTGGAAATTTTTCTACTTTAACTCTCACAGTAGGTCTCCAATCAATAGCTTCGCCTACTGGGTAGCTTGATGCTTACCGCGACCATGCCAGCGATACGGTGGCGGCCGAAGCACGTCGCGTCAATGGCCCGATTCGGTCGGGATAAAATATCTAATCTATAGGAATGAAGCCAGCGTTCCTGCCCCTTAATTCACTTCCGAGCAGAATCCGTACCAAACAGTTCTTCCAGAATTTGCGTCAGCCTCGCTCTCATGCCGTCAAGTTCCTCTTTTGTAGCTTCTCCCGACTTGTGGTGGCCCATCCATCGTCTCTCGGCTCTATTGAGCGACTTGATCCTCGAGATCGACTTCTGCGATAGTTCGCCAGTGTCCTGTACCTCGCCCAGAATCGAATTGCCCGAAGCGAAGTAGTAGAGATCGCCATTCTTCTCCTGCTGTATGATATCTACGTCTTCTTTCTCTTTAAGGAACGAGATGAGTGCCCACTCTATCGCGTGAATATAGCTGGAGAGAGCGGGATGGAGCAAGCTGTTTCTATAACACTCGTCGCCCTCGTGAAGATGGTGTCTTACTTCTTCGCCCCATTCAGCTGACTGAAGTTCAGAAACAAGCTCAGTTGGTAGAGGTTCGAGACCCGGGGTAGAGCCACCATCCTGCATTGATTGGATGAACGACTCAATTCTAGAGACATTGTGCCGATCTTGAGGAGTATCGTGATGGGTCACCTCGTAGTAGGGGATGATTGGATTGTCCCCAGCGAACGTCTCAATTACAACCCGGTCAGATAATGCCTCAAAGCGGATTGGGCTGGGCGTATACTTGTTCTTCTCCTTATCAGAAGTCCCCGCACCAGGCCGTTTGGTGACCTGCTGGATAATATCTCCTGAGATGTCTACGTGGAACGAGTGGCTCGAATCACGGGGTTTCTCTTCTAGAAAGAAGCTAGTGAGTTTGGAGTGCTGTTTCTCATCCAATTCCATGTAGAGATAGACATCTTTCGTGTGCCTACTGGAAATCTCGTCTTTCTCTTTCTGATATTCAAATTCCCACATATTGTCTTCTGGGTTTACTTTTATATCACAAACATGAAGTATATGCGGCCTCTCATCGAAAACTCGATGTCCGGGGATGAAATTATCTGACCTAATCGAGACCTGCTTCGTGATACCCATACAGTGTATTCTAGCGCTGGTCTTTTAAATCATGTCAGTCGTCTATGTGATAGAGCGTCCGTGATGCCGACTTTCGCCTGCTGCGTATCTCGATGCTCCCCGCCCCCGTGCCAACGAAGCGTCGAGAGCTTTGAGGCCGACCCTGACCGGACGCGGCCCATCGGGGCGAGCGCCCCGCGATGGGCTGTATGTAAAGGGGGGTTGGTTGCACTTTCATCTTTACACCCCCACGCAGTCTACCAGTTTCACGGTACCCCGTGAAACCAGGTCCCCGACTCCCCGAGGCTCTTCGAAGAGATACGCTCCCGATTCGGCTGTCTGCGGGCGTAACAGACGACTCAGAGACTCACGCTGACCACCTCCGCGAGCCAGAGTTGGCGCGCGTCAGTCGGATACGGCGAGACGCCGCAGCCCGGTGCGTGTTGGTATCCGATTCAGACGTTCCCTTGTGGCACCCCTGGTTCCCGTATACACAGGTAGTAGAGAAGCATAGCTCGCGCTCCTGAGTTGGACGCGATTTAGGAAGGAATCGAGTGGGCGCTGCAGGATTTGAACCCGCGGCATCTTGGTCCGAAGCCAAGTGCTCTGTCCAAGCTGAGCTAAGCGCCCTGCGTCCCACGGTATTCGGGGGGGACGTTTAAGCCCAGTGATTCGGGGACGGATGCGGTGTGGCTGGGGCAGTGGTTTCGCTCGGTTTTTGTGGGCTCCACTCGCGGATACGACGCATGGGGACGGGCGTGGAGACCGGGCGCGGGCTGGTTGAGTTGGCGCGGCCAGTGAACACGCTGGCGGCGGGGGCGTTGACGTTCATCGGGGCGTTCGTTGCGGGCGGTGCCGTCGGGCGGCCGGCGGCGACCGGCGCTGCGGTGGGGGCGACCTGGCTGGCGACGGCGGGCGGGAACGCGATCAACGATTACTTCGACCGCGAGGTCGACCGGATCAACGATCCCGACCGCGCGATCCCCCGGGGTGCGGTGTCGCCGCGGGGGGCGCTGGCGTACAGCGTCGTGTTGTTCGTGGGGGCGGCCGCGTTGGCGGCGACGCTGCCGGTGCTTGCGGTCTGCATCGCGGCACTGAACCTGGCCGGGTTGCTGACGTACACGCAGTATTTGAAGGGACGGCCGGGTGCGGGAAACGCGCTGGTGGCGTACCTCGGCGGCAGCACGTTCGTGTTCGGGGCGGCGGCGGTCGGCAGTCCGCTTGCGGGCGGTGTGTTGGCGGCGTTGGCGGCGCTGTCGACGTTCGCCCGCGAGGTCATCAAGGACGTCGAGGACCTGGCTGGTGATCGGGCGGCGGGCTTGCGGACGCTGCCGGTGGTGGTGGGGCACCAGCGCGCGCTGGCGGTCAGTGCGGTGTTCGTCGTGGGCGCAGCGGCGGCGAGTCCGGTGCCGTATCTCGTGGGCGTGTTCGGGTGGTGGTATCTGGTGGCCGTGTGTCCGGGCGTGGTCGTGATGGTGGTGGCGGCAGCCCGGAGTTACACGGACCCAGCCGCCGGTCAGCGGCTGTTGAAGCGCGGACAGTTGCTCGCCGCGGCGGCGTTCGTCGTCGGGCGTCTTGTCACGCCATAACAGCCTAATCAAAAGGAATATAACCGCCACAGGACACAGTAGACGCAGGCAAGAACGGGGGAGCTGGGTGGCCTGTGGGGCCGCCCCTGACTACCGTTGGGAGGTGATGATACTATGTACGAGTTAGGCGCCGCGTTCTCCGGCGTCGACGTGTCGGAGGGGACAAACCTCCTTGTGGAGGGACCAGCGATGAGTGGGAAGCGCGATCTCGGGTTCCGGGTGCTTGCGGCCGGAACCGACGCCGGCGAGAGCGCGCTTGTCGTCTCGACCAAGGATAGTGCCAACCGCGTGATCGATGCCTTCGATGGCGTCGGCGACGCCGAGACTGCGACGCTCGGCGTCGTCGATTGTGTGACAAAACAACAAGGAATGGGGGGTGAGCGGCGCGACGCGGAGTTGGTGCGGTACGCGTCCTCGCCGAACGATCTGACCGGGATCGGGATCGAGCTGTCGGAGCTGTTACAGCGCCTCTACGAGCAACGCGACAGCACCCGCAATCGGATCCTGCTGCATTCGTTGTCGACGTTGTTGATGTACTCCGACCTGCAGACCGTGTTCCGGTTCCTGCACGTGTTCACCGGGCGCGTGCAGTCCGCGGACGCCCTGGGGCTGTTCACCGTTGACGGGGCAGCTCACGACGCCAAGACCGTGAGCACGCTCAAGCAGTTGTTCGACGGTGTGATCACCATCCAGGAGCACGACGGCGGGTTTCGGGCGCGGGTACTGGGCGTCGGTGACGACACGTCGTGGCGGGAGCTATAGGTTTATCGGCGCGGTAGCCGTACGCCGGTGGAATGGCAGGCAACACCGACAGCGAGCGCAGGGCAGTCCTGGACGCCGAAACGATCGCGGTCGTCGGGTGTTCGGCGACGCCCGGGAAACCCGCCCACGAGGTGCCCGCGTATCTCGACGCGCACGGCTACACGGTGGTGCCGGTCAACCCGTACGCCGAGCGCGTACTCGGACATGCGGCGGCCGACTCGCTCGCCGAGATCGACCAGCGGGTCGATGTCGTGGACGTGTTCCGGCCCCGCGAGGAGGTGCCGGGGATCGTCGACGCTGCGATCGCGCGCGACGACGTCGGCGCCGTCTGGCTGCAGGTCGGCATCCAGCACGCCGACGCCGAGGAGCGCGCCGCGGCGGCCGGCCTTCGGGTGGTGTCGAACAGCTGTATCAAAGTCGACCACCAGCGCCTGGTGGCACCGTAGGGGGCGGCGTCAGCCCTCCCACTCCTCGTAGTCGCCGTAGAGCCCCTTCGAGAGGTAGCGCTCGCTTGAGTCCGGGAACACAGTGACCACGCAGTCGTGTGGGAGGTCGATGTGTCCGGCGGCGGCGCGCTCGGCGACATCGATGGCGGCGAGACTGTTCGCGGCGGCGCTGGACGCGACCAGTTGGGCTTCCTCGGCGGCGAGGCGCTGCATTTCGGCGTGCGTGTCCTCGTCGGGGATCTGGGTGACGTCGTCGACGAACTCGGGGTCGAACAGCTCGCTGGTCGACGGGTCGTGGGTGCCGATGCCCTCGGTCTTGTACTCGCCTTCGGAGACGTCGGCCCCGGCGGCCGAGGCGTACATCGACCCTTCCGGTTCGACGGCCGTGACGTGTAGCGCCGAGATCTGGTCGCGGAGGAACCGGCTGGTGCCCATCAGGGTGCCGGCCGTGCCACAGCCGGCGACGAACGCGCCGACAGCACCGTCGAGCGCGTGGTAGATCTCGGGGCCGGTGGTCTCGTAGTGGGCTTCGGCGTTCAGGGGGTTGGAGAACTGCTGGGGGACGATGGCGTCCTCGCGCTCGGCGGCGAGGTCGTGGGCGCGCTGGATCGCGCCACCCATGCCGTCGTCGGTGGGTGTGTTGACCACGTCCGCGCCGAGCGCGCGCATCAGCTGTTGTTTTTCGAGACTGAACCGCTCCGGCACGACGAAGACGGCGTCGATGCCGAGTTGGCTGGCGGCCACCGCGAACCCGACGCCGGTGTTGCCGGCGGTCGGCTCGATGATGGTGCCGCCCTCGGGGAGCTCGCCGGAGGCGAGCATCTGTTCGATCATGTACGTGCCGATGCGGTCTTTGATGCTGGCCCCGGGGTTGAACGATTCCAGTTTCGCGTACACGGGGACGTCATCGGGCGCGGCCTGCACGCGCACGAGCGGCGTTTCACCGACGGTGTCCAGCACCGAGTCAAGGGGTCTGTCGTGGGTCGTCATCTGTACGGGGGTTTCTGGCTGTGGCGTTTAGTCGTTGGCATCCGGGTCCGGGTTGCCGGCGTCGTCCTGGGGCGAGTCCGTGGCTGGGGCGACCGCCGCGACGTCGATGTCGTGCTCGGCGGCGATGGCGTCGATGATCGCGCGCTGCTCGGTGAGTTCCGTCTCGAGGGCTGCAACCCGGTCGTTGGTCTCCTCGACCGTGCCGGTGAGGTCGCTGACTTGCTGGCGGAGTTGTTCGAAGCGCTCGTAGAGGTTGTCCGCGAGGTCGGTGACTTTTTGGAGTTTCTTCGCGGTTGAACCGAATCCCATACAGCCGATTAACAGCCCCTGTGGGTTGATCGTTTCCCCTCCGACGGCCACGCTCGGGAGGGGGCAGCGAGGGAGTCCGTGTACGCGTCGACGGCCGCGTCCCAGCCCTCGCGGAGGGTCTCGTAGTGGTTCGGTAGCGCGGACATACTCGGGGACACGACGGACTTCTGTAAAGTGCTAACGCGAGACACGGTAGCAAGTATCATTTTCTCGAACCCGAAAGGCCCTTAAGAACGACCCGGGTAGGATGAGATGGACTAGGCCGGGCGGTTTGGCTCCGCCCGACACCCGTGAGACAGTCATCAGCGGGGGCCGAACACCGGGCGCGTCCGACCGCCGCGGTCGGGCCCCGGAAGCCAACGTGGAAGCCTCGTCCGTCGGGGACGGCGGTCCGCGGCGTGCGCCCGCAGGGGCGTTCCGTCGTGGTTCGACGGTGGCAACCCGCCAGGCACGGAAGTGAGCAGCGGACCACCGAACGCCCGTCGCTCGACGGGTCGCGGGGTGGAGAAGGCGACCGGGACTACCCGGCCGGGAACGCCGGGCTACCCCGACTGTCCACTCATTCATACCGTATTCGGAGCCGAACAGCGACGGCTCCCGGTCGCCGGGAACAGCGGGCGGATTTATTGTCCGTGGCGTGGCAGGCGTTGCTATGTACGATCGAGTGTGCCTCGCAACGAACGGCGGCGTGGCGTCCGAGAACGCGGAGACGCACGCGCTCAACCTCGCGGCGGCGATGGACGCGACGCTGCACGCGGTGTACGTCGTCGACGAGGCGGTGACCACGGCGTACAGCGGCGACGAGTACGTCGACACCGCCGAGGGGCCGGCCCACGGCCTGACCGAGTACGGCAACAGCGTCTTGGGTGCGCTGGCCGAACGCGCCGACGCCGCGGGCGTCACCATCGAGACGGCGGTGTTGTACGGCAGCCCGGCCGACGAGATCGTGACTGTCGCCGACGAGGTCGACGCGGACATCGTGATCCTGGGGACGAAGCGGCGCTCGGACGAGTACCGGTCGCTGCTCGGGAGCGTGACTGATCGGGTGTTGCGCGTGACCGACCGGTCAACGACCGTGGTGAAAACGAACGTGAGCGACGAGGACGCCCCGTAGCCGCGGGCCAGCGTGTTAGTGGTAGACGGCGGTGTTGCCCCGCACGTCCACGACGGTCGCGCCGACGCGGTCGGCGAGATCGGCGGCGAGCCCTGCCGTGTCGTCGCCGCCACGGGCCGCCCGGAGGAACTTCACTTTCACAACGTCGCGGTCGTCGAGTTGGTCGGCAAGCTCTTCGACAACGGACTCGATGCCGGCCTTCCCAACCCAGACAGTAACGTCGGCCTCGTGGGCTTTCGTCGCCAGATCGTCTGACATTCGTGTGCGTGCTTGCGCCCCGGGCTGTTTGAACCTTGTTGCATGGGTCAGCCGGTGTACGGGTATCGTGCGTGCGTGCCGCAGTCACAGGTCACGACGACGTGGCCGCTGCGGGTGCGAACGCGGGCGTTGCGCCCTGGAACCAGGACGGCGTCGCAGTCGTCACAGGTGAACCGGCGGAACGCCGGTGGGAGTGTGAGGCGGTTGCGTTCGGCGAGTCGGCGGGCGAGCCGGACGTACTCGCGGGCGCGATCGTCGTCGCCGGTGCGGGCCGCCGCCCGCGCGAGCGTGTGGAGGCGGTCGATGCGCTCGGCCGCGATGGACGCCATACTGGAGGTCGACGACGCCCGCTGAAGACAGTTCCGGTAGGGTTATCGGCGGCGGCGTACGTCCACCGGATGATGCGAGCGCTGAACTACCTCGAAGCGGCGGAGGCCCTTCGCGGCGGGATGGTGACCGCGACGAACCAGCAGCGGGCCGCCCTCGAAACGACCGACGTTGAGGTAGTTGAAACGCCGTGGCGGGCCGGCGATCCGGTGCGTTCGATCGGCTCGCTGGCGGCTGGCGGGTCGTGTTTCACGGCGTTCGATGTGGCGCACTGTAACCTCGTGGGGCCGGGAAGCGTCGCGGTCGCGCGCCACGCGCGGCGCACCGACACGCCGCTGGTGTTGCACGCACACCTCACTCGCGAGGACTTCGCGCAGTCGTTCCGGGGGTCGAGCACGATCGCGCCCGCCCTCGAACCGTACCTGCGGTGGTTTTACTCGCAGGCCGACCTCGTGTTGTGCCCGAGCGAGTACACGAAAGACGTGCTCCGGGCGTACCCCGTCGACGCCCCGATTCGACAGCTCTCGAACGGCGTGGACCTCGAAAGCATGCAGGGGTATGAGTCGTTCCGGGCGGACACCCGGGCGCGGTTCGATCTCGACGGAACCGTGGTGTACGCCGTCGGCGAGGTGTTCGAGCGCAAGGGGTTGACGATGTTCTGCGAGTTGGCGAAAGCCACCGACCACGAGTTCGCGTGGTTTGGCCCCTACGACGAGGGGCCACAGGCCGGCGCGGCCACGCGGAAGTGGGTGGCCGACCCACCGGCGAACGTGACGTTCACGGGCTACATGGAGGACAAGCGCGCGGCGTTCGGCGCGGGCGACATCTACCTGTTCCCGGCGAAAGTGGAGAACCAGGGCATCGCCGTCCTGGAGGCGATGGCGTGTGGGAAGCCGGTGGTCCTCCGGGACATCCCGGTGTTCCGAGAGTTCTTCACCGACGGGGAGGACTGTCTCATGTGTTCGACGTTCGAAGCGTTCCGCGACGCCATCGACCGCCTCGCCGACGACCCCGAGTTGCGGACGCGGCTGGGCGAGAACGCGCGGGAGACCGCGGAATCACACAGCCTCGATCGCATCGGCGAGGAGCTCGCCAGCATCTACGAGTGCCTGCGTGACGGCGACGTGGCGTCGGCCGTCGCGGCCACGGAGGGGTAGTGTGTCCGGACGGCTGCCGACCGTTGCGGCGTTCACGGACTCCTACCTGCCGACGGTCAACGGCGTGACGTACACGGTGTCTGCGTGGCACACCGAGTACGAGGCGCGAGGCGGCCGGATGCCCGTGGTCTATCCGGCGTCGGACCACGAGCCGGCCGAGACCGAGCACCCGGTCGCGAGCCTGGCGTTCCCGTTCTACGACGGCTATCGGATGGCGTTCCCGAGCCCGCCCGACGCCGTCGCGGGGGCCGACGTCGTGCACGCGCACACGCCGTTCGGACTGGGGCTCGCGGCCGTCCGGCTCGCCCGCCGCAACGACGCGCCGCTGGTTGCGACCTACCACACGCCCACCGCGGAGTACGCCGAGTACGTGGGGCCGGACGCCGTGACTGGGGCGGTGCGGCGGGCCAGCGAGCGATACGAGCGGTGGTTCCTGTCGCGTGCCGACCTCGTGTTGACGCCGAGCGAGCGCACCCGCAGGGAGGTCCGGGCGCTCGGCGTGGACACGCCCGTGGAGGCGATGCCCAACGGCGTGGACACGGACCGCTTCCAGCCGACCGATCCCACCGCGTTCCTGGCGGCACACGATCTGCCCGCCGACGAGCCGTTGATCGGGTACACTGGCCGCCACGGCTACGAGAAGCGACTCGGGGACCTGCTCGCGGCCGCCGCGGGCGTCGACGCCACGGTGGTGTTCGGCGGCGACGGACCCGCCCGCGGCGACCTCGAAGCCGAGGCCGACGCCCGCGGCGTCGACGCGCGCTTCCTGGGGTTCCTGGATCGCGAGGAGATGCCGGCGTTCTACTCGGCGCTGGACGTGTTCGCGTTTCCGAGCCCCATCGAGACGGAGGGACTGGTCGCCCTGGAAGCCAACGCCTGTGGCACGCCGGTTGCGGGCGTGGACGCGGGCGCGCTCTCCGAGACGATCATCGACGGGACGACCGGCTACCACTACGACGCCGGCGACATCCCCGGGTTTCGGCGTGCGATACGGCGCGCGCTCGACGATCGTGACACACTCGCTGAGAACTGTGTGGCGCGCAGACCCGACATCAGCGTGGGGCGCGCCATCGACCGGCTCGCGGCCCGCTACCGCGAGTTGCTCGGTTAGTCTTCGAGCGCGTTCGCGATGCGGTCGAGCTTGTTGTTCGTGCGCTCCAGTTCCTTGCGCAGCATCTCCAGTTCGCGTTCGGCCGTCTCGCTGGTGCCGCCGGACTCATCGCCGCCGGGGCCGCCACCCATGCCGGGCGGGCCGCCACCGCCGCCCCCCATCATGCCGCCCATCATCTGCGCGAACGGGTTGCCCCCGCCACCACCGCCGCCGCCCATGCCGGGCGGGCCGCCACCGCCGCCCATCGCGTCGGCCATGCGCTCGCGGGGGTCCTCGCCGTCGCCCTCGTCGCGCTCTTCGGCTCGCTCCTCACGGATCTCCTCGACGCGCTCGCGGAAGGACTTCTCCTCGCCGTCGTCCTCGGCGGCGTCGTCTGCTGGTTGGTCGTCGTCTGCCATGCAGGGTGGTTTGCCGCCCGCATTGAAAAAAGCCGGCTTCCCGGACGCGCCTAGAACGCGGTGAGACTGGCCTGGCGGTCGCGGTCGTCGGCGCCGGGCGTGATCTCGTGGCCGACGAGCGCGCGCATGTCGACGCCGTAGGTCGTTTCCCGCCGGTCGAGGACGAGCAGGCGGCCTTTGGTTGCGCGGACCGTGCCGGTGAGCATCGTCTCCGCGACGGGGCGGCTGTCGACATCGAGGCCGTAGTCGAAGTCGAACTCGTCGATGGGGTCGAAGTCGGACACGAGGTCGCGCCACGCGGTCCGGTCGAGGGTGGCACCGAGCCCCCGGCGTTTGGTGGGAACGCGCACCCGGTCGGTGATGCGGTCCGCGATGCCGGCCTCGATGCGGCGGGCGCGCCGCCCGTCGGCGACCGTGTGGACGTGTGCGGCGCGGTCCGCGCCCTGCTCGCGGAGGCGGGTGTCGAGGCGCCAGGAGCGGGTCACGCCCACTTTGAACACGTCCGGTGCGAACGCCGCGAGGTAGACGGCGTGTTCCTCCTCGCAGGCGTCCAGGGGTTTGTTACACTGCCCCGTGCAGCGCGCGCACGGCCAGACCGACGTGTGCGCGTCGCAGTACGGCGCGTCGGGGCGCTGGCAAGGCTGGTGGCCGTCGTCGCCGCGGTCGACGCCGGCGCAGTGGCGGTCGGCAAGCGAGTACGCCAGCTCGGTGGTGGGGGCCAGCGTGATGTGGTCGATGGTCCCCGCGTCGGCGACGCGAAGCGCGGCGGGTCCTTCGCCTGGCGCGGTTTCGTACCCGACAATTTGCACGCACTCGGGTACGCCGGCCCTGAATAAAGCGGTGGCGCTGTCACGGGGTCGCTGTACGGACGGCGGTCCGCATCGAAGCGCCACACGGGCCGGTGCGTCAGTAGACACGGTGCTGGGTGACACGGCCGTCACCGGGTGGCGCGGACGCCCGCGAGCGCTTTTGTTCGGCCGCTGCCTACGTGTGGTATGGCGGACACCAACAGCCCAGTCAGTGCGGACGCCCCCGACAGCCCGTTCCGGACGACCGGCACCGATCACGTCACGATCTGGGGGAGCAACGCCGAGGACACCATCGCGTTCTACCGCGACCTGCTCGGGATGCCGCTGGTGATGCGCCAGCCGAACCTCGACGACCCCTCCCAGACGCACCTCTTTTTTGACACGGGGGACGGCCGCATCCTCACCGTCTTCGTGAACGACGAGCGAGCCTCGAACCACGACCGTCTCCGCACGCAGGTCGGCGGCGTCCACCACCTCTCCTTTTCCATCGCGGCCGCGGACTTCGAGGACGTGATGGCGGCGCTGGACGACGCCGGCCACGGCTACAACGTCTTCGACCGCGGCATCTTCTGCTCGCTGTACACGCAGGACAACAACGGCCTCATCGTCGAGCTGGCGGCTGACAAGTACGACATCCCGGACGACCGCCGGGGCGAGGTGCTGGCGACCGCCCAGCGCATCCGTGAGGCCGACGGCGCGGACTTCGCCGCGGACCGCCACATGGAGGCGGCCCTAGACGAGCTCGGCATCGACGCCGAACCCGCCGACCTGCCCGACGCCGCCACCGGTGCCGGCGTCTGAGCGGCGTCGCTCAGTCGAGGACACGCAATCGGTAGCCCGCCAGCCGCTCGGGGGTCGCCACGCGGTCGGTCCGCGTGGCGGCGTCTACGATGGCTGCGACGAACGACGTCGGGACCTCCACGGCGATGAAATCCGAGTCCCCGGGCACCGTCAGACGCGCCATCGTCCGGTCGGTGCCGTCGTCGTTGTAGATACTGCCGACCCGGTCGCCGTCGTGGCGGAACCGCAGCGTCACGTCGGTCACCTCGAGCGCGTCGAATCGCACCTCGAAGACGCGGTCCGTTGCTTCGAGGCGTGCGAGGAGGGCACCGTCGAGTTCGGTGACAGTGGTGTCCATGGGGACGTAACGGGCGGCTCCCGCATAGGCGTGCTGGGGGCGTGTGCTGAAAGCTTCTATCGGCGGTGTGTTCTGGCCCCAGTGCGGTCAGCACAGTGCAATCACGGCTCGAAGTCGGCCGACACCGATCAGCTCTGTTCGGAACGCCGCACGGGGCACAGGACGTATTCGGCGAACGGCGACCGTACAGATCATACGCTACAGGGTGTGAACCGCGGTAGGTAGCTGCGCTGCTATGTGGAAACTGATTTAATATGAACACGCTATCACGTAATCCATACATGAACAAGCCCGAAATTGTTCGGTTGCTCGTACTCTGGTTCGTCGTCGTGGTTTTTCTGCAGACATCGTCTGGGAGTGACGGGCCAATAACGATGGGGATCGGTCTCTTCGCGCTCGCGTTGTTTTGCATCATCCCCCTCTATGTGCTCACATCCTGTTTGTCGACAGTGATGGGGGGATTGCGGGCTAAGTGACATCCTCCTCGCGGTAAACGGCGAGGCTTCCCGTGCCGCAGGTGGGATATCTGCCGGGCTGCGATACGACCTGTTCTCTCGTGGTGAACGTCCCGCTCTCGCGGTCGTGGTTTCGGTGGTGTCGTTTCCGTCGGTGTCGTCGGTGCCTCCCGAGTAGCCGGCGAGGCCGTGGGTCGTGGACCGAGGCACTCAGAAGATCGCGTCGCGCTCGTCGAGTTCGTGGGCAGGCCCGCCGACCTCCCAGACGGCGGTGTCGACGCCGCAGTCGGCGACCGCAGCCTCGACCTCGTCGGCGTGACTCGCAGTGGTGTTCACGTACACTGTCGCGCCGGTATCCGTCGAGAAGTACGTCGGCACGCCGTCCGCCCGGAGCTCCCGCACGGTCTCGAATATCGAGAGCGTCTCGGGCTTCCAGTACACCCACCCGGACGGCCCCGTCATCGTCGTCGCCGCGAGCGACAGCGAGTCGTGTTCGGCGGTCTCGAAGACGCGCTGGAAGTCGCCCGCGCGGACGGCGTCACGCATCTCCGCGAGTTGGCCCTGGACGTGTGCCAGCCGCGCGTCGAACATGTGGCTGTCGGCGGCCTCGGCGTGGGCAGACTCCGTCTCCTTGTACGCGGGCACTTCGCCCACGACGATGCGCAGATCGGACGCGAACTCCGCGGGGGCGTCGAGGCGTTCGCTGCGGCAGTCGGCGTCGTTCAATCCCGCGTGCAGATCCGAGAACCCGCCCGTGACGGCGCGGGCCGCCGACGCCGATCCGCGGCGCGCGACCGTCGACACCGTCGGGAGGTCCAGATCCAGGCCGGCGGCGCGGACGCACGCCAGCGCGGCCGCCGCGAACCCCGACGACGACGACCCCAGGCCGATGTTCGTGGGGAAGCTGTTCTGGCTCTCCAGGCGCACGCGGTGGTCGAACCCGGCGCGGTCGCGGACCGCATCGACCACACTGCGGATGCGGTCCGCGCCGTGACCGGTGACCGTGTCGCCGTCGACGACGTACTGGTCGGCGTCGCGGTCGGGATCGAACTCGACGGTCGTCGTGGTGTTGCTGGGCGCGGTGCAGACGCTGATGGAGTCGTGGTACGGCATGCGAAGCGACTCGTCGCGCATCCCGTGGTATTTCACGAGGCCCTGGATGGGGTGTGCGCGCGCGGTTGCTTTCATACGTCGATGCGGGGGTGTCGCGCGCATAAGCGTCCCGGAAGCAACCGCACGGACACACCCCGTGGTGGTTCCGGTACAGCGAAGGGCGTCGACGCCCTGGCAGTGGTATGGGCACGCGACTGGAGACGCGAAGCGCACAGGTCGGGACCGTCATCGACCGGCTGCGCGAGCAACACCCCGACCCGGAGATCTCGCTGCGGTTCTCCTCACGCATGGAGCTGCTCGTGGCGGTGATCCTGTCCGCACAGTGCACTGACGAGCGCGTCAACGCCGAGACCGAACACCTCTTCGACACCTACGAGACCGTCGCGGACTACGCGAACGCCGACGAGGAAGCGCTGGCTGCGGAACTGAACTCGATCACGTACTACAACAGCAAAGCCGGATACATCAAAAGCGCCGCACAGTCGATCCTCGAAGACCACGACGGCGCAGTACCCGACACCATGAGCGACCTCACGGACCTCTCGGGTGTCGGTCGGAAGACGGCCAACGTCGTCCTCCAGCACGGCCACGATCTGACCCAGGGCATCGTCGTAGACACCCACGTGCAGCGGCTGTCCCGGCGGCTCGGCATCACCGAGAAAAAGCGCCCGGAAGCCATCGAAACCGACCTGATGCCGGTCGTGCCCGAGGACCACTGGAAGAACTACACGCACTGGCTGATCGCGCACGGCCGGGAAACGTGTACGGCCCGGAACCCGGACTGCGGGGCGTGCGTGCTTGCGGACATCTGTCCGTCGTCGAAGACCGACCACGACATCGACTTGGCCGACGGAAGCGAGTGGTGACGACTGCTCGGTGACTGTTTTGGTCCCGCCAGAGGGGAGTTAAACACGGATTGTAGCCTCGCGAGCGGTTTTATATCCGGCCGCCGTACGTCCGTGTGGATGACAGCGAACCGCCTCCTCCCGGGCAGCGTATCGGTCGACGGCGGCGACGGCTCGGAAGTCGTTCACATCCGGGAGGACGCCGCCGATGATGTCTTCGACGCGCTCGGGTCCCGGACCGCACGCGAGATCCTGAGCGCGCTCTACGAGGAGCCCGACACGGCGTCGAGCGTCGCCGACCGCGTCGACACCTCCCTGCAGAACGCGAGCTACCACATCGAGAACCTCGTCGAGGCCGACCTCCTGGAGGTCGCGGACACGTGGTACTCCGCCCAGGGCCGGGAGATGAGCGTGTACGCGCCGGCGAGCGACACCCTGGTGTTGTTCGCCGCCGACAGCGGGCAGTCGCCGTCGCTGCGCAGCCGGCTGGCCGGACTGCTCGGCGTGCTCGGTGCCCTCGGCGTGGTGAGCGTCGCCGTCCAACGGCTGCTCACCGGGGGTACACCGCGCCCCGGTGCCAGGATGCGCGTGGCATCCGAGCGAGTCACACAAGCCGCCGAAAACACCACCGAGCCCGGCGTCATCGATCGGATCGGACACGCAGTCACGGCGACGCTGCAGACACTCCCGCCCGGCGTCGTGTTCTTCGCCGGTGGCGTGTTCGTCCTCGCGATGGTGGGCGCGTACGCGTGGTATCAGTCCTAAAACGGGAACTCGGGGTACCGGATGACGTACCGGGCGAGGCCCAGCACCCAGGCGACCAGCCAGCAGAGCACGTAGCCCGCGACGCCGGCGCGCAGCCGGAGCCGCCAGGCGCCCATGTTCTCGTGGATGTCGTCGATCTCCAGGTTAGGCTCGGGGTCGTTGTAGAGGTTGTACTGGCGTTTCGCGCGCAGGATCGGCACGATCCCGGTGAGCGCGAACACCAGAAACGCGTACGCCTGCACGCCGAAGAAGGCGTGCAGCGCCGCGAACCCACCGAGCTGGCCGAGCAACCGGGGTGCCATCCACGTGACAACGGGCACGGTGTTCAGCGTCAGCCCGACAACGATATACGAGAGGTGGTGTCGCAGCACACCCCACGTGACGGGGTCGGCGTCGATGATGATCCACGCGCCGTAGATGTAGAACGGAAAGCTGAGCGTGACCAGCGCCGCGGCGAGGGTGGCGACCGCCACGTCTTCGACCATACGTCGGTCTTTGGCCGGCGGGACAAAACGCGTTCGGGTCGCGGCCACCCCGTCGGTCGGAAGCGTTTACTCCGTCGCCCCGCAACGCGCAGACGATGACGGACTCCAGCGCCGGCGGAGACGAAACGGAGCCGGCGGATCGCACGACACAGGACACCGACGCCGACAAGTCCGTCGAGTCGATGACCGCAAGCGACATCGCCGCGGAGGTCGACGACGAGTACGACTTCGAGGAGTTCGGCCCCCGACAGATGGCCGAGATGGACGCCGACGAGTGGGAGGCGGCGTTCGACCCGGACGCGTGGATCACCGGCGGGGCGTTGCTCGACCGCGTGGCCGACGACCTCCGCAGCCGGGTGGCCACGCGGGACGTGTTCGCGGTCGTCGAGCGCGACACGATCGACGGCGAGCCCGTGGTGTTGGCGTACTCGGACGAGGGGTACGCCGTCGTCTACGAGGACGGCACCGTGGAGGGGTCGGGCACCGTGCTGCGCGACGTCAAGCCGACGGTTGCGTTGTGTTCGATGGACAGCTACGATGCGCCCGACCCGCCGGCGGACGCGGGGCTGCCCGACCCCCAGGAGATCCCGGAGTCGGCAAGCGGGTTCGGCACCACGCTGCTCCAGTACATCGGCATCGCACAGCTGGTGGCTGGCGTGCTGTTGTTCCTCGCACCGTTCGTGTACGACCCGCTCGTGCGGCAGTGCCCACCGGTCTCGGTGCCGGGGTCGACGGCGCGTGCGTGCGAGATCGCGGGCGCGTCGTTCACGCTGCATCCGCTGGGTGATTCCGGGATCATCGCAGCCATCGCGGGTGTGGGGTTCGTCCTGTTCGGCGTGTTCATGCTGGTGTTGGTGGCGAACGCACGGCTCTCGGATCGGTTCCGCGCCGACGAGTTCCGGGCGCGGCTGCGGTCGGTGGGTGTCGGCACCGACGACCGCCCGGCGTTCGTCCCACAGACCGACGCCGATACCGGGACGGCCGAACCGGACGAAGACACCCCGTAAGCCGGCGATACTGGCGGCGTAGTGGCACCGAGCCATCGGTGGGTTTATCCGGTTCGCATCCTGATTTCAGCGTGTATGAAGAGGCGGGACTTTCTCAAAATTGCAACCGGCTCGGCTGGCGGCGCGGCGGCCGTCGGAGCAGTCGGTGCGCGGTCGTCCTCGTCTTCGTCAGCCGTACACCAACAGGCACCCGGAAACGCCACGGGCAACGGCACGGCGATGGACAACAGCACAGCAGGCAACGAGACGGCCGCCGGCGGCGACAGCGAGTCCGGTGACGGCGGCGGTGGTGCAACCACGAAGACGGTGAAGGTTGGGCCGAACAACCAGAACGTGTTCGATCCGGCGGAAGTGTACGTCTCACCGGGTGACACCGTGAAGTGGGTGTGGGAAGGATCGACTGGGCACAACGTCCACGCGACCAGCGTTCCGGACGAGGCTGGCTGGGACGCCCAGACGGAGATCGTCTCCGCCCCTCACGAGTACTCACATACGTTCGAGGGGCCGACCGGCGAGTACAGCTACGTCTGTGACCCCCACAAGAGTCTGGGGATGAAAGGCAAAGTGATCGTCAACGAGAACGGCCAGGCACCGAGCGGCGGCGGCGGGCCGGTGGAGCGGTCGCCCCACGAGATGGGCGTCCCGATTCAGGCCCACTACGTGGGCATCGCCACCATCCTCATGATGATCCTGAGCATGGTGTACACGTTCTTCGTGTTGAAGTACGGCGAGTCACGGAACGCCAGCGCCCCGAACAAACCATAATGTCTTCGAAAGGCTCCAACTACGGCGACATCCACCGGTACGAGCCGGCCAGTGAGAGCACGGCCGCGATGATCACGATCGTGCTCCTGACAGTCATCGAGGTGCTGCTCGTCGGGCTGTTCACCTGGGGGCTCGTGACCGGACTGGGCACCGATCCAGTCGGAAACATGTATCTCGGGTTCCTGCTGGCGGCGGTCTTCATCGACCTGTCGTTCATCCTGATGCTGTACCGCAAGGAGTTCCTGCCGGACGTGATGATCGTCAAGAAGCGCCGCCGCAAGTGGGAGGATCTCTACATTCGCGAAGACCAGGTCGACGGCACCTCGATGTTCGAGAACACCGTCGAACAGTTCAAAACGGCGCTGTATCCGTACAAGCGTAAATAACAATGTCAGACAAATATCCAGAGAGTTCGGGTCGACGCCGGTTCGTGAAAGGCGTCGTGGGAAGCGCAGCGCTGGCCGGCGCTGGGACGGCCGGCACGGCAGTTCTCGAATCGGTCACCAATCCAACGGGGTCGGGTGGTGGGCAGACGAACTACTTCGCCGTCGAGAACACCGCCGGTCCGGCACCCCGGGGGATGCCGATGGTCCCCATCGAGATCGACGACAACGGCGACATCAAGGGCGTGTTCCCGGATGTCAAGGAGGTCGAGACGGAGACCGGTGGCACGAAAAAGCAAGCCCGGATGGAGCTGGGCGGCATCGAGTACACGCCCAACTGGTACCAGTACTGTGGCGTGCAGGGCTACGGCGGGTTGCGCCCGGACTACGACGGTGACAACTACTTCCGGTTCTCGGGCGCCGGGTACAGCTGGCAGCCCTCCGGTGGGAAAGTCAACATCGACGAGTTCGACGACTACGACACCTGGGAGAACGACTACGGTGACGCCGGCATCGGGAAGCCGGCGAAAGCGACGTGGCGGTCCCAGAACACCGATAACACGATCCCGATCCTGATCATCCGCAGTCCCGTCCTCGAAGACCGCGTCGAGTCCGCTGAGGGGGAGGTCGCCGAGTGGCTGGAGGCCGCGACCGATCAGGGCGTCATGGCGATCGTCAACAAGTGTACGCACTTCTGCTGTGCGCCACAGGGGTTCCGCACGTCGAACTACGAGGGCGCTGAGGACAAGATCTACTGTCAGTGCCACCAGTCGATCTACGATCCGTTCAGCATCGTGAAAAAGAGCTTCGTCGCGTTCGCGCGGCCTGAAAACTAACAATGAGCATTGAACGCAAAGACGACCACGACCACAAGGCCTGGATCAAGGAGAAGGATCTGACGGCCATCGAGAGCACGTTCCTCACGGTGCTGGTGTGGCTCGACCGCCGCCTCCGCATTGTCGATTACTTGGAACTCCTGGAGACGCTGTACTACCGCGTCAACCTCCAGATGCCGAAAAGCCACACCGAACAGTACAACCTCGACAACAAGTTCTGGTACTGGTATCCGCTGTACTCGCTTGGGTTCTTCTCGACGCTGTCGTACGTCGTCGCGGCGATCTCCGGGGCCCTGCTTGGGTTCTACTATTCGCCGTCGGCGGCCGCGGCGACCTGTGGCGTCGACGGGAGCACGGTGGCGTACTGTGCGGTCGCGGGGATCATGACCGATCTGAACTTCGGGTTCTTCCTGCGGTCGCTGCACCGGTGGGCCGCACAGGTCATGACCGCCGCGGTCTTCCTGCACATGCTGCGCGTGTACTTCACGGGCTCGTACAAGGAACCCCGCGAAGTCAACTGGCTCATCGGCATCGTCCTGCTCAGCCTGACGATGGTGTTCGGGTACACGGGCTACCTCCTGCCGTGGGACCAGCTCGCGTACTGGGCGGGACAGATCGGTGTCGAGATGAGCCTCTCGATCCCACTGGTCGGCGACTGGGTCGCCCAGTTGATGTTCGGTGGGTTCTCGCTCGGACAGGCAACGCTCCAGCGGATGTACCTCCTGCACGTGTTCCTGTTGCCGTTCGTGGTGACAACCGTGATCGCGATCCACCTCGGGCTGGTGTGGATGCAGGGCATCGCAGAACCCCACTAACACAATGAGTGACGACCAACCAACGGACGAGGACGCTCGCACCGACGGCACGGGGATCGTCTCACCCGACGACGAGACGCCCACGTGGCGCGAACGGAAAGAACGAACGACGGGGCTGTCGCGGCTGACCTACGAGTACTTCGAGCGGTCGCGCCGCGAGGACCAAGACCTCCGCCAGGAGTCGGACTACGTCGAGCGGGACGTGCTGGCGTTCCCGACGTGGCCCCACGAGCTCGTGCGGAACCTCGCGATCACGAGCTTCTTCGTGGGCATGATCCTGTTCCTCGGCGCGACGCTGCCGCCGCACCTCGGACAGCCGGCCAACCCCAGCACGACGCCGGCCGTGATCCTGCCCGACTGGTATCTGTACTGGTCGTTCGGGCTGTTGAAGCTCAGCGCGTTGAACCCCGAGCTCGCCATCCTCGGCGGCCAGAAGCTGCTGGCCGACCGGACGTTCGGCGTGCTCGCGAACGTCGTTGTGGTCGGGTTCATTGCCATCGTGCCGTTCCTCAACAAGGGGAGCGCACGACGCCCCGTCGAGCAGCCGTTCTGGGCGTCCGTCGGCGTGATGGGTGTCGTGTTCGCGTTCACCATCAGCGCGTACTCGGCGAAAACCCACCTCCCGTTGAACCCGCATCTGAGCTTCGATCTGGCGTTCCTCATCCCGCCGATGGCGGGTGCGGTCGCGTACGCCATCCTGAAGACGATGCGCGAGGGGTACATGTACGACCTGAACAAGCGGTATTACAAGCTGCGGCCGCCGAAGTAGCGGCCCGCTTGCGGCGTCGTTTTTTCGCGTGTCGGCTCCCGGTGAGCTGTGGTTCCGTCGCAGTAAAGTAGCCAGCACCCCCACAGTACCGTGATGGGTGACGATTCACGCAGTATCGTTGTTCCCGAGCGCCTCTACAAGACCGTGACCGTGTTTTCGACGTTGTTCGCGATCGTGACGGTCGTCGGGGGGTTCGTGGCGCTCGACGCGGCGACGAAGAGCGCGTCGGCCAAAGCCAGTGAGGTGAGCGTCCCGTTCGCGGTGTTGGGTATCGGGCTGATCGCGGCCGGCGGCCTGGTGTACGCGTTCGCGTCCCGGTTCCGGGCCCGTGGAATGGCAACGGATAAGAACAGCGACGACCAACAACCAAACAATGGCTGACGAATTCATCAAGGGGCTGGGCATGTTGACCGGCGGTGGCCTCGTGTGGATGATCATGGCGGGGTGGTACCGGACGCCGGAGTTCGGGCACGGCCAGCTCATCAGTGAGGTGCCAAGCAACCTAACCATGTACGACCAGATGGCGGTCGTGCTGTTGGAGGGGGCGTTCTGGGTGGCGATCATCGGGGCGTTGTTCTTCTGGATCGGCCTGCCGTTGGGCCGTGAAGCGTACGCGACGTACGCCTCGAATTAAGCGGGCGGGCGGCGTGCTGTTAGATCACTCGGAACGCGCCACAGCGGGCATCGAAACGGAGAACGTCGGCAGGCCGGAGCCGCGAGCGTGACGATCAGACGACCTGCGTCCACAGCGGCTTGACGATGAAAAACAGGCTGAGGTAGGCGACGTACAGCAGCATGAAGGTCGCAGCGACGAGCGCGCCCTTGGGGCGTTCGAGGCTGCGGCCGTCGCGTGCTTCGACTTTCCGGGCTTCGAACTCGAAGAAGTCGGCGAAGAACACGCCGAGCACGAGCACCGACAGCACCATTCCAGCGTGGTGGTGGAGTGTGAGGTAGTACAGCGTCGTGATGACGAGGCCCCACGTGGTGAACGAGTGGAACCAGTGTCGGCTGAGCGCTTCGGGACCGTCGGCGGCCTGCGTGACGTGTTGTGCGTGCGCGATGCGTCGGCTGACGAAGTTCAGGACCGCGAGCGCCAGGATCGCATATTCGAGGTATGGCGCGACCAACGTGTCAAGGGGCCCGAAGATCGCGACCGAGGGGTCTACCATGGTCGGGTTTCGGTGGGACGCAGTATTATGTCTTTTCCAATCGCTTAATCGCCGTGCGTCCCGGCGTGGGACACCACCGCGATCGGGAGCGGCGTCCCCCAGGACAGCGTGACGGGGCTGTCGACGGGGACGCGGCCGTGGGCGTGCCCGTCGGCGTGGAGTTCGACGGTGGTTTCGTCGCGGGCCACCGTGACCGAGACCGGCGGGCAGACGACCCAGTTGGTGCGGTCGACGCGGAACGGCGAGACGGGAACGACGGCGGCCGCCGAGACGCCGGGGGCGAGGTGCGGGCCGCCGGCGTCGGCGGCGTATCCATGGCTCCCGAGTGGTGTGGCGGCGACGATCCCGTCGGCGCGGACCGACGCCACGGTCCGGTCGGGCGTCGAGACCGTGTACTCGGAGATCTTCGCGGGCGCGGTCGTCATCAGCGACACGTCGGCGATCGCGCGCGCGTCGGTGGTCGGCGTGGTCACGTCGAACGTGGGGTGGTCGACGACCGTGTACGAGCCGGCGGCGACAGCGGCGATCGCGTCGGTGGTGTCGGCGGGGGCGACGCTGTCGGGGGCGGCGTCGACGTCGACCGGCACCACCGGCGGCTGGGCGGCGGGCGCGACGTCGGACAGCGCGGCCGCACGGAGCCCGGCGTCACCGACCGCGACGACGATGTCAGCGGCTGCGGCGTCCCCAACCAGGGTTGCGTCGTCGCTCGCGGTGAGCGTCGCGACCGTGGGGGCGGTGCTGTCGCCGCGGACAGCGACGTGGAGTGTCACCGCGGCCACAACCCCGGTTGCGGCGGTGGCGACAGCGCTCCGGAAGTCGGCGTCTGTCTCATCGGTAACATCGGGGACCGCGACTCACAAAAACCCGACGGGCGCGACCCGGACGCCGGGAGTGTGGCGGCGTGGCGACTAGTACGGCCAGTCGCCGGTGATCTGCATGCCTTCGGCGAGGCCTGCGTCCGTCAAGCCGGCGGCAACGTCGGCCTCACTGGCGTGCGCGACCGCGAAGCCGTCGTCGGCCAGGCGAGCCGCGAGCGCGGCGAGGAGGATAGCGTGCTCGCGGAACGTCCGGAGTTCGAGTTTGTCGAGCGTGTCGGCGGACGTGTGCCCCCAGCCGCGGCCGCCGGCGGCGTCGCTGGTGGCGTGGTAGCCGGGAACGCCGTGTTTGACGTACGCCCAGTGGTCGGAGTGGGGGTTGAGGGCTGGGGCGACCGTGATCGGGTGGGCGAACGTGTCGCTGACCGCGTTGGCGGCGTCCCCGAGCGCGTCGAAGCGGTGGGTGTACAGCTTGAGCGTGCGCTCGCGCACCACGCCGTCGAGGTTGAGCACCGCGCGAACGTCGTCGAGGTCGCGCTGGGCGGCGTCGTGGTGTGAGCCGACGAGCCCGACCTCTTCGGCACCGAAACAGACGAAGTGAACACGCGTGTCGAGCGCCGACTCCCGGGCGGCCAGGATGCGTGCGAGCTCGACGGCCATCGCAGTGCCGGCACCGTTGTCCATCGCCCCGTCCGTGATGTCGTGGGCGTCGACGTGGCTGGTGACCAGTAGCTCGGCGTCGGTGTCCGGGCCGAGTGTCGCGTGGACGTTCTGGCTGGTGGCGTCGTGCGTGTCGGCGTCGACGGTGAGCGTGACGGTGTCGTGCTCGAAGCGCCGGGAGAGCCGGGTTCCCGTCTCCGTGGAGACGCCGACCGCGGGGATCTCGCCGATCGGGTCGTCGCCGGTGCCGACGCTGCCGGTCGCCGGGAGACAGCCCGCGACGTGGTTCATGTATACGAAGCCGGCGGCACCGGCCGCGACGGCGTGGGCGTATTTCTCTCGGCGGTGGAGGTGGCGGTCGTACCAGTCGGGCACGTCGGCGGCGACCATCACGATCGCGCCGTCGAGGTCGGCGTCCTCGAAGTCCCCGGGCAGTCCGTAGCTGAGGTCGACGAACTCGCCGGCGGCGGTCCCGGCGGGACTGCGCGGGAGTGCGATGGTGTCCGCGGTGGTGTCGGCGGGCGTCTCGATGGCGCTGTCGCCGCGCGTCCACCCCTGGACCGGGAACGTATCGAGCCACGCGTCGTCGGCGTGCTGTGCGAGCGCGTCCCGGGTTGCGGCGGCGGCCTCGCGTTCGCCGTCGCTGCCCGCCATCCGGGTGGGGGTGTCAACGAGTCGTTGGAGGTGCGTCCAGCCGGTGGTGCTGGTGAACGTGTCGCCGATCCAGTCGGTCATAGCGGGGCGGACGCGGGGCGTGGGCTAAGAAGTTATGGAAGAACAGCGAGCTACAGCTCGTCTTCGTCTTTGAGGCCGGCGATCACGTCGTCGACGAGGGTGTCGACGGAGTCGTAGGGGAAGTCCGCGCGGCTCGAGAGCTTGGTGGCCAGCTCCATCGCCGTCCAGGATTCGCCGCCGGCCTCGAAGGACGTCGAGGGGCCGCTTGGGAGCGCCGGCACGAGCCCCATCTGGTTTTTGACGGGATAGTCGGCGGTTGCGAACGCGTCGGTGAGTTCCTCGCGGAGTTCGGACTCGACAGTGGACATGGGAGGGTCGTCGGTACCACCAATGATAAGCGTTCTGGAACGACGGACGTGCGGACGCGCGTTGTCGGTGGCGGCCTCACGGGGGCGTGTGGCGAACGGACAAACCAAAGTCTTCAGTAGCCGTGATTCCTTAGCCGCACGTATGAACTCCGAGACCGATGTGGGGGTGTCCCGGCGGAGCGTCCTTCGCGGCGGCGTGGCTGCCGCTGCGGGTGCAGCGGCCACGGGCACGGCGGCGGCAGCCGAAGGCGAGGGCGGTGACGGCGGCGGGGAGAAAGTCGTGAAAGTCGGCCCCAACGGGAGTAACGTCTTCAAGCCCGCGGAGATGTACGTCAAACCCGGTACGAAAGTGCGGTTCGTCTGGGAGTCCGGCGGCCACAACGTCCACGCCACGGAGGTGCCGGGCGACGCCGACTGGGGCGTGAGCACGGATATCGCTGGACCGCCGAAGGAGTACACCCACACGTTCGACGGTCCGACGGGGGAGTACAACTACGTCTGTACGCCACACGCCTCGCTGGGGATGAAAGGCACCATCATCGTGACTGACAGCCCGCCGGAGAACAAGGGCTACCAGACGATCGTCCCGGATTCCGCGAAGACGATGGCCGTCGGAGCGATGGGGTCGATGACGTCCGTGCTGGGGTTGGCGTATTTCTTCATGAAGTACGGCGGCGACTACGGCGAGTAACGCCTGCGGTCACGTCAGCGTGACGTCCAGCTCGACGGGGCGTGGTTCGCCTTCGAGGTCCTCGACGACGCGCTCGACGACGCGCTGGCCTTCCTCGGCGATTTTCTCGGTGACGCGGTCGGCCACCCAGTCGAAGGAGACGAACGCCGGCAGGTCGATGAGGCCGCGCGCGCTGCCCGGGTCGTAGGTGACGACGAACGAGACGGCTGCGCCGGCGTCGGCGTCGGCGATCAGCCAGTCGCCGGCGGCGTCGAGGCTGCCCAGGATCTCCCAGCTGATGCGCGCCGGGGGGTCGGTGTCGGTGACCCGGGAGCGAACCGTCTGTGAGAGCTTCCACCAGGCGAACGTGAGGTCGTACTCGGTGCCGGGGCCGCCGTCGCCGTGTTGTGTGACCGACTCCAGGTACGCCGAGTACTGCGCGTACCCGGGGAAGTCAGCGAGGAACGTGTAGGCTTCGTGGGGCGGCACGTGGACGGTGGTGGTGACTTCGAGGGTGGCCACGGATCTACGTGGGCCGCCGGTGGCTTAGTCGTACCGCGGCGTGGCCGGCACCGGCGGGGCGTGGAGTACAGCGATTTAAGACGCCGGCTCACTGAGTCGAACCCGAATGCTCTCCGGAGTGAACGTCGCGGTGGGTGTGACCGGCAGTATTGCGGCGGTGAAAGTCGTGGAGTTCGTCCACGAGCTTCGCCGGCGCGGCGCGTGCGTCCGCGCGGTGATGACTGAGAGCGCGCAGGGGATCATCCACCCGTGGGCGGTGGAGTTCGCTACCGAGAACCCGGTCGTGACGGAGATCACGGGCACGGTTCCGCACGTCGAGCTGTGCGGCCGGGACGGATGGGCGGACGTGTTCGTGGTTGCACCGGCGACGGCGAACACAGTGGGGAAGATCGCGGCGGCGGTCGACGACTCGCCGGTGACGACGTGTGTGACGACTGCGGTGGGCGCTGACGTGCCGGTGGTGGTTGTGCCGGCGATGCACGAGCCGATGTACGACCACCCCGGCGTTCGTGACGCGATCGATCGCGTGTCTTCGTGGGGGGTGTCGGTCGTCGATCCGCGCATCGAGGAGGGGAAAGCGAAGCTCCCCCGTGAGTCCACGATCGTCCACGAGACGGCACGCGCGGCCGGCGAGCAGCCGCTTGCGGGCACGCACGTGGTCGTGACGTCGGGCGCGACGAGCGAGGCGATCGACCCGGTGCGGGTGTTGACCAACCGGGCGTCCGGGCGGACGGGGCGGGCGGTCGCCGCGGCGTGTTACGTCCGCGGCGCGCGGGTCACGCTCGTCCACGACGCGAGCGACGGCGGGGCAGTGCCGTACGCGGACGTGCGTGACGTGTCGTCGGCCGCCGAAATGACAGCGGCCACGCTGACGGCCTGTGCGGACGCCGACGCGCTGGTGTCGGCGGCGGCGATCAGCGATTATACCGTCGAGGCGGCCGACGAGAAGCTGCGGTCGGGCCGCGAGGACGTGGCGCTGTCGTTGGAGCCGACGCGGAAGCTGGTGGGGGCGGTTCGGGACGACAACCCCGACCTCCCGATCGTCGGGTTCAAGGCCGAAACGCCGGCCGACGACGGGACGGCAGGCGACGACAGCATGGTGGCCGCGGCGCGCTCGCTCCTCCAGCGGGACGGGCTGGCGTTCGTGGTTGCCAACGACGCCGGCGTGATGGGCAACGACGAAACCCGCGCACTGTTCGTCACCGCGGACTCCGTCAGCGAGTACGCCGGCCACAAGCGCGGCCTCGGTGCGCGGATCGCGGAGCGCCTGGCTGTGTTCGCGTAGCGCGCGTGTCGGCGGTCCGGTCGGGGAGGTGATAGGACGCCGGGAGAACCGGCGCTCATCCGAGAAACCGAAGGTATCAACATCGGGTATCACGACCCTTCACACACGACAATGACGACAGTCACGCGGCCGCCTGGCAGTGCGCGGTCCGAACCGCCGGAGGTGAGTGATGGCGGATAACGACCTGCTGATCCCGGTTGCGGACTCCGAGACGGTCAGGCAGACCGTCTCCCATGCGGCCGACCGCGCGCAGGAACGCGACGGAACGCCGACGCTTCATTTCGTCTGCCCGGTCTCCGAGCGGCCGGCGAACGCGGCCGACAGCGCGGCTGCAGCCGAGGCCGAAGCGTTGCTCGATCGGGTGTCGGTGTGGGCCACCGACGATCTCGGCGACGACGCATCGAGGGTCGCCATCGAGACGAGCCTGGTCGGGCTGGACGTCTATCTGTTCAACCCGGGCGATTACGCCGACGTCTTCGGCGCATACGCGCGTGAAAACGGGGTCACTGCGGTCGTGCTTGACCCACGGTTCAACCCCCTGGGGATGGCACCGCTACTCCCGCCGTTGGAGCGCGAGCTGGAGGCCGCCGGGCTGACAACCGAGCTCGCACCCGTCGAGCGCGCGACCCGGCGCGGTCCGATCACGCGATCGGCCGGCCTGGGGCAGTTCGCGCTGCTGTTCGGCGCGGCGTTCGGGTTCTACCAGCTCATCGCCACCGAGCTCACGACCGTCAACCTCATCACGGGCGCGATCACCGCAACCATCGTCGCGGGCGTGCTGCGCCGTGTCTCCACGCAGGGGTCGGTGCGCCCGCGCCGGCTGGTCGGTCGCGTCGGCCGCATGCTGGTGTACGCGCCGTACCTGCTGTGGGAGATCGCGAAAGCGAACGTCGCGATCGCGAAGGTGGTGTTGCATCCCCGGCTCCCGATCGACCCGGCCGTCGTGGAGTTCGACGCCGCGGTGTGGTCGGAGCTGCCCGCAACGACGCTCGCGAACAGCATCACGCTGACACCCGGGACGCTGACCGTGGACGTGACACAGCGACATTTCACGGTGCACAGCCTCACCGCTGACGCCCGCCGCGACCTGCTTGCGGGCGGGCTCGAACGCGCCGTTCGGTTCGTCTTCTACGGGCGGGCGGCGATGCGGTCGGCGACCCCGTCCGAGCGCGGCGAAACCCCGGACGGGAGCGTCGACAGTGCCGGCATCGACAGCGCACAGTCGGCATCGCGCACCGACACCAACGCGGGTGACTCGGAGTGACACTGCTGTCCGAGGTGCTGTTGGCCGGTGCCGGCGCGTTCATCCTGCTGTCGGCGGTCGTGTTGTACCGGGTGCTCGTCGGACCGACGATGCAGGACCGCGTCATCGGCGTGAACGCCATCGGCACGAACATCGTGGTGATCCTGGCGCTCGTCGGCGCGGCCACGGAGCTGACGGCGGCCCTGGACATCGCCATCGTGTACGCGCTGTTGAACTTCCTGATGAGCATCGCCATCTCGAAGTTCACGGTCGAACGGGGTGGGGTGCTGTGACGCCGACCACGATCGCCGCCGGCGTGTTGCTCGCCGGTGGCGTCTTCTTCACGTTCGTCGCCGCCGTTGGCCTGCTGCGGCTGCCCGACATCTACACGCGCGCCCACGGCGCGTCGAAAAGCGACACCCTGGGTGCCGGACTCGCGCTCGCAGCCGTCGCCGTCGCGTTCGGCGGCGGCCTGTCGAGTCTGAAAGCCGGCCTGCTGTTGGTATTCATGTTCATCACGAACCCGACCGCGGCGCACGCGATCGCGCGCGCCGCCGCCGACCAGGGAATCGACCCGTGGACAGCCGACGACCACGAGGGAGGTGATGGGGAATGAACATCGAACTCCCGCTGTTGGTGTTCGTGGTCGCAACGGCGCTTGCGACCACCGTGCTCCGTGACGTGCTCGCGTCGATCATCGCGTTCGCGACGTACAGCCTCGGCGTTGCGGTCGTCTGGGTGGTGTTGCAGGCACCCGACGTCGGGCTGACCGAGGCGGCAGTGGGTGCCGGCGTCACCACCGTGTTGTTCCTGCTGACGATCGCCAAGACCGTGCGTCCCGGTGACGAGGCGGTGTTCGAGCGCCTCAACGTGCCCGCGTTCGGTGCCGCCGTGGTGCTCGTCGGGGCGCTGTTGACGACGGTGCACGCGCTGCCGACGATCGGCGACCCCAGCAACATCGCGGTCACGTCGGAGGTGACGCGGTACTACATCGACCACGCCTACCACGAGGCGGGCGTGAAAAACGTCGTGACGGCCGTGCTGGCGTCGTACCGTGGGTTCGACACCCTTGGTGAGGCGGTCGTCGTCTACTCGGCGGGCGTCGGACTGCTCGTGGTGTTGCGCCGGGAGGTGTTCGCATGAGCGACCGCCCCTCGTCGTCGCAGCGCCAGTCGTACATCGAGAGCTCGATCATCATGGGAACGGTCCGGGTGGTGTCGCCGTTCGTGTTCACCTACGGGCTGTTCGTGATGTTCCACGGCGCGGATTCGGCCGGCGGCGGCTTCCAGGGCGGCGTCATCGTCGCGACGGTGATGTTGATGCTGGGGATCGCGTTCGGCATCGACCCGGTCAGGGAGTGGGTCGGGGAGCGGCTGCTCGTGGCGATCGTCGTCGGCGGCGTCACGGCGTTCCTCGCCGTCGCGTCCAGCACGGTCCTGTTGGGCGGTGCGTTCCTGGACGTCTCCGTGTTCGGCGGGCACCACGCCAGCAAGTACAGTATCGAGATCATCGAGTTGTTCATCGGCGCGATCGTGGCGAGCACCATCACGGGGTTGTTCATCGCCATCGACGCCGGGACGAGCGACGACGGAGGCAACGACAAATGATGGAAGCACTCGCGGCGAAAGACTACTACATCGCGTCGTTCCTGCTGATCGGGATCGGAACGTACGTCATGATCGCTGCCGGTAATCTCGTGAAGAAGGTCATCGGCATGAACATCTTCCAGACGGGCATCTTCCTGTTTTTCATCGCGTCGGCGTACGTCGAGGGCGGCACCCCGCCGCTGTTGACATCCGAGACGCCACACGTCAGCCCGGTGCCCCACGTGCTCATCCTGACCGCGATCGTCGTCGGGGTGGCGCTGACCGCGGTCGCGCTCGGGATGATCGTGCGCATCTACGACGACTACGGGACGCTCGACGAGCGCACGCTCAAGGAGGTGCGCAGCAGTGACTGATCTGGTTCCGTTCGTGGTTGCGGTCCCGATCTTCGGGTCGGTGCTGGCGTTCGCGGCCGGGATCGCGCGCCCGAAGACCGGGTGGCCGGTCGCGGCCGTCGCGTCGCTGGCTCAGGTCGCCGTCGCCGGCGTGCTGGCCGCGGCGACGTTCGGCGCCGGGCCCGCCCGGATCGCGTACGTCGTCGGCGGCTTCGAGACGCCGTTCGGGATCGAACTGGTCGTCGACGGGCTGTCGGCGACGGTGCTGGTGTTGGTCGCGGTGGTGTCCCTGGGTGTGCTGGCGTACGCCCGCCGCGCGGGCCCACGGTCGAACGCGTTCTACGCGATCTACATGCTGCTGGTGGCCGGGCTGTCCGGGATGACCGTCACCGCGGACCTGTTCAACATGTACGTCTTCCTGGAGATCACGGGGCTGACGGCGTACGCGCTGGTGGCAGCCGGCGAGGACAGCCGGTCGACGGTCGCCGCCCTGAAATACCTCCTCGTGGGGACGTTCGGCGCGTCGCTGTTCCTGCTGGGGATCGGGTACGCGTACGTCGGCACCGGCACACTGAACATGGCCGACCTGGCCGCGAAGCTCGCGGATGCTGACCCCGTGCTCGCGCAGGCGGCGTTCGCGCTCATCGTCGTTGGGTTGTTCATCAAGGTGGCCGTGTTCCCGCTGCACACCTGGCAGCCCGACGCGTACGCGGGCGCACCCGACACCGTGAGCGCGCTCATCTCCGCGCTCGTCTCCACCGTCGCGGCGTACGCGCTGTTGCGCGTGGTGTACACCGTGTTCGGCGCTGGGTTCCTCGATTCGACGCCGGTCGCTCGGGCGATCCTGATCGGCGGCGCCGTCGTCAGCATCGTCGCGGGAAGCCTGCTTGCGGTCTCCCAGTCCGAGATCAAGCGCGTGCTCGCGTACTCCTCGGTGTCGCAGTTCGGCCTCATCCTGGCTGCGATCGCGATCGGGAACGACACCGCGCTGACCGGGGCGGCGATCCACCTGGTCGGGCACGCGGTCATGAAAGGCGGGTTGTTCCTCACCGCGGGGGTCGTGGCGACGGAGACGGGCGCGCGAACGATCGACGAGTTCGACGGGTTGGCCGACCGCAGCCCGGTTGCTGCGGGCGCGTTCGGCGTGCTCGCGGTGTCGATGGTCGGAGTGCCGCCGACGGTCGGCTTCGCGGGCAAGTGGTATATCGCGATCGGCGCTGCCGAGGCGGGATCGTGGGCGCTGCTGGCCGTGATCGTGGCGAGCACGCTGCTCACGCTGGCGTACTTCCTGCGGCTCGTCGAGCGGATGTTCTTCCGGGCGCCCGCGACGGTGCCCGCTGACGGCCGCTCCGACGGCGCCGAGACGCCGGCGTCGTCGTCGACGGGGATGTACGCGACCGTCGTCGGCGCGACCGTCTGCGCCGTTGCGCTCGGGTTCGGTGCGTTCGTGTACAGCACACAGATGCAGGCGACACTCACACAGCTTCTGTCATGACAGAAATCACCTCACTCCGGCCGCTGGCCGCGGTGCTCGTGTCGGTGGTTGCCATCGCGCCGATCCTGGCGTCGGGCAGCCGCCCGAACCTCCGGGAGGGCTGGACGCTGCTGGCGTCCGTGCTCACGCTGGGCCTGGTCGGCAGCATGGTGCCGGGTGCCATCGCGGGCGACGTCTACGTCACCACGCTGTCCACGTTCGTCCCGGGCGTCTCGCTGGCGCTGCGGGCGGACGCACTCGGCGTGTTGTTCGCGCTGCTGGCGAGCACGCTGTGGCTGGCGGCGAGCTTCTACAGCATCGGCTACATGCGGGGGCTCGGCGAGCACAGCCAGACCCGGTATTTCGCCGCGTTCGCGGGCAGCATCGCGTCCGCGATCGCCGTGGCGTTCGCCGCGAACCTCGTGGTGTTGTATCTGGCCTACGAGCTGCTGACCGTCGCGACGTACCCGCTGGTCGTCCATGACGAAACCGACGCCGCGCGGGCGGCCGGTCGGAAGTACCTCGCGTACACGTTCGGTGGCGGCGTCGCGGTGCTCGCGGGCGTCGTGCTCGTCTACCACGCCACCGGCACCACCGCGTTCGCGCCCGGCGGCATCGGCGGGCTCGCGACCGCCGACCCGACGCTCGCGCGGGCGGCGTTCGGCCTGCTCATCACCGGGTTCGGGGTGAAGGCGGCGCTCATGCCGCTGCACTCCTGGCTGCCCGACGCGATGGTTGCGCCCACCCCCGTCTCGGGGCTGTTGCACGCCGTGGCGGTCGTGAAAAGCGGCGTGTTCGGGATCGCGCGCGTGCTCTTGGACGTCTACGGGATCGACCTCGTTGCCCACCTCAACGTGGGCATGGCGGTCGCGGTCGTCGCGGCGATCACGCTCATCGTGGCGAGCGTCATCGCGCTCCGCCAGGACAACCTCAAGCGGCGGCTGGCGTTCTCGACGGTGAGCCAGCTGTCGTACATCGTGTTGGGGCTGGCTGTCGGCGCAGCCACCCCGGGGGCCGACGCCACCAAGTGGGCGCTCATCGGGGGGCTGTTGCATATCCCCGCACACGCGTTCATGAAGCTCACACTGTTCTTCTGTGCGGGCGCGTTGCACGTCGAAACCCACACCGACGACATCTCGGACATGGCCGGCATCGGCAAGCGCATGCCGCTGACGATGACGGCGTTCGCGGTCGCCGCCGCGGGGATGGCTGGCATCCCGTTGGTCGCCGGGTTCGTGAGCAAGTATTTCCTGCTCATCGGCACCGTCACGGGCGGCCACCTCGTGTTCACGGCGGCGCTGTTGGTCTCCGGCGTGCTCAACATCGCGTACTTCTGGCCGGTCGTCTACACGGCGTTCTTCGAATCCCAGGGTGACAGCGACGAGAAACCCCTGGTCAGTGGGGCGCTCGGCGGCCGGCTGGGCGGACACACCCGCGCCGACGGCGGCCACGAGGGCGGCGGCTTCGAGCGCCGGGCGGTGTCCGGCGCGGAGGGGTCGTGGTTCCTCATCGGACCGGTGGTGTTCGCGGCGTTCGGGTCGATCGTGCTGGGCGTGATCCCGGACACCGCGGTGTTCCTGTCCCTCGTGCGGACGGTGGTTGACACCGCGACCGCGATGGGGGTGGTGGGTGTATGATCGACACCTTCGTGCCGCCGTTCGTGCCGGTGTTGGTGGCCGCGCTGCTGGTGCCGTTTCTGTCGCGGCGAACCGGGCACGCGCTGGGCGCGGTGGCGTCGGCCGCCGTGGTGCCGTACGTGTGGCTGGTCGCCACGGGCGCACACCTGCCGGTGAAGCTGTTCGGGTTCCACGCGATCCTGCTCAACGTCGACCCGTTCTCGACGCTGATGGGGCTGATCTTCGGGCTCATCGGCGCCGCCGGCGTGGTGTACTCGTACGCCAGCGACGCCGAGAACATCCAGACCGCGTTCGCGCTGGGGTACGTGGGGACCAGCCTGGGTGCCGTGTTCGCGGGCGACTGGCTCACCCTCATCTTCTTCTGGGAGCTGATGGCCGCCACGAGCACGCTGCTGGTCTGGCATTACGGCGGGAAGGCCGTGCGTGCGGGGTTCCGGTACGCGCTCGCCCACGGCATCGGCGGGACGCTGTTGCTCGCCGCGATCATCTGGCAGTTCGCCGAAACGGGCACGTTCCTGTTCGGGTCGGTGCCGGGCGGCCCCGAGACGGCGGGGCTAGCGGGCAGCATCGCGCCCGTGTTGGCGGCGCTCGGGATCGGCGTGAACGTCGGGTTCGTGGGGCTGCACGCGTGGCTGCCCGACACCTACCCGCGCCCGCACATCGCCGCCAGCGTGTTCCTGTGCGTGTTCACCACGAAAACCGGCGTGTACGGGCTGTATCGCGTGTTCCCCGAGCACGGGAACATGGCGGTGGCGTACATGGGTGGCGCGATGGCGGTGTTCGGCGCGATGATGGCGCTGTTCCAAAACGACATGCGGCGGCTGCTCTCGTATCACATTCAGTCACAGGTCGGGTACATGGTGGCCGGCGTGGGCATCGGCTCCGCGCTCGCACAGGCCGGCGCGTTCGCGCACGTGTTCAACCACATCCTCTACAAGGGGTTGTTGTTCATGACGGCGGGCGTCATCGTCTACCGGACCGGTGAGGAGCGCCTCCCGAAGCTCGGCGGGCTCGCCCGCGAGATGCCGATCACGGCCGGGGCGTTCACCGTGGCGGCGCTGTCGATCAGCGGGTTCCCCGGGTTCAACGGCTTCGTCTCGAAGGGCATCATCATCTCGGCGAGCCACTACATGCACGCGCCGCTGGTCACTGTCGGGGAGTTCACCGGCCTCCAGGTGTTGTTGTTGCTCGGTGGCGTCGGCACGTTCATGTCGTTCATCAAGTTCGGGTATTACGCGTTCTTCCACGGGAGCTACGACGGCACCGTGAAAGACGCCAACCGCGGGCAGGCCGCCGCGATGGTCGCGATCGCGGCGCTGTGCCTGGGGTACGGGCTGTACCCCGAGGGGTTGTTCGGCATCCTCCCGATCGACGTGACCACGAACCCGCCGGTCGGCCACGTGTACACGACGTACACGATGTCCCACCTCACGGAGGGCGTGGCGCTTGCCGTCCTGGGCGTGATCGGGTTCGTCCTCGTGAAGGCACCGCTATCGGGGCTTGGGCGGGTGCCCGACGTCGACGCCGTCTACAACCGCGTGCTGTTCTACGGCACGCGGGCGCTCGTAGTCGGCGTGACCGAGCTGTACGCGGCCGTGGATCGCGTTGTCGTGGCGGCGGCGTCCGCGACCGCGGGCGTCGTTCGCGCGCCGGACGCGGTGGCCGGGCGGCTGCTCGGTGACACGGATTCGCCGGTGTCACTGCGGGCGGACTACAGCACGAGCATCCTGGTGGTGGCTGTGGTTGTGGCCGCGTTCGTCGTGGCGATCACCGCCCTGTAGGGCGTACCACGGGCATTCCGTTCCGTCACCTTTTCGTCGGCCCGCGAGTATTTCCTGCATGGATCGGCTCAAGCAGTCCCTGCTCGATGCCCCCATCATCGAGAAGGACGGTTACCATTATTTCGTACATCCGATCAGTGACGGCGTCCCGATGCTGGAGCCGGAGTTGCTGCGGGAGATCGTCATTCGCATCATTCGGAAGGCCGAGCTCGACGAGGTCGACAAGATCGTCACCCCCGCAGCGATGGGGATCCACATCTCCACGGCGGTCTCGTTGATGACCGACATCCCGATCGTGGTCATTCGGAAGCGCGAGTACGGGCTGCCCGGCGAGGTCGCGCTCAGCCAGGAGACGGGCTACTCGGAGAACGAGATGTACATCAACGACGTTCACGAGGGCGACCGCGTGCTCGTGCTCGACGACGTGCTGTCGACCGGCGGGACGCTGCGCGCGATCACGGACGCCTTGGAGCAGACCGGCGCGGACGTCGCGGACGTGCTGGCGGTCATCAAGAAGGCGGGGCCGAACGAGCTCGACGACACGGACATGGACGTGCGGACGCTGATCAACGTCGACGTGGCGGACGGCGAGGTCGTCGTCGTCGACGACCAGGGCGATCACTGAGCCGGGAAGCCGGCGGGGATCGCGGCGGACACGCGGTTTTTCTTCTCGGGTGCCGTACGAAGGGGTACATGGCATCCGCACTGCTGGTCGTGAGCGAGGAGGGATACTGGGGCGAAGAATGCATCGAGCCGTTGACGACGCTCGACGACGCTGGGTTCGACGTGACGGTGGCGACGCCGAGTGGCGGGCCGGCCGTGCTCGACGAGCGATCCGTCGACACCGCCGAGGTCGACGCCGACACCGCCGAGTGGGTGCAGGAGGTCCACGAGAACGACGAGCGGCTGAACGACCCCGAGCCGCTGGCCGCCCAGACGGCCGCGGAGTACGACACGGTCGTGTTCCCCGGTGGGCACGGCGCAGAGTGGGACGTGAACCAGGACGTCGACGCGCGCCGGCTGCTGCGGAACGCGGTCGCCGGCGAGGACGGAACGGCGCTGGTTGTCTGCCACACCATCGGCATCCTGGCGTGGACGCGCACCGACGACGGTGACTTCCTGGCGGAGGGCCGGTCGATCACCGGCTTCCCCAACGAGTGGGAGGAGGGAATCGTCGACGAGCACGACCGCCTGCCCGACGGCCGCAAGCTCCCCTACTGGGTCGAGGACGAGGTCGTGGCTGTGGGCGCAGACTGGGACGCCGAACTCGATTCGGAGACGAGCGTCACGGTCGACGGCGACCTGGTGACCGCGCGCGGTCCGGGGTCGTCGGCGGCCGCCGCCGACAGGCTGCTCGACGAGCTCGACGTGTAGGAAATCTCCCACACGGCGACCGAATCAGAACCCTTATCCGTAAAACCGAGTTATGGATTGATAGCGGGATGGGATAGCCAGGAGATTCCGCCGGGCTCATAACCCGGAGATCGGTAGTTCAAATCTACCTCCCGCTACTCCTCTGGAACTCGACTCCTGAGCCTCGCCACTGTCGCGGGGCCTCCCGAGAGTTCCTGTCCCCTGCTTGTGCAGCGGTGCGTGTTCTCATTACAGCCGAGCGCAGCGAGCGCCGGCGCGGATCGTGTCGTCGATCGCCGGCAGCGACTGCCCCACGGGGTCCAATCAGCGCCGAACCGCGTCGGCGATGGTGTTCCGGTAGCGCGTGGCGAGTTCGCGGACGACGAGTCGGTCGCGGGGGTCGACGCCGAGGACCGAGAGCGCGCCGAGATACGAGGGCAGGCCGACGAGAACACCGGCAGCGATTGCCAGCGAGCTGTCCACGAGCAGGGATCGGACGCCGAGCATCGCGGCGGCCATCACGGCACCGGCGGCGAGCGGTCGGAGGAACGTGGCATCGAACGGCCAGAGGCCTTCGAAGCGCCGGAGGAGCAGGACTTGAAGGGCGTTCTGGACGGCGATGGCCAGCGAGGTGCCGAGCGCCGCGCCGACGAGCTTGAACTCGACGACGAAGACGTACGTGAGGGCGACGTTGAGCACGGCGAGCAGCCAGTCCAGCGCCATCCGGGCGTACTGGTGGTCGGTCATCATGAGCAGCCAGCCGGTCGCGCCCACGGCGCTGCCGACGAACACGCCCGCGAGGTAGACGGCGAGCGGCCCGTATCCGCGGGTGTACGTCGGGCCGAACAGCGCGAGCAGGTCGCGGCCGAACACGAGCTCGACGGCGAGGATGGGGACGACGGTGGTGACGATGAGCCGGGTCACCGACGAGTAGACGGCGTTCAGGGTGTCGATGTCGCCGGCGGCGTGGAGCCGGGAGGCGACCGGGGGGAGCAGTTGGTTGAACGACAGCAGGGGGATCCACGCGATGGAGACGAGCACGAGCACGACGTTGTAGACGCCGGCCGCGACGGCCGTGAGGAGCGCGCCCACGAGGAGGATGTCAGCGCGGTTCTGGAACACCTTCCCGAAGCTGCTCATCGCGACCGGGGCTGCGTGGTCGTAGAACCGGCGGGCGTCCCGGCGGAGGCCGCGCAGCGTCGGCGTGACGCCGGTGACGCGCGCCGTGAGTGGGAACCCGAGAACGACGAGGACGAGCATGCTGGCGGCGTATGCGCCGGCGACACCCACCACGGAGTAGCCGAGCGCGAGCGCCGTGAGCGCGCCCACGAGGCGGACGGCGGGCCGGAGGAGTTTATTGAACAGGACTTCACCGCGGGCCGAGCCGTCGGCGCGAAAGGTGGCGGCGTACACCATCACGAGGCCGACGAGCACGACGACCACGCCGAGCAGCCGCATCGCCGCCGGGAACGACGGGTGGTCGACGGTGGCGGCGTTCAGGCGGGGTGCCGCGAGCCAGACGCCCGCCGTGATGAGCAGTCCAACGCCGGCGGTGGTGACGTACGCGAGGCCGGTCACCCGAGAGCGGCGGCGGGCGTCGGCGGCGGGCAGGTACCGTTGGAGGGTGGGGACGCTGCCGAAGGTGACCAGCCGGGACAGCAGCTGTGCGATCCGCCACGCGAGCGCGTAGACGCCGTACGCGACGGGGCCGAGACCGCGGGCGAGCGCGAACTCCACTACAGCGACGAGCGCGCGCTGGGCGGAGACGCCGCCGGAGGTGACGACAGCGCCGTGAGAGATCGTCACCAGCGCGTCGCGTTCAGCCTCTGACACAGTCTCGCCGGGGGCGGTCGCCTCGTGGTCGTCGGTGCTGTCTCCCATCGTGCTGTGACGTGCGAGTGCGCGTCGCCAAGTAGCCTATTCGGTCCGCCGGCCGGCGGAGCCGCGGGCGGAACCCGAAAACGTTTGCCCGATCAACGCCACGCCTCCGCTAATGGAGTTCGGGGTGGTCGCTCGATGGTGGGTGTTCTTCGGGGTGTTGTTGGTGGCAGGCCTACCCGTGGCGTCGCGCCTGCTCCCGGACGCGCCCGACCGTGGGGCGTCGGTTGCGATGCCGCTGTCCCTGGTGGTGGTGACGCTGGCGACCCTCTGGGTGGGGCAGGTCGCGTACGGACAGCTGGTCGTCGGCGGGGTGTTCGTGGCGGTTCTCGCGGCAGCCGCGTGGCTGGCGCGCGGTGGCGTCGAGATCCCGCGGAAGCCACTGCTGGAAGTGGTCGGCGTGTTCACGGTCGCGTTCGTGTTCCTCATCGTTGTCCGGGCGTGGGCCGACGGGGTTCAGCCGGCCGGCGGCGAACAGTTCCTGGATTTCGGGCTGTTGCAGGCGCTCGACCGGGCCGGCCAGCTGCCCCCGCGTGACATGTGGTTCGCGGGCGAGCGCGTCGTCTACTACTACGGCGGCCAGCTCATGGCGAGCATCGGCGCCCACCTCACGGACACGGCCCCGCGGTTCGCGTACGAGCCCGCGCTCGCCGGCGTTTACGCGATGGGGTGTACGGCGGCGTACGGGCTTGCGAGCACGATCGCCGCGGGAAACGGCGGCGAGAGCCGGCCGGTGGGTGTGCCGACAGCGATCGGTGGGGCCGGAGTCGCGCTGGCGGTGGTAGTGCTGGCGACGGGTGTGAACTGGCTGGTCGTCGCGGTCCCGGCGGCCGCCGCTGCGGTCGTCGTCACGCGGCCCAGGCGCGTGCGAGCGGGCGTGCTCGGGGCGTTCGCGTTCGGGTTCGCGAGCAACCTCGGGCCGGTGATCCGGCTGCTCGCGGCGCGCGTGGACGTTGTCAGGGCGGCGGTCGTGGCCGCGGGGATCAACGCCGACCGTCGGCCGGCGATCACGCCCGAAGCGTTCGACATGTGGCACGCCAGCCGGTTCATGGAAACCGGGCTCAACGAGTTCCCGCTGTTCGCGTACCTGAACGGCGACCTCCACGCCCACATGGTGAGCGTGCCCGTGCTGTTCGTCGCCGTGGCGGTCGGGGTGGCGTACTATCGGACGCCGGCCCGACAGCGGCGGCGGCGTTGGGCGCTGCTGTGGGGCGGGTTCCCGGTGGCCGGGGCGGCGATTCTGACCGTGAACACGTGGAGCCTGCCGACCGTGTTCGGGGTGGCCGCGCTCGCCGTCGCGCTGGCCGATCCCGCGCCCGCCACGCTGCTGCCGACGGGGGTGCAGCGGTGGACGCGTCGGGAGTCGGCGGTGGGACAGTCGGTGCAGCGCGTTCTGCTGGCGGTGGGCGTCGCGGCCGTCGGTGGGGTGCTCGCCGTGGTGATCGCGTGGCCGTTCGTGCAGAACGTGTTGTTGGCCGGCGCGAGCAACCAGCACCTGGCCGTGCTGCCGGTGCCGTCGCAGGCGGGCGCGCTGGTGTTCGTGCACGGGCTGTTCCTCGCGGCGTTCGGCGCGTACTTCGTGTCGCGCGTGGCGACATCGGTGGCCGGCTGGGTGGTCGCGGCGGCGGCTGCGGGCGCTGCGGTGGCTGTGGCGGTGGCCGTTGGACCGGTCGTCGGTGGCGTGGGCATCACCGCGGTGGTGCTCGTGGGGCCGGTGCTGGGCGCTGCGTGGTGGCTCCGCCGCCGAAACGCCGCCGGGGTCGAGTGCGTGCTGGTGGCCGCGGGCGCGGGGCTGGTGGTGCTCGTTGAGTACGTCTACTTGGCCGACGCGGCGTCCTACGAGCGGTTCAACACCGTGTTCAAGGTGTACGCACAGGTGTGGGCGCTGTGGTCGGTGGCGGGCGGCGTTGCGCTCGCTGGCGTCTCCGAGCGGCGCGCATCCACCGGGGGCCTGGGAGCAGTGTTCGTGGTGGGGCTGGTGGTGGCGGCGTCGGTCTACGGCGGGCTGGCGGTGACCACGCACGCCGCGAACGCCGACGACGCGTCCCTGGACGCCCTGGAGTACGCCGGCAACGCTCATCCAGGGGAAGCAGCGGCCGCCAGGTGGCTGGGAGACCGACGCAGGGGAACACGGATCGTCGCGGCGCCAGGCGTCGATCCGTACACGTGGCAGAACCCGGCGGCGAGTTTGAGCGGGGTGCCGACCGTCGCGGGGTGGGCTCACGCCGCCAACTACCATAGTCAGGCGGCGTGGGAGCAACGCGTCGACGACATCGGTGTCGTCTACGAGACGACGGACGCCGCGTCACGGGCGGCGATCCTCGAAAAGTACGACGTGACCTACGTGTGGGTGGGGCCGGTCGAGCGCGCGCGCTACGAGATCCCTGATCTCAGCGCCGACCCCGGAATCGAACCGGTGCACCGGACACCAGCGGTCACCATCTATCGGGTGACGGACGACGAACTCGTCGCGCCCCGCAGCGGCCCCATCACGGTCACAACGACGCCACAAGCGGCGACCGCGACGGCACCGGGGGCTCAGACCGCGAGGTCGCCGGCGCGCTTCGTGACGGTGACGTCTTCGGCGTCGACGGCCGTGACGTCCAGCCAGTGGGGGACGAAGTTGCGTTTCTCGTAGTCCTCAAGCTCGTCTTCGTCGCCGGCGATACACCACAGCTGGACCTCGTCGGGGCCGTGCCAGTCGCCGTTCCGGGTGACCTGGAAGAGGTGCTTCTCCTCGCCGTCGACCTCGACGATGCCCTCCCGGCGGACGTCGGCGTCGCCGTGGATGATGAGCCGCTCCATGCGTTCGGTTTCGGCGTAACGCGGATTAAACGCTTCGAAGCCCCCCTGCGGCGGTGCGTCCGAACCAGTACGTGGGGTGGGCGAAGACGACGAGCAGGGGCAGCCACGCGACGAGCACGAGCGTCGGACCGACCACGGCGACGACCGCCGCTGGCGGTGCCAGAACGGCTGCGAGCCGCTGCCAGCGACTCGCGGGGGCGACGTCGTGGGCCGCGCCGAGGACGACGAACACGCCGAGTTGCGCCACGAGCAGCCCCGAGACGACAGCCCTGCGGACGGTCGGCAGCGCGACCGCGGGGTGTGTGAGTGCACCGCCGACGGCGGCGAGCGTGCCGAGCGCGATCGGGGTACCGACCGCCGCTGCTGTGAGGCCGCGAACCGTTCGGAGCCGCCCGCTGGCTGCGAGTGTCCCGACGGCGGCGGCAGTGAGCGCGGCGAACAGCGCGGCGGCGATGGAGAGCTCGAAGTACGTAGAGACCACGCCGGACCCGACGAGCGCGACGGCCGCAGCCCCGCCAGCGGCGGCGACGACGGTGCCGGCTTGGGTTGAGCCAGCGGTCGGCACGCGCGTGCCGACCGCGCGCGTCGACCACAGCAGCCCGGCGAGCACGGCCAGCGTCGGCGCGAGCACGATGGCTGCGTACCGGAGGAATGCGGGGCCGGTTTCGGCGACGAGGGCGGCCTGCGTGGCGGCGGTGGCGACGAGGCCGTCGCTGGTAGCGTACGCGATGACTGCGTCGTCGAGCTGGTCGCCGCGCGTCCACGTTGTCACGGGTGCGTCGGCGGGACCGTGCGTGACGACGTGGTCGGCGGGCGCGTGCAGCCGGACGGCGTCGGCGTCGACTTCCCAGCCCGTCGGTCTGCCGTCGGCGACGGCGTCGACGACGACCACGCCGCCCGCCGCGGTGTGGGCGACGCCGGGCGCGTCGTACTCGATGGTGACGGTGTCCCCGCCAGCCGTGAGAGTGGCGGCTGCCGGGACTGGCGCGATCCCGTCGGTCGCAGTGGGGTCGCTGCCGGCCGCGAGTGCCGCGAGGACGGTGTCGGCGTTGGCGGCGGCCCAGCGGGCGTCCGCCGAGCCAACGGTCAGATCAACGGACACCTGGGTGGTGGCGTTCGCGGCGACATGGACGTCCATCGTGGACGCCGCGACGGTGATGTTGTCGCCGCCGGCCGCCGCCGCGGCCTCCTCGAAGCTCGGACCGCACGCACCACAAACGTCCGCTGGCGGTGGTGCCGCCGCGGCCGGTGGGGCAGCGCCGAGCGAGAACGCCGAGACCACGATGACGACAGCGATGAGACCAATGCGACGCGCGTCGGCACGCTCGGACACGGCGGACAGCGATCGGGACGAGGGGGGCGGTGACATGTCCGACGTGTCACATCGAACTGTCAAAACGTTTGCTCGGCAACCGCCGCGGGGCGTCCAACTCGAACGACGGTTCTGCTGCCGCCCCCGAACCAAACGGATTTTAAACAGCCGAATCATATCGGGGGATAACAGAGCTGATTCCGCCTATGGAGATGCCACGCCGATTCAACAGCTACTGCCCGAACTGTGACGAACACCACCAGCTTGAGGCCGAGAAGGTGCGTTCCGGCCGCTCGTCTGGCATGAAATGGGACGCTCGCCGCACGAAGCGCGCCAACGCGTCCATCGGGAACCACGGTCGGTTCTCGAAGGTCCCGGTCGGCAACAAGCCGACCAACCGGACGGACCTCAAGTACCGCTGCAGCGAATGCGGCAACGCCCACCTGCGTGAGGGATGGCGCGCCGGCCGACTGGTGCTCCAGGAGTAGACCAATGTCAGGAGGATTTTACAACGTCGAATGTCCGGATTGTGAGAACGAACAGACCGTCTTCGGGAAGGCCTCCACGGAGGTCGCCTGTGCCGTCTGCGGGACGACGCTCGCGCGTCCGACCGGCGGCGAGGCCGACCTCCTCGGTGAGGTCATCGAAACCGTCGAGGCCAGATGAAATACGAGGGCTGGCCCGACGAGGGCGAACTGGTCGTCGGGAAAGTCGACGACATCGAGGACTTCGGGGTTTTCGTCGACCTCGAACAGTACCAGGACAAGCGTGGGCTGGTCCACGTCAGTGAGGTCGCCAGCGGCTGGATCAAGAACGTCCGCGACCACGTCAACGAGGACCAGACCGTCGTCGCGAAGGTGTTGGGCGTCGACGAGTCCGCCCAGCAGATCGACCTGTCGTTGAAAGACGTCAACGACCACCAGCACTCGGACACGATCCAGGAGTGGAAAAACGAACAGAAGGCCGACAAGTGGCTGACCCTGGCGTTCGGCGAGGACATGGCCGACGACCAGTTCCGCCGCATCGCCAACGGCCTGCTGGCGGACTTCGGGAGCCTCTACGACGGCTTCGAGCAGGCGGCCATCCACGGCCACGAGGCGCTGGCTGACACCGCCCTCGAAGACGACGAGATCGACGCCATCGTCGAGACCGCCCGCGACAACGTCTCCGTGCCGTACGTCACAGTCACGGGGTACGTCTCGCTGCAGTCGCCGGACGGGGACGGCGTCGACACGATCAAGGACGCGTTACAGGCCGCGGAGGGCAACGGCGAGGTGCCCGACGAGGTCGACCTGGACGTGACGTACGTCGGTGCGCCGGAGTACCGGCTGCGCGTGCAGGCACCGAACTACAAGACCGCGGAGTCCGCGCTCGAGGCGGCCGGCGACCGCGCCGTCGACTCGGTCACGGCCCACGACGGGAGCGGCGCGTTCCACCGCGAGCGCCAGCTCGACGACGACGCGTAATGAAATCGGATATCCGCGTCTGCGAGGCGTGGCGCAGCCACCACGACGGCCCCGTCTACACGCTGTCGGAGACGTGTCCCGAGTGTGGCGGTGACGCCGTCAACAGCGCGCCAGCGCCGTTCGACCCGGCGGACCCACACGGCAAGTACCGACGCGCTCTTAAGGAGCGCCGCCGGCTGTAGGGATATGGACGAACTCAGCATTGAGTGGGTTGCAGAGCCATCGCTGGACGATCCGGCGCTCGTCGAGGGGCTGCCGGGCGTCGGGCACGTGGGCAAGCTGGTCGCCGAGCACGTGATCGCGGAAGCGGACAGCGAGCTCGTGTGTCGCGTGCACAGCGAGTACTTCCCGCCACAGGTCACCGTCGGCGACGACAGCGTCGCGGAGCTGGCGGCGGCGGAGATCCACGCCGTCGAGACGGGCGGCCGGGATCTGCTCGTGGTGACCGGCGACCACCAGGCCCAGGACACCGTGGGCCAGTACCGCGTGACCGAGGCGTTCCTGGACGCGGCCGCGGAGTTCGACGCGACGGACGTGTTCTCGCTCGGCGGCGTCCCGACCGGCGAACTCGTCGAGGACCACGACGTGATCGGCGCGGTCTCCAGTGCGGCGCTGAAAGACGGGCTCGCGGACGCCGGCGTGGAGTTCCGCAGCGAGGAGCCCGCGGGCGGCATCGTGGGATCGAGCGGGCTGCTGGTCGGCCTCGGCGGGAAGCGTGGGTTCGACGCGGCCTGCTTGATGGGGGAGACGTCGGGCTACCTGGTCGACCCGAAGGCCGCCAAGGCCGTGTTGGCCGTGCTGGGGGCGCGACTCGACTTCGAGATGGACGAGGAGGCGCTGGACGACCGCGCCGAGGAGATGGAGGAGGTCGTGTCGCGGCTCCAGGACATGGAGGAGACGCCCAGTCCCGGCGACGAGGACCTGCGGTATATCGGCTGAGCCGCGGCCGGTCGGTCGCGGTGAGCGAACGTTTCTTTTCCACGCAGCCCCCATGATGACGTGTGCCAGGAGCATGGCTCGCGTGGGGGGCTGCGATCACGGGCGGCGTGACAGTGGTTGCGGCCGCGCTGTTCGTCGCCGGACAGCGGCTGTTCCCCGCGGGGGACAGCCACGGGCCGACAGGGGAGTCCGGGGAGTGGAAGCGCCGCAGGGAGATCCGGGAGTACTTGCACGCGATCGGGGAGCCGTTCGCCGAAGACCACGTGGTGGCTGGTCGCAGCGTGGCGTTCTACCTGCCACAGCGCGACGTCGCGGTGACCTTCGACGCGGGCGCGTATTTCAGCATTCGGAGCGCGGACACGGCGGCGGTGTTGGCCGAGCACGAGCTCCCCGGGTGGGCGATCGGCGGCCGGCTCCCGTTCGAGACGCCGGACGTGAGCGACGTGTTCGAGGCGGCCAGCGCTGCCGAGAGTGACAGCGACGGGGCGGCGGCGATCGAGGACGCCTTCGAGACGCTGGGCGTTTCACGCGGGGCCAGCGACACCGAACTGCGGGCCGCGTACCAGGACCGCGTCAAGGACGCGCATCCGGACCACGGCGGTGACAGGGAGGCCTTCGAGCGCGTCCGGGAGGCGTACGCGGTGGCACAGCAGGCGCGGTAGCCGGCTGGTGGCCGCCGCCGCGGATCGCTGTGCATAACTCGCCGGGTTGCGACGCATCGGGTGTGTCCCAGACGCCGGCGTGGGTGGTGTTCGGGCAGCGGGTGGCGTATCTCCCGGCGGCCGACGCGCTCGTGCTGGCAGATCTGCACGTGGGGCGGGGCAGCGCGTCGGACGAGCGGCGGGACATCCTGGCCCGGTTGCGGGGCCACCTCGACCGGTTCGAGCCGGCTCGCGTGGTGGTAGCGGGTGATCTATTGCACGCCACTGGGTCGCTGCCGGCGGGGGTCGCGGAGACGGTTGGTGCAGTCGTCGGCGCGATCGAGGACAGCGCCGCGGGCCTGCGTGTGGTTCGGGGCAACCGGGACGGAATGCTTGCCGCGGTTGGCGTGTCCGCAACCGACAGCGTGCGGCTCGACGACGGCACGGTCGTGTGCCACGGCCACGAGGAGCCGGCGGCGGATGGGGACCGGTACGTGGTCGGCCACCAGCATCCGGCCGTCACGATCAGTGGGGGGCAGCGGCGGCCGTGTTTCCTCTATGGCCCCGGGCAGTACGACAGCGCCGACGTGCTCGTGGTGCCGGCGTTCACGCGGCTCGCGGCGGGGACGCCGGTCGGAACGCTCGGCGACGGCACCGCCGTGTCGCCGCTGTTGGCGCCGCCGGCGGGCTACCGGCCGATCGTCGTCAGCAACGGGGAGACGCTGGGGTTTCCCGCGCTCGGGGATCTCGACGGGCTGTTGGTGGGCGCGCGCGGCTACGAGACGTGATCGCTGGCGGCGCGTGCGGCCGCCCGCCCGCTCTCCATGGCGCCGTTTATCGAGGCGTTGTGCGTGTACGAGCCGGCGACGTACACCGCGCCCGCGGGGGCGGTGGTGTCCGGGAGCGTGTCGTGGACGCCGGGGGGTTGTGCGAACTGGGAGAACGGCACCCGGTGTGTGTGCAGGACTTCGAACGCACCGAGCGACGCCTCCGGATACCAGTCGGCGATGGCGTCCCGGGCGGCGGTGGCGAGGGCCGTCGACGAGCGGTCCGGCGTGCCCAGCGTGGTCACTGCGACGAGTTCGCGGTCGTCGGGGGCGTATTCGGGCGCGACGCCGGACATCGGTGCGACGGTGTTGGGCACGTCATCGGCGGCGTTGAGGTGGATGCGGTCGCTGTCACCGAGCGGGTGGGCGGCCGGGAGCGCGACGTGTTGGGTGGTACAGCCCTTCCAGTCGGTGGGGATCGCGTCGACGCCCGTGAGCTCGCGTGCGGCGTCGGGGTCCGTGGCGACGACGACGGCGTCCGCGTCGATCCGTTCGCCGGGCACGTCGACGGCAGCGGGATCGCTGTGGACGGCTTCGACCGGCGTTTCGGGTTCGATGGTGACACCCGCATCGCGGGCACGGGCGGCCAGCTGGGCGGAGATCGCGCCCATCCCGGCGGCCGGGAGCACGGTCCGGCCGTCGGCGAGCAGTTTGAACGTGTACTCGAAGACGCGTTTGGACGTGGACAGCGACCGATCCAGCGTGATGCCCCCGTAGAACGGCCGCACGAACCGGTCGACGTACCGGTCGGAGAACCCGCGGGCGGCGAGATACTGCTCGATGGTGGCGTCGGCGTCGCTCCAGATGTCCGCGAAGGGTTTGCGGGTCAGCTCCCGCTTCAACAGCAGCGTGCGGAGTTTGTCCATCGTCGATACCTCCCGGTTCAGCACCGACGGAACGAGTGCGCCCGGATCGCGCAGGGGGTCCCCGAGCACTGCGCGCCGGTCGCCGCGGCAGATGACCGCCCCAGGTGAAAACGACCGCAGGTCGAGGGCGTCGAAGTCGAGTTCGCGTTTCGCCGCGGGGTACGACGTGAACAGCACCTGGAAGCCGCGGTCGAAGGTGAAGCCGTCGGCGTGCGTGGAGCGGACGCGGCCGCCGACCGTGGGGTTGCGCTCGAACAGGGTCACGTCGAGACCGTCCGCCGCGAGGTGTCGCGCCGCCACCAGCCCCGCCAGCCCGCCGCCCACAACCACTGCCTCTTCGTCGGTCATGGCCGTGTGTTGGGGTGGCGGCGTCATCAACGTGGGTGCTTTCGGGGCGTATGTGCCGCCCCGAGGACGCCGGCCACGCTGGAAGGGACAGGGCCTTTGTCGGGGCGTTCGAAACACCGCAGCATGGAGACGACGCGAGCCTTCGAGGGGCTGGAGTGCGTGGACTGTGGGGAATCGTTCGCGGCCGCGGCGGCGACCCACCGGTGTCCGGAGTGTGGGGGCATCCTCGACCCCGCCTACGACCTGGAGAACCTGGACGTGGACGCCGAGACGTTCGGCGCGCGGCGGTTCGACTCGCTGTGGCGGTACGCGGAGTTGCTGCCGTTCACGCGTGGGTCGGCGGTGTCGATGGACGAGGGGGCGACGGCGCTGGTTCCGTGTCCGGGGCTGGCCGACGAACTCGGCGTGGGCGAACTCTACATCAAAGACGAGGGGCGCAACCCGACCGGCACGTTCAGGGACCGCGGGCAGACGGTGGCGATGACGGCGGCGGCCCAGCACGGTGCCAGCGAGGTGGCGTTGGCGTCGACGGGGAACGCCGGACAGTCAGCGGGAGCGTACGCCGGTCGTGCGGGCCTCGATGCACACGTGTTCCTGCCGTCCCGCTCGGGGTTCACAACCAAGGCGATGGTGAACGTCCACGGCGGCGACATGAACGTCGTGCAGGGGCGCATCGGCGACGCCAACGCCGCCTTTGAGGACGCCATGGACGAACACGGCGAGGCGTGGTACTCGCTGCAGGCGTTCGCGACGCCGTACCGCCACGAGGGCAAAAAGACGCTGCTGTACGAGACCGTCGAGCAACTCGACTGGGAGACGCCCGACCACGTGGTCTATCCGACCGGCGACGGCGGCGGGCTCGTGGGGATGTGGAAGGCCGCCACGGAGCTCCGCGAGCTCGGCATCACCGCGGACGTGCCGGCGATGTACGCCGCACAGGCCGAGGGGTGTGCGCCGATCGTGCGGGCGTTCCAGGAGGGCCGCGACGCCCACGAGCCGTGGGACACGCCGGACACCATCTGTGGCGGCATCGAGATCCCGGACCCCGCGGGCAGCCGGCTGGTGTTGGAGGCACTGCGCGAGAGCAACGGCGGCGCGGTGGCCGCGAGCGACGAGGAGATCCTGGAGGCGGGCACCGCGGTCGCCAGCCGTGCGGGCCCGGAGATGGGGGCGACGTGCGCGGCGGCGGCGGCGGGCGCGTGGGAGCTGGCTGACCGGGACGCGTTCGGGGAAGACGACACCGTGGTGGTGGTGAGCACGGGGACGGCGAACAAGGCGGCGGACGTGTTGCGGTCGCATCTGATGAGCAAAGGCATCTGAGCGACCGCGTTGAGAACACGCGTTATTTCGACGGATCGGTTTAATTCGTGGTGAATTTTGCGGGCGTTGGTTCTGGAACAATGGGTGCGACAGCGCCGAATACGACGTTCGAAATATTAATACGATGGAGAACCCACCGGCAACTGTATGCCAACTGAGCACACGCGTCGGCGGTTCCTGCAGGCGACTGGGGCAACCAGCATCGCTGCGCTGGCTGGGTGCGCCGGCGGTGACGACGGGGCCGGGGACGGCACGCGGCTGTCGTGGCACGCGGGCGGCCAGAGTGGCACGTACTACCCGCTGTCGAACGAGTTCAAGACCATCGTCGAGGACAACACGGACTACTCGCTGAACGTCCAGACCACGGGCGCAAGCGTGGAGAACGTCGGCAGCCTCGCGAAGGGGAACGCCGACTTCGCGCTCATCCAAAACGACATCGCGTACTTCGCGAAGAACGGCACCGGGATCGATGCCTTCCAGGACAGGGCGGTCGACAACCTCGCCGGCGTCGCCACGCTGTACCCGGAGACGATCACGCTGATCACGCGTGCGGACACCGGCATCGAGACCGTGGCCGACCTCGACGGCGCGACCATCAACACCGGTGACCTCGGGTCCGGCACGCAGGTCAACGCCCTCCAGATCCTGGAGGCCGCCGGCGTGACCGACTACGAGGAGCAGACCGCGTCGTTCGCACAGGCCGCCGAACAGCTCCGGAACGGCGACATCGACGCCGCCTTCGTGGTCGGCGGCTGGCCCGTGGGTGCCATCGAGGAGTTGGCCAACACCAACGACATCGAGATCGTGCCCATCGAGGGAGAGGCCCGCGACGCCGCCAAGGAGGCGGCGTCCTGGTTCGCCGACGACACCATCCCGAGCGGGACGTACAGCGGCATCGACCGGTCCATCGAAACCGTCTCCGTGCAGGCGATGATCGCGACCCACGACGGCGTCGACGAGGCGACCGTCACGGCGGTCACGAGCGCGATCTTCGAGCACACCGGCGACCTGACCATCAAACCCGACTTCATCGACACGGCGTCGGCCCAGGACGGGATGTCCATCGACCTCCACCCTGGCGCGGCCGCCTACTTCGAGTCGTAACGCCGCCTCCACACCCCACACGCGGGTGTTTCACAAGCCACATGCGTAGAGAGATCAGTTCATGAACCGCACTCGTATCGTCGTCGTGGCGGCCAGCGTCCTGGCCGTGCTGACAGTGATCGCTGCCGTCGTGCCGGCCGGAACTGTCCTGGTCGCCGACGACACCGACACCGACCAGCGGTATCTCACGGTGCCCGTCTCCGAGGGCTCGACGGTGGCGCTGGAGTACACACACAGCGTCGAGCGCTCCCGCGTCTACGAGGCCTACGCCGTTCGCGGCGAGACCCTGGAGATGACGCGCGCGGAGTTCGAGTCGTACGGCTGGGGGTTCCCCAGCGCCGCGAACGTCACCATCGAGAACGGGACGTTCGTCTACTCGCCGGACCGCACCGCCACCGTGTTGACGGTGTCACCGGGACGCATCGCCGGGCACACGCTGCACGTCGACGACCGAAGCTACGACCTCGTCTCGGTGACCGACGCACAATCAGTTGATCTTCATGTTGTCCATCGAACACTCCTTGCGACGATGATCGAGAGCATCTATGAGTAACGACCACTCGACGACGGACGCGCCGGACGCGGACTCAGTACTGCAAGAGATCGAGCGGAAACGCGACCTCAGCGGGCGGATCGTGCTGGCGGTCGCCGCGATCGGGATCGCGTTCTCCGTGTTCCAGTTGTGGCTGGCGGCCCGGGGTTCGGTGCTCTCGGTGTCGCTCCCGATCGTGGGGTCGGTCACGCTGGCGAAACTCCAATTGCTCCAGATCAACGCCGTGCACGTGGCGTTCGCGCTCGTGTTGACGTTCCTGCTGTATCCGGCGAGCACCGGTGACGGGCCCGTGGCGCGGCGGTGCAAGCGGCTGTCGGAGGCGGCCACCGCCAGGCTGGGCTCGTCGCACCCGGTGACCCGCGTGATCAACGCTGTCGGCGCGGGCCTGGCGTGGGCGGTCGTCGACGACGACCTCGACGCCGTGGCCCCGGTCGACATCGCGTTCGCGGCGGTGTCGGCGCTGGCGGCGGTGTACTTCATCACGGACTTCGCCGAGATCCGCGAGCTCCGGTATCTGGGCCTGACCGCTGGGCGTCCGCTCCCGACGGTGTGGCTCGGCTACCTCGACGTGATCCGGCCGGTGTTCGACGCGCTCAGCCCCGTCCTGAACCCTGCCGGGGCGTTGCTGGGGCCGCTCGGCCACACCTCCTACGCGCTCGTGCTCGGCGCGGTCGGCGTGGTGCTCGTGCTCGAAGCCACGCGACGAGCGATCAGCCTCTGGCTGATGTGCATCGTCGCCGCGTTCATCGCGTACGCCCGTTTCGGCTACCTCATTCCACAGGACGTGGCGTACCTGCAGATCATCTCGATCCCGCCGTTCGCGTGGCCGGAGATCATCCAAAACCTCTGGTATAACACCGAGAACGGCGTGTTCGGGATTCCGGTCACGGTGTCCGTGCAGTTCATCTACGTGTTCATCCTGTTCGGTGCGTTCCTGGAGATGTCGGGCGCCGGTCAGTGGTTCATCGACCTGGCCTACGGCGCGACCGGAACCCGGAAAGGCGGCCCCGCGAAGGCCTCCATCCTGGCGTCCGGGTTCATGGGCACCATCTCGGGGTCGTCGATCGCGAACACGGTGACGACGGGCGCGTTCACCATCCCGCTGATGAAGCGCTCGGGATACCGCCCGGAGTTCGCGGGCGCGGTCGAGGCGTCGGCGTCCTCGGGCGGCCAGATCCTCCCCCCAGTCATGGGGGCGGCGGCGTTCCTCATCGTGCAGTACACCGGCACGCCGTTCGCGGACGTGATCGTCGCCGCGACCATCCCCGCACTCGTGTTCTTCTTCGGCGTGTGGGTGATGGTGCATTTCGAGGCCGGCAAAGAGGACATCGGCGGGCTCGGCACCGATGACCTGGTGTCGCTTCGGTCGCACCTCCGCACCGGCTGGTTCTACCTCGTCCCGATCGGGTTGTTGTTGTACTACCTGATCGTCGAGCGGCTGTCGGTGGCGCGCTCGGCGTGGTTCACGATCGTCGCGATCGGCGCACTGATGGCGCTGGTGGCGGCGTACGGCGACGAAACCCGCGGCCTGCTGGGCGGCGTGCTGACGGTGGTGACCGGTGGCACGCTGCTGGCGGAGTGGCTGGGGGGCGGCTCACTGGTGGCGGTGCTGACCGGTGGTGGTGCCGGCGCGCAGCCGCTGGGCGGAGCGGTTGCCGCGACGCTGGGTGAACTCGGCTGGCTGGCGATCGCGGCGGGCGTGATAACGATGGCGCTGCGGCCGCGGGCGGACGCCAGCCTGCTGGGCTTCGACGACGCCGTCGACGACACCGCGGGCGCGGTCAGCGCCGCGGTGGGGCGCCCGTCGCTTGCCGGCAACGGGCTGTTCCGGTACGGGGTGTTCACCCTGAAGTCGATGGAGGACGGCGCCCGGACCGCGGTCCCGGTCGTGATCGCCGTCGCCGCGGCCGGCGTCATCCCGGGCGTCATCAGCATCTCCGGGCTCGGGCCGAACCTGGTGTCGCTGATTCAGGCCGTCGCGGGGGGCTCGCTGGTGGTCGTGCTCGCGATCACGGCGATCTCCTCGATCATCCTCGGGATGGGGATGCCGACGACGGTCACGTACATCATCCTCTCCGTGTTGCTCGTGCCGGTGTTGCTGCCGTTCGGGGTGCCGGAGCTCGCCGCGCACCTGTACATCCTGTATTTCGGCGTCATCGCGGACATCACGCCGCCGGTCGCGGTGGCGGCGTACGCTGCCGCCGGGGTGGCGAAATCGGACCCGTTCGACACCGGCGTCGAGGCGTTCTCGCTGTCGCTGAACAAGGCCATCGTGCCGTTCGCGTTCGTGGTGACGCCAGGGGTCATGCTGTTGCGGCGCAACGCCGGGTCGCTGCCGCCGGGCGACCAGTACAGCGTCGTCGGCGTGGCTGACCTCCTCGACGTGGGGTATTCGGTTCCGGAGGTGGTGCTCCCCATTGCGGGTGTCGTTCTGGGTGTCGTGGCGCTGGCTGCGACCGTCATCGGGCACGTGTACACCGACGTTGCGCGCGCCGAGCGCGTGGCGTACGCGGGCAGCGCGCTGTTTCTGATGGCACCCACGCTCATCGTCACCACGGCCAACGACGTGCTCGGCCTGCTGGGCGTTGCGGGCGGACAGACGGGTGTCGTGGTGGATCTCGGACTGCGGGCGATCGGGCTCGTGGTGTTCGCGGCGCTGCTCGTGCGGAACCGTCGTGCGAGCACCGCCGAGGAACCGGCCGCGTAGCGCTGCCGGGTCTTCCGGTGCCGTGTGGTGGTGCGTTTTTGCCTGCGTGAATGGTTCGTCGCAGTGCCACCGCTCACGACAGCCGGGAAAACGAAGGTACCCGCATCGCCAAATATATATTTAGATGCATCTAAACGACGGTGTTGGCATGCTCTCTGACGTAATGGAAGACTACCTCAAATCGATCTACAACCTCGAACGCGAACACGAACCGCCGATCGCGACGTCCACCATCGCGGAGTACCTGGACGTCACGCCGCCCACGGTCACCAGCATGGCCGAGAAGCTCGAATCCCGCGGCCTGATCGAGCGCGAGAAGTACGCGGGCGTCGAGCTCACGCCCGACGGCGAAACCGTCGCCGTGGAAGTGATCCGCCACCACCGCCTGCTCGAATCGTTTTTGGCGACCCATCTGGACTACGACTGGGACGAAGTCCACGACGAGGCCGACGCCCTCGAACACCACATCAGCGAGGAGTTCGAGGACCGACTCGCGGAGAAACTCGGCGACCCGACGGTCGATCCCCACGGCGACCCCATCCCGAACGCCGACCTCGAACCGCCCGAGCACCCCGACACCGAGGTGCTTGCCGACCACGCCGAAGGCGACGCCCTCGTGGTGGCGCGCGCAAGCGACCGCAACACCGACGAGCTCCGATATCTCGCCGACGCCGGCGTGCAGCCCGGCACTGAACTCACGGTCACCGAGCACGCGCCCATCGGCCTGTTCGTCGTCGAGATCGACGGCGAAGCCGTCCACCTCCCCGAGCGCGTCGCGGAAACGCTCGAAGTCAGACCCGCGGCCGACGAGGTGACCGACGCGTGAGCGCGTTCACGGAAGTCCTGACGCTCGCGTTCGTCACGCAACTCGCAGCGCTCCCGGGCGAAAAGGTCCAGTTCATCATCGCCAGCCTCAGCACCGAATACGACCCGCGGATCGTCGTCGCAGCGGCCGGCTCCGCGTTCGGCATCTGGACCGTGATCGAGATCCTCGTCGGGGAGGGGCTCCAACGCCTCATTCCCGGTGTCGTCTTGGACGTGACAACCGCCGCCCTGTTCGCCGTGTTCGGCATTCTGCTGTTGCGGTCGATGCCCGCACGAACCGGGTCTGACGAACCCATGTCAAGCGACGGCGGGGGCGTCGCGGCCAGCATCGACGACGTGACCCTGTTCGGGTACCGCCTCACCACGGCGCTCGGCGGCTTCATCCCCATCTTCTCGATGATGTTCGCCGGCGAGTTCGGCGACAAAACACAGCTGGTCACCATCGGACTGGCAAGCGACTACGGCGCGACGCCCGCGATCTGGCTGGGGGAAATGCTGGCGATCATTCCCGTCAGCATGGTGAACGCGTACTTCTTCGACCGCTTCTCCGGGAAGTTCGACGCGCGCAAGGCGCACCTCGTGTCCGCAGTGCTGTTTTTCTTCTTCGCAGGGGACACGCTCCTAGAAGTGAGTGTCGGCGTCTCCGTCTGGGAGGAACTGGTGGCGCTCGCCAGCCAGCTGCTCTGATCGCTGGCAGCGTCCCGGGACGGTTAGTATCCGGTGTCGTTCATCGCCGGCACCTCCGAAGTCAGCCAGTCGTGGAGCCACCGCACGCGCTTCAAGCGCCTGTGTGCGATCGACGACGCGGCGTCGGACTCCACGCGCTCGGCGGCGTCCTCGCCGCGGTCCAGCACGCGCTGGATCATCTCCGCGGCGTCGACGTGGGTGCGCGCCTCGTACCCCATCCGGAGCAACATCAGCGCGGCGCCGTTCGCGCCGGCTTTGTCCAGCAGGTCGGCTTCCACGAGACACCGCGCCTCCAGTGGCAGGTCCATGAGGTCACCCTGATAGGAGTGCCGTGACACCGCCTCCGCGACCTGATCGACGAACGACGGCGGGAACTGGCCGTGCGTTTCGAGGTATTTGCGCGCGATGCGCGCGCCCTCCTCGGCGTGGGCGTCCTGTTCGGCCTCCAGCTTCGCGATGTCGTGGAACAGCGCCGCGACCCGAACCACATCGACGTTCGCGCTCGTCGCCTCGGCGATGCGCTCGGCGATGTCGACGACGTTCATGATGTGGGTGAACCGGTACTCCGCGGAGTGCCACGGGTACCACCGCATCCGCCCGCCGTCGGTCTCGTTTTCGACGCTGGCCTCCAGGTAATCCCGGACGAACGCGGCCATGTTGTCGAACTGCGCGTCCGTGACCGGCGACTCCCTTATTTCGACGCCCACCGTCTCACCTCCGTTACCAAGCAGTGCATCCGTGTCATTGTTCGGATACAGGTTTGTTCCAGTCTTAGGCCTTTTGCAGCCCTCCCGGCGGGCGACGTCGACTCGGCGGCCGACCCGCCAGCCACCACGCCACGAGAAGCAGCCCGACCCGTGGCGCGCGACGGAACTGTCGCCCACACGGTGGCCGTGGGTCAGACGTGCTCCTCGTAGGGCTGCACCACCACGAAGCCGGAGTCAGTGCCCGCGTCGTCGAACTCCATTTGGAAGCGCTCCCCGGACTCCTGGCCGACCATGTCCGAGAGGCTGGCGTTCACGTCGACGCTCGGCGTGGTGGCGCTCCAGGCGACCGTCGCACTCGGGTCGGTCGTCACCGGCGGCGCTACCACCAGCGGATCGCCGTGGGTGGTGAGCGCAACACAGCCGGGGCCGCTGATCGCGACGTTCGTGAACCCCCCGGCGAACGACCCGGCGAGGCTGTCCATCGTCGTGACCTCGTAGGACAGCTCGGACTCGAACGCGAGTACGTCCTCGCCGTTGACCGTGATCCGGTCGTCGGCGGCCAACTCGAGGATCTGGACTTTCTTCTGTGCGTCCGCGAGGTAGAGGGTGCCTGTGCCCTCCGCACGCATGATCGGGGTGCCCTCACCGGTTGCGGCCTCCTTGATGATGCCCGTGAGCCCGCCCTCCGCCGACCGCTTCCCGGTGAACGAGAACTCGCCCGTGTACGCGACCATCGCCCCGGCTTTCGCCATCACGTCGCCGTCGACATCGATTGCCAGGGTGTAACTGTTCTCGATCGCGAACGGGGCGTCGTCGCTTGCGGTGTCCGCGGCGTTGAATTGGTCGATGTTCATAACGAACCGAAGCCGAACGGCTTCGTGTGCCAGGTCACCGCCACACCCCATGAAGCTACTGCTGGTGTGCAGTGAGTGCAGCCTCACACTCCTGCATCGCCTCGAAGCGCTCGCTGTCGGGGTCCTCGATCGGGACGGTTTCGACGGTCACCCACCCCGAGTCGTAGGTGAGAGCGGTCACCCAGTCGTCGGTCCCGAGGATCACGTGCTCGGTGACCACGACCGGGTCGCGGGTGTCGGCCTCGACGGCACGCTGGCGGTCGACGGGGACCACCAGCGAGAACGCGTCGGCGTGGTTCAGGGCCGTTACTTCCTGTTGGCGCAGCGGCCGGTCGGGAAGCGATTCGAGTGGCTCGCTCATACCGGCCGTTCGGAACAGCCACACGTAGGGGTGTCGCTCCCAATATACGTTTTATTCATCCTCTAAAAATGTACACAAAGTATATATGGAGTACTATCATTGCTCCGAATACGATGCCGGAATGCAAGAACTGCGGCTCGTTCGTAACCACGGACTACGCACGCGTGTTCACACCACCAGGCGTCGACAGGCCGCGCGTTTGCCCCGAATGCCCCGACATGGTTCGGGACGGGGCCGACGTTCGGAAAGCCCGCGCAACACGAACCTGACAGCCGTCCCGGCGGCCGACACCCCCCATACTGTTTTTGCTGTCGCGATCACTCGCTGAGAAACCAGGCCACCCCCCGACAGCACTGGACTGCGGATCGGTGAGTAGTCCCGGGCGGATTCGAACCGCCGTCGTGGGCTCCAAAGGCCCATATGATTGGCCACTACACCACGGGACTGCACTCGCGGATAGCGATGCAAGACACAAAGAGATTGCTTTTCGAACCGCACCCCCGCGGGGCGCTCAGTCGTCGGCCTCGACGGACGGCTCGGCGAGGAACCCACACGCGTCAGCGCCGGCGTCGAAGCAGTCCGGACACTGGGACTTGCGGTCGATGATCATGTCGAGGCGCTCGGCCACCGTCTCATCGATCACCGGCTCCAGCTGTCGGGCCTCGTCGCGGAACGACTCCACCCCGAGCACGTTCGCCAGGAACCGTTCGAGGATACAGTACGTCTGGAGGGCGTCTCGGGCGCGCGCCGCGCCGTCCTCGGTCACGGACGCCCCCTTGTACTTCTCGTGTGTCACGAGACCACGGTCTTCGAGTTTCCCCACCATCTCGTTGACGCTCGCCGGACTGACGCCGAGGCGGTCGGCGAGCTCCCCGGTCGCGGCGGGGCCGTCGGTTAACTGCTCTACGAGAAAGATCGTCTTCAAGTACTGATCAGCAGTGTTCATGTCCAATCACCTCGAACGGCGACCACACCGGCCGGCACCGCTGCGCCGACAGTGGCCGTGCTCATCTGTGTGCCTCCATCAGCGCAGTGACCGACTCGACGCCGTCGGCTTCGGCCGCCCGGATCTCCCGCAGCGTCGCCAACAGCCGGTCCTGATCGACGCCGAACGCCGCCTCGCTGGCCTCGATCGCCGCGATCAGATCGTCGTAGAACTTGTACGCGGTTTCCTCGCCGTGCAACTGGTCGTACAGCACGCCGTCGAAGTCGTCCGGCCCGGTCTGCCCGTAGCTCTCCGCAACCAGCGCTTCGACCTCCCCGAACGGGATGCTGTCGGCGTCAAGCGACTCGATGATGTCCTCCAAGCGCGCGCGGTGATCCGCGGACTCCTCGCTGGCGTCGGACAACAGCGCCTCGATGTCGGCGTCCCGGTCGGCCGCCGGCAGCGACTGGTAATGTCGATGCGCGCGGACCTCCACGACCTCTTCGAGCACGACCCCGATCTGTAGCAGCCGCGCCAGTTGGCGGTCGGAGTCGACGCTCGCAGCGAGCGAGCTCACGGCCGCCGCCACCTCGCGAACGATACGGTGCGCATGGATACAGTCGACGGCCTCACCGTCCTAAAAGGCGAGGATTCCCCGGCAACGGGGTGTGGGGAACCGCTGCGCGGGTCAGTCGAGCCGCTCGGCGATCCGTGTCTCCAGGTCCTCGCGCAGTTCCTGGACTTCGACCTCTTCGAGTACCGGCACGAAGAACCCCGCAACAAGCATGTCCGTGGCTTGCTGAGCGGTGAGGCCGCGGTCCTGCATGTAGAACAGGGTCTCCTGGTCGACCTGCCCGACGGTCGCGGAGTGGCTGGCCTCGGTGTCGTGGTTGTTGATGATGAGCTTCGGGGAGGCGTCGGCCTCGCTCTCGTCGCTCAGCATCAGCGTGTTCTCGCGCTGGTAGCTCGACGTGTCCCAGGCGTCACTGCCGACGTCCTGGACGCCCTCGTAGACGCTGCGGGCGTCGTCGTCGATGACGCCGCGAGTCACGAGATCCGCGGTGGTGTGCTCGGCACGGTGCCAGACCTTCGCGTCGAGGTCGAAGTGCTGGTCGTCGTGGCCGAAGAACGCGCCGACGATCTTCGTCTCACTGGCGTCGCCCGCCAGTTCGGTGGAAACACCGGTCTTCGTCAGCCGGCTGCCGATGTTGCCCTCGATCCAGTTGACCGTGGCGTACGTGTCGGCGTGCCCGCGTTTCAGCGTGTAGTTGTACGTCTGCTCGTCGAAGTCCTGGAGGCTCCCGTACTGCACGTAGGAGTTCTCTCCGGCGTCGACTTCGACGATCCCCGAGTAGTAGCGCTCGCCGTCGACGTCGTCGCCGGTGTCCTGGCGCTCCAGGATCGTCGCCGTCGCGTTGTCCTCGGTGATGACCAGCGTGTAGTTGAACAGCGACCGCGAGTTCATCGAGGTGCGGATGGTGACGTCCTCGGCGTCGACGCCCGCGGGCACGTACACCACAGTCCCGGTCGTGAACAGCGCCGTCGACAGCGCCGTCAGGCGGTTCTGGTGGGGGTCGATGACGCTGCCGAACGCGTCCTCGACGCGGTCGGCGAGGTCGTCGTCCTGGAGCGCGTCGTGGAACGACTCCACGCGAGCGTTCTCCGCGCCGACCTGGTCTTTGTCCTCGGTCTGGGAGAGCGGATCGACCAGCGCGTCGAAATCGAGGTCTTCGAGCGTGGTCCACTTTCGGCCCGGCGTCTCGATGACGCTGGGGAACGCGAGGTCGTCGAGCGCCTCAAGCGCATCGAGGCGCGTTTCGCGGAGCCACGCGGGCTCGTCGCGCTCGTCGGCGATCCGGCGGACCGTCTCTGCAGAGATATCAGTGTGTAGCTGCGTACTCATATTAACCGAGCGAACCCTCCATCTCCAGCTCGATGAGGCGGTTCAGTTCGACCGCGTACTCAATCGGCAGTTCTTCGGTGATCGGCTCGATGAACCCGGAGACGATCATCTGCTTTGCGTCGTCGTCGTCGAGACCACGGCTCTGGAGGTAGAAGACGTCCTCGTCGCCGATCTTCCCGACGGTCGCCTCGTGTGCCACGTCGACTTTCGACTCGTTGATCTCCATGTACGGCATGGTGTCGCTGGTGGAGTCGTTGTCGAACATCAGCGCGTCACACTCGACGTTGGTCTTCGAGTCCTCGGCGCCGTCGGCGATGTGAACGAGGCCGCGGTAGTTCGTGCGGCCGCCGTCTTTCGCGATGGACTTCGATTCGATGGTGGAGCTCGTGTCCGGGGCGTTGTGATAGACTTTCGCGCCGGTGTCGATGTCCTGGCCGTCGCCGGCGAACGCGATCGTGATGTGGTTGTCCGTCGCGCCGCGACCCTTGAGGATCGTCGACGGGTACAGCATCGTGGCCTTCGACCCCATGCTGCCGGAGACCCACTCCATCGTGCCGTTCCCCTCAACGACCGCGCGCTTGGTGTTGAGGTTGAACGTGTTCTTCGACCAGTTCTGCACGGTCGAATACTGCACGTGGGCGTCCTCGCCGACGAACACTTCGACGCCGCCGGAGTGGAGGTTGTGGCTGCCGTACTTGGGCGCCGAGCAGCCCTCGATGTAGTGGACTTCCGAGCCCTCCTCGGCGATGATGAGGGTGTGCTCGAACTGGCCCATGCCCTCGGAGTTCATGCGGAAGTACGCCTGCACGGGCATGTTCACGGTGACGTCCTCGGGCACGTAGACGAAGCTGCCGCCGGACCACACCGCGCCGTGCAGCGCCGCGAACTTGTTGTCGCTCGGCGGCACGCAGCTCGTCATGAAGTGCTCTTTGACCAGCTCGGGGTACTCCTGAACGGCCTCGTCCATGTTGCAGAAGACGACGCCCTTCTCCTCCCAGCGCTCCTGCATGTTCTGGTAGACGACCTCGGACTCGTACTGGGCGCCCACGCCGGAGAGCGCGTTGCGCTCCGCCTCGGGGATGCCCAGCTGTTCGAAGGTGTCCTGGATCTCGTCGGGGAGGTCCTCCCACTCGTCGGCGCCCGAGCGCTTGTCGACGTCCGGGCGGATGTACGGGACGATCTCCTCGATGTCGAGCTCGGTGAGGTCCGGCTGGCCGGGCCAGTCGGTCGGCATCGGCATCTTCGTGTACTGTTCGAGCGCACGGAGGCGGCGGTCGAGCATCCAGTCGGGCTCGTCTTTGTCCTCGGAGATGACGCGGATCGTCTCCTCGGTCAGGCCCTTCTCGGATTCGAACGCGGAGTTCTCCTCCTTTTTGAACTCGAAGCGCGCCTCGGTGTCAGTGTCTTGTATGTCTTCGGAACTCATGTGGTGTGTGTGGTTGCGTTGCGTGTCTGGGCGGCGTTACGCGGTCTCGTAGACCTGATCGCGAACCCAGTCGTACCCCTCGTCTTCGAGCTTCTCGGCGAGCTCGGCGTCACCCTCCATGACGACTTCGCCGTCGAGCATGATGTGGACGCGGTCGGGCTCGACGTAATCGAGGATGCGCTGGTAGTGCGTGATCTGGAGGATGCCGGTGTCCTGCTCGTCGCGGAGCGCGTTGATGCCCGTCGAAACGTCCTGGAGACGGTCGATGTCGAGCCCGGAGTCGATCTCGTCGAGCACGGCGATCGAGGGCTCCAGGATGGCGGCCTGGAGGACTTCGTTTTGCTTTTTCTCGCCGCCGGAGAAGCCCGCGTTCAGGTAGCGGTTGGCGAACTTCTCGTCCATGTCCAGGGTCTCCATTTTCTCCGAGAGGATCTCCTGGAAGTCCGCGACGCCGATCTCGCCGTCGTCGGCCGGCCCCTCCATGGGGGAGGTCTCGTAGCCGGCGTCCTCGTCATCGTCGGCGGCGTCATCGGCGTCCTCGTCGTCATCCTCGAAGAGGAGTTCCTCGCGCTCGTCGAGCTTCGCGTTGAGCGCTGTGCGAAGGAAGTTCACGAGGGTGACGCCCTCGATCTCTGCGGGATACTGGAACGCAAGGAAGATACCGAGCGCGGCGCGCTCGTTCGGCTCCAGGCCGAGCAGATCGAAGGTTCGGTCGTCGGCGGGGAGCTCTTCGGCACCGTCGAAGTCGTCGTCTTCGATGGTGAACAGGACTTCCCCGTCGGTGACGTCGTAGGCCGGGTGGCCGGCGATGATCTTTGCGGTGGTGGATTTCCCGGAGCCGTTGGGACCCATGAGGGCGTGGATCTCGCCGGACGGGATTTCGAGGTCGACACCGTCGAGAATTTTCTCCCCACCGTCCTCTGCGACTTCGGCGTGTACGTCTTTGAGCTCAAGCGTAGCCATTGATTAGGTCATCCTAAACGAAGTGGGTCAGCATCATAATAGTTGCGGAGTTCACCGTAACTGCTTTTGCTAACATAAAATAGAGTTTTTGATTTACTAAAAACGGCGTCGTGCGGCGAGCTGACCGCAGCGTCGTCTACAGCGTGTCTCGGGAGCCGACACACGCGCCGGGATCGCCTGGCGAGCCCGCCCACATGGGGGGCGGTATCACTGCGGGAGCGGTGTGGGTTGGCGTACGCTGCTATGCGGCAGGAACCCTGGCGGGAGAAACTGTCAAGGCCCGCGCCCGGGATGAACGCATATGGAAACGGCTCCGCTCGACGGCGACGTCGCCGTCATCACTGGCGCATCGAGTGGCATCGGGGAAGCAACCGCACACGCGCTCGCCGAGAACGGCGCGACGGTCGTGCTCGCCGCGCGCAGCGAAGAGACGCTCACCGAGATCGCGGACACGATCACGGCAACGTACGACACTGCCGCCCACGCCGTGCCCACCGACGTCACCGACCGGGCGGCCGTCGACGCGCTCGTCGAGACGGCCGTCGAGGAGTACGGCAGCCTGGATCTCCTCGTCAACAACGCCGGGCTCGCGCGCGGCGACGACGTCGCGGCCCTCACCGACGACGAGTACCGTCAGATGATGGCCGTGAACTGCGACGGCATGTTCTACGCCACCCGGGCGGCGCTCCCGCACCTCACCGACGCCGACGGCACCATCGTTTTCCTGGGTAGTTTCGCGGGGCAGTACCCCCGCCCCAGCAATCCCGTCTACGCCGCGACCAAATGGTGGACGCGCGGGTTCGCCCACAGCGTCGAGGCGCGCTACGGCGACGACGGCCTGGGTGTCACCGTAGTCAACCCCACGGAGGTGCGAACCCGGTTCAACGACGAAGACGGCACCGCCTTCGAGGAGGCCTACGACGAAGCCGAGGTGTCCCGGCCGACCGACATCGCCGACGCCATCGCGTTCGCGGCGACCCAGAGTGCGCCCACGGTGGCGAGCGAGATCGACATGTACCGCCAGGACAAGTTCTCGGAGTTCTAGCTGGGGCCCAGCGGGCTACGTGAACTGGCCCAGCCCGGTCTGCGTTTGGCCGGATTTCACCTCGTCCCAGGAGAGATCAAGCGCCTCGAGGATGCGCTCGATGGGGCCTTTGAGCGTCTTATCGAGCATCTTGTCGTAGTCGACGACGAACGTGTCCGGGATCTGGTCGGCGTACTCGTAACAGATCACGTCGGGATCCCGGCGGAACTCGCGGTAGCGGTCGCTCGTGCTCGTGTCGATGCCCTGTTCGTCTTCGACGTGACCCCAGAAGTCCGGATGCACTTTCGCGAGGTAGAGCCGCTTGGGCTTGGACCCGCGGTCGAAGTTCGTGCCCAACAGCAGGTTGGCGTACTTCGCACCACGCACCTGGGCGGTGTCCGTCTCGTAGTTGTCCAGTCGTTTGCCGATGCCGCCCGGGATGCCGATGTCGTCCAGATCCGCATCCCCCTCCTGGAACTCCTCGATGACGCCGTGGACGTACTCCTCGACGGCGTCCACGTCGCCCTCCCGCACCACGAGGTCGATGACCTCCTTCTGGACGCGCTTCGTGATCGGCGCGATGTCCGAGCGCTGGTACTCGAAGCCCGTGATGTCGACGTCGTCGACGTCCTTGCCCTCCTTCCAGACGATGTGGCCGGCGTAGCGCTTCTTCTTGCCGGCCTGGAAGAACCGCCGGTAGAGCTTCTCGAACTCGATCTGGAAGCGGTGGTCGTCGGCGTGCAGTTGCTCGCGGGCGAACTCGTCGTAGGCGGCGTTGATGTGGTCCTCGATGTCGAACGACTCCGCGATGGCCTCCGCTTTCGTCATGTCGTCGCCGAGTTCGAGCATGACGCTGTCGGTGTCGCCGTACGCGACCTCGTAGCCGAACTCCTCGGCGGCCTGCTCGGTGAAGTCGATGACCTCGCGGTTCGTGGAGGTAACGCCCGCGCTCATCGCGCGGTCGTAGAGCCGGAAGCGGTCCCAGCCGAACACGCCGTAGAGGCTGTTCATGATGACCTTCACGGCGGCCTGCTGGCGGTCGTAGCGCTCGTAGTCCTCGCTGTCCGGCTCGTGGTCGTCGCGGCGTGCTTTCTTCTCCTCGCGCTCGGTGAGGAGTTCATCGACCATCTCCCGGATGATGCCGTCGGGTTCCTTCCGGAAGTGGACGCCCGTCGGCGTCCGGTAGGTGTCGCCGTCGAACTCCTCGGGGTCGACTTTGGTCTCCGGGCTGGCGTTGATGGTCACCATCGACATCGGGTAGAGGCTCTTCAGGTCCAGCACGGAGACGTTCTCCCGAACGCCAGTGATGGGGTCGAAGACCGCGCCGCCCTCGAACTCCTCGGCGTCCTGTTGGCCTTTCGACGGCAACACGAAGTTCCCGAACGCCTTGTGCAGGACGTACATGTCCACCGCGTCCCCGGGGGTCGTGGCGTCCTCCAGCTTGCAGCCCACGAGCTTGCGGGCTTCGTCCCAGAACGCCACGATGGACTGCTTGCGGTCGATTTCCACGCAGAGCTCGACGTCCCGGAGGTTGTACTCCAGGAGGCGCTCGGGGTCGTCCTCCCAGAGGTCGCCGATATCCCCGGGGTAGCGCTCTTTGCCGACGCCCAGCTCCTGTTCGCCGACGGCGTCCAGCCGGTAGGAGTCCAGCTCCGAGTATTTCGTGCGCTGGTAGGCGTACAGCAGGTCGAAGACCACCCGTCCTTTCACGTTCGGGCCGCCCCAGCCGGACGTCCAGACTTCGCTGACGCGGGAGAGGCGGTCGGAGTCGAGGTCGTGGTCGGTTCGTGGGTCGAGTTCGTCCAGCCGGTCGATGAGGTAGGGGGCGTCGAAGTCGTCGAAGTTCCAGCCCGTGAGCACGTCGGGGTTGGTGTCCTCGATGTACGAGAGGAACGCGTCGTGCATGGCTTCCTCGGTGTCGAACACGCGCACGTCGATGTCGGCGTCGTCGGTCAGTGGGTCGTAGCCCGGGACCGCTGTGGGGGCGTCGACCGTCGCGTCCGGGGCGGCGTACAGCCACGCGACGTATTCGTCGCGGTAGGAGTCGTGGCTGGTCAGACAGACCACGGGCTCCTCGCCGTCCTCGGGGAAGCCGTTGCGGTCGTTGACTTCGATGTCGAAGGTGTTCACGCGCAGGTCGGCGGCGACCTCACAGGCCGCGATTTCGTCGTGGTGGACGTAGAGCGCGCCGTCGTCGGCGCGCCGGGCGGGCACCCTGACGCCGTCGGTGATGTCCTTGTCGATGAGCAGGCGGTTCGGGAACAGGATGTCGGCCTCGTAGTGATCGAACGCGTCACGGATGTTCCCGACGTCGCGGGGCGTCCGGCCGAAGATCTTCGTCAGCGCTTCGCCCCGGATGGATTCGTAGCCGTCCTCGGTGCCGGTGATGACGTCGTCGGTGAGGTCGTCTTCGGAGAGCGTGGCCGTCGGTGCGTAGAAGTACGGCCGAAAGCCGTGCACGCGGACGTGTTCGGCCTCGTCGTCGGTCGTGCGGCCGAAGACGTGGAGGACGGGGCGCTCGCGGTCGCCCGAGCCCTCGATCGTGTAATCGACCTGTGTGACCATCAGTTCGACCTCGCCGGTGGCGTCGGGCAGCGCGTCCGCTTCCGCCGTCAGCACCTCGTTGACGACGGGGTCGGCGTCGCCGGCGACGACCGCGGCTTCTTCCTGGATCGCGTCCTCCCCGGGGTCGTCTGCCCCGTCGCTCTCGTGCATGAACTCGGAGAGCTCGGTGTTTCCCATTGGGTTCGGGTTCGTCCGTCCGGCCTAAAAGCTCGCCCTTCGGAGCGGCAGAATCCGACGGGGGGAAAACAGTTATCCCATGTGGTCCACTACCACGGACCGAGGTGACAGAGATGACAGACCACGCAGCGGGCGACCGGAATCACCGCAACGACGTCCCACAGCTGCCCGAGGGCAACGACCCACGCGACAGCGTCGAGGCCTACGATGCCGACGAGGGGGTCGTACTCTACGACGCGGAGAATCCGCTCGCGTGGCTCAAAGGCACACACGCGGTGTGCCTCGGCGACGCCCTGTAGAACCGATAACGCTTTGCTCGCACCACCCACAGTGTGTGGCGTGCTCGACGACGTTCCGTTCGCCGACGAGGAGTCCGAGGCCGAACAGGACCTCGCCCCCGACATCGAGATCCCGGACGGCTCGGCGGCCGATCCAACCCTCCAGCGGAAGTTCTGGTCGCTGGTGTTGGTGTTCAACGCGGCAGTGTTGGCGGGCAGCGTCGGGGCGATGATCGCGTGGTTCAACGGCAACTGGGGGACCGGCGGCCCGCTGCTGGCCGCCGCCGTGATCCTGTCCGTCTACGGCGGATACAAATACCGCGTCTACACACGGAAGGACTAACGCCGTCGCCCTCCTTCCGTGGGGTGTGCAGACGGTTCGAGACACCGATGGGCGGCGCTGGATACGCATCGCGGACCACGGCGAGCAGAGCAGGGTACGGGACCCAACGACCGGCGAGGAGACCACGGTGCCCAGCGAGACACTCACACCGACGAGTGACGACGCCGTGTTCGAGGCGCTCGCGGACCGCGTTCCGGACGCCGGCCGCCGGGTCGCGAAGGCGTGTCACGCGGACTGGCAGCTCGGACTGCTGGTGGCGCTGGCTGACGACGGCCCGCGCCCGGTTCGGAAACTACTGGCGGCGGCGGGCGTCTGCGAGAGCGATTTCCTCGGTGCGACCACCGAGCTCCGGGCGGCCGGTGTGCTCGCGGAGACGACGGTGGCCGGTCAGCGCGCCTACGAGCTCACGGCGGCCGGCCGCGAGGGGATCGGCGCGCTCCGTCACGCGGAGTGACCGCGCCGGCTGTGGTGGTAGCCGGTTGCGGCGAGCACGGAGACGGAGACGGCAGCCGTGCCGACGCCAAACGCCCACAGGAGTGGGGTTGACGCGGTTATCCCGACAGCACCGAGAACGATCGCAAGCACCGCCAGCACGCCGCCGAGCTGCAGCATTCGGTGCACCGGCGTGTGTCGGCCGTGCTCACCTGTCCGCGACTCGGTTTCGTTTGCAGAAGCGTCCGCCGGTTCTGGCATATGGACGCCCTGGGCCTGGATCCATTAGAGGGTTCGGGAACCCCTCTGATATCATATGTGTTCGGGGGTGGACACACGGGACCGGTTCGACGTGGCGTCTTTCGCGACCCGCACCACGTCGTCAGCGGCCGCCACCAGCTCGTCGTCGTGGCTCACGACCACGATCTGCTCGACGCCGAGCCGTCGCATCGACTCCACCAGTTCCACGAGCTGCGAGACGTGCCCGGAGTCGAGGAACACAGTCGGTTCGTCCAGGATCAGCGGCGGGAGGGGGGCGTCGCCCTCGATCCCCTCAGCCAGCAGCCGGTAGACGGCAGTGCGCAGGCTGAGGTTGAACAGCGCGCGCTCGCCCCCCGAGAGCTGCGCGGGCTCCAGGGGCTCGCCGTCCTTCTGGTAGACGGTGAGCTCGTACTCGCCGGACAGCTCGATGCGGGCGTAGGAGTCGTTCTGATAGACCAACTCGAAGGTCTCGTTCAAGAGGCGTTCGAGCTTCGAGACGTTCTGTTGGCGCAGCTCCGCCCGCAACTCCCCGTACATCGTCTCGAGCGCGGTCACCTCGTCGTGGACCGCCTGGAGGTCCTGGTGGCGTGACTGCACGCGCTCGTGCTCCTCGCGCAGCGACTCCAGCTCCGCGATGGCGTTCTCCGCAGCGCCGATCTTCGCCTGGAGGTCGTCGCGGTCCTCGCGCAGCGCCTGGAGTTTCGGTTCGACCTGTTCGAGGTAGTCCTCGGCGCGGTCCTTGTCGGCGCGCGCTGTCTCGATGCGGTCCGCATCGAACTCACTGTCCAGCGTGCGCTTGCGCTCGCGCAGCTCCGAGAGGCGGTCCCGGCGCTGCTCGTTCTGGGCGGCCAGTGCCGCGCGCTTCTCGGCCAGCCGCTGGGCGGCTTCGCGGGCGTCGGCGGCCGCTTCGAGGCGGTCGACGAGATCCGCAAGCGCGTCCAGTCGCTCCTTGAGGGCGGTCTGGTCGGCGTTCAGCGCCGCCAGCGTCTCGCGCTTCTCGTCGGCCGCATCACGCTTGGCCGCGGCGTCCGCACGGGCGTCCTCGGCCTCGGCGTCGAGGTCCGCGGCGCGGTCGCGCTTTTCGGCGGCCTGGTCGCGTTTCGCGTCCGCGATGTCGGCCTGCTCGTCGCGGCGCTCGACGGCGCGCTCGCGTTGTTGTTCGAGGTCGTCGACCCGGTCTTCGGCGGCCACCAGTGATTCGCCGCGGTCGACGCGCTGGGCCACCGCGTCGAGTTCGTCCTCGACGTCCGCCAACTCGGCGTCGAGCTCGGCGACGCGCTCGCGGTCGTCGGTGACACGCTCGACGTGGGGTGCCCCCTCGACCGGCTGTCCGCATTCGGGGCATTTCCCCTCGTCGAGCAGCGCCTCAGCCTCGGCGACGCGGTCGGCAGCGGACTGCCGGTCGGCGCGGAGCGTCGCCACCCGCTCGCGCAGTTCGTCGCGTTCGGCCGTCGCGTCGTCGAGGAACGCCTCGGCGGCCCCGAACGCGACCGGCGCGTCGTCGAAAGCCGCCATCGCCGCCTCGATGTCGGCGTCCAACGCCTCGATGCGGGCGGCGGCGTCGTCGCGTTTCGCCGCTGCGTCGTCGGCCTCGGCGTCGAGGGCTGCGGCCTCTTCGCGCAGCGTCTCGGCGCGCTCGTCGAGGGTGGCGGCGTCGTCGGCGGCGCTGTCGGCCTGCTCGGTGAGCCGGGAGACAGCCGGTGCGACCTCGCGCACCCGTTCGGCGACCGCCTCCCGCTGGTCGGCAACGGCGTCGCGCTCCGCGCTGGCGTCCTCGGCGTCCGGATCGTCGAGCCCGAGATCGGCCGCGAGCGCCGCTGCCTCGTCGTCGAGATCGCTGGCGCGCTCGCGGTGGTCGCTGACGCGGTCGGCGAGCGTCTCCCGTTCGCGTTCGGCCTCGGCGACGGCCTCGCGGACGTCGGCGATCGTCTCCTCGACGTCCGCGAGCGCCGTGCGTGACTCCTCGTAGCGCTCCAGGACGTCCGCGGCGTCGTCGCGGGTCTGCCTGGCCTGCTCGCGTTCGGCCTCGAAATGCTCGATGTCGGCGGTGACCTCGGCGAGCGCGGTGTTGTGGCTCGCCAGCCGGTCGTGGGGGTCGGCGGCCTCCTTGTCAGCGATCTGGTCGGCGAGCCTGTCGAGTTGCCCCTCGACGTTGCTCTTGACGTCCTCGACGCCGAGGCGGGCGTCGCCGGCGCGCTGGCGGTACTCCTCGAGTTTCCCCAACTGGAGGAGCGCGTCGATCATGTCCTGGCGCGTGCTCGGGGCGGCGTTGATGAGCTTGTTCACCTCGCCCTGGCGGACGTACGCGCAGTTCACGAACGCCTCGGCGTCCATGCGCAACAGCCCCGAGATGTGGGCTTCGACGTCGGTGACGCCGTCGATCCGGTCGGTCGGAGTCTCCAGCACACAGGCGGCGGTCTGGGCGCGCCCGCCGGACGCACGGATCCGGCGGTGGACGTGGTAGTCGCCGCCGGCGTGCTCGAAGTGGAGGTCGATCTCGGCCGTCTCCGCGCCGATCGTCACGGCGTCAGCGAGGGTCGTGTCGAGGGCGGTGGTGCCGTACAGCGCGAAAAAGCAGGCGTCGAGCAGGCTGGACTTGCCGCTGCCGTTCAGCCCGTGGATGACGGTCACGCCGGGGTCCAGGGAGACGGCGGCGTCCGCGTAGCATTTGAAGTTCGACAGGGAGAGGCGCGTGAACCTCATTGGAACTCCTCCACGGTGGTGGGCCGGCCGTCGTCGTCCGCCGCGTCGGCGTCGTCGTCCAGCACGGCCTCTGCGCGCTGTATCACGCGCTCTCGGACGGCTGCGTCGGCCAGCGTGTCGTCACGCACGATCCGGTCGACATCGCGAGCCGGCTCGTCCAGCCCCAGATCGCGGACGCGCTGCTCGACGGCGTCGTCGGGGTCGGCGAACGACACGTCCACGTCGGGGGCGTCGTCGCCGGTGTCGAACTCCCGGCGGTCGTTGACGCGCGTGAGGAGTGCGCCACGATCGTCGCCGAAGCGCTCGATCTCGGCGGGCGTGACCGTGTCGCCGTCGCCCGTGATCGTGACGACCACGACGGCGTCGTCGAGGGCGCGCTCGCGCAGCCGCTCCTGGATGAACGCCGTGCCGTCCGTGGGGCCGAGGTCGGCGTCCACGAACACGAACTCGCGGGTGTTGAGCGACTTCCGAGAGATGGCAACGTCGGTGGTGGCGTCGCTGCTGAACGAGACGATGTTGTAGCCCCGGGGGTCGCGTTCGCTGGCGCTGGCGCGCTCCGTGGAGCCACAGTACGTCACCCACGTGTCCCCGAGTTGCGCGGTGTCCGGGGTGTGGTTGTCGCCCAGCAGGACGGCGTCGAACTCCACCGTGGCGTCGGCCAGCACCGCGTCCAGGTCCCAGTTGGCGTACGGGAACGGCGTGAACAGACCGTGGGAGACGAGCGCGGCGTGGTCGGCGTCGTGGTCGGCGACGGTGTAGTCGTGGTCGTCGCGCTTGGACTGGGGGACGTAGTCGAGGCCGTAGAAGGCGGTATCCGCGACCACGCGTGGCGAGTCGTCGAGGCGCTCGGCGAGGCCGAGTGTCTCGAAGAGATCCAGCCACTGGGCGTCGCGGGTGCCTTCGTGGTTTCCGACGACAGCGAGAAACGGGATGTCGGCGTCCTGGAGCGGGCGCAGCAGGGCGATCGTGTCCAGGATGTCCCGGAGCCCGGGCTGGCGGTCGTGGTAGAGGTCGCCGGCGTGCACCACGGCGTCGACGCCCTCGTCGATGGCGTCCGTAATGACGGCGTCGAAGGCGTCGAGGAAGTCCTGTCGCCGCTGGGGGGCGTGGTACTGTTGGTATCCGAGGTGGGTGTCCCCCGTGTGGATGACGCGAGCCATACACCTGGCGTGGGGTGGCGGGGCGGAGAAAGCTTCGGTGCGTGTGTGGCGGCGGTGTCAGGTCAAGGTGTAGAGGCGTTTGCGGGCGTCGGTGAACGAGAACCGCGAGGAGACGATGTCGTGATCTTCGAGGCGCGTGAGCGCGTATCTGACGGTGCGGTCCGGGAGCAGCGTCTTCTCTGCGAGCTCCCGCTGTGAGAGGGTGTCGTTGTATTCGAGGACCTTGGCGACGAGCTTCGCGCTCGGCGGGAGGGATTCGAGTGCGTCCGCCGTCTCGGTAGCGCTCATACCCACCAGTATCGAATGCGCTGTATTAATTCTTTTGCTATATTTGATGCGCTACGGTAATTCAGCGGCGGGATGGCTGCGTCGGTCACGGGGAATGGATTCACCCCCAACGACCGGCTGTGACTGTCTCGCGCGTGCGGTTTCGAACCCCCACACAGGTTGGGTCACCCGAAGCCTCTTATGAACTAACACCCTACTCAGTGGTGATGACCGATACCGTCGAGGACGTGGAGCTCCCCTACGACGACAGCGCCTCACAACAGGACAAACTGGAGGCGCTAGAGGAGCAACTCTCTACCCTCGAAGAGGAGAACGAGGAGATGCGAGACCGGCTGCTTGATGCCAACGCAGAGAACAACAAATACCAGCAGAAGCTCGAACGCCTCTCACACGAGAACAAGAAGCTCAAGCAGTCGCCGCTGTTCATCGCGACTGTCCAGGAGCTCACCGACGAGGGGGCCGTGATCAAACAGCACGGCAACAACCAGGAAGCGCTCACTGAGGTCACGGACGAGCTGCGTGCCACCCTCGAACCGGGCTCGCGGGTCGCGGTCAACAACTCGCTGTCCGTCGTCCGCCAACTGGACGACGAGGCAGACGTGCGGGCTCGTGTCATGGAAGTCGATGACTCCCCCGACGTGGGCTACGAGGACATCGGCGGCCTCGACGACCAGCTCCGGGAAGTCCGGGAGACAGTCGAGCTTCCGATGAAAGACCCCGGCCTGTTCGAGACCGTGGGCATCAACCCGCCGAGCGGCGTGTTGTTGCACGGGCCGCCCGGCACGGGCAAGACGCTGATGGCGAAGGCCGTCGCCAGCCAGACGGACGCCAGCTTCATCAAGATGGCCGGCAGCGAGCTCGTGCACAAGTTCATCGGCGAGGGCGCGAAGCTCGTGCGCGATCTCTTCCAGGTCGCCCGCGACCACGAGCCCGCCGTCGTGTTCATCGACGAGATCGACGCCATCGCCTCGAAGCGCACGGACTCGAAGACCAGCGGGGACGCCGAGGTCCAGCGCACGATGATGCAGTTGCTCTCGGAGATGGACGGCTTCGACGAGCGCGGCGACATCCGCATCATCGCCGCCACCAACCGCTTCGACATGCTCGACCGCGCGATCCTGCGGCCCGGCCGCTTCGACCGCCTCATCGAGGTCCCCCACCCGAACGTGGGCGGCCGCGAGAAGATCTTCCGCATCCACACGCGGGCGATGAACGTCGCCGACAGCGTCGACTTCGGCGAGCTCGCCGCCGACACCGGGGATCTCTCCGGTGCGGACGTGAAAGCGATCTGTACGGAAGCCGGGATGTTCGCCATCCGCGACGACCGCACGGAGGTCCGGATGCAGGACTTCCAGTCGGCACGCGAGAAACTCGATCAGGACTCCGAGCCCGCCGCCGCCACGGACGTCTCCCGGACGTTCGCGTAGTCGGCCGGCGATTCGGGGGCCGTTTTTCAGCGATCCCGGCGCGTTACAGCGCTGTGAACGCCAGGTACGGCACGCCGAACAGCACTGCCGTCATCACCACCAGAACAAGCGCGTAGCTGACAGCCGTCCCGAGCGCTGTCCGCCACGCGTCGTGATCGAACGCATCGAGCGCGTCGCTCATACCGACACGTCGCGGTGCCACGTCCTAAGCGTTGTCATCACCGCGCCGGTCAGTCGAGGATGTCACCGATCCGGCGCGGCTCACCGGACAGCGTCGGGTTCGGTTCGACGAGCTTGAGCAGGTCGTGGTCGGTGACGTCGTGGTAGTCGGACTGCGTGGCGTCCTCGATGAGGGGTTTCTCCAGGCGGAACTCGGTGCCCTCGTACACCACGTCGACGCCGTCGTCTGCAACGGAGAGGGAGGTCATGACTGATGGTACGTGTGCAGAGACTAAACCCCGTCGTCTGACGGTCGTCCGACGGTCTCGCGGGGTTTATGCCGATGCGACGACTGGACTGCGGTGTGCTCGGCCCGACCCCGATCGACCAGTTACACATCCCGGACGGCACCACGGTCAAGGAGCACGACGTGGTCGCCGACAGTGACGTGCTGATCGGGGCGCAGTCGCAGCTCCGGCTCGGGGTGCGGGGCCACAACGTCGTTGCAGGCGAACGGGTGTCCGTCGACGGCGACATCGAGGCGGCGGGCGACTGCCGGCTGGACATGTGGTGTGAGGTCACCGGCAACGTGCTCGTTGAAGGCGACGCCTACGTGGGTGAACGCACCCACATCACGGAGCGGCTGGTCGTCGGTGGCGACCTCGACATCGGCGACGACGTCGACATCGAGGAGGGGTTCGAGGCGTCGGGCTGGATCGTCATCCGGAACCCGATGCCCACCCTCACGTTCTTCGTCATGTACCTCACGCACCTCCTCCGGCTCGGCGAGGCGGAGGACGCCCAGGAACTCGTCGAGGAGCTGGCGGCCGACAGCGACCGCGGCCCCCTCACGATCCCACAGTCGGCCAGCGTCTCCGACGACGCCTGGCGTGTCTCCACGCCGGCGACCATCGGGGACGACTGCCGGCTGCACGGCAACATCCGGGCGACCGAGATCGACGTCGGGCGCGGGAACAACGTCTTCGGGAGCCTGCGCGCCCAGAACGACGTGACGGTTGGCGCGGGCACGAAGATCCACGGCGACGTGACCACCCGGAACGGGAGCGTCCACGTCCAGGGGGACGCGGTCGTCCTCGGCGACGTCTCCGGCCACGACGTCACCATCGACGAGGCGGCGGACGTCGACGGCGTCATCCGCGCTCGCGGCGAGATGCGGGTTGGAAGTGTTGCCGACCGGGACGCCGAGTGACGCGCCCGGACCATCAGGTTTCTTGATTGATCCGCGACCATCCAGCAGTGATACCCTCCCCCGACGATGACGGTGCGACGGACCAGTCGTTGAACGGTGACCACGGGCCGCCGTGGCTGGGCGTCCGCCTGCTCCCCTCGGCGGTGCTCGCGTGGCTCGGCGTACTCGCGTTGCTCACCGGAGTTCACGGCGTCTGGTGGATGCTCGGCGAGCCGACCCCCGCATACGCCGGGTACGGCGTTCCGAGTCTGCTGTGGGACAGCGCGCTCGTGTTCGTCGGCGTCTACTTCCTCACTGTGGCCGTCGGGAGCGCTGCCGCCCGGCTGGATTAGGACTGTGACTTCTCGGCCGCCTCGTCGTAGGGGTCTTCGACCTCGCCGGTGATCGCTTCCAGCACGTCCGTAATCGTGACCATGCCAACGACGCCGCCCGTGTCGGCGTCGGTGACGAACGCGAGTTCCTGGCGTTCGGCCTGGAAGCGGTCGATGGCGTCGCTGACGGACATGTCGGCGTCGAAGACCAGCGGCGGGTGCGCGACGTCTTCGAGGGCGAGCGTGCCGTCCCGGAGGTCGTCGAGGTCCCGGAAGGCCTCGGGGAGGTAAACGACACCCCGAAAGTCATCCATCGATTCGCCGACCAGCGGGTACCGGACGTGGGGGCTGTCGGCCATCCGGTCGAGGTTCGTCTCCAGGTCGTCGGTCGTGGAGACGGCGACGACCTCGTCGACCGGAACGGCTTCGTCGCCGACGGGGATGCGGTCGATGTCGAGCGCGCCGATGACTTCCTCGCGGCGCTCGTCGGGAACCCCCGTTCCACTGAGCAGGTCGCCCATCCGGCTCCGGAGGTCGGAGCGGCCGTCGATGGGGTCCTCGGCGCCTTCTTCGGTCCACGAGCGCGTCATCTCGACGCCCACGAGAGAGAGAATCGCCTTGGCGATGCGGTCACCGGCGCGAATGATGGGCGACATGGTCCGCGTCCACCAGTAGTGGAGTGGGGCACAGTAGTGCGCGACCGTCTTCGCGCGCTCGACGCCGAGGTAAGTGGGTGCCTGCTCGGCGAGCACGAGGTGGGCGACGTTCATGACGGCGAGGGCCACCAGCACGGAGAGCGTCGCGATGGACCCCGCGCCGAAGCCCACGAACTCGAAAACGGGTGTGAACAACACTGCGAGCGCGGGCTCGGCGACGACGCCCAGCCCGACCGAGCAGACGGTGATGCCGAGCTGGCAGCCTGTCAGGTAGATTTCGAGGCGGTCGGTCATCTCCCACGCCCGGCGGAGCCCTGCCGTCTCCTGGAACGCCGACTCGTCGAACTGTCGGACGCGAGTGAGCGCGAACTCGGTCGCGACGAAGAAGCCGTTGCCGGCGAGGAGGGCGATGCCGCCGAAGATGCGTAGCGCGGTCACCGGCGTGATTTCGCCAGCAGACATATCGACAGCATGACGAACGCCGTGCAAAGACGTGTCGGATTCGATACAGTGGACGGACGGCGGGACCCCAACCGAAAAACGCTTTCCGACGCTGGAGCAACGGTGATGGTATGCTCTCTATCGCGCTTGCCGGGAAGCCGAACGCCGGCAAGTCGACGTTCTACACGGCGGCGACGCGGTCGGAGGTGGACGTGGCGAACTACCCGTTCACCACCATCGACGCGAACCGGGGCGTGACCCACGTGCGGACGGCGTGTCCGTGCCTGACCCGCGAGGAGCGCTGCGGCCACGAACACTGCCACGACGGGAAGCGCTACGTGCCGGTGGAGCTGCTGGACGTGGCGGGGTTGGTGCCGGGCGCCCACGAGGGCCGTGGGCTCGGCAACCAGTTCCTCGACGAGCTGTCGAACGCCGACGTCATCGTGAACGTCGTCGACGCCTCGGGCGCGACGAACGAGGAGGGCGAGCCGGTCGAGATCGGGGACCACGACCCAGTCGAGGACATCGACTTCGTCGAAGAGGAGATGGATCTGTGGCTCGCGGGCATCGTCGAGGACAACTGGGAGAGCGTCGAGCGGGCGTCCCGGTCGCCGGGGTTCGACATCGAGACGGCCATCACGGAGATGATGACCGGCTTCGGCGCGAGCGAGTACCAGGTCGCGGCGGTCCTTCGGGAGTTCGACTATCCCGATGACCCCATCCAGTGGAGCGGCGAGGACCGCGAGGCGCTGGCCCGCGGTGTCCGCGAGCGCACGAAGCCCATCGTCGTCGTCGCGAACAAAGTCGACGTGGCACCCGAAGAGAACGTCCAACGGCTGCTCGACCTCGACAAGCCCGTGATTCCCGCGACGGCGCAGGGCGAACTCGCGGTGCGGCGCGGTGCCGACGCGGGCTTCCTGGACTACGACCCCGGCGACGAGGACTTCGACATCACGGGCGACGTGGGCGACGACCAGCGGGAAGCCCTCGAAGCCCTCCGGGAGACGATGCAGGAGTACGGCGGCACGGGCATGCAGCGTGCGCTCGATTACGCCGTCTACGACCTGCTGGAGATGGTGACAGCGTTCCCCGTCCAGGACCAGTCGAAGTGGACCGACGCCACGGGCACCGTCCTCCCCGACGCCGTCCTGCTTGACGCGGGGTCGACGCCCGTTGACTTGGCGTACGCCGTGCACTCGGACATCGGCGACGGCTACCTGCACGCCGTCAACGCGAAGACCAACCGGGAGATCGGCGAGGACGACGAGCTCGGCGAGGGTGACGTGGTGAAGATCGTCTCCACGGCGAACTAAGCCGTGTCCGGGTGGCGCGCGATGAGCACGCCGCGATCGCCGGTCACGGTGAGAGTGCCGTCGACGAAGCGCGCCCGGAACGCCCGTTCGAGCGCGGGCCCGGCTTCCGGGTCGAAACCCGGCAGCGAGAGCACGTACGCGACCAGCGGCTCGGGGGCGTCGACCACGAGGGGGGCGTCGAGACGACGCCGCTCGACGGCGGCGAAGCGGTCGCGGAGCTGCGCCGCGCCGTTCTGAAGCGTGAACGGGCGCTCATCCGGCACGTCGCCGTGGTCGCGGGCGACAGCCCAGAGTTCGGTGAGCGCGTCGTCGCCGCTGGTCGCGGCGTGCAGTTCACCCGTCGGGGTCAGTACGCGGGCGATCTCGGCGAGCGCCTGCCGGCGGTCGGCGTCGCCGAGGTGCGCGAGCACGTGGTGGGCGGTGACGGCGTCGAACGTGTCCGCGGGATACGGGATGTCGCGGGCGTCCACGACGTCGAAGGTGAACTCGTGTGGGGCGTCCGCGAGCGCGTCCATCGCGTCAGCCGTCACGCCCTGGAACGCGTCGGTGACGGTGACGTCCCAGCCGTCGGGGACGCGGTCGGCGTTCGCGCCCCAGAACGCGCCGTGGCCGGCGCCGAGCGAGAGCACCGCGGCGTCGGGGCCGAGATCGAGGTGGTCGAACAGCCACTCGTAGTGGGATCGCTCGCCGGTACCGAAGCGGGCGTCGAGCGCGCGTCGGGCGGCGAGCAGTCCGCCGTCGGCGTACTGCGCGGCGACCACGTCGTCGGCCTGCCAGTCGGTCATGGTGGTGGCGAGGAAGCGCGGTGCCTTCAGGCCGGCGGTGTAGGGGGGCGGCGGCGTGAGCGGGTTACTGGACGGCAGCCGTCGCCGCGCGCATCACGTCGATGGCGTCCCGCAGCGTCGCCATGTCCGTGGCGTACGAGATGCGGGCGGTGCCCGCGCCGTGGTCGCCGAACGCCGACCCGGGGACGACGACGACGCCGCGGTCGACGACCTCGTCGATCCAGCCGTCGGGCACCGTCGGCATCGCGTAGAACGCGCCCCCGGGAGTCGGGACGTCGAGACCCATGGCTTCGAGGCCGTCCAGCAGGACGTCCCGGCGCGCCTCGAAGGCCGCCACCATCTCGTCGACGACGCCTTGGGGGCCCGAGAGCGCGGCTTCGGCGGCGTACTGGGCGGGGGCGCTGGCACACGCCTGGACGTACTGGTGGACGCGAAGCATGCGCTCGGCGCGGCGCTCGCTGGCGGCGACCCAGCCCAGCCGCCAGCCGGTCATCGAGTACGTCTTCGAGCAGGCGTTCACCACGACGACGTTGTCGGTGTCGGCGAACTCCATCGGGGAGCGGTGTTCGCCCTCGAAGACGATGTGTTCGTAGACCTCGTCGCTGATGCAGAGCACGTCGTGTTCGTCGGCGATGCGCGCGAACGCGCGCATGTCGGCGGGCGACTGCACGGCACCGGTGGGGTTTGCCGGCGAGTTCACGACGAACGCGGCCGTGTCGTCGGTGATGTGGTCCTCGACGGTCTCGGGGGCCAGCGTGAGGTCGTCGCGCAGCGGCAATCCCACGGGGTTGCCGCCGGCCATGCGTGTGAGCGCGTCGTAGGAGACGAACCCGGGGTCTGGGAACAGCACCTCGTCCCCGGGGTCGACGTGGGCTTCCATGGCGAGGTGCAGCGCCTCGCTGCCGCCGGCCGTCGCGATGACGCCCGCCGGCGCGACGTCGACGCCCTGGTCGCGGGCGTGCTTCTCGACGATGGCGTCGACCAGCGCCGCCGTCCCGCGGTTGGAGGTGTAGCCGTCGGCCGCGCCGGATTCGATGGCGTCGACCGCGGCCTGCCGGGCGTGGTCGGGCGTGGGGAAGTCGGGCTGGCCGAGGCCGAGGTTGATGGCGTCCTCGCCGGCCGCCTCGAACACCGCCCGGATGCCGCTGATCGAGACCTGGGCCACGCGGTCGGAGAACTCCGTCATACCACAGACGGGGGCGCGGTCCCTGATAACTGTTGGCGACCGACCGCCCGGGCGGTGCAAGCACTGCCCGGGAATGTCGAAAATAATAGCGGAGAATAGCGCTCCCAACAAAACAGTAACCTACCCGTTCGTAGGCTTCTCAGAGCGTATGCGACACGTATGCCATGGTACCGCGAGCACACATGTATAATCTTTCCGGGAGCTTATTGGGGCCGAGTCCGTCCCCACATGGGATGGGTTTTCGAGACTTTCATCCGGCCGTTCTTGCGACCGCGCTTGCAACGTTCATCGCCTTTCTCGGCATCGGTGTTGTCGACCCGATTCTGCCAAGTATCGCGAAGGAGCTGGGCGCCGACCACTTCATGGTGATGTTCCTGTTCACGAGCTATCTGCTGGTGACCGGGCTCGCGAACCTCGTGGCGGGCACGCTGGCCACGCGCATCGGCAGCAAGAACACGATGCTCGTCGGCATCGGGATCGTCGCCGTGTTCGCCGGCGGCTGTGCGCTCGTCTCCTCGGTGGAGTCGATGGCCGTGCTGCGTGGCTTCTGGGGGCTGGGCAACGCCCTGTTCACCACCACCGCGCTCGCCATCATCGTGGGCGTCTCAGCCGGGAACAGCGGCCGCGCGATCACCCTGTACGAGGCCGCCCTCGGCTTCGGGATCGCCTGTGGGCCGCTCCTGGGCGGGTTCCTGGGCGCGCAGTCCTGGCGGCTCCCGTTCGCCGGGACGAGCGTCCTGATGCTGCTCGGGTTCGTCTTCGTCGCCACCACCGTCACGGAACCGGACACGGAGGGCCGCGAGGGCGTGCGCGCGCTCATCGGGACGTTCCGTCACACCGGCGTGCGAACGAACGCGATCGTCGGCATGCTCTACACCTACGGGTTTTTCACCGTGCTGGCGTACACGCCGCTGGTGCTTGAGGGGTTCACAACGATGCAGATCGGGCTGGTGTTCTTCGCGTGGGGACTGCTCGTGATCGTGGGGTCCGCGGTCCTCGCGCCGCGGCTGAACGCGCGGTTCGGAACGCCGGAAGTGGCTAGCGCGGCGCTGACCGCCTTCGCGGCGCTGCTGTGCCTGATGTGGCTGGTCAGTTCCCCGATGGTGTTGGCCGGGCTCGTGGTCACCGCCGGCCTCGCGTGTGGGCTCCTGAACGCGAACCTGTCGACGCTCGCAATGGGGATCTCCACGCACAGCCGGCCGTCCGCCTCGGGCGCGTACAACAGCCTGCGGTTCACCGGCGGCGCGTTCGCGCCGATCGTCGCGGGCTACATCGGCGGGAACTACGGAGCGGCGCTGCCGTTCCTGCTGGGCGCGGCCGTCATCACGCTGGGCCTCATCGTGTTGCTGGCGCGGTTCAGCGCGTTCACGTTCGCCACGCCGGACGCCGTCGGCGATCACTGACTGCCCCGGGCTACTGGAACATCCGCAGGGGTTTGGCCTGCGTCGATTCGTGTTCGTCGGCGTGCTGCATCTGTTCGGCGAGCTGTTCTTTCTGCGAGCGAATGTCCGCGGCGCGGTCGACGAGATCGTCGGTCGGCACGCTGACCTCCACGAGCGGTTCGATGGCGTGATCGATGAGGCGGCGTGCGCCCGCCGGGTCGGGAAACTGCGGATCCGATTCGACCACGAGGGCGGCGGCGTCCAGTTGGCGCTGGGTGGCGGCGGTCATGAGCGCGCCGGTCGGCCCGCCGATGACGCCGCGCTCGGGCGGCGTTCCGATGTCCAACGCTGCGATGCGCTCCGGGAGCGCCCCGGACCCGATCCCGAACACGGTGGGGAGGTCGCCGAGCTCGTGGTCGTCGCTGGGCAGCCCGCTGAGGTAGACGGGCGTGACGTCGTGGTGGTCGATCCAGCCGGTGACGCAGTCCGCGAACTCGGTGCCGTTGTTGCGGGAGATCGGAACGTCGCCCTGGAGCGCCAACAGCCCCCGGGACTCGTCGGCGTAGATCCGCACCGGCGGGGTGGCCGCGTGGCTGTCCTCGGTGTAGACGGTGACCTGGGGGATCGCCGCACAGGACACGCTTCCGACGCAGGACATATCGAAGACGTCGATGATGTGGTCGGTGGCGATCTTCCCGACGAGCCCGACGCCGGGCAACCCCTCGATGAGAACGGGGTCCTCGATGTCGAACGCCGTGTGCGTGGTTACGCTTCCCATGGGCGTGCGGTTCGCGGGAGGGACTCATAAACCCGGGGGCGGCGACCGCCACGCGAGCGCAAGCCACAAGCCGGCGTCACGCCTACCCGCGAGCAATGGACGCGCTGTCGCGGTACGAGCCGATCATCGACGACTTCGAGGGGTTCCTGGCGGCGTGCGAGCGCCCGCTGCCGACGACCGTTCGCGTGAACCCGCTGGCAGTGACCCCCGACCGCGCCGTCGAAGCGCTGGCTGCCGAGGGGGTGGCAGTGGACCGCCGGGAGTGGCACCCGGGCGTGCTGGAGGTGGACACGAACAAGCCGGGGAACACGTGGCCGTACGTCCACGGCTGGGTGCACGGCCAGGAGGAGGTGTCCTGCGTGCCGCCTCGCGTGCTCGACCCCGAGCCCGGCGACGTGGTGTGGGACGCGTGTGCGGCCCCCGGGGGGAAGACCGCACAGATCGCCGCCGAGATCGACGACGACGGCCTGGTGGTGGCCAACGACGACAACCTCGGGCGGTTGTCGGCGCTGCGCGGGAACTGCGACCGCCTGGGCGTGACGTCGGCGGCGGTGACGAACACGGACGCGCGGCGCGCGACCCTCGATGCGTTCCCCGACGTGGCGGCGGTCGACGCGGCGCTGGTGGACGCGCCCTGCAGCTGTGAGGGCACGATCCGGAAGAACGCCGACGCGCTGGACGGCGCGGGGGCGTCCGCGAGCCGGAGTCTCGGCCGGCTGCAGGCGGACATCCTGGCGCGCGCCGTCGCGCTCACGCGGCCCGGCGGTACCGTGGTGTACTCGACGTGCACGTTCGCCCCCGAGGAGAACGAGGCTGTGGTGGACGAGGTGCTTGGCCGCACCGACAGCCGCCTGGTCGAGTTCGACGTGGGGCTGGCGTCGGCGCCGGGTCTGACCGAGTGGGGCGACGCGTCGTACGACGACAGCCTGGCGCGCGCGCAGCGATACTACCCCCATCACAACGACACCGGCGGGTTCTTCGCCGCGAAGCTGGAGGTGACGGCATGACCGACAACGACAGCCAGACGTTCGGCCGGCTGCCCGCAACGGACGCCGAGCGCAGCGTGGCGGGCCGCCCCACTCGGGCGGCGGTCGTGGACTGGTGGACCGACCGCTTCGGGGTGCCGCGGACGATCTTCGAGTCGTACACGCTCTGGGAGAAAGGCGCGGGGAAGGTGTGGGCGCTGCCGTTCGATCCGGGGGCACCCGTGCCCGTGGAGGCGCTCGGGTTGACCGTCCTCCGGACGCGCCAAGAGCACTGGAAGCCGACGACGATCGCCGCCCAGCGGTTCGGCCGCGAGGCGACGCGCAACGTGTTGCGGCTGGACGAGCGCGATCAGGCCGCCGCGTTCCTCGCCGGCGAGGAGCAGGAGATCGCGTGGGACGGCGACTGGGGGTACGTGATCGCCGCCCACGAGCTCACCGGCCGCCTGGAGCCCATCGGCGTCGGGCTGTACACGTACGGCACGCTGCAGTCGATGGTGCCGAAGGGGCGGCGCCGCGAGTTCTGAGTGCCCCGGCGGATGGCAGAAGGTTCTTGCAGTGCGCGTGGCATCACCGGGTATGGATCGGCGGACGCTGCTGGGGCGGGCGGTCGCTGGACTCACAGCGTGTGTGTCCCTGTCGGTGGGTGCGGGGTGTCTCGGGGACGGCCAGGAGGAGTCGGTGTTGGCTGTGACCGGGCGGAGCTTCGAGCGCGGCGAGAACGACACGCTGGTGTATCGGGTGACAGTGTCGAACCCCAGCGACCGGTCGGGGAACGGGCAGCTGTACGTGAACACGGAGTTGAACGGGGCCGAACGGACGCGAACGACCGGCGTCTCGGTGCCGGCGCACGCCACGACGACCGTCGCGTTCGCGTACAACGTGACCTACGGGGAGCTCTCGGAGTCGGTGTCGCCGTCGGTTGACCTCCGGGAAGGCGAGCCCACCGAGACCGACGCGTGATACAGCGCCCGCCCAGGGGCGGCCGTGCTGACGCATCCCGAAATCCGTAAACCGGCGGGGCTCCCTCTGAGGGGTATGAGCGATCACGCCGAGCACGCCGCCGATGCGGCGGACACGGACGCCCCGGAGGGAGACGACGCGGGCGGCGACGACGGCGAACAGGCGGGCGACGACGGCACCAGCGCGCTCAGCGAGCGCGTGCGGGCGCTGGACGCCGACAACGCCGACGCGCTCGCCGACGACGTTGCGGCGTTGGAGGCGCGCGTGGAGACGCTGACCGACGAGTTGGCCGACGCCGAGGACGAGGTCGCGGACCTCACGGAGCGCGTGCAGACGAAGCAGGCGGACTTTAAGAACTACAAGGAGCGCGCGAAGCGCAAGCAGGAGGAGATCCGGGAGCGCGCCACCGAGGACCTCGTGGAGCGGCTGCTTGACGTTCGTGACAACCTCGACCGGGCGCTCGATCAGGAGGAGTCCGAGAGCGACGAGGACGGCATCCGCGAGGGTGTGGAGCTGACCCGCGACGAGTTCGACCGCGTGCTGGAGACCGAGGGCGTGACCGAGATCCGGCCGGAGCCCGGCGACAGCGTGGACGCGGCCCGCCACGAGGTGATGATGCGGGTGGACAGCGACCAGCCGGCGGGCACCATCGTGGACGTGTACCGGCCGGGGTACGAGATGTCCGGGCGGGTTGTGCGCGCCGCCCAGGTCACGGTCAGCGAGGAGTAAGCGGACACTGTTTTGCGGCCCGGGCTCGTGGCGGAACGCATGGAGATCTCCGTGCACGGCGACGGCGACGACCGGGAGCCGGTGTTGGTCGTGTTGGGGTGGGGCAACCACCCCGGTCAGGCGAACGTTGCGTGGTTGATCGACGGGCTCGTGGCCGCTGGCTGGGAGGTGCATGCGGCGACGCTCCCGACCAACGCGTCGTCGTTCGAGCGCGCGTACATGCGGCCGTTGGCGTCGTACGTGGCGGACCGGACGTTCGACGCGGTGGTGGCCCACAGCCTGGGCGGGCTGGTGACCGCGACCCTCGACTGGGACGTGCGTCGGGTGTATCTCAGCCCGTGGTGGGGCGTCCGGGAGGGCGTGCAGTCGGCGGTGTTCCGGGCGCTGGCGGCGCTACCGATGAGCCGCCCGTTGGTGCCGGCCGCCGGGTCGGTCGGCGACATCAGCGAGCCGACGCCCCGGGAGACGACCCGGTTATCCCCGACGTTCGTCCGGGAGGTGCGGCGCGCGCAGGCGTCGCTGCCGGCGTTCAGGCCGGACAGCACCGTGTTCTGCTCGCTGACGGATGCCATCGTGTCCGTGGCCGCGATCGGCGAGCGGACCCCGGCGGCGAACCTCCGGGTGTACGACGGCGGCCACGAGTTCTTCTCCTCGACCGGGCGGGCGGCCGTGCTCGATGACGTGATCGCGGCGCTGCGCGGTGGCCCCGCGGCGGTGGCCGGGGCATCCACATAATGGTGCCGTGGTGGCCGCCGGGTGGGCGGGCGCGAAACCGACCCCCGGGATCGCGGTCGGGAGCCAAAACCAGGCAACAGCGACGGGATGGCCTGTTCTCGGCGTCGGTCGCACTAGCAAGGCTTAAACAGAAAACGCTCCGTACTGTCGGGTAACATGGCGAGCGAGAAGATTCTGGGAGTCGACCTCGGCACCACGAACAGCGCGTTCGCTGTGATGGAAGGCAGCGACCCCGAAATCATCACGAACGAAGAAGGCGACCGCACCACGCCGTCGATCGTCGCCCACGACGACGGCGAGTTGCTGGTCGGCAAACCCGCGAAAAACCAGGCGGTACAGAATCCCGATCAGACCATCGCGTCGATCAAGCGCCACATGGGCGAGGAGGACTACACGGTTGCCCTCGGCGACGACGAGTACACGCCCGAGGAGATCTCGGCGCGCATCCTCCAGAAGATCAAACGCGACGCCGAGGAGTATCTCGGCCAGGACGTCGAGAAAGCCGTCATCACGGTGCCGGCGTACTTCAACGACCGCCAGCGCCAGGCGACCAAGGACGCCGGCGAGATCGCGGGCTTCGACGTCGAGCGCATCGTCAACGAGCCGACGGCCGCGTCGATGGCGTACGGCCTCGACGAGGACCGCGACCAGACCGTGTTGGTCTACGACCTCGGTGGCGGGACGTTCGACGTGTCGATCCTGGACCTGGGCGGCGGCGTCTACGAGGTCGCAGCCACGAACGGGGACAACGACCTCGGTGGCGACGACTGGGACCACGCCATCATCGACCACCTCGCGGACAACTTCGAGAACGAGCACGGGATCGACCTGCGGGAGGACCGCCAGGCGCTCCAGCGACTCACGGAGGCCGCCGAGGAAGCCAAAATCGAGCTGTCGAGCCGGAAGGAGACGACGGTCAACCTGCCGTTCGTCACGGCGACCGACTCCGGGCCGGTACACCTCGAACAGGACATCACGCGTGCGACCTTCGAGAGCATCACCGAGGACCTCATCGAGCGCACGGTCGGCCCGACGGAGCAGGCCCTCGAAGACGCCGGCCTCTCGAAAAGCGACATCGACGACGTGATCCTCGTCGGCGGGTCCACGAGAATGCCACAGGTCCAGGCGCAGGTCGAGGACCTCGTCGGCCAGGAGCCGAAGAAGAACGTCAACCCCGACGAGGCGGTGGCGCTCGGCGCGGCCGTCCAGGGTGGCGTGCTCTCCGGGGAGGTCGACGACATCGTGTTGGTGGACGTGACGCCGCTGAGCCTCGGCATCGAGGTCAAAGGCGGGCTCTTCGAGCGGCTCATCGAGAAGAACACCGCGATCCCGACGACCGCGTCGAAGGTGTTCACGACGGCCGCCGACAACCAGACCAGCGTCCAGATTCGAGTGTTCCAGGGCGAGCGCGAGATCGCCAGCGAGAACGAGCTGCTGGGGGACTTCCATCTCACGGGCATCCCGCCGGCGCCCGCGGGTACGCCACAGATCGAGGTCACCTTCGAGATCGACGCCGACGGCATCGTCAACGTCGAAGCCGAAGACCAGGGGTCGGGCAACGCCGAGTCCATCACCATCGAGGGTGGGGCCGGGCTCAGCGACGAGCAGATCGACGAGATGCAGGAGGACGCCGAGGCGCACGCCGAGGAGGACGAGCAGCGCCGCCGCCGCATCGAGGCGCGCAACGAGGCCGAAACGGCGATCCAGCGCGCCGAGAGCCTCCTCGAGGAGAACGAGGAGCTCGTCGACGAGGACCTCGAAGCGGACGTGAACGACGCCATCGACGACGTCCAGGCGGTGCTCGACGAGGACGAGCCGGAGATCGACGCCCTCGAAACGGCCACCGAGGAGCTCAGTGACACCCTCCAGGAGATCGGCAAGCAGGCCTACCAGCAACAGCAGGACGCCCAGGCCGGCGCGGCCGGCGGCGCTGGCGGCATGGGTGGCATGGGCGGCATGGCCGACGGCCCCGGCGGGGCGGCCGACGCCGACGGCGACGACGAGGAGTACGTCGACGCGGACTTCGAGGACGTCGACGAGGAGTAACGCCACGGGCACAGTGCCCGCCGCGGTTGTAAGCGGTCACTTCAAGTGTCTCAACTGGGTACATGTCGGTAACGGATGAGTGAGGACTTCTACGACGTCCTGGGTGTGAGCCGGGACGCGACCGAGGACGAGATCATGCAGGCGTACCGGGACCAGGTTTCGGAGTACCATCCCGACGTCAGCGACGACCCGGACGCCGAGGAGAAGTTCAAGAAGATTCAGAAAGCCAAGGACGTCCTCACCGACGAGGAGACACGCCAGCAGTACGACCAGCTCGGCCACGAGCGCTTCGAGGAGGCCGAGAAGCGCGGCGCAACCGGGAACGGTGGCGGCGGCGCTGGCGGGATGGGCGGTGCGGGTGGCCCGTTCGGTGGCGGCATGGGTGGTGGTGCCGGCGGTGGTATGGGCGACATCTTCGAGCAGTTCTTCGGCGGCGCTGGCGGTGGCGGCGGTCGCGGGCGGTCCGGCCCGGAGCAGGGCCGCGACCTCCGGACGGACCTCACGGTCACGCTGTCGGAAGCCTACCGGGGGGTGTCCAAGCAGGTGACCGTGCGGCGGCCCGAGAGCTGTGCGGACTGTGGGGGAAGCGGCTACCCGGAGGACGCCGACGTGCGCACGTGCCCGCAGTGTGACGGGCAGGGCGTCGTGACGCAGGTGCGCCAGACGCCGCTGGGCCGCGTCCAGCAGCGCCAGGAGTGTTCGCGCTGTGGCGGCGAGGGGGAGTTGCACTCGGAGACGTGTTCGACCTGTGGCGGGCAGGGCCAGACCCGAGAGCGCGCGACGCTCACGGTGGACATCCCGGAGGGCATCCGGACCGGGCAGACGCTGCGCATGGACGGCGAGGGCGCGCCGGGCGAACCGGGCGCGCCCAACGGTGACCTGCTCGTCGACGTCACCGTCGAGGAGCATCCCGACTTCGAGCGCGACGGCGACGACCTCCATCACCGCCACGCCGTCTCGTTCCCCCAGGCGGTGTTCGGCGCGGAGATCGAGGTACCGACGCTCGACGGCGCTGCGACGTTCGATCTGGACGCCGGCACGCAAAGCGGGGAGACGTTCCGGCTCAAGGGCAAGGGGATGCCGCGGCTGCGCCGCCGCGGCAACGGGGACCTCTACGTCACCGTTCAGGTGGTCACGCCGGAGTCCCTCAGCGACGAGCAACGCGACGCCCTCGAACAGTTCGCGGAGGCGGGCGGCGAGGAGATCGACGTCGAGCAGGGGTTCTTCGAGAAGCTCAAAAACTCCTTTTAGCCGGCCGGCTGTCGCCCGCGGGGCGGCGACGCGTCAGTTGTAAGCCAGCGGCGACCCCAGATCCGGGCATGGAGACAGTCGCCGATGTCGTCGCGACGCTGGATGACCCGGCACAGCCGGTGCTCCGGCACGCGCGCCCGATGGACGCGCGGACGACGCGAAACCGAGTGTACAAGACGGGGAACGCGCTCCGGCATCGTGGGGTTCGGGTGGACGCGGGCGTGGCGATCCTGGACGCGCCGACGCCGGAGGCAGTCCAGACGTTCCTGGGAGCGTCGCTGCTCGGCGCGACCGTGGCGTTCGGCCCGGAACCGGTCGTGGATGCGCGCGTGCTGGCGGGGCCGACGGCTGACCTCGGCGCGTACGACCTGCCCGCGGGAGGCCAGCGCGTCGGGTGGGGCGAGCCGCCAGCGGACCCGTCGTGGATGTATTTCGAGCGCGACGTCTGGAGCGAGAACCCCGCGTTCCCCGAGCCCGAGATCGACGCCGACACGACGCTGTTGGCGGCCGGCGGGGCGACCCACCGGGAGGTGGTGGCCGCCGCCGAGCGCGTGGCCAGCGAGCGATACGACAGCCACGACGCGGTCGCGGTGCGCGCGCCGCTGTCCGACCCCGGCACCGTCGTGGCGGGCGTCGTTGCGCCGCTGCTCGCGGGCGCAACGGTCGTGTTGCCACCCGAGGGCGGCGAGGGCACGGTCGCCGTCGCCGCGGCCGACGCGGATGCAGTGCCCGAGGCCGACGTGGTGTCGCCCGGGAGCGCCGCGCCCAACTGAGCGTCGGCGAACTCGGAACCACTATATGCGGCGACGGCGACGCGAGTGGTATGTCAGAAAGTGTGATTGGACAGGGTTGCGGTGGACCCCCACCAGGGGGACGCCGTCCGGACGCAACCGCACTGCTGGCGGAGGTGGCTCGGTGATGCCGGGGCCGATCCTGGAGGTCAGTGACGACACCGACGATCTCGTGTTGCGGACGGTTGAGCGCGACGACGCGGCGTTCGTGCAGCGGGCGTTCGCCGACCCGTACGCGCGCTGCGCGCTGCACGTGGGCACCCACAAGAGCGAGGCCGAGGTCGAGACGTTCATCGAGGAGGAGGTCGAGGACGACGGCAACGCGGCCTACATTGCGTGCGTCGATGCGGAGGATGCGCCGTTCGACCATCCCGACGCGGCGGAGACGACCGCCGTGGCGTTCCTGTACGTCAGACACGTCGATCACGACCAGCCCACGGTGGTCTGCTGGGTGCCACCCGAGCACCGCGGCGCGGGACACGCTGGGCCGGCGCTCGAACTCGGATTGGACGCGCTGTGGCGGGTGTCCGACGTCCACACGGTCGGCGCGAGCGTGGTCAGCGTCGACGAGTTCACCAGGGACCTGGTGTCGGCGGTCGGGTTCACCGAGGAGGCGCGCAACCGCGAGGCACAGTTCGTGGACGGCGCGTACCGCGACGAGATCCACTACGGGCTGCTCCGCACGGAGTGGGAGGCGCAGTGATGCCGGGGCCGATTGTCACCGAGGGCGACCGCGTCACGCTGCGCACGGTGGAGCGCGACGACGCCGCCCACCTCCAGCGGTCCTGCACGGACCCCCGCATCCGGCATTCGCTGGGATCGGTCCACCACCGGTCGCGCGAGCAGCAGGCGGACGGCATCGAGCACTGGGTCGAGGACGACGGATCCGTCGTCGCGGTCGTCTGCGTCGACGACGAGGACGCGCCGCCCGGCCAGCCTGCCGCCGACGAAACCACGCCCATCGGGTCGTTCAGCGCGCGCCACGTCGACAGCGATCGTGCGTGGCTGGCGTACTGGTTGCGCCCCGAGTACACGGGCTCGGGCTACGGGCGTGACATGGCGACGACGGGCATCGACTACGTGTTCGCGCAGTACGGCGTCCACAACGTGTCGGCGGCGGCCTACGACTTCAACGAGGCGTCCCGCGGGCTGCTGGCGGCGATGGGGTTCACCGAGGTGGGCCGCCGCCGCGAGGCGCGGTACATCGACGGCGGGTACGCCGACGAGGTGTGGTACGACGTGCTGCGCCGCGAGTGGACCGCGGACCGCGAACGATAGCTCTTTTTTCCGCGGGGGCGAGCATGCGGGTAGTGACTGACACGCGCGCTGCCTGCCTCGTTCGCCGCGATGCAGAACTGTTGGTCGTCGAAACGGTTGGGTCGTCCGGGGGCCGCGTCTACCGGCCGCCGGGTCGCGCCGTCGGCGCGGACGACACGCCCGAGGACGCAGTGACTGCCACCTTCGAGGACATGCTTGGCGTGGCGCTGGAGTGGGTGGCGCCGATCGGGTCCTTCGATGGGACGGTGGTCTTCGAGGCGGACCTCGGGGCGGTGTGGCCGTACACCGAGGAGGGGTTCACCGTGTACGATCCGGACACCGGCGACACGACCCGCCTGGCGTGGCTGCACCGTGATGACTTCCGGAAATACGGCGAAACGATCGAGCCCGAGGGGCTGCTGGCGGAGCTCTAGGTCGCGTCCCGGAGCGCGTCCAGCACCGCAGGGTTCTCGATGCTGGAGCGGTCCGTGACGTCCGCCCCGGTGTACGCGCTGGCGACGGCGCGGCGCACGAGCTTCCCGGACTGGGTTTTCGGCAGGTCGTCGACGAACACCACCTCCCGGGGCCGGAACGGTTTGCCGTGGGCGTCGCCGACGTGGTCGCGCAGTTCCGCGCGCAGCTCCGCGCTCGGGGTGGCGGCGTCGGCGAGGATGACGTACGCGATGGCGGCCTCACCGGTGGTGTCGTCGGGCACTCCGACGACGGCCGCCTGTGTGACGGCGTCGTGGTCGATGAGCGCGCCCTCGACCTCCGCCGGGCCGACTTTGCGGCCGGCGACGTTGATGGCGTCGTCGGCGCGCCCGTGGAGGAACCAGTCGCCGTCGGCGTCCATCTGCGCCCAGTCGCCGTGGTTCCAGACGTCCTCGAAGCGCGACCAGTACGCCTCCAGGTAGCGGTCCTCGCCGCTCCAGAGGCGCCGCGTCATCGACGGGCTGGACGACCGCGCGACGAGGTAGCCGCGCTCGTTGGCGTCCCGAACGGAGGTGCCGTCGTCGTCGACGATGTCGATGTCCATGCCGAGCCCGGGGCCGCCGAGCGTGCAGGGTTTCAGCGACTCCGTCGGCAGCGGCATGAGGAAGCAGCCGAACACTTCCGTGCCGCCGGAGATGTTGATGATCGGGGTGTCACCGCCGCCGACGTGGTCGTAAAACCACCGCCAGGACTCGGGGTCCCAGGGCTCGCCCGTCGACCCCAGGATGCGCAGCGAGGAGAGATCGTGGCCGGCGACGTGCTCGTCGCCGTGGTCGCGCAGTGCACGGATCGCCGTCGGGGAGACGCCGAACTGGGTGATGCCGTGGTCCTCGATGAGCTGCCAGAAGCGGTCGGGGGCGGGGTGGTCGGGGGCGCCCTCGTACATCACGATGGTGCCGGCGAACGCGTGGTTCCCGATGAGCGACCACGGCCCCATCATCCAGCCGATGTCGCTCACCCAGCAGAACCGGTCGCCGGGCCGCTGGTCGAACCCGAAGTGGATCTCCTTGGCGGGTTGGACGAGCGCGCCGGCGTGGGTGTGGACGATGCCTTTCGGTGTTCCCGTCGTCCCCGAGGAGTACAACAGCATGCACGGATCGCTGGCGGCCATCGAGTGCGTCTCGAACGTCGGGGACTGGGTGGCCACGGCGTCGTCCCACCACTCGTCGCGGGGCGTCCAGGACAGCGAGTCCGCGGGGATGCCGAGGCGGTCGTAGACGATGGTGTGGTCGACGTGGCCGGCCCGCTCGATGGCGTCGTTGAGGGTGTCCATGAGCGTGACGCGGTCGCCCCGCCGCAGGAAGCCGTCGCCCGTGAACACCACCGAACACTCGGCGTCGGCGATGCGCGTGGCGGTGGCCTCGACGCCGAACCCGGAGAAGATGGGGACGGCGATCGCGCCGATCTTGAAGATGCCGTAGAGGATGCTCTGGACTTCCGGGACCATCGGCATGTAGAGGCCCACCGTGTCGCCCTCGCCGATGCCGCGCTCAGCAAGGGCGTTGGCCACCCGGTTGGCCTGCTGGTGGAGGTCGTGGTAGGTCTGTTGGCGGACCGTGCCGTCCTCGCCCTCCCAGATGCAGGCGACGTGGTTGCGGGTGCCGGCGTCGACGCTGGCGTGGCGGTCGACGGTGTTGTGCGCGACGTTCAGTTCGGCGCCCGGATACCACGCCGTGGACTGGGGGTCGTCGGCGTCGTCGCGGACGGCGTCGTAGTCTTCGAAGAACTCCAGGCCGAGATACTCCGGGAGTTCCCCCCAGAACCAGTCGAGATCAGTGGTGCTGCGCTCGCGGAGCGCGTCCACGTCGTCGATGTCGTGGGCGGTCATGAACTGGGCGACGTTCGTCGACGACGCGAGCGCAGGGTCCGGTTCGTGGACGACCGTGCCGACTCCGTCGAGTGAATCCATGCCGGGGCCGACACAGCGAACGTGCAAGAATCTTTGCAGTAGGTTTCAGTCGGGACGCAACCACTAAGACGTGGCCGCGTGAAACCACGCTATGTTTGAGGGGCGACTGTGGACACGCCTGCTGGTCGGTGGGCTCGTCGCCGTTGCCGTTCTCGCCGGTGGCGCCGTGATCGGGATGACTGTCTTGGGCGGGACGCAGTCGGGTGCCGGCTCACCGCGGATCGGCGCGAACGCCAGCGGGGCGTACGCCGGGATCGACGGCGTCAACGCGACCCGCGAGAAGGTCGTTCACCGGGGCTCGGAGACGTATCGGTCCGTCGCCAGGGTGTCCCTGCGGCCGGGCACCGATCAGCGCCGGATCACGATCCGGGAGACGACCAGCCGCCGCCACGAGACGATCGTGGAAAACGACTCCGTGATGACGATGTACGACCGTGACACCGGGGTCGTGCGGCGGTTCGAGCCGGCCGGGACGACAGACCCCCGGACGTTCGGGGATCGCGTCGAGCGGTTGTTCGAGCGAGTGAACGTCACCGACAGGACCGCATCGGCGACAGCCGACGGCGTCTCGCCGCTGCCGGTCGTTCCCGTGGACACGGCCCGCCGAGCCACCGGCGCCAGTCACACGGCCACACTGAGGCTCACCTACGACGGGACGACCACAGTCAGCGGCCGGTCGGTCTACGTGTTGCGGCTGAGCGCCACGGGTGACGTGGGGGCTGCGTTCGAACAGACGCTGTGGGTCGACACGGAGCGGTTCTTCCCGGTGCAGCGACAGACCTCCTGGGTTGCCAACGGCGAGCCCGTGACGGCCAGAACGACCTACAGCGATATCACCTTCGACCCGGGGGTCACCGACGACACGTTCACGTTCTCTGCGCCACCGAACACCACAGTGAAGACGTACGACACCCCCAACCGGACGGTGTACCCGTCCGCACAGCGGCTGGCGGCGGCGACCGAGGCGAGCGTCCCCGAGCCGGCGACGCCGGGGTCGCTGCGGCTGGTTGCGGCGACCGAGACGACGGGCCGCATCCACGGCGTGGGCCTGCGGTACGCCAACGACACCGCGAGCGTCACGGTCGCGAAATACGACCGGACGTATCCGGTCACCGGTGACCGTGAGATCCGGGTCGCCGGACGGAACGCCGCGGTGGCTGTCGGGCCGACGACGAGCATCTCGTGGAACTGCGCGACCTATCGGTACACCGTTCGGGGGAGTGGCGTGTCACTGGAGACGCTGCGGGAGGTCGCTGCGTCGACGGCCTGCGGGTAGCCGACCGCGCGGTGTCGCTCGGGACCCCCCAGCAAACGCTTTTGACGTGTGGCACACAACTGCGTGGTATGCACACGCGGGACGCCAAAAACCACGAGGAGGTGTGGTTGCTCGACCGGCTCGACGACTACGGCTTCGAGGACCCGGCGTTCCGATCCCGGGACTACGTGCTGGCAGTCGACGAGGCGACGAACGAGCGTGCGGGGTTCGCGCGCTTCCGCGTGCACACACCGGACGACACCGCGCGGGTCTGTGAGTTCACGAACATCGGCGTGCTCGACGACTGGCGGGGGCGAGGCGTGGGGGCCCATCTGCTCGCATACCTCGTCGCGGACGCCCGCGAGCAGGGGATCGAGGAGGCGTACGCGCTGACCGACGAGCCGGCGTACCTCGACCAGTTCGGCTTCGAGCGCGTCGACGAAGCCGAGCTACCGCCGCCGCTGGGCGACCGGCTGGCCGCGACCCGGGAGTCCCAGCCCGACGCCGAGGCGCTGTGCGTGGCGTTCGACGCGTTCGAGGTGCCCGAGCGGCTCCAGCGGCGCTTCGCCGGCGACGACGGCAGCGACGACGCCGACGCAGGCGAGGACTTCGGCATCGACTCCGACACCGCGACGTACAAGTACGACACCGGTGGGTGACGGCGGCACAGCCCACAAGAGACGCCCCAGCACGCTGCGACCGCCGGGACGTGACCGACTCGCCGGGCTCGCGTGCTGTCCCGTGGCGCTCCAGTTCACCGTCGCTGGCGTGTTCGACGGCAGCAGCTTCCCCGCCATGCTCGTTGGCCGGCCGCCGACCCGGCGTTTCGCGGCTGACCCGCCGGGGCGCGACCGCGACGGCTACCGCGAGGACGTCTACGACGCGGTCGCCGAGCAGGTCGCGCGCTACAATTCCGACGCGCCCGTCGTGCTGGGCCTCGACTGGGGGCACACCAACCCCGTCGCGCCGCTCCCGCTCGGTCGCGAAGTCACTGTCGACCCCGGAGCGCAGCGGGTCGTCGTCCGGGAGGAACGTACAAGGATTAAGACGGCGTCCGCCGTCCGTCGGGGTATGTACGACGAGGACGACCTCGCGGCGATTCGGGACGGCCGCGAGGACTGGGAAGAGGAGACACTGGGGCCGACGCTGGACCGCTTCGGGGAGCGCAAGGAGTCCTTCGAGACGGACACGGGCGGGCAGTCCGTCGACCGGCTGTACACGCCCGACGACGTCGCCGACCGCGACTACGACGCGGACATCGGGTTCCCCGGCGAGGAGCCCTACACGCGGGGCGTCTACCCGACGATGTACCGCGGGCGGCTGTGGACGATGCGCCAGTACGCCGGCATGGGGACCGCGGCCGAAACCAACGAGCGGTTCAACTACCTGCTCGACGAGGGCCAGACGGGGCTGTCGATGGCCTTCGACCTGCCCACCCAGATGGGGTACGATTCGGACGCCACGATGGCGCAGGGTGAAGTCGGGAAATCCGGCGTCGCCATCGACACGCTGGCGGACATGGAGACCGTCTTCGACGGCATTCCGCTGGACGAAGTCAGCACGTCGATGACCATCAACGCGCCCGCCAGCGTCCTGCTGGCGATGTACATCGCGGTGGGCGACCAGCAGGGCGTCGACCGCGAGGAGCTGCGGGGCACCATCCAGAACGACATCCTCAAGGAGTACATCGCGCGCAACACCTACATCTTCCCGCCGGAGCCGTCGATGCGGGTCATCACGGACATCTTCGAGTTCTGCGCCGCGGAGACGCCGAAGTTCAACACCATCTCGATTTCGGGCTACCACATCCGCGAGGCCGGCGCGACAGCCGCCCAGGAGATCGCGTTCACGCTCGGCGACGGCATCGAATACGTCCAGACCGCCCTCGACGCCGGCCTCGACGTCGACGAGTTCGCGCCCCAGCTCTCGTTTTTCTTCAACGCGCACAACAACATCCTCGAAGAGGTCGCGAAGTTCCGGGCGGCCCGCCGGATGTGGGCGACCATCATGGAGGAGCGCTTCGATGCGCAGAACCCCAAGAGCAAGCAGCTGAAGTTCCACACGCAGACGGCGGGCTCGACGCTGACCGCCCAGCAGATCGACAACAACATCGTGCGGGTCGCCTACCAGGCGCTGGCCGCAGTACTGGGGGGAACCCAGAGCCTGCACACGAACGGGAAAGACGAGGCGCTGTCGATCCCCACCGAGGAGTCGGTGCGGACCGCGCTGCGCACCCAGCAGATCCTCGCCCACGAGTCCGGCGCGGCGGACACCATCGACCCGCTGGCGGGCAGCTACTACGTCGAAGGACTCACCGACGACATCGAGGCCGAAGCCCAGGCGATCCTGGACGAGGTCGACAGTCGGGGTGGGATGCGGCGCGCCGTCGAAGACCAGTGGGTCCAACGCCAGATCCAGGACGTGGCGTTCGACCGCCAGCAGGAGATCGAGGAGAAAGAGCGCGTCATCGTCGGTGTCAACGAGTTCGAGGTCGACGACGAGGAGCCCGAGGCCGACATCGAGGAGGTCACTGCGGACGACGAGCGCCGCCAGATCGAGCACCTGAACGACGTGAAAGGCGACCGGGACAGCGAGGCCGTCGAAGCCGCGCTCGCGGACCTGCGGGCGGCCGCCGCGGGCGACGAGAACGTGATGCCGTATATCGTGGCCGCGGTCAAGGCGTACGCCAGCGTGGGCGAGATCTGCAACACGCTGCGGGACGTGTTCGGCGAACACCAGCCCGGGGCAGCCCTCTGAGGACGCCGCCACCACCACCGTGAGTTTTCCCGCTGGCCGCCGACCGTGGCGGTATGAGCAGCGATGACGCGTGGACGGCGGCAGCGCTCCCCGATCAGTCCGGCCGGCGGGTGGTGGTGACGGGCGCGAACAGCGGCCTCGGCTTCGAGGCCACGCGGGCGTTCGCTCGGGCTGGCGCGCACGTCGTCATGGCGTGCCGGAGCACCGAACGCGGCGAGGACGCCCGCGACGACATCGTGGCAGAGCTCCCGGGGGCGTCGCTGACAGTGCACGAGCTCGATCTCGCGGCGCTTGATTCGGTGGCGGCGTTCGCCGACTGGTTCACCGCGGAGTTCGACAGCCTGCACGTGCTCGCGAACAACGCCGGGGTGATGGCGATCCCGCGCTCGGAGACCGCCGACGGCTTCGAGACGCAGTTCGGCGTCAACCACCTGGGGCACGTCGCGCTCACCGCCGGGTTACTGGGCGTGCTCCGGCGGACCAGCGGCGAGACGCGCGTGGTCACGCAGTCGTCGGGCGCACACCGGCGCGGCCGGATCGACTTCGAGGACCTCCAGCACGAGGCCGAGTACGGCAAGTGGGAGGCCTACAGCCAGTCGAAGCTCGCGAACCTCCTGTTCGCGTACGAACTCGACCGGCGGCTGCGGGCGGCGTCGGCGAGCGTGACGAGCGTTGCCTGCCATCCGGGGTACGCCGCGACGAACCTCCAACTCCGCGGTCCGCAGGCGGCGGGGTCGCGGCTGCGGCTGCTCGCGATGCGGGCCGCGAACGCGCTCGTCGGCCAGAGCGCCGAGCAGGGCGCGTGGCCGCTGCTGTACGCCGCGACTAACCCGAGCATCGACGGCGGTGAGTACATCGGACCCGGCGGCGTCCTGAACATGCGCGGTCACCCCGAGCGCCAGCAGCCGAGCGCCCGGTCGCGCGACGAGGACACCGCGCGCCGCCTCTGGACGGTCTCCGCGGACCGCACCGGCGTCGACTTCGACCTGCCGGACCCCGCGTAGTCGGTGGCTTGATGAGTGCCCGCGGGCCACCTGCGAGTATGCACGTGGACCACGTCGGCGTCGCCACCGAGGACGCCGCGGACCTGGGCGAACTGTACACGGCGCTGCTGGGCGCGCCGGTCGCGCACGAGGAGGTCTTCGACGGACTGCACACGGTTTTCCTCGATCTCGGGGGGGACGGCTACGTCGAACTCCTCGAACCCGTCGACGAGGACACGACCGTCGGCCGGTATCTGCAGCGCACCGGCGGCGGCATCCATCACGTCGCGTTCGCCACCGACGACATCGAGGCCGCGCTGGAGACCGCCCGCGACGCGGGCGTCGACCGCATCGACGAGGAGCCGCGGGCCGGGGCCTGGGGCCACGACGTGGCCTTCCTACACCCCAAGGACACCGGCGGCGCGCTCATCGAGTTCGTCGAGCACTGACCGGTCAGTGCTCGCTCACTGCGTCCCGTTGCTGGACGTCGGGGTCGGTGACGAATCCGGCGGCGTTGGCCGGCGGGTCGTCGAACCACGCCACTTCGAGGATCTCTTCGTCGGCGTCGTCCCAGCGGTCAGGGTACCGGCCAGCGTCTCCGCCGGTGTACGTCGCCGTGAAGAACACCGACAGCAGGTAGCCGCGGCGCTCGGGGTCCTCGCGGTGGACGAACCGGCGGCGCTTGGCCTGCCAGACGCCCGTGAGTTCGCACTCGACGCCGGCCTCCTCCCAGACTTCCCGGACCGCCGTCTCCGCGAACGTCTCCCCGGGTTCGTGGCCGCCACCCGGGAGCACCCACTTCTCGGGGTCCCCAGGATGTCGAATGAGCAGGACGCGGCCGTCGGTGTCGGTCACGCGTGCGCCCGCACTGCCGCGACCACCGGCCGCGACGAGTTCGCGCCCGTGTGCGAACAGCGCCGGGTCGTTCTCGACAGTCTCGGTGTGGCACGGGAACGGGCCGTGGGCGTCGCGGAGGCGGTCGAGTCGCTGGTCGACCGCGCGCCGACTCCTGACGCTGATTGGTGTCGACACGGCAGCCCCTCGGTTCACGGCTCGGGGCCGAAGCTCTCGACTTTCACGGCGTCGGTGTCGAAGCCTTCTGCCTCCAGCGCGTCGGTGGCGGCACCGCAGAACGCCGCAAAGCCGTAGACGAACGCGGCCTGATCGGACGCATCGGCCAGCGTCGCGACGGCGTCCTCGAACGCGTCGGTGACGACGAGCACGTCCGCGCCCGCGTCCGAAAGCGCGGCGAGCCGGGGTTCGTGGACGGGGGCCTCGTCCTGATAGACGAGCGCGACCTCGGCACCGGCGTCCATCGCTCGCTCGGCGATGGCGACGGCGGGGCCGACGCCCGGACCGCCCGCGAGCAGCAACACGGAGGGCTCGCCCTGGTAGTAGTCCTCGCCGAACGGGCCTTCGACAGTGACCTCGTCGCCGGGGTCGCGGCCCGCGAGCCACGGGCCGAGCACGCCGTCGGGAGCCACGTCGACGGTGACCTCGAAGGTGTCGGCCACGGTCGGCGATGACAGCGTGTAGTATCGCCCCTCCGTTTCGCCGTCCTCGAACTCGCGGACGACGCGCACGAACTGTCCGGGTTCGGCGGTGAACCCTGCCGGGGTTTCGAACGTGACTGCGATGGCGTCCGGGCCGACGTCGTCGACCGCCTGCACTGTGACCGGGGTTTCGTCCATACGTGTGTCTGGTGGGCCACTCACCTAACCCGTTCGTTTCGGGACACCGACAGTCGGCCGCCAGATGTCACACCAGCAACTTCCGGGGTTCACGGTTCGGCGTCACACACCACGTGGTCGTACACGCCTGTGGGACCCGAGCACACGTACGTCCAGTTTCGCGATGCGTGCCAGCGGGTCCGTTGCATTCCAGCCGGGAGACGCCTTCAGAAGCCTTTTTGCTGGCGGCCCGGGTAGCCCGTAACGACATGCACGACGACCTGAACTGGGCCATCGGCGGGGAGGCCGGCGATGGAATCGCGTCCACCGGCAAGATCTTTGCGCAGGCGCTGTCGCGCGCCGGCCGGCACGTGTTCACCTCGAAGGACTTCGCATCACGAATCCGAGGTGGGTACACTGCCTACAAGGTCCGTACGTCGGTCGACCAAGTACAGAGTGTAGTCGACCGCCTCGACATCCTCATCGCGCTCACCGAACGCACCGTCGACGAGAACCTCGATGAGCTGCACGCGGACTCCATCATCATCTACGACGGCGACCGCACCGAGTTCGCCGACTTCGAATCCCCCGCGGAAGTCACCGGGCTCGACATCCCGCTGAAGGACCTCGCCGAGGACGCCGGCGGCGCGATCATGCGGAACATCGTCGCCCTGGGCGCGGTCTGTGCGGTCGCGGACTTCCCCATCGAGAACCTCGACGAATCCCTCGAAAAGCGGTTCAGCGGGAAGGGCGAACAGATCATCGAGAACAACAAGCAGGCGGCCCGCCTGGGTGCCGAGTACGTCGCCGAGGAGTTCGAGGACGTCACGCTCCCCTACGAGCTGGAGACCACCGACGAGGACTACGTCCTCCTGAACGGCGACGAGGCGATCGGCATGGGCGCAATCGCGGCCGGCTGCCGGTTCTACGCCGGCTACCCCATCACCCCGGCGACGGACGTCATGGAGTACCTCACGGGCCGCATCGAGCAGTTCGGCGGCCACGTCGTCCAGGCCGAGGACGAACTCGCGGCGATCAACCTCGCGCTGGGTGCGGCGCGCGCCGGCGCGCGATCGATGACCGCGACCTCCGGGCCGGGCATCGACCTGATGAGCGAGACGTTCGGCCTGGTCGCCACCAGTGAGACGCCGCTGGTGATCGCGAACGTGATGCGGTCGGGCCCCTCGACGGGGATGCCGACCAAGCAAGAACAGGGCGACCTGAACATGATGCTGAAAGGCGGCCACGGCGAGATCCCGCGGTTCGTCGTCGCGCCCACGTCGGTCGCGGAGTGCTTCCACAAGACCGTCGAGGCGTTCAACCTCGCGGAGAAATACCAGCTCCCCGTCTACGTCACCGCGGACCTCTCGATGGCGGTCACCGAGCGCACGTATCCGCCCGAGGAGTTCGACATGGACGCGGTCGAGATCGAGCGCGGGAAGCTCGTCGACGAGGACGAGATCTCCGCGTGGCAAAACGACACCGAGCAGTTCCGACCCCACGCCGACACCGCCGACGGCATCAGCCCGCGCGCCGTGCCGGGCACCGAGGGCGGCGTTCACATGTCCACGGGCCTGGAGCACGACGAACTCGGTCGCCGCACCGAAGACACGGACGTGCGCGTCGACCAGGTCGACAAGCGCTACCGGAAAGTCGACACCGCCCGCGAGCGCGAGCAGTTCGACTACCGCGAGTTCGGCGACAGCGACGCCGACAACCTCGTGGTCTCGTGGGGGTCGAACGAGGGCACCATCGTCGAAGCCCTGGAGTACCTCGACGGCGACGACGACCCCGACATCCGCGTGGTGTCGGTGCCGTACATCTACCCGCGGCCCGACCTCACCGACGAGGTCGAAGCCGCCGACGACGTCGTCGTTGTCGAAGCCAACGCCACCGGCCAGTTCGCCGACGTGATCGAGCACGACGTGCTCGAGCGCGTCACACGCATCAACAACTACACCGGCGTCGATTTCAAAGCGGACGAACTCGCCGCCGAAATCACGGAGTCCCTCGCATGAGCTCAGAGAACGTTCGATTCACCGACTTCAAGTCAGACAAGCAGCCGACGTGGTGTCCGGGATGCGGTGACTTCGGCACCATGAACGGCATGATGAAAGCGCTCGCGGAAACCGGCAACAGCCCCGACGACACGTTCGTCGTCGCGGGCATCGGGTGCTCGGGGAAGATCGGCACGTACATGCGGTCGTACGCGCTCCACGGCGTGCACGGACGCGCGCTCCCCGTCGGCACCGGCGTGAAGCTCGCGAACCCGGACCTCGAAGTGATGGTGGCGGGCGGCGACGGCGACGGCTACTCGATCGGTGCCGGCCACTTCATCCACGCCGTCCGGCGGAACGTCGACATCACGTACGTCGTGATGGACAACCGCATCTACGGGCTGACCAAGGGCCAGGCGTCCCCGACCAGCCGGTCGGACTTCGAGACGTCGACCTCGCCGGACGGCCCGAAGCAGCCGCCGGTGAACCCGCTGGCACTGGCGATGGCTGCGGGCGGCAGCTTCATCGCACAGAGCTTCTCCTCGGACGCGCTGCGTCACCAGGAGATCGTCCAGGAGGCCATCGAACACGACGGGTTCAGCCTCGTCAACACGTTCTCCCCGTGTGTCACGTTCAACGACGTCGACACCTACGACTACTTCCGGGACAGCCTCGTGGACCTCAGCGAGGACGACGACTACGACCGCCACGACTACGACCAGGCCAAAGACGCCATCCTCGACGCCGGCAAGGAGTACCTCGGCGTGCTCTACCAGGACGAGGACTCGACGCCGTACAGCGAGGCCCACGGCGTCACCGAGAACATGGCCGAACTCCCGGACGGCGCGCCCGACGGCGCCACCGATCTCGTCCGCGAGTTCTACTAGTCCCGATTTACTTCGCCGGATCGCCTCCGGCGACCTCTCCTCGCGAAACTGCGATAAGAACTCCCTGCTCGCTCCGTCCCGCCGCTCGTGGTGAACGGTGCGCTCATCCCGTTCGCGCGCCGATGCTTCGCCGACCGGCTCCCACGTCTCAGTGCGTCAGTGGGACTTCCAGACCGGCCAGTAGCGGACTTGGAGCGCGTTCCGGAGGCTGTGGATCGGGTCGAGGCCGGCATCCGGACCATCGGCTGGTTCGAAGTGTTCGGCGAGGTGTCCGGGTGGCGTCACCGGCCGCTGTCGGTCGTCGACCGGTCGCACGTGCAGAGATCCACCGTGCAGGCACGAGGGCTGCCAGGGGCCCGCTGAGAGGAAACCTACAAGCCACCCGGGAGTAAAGCACGCGTTACGATCGTGTCTATGAGCGACCGCGGGTCGACCGGGACGGGGCGACTGGCGAAGGTCCGGCGGTACCGGCGGCTGATGTACGCGTGCATCGGCGTCGGCGTCGGCGGGTTCATCGTTGCCGCGGAGTTCGACTACCCGCTGGCCGGACTCGTGGTGTACTGGGCGGGCATCCTCGGCTCCCTCGCAGTCTGGAAGGGGACCTCCGTCACGCTGTACGACGAGCGCGACCTCGACCTGGAGCGCCGGGCGAGCCTGCTCACACTCCAGATTGCGGGCGTCGTGGGTCTACTGGCGATGACCACGCACGTCGTCGTTGACCAGATGCCGTCGGTGGACGTGCCCGAGGAGTTCGTCGGTGGCTTCCTCACCATCTCGGCCCTGTTCATCGTCTACGGCGTCGTCTACACGGCCATTCGCTACCGACGATGAGAAACCACGTGCGCGAACGCCGCGGCGAGGCCGACTTGAGTCAGGCCGACCTCGCGGCCGCCGTCGGGGTCACTCGGCAGACCATCAACGCCATCGAGCGCGACCGCTACGACCCCAGCATCGAACTCGCGTTCAAGCTCGCGGACTTCTTCGACTGCCGGATCGAGGACCTCTTCGACCCCGAACTCGACGGGTAGCGAAGGCGGCAGCGCTGCTCGGTGTTCTGTTCGGACCACCGACAGCTTTACCTTGGAGTGTAAAACATACTTTCCTGTAAACCTCGCTTTACACGCGAGTCGAGTCAATCCATGTCCCCCACCGGCCTCGACACCACGACACCGACTGGAGACCGCCGATGACCGACCTCGCCATCCGCGCAGACGGCCTGACGAAGCGTTACGGCGACGAAGCTGCGGTCGACGACCTCGACCTCGCCGTGCCCGCGGGCAGCGTCTACGGCTTCCTCGGACCGAACGGTGCCGGGAAGACGACGACAATGCGCCTGCTCACCTCCCTCACCGATCCCACCGCGGGGACCGCCGAGGTCGCCGGCGTTCCAGTCACCGACCGGGCGGCGCTCACCCCGCGAATCGGTTACCTACCCGCCGATCCACCGGTCTTCGACGAGCTGACGGGCTGGGAGCAGCTCCGGCACGTCGCCCGACTCCACGGGCTCGACGACGGCGAGGCGGACACCCGCATCGAGTCGCTGCTGGAGCGGTTCGACCTGCTCGCGGACGCCGACCGCCGCATCGAGTCGTACTCCACAGGCATGACGAAGAAGGTCGGCGTGGTCGCCGCGATGCTCCACGACCCGGACGTCCTGTTCCTCGACGAACCCACGTCGGGGCTGGACCCCCGGGCCGCCCGCACCGTCAGGGACACCGTCGCGGACCTCTCGGCGGGGGACGCGACTGTCCTTCTCTCCACGCACGTCCTCCCCGTCGTCGACGAACTCGCGGACACCATCGGCGTCATCGACGACGGCGTCCTCGTCGCCGACGGTGACCCAGAGAACCTCAAATCGACCGCCCGCGAGGGCAGCGCGGCCGACCTGGAGACCGTCTTCATGGAGGTGACTGCGGATGCCGACGCCCCGCTCCCGGATTCGTGAAGCCGTCCCCGACGCCGAGGCCGCAGTCGAGTTGGCGCGCGTCGACCTCGTGCGGGGCTACCGGAAGCTGCGCGGCCAGGACTTCTGGCTGCTGTACGGCGCGCTCTCGGCCGTCGGCTTCGCGCTCATCACGGTGTACGCGTACTCGCTCGGCCACGACACCGGCGTCGCGCTGGCGGCCGGTGAGACGCCGTGGTTCGCGGCCGGCGGTGCGGCGACCGCCTGGAGCGTCGCCTGGCTGTTCACGGTCGCGATGCTCGTCGTCGAGGCTGTCGGTTCGAACGGCGACCTCGACAACGACGGCCACTACCTCACGCTCCGCCCGACCGCCGACATCACCGCCGGGAAGCTCGCGAGCGCCGCTGTCAAGCTCGCCGGGTTCATGCTCTTCCCGGCACTCGGGCTGGCCCTCGGGCTGAGCCTGGGACTGGGAACGCCGGTCCCCGTCCTCGGCGTCGTCGCCGCGGCGACAGTCACCGTCACGTCGGCGGCAGCCACCGGCTACCCCGTCGGCTTCCTGCTGAAGGGCGTCGTCCGCCGGTCGAACGTCCTCACGCAACTGAAGCCGGTGCTCGGAGTGGGTATCGGCCTCGGGTACTTCGCTGTGATGCTCACCGGGGAGTTCACGACCGCCATCGACGCCCTGCGACCCGTGCTCCGCGCGCCCCCGCTCTGCTGGCTCGGCGACCTCTCGCTGGCGACAACGCCCGGCGTGACTCCCGGCGCCACCGGTGTCGCTGGGGCGCTCGCCCTCGGTGTCGTCGTCGCAGGCGCGGGCGTCCTTCTCGCGGTGCCGGCCGCCCGGTACGCCTGGCGCGCCGACGGGATGGCGTCGACCGAGAGTGACGGCGAACCCACGACTGCGCCCGACCACGCGGTCGACAGACTGCTCGGCGTGCTGACGCGCGCGCCTGCGACCCACGGCGTCGCGAGCACGGCACTGTTGCAGATCTACCGGTCGCCGCTCCGGCTGGTTTTCGTCGCCTTCCCGTTGGTAGGGGCGATCCCGGTCGGCGAGCAGGTCCTCGCCGGCGGCACCGTGCCGCGGTACGCGCCCTGGCTGGCCGTCTGGTATGGTGCGTGGGCGGGCGGCGCGGCGCTCCCCCTCAACCCCCTCGGGAATCAGGGCAAGTCGCTGCCGTCGCTGCTGACGGCGCGCGCCGGCGGCCGGCACGTCGTCCGCGGCTACGTCGCGGCGACCGGCGTTGTCGCTGTCCCTGTCAGCGGGGCTGTGGCCGGCCTGCTCGCCGGCGCCGCAGGCTACTCGTTGGGCGGCGTACTGGGCGTCGTGGTCGCAGCCGGCAGCGCTGTGCTGGCCGCATCCGTGCTCGCAGCCGGGGTCGGCAGCGTCTTTCCCCGCTTCGAGGGCGTCGACCTCGCCGGGTCCCGCCGCGCCGTGCCACCCAGCAAGGTCGCGTACGGCGTGTTCTCCGCGACACTCACGGCGGCCGTCGTCGCGGCCACCGTCGTCCGGAGCGAGGTCCTCCACGATGCAGTCACCGTGCTCGTCTCGCGGACGCTGCCGTTTGGTTGGCGTGTGAGCGCGGGCACCGTCGAAACGGGGGCCTTCGTCGCGCTGGCGGCGGTCGCTGTTGCGCTTCCGGTGGCCTACCGGGTGGCAGTGGCCCGGCTCGGGGGCTACCGGCTGGCCTGACCGAGCGCGCACGAGCCGGTGTCGGGGAGTCTCACCCCTTTGCGGGCGTCAGGAACGTTCCCGCGTGTTTTTAGTCCCCGGCGTGGTTCAGAGTGAACAACTAGCCGTGCGCGGGCCGGTGGTCGTGACTGGCTGCTGACAGCACCCGGTTCAGGGCGACTGACTCGCGTCACCCTTCAGCGTGATCGACCCTATGTCAGACAAGCACGACGTTATTGTCGCCGGTGCCGGCCCAGCAGGAGCACAGTGCGCGCGCGACCTCGCGGAGCGGGGCTACGACGTGGTCGTCCTCGAAGCCGAACCCGAGGACGAGTTCCCCCGCCAGTCGAACAAGTCCACTGCGGGCACGTTCGCGTCCATGATGGGCGCGTTCGGCGTGCCCGACGACGTGGTCATGCAGTACACCGACGACGTTGTGTTGGAATCCCCCCACGAGTATTTCGTCCAGGATCAGCCCGGCGCGGTCCTGGAGTTCGCGGAGTTCAAACAGTGGCTGGTCGCCGCCGGCGAACAACAGGGTGCCGAGTACCGGTTCGAGGCGCGCGTGAACAACCCGATCACGGAAGGCGGGGAGATTGTCGGCGTGAAGTACGACGGCGACGAGGAGGTGTACGGCGACATCATCATCGACGCCACCGGGCCGGCGGCGCCGCTTGCGAAGAAACTCGGCGTGACGGACCTCCGGCGCAGCAATCAGGCCATCGGCATCGAGTGGGAGATGGAGAACGTCGCCGTCGACCACGAGGGGTACGCCGACCTGAGCGACGCGATGATGCTGCGCCTGGATCACGACCTCGCGCCCGGCGGCTACTCGTGGATCTTCCACACGGGCGCTGACACCGCAAAAGTCGGCATCTGTTACATCCAGAACGAGAGCTACCAGCGGTTCGGTGACGCCTCGAAGAGCATCGACGACCACCTCGACTACTGGATGGAGACCGATCCGCGCCTCGCCGACGCCACGAAACTGGCGGGCAAACAGCACCGCGGGTCGGCGCACATCCAGTTGCCGGCGAACTTCTCGACGGACAACTTCATGGCCATCGGGGACACCGTGCCGACGGTCGACCCGCTGTGGGGGGAGGGGATCCACAAGTGCATGGAGTCGGCGCGCGCGGCCGCGATCACCGCCGACCGGTGTTTCATGGGCGACGACCGCGATACGTCCGCGGACGCGCTGTCGATCTACGACGACCTCTGGCACAAGCGTGTCGCGCCGAACGCGCGGATGCGGCTGACCATGACCCAGCTGCTGTATCTCGCGTCCAACGAGCGCTACGACCGCCTCATGAGCGACCTGCAGACGGCCGACGTCGGGACGCTGTCCGGCGCGAACGAGGGCGGGCTGCGGTCGCTGCTCGAGTTCGTGCACACCGAAGACGTCCCCCTGCTCGCGCGGTTCGCCCGCGACCGGCTGCGCGCGTGAGGACACGCCGGCGTTCTCGCCGCATCCACAACCGCTAACCACCTACCCGTTGTTGCTATGCGTATGGCACAGGACACACAGCAGCGCGCGGCGGTCGTCGAGGAGATGCCCGAGTTCGGACTGGGAACCTGGGAGAACGAGGATCCCAGTGCGTGCGCGGACAGCGTACGAACCGCCCTCGAAATGGGGTATCGGCACATCGACACGGCACAGATCTACGAGAACGAGGACGCCGTCGGCGACGGCATCGCGGCCGCCGACGTCGACCGCGAGGACGTCTTCCTCGCGACGAAGGTGTGGACGAGCGAGCTCGGTGACGGCGACGTTGCGCCCGCGACCGAACAGAGCCTGGAGAAGCTCGGCGTCGACTACGTCGACCTCCTGTACGTGCACTGGCCGGCAAACCAGTACGATGCCACGGAGACGCTGGCTGCGCTGGCCGACCTGCAGGCCGACGGCGTGACCGAGCGCATCGGCGTGAGCAACTTCGAGCCCCGGCACCTCGACGAAGCCGAAGACGTCCTGGGCGAGTTGCCGTTCGCCAACCAGGTGGAGTTCCACCCGCTCCTCCAACAGGAGGAGCTGCGCGAGTACGCCGACGGCGAGGACATCGAGCTGGTGGCGTACTCGCCGCTGGCCCGCGGTGAGGTCTTCGACGTGCCCGAGATCCAGGCCGTCGCGGAGAAGCACGGCGTCAGCGAGGCGCAGGTGAGCCTGGCGTGGGTGCGCCGGAAGGGCGTCACCGCCATCCCGAAGGCGACCGGCGAGGACCACATCGCCGACAACTGGGCGAGCCTCGATCTCGAACTCGACGACGAGGACGTCGCGAAGATCGACGGCATCGACCGCCGCGAGCGACAGGTCGACCCGGAGTTCGGGCCCTGGAACTGAGCCGACCGTAGCGCCGACCCACCACACGCAGTATTTCTCGACGAGTCCCCGAATCGAACCGACACCGCAGCCCCACGAGCCGCGACTTTGCGCTGCAAAGTGAGTTTGTAGTGCAAAGTTATTTGTCAGTCGGTGTCAGTGACGTAGTATGAGCATCGAGACACGTGGCGGCCCGCCCCTGGGCCGGCTCCTCGAACAGACCACGGCGTTCGCCGTGCGAACCCTCCAGACGCTCCGCCGGAACAGCGCTGTCGCCTTCTGGGCGGTGGCGTTCCCCGCGATGTTCTACCTGCTGTCCGTGTCCCTTTTCATCGACACCGGAGGGATGCCGGCCGAGGTCGTGAGCGCGGTCAAAGCCACGCACGCCGTCTCGTACGGGGCCTTCGCGGCCCTCACCGTGTTCCTGAGCACGTTCTCCCAGTCGCTCGTCGCGGACGTCGAACGCGGCCGATACCGCCAGTTCCGAGCACTCCCCGTGTCGCCGGCAGCGGACTTCCTCGGGCGGTTCGCGGCCGCCTACCTGTTCGCCGTCGCCGCCGTCCTCGCTGTGCTGGGCGTCGGTGCCGCCACGGGGGCGGCGTTCACGCTCCGGTCGGCCGCCTCGATCCCCGTGGCCCTGCTCGGGCTGCTGGCGCTCGGCCTGTTCGCCGCCAGCATCGCCGTCGTCCTCGTCGCCGTCGTCCCGGACGCGAAGTTCGCGAGCATCGTCGCCGTCAGCGTCGTCATGCTCGCCTTCTTCCTCACCGGCTACAACGGCATCCAGCCCGGGATGCTCGCCGGCGCTGCCGACTTCGTGAACGTCGTCCCGAACGCGCTGGCCACCCGGCTGGCCGTCCACCACCTCGTCGCCGCCGGCGGGTGGACGCAAGCCGGACTGGCACCGCCCGGCGCGCCGACGAGCACGGGTCACGTCGCGCTGCTCGCCGGCTACGCGGTGGCCGGACTCACGCTCGCCGTCGCCGCCACCCGCCGCTCGCTCTACGGGGGTGCGGTCCGGTGAGCGTCGACCGGCCAGCCGTCGAGGCGCGGAACGTCCACAAGGCCTACGGCGAGGACGGCGTCCTCGACGGCATCGACCTCACCGTCGCTGAGAACGAAGTGCTGCTGTTGATGGGGCCCAACGGCACCGGGAAGACGGTGTTGCTGTCGTGTCTCGCCGGTGGCACCGAGCCGTCGGAGGGCTCCGTGTCGGTGTTCGGGACGCCCGTCAGCGAAGACGGCGGCCGGAGCCTCTCGCTGCTGCTGCAGGGCGGCGCGAGCGTCGACACGCTCTCTGGCCGCGAGACGGCCGCGTTCTACTCCCGGCTTCACCCCGAGTTCACGGACCGCTGGCGGACGTACGTCGACGACCTCGGTATCGACGGCGACCTCGACAAACGCATCAAGTACTACTCGGAGGGCATGAAACGCAAGCTCGAACTCTCGCTGGCGCTGTCCGTCGACGCGCCGCTGTACCTCCTCGACGAACCGACGGCGGGCGTCGACCTCTCGATGGTGCAGTCGTTTCACCGCGTCATCCGCGACCGCGTCGCGGACGGCGGGACCGTCGTCGCCACGAGCCACCGGCCCGTCGACGCCGACCTCGCCGACCGCGTCGCGTTCGTGAACGGCGGCGGCGTGCTCGCCGTCGACACCCCCGAGGCGCTGTTGGACGGCGTCCCGACCGTCGTGCGAGTGGTCGGCCAGGCCACCGCCGGCGACGCCCTCGCCCCGCACGTCGTCGGCGACCCGTTCTACCACGGCGACGAACGCCGCGGATTCCTCCGCGAGCACGCGACTCTCGCGGACATCCGCGAGCACGCCGGCGACGCCACCGTCGAGACCGTGGAGCCGAGCTACACCGACGCGTTCAACTACTACGTCCACGCAGCCGCCGACAATGAGTGAGGACGTCGACCCCCAGGCACTCCAGCAGGACCTCGACCGCATCAAGGACGCGATGGGGATCGCCGAGCGCTACGAGAGCGCACCCGAACAGTGGCTGCTGTTCAGCGTCCTCGTGGCGGCCGGGAGCGCCGTCTCACAGGTCCTCCTCTTCGCGCGGGCAGCCGGGTTCTGGTACCCCGTCGTCTGGGTCGGGCTGTTCGGTGCCGGCTCCCTCGTGCTCTCCCGGCGGTACGACTACGCCTTCGGGCCGGGCCACAGCGAGCCGAACGTCGGCTTCCAGGTTCTCGTCGTCTACTTCGGGTCGTTCGCCGCGCTGTCCGCCGTCGACCCGTTCCTCCCGGAGCTCGGCTACCTGGCGGACAAGGCGCTCGCGCTCGGACTCGTCGCCGTGATGCTCGGGCTCGGCTACCTCGTCGCCGGCGAGACGCTGAAGGCCTACCGCATCCGCGCACGGGACCGCTACGTGCTACACGGGGGTGGCCTCCTCCTGGTCGCCCTGGGCGTCGCCATCCCGACCGTCGACGTCCTGCACACGTGGAGCTACGCCGCCTTCGGCGCATCGTACGTTGTTTACGCCGCAGCCTCCTACCTCGTGTTGACCCGAACGTAGGATGGACCTCGACAAGCTCGTCCACCAGCCGACCCGGCTCGAACTGTTCGCGTACCTCTACCGGCACGGCGAGTCCAGTTTCGGCGACCTCACCGACGAGCTGGACCTGACGGAGGGGAACCTCTCCAGTCACCTCCAGCGCATGGAGGACGCCGACGCCGTCGAGGTCCGCAAGGAGTTCGTGGACAAGCGACCGCACACGACGGCGGTGCTCACCGAGGACGGCGAGGCGATGTTCGAGGACCACGTCCAGACGCTGCAGGGACTCATCGACGGCCTGGAATAACGGACCACGAGGCGTTCGACGGGCTGTCCGAACCGCCTACGGTTCGAGGCGGTCGGGATCCCGCGGGAAGAGGATCGCTTCCTTGATGTTGTCGAGGCCGGCGAGCTGCTGGATGAGCCGGTCGATGCCCAGCCCGTAGCCGCCGTGGGGCGGGACGCCGTAGCGGAACGCGTCGAGGTAGAACTCGAAGTTCTCCGGCTCGACGCCCTGCTCGCGCATCTTCGCCGTCAGGCGCTCGATGTCGTGTTCACGCTGCCCGCCGGAGGACAGCTCCTGGCCGCGGTACAGCAGGTCGAACTTCCGGGAGGCGACGTCGTCGCCGTCGACGTCCTGGCGATAGTAGAACTTCTCGTCCGGGTAGCCGACGACGAACACGGCGGGGTGGCCCTGCTCCTCGAAGTACTCCCCGAGCAGGCGCTCGCCTTTCGTGTCGAGGTCGTTGTCGTCCTCGGGGACGTGGTCGTACTCGTCGGCGAGGATCTCGCGGGCTTCCTCGAACGTGATGCGCGGGAAGTCCGCCTCGGGGACCGAGAGGTCCGAGCCGAGTTCGTCGAGTTCGCGCTGGGCGTGCTCGACGACGTGCCGGATGGTGTGGCGCAGGGACTCCTCCTGGACGTCCATCACGTCGTGGTGGTCCTCGACGTAGCCGAGCTCCACGTCGAACATGGCGATCTCGGAGACGTGCCGGGAGGTCCCGAAGTCCTCGGCGCGGAACGCGTGGCCGACCTCGAACAGTCGGTCGACGCCCGAGGCGACGAGGATCTGCTTGTAGAGCTGTGGGCTCTGGGAGAGATAGGCCTCCTTGTCGTAGTAGACGACCGGGAAGAGGTCCGCGCCGCCCTCAGCGCCCGCCGTCGAGAGTTCGGGTGTGTCGACCTCCTCGAAGCGGTTGTCGTAGAACCAGTCGGTCATCGCGCCCATCGCCTTCGAGCGCAGGGAGAACACCGCCTTCGTCGAGGGCTTGCGCACGTCGAGGTGGCGCTCGTCCAGCCGCGTCGAGAGGTCGGCGTCGACGTCCTTCGAGATCTCGATGGACGGCACGTCGGTGGCTTCGCTGACGACGGTGAGCTCGGTGGGCGCGAGTTCGACGCCACCAGGGGCCTGGTCGCTGGCCTCAAGCGTGCCGGTGACCTGCACCACGTCCTCGCTGGAGAGGCCTTCGGCCGTCTCGAAGAGGTCGGGGGTGTCGTCTTCTTTCGCGACGACCTGCAGGCGGCCGGTGGCGTCCCGCACGATGACGAAGAGGATGCCGCCGAGGTCGCGGAGTTCGTGGACGTGGCCGGCGATGGTGGTGTCTTCGCCGTCGTCGTCGGGCGTTACGTCTTCGATGTAGGTTCGTTCGAGCATTGGTGGAGTTGTGGATGGCTGGTTGGCGGCGCGTTGCGACGGCGTCCGGGCAGTCGGGAGAATGGGTGGTGGCCTGCTCACGCAGGCGCATTGCCGCCGGCGACACCCCGACCACGGTCACGGCGGGCGTCGCGCGATCCGACCGGTGTGCGTGTCGCCGTCATCGTCGCTGTTGCCGAGTCGTGCGTCCACGTACGTATGATTTGCGAACCTGCGCAGCGCAGCCGTGGTGCAGCGTCCGCGCGGTTCACTGTGAGGGGCTTGTGGCGCGTTCTGCGCGTCGGGGTCCTGGCGTGGGGAAGCCCGCCGACGTGAACCGGGCCGACTTACATGTAACCGAGATCGCGCAGCCGCTCCATCAGGTCCTCTTTGTCCTGGGCGCGGCCGGCGCGCTCGGTGGTGTTTTCGAGGTCCTGGAGCCACGCGGGTTCCTCGGCGGCCTTGTCCGTGGAAACCTCACTCCCCAGCGAACGGAAGCCCTTGAAGTACTTGGGGGAGACGGGGATGTCCTCGTGGGTGAGGTCGTTGGGGAGGTCGTCGAAGTCCTGGGGGACGTAGCCGTCGTCCGGGAAGTCCGCGACCGTCTCGGGGACGACGTAATACCAGAAGGCGTCCCAGACGGCGGCTTCGTCGAACTGGAGGATGGGTTGGATGCGGTCGTGGGGCGGGTAGACGTCGGGGTCGTGGCGCGGGCTGAAGAACGTCTCGTCGGCGCGGGCGTCCTGTTCGTCCCAGCGGATGCCCGAGAGGATGCCGTCGACGTCGTGCTCCTCGAGGGCGTTGTTGAGCGCGACGGTCTTCAGGAGGTGGTTGCCGACGTAGGTGTCGAGCAGGAACGGGAACGAGTCCTCCTCGTATTCGAGGAGGTCCCGGACGTGGTGTTGGTTCTGGTCGTCGAGTTCGCTGATCGGGATGTCGTCGCCGGGTTCGAGGTCGTTGGCGGTGACGTAGTCGCCGACGTCCTCGTTGCGGGCGTAGACGACGTCGAGGTCCCATTCGTCGGCCCAGTGGTCGACGAAGTCGTGGAGTTCGTCGAAGTGCTGGAAGTGATCGATGAAAATGGTTTCGGGGACATCGAGGTCGAACTGGTCGGCGACCTCCTTGACGAAGTACAGCGTGAGCGTCGAGTCCTTACCACCGGTCCACATGATGGCGGGGTTGTCGTAGGATTCGAGGCCGTCACGGGTGACCTCGATGGCTTTCTCGATTTTCGCGTCCAGCGTCGAGTAGTCAGCGGGGCTCTCACCGTCACCGTCGTGGTAGTCGACGTCGAGGTAGTCCGGGAAGTCCTCGCTCATGGCTTCGGGGTCTACCCGGTAACGTATATGCGTGTGGATATCCGCCGACGGCTGGGGCGGGAGAGGGGCGCGTTAGGGGTTGGGAGTCGGGGCGGCCTTTTGCAGGGCGGTTTCGGCGATGTTGCCGCCGTAGTCGGCGCTCCGGGAGAGTGAGTCCACGACGAGGCCGAGGTGTTGGGCGTGGTGGGCGGTGAGGCCGTGGAGGCGGTCGTCGACGTCGCGGGCCTGGTCGTCGATGTCGCGGACTTGTGCGCGGGCTTGGGTGGCGAGGGCAGTGGCTTCGTCGGCGGTGTCCGCGAACAGGGCGTCCATGGCGGTCTCGATGATGTCGGTGGCGTCCGCCTGGAGGGTTTCGAGGGCGTCGACGACGTCCTCGGGGATGTCGTCGTTGAGGTCGTGTGTGGCGGTTGCGATCTTGGTGGCGTGGTCGGCGACGCGTTCGAGTTGGCGGGCGCTGGAGTGGTAGTCGAACGCGACTTCCCGCGTGATGCCGATCTCTTGGGCGACCGTGGGCGAGCGCAGTGCACCCCGGAAGATGCGTGACACGACGTACCAGAGGCGGTCGACGTCGTCGTCGCGGTTCGTGACGTCGCGGGCGATGTCGGGGTCTCGGGTGGCGAGCGCGGTGACGGCGTCTTCGAGCATGGAGACCGCGATGAGGTGCATGCGCCGAACGGCGTTGTGGATGGACAGCTCCGAGGAGTCGAGGAGGTCCTGGATGACGACGCGCTGGCTGGTTTCTTCGAGGACTTCGAGGCCGACCAGCCCCTGGGTGGCGTCGCGGATGACGCGGCGCTGGTCGGGATCGATGGACTCGGCTTCCAGGGCGAGCACGTCGAAGCCGCTGACGTACATCGTCATGACTGCGCGCATGAGTTCTTCGCCGTGCATGTCGGTGATCGTCAGCGTTCCTTTGTCGGTGTCAGTGTCGTCGATGGGGGTCAACAGGAGGGAGCCGCTGTCCGGGTGAAACCCCACCTCGTCGCCGGCCTCGACGCTGTGATCGCGCGCCCAGTCTTTCGGGATGGATACGGTGAACGTTGAGCCGCCGGTGACCTGGACTTTCCGTCGTTCCATGCGACCACGTATCGATGCCTGTAATATAAATCCCGGTCACGATACATAGTTACTACACCAAACCACTGTAGAGGAGAATAAAGCGCTTGCAGGCGCTCGGGTCGAAATATACATCGACGACGAGCGTCGAATCGATTCGCGGACATGCGATGTGAACTGTTCCCTATGTACTGCTATATATACGTAATAGCAGAGTACTTATTCGCATCGCGGCGAGCATACGACGATGCCAGCAGACGACGCCGAACGCACCACACGTACGCGCCGTCAAGTTCTCGCCGGGATGGGGGCAACCGGCGCGGCAGCGCTCGCCGGCTGCCAGAGCACGTCATCCGAGGATCCCGCCGACGACTCGCTGTCAGGCACCGTCGACTTCGCTGGAAGCTCGACAGTGTTCCCGCTGGCGACCACGATGAGCGAGGCCTTCCGCGGCGGCGACACCGGCGAGGCACACCCGGACGTCAACTTCAACCCCAAATCCACCGGCACCGGTGGCGGGTTCGCCAACCACTTCTGCACCGGCAACGCCGACCTCAACAACGCCTCCCGAGAGGTTCGGGACGCCGAGGCACAGCAGTGTACGGACAACGACATCGAGCCCGTCGAGTTCACTGTCGCGACGGACGCGCTGACCGTCATCGTCAACACGGACCTGGACATCGACAGCATCACCGTCGACGAGCTGCGGAGCATCTGGTCGGCCGAACGCGACACCGAACAGTGGTCCGACGTGAACCCCGACTGGCCCGACGAACCGCTGGAGCTGTACGGCCCGTCGAGCGCCTCGGGCACCTACGACTACTTCATCGAGTCCATCCTGCACGGCGGCGACACGGAGCTCACGCATATCAGCGGCGGGAGCTACACCGGCACCGAACAGGACCGGACCATCATCCAGGGCGTCGAGGGATCGACGAACGCGATGGGATACCTCGGGTACGCGTACTACTCGAAGAGCGACGACCGCGTGAAAGCGCTTGCCGTCGACGACGGCGACGGCGAGCCAGTGAAGCCGAGCCTGGAGACCGCCCGATCCGGGGCGTACACGCCGCTTTCCCGGCCGCTGTTCACGTACGCGGCGAAGTCGTCGCTGGCCGAGCCCGCGGTCGCGGCGTTCCTCCGGTTCTGGCTCGAGCACGCCACGAGCGAGGCGATCGTCGCCGACCAAGTGGGCTACGTGCCCCTCAGCCAAGAAGCCCAACGAGAACAACTGGACGCGCTGACTGAGGCCATCGACGCGGCCGGCAGTGCGGACGAGTAGCGCGTCGCCCCACCCAGCAAAGACTGTATACGTACGCTATGACTGATTCAAACCAATGAGCGGAGACGACCTCGAAGCGGCGCTCACGACGCGCACCCAGAACGCCCCTTCAGAGTTGCTCTCCCGGTCGTTCTTCTTCCTGTGTGCAGCCCTCTCGATCGTGACGACGATCGGGCTCATCGCGTTGCTGGCGACCGAGGCTGCGAAGTTCTTCACGTTCTCTGCGCCGCTGGTCGGCGTCGACGGCGCGACCGCGGGCATCGTGGAGTTCCTTACTGGAACGAACTGGGACCCAACGAACGGCAGTTTCGGCGTGCTCGCGTTGGTGTCGGCGACGCTGATGGTGATGATCGGCTCCTCGATCATCGCGTTGCCGCTCGGACTCGGCACCGCGACCTACCTCAGCGAGTACGCCAGCCCCCGACTCCGGTCGGTCCTGAAGCCCGCCCTGGAGATCCTGGCGGGCATCCCGACGGTCGTGTACGGGTTTTTCGCCGTCATCTACATCACGCCCGCACTGGGCACGGTCCTCCCGGGGTTGAGCAAGTTCAACATGCTCTCGGCGTGCGTCGTCGTGGGCATCATGATCATTCCGATGGTGGCGTCCATCAGCGAGGACGCCATGTCCGCCGTGCCCGATGAGCTCCGGCAGGCGGGCTACGGAATGGGCGCGACGAAACTCGAAGTGTCGACCGGCGTCGTCGTGCCGGCGGCGCTGTCCGGCATCTTCTCGTCGTTCATCCTGGCGCTGTCGCGCGCCATCGGCGAGACGATGGCGGTCACGATCGCCGCCGGGTCGACCGCGCGGTTCCTCAACATCATCGACCCAGGGGCGTACACGGAGTCCGCGCTCCCGATGACGGCGGCGATGGTGAAACTCGTGAAAGGCGACGTGACCGGTGGCGGGCTCGCGTACCGCAGCGTGTTCGCGATCGGGGCCACGCTGTTCGTGATTACGCTCGTGATGAACATCGTCAGTGACGTGATCGCACACCGATTCAAGGAGGAGTACTGAGATGGCAGCCGACACCAGCGACGTAACGGCGGGCTTCGGGCAGGTCAGTCGCACCGCGGGTCGCGTGTTCCGCGCGCTCCTGCTTGCGGCGACCCTGTTCGGCATCGTGTTCGTGACGATCCTGCTGTTGTACGTCGCAAACGACGCGATCCAACCGCTGACCGCCGATCCGGGGTGGCATCTCACGTTCTTCCTCACGCTCGTGGTGCCGACCGCCGGCGTTGGCGCGTTCGTCTACCGGCGCAGCCAGGCCGCCTTCCAGACCGGCATGCTCGCGCTCGGGTTCGTCGCCGTCGCGTTGCTGTTCAGCGGCGGCGCGGCGATGCTGTTCATCGACATCGTGCGCCCGCTGACGTGGCTGGCGGTTGTGGTCGCGCTGGCGGTGCCGGCCGCCATCGCCGTCGGCGTGACCGCCTACGACCAGCGGCTGCCGTTCCTCGCACGGTTCGGCGTGACGACTGCGGCGTTCTATCTCTCGCTGTTCGGTCTGCCCGGCCCGCTGGGGACGGTGGCGTCCTGGCTCTCGCAGCTCGGGCTCCCCATCCCACTGGGAGCGACACTCGGCAGTGTGCGCCTCGTGCCCAGCGTGGTCGACGTGGTGTCCGGGGTGCCGGTTGCGCCGGCCCCGTGGCTGATGCTCGTGGCGACCGTCGGCGGCCCGATCGGGGTCGTCGCGGGCCACGCGGTGGCGCGAGACCGCGGGCGGCGGGCGCGCGTCGCTGCGAGCAGTGCGTTCCTCGCAGTCGTCGCGGTGGCCGGTGTCGTCGGCCCGGCGGTCGGCGTTACGCCGGTGCCGGCGGTGGTCGTCGCGGCGGTCGGGGTGGTGCCGCCGGCTGCGTACGCGGCCGACGTTGCGGTCAACGCCCCGCGCGAGCGGGTCGGACTGGCGGTGCCGGCGACCGTGATCGTGGGGTCGCTGGTCGGTGCCGGGATCGTGTCCGTCGTCGGCTTGGCCGGCCCGCAGTCGTGGGTCGACTGGGCGTTTCTGACGTCCGCGCACAGTACGAACGCCGAATCAGCCGGGTTCTACCCGTCGATCGGTGGGTCGATCCTGCTCATGCTGAGCGTCGCGGTGCTGGCGTTCCCGGTGGGCGTCGGCGCAGCGATCTATCTCGAAGAGTACGCACCGGACAACTGGCTGACGCGTGTGATCGACGTGAACATCTCGAACCTCGCGGGCGTGCCGTCGGTCGTCTACGGGCTGCTCGGGTTCGGGCTGTTCGTCACACACCTCAATCGGCCCGCGGGCACGGTGCTGATCGGCGGCGCGACGCTTGGCCTGTTGATCCTGCCGATCATCATCATCTCCGCGCGGGAAGCCATCCGGTCGGTGCCGGAGGCCCAGCGCGCGGCCTCCGACGGGATGGGAGCAACCAAGTGGCAGACCGTGCGCAACGTGGTGTTGCCGCGATCGTTCTCCGGCATCCTCACCGGCACGATCCTGGCGCTGGGTCGCGCCATCGGCGAGACGGCACCGCTGATCATGATCGGTGCGCCCACGATCAAGTTCTCGCTGCCCACGCAGGTCTCGGAGACGGTCACCGCGATGCCGTTGCAGGTGTACGCGTGGTCGAGCCTCTACGCGACCCCGGATTTCTACACCAAGGTGGTGCCGGCCGGTGTGGTCGTGTTGGTGACGGTGTTGCTCGCGATGAACTCCGTGGCGATCGTGCTCAGGAACAAATACCAATCACATGACTAACCAACGATGACCGAGAACACGGCGGAGACGGCCGACGAATCGAGCGACGGCGGTGTCACGGCGACCACCGGCGCGGCGACGACGACACCGACGACACCCCCCGAGCCGGTGATCAGAGCCAGGGATCTGGATGTGTTCTATGGCTCCGAGCGCGCGCTCGAAAGCGTCGACATCGACATCCCCGAACAGCAGGTCACGGCGATCATCGGGCCGTCGGGCTGCGGGAAGTCGACGTTCCTGCGGTGTATCAACCGGATGAACGACCGCATCGACGCCGCGCGCATCGACGGCGACCTCACGCTGCGCGGGACGAACGTCTACGACGCCGCCGTCGACCCGGTTGCGCTCCGGCGGCGGGTCGGAATGGTGTTCCAGGAGCCCAACCCGTTCCCCAAAAGCATCTACGACAACGTCGCGTACGGCCTCGAAATCCAGGACGTCGAGGGCGATCACGACGAGATCGTCGAGCAGTCGCTGCGGCGCGCGGCGCTGTGGGACGAGGTCAGCCACCAGCTTGACAGCTCCGGGGTGGCGCTGTCCGGCGGCCAGCAACAGCGGCTGTGCATCGCCCGCGCGATCGCGCCCGACCCCGAGGTGTTGTTGATGGACGAGCCCGCGAGCGCGCTCGACCCGGTGGCGACCAGCCAGGTCGAGGACCTCATCGAGGAGCTCGCCGAGGAGTACACCGTGGTGATCGTCACGCACAACATGCAGCAGGCCGCCCGCATCAGCGACAAGACCGCGGTGTTCCTCACCGGCGGCAAGCTCGTGGAGTTCGGGGACACCGACCAGATCTTCGAGAACCCCGAGCACCAGCGCGTCGAAGAGTATATCACTGGAAAGTTTGGGTGATACGTATGGCACGAGACAGCTACCAGGAGAAACTCGACACGTTGCGCGACGACGTCCTGTACATGAGCGAAGTGGTCACCGACCGGCTCCGGATGGCGTTGGAGGCGATGGCCCAGAAAGACGACGACGCCGCCTGGGAGGTCATCGACGGCGACGACGAGATCAACCAGCTGTATCTGGATCTGGAAGACGACTGCATCGACCTGCTCGCGCTCCAGCAGCCGGTCGCGGGCGACCTGCGACTGATCGCGTCGTCGTTCAAGATCATCACCGACTTGGAGCGCATCGGCGACCTGGCGGCGAACCTCGCGGAGTACACGCTGGACGCCGACCGGGACATGTTCCCCGAGGTCGACGTGCAGGCGATCGGCGACCGAACCATCGAGATGGTGACGGACGCGATGGCGGCGTACGCGAGCGCGGACGTCGAGGCGTGTTACGCGATCGCCGAGCGCGACGACGACATCGACGAGCGGTGTCGGAGCGCCTCACAGACGGTGATCCGTGATCTGATCGAGACCGAGATCGACGCCGCCACCGACGACGCCGAGATCGAGGCGCTGATGCAGGACGTTTCGCGGCTGTTGTTGACCGTCCGGGACCTCGAACGCGTGGGCGACCACGCCGTCAACATCTCGGCGCGAACGGTGTACATGGTCGACAACGACGACGAGCTGATCTACTAGCGACGGCCCCGTTAGAACGGCGCGTCGATGTCGGCGTCAAGCGCGGCGTCGTCGGCGGTCGTGTCGACGCCATCGGCGTTGAGTTCGTCCGCGAGGTCGCCGCGGTCGGCGAGCTCCGCGAGGATGTCGCTGCCGCCGACGAACGACCCGTCGACGAACGCCTGTGGGGTGGTCTCCCAGCCGCTGTGGCGCTCCAGGGCGGCCCGGAACTCGTCGGTGCTCTGGAGGACGTCAACGGTGTGGACGTCCGGCCGGTAGTCGGAGATCAGTCGGATGGCGCGCTCGGAGAACCCACACTGGGGGGCGGCGGGCGTGCCCTTCATGAACAACACGACCTCGTTGTTCTCGATGGCGGCGTCAACGATGTCGTCGACGGCGTCCTGTGCCATCGACGAGTCGAGCGGATCGAAGGCCATGTCCCACCGTCGGGGGGCAGCGAGGAAAGGCCTTGCTCTGTCAGTCGTCGCCGCTGCCAACGCGGATGACCTGCAACAGCGCTTCGATCGGCGTGCCGTCGACGTCGCCGAGGCCTTGTTTGTCCGCGAGGACGCCACACGCCACCGGTGTTCCGCCGGCCTCTCGGACGGCCTGGATGGTTTCGGTGATCGTCGTGCCGGAGGTCACGGTGTCGTCGACCACGAAGCAGTCGCGGTCCTCGACGGACGCGAAATTCCGGGAGAAGCTGCCGCCGAGGTCGGCCATGTCGCCCTCGTCCCACTGGTGTTTGCGGGGCGTGTAGGTCGCCAGGTCGGTCCCGAGTTCGTTGGCGGTGGCCGTGGCGAGCGGAACGCCGGCCTTCTCGATGCCGACGACCAGATCGACGTCGTGGCTGTGATCTCGGAGCGCGTCGGCGAGCGCGATCCCGATGGCGGACAGCCGGGCGCCGGCTTCGCCGATGGTGCTCCAGTCGACGTGGACGTCTCGGGGGCTGTCGTCGGTGTCGGTGGCGGCGACGGACGCGTTGGTGTCGGCGCGCTCGACGAGCCACGACGCGGTTTCCCGGGAGACGTTGAGTTCGTCGGCGATTTCGCCGCGGGAGAGGCCGCGGTCCGCGAGCGCTGCTGCGTCGTCGATGAGGTCGTCGACGTTCTTCATCGGGTGTCGAATTGAACGGCCGTCTTGATGGAGGTTTCGCCGTCCCGGAACGCGTCCGCGAACGCTGCGGTGTCGTGGACGCCGGTGACGATGGCGTCACACAGCCAGTCGGGGAGGGCGGCCAGCGTGTCGGCGGCGGCGCGGAAGTGGCGGGCGTTGGAGTTGACGCTGCCGACCACCGCTTTGTTCTCCAGGACGAGGCTGCGGTGGAGGTCGCTGCCCGGGACTTCGAACGTCCAGCCGGCGGCGGGAACGCCGAGGAGGGCAGCGACGCCGGCGGGGGCGAGCGCGTCGATGGCGTCGAAGGCGTGTTTCGCGTGCCCGGTGGCTTCGTACACCATGTCGACGGGCTGGTGGGCGGCGGGGATGTCGGCGACCGGCGTGGTGCGGGAGTCGATGTAGGTCGCGCCGAGTCGCTCGATGATGTCGATCGTCGGGTCGGGGCGGCTGCGGCGGCCGAGACAGTAGAGCGTCTCGGTGTCGTCGCGGGCGGCGAGGATGGCGAGCGTGAGCAGGCCGAGCGAGCCGTTGCCCAACACGAGCGCGGAGTCCGGCCGCCAGTCGAACGCCGACCGCGAAGCGAGCGCGAGTTCGATCGCTTTCTCGGCGACCGACACCGGTTCCGTGAGGAAGCCGTGGGCGGCAAGCGAGTCGGGGAGCGCGACGAGCGCGTCCGCGGGGCTGGTGAAGTAGTCGGCCATGAACCCGTCGGCGCCGTCGATGCCGCGCTCGACGTACGTACCGGGGGCCGCCATGTCGGGTTGGCCGCGGTCGAACTGCGGGGTGGGGTCGCCCCGCGGTCGGCGCACGGTCGGCGCGACGAGTTGGCCCGCGGAGAACCGGGTGTCGGTCGGATCCGCGACGACGCCGATGGCTTCGTGGCCGAGCACGAGCTCGTCGGCGTCCTCGGGGAAGCCGCCGTGGGTGCCGGCGATCACTTCGTGGTCGGTGCCGTCGACGCCGACGCGGAGCGTGCGCACGAGCACCGAGCCGGGTGTTGGGTCCGGACGGGGCCGGTCGACCAGCCGTGGTGTGCGGTCGGCCTTCGAGACGACGATTGCGTCCATGGTGGATGTGTTCTCCGTGGACGAATTAAACGGGTGGGACTGTGGGCGGCGGCGGGGGTTGAAGTGGACCCCAGCCCTCGGTCCGGCATGCAGCTGCACGACCGGTTGTACACGCTCTACGACGAGTTCGACACCGAGAGCCTGCGCGCCCACCAGGAGTTCGTGGACCTCGCGCCGCCAGTCGATTCGCCGGTTGCACTGCAGTACTGGGAGTCAGCAAGCGACGAGCTGGCGGCGCACAAAGACGAGATCAGGGCGGCGTTCCCGGCCCACGACGCGTTCGCCGACGTGGCGGCGCGGGCCACCCGCGACCAGGCGTTCACCGCCCTGGACCTCTACGGCAAGTACGGGCGGGCGGTCAACGTGCTGGTCTTGGACGTCGACGAGACGCTGCGGTCGGCGGGCAGCACGGACAACGAGATCCCACGGGCCACGCTGCATCTGCTCACGGAGTTCCACGAGGCGGGCGTCCCCATCGTCATCTGTACGGGGCAGACCCTGGAAAACGTCAAGGGGTTTTTGAGCCAGGGGTTGGGCAACGAGCTCGTGCATTCCGGGCGGCTGTCGGTGGTGTACGAGGCCGGGACGGGCGTGTTCACGCCGGGCCACGGCGCGGACACGAAGCGGCTGCTGTACGAGGACCTCGGCGACGACGTGCGGGGCGTGTTCGACGACGTGCGCTCGCGGGTGCACACGGCGGCCCCCGAGGACATCCGGCGGGGGTGTCACCTCCAGGGTAACGAGTTCAACGTCACGCTCAAGCCGAACTACGAGACCGGCAGCGAGCGCGCCCGCGGGCTCATCGACAGCGCGCTCGTGCATCTGTTGGGGTTGCTGGCGGACTGCGTGGGCGCGGACCCGGCGGCCGTGCGGGCGTACTACGCGGACGCCGACCCCGAGATCGCGGCGGTCGTCGCGGCGTCCTCGGCCGCCGTCGGCGACGCCGACGCGCTCGGCGAGGCGGCGGCCGAAACGCTGTCGCGGATCGACGTGGGGTATTACGAGGGGGACGCCGCCGAGATCGCGTCCCGGGAACTGAACAAGGTGGTTGGGGTGCAGGCGGCCCTGGACGTGCTCGGGGTGGCGGATCCGTTCGCGCTCGTGATGGGGGATTCGAAAAGCGACCTGCGGGTGATGGAGCACGTCGACGACCACGACAGCGGCATCGCTGCCGCACCCGAACACGCCTCGACGCGCGTGCTGGAGCACGTGGCGACGACCGACGAACTCGTCTTCGACGCCGGCGCGGCGGACGAAATCCTCCGGACGGCGTGGGCGCTGGCGCAGTTCGCGTAGCGGGCGTGGCCCGCGGCGCTTATGCTGGTCGCCGCACACCACACACGCATGCCAACGCACGCGCCGGCCCCGGGCAGCGGGGACCCACTGGGACTGCATGGCGTCGTTCCGCCGGTTGTAACCGCCTTCGACGCGGACGAGAGCCTCGACGCCGACACCACCGCCGACCACGCCCGCATGGTCGTGGATGCGGGCGTACATGGGGTGTTCCCGCTGGGGACGAACGGCGAGTTCCCGCTGTTGACCCCGAGTGAGCGCGACCGCGTCGTGACTGCGGTCGTCGACGAGGTCGGGGGCGAGGTGCCGGTCATCGCGGGCGTCGGCGCGCCGTCCACGCGCCAGACGGTCGCCCACGCCGAGCACGCCGCGTCGGTCGGTGCCGACGGGGTCGTGGTCGTGACGCCGTTCTACTATCCGCTGGACGGCACGGCCGCCGTCGAACACTACCGGCGGGTGGCGGCGGCCGTCGACTGCCCGGTGTACGTCTACCACATCCCGTCGAAGACGGGCAACGAGCTGTCCCTGGAGACGCTGGCGGCGCTGGCGGAGATCGACACCCTGGCGGGGGTCAAAGACTCCTCGAAGGACGTGCCGTGGCTGGGGCAGGCCGTCGACGCCCATCCCGAGTTGACGTTCCTGGCGGGCTCGGACTCCCTGCTTGCGCCGGGCTTGGACGTGGGCTGTGCGGGGCTGGTGTCGGCCGTCGCCAACGTCGCCCCGGAGCTGGTGGTGGGGCTGTACGAGGCCTACGACGAGGGCGACCGCGAGCGCGCCAGGGCGCGCCAGTCCACCGTCTACGAGGTGCGGGCAGCGCTCAAGCGCGGCCCCTACATGGCGGGCGTGAAGGCCGCCCTGGGGCTGCGGGGGTTCGACGCCGGGCCGCTGCGGTCGCCGCTGCGCGGGCTGGACGACGACGACCGGGCGGCGCTCGAAGCGGACCTCGCCGACCTGGGGCTGCTGTGAGCAGGAGTTTTACACCGTGGCGGGCGAACGCGCAGCCATGAGCGAGGACTACGCGGACCTCCACGATCCGAACGCGGAGTACACCATGCGCGAGCTGTCCGCCGAGACGATGGGCGCGGACAGCGGTCGCCCCGCACCGCGGGATCTCGAAATCACGGACATCCAGACCACGATGGTGGACGGGAACTTCCCGTGGACGCTGGTGCGCGTCTACACCGACGCGGGCGTCGTCGGGACGGGGGAAGCCTACTGGGGGGCCGGCGTCCCCGAACTCATCGAGCGCATGACGCCGTTCGTCGTGGGCGAGAACCCCCTTGACATCGACCGGCTGTTCGAGCACCTCGTCCAGAAGATGAGCGGTGAGGGCTCCGTGGAAGGCGTCACGGTGACCGCGATCTCGGGCATCGAGGTCGCGCTCCACGACCTCGCCGGGAAGGTCCTGGGCGTCCCCGCCTACCAGCTGCTCGGCGGGAAATACCGCGACGAGGTGCGGGTGTACTGTGACTGCCATACGGCGGCGGAGGCCGACCCCGAGGCGTGCGCCGACGAGGCCGAGCGCGTGGTCGACGACCTCGGCTACGACGCCCTCAAGTTCGACCTGGACGTCCCCAGCGGGCTGGAGAAGGACCGCGCGAACCGCCACCTGCGCCCGGGCGAGATCCGGCACAAGGCCGACATCGTGGCGGCGGTCACGGAGCGCGTGAGAGACCGGGCTGACGTTGCCTTCGACTGCCACTGGACGTTCTCCGGCGGGAGCGCCAAGCGCCTCGCGGCGGAGCTTGAGGCGTACGACGTGTGGTGGCTCGAAGACCCGGTACCCCCCGAGAACCTCGACGTCCAGGCGTCCGTAACCGAGTCCACGGCGACGCCCATCGCGGTCGGGGAGAACCGGTATCGCGTGACGGAGGCGCGCCGCCTCATCGAGAACCAGGCCGTCGACATCGTCGCGCCCGACCTCCCGAAGGTCGGTGGGATGCGGGAGACGCGGAAGATCGCGGACGTGGCGAACCAGTATTACGTTCCGGTGGCGATGCACAACGTCGCCTCGCCGGTGGCGACGATGGCGAGCGCGCACGTCGGGGCCGCCATCCCGAACGCGCTGGCCGTCGAGTACCACTCCTACGAACTGGGCTGGTGGAGCGATCTCGTCGCAGAGGACGTCATCGAGGACGGCTCCATCGAGGTGCCCGAACGGCCGGGGCTGGGCATCACCCTGGACATGGACGCCGTCGAGGAACACATGGTCGACGGCGAAACCCTGTTCGACGAGGCGTGACCGCGGCGCGCCGGGACAGCGATCAGCAGACCGACTTGGCGTCGACGCCCATCCCGTTGAGGGCGGCGACGTACTCCTGGTAGGCGGCGTCGACGGCGTCGGCGGCGGCATCGGCGGCGCGCGCCCAGTCGTCGTCGCCGTCGCAACACGACGCCAGCGCGGCGGCGGCGTCGGCGGTGTCGGCGCTGGTGTCGCGTCTGAGGTCGCGGAACAGGTCCGCGCGGTCGTGGGCGGCGTCGTTGACGAAAAAGCCCACGAACTGCGCGAGCGTGCGGTCGGCGACCAGCCCGCGGCCGACCACCGCGCCGAGGCGGGTGGTGTCGTCGGGCCGCTCGCGGAGGTAGTCGTGGATCGCGCCCGGGTCGGCCGCCGTGTCGGCGTCGTCGGCGTCGAGCGCCGCCGTGACCCGGTCGTAGTGGTCCCGTTCGGTGGCGGCAAACGAGTCGCAGGCGGCGGCTGCGGCGTCGGTGTCGGCGGCGGCGGCGAGCGCGTCGAAGGTGTCGGCGGCGGCGGCCTCGCTGGCGGCGGCGCGCGCGAGCACCGTCGGCGTGGTGAGGTCCGCGCCCGTGATCGCAACCAGGCGCTTGGATGACCCCAGGCGGTCGAGGGCGGTGCGTGTGCGGTCCGCGACTGCGTCCGGGAAACGCTCGGCGTTCATGGGGTGGGTTGGTCGCCGGTGAACGTGAGCTTTTGCCCCCAGGCGATGTAGGGGCGCGTATGCCTGCACCCACGGTGTCGGTTCGTGATCTCTACAACTGGCTCCAGGCGGACCGCGAGGTAGACGTGCTCGACGTTCGTGACGGCGCGGAGTTCGACGCGTGGTGCGTCGACGGCCCCGGCGTGACGGCGCGACACACCCCCTACATGGAGGTCGTCGCCGCCGGTGTCAGCGGCGACGCAGCGAGCGTGGTTCCGGACGGTCTCAGGGAGCCGGTGGTCGTTGTCTGTGCGGTCGGTGAGGCCAGCGCGGAGGTCGCCGAATCCCTCCGCGCGGAGGGCGTCGACGCCGTGAACCTGGAGGGCGGAATGGACGCCTGGGGGGCGTTCGTCACCAGCCACGACCTCGGCAACGGCGTGGTGCAGTTCGAACGCCCGTCGAGTGGCTGCCTGTCGTACCTGCTCGTGGACGGCGACGCGGCGGCGGTCGTGGATCCGCTGGCGGCGGCCGTCGACGCCTACGTCGAGGCGGCGGCCGCCCGCGACGCGACGATCACACACGCCATCGACTCGCACGTGCACGCCGACCACGTGTCGGGCGTGAGGGGGCTGGCCGACGCGACGGCCGCCGCGCGCGTGCTCCCGGCCGGCGCGACCGAGCGCGGCCTGGCGGTGGACGCCGACGTGCTCGCGACCGACGGGGACGAGATCGCGGTCGGCGACCGCACGCTCGGGGTCACGCACGCCCCCGGACACACGTCCGAACACCTCGTGTTCTCGTGGGGCGACGACCTCCTGACGGGGGACTGCCTGTTCTTGGACGGTGTCGGCCGCCCCGACCTGGAGGACGCCGACGCGGCCCGCGAGCTCGCGGGCCGCCAGTACGACACGCTCGGGGCGCTGACCGCGACCGCGGACGAGCGGCGGGTGATGCCCGGCCACGTCACCCCATCGACGACCCACGACGGACGCGACGGCGGGGTGGTGGGGTCGCTGGCGGCCGTTGCGGCGGAGCTGTCGATGCTGGATCTGGATCGAGCGGCGTTCGTCGATCACGTGACCACCGGGCTGCCGCCGCGGCCCGCGAACGACGAGGCGATCGTGGCAGTGAACCTCGGCGAGACGGCGATCGACGAGGACACCCTGGCGTTGGAGCGGGGGCCGAACAACTGCGCGGTGTCGGGTGACTGAGCTCAGTCGTCGTCGGCGGCGGCCTGGTCGGCGACCGCAGCCTCCTCCTCGATGCTGGGCGGGTACTTCCCGCGGTCGAGTACGAGATCCGTCTGTGGGCGCGCCATACACGTCAGGGCGTACTCGTCGGCTTCCGCGTCGGTGAGGCCGCGGGCGGCCGGCTGGGTGACATCGCCCGATTCGATTTTCGCGGAGCACGCCAGACACATGCCGACCCGACAGGAGTACTCCTGGGCGATGCCCTCCCGCAGACACGCCTTCAGGATCGTTTCGGTGTCCGACACCTCGATGGTTTCGCCGGCGCCGGCGAACTCCACGGTGTACTCGGTCATACGGCCCACGCTTGCAGGAGTGTGGACAAAACGCTTTCCACCCTGCGAGCGCGGGCCGTCGGTGTCGTCATAAAGAGTTTTGCTCGCGGACGGCAACTCGCGAGTATGCCTGCTCACGAGTACGACGTCGTCGTTGTTGGCGCTGGAACCGCTGGCTGCTATGCCGCGGCGACGGTCGCCGACGCGGGCTACGACGTCGTCGTTGTCGAGCGAAAATCGGCGTCGGAAGCCGGGCACATCGCGTGTGGGGACGCCCTCAAGGGCGCGGACAACTTCCCCGATGTGATCCCGAAATCCCAACTCGAACCCGCGTTCACGAACACCGGCGTCGACCACGGCCGGTTCGAGATCCCCCGCGAGGACACCGTCCTCAACATCCCCGTCCCGGGGGAGCTTGCGGTCATCGACCGCCGGGAGTACGGCCGGTGCGTGATCGACGGTGCCGAGCGCACCGGCGTCACGTTCAGCTACGACACCGTCGTGGAGTCGGTCATCCAGGACGACGACGGCCGGGTCACGGGCGTCACCGGCATCCGTGACGGGCGCGGCCACGAGTTCACCGGCGACATCGTGATCGACGCCGCGGGGTCGCTGTCGATCCTCCAGGACAAAGTCGACGTGTCGGGGGCGACCTTCGACACGAACGTCTCGTACTCGCAGTTCTGTTCGGCATACCGGGAGATCGTGGAGGTGCCCGAGCCCGTCGAGTGGGACGACGCGCTCGTGTTCAAGCCGACGGATCGCGCCGCCGGCTACCTCTGGTATTTCCCGCGCACGGACACGGAGATCAACGCCGGGCTGGGGTTCCAGATGACCGAGGAGCCGATGACGCTGGTCGACGACCTGAAGGCCGACCTCCAGCAGCGCCCCGAGTTCGAGGGGGCCGAAGTCACCGACAAGCTCGGGGCGGCGCTGCCGACGCGGCGGCCCTACGACTCCGCGACGGCACCCGGGTTCATGGCGGTTGGGGACGCCGCGGGTCACGTCAACCCGACGACCGGCGGCGGCATCGCGGGCGCGGCGTACGCCGGCACCTACGCCGGCGAGCGCGCGATCCGCGCCGCCGAAACCGGCGACGTGTCCGAATCGATGCTGTGGGAGTACAACGAGCACGTCATGGACCACTTCGGCGCGCGGTACGCCGCCCTGGACGTCTACAACATCATGTCGACGGCCATCGACGTCGACGACCTGATGGGGCTGTTGGCGGCGCTGCCCGGCCAGAAGCTGGCCGAAGCGCTCTACGACGGCAGCACCCAGTTCGGGCTCAAGCTCAAGCTGGTGACGGCGCTGAAGTCCTTCGGGTACTGGTCGGAGATCATGGATTTCTACCGCGCGAAACAGCAGGCCGACCGGCTGCTCGATCACTACCGGGCGTATCCGAGTTCCCCCGACGGGCTCGCCGACTGGCAGGCCCGCCGCGACGACATCATGCAGTCAGTGTACGACGTGACGGGCGCGGACGCGAAATACTGACCGAGGGGCGTCAGGGCCGCGTCTCCGCGACCCGCGTGATCGCGGTGGTGAGCGCGCCGACGCCGATCCGAAGCGACTGCTCGTCGACGTCGAACGTCGGCGTGTGGTGGCCGCCGGGGTGGTCGGTGCCGACACAGACGTAGCACGCCATGCCGCCCGTGTTCTGGACGCGACGCATGAGATAGGTGGCGTCCTCGCTGCCGCCGAGGGCGTCGCTGTCGAGGACGGAATCAACGCCGGCCCGGTCGGCAGCGACCGCCCCGAAGCAGGCTGCGAGCTCGCGGTCGCTTTCCGCGCTCGGGGCTTGTCCCTCGGTCGCCGTTTCGACGGTGCAGTCGTGCATCTCCGCCGCCGACCGGACGACGCGGTCGGCGTGTGATTTCATGTACTCCATCAGCGCCGTCGTTTCCCCCCGCACCTCCCCCTCCAGGAAGGCGCTGTCGGGGACGATGTTGGGTGCCGTGCCGCCACCGGCGCGGCCCGCGTTCACGCGGGTTGCGCCGCCGTCGTGGCGCGGGATCGCGTGGAGGTTCTGGATCGCCGTCGCCATCGCCTGGATGGCGTTGCGGCCGTCCTCGGGGTGGGAGCCGGCGTGCGCGCCGGTCCCCGTGAAGTCGGCGCGCAGGTGGCTGACCGCGAGGAAGCCGTCGACGCCGGCAACCACCTCCCCGGTGGGGTGATCCAGGCCCAGGTGCACGGCGTACAGGTAGTCGACGTCGTCGAGGTGGCCGCTCTCGGCGATTGGTTTGCCGCCGCCGGCGCGCTCCTCGGCGGGCTGGAAGACGACCTTCAGCGTGCCCTGGAAGTCGCTGTCGGCGACCGCCGCGAGCACGCCGACGCCGATGGTGGCGTGGCCGTCGTGGCCGCAGGCGTGCATGCAGCCGTCGTGCTCGGATCGAAACCCCGCGGCCGCGGGGTGGTGGTCGTCAGCCTCGCTTTCCGTGATGTGGAGCGCGTCGATGTCCACGCGCAGCCCCACCGTCGGGCCTTCGCCGCGGTCGAGGACCGCGATCGCGCCCGTGTGGCCGCCCGCCATCGAGTCGAGCAGCGCCTCGTCGACGCCCGCGTCCCGGGCGGTTGCCCGCCAGTCGGCGAGCGTGTCGTCGTCCGGCACCGCCATGCGCGCGTCGGACGCCACGGCCTGCGGGCCGACGTGGAGTGTGTCGACGCCGATGTCCTCGCAGGCGTCGACGACGCGAGCGGTCGTCTGGAACTCACACCACGCCGGCTCGGGGATCCCGTGGAGGTCGCGTCGGAGTCGAGTCAGCACCGCAGGATCAGTGTAGTCCATACGGTATGTGGCGTCCGGTGACAGTTTAAATGTGGGAGTCGCTCAGAGGCCCAGTAACATATTTCCCGCTGCCAGGGAATTAGCAACCGTAGCAGAATGAGTACTGACCAGACGGACGGGTTCGATGGGGGAGTGTCTGCGGGGGACGACTCCGAGCCCGAAATCGACTTCTACGGCGGCAAACTGGCGAGCGCGTTCCCGCTCGTCTTCTTTGTTGTATGGGCGATCGTACAGAGCGGCGTGCTCCGAGTCAGCGACACCACAGGACTCGTGGCGGGAATGCTGGTGGCGCTCATCTTCGGCATGTTCCTCGTGAAGGGATCGTGGGCCGGATACGCGAACACGATCTTCGCGGGGATGACCCAGCGGGTCGCGGCCACCGCGATCGTCGCGTGGCTGTGGGCTGGCATGTTCGCCGAAACCATCCAGACGGGGCAGTTCGTCTCCGGGCTGGTGTGGGCCGCGGAGGCGGCCGGCATCGGCGGCGCGGTGTTCCCGGCAGCGACGTTCATCCTTGCGGGGCTGCTGGCGACCGGCATCGGCTCCGGCTACGGGACCACCGTCGCGTTCACCGCGCTGTTCTTCCCGGCGGGGGTCGCACTCGGCGCGAACCCCGCGTTGCTGTTCGGGGCGATCCTCTCCGGCGTGGTCTTCGGGGACAACCTCGCGCCGGTCAGCGACACCACCATCGTGTCGGCGGTCACGCAGGACGCCGACATCGGCGGTGTGGTAGCGTCCAGATTCAAGTACGCGGGCGTCGCGGCCGTGCTGTCGTTTGCCGCGTACCTGGGTGCCGGCGCGGTGATGGACGGCATCTCGGTTGCGGGCGACGCGAGCGCCATCCTGGGGTCGAACGTCGGGCCCACTGGCCTCCTGCACCTGCTGTCGATGGCCACGGTCATCGGCACCGCCATCGCCGGCCGCCACATCGTCGAAGCGATCTCCTGGGGGATCGTCGTGGCGTTCGTGTTGAACGTCGTGTTCGGGCTGGCGGACGTCTCGGAGATGCTGGTGTTCCGCGCCAGCGATAGCCTCTGGATCGCACGCGAGCTCTCCGTGCTGCCGTTCGTCGAAGCCATCAACACCAGCCCCGAGGGCGTCACCAGCAGCGTCGGTGGCAGCCTGTACGCTGGTGCGCAGGGGTTTTTCCCCCTGATCGTGCTCGTGTTGCTGATCGTGGCCGGCGCACAGATCATGATCCGCGGGGGCGGCTTCCGCGCGATCCAGGACTTCCTACTTGAGTCGGTGGCCACGACGGTGCGACGCGCCGAACTCACGATGGTGCTTGGCACCGCGTTCGTGAACTCCATGATTACGATCAACACCGCCGCCGAGATCGCGATCGCGCCGTACATCGCGCGCCTCGGCGAACGATTCAATATCAACAGCTACCGGCGTGCGAACATCCTGGACGCGAACACGAGCGCGCTCGGGTACATCTTCCCGTGGTCGGGTGGCGTGCTCGTCGGCTACGCAGCGCTGGCGGACCTGCCCACCAAGTACGACTGGTTCACCCGGGGAATGGTGGTCGACCCCACGGAAGTCGTGCCGTTCGTCTTCCACGGGTGGCTGCTCGTGGGGGTGTTCGTGTTCTCGGCGCTGACTGGCTTCGGCCTGGAGTACATCAGTGACCGCGAGAGCGAGGAGGTGGCGCGCGCATGAGCATCCTCGAGAAGTACCTGGCGGGGTTGACGTTCCGGTCGAACACGCCGCGCTTCGATGCCGGCGACGAACTGGAGCTGTTCGTCACGGGGCGCGCGGACGGCGCGCACGTCGTGCGCGTCGGTGATTCGACACTGCGGTTGGACGGCGCGCCCGCGGACGCGCTCGACACGAAGGTACGACTACGGGTCACGGGCTTCGACACCGACGACCACGTCGGCGAGGCCGACTACCTCGAAACGGTCGGCGAGAGCGCGTTCTAAGCGGCGCGCTTCTTTTTTCGGGCGGCCCGGAGACCGAACGCCGGCCAGCGCTGCCGCTGGTCGGGTGGAACAACGGGAACCGAGGCGGGCAGCCTCAGACGGAGGACCCGAGTGGCTCGATGCGCTCGACTTCGGCTTCGACGTGGACGCTGGCCGGGAAGTCCCGCTCCATGATGTCGCGGGCGAGGTCGTCGTGGCCGTGCAGTTCGACGCGGCGTCGGTAGACCGTGTACTGCCAGTCGTTGGTTTTCTCCGCGGAGTCGCCGCCGAGACGGGCGTACAGCGGCACGCGGATCTCGGCCGGAGCGTCGGAGTGTGGGCCCTTGAGTCGAGCGCCTTTTCGTCGACACGTTTCCTTGATGTCGGAGACGACGGCGTCGAGCGCCGTTCGGTCCCCGCTTTCCAGAGAGAGTTTTGTAACGAAGGTCATCGCTGGGGGTGCTACCCCTGAGTGAGGTGACCCACCGTGTTAAACCGTGTGTTTGATCGTGGCGGCGTGCGAGCCACCCCCACTCCGACATTGACTTAACGGCCGCTGCACTACCGGACCGTAATGACGGTCGAAGCGACCAGCGCCGGCGCGATCCTGTTCCGCGACACGCGGGACCGGCGCGAGTACCTCCTCCTGAAGAGCCGTCCCGGGGACTGGGAGTTCCCGAAAGGCGGCGTGGAGGGGGACGAGGAGCTCCAGCAGACGGCGATTCGAGAGGTACAGGAGGAAGCCGGGATCGAGGATTTCCGCCTCGTTGACGGCTTCCGCGACGAGTACGACTACGTGTTCGAGGCCAACGGTGACCGGATCCACAAGACGGTGCATCTGTTCATCGCGAAGTCCTTCGAGGCCAGCGCGGAGCTGTCCAACGAACACTCGGACCTGCAGTGGCGCGACTACGACCAGGCGGTCAACACCATCACCCAAGATGGCCCCCGGGAGATCCTCGAAGACGCCCACGTGTTCATCGACGAGGACGCCGACATCTGACCGCCGCCCGGCGGTCGGCCGACGCACAGTCCTGACAGCGACCAGCCGCGGGGCCGCCGGCGCGCCGAAAGACAGACGCCGGTCCGCGACCGCAGTCCAGCCGTGACAGTCGGCCACGAGTTCGGCTTCGAGCTGCGAGTGTGCGCGTGGGCGGAGGCGTGTTGGCGGCCCGAGCGCGACGGCGCGCCACGGATCGTCGCGCGCCAGCTCGGGACGAAGCGGCGGCGCTGGGACACGATCGTCGTGGAGGTCGACCCCGAGGGACTCCGCCAGCGCGCGCAGTTCGGCGCGCAGCGCCTCGACGCCGACCTCCTGCACGTCGTCCGGCACGCGCCGACGGACTGGGCGTTCTACCGGGACGCGCTCCCCACGCCGGAGTATCCGTGGCGGTACGTGCGGGAGGCCGTCCACCGGGCGAGCGACCGCGGCATCCTGGAGACCCGGCGGGACGGCAACAAAATCGAGATCCGGCGGGCGATGGCGTACCCGGAGTGGGTGCGCCGGATCGTCGCCATCGAGAACAAGCCGGACCTCGACGCGTCGGCGGCCGACGCGCTGACTACACAGCTCCGGCGGGACGTGGCGCTGGGGCTCGCCGACGAGGTGTGGGTGGCGACGGCCGACGACGCGGCGGGCGGCGTCCAGCGCGCGCTGCTGGCGGACCTCCCGGTGGAGGCCGGGATCCTGGTGTTCGACGACGACTGGACGGTGACGGTGGAGTGGCTGCCCCACGGGCTGGCCACGGCGGCATCGGGCACGCGGCTCACCAGCCGGCCGGCCGACGGTGCCGACCGGCCGGCCACCGGCTTCGAGTACGTCGACGCCGACTGGAAGGCACACACGCGCCTGGCGATCGCGGAGCGCGCCTTCGAGCGCGGCTGGCGGTCGTACGTCGACACGATGCGGCCGGACTGCCGGCAGTTCCGGCTTGTCGACGGCGCGCACGGCTACGTGCCGGCGTGCGCGGCGAAAGCCCGCGAGCAGTCGGCGGCCGAATGCGGGGGATCGTGTGCCGACTACGAGCCGGAGCCGCCGGGGTGGCGCCAGCACGGCTGGCCGATCGAGGGCGGGCCTGGGGCGACGGTGCAGGCGGTGCTCGCCGACCGGCGGCAGCGCCGCCGCGAGTGACCGGCGTCAGTCGTCGGCGACGGTGACCTCCTGGCGGGGGACGGCCAGCCGGAAGGTCGGCACGGTTCGGTTCTCCACCTCGATGATGCCTTTGCGCTTGAGCGTCTGGAGCGCGCGCCGCACGCCCCCGGCGTCGAGGCCGTCGGCGTCCGCGCCGTGTTCGTCCTGGACGGCGTGGAGCACCGAGACGACGCTCTGGGAGCGGTCCTCGGGGCCGGCGATGACGTCGAACACGAGGCGTTCGGTGTCGGACATGTGGACGGCGGGCGCCTCGTCGGCGTCGTCGTCGCCCACGAGCGTCGACGCTTCGGCGGTCGCGCGGATCATCGAGTCCTCGTCGCGGTAGTAGTACTCCCGCAGGTGGGATTCGAGGTATTGGTGGACGGCGCTGCCGGAGTCCAACCCCCAGCGGTCCTGGAGGTCGCTGTTCTTCGTTGGCTGGAGCGCCACGAGGTCCGCCAGGCGCTCGTGGGCCTCCGCGGAGAGTGTCATGTGGCGTCGTTCGGGCAGCCGGTATATTGGATTTGCGAACCGGACCCCGGAGCCTTTTGCCCGGGGGCCGCGTGCCCACTGTCATGAGCGACACCGTTGCGCTTGCGGTCGACGACGGCGTGGCAACGATCACGATCAGCCGCCCGGACAGCCTGAACGCGTTGAACGTGGCGACGCTGCACGCGCTGCGTGACACCCTCGACACCGCCGAGTCGGAGGGCGCGCGCGCCGTCGTGCTCACCAGCGCCGGCGACGACGCGTTCATCGCGGGCGCGGACATCTCACACATGGTGGAGATGGACACCGCGGAGGCGCAGGCGTACGCCGAACTCGGGCACAGCGTCGCCGACGCCATCGAGTCGTTCCCGGCACCGGTCGTCGCCGCGATCGACGGGTACGCGTTCGGCGGCGGCATGGAGCTGGCGTTGGCCTGCGATCTGCGGGTTGCGAGCGAGGACGCGATCCTCGGGCAGACCGAGATCGACATCGGCATCATCCCCGGCTGGGGGGGCACCCAGCGCCTGCCCCGGATCGTCGGCGACGAGACCGCGCGCCGCATGATCTACTTCGGTGACCGGCTGAGCGCCGCGGACGCCAGCGAGCACGGCCTCGTCGGCGAGGTCGTGCCGGCGGCGGAGATCGACGACCACGTGGCGTCGCTGGCGCGCGATCTCGCCGCCCAACCCGCGGCGGCGATGCGCGCCGCCAAGGACGCCATCAACACCAGCCACGAAACGACGCTGTCGGCGGGCCTGGAGTTCGAGGCGCGGACCTGGGCGGGCCTGTTCGGGAGCCACGACCAACAGGAGGGCATGCAGGCGTTCCTCGAAGACCGCGATCCCGACTTCGAGTAGTCAGTCACCCGTCGACGCCGAGACCGCCGTGGCGTCCGGGACGGTTTCGTACACCTGCGTGTAGACGACGGCTAGCGCGAGCGCCGCCAGCACGCCCCCGATGAGGAACGGTGTCGCGAGGCCGTACGCGGCGAGGAACCCCGACGCCAGCGGCCCGATCGCGGTGCCGAGTCCGAACCCCATCGTGAGCACCGCCAGCGTGCTCCCGGATTCGCCGGCGCCCGCGAGGTCGCCCGCGACCGCAAGCGACGGCGCGAACACCGCCGCGACGGCGATCCCCTGCACGAAGCGCGCGAGGATCATGGTGGCGGGGGTCGGCGCGTAGCCCTGCGCGATCGTGGCGGGGATCAGGATGATGAACCCCGCGATGATGAACGGCCGGCGGCCGTAGGTGTCGCTGGCGGTGCCGATGGGCACCTGGAACATGACGTTGGCGAGCGTGACCGCGCCGAACTCCGCGCCGAACAGGATCGACGACTGGTCGAGTTTGCCGTTGATCTTGGCTTCGAGGGTTGCGAACATCGCGATGCAGATCCCCATGGCGACGGTGGCGATGCCGAGCGCGAACACGGGGTCGAGGACGGCGTCGTCGCCACGCACCGCGATCGAGAGGTCGTCGCCGGCGTCCGCGCCGTCGGTGTCGGGTTCGTCGACGGTGAGCTCGACGAGCACGAAGCTCGTGAGCGCGCCGGCGGCGGCGACGCCGAACGCGGCGTTGAAGCTGAACACTTCGAGCACCACGCCGGCGATGATGGGGCCGAACCCGAACCCGATCAGGCGGAAGGTGTTGAACACGCCGAAGTTGCTGCCGCGGGTCTCGGTGGTCCCGAGTTCGCTGACCAGCGCGACCGTGGCGGGCACCGTGAGCGCCGCGCCGATGCCCTGGAGCGCGCGCAACACCAACAGGAGCCGGTAGTCGGAGACGAACGCGTACGCGCCGGACGCGAGCGCGAGCAACACCAGGCCGCCGAGGATGAACGGCTTTCGAACGCCCGTGCGGTCCGAGAGCCGGCCGGTGAACGGTTGCAGGAAGCTGTTCAGGAAGCCGAACGTCGACAGCACGATCCCGATGAGGAGCGCCGGCGTGACCGTCAGCACGGAGACCCCGGCGACCGACAGCGGCCCGGTCAGCGAGTCGACGGCGACGTATCCTTCGCCGATGTACGCCGGCAGTAAGACGATGAGAAACGAGTTCCCGAGCGCGTCGGCCATGCGTGCGAGTGCGAGCGTGAGCACGCGCCGATCCGTATCCAACAATCCCATTGTGCGTGTACTCGGGTTCCCGGCGTTTGATGCTTCGGGACCGGGCAGGCAGTGTGTCTGGTCGGCGCTGAAACACGACGCTTAACTGACCCGCGGTGCTAGCCGGGGAGCATGGAGTTCTGCGACGACTGCGGCTCGATGATGAAAGCCGACGACGAGCTGTGGGTATGCAGCAGCTGCGGGCACAAGCAACCCAAGGACCCGTCGGCGAGTTTCGTCGTCACCGAAGGCCAGGAGGAGACCGAGGTCGTCGACGTCAGCGACGCCCAGGACCGCGGCCTGCCGACGACGAGCGTCGTCTGCCCGGACTGTGACAACGACGAAGCCCACTGGTATATGCAGCAGATCCGGTCGGCCGACGAGTCCGAGACGCGGTTTTTCATCTGCACGGAGTGCGAGCACCGCTGGCGCGAAGACGACAACTAGGCGGCCGTTGTGTGGCTGGTTTGTCGGTGCCGAGACACGCGCCCAGCAGCGCCACCGGCCGACCCCACCGCCACCAGGCCGGCTTGACCCCGCGGGATTGGTGGCGTGGGTCAGCGCCCGGAACGACCGCTACGGGTTCCGGGCGAACAACAGGTAGCCGGTGTGACCGACGCCCGCGGTCGACGGGCGGCTTCCGCGGTCGTCGAAGTCCATGCGGCGCTGGATCGTCTCCATGGCGTCGATGTCCACGAGGCCGGCGTCGCGGGCGGCCTGGGTCGTGGCGCGCGCGTTCTCCACGAACGGCGAGTAGACGGCGACCTGGCCGCCGGACACCAGGAGGTCGTCGGCGTGCGCGACAACGTCGGGGGCGTCCTGGGTGTCCAGCGTGAGCACGTCGAACGTGCCGAGCGCGTCGAGGTCCGCGGTGACATCGCCGGCGCGCACCGAGACGGCGTCCGAAACGCCGGCAAGCGACATGTTCTCGCGGGCGACGGCCGCGAAGTCGGCGTCCTGCTCGTAGGTCGTGACGTCCGCCCCGGCGCGCCCGAGGTACGCCGCCAGCACGCCCGTTCCCGTGCCGGCGTCGAGCACGCGATCCGCGCCCGAGACGCCCGTGTGGCCCATGACGAGGCCGATGTCCTTGGGCATCATCGGCGCGCCCGTGCGCTCGAAGTGGTTGAACAGGTCGGGGCCGCGAAGCTCCCGGACCGTGAACGGTTCGCCGAGATGCGTCTCGACGGTCTCCCCGGGGGTGGGGTCGTCGGGGGCCTCGATGACGCCGAGGTCCGTGTGCAGCTCCTCGCCGGGGGCAACGAGGAACTCGCGGTCCCCCCGCACCAGCAACATCACTCGTCTACGTGGTCGATGGCGGCCGCTAGATCGCCGTCGGCGGCTTCGAGCGCTTCGCGGGCTTCGTCTTCGGGGACGCTCGCCCGCTGCACGACGATGTCGACGTCGCCCTGCGGGATGGCGTCATCGTCGTCGGTGTCGTCGCTGTCGTCGGCGGGGGCGGCCTCGATGGCGTCGGCGGCGTCGCGCTCGACCGGGTCACCGAGCACCTGGTAGGTTTCCTGCCCGCGGGCGTCCATCTTCGTCACGTCGGGGTCCGAGAACACGACCTCGGTGCCGTCGTCGAGCGAGATGACGACCTCGGTGGCGTCGAGCTCGTCGACGTCGATGCCCATTTGTTCCATCATCTGCTGCATCTTCCGGGGGTTCATGCCGCCGCCTCCAAACATGGGTAGACGCTCGCGGCGCGGGATCAAAAACCCCACGCAGTTGTCGCGGCCAGCGGGGCTGCGTGTCGGATCGGCTGGGCCGTGTGGCTTTGGTGGTGTAGCCCGAACCCACGGGCGTGAACGACACACCACCCGGGCCACGCGGGGACCCAGTGTTCGGAAGCAGCCGCCAGTACGCCGACGACCCGACGGCGTTTCTGGAGGGCGTCGAGCGCGCCTACGACGGGATCGCGGCCTTCGACATGGGACCCATGGAGACGTACGTGGTGACCGAGCCCGCGCTCGTCGAGCGGCTGCTCGTGAGCGACGCCGCCGAGTTCCGGAAGCCGGAGTTCCAGGCCGACGCCATCGACGACCTGCTCGGGGACGGCCTGCTGTTGAGCGAGGGCGAATCGTGGCGCGAGCAGCGCGGCCGCGCCAATCCGGCGTTCTCGATGGCGCGCGTCGCCGGGTTCGACGCGGACATCGCCGCCCACGCCGCCGACAGGGTCGACGACTGGCCGGTCGGCGACACCGTCGACGTGGAGGCGGCGATGACACACATCACCCTGGACGTGATCCTGGACGTGATGCTTGGCGTGTCGCTGCCCGAGGCGCGCGTGGACGCCATCGGGGACGCCCTGGAGCCGGTGGGCGCGCGTTTCGAGCCGGACCCCGTGCGGTTCGCGGTGCCGGAGTGGCTGCCGATGCCCGACGACCGGGAGTACGCGGCGGCGGTCGCGACGCTTGACGATCTCGTCGACGACATCGTCGCTGCGCGCGAGGGGACCGCCAGCGGGGGCGACGGGGACGATCCCATGGACTTGTTGTCGGTGTTGTTGCGCGCCCGCGACCGCGGCGAGCAGTCCCTGGATCGGCTCCGCGACGAGGTGATGACGACGCTGCTGGCGGGCCACGACACGACCGCGTTGACCCTGACGTACACGTGGTTCCTGCTGTCCGAGCATCCCGACGTGGAGGCACGGCTGCACGCCGAACTGGACGGCGCGCTCGACGACGGCGCACAGCCCACCGTCGCGCAGCTCCAGGATCTCGACTACCTTGAGTGGGTGCTCCAGGAGTCGATGCGGCTGTATCCGCCGGTCTACAACGTCTTTCGAACGCCGATCGAGCCGGTCGAGCTGGCCGGCTCGGAGGTGCCGGCCGGCGCGCCCATCATGCTCCCACAGTGGGCGATCCACCGCTCCCCGGACCACTGGGACGACCCCGAGGCGTTCGACCCCGAACGCTGGCGGCCCGAGCGCCGCGCCGACCGCCCGCGGTTCGCGTACTTCCCGTTCGGCGGCGGCCCGCGTCACTGCATCGGCAAACAGCTGGCGCTGCTGGAAGCCAAACTCATCGTGGCGACCGTCGCCAGCGACTACCGGCTGCGGTACGAGGGCGACACCCCGTTGTCGTTCGTGCCGTCGCTGACGATCCACCCCGAACAGGAGATGCGGATGCGGGTCGAGCCGCGGTAGCCCGCCGTTACGCGTCGGTCGCGGGAACGCCGGCCCGCACCGACACCGCCATCCCGGTCTCGAAGTCCCGCATCGACGCGGCGTCGAGTTCGGCGCGCCCGACCGCGAGCAGGCGGCCGTCCTCGTGCACCACCGCGAGCTCGTCGCCCTGGCGGGCGTCGTCGTCGACATCGGTGACGAACTTCGCGAACACGTTCTTGCCGTCGCGGACGAACGGCTCGCTCTCGTCGCCGACGACGACGCGAGCCCGGGGGTGTTCGAGCGCGTCGATCAGTCGCTGGCCGCCGGCGGGGCCAAGCGTGAGGCGGCCGTCGAGCCCGACGGAGACGAGGCGCGCGCCGTCGTCGCGGTGGATCTGCTGGGGGCGACCGGTGCTGGACCGCTGCACGTGGTGGGGTTTGTCTTCGGGGAACAGCGCCCGCCCGGCCGCCGCCCCATACTGGTAGGCAGCGACGGTGCGAAGCGCCGGAATGCCGGCATCCTGCATGTCTGGGCGTGCGTGGGCCGCGCGTAAAGCGGCTTCGAGACCGAGTGAACGCGTTTATGTGGGCTGGCCTGTAACGAACGCGCATGAACGACACCGCGAAGATCGCCGTTGCGGGCGTGCTGTTGCTCGCAAGCGCCGCGATACTCTTCTGGACGAGCCAGACGCCGACCACGTCGACGGTGGTGCTCGTGGCTGCCGGAACCGGAACGCTTGGGCTCGCGTTGGGCTCGATCCTGATGGGGATGACGGGCACCGACGGCCGGGTCGTGTAGCTACAGCAGGAACGTCTCGGTGCGCTCGCTGAGATCGACAAACGAGTCCGCGGCGTCGACGAGTTCCGTCGCCGCCGACTCTTCGAAGGCCATCACTTCGACGCGAACGCCCTCGTGGCGGAGGTGGCGACACAGCCGGGAGAAGTCACCGTCGCCGGTGCAAAGCACAATGGTGTCGATGTGATCGGCCAGCGACACCGCATCGAGGCTCATGCCGACGTCCCAGTCGGCTTTCTTCGAGCCGTCGCCGAACGTCTTGATGGCCTTGATCTTCGTCTCGAAGCCGATGTCCCGGAGCGCGTCGAAAAACCGGTCTTCGTCCTCGGATTGGGCGCGGATCACGTACGCGATGGCGCGCGTGAGTTCGCGGTCCTGAACGCCTTTGTCCAGCAGGGCAGCGTAGTCGATGTTCTGAGAGTAAACGCTCTGTGCGGAGTGATAGAGGTTCTGTGAGTCAGCGAGTACAGCGACCCGCTGGGCGGGCTGAAGCGGCGGCATGGATCTACCTCGGTGGCGCACGGTCTTGAATGTACGTCAGGCGGGCGGCGTGTCGTGGCGGGTGACGGCGAGCGTGTCGGGGTCGACGACGTAGTACGACTCCCAGGCCGGCTCCAGGCCGACGACGTGGGTGTCGCCGTAGTCGCATTCGGCGTGTTGGTGGTGGTGGCCGACCAGACACAGCGACGGTTGGAGGGCATCCAGGATGTCGTCGATGTGCTGGCAGCCCACGTCGTAGTCCTCCTCGACGGGGAGCCCGTTGGGGGCTTCGTGTGCCACGAAGATGTCGATGTCGTCGAGGTCCATGACCGCCTCGACGTCGCTGCGGACGAAATGCCGGCGGCGGTCGCCGCGCAACACCGCCCGGGGTTTGTCGAACTGGGTCGGCGCGTAGTTCCCGGTGAGGCCGGCGACCCGGCGGCCGTCGACGGTTGCGGCGGTGCTGTTCAGCAGCGTGGCGTTGGCGACGTCGTCGCTCTCGACGCGGCCGTTGCGGAGGGCGTCGATGGCGTCGAAGTCTTCGTTGTTGCCGCCGATGAAATACGTCTGCACCGGGAGGTCGTAGTACATGAGGTCGCCAGCCTGCACGGCGACGGACTCGTTGGCCGCGCGATACGCGGCGAACAGTGCCCGGCGCCGTCCGGGGGTTGTGGCGTGCGCGTCTCCGAGGACCAGCATTCGGACGCCGGTACGGGACACGCGGCAAAAAACCCGCGGAACCGGCGACGCCGACGGCGGCGCGTCAGGCGTCGCGCGCGATGTCGGCGGCGACGCCGACGTAGCGCTCGGGGGTCAACGCGAGCAGTTCGTCACGGGTGTCGGCGTCGATGTCGAGGCTGGCAAACAGCTCCTTGAAGTCGTCCAGGGAGACGCGTTCGCCCCGCGTGAGTGCTTTCACGCGCTCGTAGGCGTCGTCGTGGCCTTCCCGCCGGAGGATCGTCTGGACGGCCTCCCCGATGACTTCGGGGTTGGCGCGCAGGTCCTCCCGGAGCACCGCCTCGTTGGGGGTGACTGCGTCGAGGCCGTCCCCGAGCTTGCGGTAGGCGAGCAGGCAGTGCGCGAACGCCGCGCCGATGTTGCGTTTCACCGTCGAATCCGAGAGGTCCCGCTGGAGGCGACTGGTGGTGAGCGAGTCACCGAGGAACCCGAGGTCGCTGTTGGCTTTCGCGAGGTTGCCTTCGGCGTTCTCGAAGTCGATGGGGTTGACCTTGTGTGGCATCGTCGAGGAGCCGGTTTCGCCGTCGGCGGCGTCCTGGCCGAGGTAGCGCTGGGAGACGTACAGCCACGCGTCGACCGCGAGGTCTTCGAGGACGCCGTTCGCGCCCGCGACCGCGTCGAACACCGCCGTGAGGTCGTCGCAGGGGTTGACCTGCGTGGTTGGTTCGGCGTACGCCAGCCCCAGGGAGTCCACGAACCGCGCAGCGAACGACCGCCAGTCCACGTCCGGGAACGCCGCGGTGTGGGCCGCCCAGGTGCCGGAGGCACCGGCGAGCTTGCCCGTGAGTCCGTCGACGGCGTCGGTGATGCGGGCGAGCGCGCGCCCGAGTCGGGCGGCGTAGACGGCCATCTCCTTGCCGAACGTCGTCGGGGTGGCGGGCTGGCCGTGGGTGCGCGCGAGCATCGGGAGGTCGGCGTAGTCGTGTGCGAACGACACGAGGTCGTCGCGGAGGCCGCGCAACTCGGGCGTGAGGACGGCGGTGATCGCGCCGTCGACGAGCAGTCGGTACGCGAGGTTGTTGACGTCCTCGCTGGTGAGCCCGAAGTGGATCCAGGAGTGGGCGCGCGCCGGGGCGTGCTCGCGCAGGAAGTACTCGACGGCTTTCACGTCGTGGTTGGTGGCGGCGTGGCCGAGCGCGCCCTCGGTCTCGATGCGCTTGACGAGGTCGGCGTCGGCTGCGTCGAAGGTCTTGTAGGCGTCCCGGAGCGCGGTGCGTTCGTCGCCAACGAGTTCGAGCGGGACGGCGTCGAGGTCCGCGAGCGCGAGCACGTACTCGGCTTCGACTTCGACGCGCGCCCGCATGAGCGCCGCCTCGCTGACGTACGGCGCGAGCGCGTCGGTGCGGCCGCTGTACCGGCCGTCGAGTGGCGACACCGCGTACAGGGCGTGGTCGTCGGTCATGCCACCGACTGGCGGTGCTCGCCGCAAAAGCCTACCGATCCCGCCGACGCACGAGGATGTACATTTCCCGGCAACGGACGCCCGAAACACGCCGTTAGTATGCGAATTCATGGATACTCGGTCGTGTGGAACCACAACGGCTTTGCGGGAGGCGGCGGGTGTAGTCAGTATGTCCACCATCGCTGGTCTGGCCAGCAACCGTGGCCGAAACCTCCTGCATCTCGCCGACCAACAGCCCGGCGGTGCCGACCTCGGCGTCGTCGTGTCGAACCACGCCGACGCGCCCGTGCTCGACGCCGCCGCCGACCGCGACATCCCCACCGTGGTCGTCGAGCGCCGCGCCGAGGAGTCGCGGCGGGACCACGAGCGCCGCGTCGTCGCGGCGCTCGACGACTACGACATCGACGTGGTCTGTCTGGACGGCTACATGCGGGTGCTCTCGGAGGTGTTCCTCGACGCGATGCCCACCACGCTGAACGTTCACCCGAGCCTGCTGCCGGCGTTCCCGGGGCGCAACGCCCACGAACAGGTGCTCGACGCCGGCGTGTCGGTCTCGGGGTGTACCGTCCACGTCGTCACGAACGCCGTCGCCGAGGACGGCAGCGTGCGCACCGGGGACGTCGACGGCGGCCCGATCGTGACCCAGGAGTCGGTGCCCGTCTTCGAGGACGACACGGCCGCCACGCTCAAGACGCGCGTGCGACAGGACGCGGAGTTCGAGGCGTACCCGCGGGCGATCCGCCAGTTCGCCGCCGGCGAACTCGACGCCACCACGGACGGCGTTTCGCGCGCCGACAGCGACGACGCAGCCACGTTTCCCGCCCGCCGGCTCACCGGGACGACCCGCGAGGACGTGTTGCGGTACGGCGAGAACCCCCACCAGGACGCCGCCGTCTACCGTGACAACACGCACGCGGCCGCCAGCGTGGTGCACGCCGACCAACTGAACCCGGACGCGAAAGCGCTCTCGTACAACAACTACAACGACGCCGACGCCGCGCTCGCGCTCGTCAGGGAGTTCGACGACGGGCCGGCGGCGGCCGTCATCAAACACACCAACCCCGCTGGCTGCGCGACCGCGGACACGCTGGCCGACGCCTACAGCGACGCGCTGTCCACGGACGCCAAGAGCGCGTTCGGGGGGATCGTCGCGCTCAACCGGGAGTGCGACGCCGAGACCGCAACGCGGGTGGCGGACTCGTTCAAGGAGGTCGTGGTCGCGCCCGGCTACACCGACGACGCCGTGGACGTGCTCACGGCGAAGTCGAACCTCCGAGTGCTCGATGTGGGCACACTCGACGGCACGCCCGCACCCGTTACGGAGACGCCGCTGGTCGGCGGCCGGCTCGTCCAGGAGCGCAACACGTGGGCGCCGACGGCCGACGACCTGGAGGTCGTCACCAAGCGCGAACCCACGGCCGCGGAGGTCGAGACGATGCTGTTCGCGTGGCGCGTGCTCACGCACGTGAAATCCAACGGCATCCTGTTCGCGGCCGGCACCGAGACGGTGGGGCTGGGCGTCGGCCAGGTGTCCCGCGTCGACGCCGTCGAGATCGCGGCCAAAAAGGCCGAGCGCGACGCCAACGGCAAGACCGCCGACGGCGCGGTGATGGCGTCGGACGCGTTCTTCCCGTTCCCGGACGGCATCGCGGCCGCCGCCGAGGCGGGCATCGAGGCCGTGATCCAGCCCGGCGGCTCGAAAAACGACGACCAGGTCATCGAGGCCGCCAACGAGCACGGCATGGCGATGGTGTTCACCGGCCACCGGGCGTTCCGCCACGACTAGGGCGGCGGCTCCGACAACCTGATACTGGCAGCGTGGCTGGGCTGGTGTATGCGCTACGACGAAGCGGCGAACTTCCTGCTGGACCTCCGGCGGTACGGGCCGAAACCGGGGACCGAGTCGACGGCGGACCTGCTTGCCAGCCTCGGCGACCCACACCAGGACGGCCCCGACTACGTGCAGATCGCGGGGTCCAACGGGAAGGGATCGACCGCACGGTTCACGGAGTCCATCCTCCGGGCGGCCGGCCTGGACGTGGGGCTGTACACGTCGCCGCATTTCGACGACGTGCGCGAGCGGGTGACCGTCAACGGCCGCCGCATGTCGAAGGCGGCGCTGACGACGTTCATCGAGACGATCACGCCGTACGTGACCGAGCGCGCGGCCGACGGGGCCGCGCCGACGTACTTCGAGGTCGTGACCGCGATGGCGCTGTGGCAGTTCAGCCGCGCGGACGTGGACGTGGCGGTGCTTGAGGTCGGGATCGGCGGCCGCCTGGACGCGACCAGTGTGGTGGACCCGTCGGCGAGCGCCGTCACGTCGGTGACCCTCGAACACACCGACGTGCTCGGGGAGACGATCCCCGAGATCGCGCGGGACAAAGCCCACGTCGCGCCGGCGGGCGATACGCCGCTGGTGACCGCGACCACCGACGATGCGCTGGCGGCCGTGCGCGACCACGCGGGTGCCGTCCGCACTGTCGGCGACACCGCGGGGCGCGACGTGACCGCGACCTACGAGGGGCGCACCAACCACACCGAGGCCGCGGTCTCGATCACCGGCGACGACTGGTCGGTGGCCACCGAGATCCCGCTGCTGGGCGACCACCAGGCCGAGAACGCGGGCGTCGCGGCGGCGCTGGCGCGACAGACGGCGGGCGTCGACGACGACGCCATCGCGCGCGGGCTGCGGAGCGCGCACTGGCCGGGGCGCTTCGAGGTGATGGGGGCCGACCCCGTGGTGGTGTTGGACGGCGCGCACAACCCGGGGGCGTGTGGTGCCGTCGCGGAGACGGTCGCCGAGTTCGACTACGACCGCCTGCTGACCGTGTTCGGCGCGATGCACGACAAGGATCACGGGGCGATGGCGGCCGCGCTCCCGACGCCCGACCACGTGTGGGCGTGCGAGCCGGTGCCCGACCGTGCGGAGGACGCCGACGTGCTCGCGGCGGTGTTCGAGGACGCCGGCGCGGGAACCGTGAGCGTGACGCGGGCCGTGGAGTCGGCGGTCGCGGACGCGATCGCGGAGGCGACCGCGGACGACCTCGTGCTCGTCGCGGGATCGCTGTTCGCGGTCGCGGAAGCCCGGACCCGGTGGACGCGCACGTTCGCGGAGACCGACGTCGACAGCCTCGACGACGCGCGGGACGCGCTTGAGCGCGCGCACGTGACGCCGCCGGGGGTGTGGCGGATGCGCGGGAAGGGCGTCCACCGCGTGGTGAAAACCAGGGTGCAGACGCGGCAGGCCCAGTACCTCAAAGAGGAGCTGTTGAGCCTCGGCGGGGAGTGTTCGGTGTCGGGGCTGAACGCGCAGTCCGGGGCGATGGTTGACGCCGTCATGATGGCGACGATGGCGCAGTTCAAGCGCCTCTGTGAGAAACTCGACGGGCAGCCCTACGGCCTCAGCGAGGTCGGCGCGGACCTCCGGGAGTCGCTGGGCATCCAGGCGGCACCGGCCACGCATGGCTACCCCTGGGAGGGCGAGCGCACCGCCGTGATGGGCATCCTGAACGTCACGCCGGACAGCTTCCACGACGGCGGCGAGTACGACGCCCTCGAAGACGCGGTCGCGCGCGCCGAGTCGATGGCCGAAAACGGCGTCGACGTCATCGACATCGGCGGGGAGTCCACGCGCCCCGGTGCCGACGCCGTCAGCGTCGCCGACGAACTCGATCGGGTGCTCCCGGTGATCGAGCGGATCAGCGACCTGGACGTGTTGCTGTCGGTGGACACCCGGAAAGCCGAGGTCGCGCGGCAGGCCCTGGAGGCGGGGGCGGACATCCTCAACGACGTGACCGGGTTGGACGACCCCGAGATGCGGTTCGTGGCCGCCGAGTACGACGCCCCGATCGTCGTGATGCATTCGATCGACGCGCCGGTCGACCCCGACAGCGATCCCGACTACGACGACGTGGTCGACGACGTCATCGCGGAGCTCACCGAGCGCGTGCTGCTCGCCGAGAAGGCCGGCGTCCCCCGCGAGCGGATCATCGTCGACCCCGGGCTCGGGTTCGGCAAAAGCGCCGCCGAGGGCTTCGAGTTGCTGGACCGCGCCGACGAGTTCCACGCGCTCGGCGGCCCCGTGCTGGTCGGGCACAGCCACAAGTCGATGTTCGGCGCGGTCGACCGCTACCCGGACGAAGGCGGGTACGCGACCGCGGCCGCGTCGGCGCTGGCGGCCGACCGCGGCGCGGACATCGTGCGCGTCCACGACGTGCCCGAGAACGTCGCCGCCGTCCGGGTCGCCGAGGCAACCCGGACCGGTGCGGACGCGGAGTGACGCGGCGGGCAGCGCCCGCCCTCAGAACAGTCCGGTCGCGGCCTGTGCGTCCGCGTACGCCGTGAGGTAGGTGTCGAGGAACTGCTCGTGGTCGTGCTCGGCGAACGACTCGTCAACGGCCTTGCGTTCGAGGTCGCCCGCCTGCACCAGGCATTCGGTGATCTCCTCGTCGCTGGTCGCGCGGAACCCACGCGGGTACGTCTCGATGAGCTCGTGGGCCGACGACTCGGCATGGTACTCGACGATCCCGACGCAGCCACACGCCAGCGCCCGCAGCAGGTCGTGCGCGAACGGCGTTTTCTCGGCGGTGTGAACGTAGACGTGAGCGTTTTTGAATATCTCGACGCGCTCGTCGACCGTGCAGTCCCCGACGAAATCAACGCGGTCGGCGATCCGGAGGTCGCGGGCCTGGCGCTCGTAGTCGGCGCGAGCCGGGCCGTCGCCGACGATGGTGCAGTTCCAGTCGTACTCGCGGAACTCCGCGAGCGCGAGGAACAGGGATTCGACGTTGGCGTCGCCGTCGAGACGGCGGCTGCAGACGATGTCGCCGCCGCCACCGGGGACGGCGTGCCGGATGCGGTCCATGTCGATCCCCGTGGGGAGGACGCGGATCGCGTCGGTGCGCCCGCCGTGCTCGCGAACCGCCGTTTTGACCGTTCGGGACGGCGTCACGACGACCGCGGGCTTGCGGGCGGCGTAGCCGTACGCGCGCCCCGTCAGGCCGCCGTGCGCCTCGGGGGTGTCGTACCAGTCGACGACGAGGGGCGCGCCGGCCAGCAACGCCCCCCAGCGCGCGCCGTAGACGTGGCCGGGCGTTCGGCTGGTCGCGTGCACCACGTCGGGGCCGAGCGTGCGCACCATGCCGGCGGCTTTGGGCGCGAACCACCGCTGGCCGCGGTCGGGCGTCACCGCGTGGTACGTCACCCCGTCGTAGTCGAAGACGTCGGGCTGGCCGTCCCACCACTGCGCACAGCAGACGTGGACGTCGTGGCCGCGGTCGAGCAGGCAGTCCGCGAGCAACGCGAGCCGGTCGAGGTCGTCGCCGTGCTCGTGGTGGGTGGTTGTCTCCGAGACGAACGCCACGCGCATACTCTCGGGGACGAAACACGGCGATAAAAACCGTTCCGTTCGGGGCCGTCAGCGGGCTGCCGGAACCCGAACGGATAACGCGTGGCCCCGAGACGCGTGCGTATGGCATACGACATCGAGCGGTATCTCGATATTCGGGGGGCCGGCGACCCGACGTACGGGCCGACGGGCGAGTTGGCGTTCACACTGGGCACGACCGGGACCGCACAAGTGTGGGCTCTCGGTGCCCCCGGGGCGTGGCCGACACAGCTGACGTTTCACGACGAGCGCGTGCAGTGGGCGTCGTTCTCACCGACCCGCGAGGAACTCGCCTACGGGATGGACACGGGCGGCGACGAGTTCACGCAACTGCATCGGGTGTCCGGCGACGGCAGCGAGGACGTGCAGTTGACCGCGTTCCCGGACGCGAAACACGACTGGGGTGGCTGGAGCCACGACGGCGACCGGATCGCGTACACCGCCAACCGCCGTGACGCCAGTCGATTCGACGTGTACGTCCAGGGGCGCGACGAGGCGGGTGCCAACGCCGACTGCGTGCGCGTGGGGGACACGTTCGACCTGCCGTCGGTCGTGGGGTGGAGCCCCAGCGACGACCGCCTGCTGGTCGTCGACACGCACTCGAATTTCGACCAGGACGTTGCCGTGCTGGACGTGGACACGGGCGAGATCACGCGCGCAACCGCAGGGCTCGACGCCGACACGCGGTTCTCATGGGTAGCGTGGGCACCCGACGGCGGCGGCGTCTACGTCACCACCGACCACGACGCCGACACCCGGTATCTGGGGCTGCTCGACCCCGAGACGGGGGCCATCTCGCGGGTGGCTGACGGCGGCGATTGGCCGATCGAGGCGGTCGTCACGGCCCACGACGCCGGCCGGCTGGCGTACGTTCGGAACCGTGACGGGTACAGCGAACTCACCATCGCCGACGCCGCCGGCACCACCCTCACCGAGCAGCCCACCCCGGAACTCCCCGACGGCGTGATCAGGGGGCTTTCCTGGGGGCCGGACGGTGACACGCTCGCCGTCGTGGTTTCGGCCGCCACCGAGAACCCGAACGTCTTCGTGGTCGATGTCGCCACCGGCGCCGCCACACAGTGGACGAACGCGGCCACGGCCGGCATCCCGAAGTCGACGTTCCGCGAGCCGGAGTTGGTCCGCTACGAGACGTTCGACGGCCGCGAGATCCCGGCGCTGTTCACGCGCCCCGACGGCGACGGCCCGCACCCGGTCATCGTGGACTTCCACGGCGGCCCCGAGGGCCAGCGCCGCCCCTCGTTCCTGTCGCTGCGCCAGTACTTCGTGGACAACGGCTACGCCGTCTTCGAGCCGAACGTGCGCGGGTCGTCGGGCTACGGGGCGACGTACATGAACCTCGACAACGTCCGCAACCGGATGGACGCCGTCGCCGACGGGAAGGCGGGCGTCGAGTGGCTCACCGCCCGCACCGACATCGACGCGGACCGCGTGGTCGCGTACGGCGGCTCCTACGGCGGGTTCATGGTGTTGGCGTCGCTGACCGAATACCCCGAGCTGTGGGCGGCCGGCGTCGACATCGTGGGGATCGCCAACTTCGTGACGTTCCTGGAGAACACCGGCGACTGGCGGCGCGAACACCGCGAGTCGGAGTACGGCAGCCTCGACGCGGACCGCGAGTTCCTCGAATCCATCAGCCCGACGAACAACGCCGACCGGATCCGCGCCCCGTTGCTCGTGTTACACGGCGCCAACGACCCCCGGGTGCCGGTGGGGGAGGCCGAACGCATCGTCGAGCAGGCCAGCGCCCACGTCCCCGTCGAGAAGCACGTCTTCGACGACGAGGGCCACGGGTTCAGCAAGCGTGCGAACAAGCAGGCGGCCTACCGGGCGGTCGTGGACTTCCTCGACGACCACGCATAGCTTTAGTGGTCCGGGAGCGACACACCGACGTGATGCATGCGGTCGTGCTCGGCGTGCTGCCCGGCCTCTCGTACGCCGTTGCCCGCCTGGCGGCGCGCGCCGCCATCCGCCGGCCCGGCCGAGCGGCCGCCACGGCGCGGCTGCGGCGCGCGAACCGCGCCCTCCAGGCGGTCGCTGCGCTGACCGGGCTGGCCGTCGCCATGGAGTCGCTGCTCGCGGACGCCGTCCCCGCAGCCGTCCCCGGTCCCCCGGGGGGTGGCGTGCTCGTCGGCCTCGCGAGCATGGTGGCTGTCGGGGGTGTGGGGCCTGCGCTGGCGGTTCACCTGGGCACCCGGCCGGCGTGGGCGGCAGTCACACGGACGGCCGTGGACTACCGCCGCACCGTCCGCCGGTATCTCCTCGTCGTGTGCGCGGTGGCGCTGCCGGCGTTCGCGGTGGTTGCCGCGTGGGTCGCAGCCCCAGCGGGCCTCCCGAGGCTCGCCGCGATCCTGGCGGCGGCGGTCGGGATCGCGGCCGTCGGCCCCGTACTCGCCGGGGGGCATCCCGCCGTTGGCACCCCGACCGAGCGCGAGCGAGCGTGCGTGCCGGCATGCGCGCGAGACCTCCGCCTCCGCGTCGTGGATGCGTCGGGCGGCCTCGGCCCGAACGCGGTCGCGACCGGTGTGGTGCCCGGTTTCCGGTGTGTGTTCGTCACGGCGGCGGTGTTCGAGCGCCTCGACGACGGCGCGGCGGCGGCGGTGATCGCCCACGAGGCCGGCCACCACCATCGCGGCCACCTCGGGCTGCGGCTGCTCGCCGTTGTGACGGCGCTGGCACCGCTGCTGTGCGTCGCCAGCAGCGCCGTCGCCGTGGGCGCGGGTGGCGCAGCGGTGGCGTCGGCCGTGCTCCTGGTTGCGGTCGGCCCCGTCATCCGGTGGACGGAGTTCGACGCGGACGCGTACGCTGCCCGGCACGTCACGGCGGTGGCGATGGCGCGCGCGCTGGCGGCGGTCGCACCACGGGACGCCGCGGCGGCGGAGCGCGGGCGGGTGGCCGGCGCGCTCGCGCTTCACCCGTCGGTCAGCGCCCGGCGGCGCCGCCTCAGCGACCACAACGCTCATTGACCGACGGCGTGACCCACGCGTGTGGCTGGTTTCCGTCGCCGCACAGCGTCCCGTTGGCGCCGCGCAGTCGCCAGGTTCGTGGTGGCTGGCAGTGCAGTCGCCGGGCTGCTGTACGCCGTCGGCTGGCGGCAGGTGGCCGCGGGCCTGGCGAGCGCCGAGCCGGCGGTCGTCGCGCTCGCCGTGCTGGCGTCGCTTGCGGGAACGGCCGTCAGCGCTGACGGGGTCCGGGTTGCGATGGGCGTGTCCCGGGTTGCTCCCGATCGGCGGCTGGCGTGCCGGGCCGCGGTCGGCGGCATGTTCGTGGGCGCTGTGCTGCCCGCCGGCGGCCTCGGGAAGGCTGCGTTCACTGCGTACGTGGTGGGGCGAAGCGACGCCGCCACCACGGCGCAGGCTGTCGGCGGCGTCACCGGCTGGGAGGTGGCGAAGATGGCTGCGTCGGCGACGGTGGCGGTGGCTGGGGTGGCCGGCGTGCTCGCGGCCGGCGGGGCCGTCGAAACCGCGGGACTGGTGGCCGCCGCGTTCGGCGGCGTGTGTGTGACTGGCGTGGCTGCGGGGGCGCTCGTGGTTCGGCGGCGACGCCTCGTGGTCGGCCTCGCGGTGTGGCTGCTGGCGGGCGTCGCGCGCGTGCTCCCTGGGCGCTGGGAGCCGCCCACGCGGGAGCGCGTCCGCGCCGGGCTGGACGCCGCCCTCGAAAGCGTCGGCGTGCTCGCGCGAACCCCACAGCGGCTCGCCGCCGTGACCGGGGCGGCGCACGCGGCGTGGCTGTGCAGCGCGCTGGCGCTGGTGTTGTGCCTCCACGCGGTGGGGTTGTGGGTGTCGCCGGCGGTGGCGCTGGTGGCGCTCCCGGTTGCGGGGTTCGCGCACGTCGTCCCCGTGCCGGGCGGTCTGGGTCCGGTTGACGCCGCGCTGGGCGGCGTCATCGCGGCACTCACCGGGCACGCGCTGGCGACGTTGGCGTCGGCGCTCGTGTTGTTCCGGGTGGCGACGTACGGCACGCGCGTGGTCGTCGGCGGGGTGGCACTGTGGCGGCTGCGCGCCGCGCTCAGATGACGCCCGTGCGGCTGGCGGCCTCGCGGGCGGCCACCTCGCTGATGCCGCCCCCGAGGATCGTGTATCGGTCCCGGATCTCGTGGGCGGAGGTGAGTGCCGCCAGTACCTCGTCGTCGGCGACGCCGAGCTCGTCGGCGGTCGTCGGCGCGTCCAGGCTCGCCAGCGCGTCCCGGACCGCCATCCACTGCCCCTCCTGGCCGGAGTGGAGGTACTCCGCGAGGATGGAGCCGACGCCCACCTGGTGGCCGTGGAGGGCTTTCCCGGGCGCGATGCGGTCGAGTTGGTGGCTGAACAGGTGCTCGCTGCCCGAGGCGGGCCGCGAGGAGTCCGCGATCGACATCGCAACGCCCGAGGACACCAGTGCCTTCACCACGACCCACGCCGACTCCTCGAGTTCGGGCTTGATGTTGGCGGCGTTGTCCACGAGCATCTCGGCGGTCATCTGGGAGAGCGCGCCGGCGTACTCGCTGTACGGGACGTGCTGGAGGCGGTTGGCCAGCCGCCAGTCTTTGACCGCGGTGTAGTTCGAAATGATGTCCGCACAGCCGGCCGTCGTCAACTCCCAGGGCGCGTCGGCGATGACGCCGGTGTCAGCGATGACCGCCAGCGGCGGGGCGGCCGACACCGAGTGGCGGGTGTCGCCCTCGGGGACCGACCCCCGACCGGAGACGATGCCGTCGTGGCTCGCCGCCGTCGGCACGCTCACGAACCCGACGTTCAGGTGGTCGCTGGCCAGCTTCGCGATGTCGATCGCTTTCCCACCGCCGACCCCCACGAGGTAGCCGGGGTCGACGGCCTCGGCCTCACCGAGCACCCGCTCGACGGAGTTAAACGTCGCCTCCTCGACGACCACGACGGCCGGGTCGTCGCCGACGGCTTCGAACTGCGCGACGACGTTCTCCGCGGCCACCGTCTTCGGCGTCGGACTCGTCACCACGAGTGGCCGCCCCGTCAGGTGGGTGTCGCGGACGACCTCCACCGCGTCGTCGAGCACGCCGTGCCCGACGACAACGTTCCGCGGGAGCCGGATCCACGTCGACTTCTCGAACATACCGGGACTCCCTCGGGGACGAGTAAAAACCTACTCGTCGGCGAGCCGGTCGCTCCCCGCGGCGGTCGTCGGGTTTCACGCAGAGGCCAGCGAGGTCGCCGTCGACGGGCGGCAAAAGCGCTCCGGCAGGTTCGTGACTGCGGCTCGTGTATCGGCCCTCAGACCGTGTCCAGCACGTCCAGCAGCCGGTCTTCCGTTTCGCGGTCGGGGCCGTTGTCGTCACCGGTGCGGCCGTGCTCGCGGTGGGCATCGACCGTGCGCTGCATCGCCTCGGCCGGCGGCGTCGACTCGTAGCCCAGCTCGGCGATCTTGGTGGTGTCGAGCACGTGGGGGGCGTCGCGGTACAGCGGGAACTCACCGGGGCCGAGGTCGACGATGGAGAGTTCGCGGGGACTCGTATACGAGCGCTCGACGCTCGTGTCGAGGGCGTCCGCGATCAGATCGAGCATGCCGTCGAGGGTGACGGCGTTGCGGTCGCCGACGTTGTACGCCTCGCCCGGCTCGCCGTCCTCGGCGACCAGCCGAAGGCCGCGAGCCACGTCCTCGACGTAGACGCGCTGCCAGAGGTTCGTGCCATCCCCGGGCACGACGATCTCGTCGCGTTCGGCGACCCGCTCAACCCAGTACGCGAGCCGTTCGGTGTAGTCGTGGGGGCCGTAGACGACCGGCGGGCGCACCGCCATCGCCGGCACCCCGCGGGCGGCGGCCTCGAAGACGATGCGGTCGCCGGCGGCCTTCCGCGCGCCGTAGGTCGCCGACGAGTCGTCGGTGGCTTCCTCGGCAGAACAGGACTCCAATCGGGTTTCGCCCTCGCGTTTGGGCACCTCTTCGGCGGCGTACGCCGCGCCGCTGGAGACGTAGACGTAGGCGTCGACGTCGCCGAAGATGTCGGTCGCGGACTCCACGTCACGGGGCTTGTACGCCACGCAGTCGAAGACGGCATCCGGATCGACCGTCCGCTTGGCGTCGAGGAGGGCGCGGCGCTCGGTGCGGTCGCCCTCGACGCGGGCGACGCGGTCGTCGTCGGCGAACGGGTTGTCGTGGGTCCCCCGGTTGAACGTCGTCACGTCGTAGTCGTGGGCCAGCAGCTCCGCGACGAGGTGGCGGCCGATGAACCGCGTGCCGCCGATCACAAGTGCCGTGTCCATACGCCGGGGGACGGCGCGGAACGCAAAAGTGGTGGCTATTCGACGGTGAACGGCGCGACCAGGGCGGTCTGCTCGTCGTCGACGTCGACGATGGTCGAGAACGCGTACCGCGACCCCGACGCCAGATCCAGCACGTCGCCGTAGACGGTGTCATCGCTGGTATCGGGGTCCGCGTCACCGACCCCGACCCGCCAGTGGATGCGGTCGCCCGCGGAGAGCGTCGTCCACGGCTGGATGACGGGGTCCTCTCTGACCGTCTTCCAGCCGCTGTCGGTCTCCCGGTAGACCGTCCAGTCGTGGGGGTTCAGTCCGATCTCGTCGGCGTCGTCGTTGCCCAGCGTGACGGGGACGACGCCGCCCCTGGAGACGGTGGTCTGGTCCTGGGTGAACGTGATCGGGTGGCCGTCGGACGCGCCGGCACACACCACGGTGTCGACGGCGTCGTTGTCGCTGTGCATGGTCGGACAGTCGTCGGTGTCGTCGGAGTCACTCACGCTGTCGGTTCGACCGAGACAGCCCGTTGTTGTAAGCACTGCGGCAGTCGCGAGGAATGCACGTCGCTTCATACATCGACCATCGTCCCACACGCAAGAAACGGTTACGAGGACTAAAACACCGATTGAACATACGGCGGCCTGGGGGAGTCAGTAGGACTTCGCGAAGTACGCCGTCCGCGTGGCCTCGTCGCCGCAGATCGCACAGTCTTCGCCGTCGTGGTCGGGCTCGGGCACGCGCTCACCCTCTAACTCGGAGGCCGCGCGCGCCGCGGAGTCCTCGCCCAGGGGCACCATCACGATCTCGGCGGCGATCTGGTCTTTGATCTCGGCCTCACAGTCCTGGTCGCCACACCACGGTGCCTTCACGTAGCCGCCGTGCTGGCCGATGGTGCCCAGGATGTCGGCGCGGTTGTCCGCCTCCCGGACGTTCTCCGCAAGGCGGTCGGCGGCCGCGTCGTAGAGCTTGTCGTAGACCTCGTCGAGGTGGTCGTGGACGCGGTCGGCGATGGCCGCCCGGTCCTCGACGGTGCTTTCCCCGTCGGGCCGGTGGACCACGGTGACCTCGTCGTCCTCGACCTCGTTCGGCCCGATCTCGAAGCGCACGGGCACGCCGTTGAGCTCCCACTCGTTGAACTTGAAGCCGGGGTTGCGGCCGTCGCGGTCGTCGAAGTGCACGCGCACGCCCTGTGCTTCGAGCTCCGCGGCGATCTCGGCGCCGTACTGTTCGACATCGTCTTTGGTGTCTTCCTGCCAGATGGGGACGATGACGACCTGCTTGGGCGCGACCGTCGGCGGCAACACCAGTCCCTGGTCGTCGCTGTGGCTCATGACGAGCGCGCCGATGGCGCGCCAGGACAACCCCCAGGAGGTGGTGTACGCGGTGCGTTCGGCCTCGTCCTCGTCGGCGAACGTGATGTCGAAGGCGTCGGCGAACGACTGCCCGAGGTGGTGGCTGGTGCCGCCCTGCACGGATTTCCCGTCGGGCATCAGCGCCTCGACGGACATGGTGGTGTCCGCGCCGGGGAACTTGTCGTGGTCGGGCTTGCGCCCGCGCAACACCGGGATGCCCAACACGTCCTCGTAGAGGCGGTGGTACTGGTCGAGGCGCAGCGTCGTCTCCGCCCACGCGGCTTCGTCGGTGGCGTGGGCGGTGTGGCCCTCCTGCCAGAGGAACTCCTTGGTGCGGAAGAACGGCTTGGTCTCCGTGGCCTCCCAGCGCACCACGGAGTTCCACTGGTTCACGCGCAGCGGGAGGTCGCGGTGCGAGCGCACCCACTGGGAGAGATACGGCGCGATGATCGATTCCGAGGTGGGACGGACCGCGAGGCGCTGGTCGAGGTCATCGTGGCCGCCCTGTGTCACCCACGCGACCTCGGGGTCGAATCCCTCCACGATGTCCTTCTCGCGTTCGAGGTAGTCCTTGGGGATGAACATCGGGAAGTAGGCGTTCTCGACGCCGGTGTCCTTGAACCAGCCGTCGAGGTTGTCCTGGATCGCTTCCCAGAGGGCGTAGCCGCGGGGCCGGGTAACGATGAACCCGCCCATCGGCGCGTAGTCCGCCAGCCCCGCCTTCTGGACGACCTCGGCGTACCAGTCGCCGGGGCTGTGTTCCTTGGACTCGGTGATGCCGAGTTCCTGATCGTCGTCGCTCATTGCTGGAACACTCGCCTGACGCGCTCTTAAATCCCGTGAAGCGTCTCCCGCCCGCCAACGTCCATGTGAACAATGCACATCCACCACGAAGACTAAGTAGTATGGTTACGTGCCACACAGTATGGGCGACACGAAACGTGGTCGCGAACGCACTGGCAAAAAGAAGCGCGAACAACTCCGCAAGCGCGACGTAGAGCGCTCCCTCCAGGCCACGAACGAGCCCACGGACCCGCCGGAGTTCCCGGACGGCGAACTCAGCCTCGGCGACCGCTGACCGTCCCCGAAACGGTCGACGGCGCTCCGCGAACGGTCACTTCATCCCACGCTGAGCGGCTGCGATCCGCCATGTCGGATCGCACACATAGTTTGCCAAGACTTTTATAACCTGACTGTCTACCAGGTTGCAAGCGGGTTCTTCCACATCGTTCCCGCGGCCCGGCCGACGGCCGGCCGGGAACAGCATCTCACTACTGCCAATGATACCGCTGTGGTTGCCACCGTGCCCCCTGGGCCCCGCGCACACCGGCCCACATCGTCGCAGGTCCGTTACGGACGGTGTCGCCACACTCGGGAACCCCGTGTTAACCGATTATGAGTACTGTAGACCGTCAACTTGAGGAGTTACAGGACGAAATCGTCAGCGAAATTCCGGCGGACATCTCGGTCACCGATGTCAAATACGAAGGCCCCGAGCTCGTCGTCTACACCCGGGACCCCAAACAGTTCGCACAGGACGGCGACCTCGTTCGCCGGCTGGCGTCCAAGCTCCGGAAGCGCATCACCGTGCGGCCGGACCCGGCGGTACTCTCCAGCCCGAAGCGCGCCCGCGACCGCGTCCTCGACGTGATCCCCGAGGAGGCCGGCGTCACGAACCTGGATTTCCACGAGGACACCGGCGAGGTGGTCATCGAAGCCGAGAAGCCCGGCATGGTGATCGGCCGCCACGGCTCCACGTTGCGGGAGATCACACAGGAAGCCGGGTGGACTCCGGAGGTCGTGCGCACGCCCCCGATCGAGTCCTCGACGGTCTCGAACGTCCGGAACTTCCTCAAACAGGAGCGCGACGAGCGCCGCGACATCCTCGAAACGGTCGGACGCCAGATCCACCGTGAGGAGATGCAGGACGACGAGTACGTGCGCGTGACGACCCTGGGGTGCTGTCGCGAGGTCGGGCGCGCCAGCTTCGTGCTTTCGACGCCGGAAACGCGGATTCTCGTCGACTGCGGGGACAAACCCGGCAGCGAGGACGAAGTCCCGTATCTGCAGGTCCAGGAGGCGCTGGCGGGCGGCGCGAACACGATCGACGCCGTGATTTTGACCCACGCCCACCTCGACCACTCGGCGTTCATTCCGCTGCTGTTCAAGTACGGCTACGACGGCCCGATCTACTGCACGGAGCCGACCCGGGACCTCATGGGTCTGTTGACCCTGGACTACTTGGACGTGGCCGCGAAGGAGGGGCGGGCACCGCCGTACGACTCCGAGATGGTGCGGGAAGCGATCAAGCACTGCATCCCCCTGGAGTACGGCGATGTCACTGACATCGCGCCGGACGTGAAACTCACGTTCCACAACGCCGGTCACATCCTCGGGTCGGCCGTCTCCCATTTCCACATCGGGGACGGCCTCTACAACGTCGCGTTCTCCGGGGACATTCACTACGACGACACCCGACTGTTCAACGGCGCTGTCAACGACTTCCCGCGCGTGGAGACGCTCGTGATGGAGTCCACGTACGGCGGCCGCAACGACTACCAGACCGACCAGGAGGACTCCGAGCGCAAACTCAAACGCGTCATCAACGAGACCTACGAGGACGGCGGCAAGGTCCTCATTCCGGCGTTCGCCGTCGGCCGGTCCCAGGAGATGATGCTCGTGCTCGAAGAGGCGATGCGGGAGGGCGAGATCCCCGAGATGCCCATCCACCTCGACGGCATGATCTGGGAGGCCACTGCCATCCACACCACCTACCCCGAGTACCTCCGGGACGACCTCCGGGATCGCATCTTCCACAGCGACTCCAATCCGTTCCTCGCGCCCCAGTTCAACCACATCGACGGCGGCGAGGAGGAACGGCAAGCGGTCGCCGACGACGACCAGTGTATCATCCTCTCGACGTCGGGGATGGTCTCCGGCGGCCCCATCATGTCGTGGCTCGAACACATCGCGCCGGACCCCGATTCGACGCTGACGTTCGTCGGCTACCAGGCCCAGGGCACGCTTGGCCGCCGCATTCAGTCCGGGCGGGACAAGATCCCGATGCCCGACTCTCGGAGCGGCGGCCGCACCGAGCACCTCCAACTCAACATGGGCGTCGAAACCGTCGACGGCTTCTCCGGACACGCCGACCGCCAGGGCCTCGAAGACTTCGTGCGCACGATGAACCCCCGGCCGGAGAAAGTGCTGTGCGTCCACGGCGACGAGTCCTCCACACAGGACCTCTCGTCGGCGCTGTACCACGAGTTCAACATGCGGACGTTCGCGCCGAAGAACCTCGAAACGTTCCGGTTCGTGTAGCCGGCCACAGCCGTGGCGGTGGTCGCGGTGACCTATCAACTGTGATCGGTGTTCCGACAGGTCTATTATCATACCACCGGTACGTGTTGGCGTGAATCGCCCGCCGCTTCGCGCGATCGGAATGGCCATCGTCGTGCTCGTCGCGTTCACCGGCGGTGGTGCCGCCCAGCAGGCGGGCAGCGGCCCGAAAGTCGACGGTGACGGCGGGTACCGGTTCGACGTCGGGGGTGACAGCCCCCACATCACGTTCTGGCTCCACCTCGATCTGTTGACGAACCTCGGTGGTGCCGGTGATCTCGGGTTCAGCGCGGTCGGAACCGCGCTCGACACCCGGGTCATCGTCATCGACCTCCAGTTGCAGTTCGACGGGATCGGGCCCCTGGAGGAGTTCCTCTCTGATCCGTTCTCGCGGTTCTCCGTGAGCGCGGAGTGGGAGCTCAACCTGCCGTTCCTCAGTGCCGGCCCGGCGTCGGACACGGAGTTCAGTTACGAGGGCAACGAAACGATCGCCAACAACACGTCCCTGGAGAACGCGACCATCGGCACCGACACGCTGGGGAACGTCACCCGCAACGCCACCCAGTCCTGAGTTAGTCGGCGTCGGCGGGGTCGACAACCGCGCCGGTGGCGGCGTCGACGCCGACGCGATCGCAGTGTTCGGCCAGCGGGCACGCCGCAGGATCGTCGAGGCAGGCGGGGTCGCGTGCCGTGCAGTACTCCCGGCCGAACTGGATCATTGCGGTGTGTCCGAACCCGCAGGCGGCGTCGGGAACCGCGGCTTCGAGCGCGGCGCGGACGGCCTCGTGGTCGGCGGCCGCGGGCGCGATCCCCATGCGCCGGGCGATCCGGTGGACGTGTGTGTCGACGGGGAACACGCCGGGAGCGCCGCCGGCGAACAGCAACACGCAGTCGGCGGTCTTCGGCCCCACGCCGGTCATGTCCAGGAGCGCCGCCCGGACGGCGTCGGGGTCGCCCTCGCGCACGAACGCGTCGAAGCCGTCCGCGCCGCCGTACTCCTCGCAGACGCGGTCGGCGATCCGGATGATCGTGGCCGACTTCTGGTTGTAGAGGCCCGCCATCGAGATCGTGTCCGCGAGCACGTCTTGGTCGGCATCGGCGAGCGCCGCCGCGAGGTCGTCGGCGGCCGCGCCGTAGCGCTGCATGAGCGCGTCGTGGGCGGGTTGGCTGGCTTTGTCGCTGGTGTTCTGGCTGAGAACCGTGCGCACCAGACACTCGAAGGCGGCCCGGCCGCCGTAGGTTTTCTGCCAGTACAGCTCCCCCAGGCGGTCGACCACGAGCGCTGCCTGCGTCGGGTCCGCGCCGGACGCGAACGTGGTCGGGCGGCTGTCGTCTCCACCGGCGATGTTCTCGGCTGGCTCATCAGCCATACCGAACGGTCGGGGCGAGCCACCCCTAAATCCCGGGTGTTCGGGGCGGCTGTCCCGTCAGTCGACGCGCAGCGTGGCGGTGAGCGGCGCGCCGTCGGCGAGCGCAGCGACCAGCTCGCGGTCGACGTCCGCGGCGGCCTTGTCGGCGTCCACGAAGACCGTGCGGTCGTCGACGTACGTGCTGGTGCGGCCGACCATGCTGCGGTCGTTGGTGAAGGTGAGGTCGGGGTGGCCCGAGCCCGTGATTTCGTCGCGGTGCTGGGGCGTATCGAGGACGAGCGTGATGGTGGCGGCGGCGTCCTGGCAGGCGGCGACGAACGCGTCGCTGAACGCCGCGGGCGAGCAGTCAGCGTCGATGCCGAGGATGCAGTCGCCGGCCGGCGTGAGGAAGTCGTCGGTGGTGAGTTCGAGCGTGCTGTCGTGGCGTGCGGTGACGTTGTCGTGGCCGGTGGCACTCACGGAGACATCCATACACCCGGGCAGCAGCCGAACGCACTTGTGGACGGCGTTCGGGGGCGGGGTCACGGACAGCAGGGGGGTGGCAGGCACGGGGGGCGGACACACGCAAACGTTAAGTGGTATCCCGGAGTACTACTTGTCACCTGAACGCTGCGAGCGTTCGTGTACAGCCCGAGAGAATGACAGGACGTTCTCCTTCCGACCGGAACGGACGACCTCTCGAGCGACTGCTATCGCGAGCGCGCCAGCGGAATGGCATCGAGGTTTGAACAATGGCTGAGGAAGAAACAACCATCGAGGTATCGACCGCCGACGAACTCATTACTGACGACGAACTCCAGAACAAATCCAAGGGCCAGCTCATCAAGAACGCCGGCCAGTTCCGCGACCGGCGCAACGAGCTGAATCAGCTCGCGAGCTCCCGGGCGTCGGAGCGCGACGACCTGAACGCCAAGACCCGAGAGAAGGTCGACGAAGCCCAAGAGCACCGCGAGAAGCGCGACGAGCTCAACGAGCGCGTCCAGGAGCACAAGGAGATCCGCAACGATCTGAACGCGGACGCCAACGAGCTGTTCGACGAGGTCGAGCAGCGCAAAGAGGACCTCGAGCTCGACGAGGGCAAGGACCTCGAACAGCTCAAAGAGGAGATCGAGGAGCTGGAGTTCAAGCAGCAGACCGAAGTCCTGTCCACCGAGGACGAGCGCGAACTCATCGAGAAGATCGAGGGGAAGCGCGAGGAGTACCAGGACCGCGAGGAGAAACTCGACCAGTCCGGCGACCTGGAAGGGCTCGTCGAGGAAGCCGAGTCGGTGCGAGCGGAAGCCTCCAAGCACCACGAGAAGGTGACGGAGCTCGCGGACAAGGCCCAAGAGCACCACAACCAGATGATCGAGGCCTATCGGGAGGCCGACGACATCCGGGACGAGGCCGACGAGATGCACGAGGACTTCGTCGAAGCCCAGGAAGCGGCCGACGCCCACCACGAGGCGTTCGTCGAGGTCCAGAAGCGACTGCGTGAACTCGACAAGCAGGAAGAAGAAGAGGAGAAGGACAAGCGCGCCCAAGAACAGGAGGAAGCCCGCGAGGAAGCCGAGGAGATCTACGAGCGGTTCAAGGAGGGCGAGACCCTCGACACCGAGGACCTCCGCAAGCTCCAGAAGTCCGGCCACCTGTAACGGGTTCGCGTGCCGTCGGCCGTGGCAGCCCCGCGAAGTTTTTGTGATGGGGACGTAACCGTCGAACCGAGAGATGCGTACGCTGGTGGTGTGCGTCGACCGGGCCGGTGATATTTCCCGACAGACCGGACTGCGGACGCCGATCGCCGGCTGGGAGGCCGTACAGTCGTTGGTCACGGATATGGGCGTTGCCGATCCGGAGGACGCGAGTGTCAACTGCCTCCTGGAGGCGTTGCGCGTGACGCGGGACTTGCGGGACGGCGCGGACGACGCCGTGGTGGCGGCGGTGTCGGCGACCGGGGACGGGGTGACCGCGGATCGGTCGGTCGCCCAACAGTTCGACAGCCTCGTGGACCGCCACGACCCGGACTCCTGTGTGGTCGTGGTCGACAGCGCGGCCGACGAGCGCGTCGTGCCGATCGTCGAAAGCCGCATTCAGGTCGACGCGGTCGATCGCGTGGTCGTGCGCCAGGCCCGGGACTTGGAGTCGACGTACTACCTCCTGAAGCAGTTCCTCGCCGACGAGGAACTGCGCCAGACCGTGCTGGTTCCGGTCGGGATCGTGTTGCTCGTGTTCCCCGGGTTGATGATGGTGACGGGCAGCCTCGCGGTTGCAGCGGCCAGCATCACCACCGTGATCGGGTTGTTCTTACTGTACAAGGGCCTGGGGGTCGACGAGTACGTGGCCGCGCTCCCCGGGCAGGCGCGGGACGCGTTGTACTCCGGGCGCGTGTCGATTGTGACGTACGTCGTCGCGGGCGGCCTCGGACTCGTGGGTGTGTTTGCGGGTGCGCTCGGGCTCACGAACCAGGCCGCAGGGCTGTCCCGGCTTGTGGCCGCGATGACGTTCACCTACTACAGCATTCCCTGGGTCACGTTGGGCGCGCTCACCGCCAGCGGCGGCCGGCTGTTCGACGAGTACATCCGCAACGACGACGTGCGCACGTCGTTCGTGAACCTGCCGTTCGGCGTGCTTGCGGTTGGTCTCGTGGTTCGCGGGTTCGCGGTGTACTTCATGGAGCGCGCCGGCATCGTGGCCCCGTTGACTGCCCCGAGCGCCGCGCTGGGCGCGCTCTCCGTGCGGGGGTTCCAGGTTTCCCCCGAGCAACGGCTCGCGGTGTTCGTCGTGTTGGGGGTGTTGGTGAGCGTTGCGGGGATTCGCGTTGCGACGTACGTCTCGGGCGTGACGATCCGCGACGTGGAGCGCTCCGCCGAGCAGTGACGCCGCGAAGAGCAAGTATATCGGGCTGGTGGGACAACGCGTCGGCATGACTGACGGACAATGGGTGGGCCTGTTCTCCGGGGGCAAAGACTCCTCGTGGGCGCTCTACCGGGCGCTTGAAGCCGGCTTGGACGTCGGCCGGCTGGTGACGGTGCATCCGGAGAGCGACTCGTACATGTACCACGTCCCGGCGACGCGGCTCGCGGAGCTCGCCGCCGAGAGCATCGGCATCCCAGTGGTGAACGTGACGCCGGACGCCTTCGAGACGGCGGACGTAGCCGACGCGGGCGCGCAGGGCGACACCGAGCTCGAACCGCTGGAGGACGCCGTGACCGACGTAGCCGATACCCTGGACGACGGGCTCGCGGGCGTGATCGCGGGGGCCGTCGAGAGTGACTTCCAGACCAGCCGCATGGAGGGAATGTGCGACCGGCTTGGGTGTGAGTTGTACGCACCCCTCTGGCAGCAGCCGCCCCGCGAGCTGGCCGATGCGATGCTCACAGCGGGGTTCGAGATCCGCATCATTCAGGTGGCGGCCTACGGGCTCGACAAATCGTGGCTGGGGCGACGCCTCGACCGTGACGCGCTGGCGGCGCTCGCCGCGCTCAACGACGAGTACGGCGTGCACATGCTCGGCGAGGGCGGCGAGTTCGAAACGCTGGTGACCGACGCCCCGCATATGGACCGCCCGATCAGACTCGATTACGAGACCGTGTGGGCGGGCGACCGCGGGCACATCGAGATCACCGAGGCGTGCCTCGGGCCGTAGCTAGCGGCCGTCCGCGTCGTGGCCGTTCTCGATGGTGGTGTGGGCGCCGATGAGCGCGCCCGAGAAGTCGATGGAGTCCAGGACGGTGTCCTCGTCGATGATGGAGTTACGGACGTCGCAGTCCCGGAGCGTGGCGTCGGGGAAGATGACGCTGTTGGAAACCGTGGAGTTGGTCAGCTCGGCGCCGGGCAACACGTGGACGTTCTCGCCGATGGTGGTGTTGGAGACGGTGGCGTCGTCGGCGACGATGCTGTCGCCGTCGAGTGTCCACGCGACGGCGTCGAGGTACGACTCCGGAGTGCCGATGTCGAACCAGGCGCCTTCGAACGTGAACGCGCGGACGGACTGGCGGTCCTGCAGCCACTCCACGAACCACCCGGGTTCGTCGGGGTTGCCGTCGGCGGCGAGGTACGTGTCGATGTCCTCGACGACCGATTCGGGGTAGGCGTAACACGCGATGGAGACCAGCGTGCTGTTGGGGTCGTCGGGCTTCTCCTGGAAGTTGATGACCTCGTCACCGTGCAGCTCGACCAACCCGTAGGACTGCGCGCGCTCGTAGCTGCCCACGTCGTAGGCGGCGATCGCGGGGTTGTCGGCGTCGTCCGCGGCGAAGAAGTCCACGAACGCGGAAACGTCGAAGGAGATGAGGTTGTCGCCGGCGATCACCACCAGGTCGTCGGTGATGGATTCGCGGTCGACGAGCTGTGCGAGCGCGCCCATCACGCCGAACTTCTCGTTCTCGTCGGTGGTGTCTTCGACGGACAGCTGCGGCTTCTCGAAGGAGCGCTCCGCGAGGTGGCTGCGGAACTCGTCGGCGAACCGCTCGTTGGTGGAGACGTAGACGGTGTCGATGCGGTCGTCGGATTCGAGATCCGCGAAGATGCGATCGATGACGGTGGAGTCGCCGACCGGCAGGAACATCTTCGGCCGGTCTTTCGTGATCGGCCAAAGCCGGGTCGCGTATCCGCCGGCGAGCACGACGGCTTTCATACCAACCAGGTCCACACGGTCCGGTAAGTCCTTTTTCATCCGGCGACACTGGCTACGTATGGACGACCGAACGACCCGAGAGCGCGTCCGGGCGGCGCTCCGCGAGCAGCCGGCAACGCCGAGCGAGGTCGCGGCGGCGTTCGAGGTGGCGCGCGGAACAGCCCTGACCCACGTGAGGCATATCGCCGAGAGCCTGGACAGCGCCGACGAGGAGTTGCTGGTGCGACCGCCGGCGTGCCGGGACTGTGGCTTCGAGGACTTCGACGACCCCGTGAACGTGCCGTCGCGGTGTCCGGAGTGCAAAAGCGAGTCGATCGCGGAGCCCGCGTTCGTCGTGGAGTCGGCTTAGAACCCGATGCGGGAGCCCGGGGACGTGGACAGGTCCGCGGGGTCGCCGGGGTCGACGCCCTGCATGACAAACTCGTAGTCCGGATCGGTCAACGAGACGGTGCCGTCCTGGACGGTCACGTCGACGGCGGTGAGTGTCGCCCCCTCACACGGGCCGTGTGTGCAGACGCCGGAAGTGGGGTCGAAGGTGGCTGCGTGTTTCCGGCAGACCAGCTCGCCGTCGCGGACCGCGCCCGACCCGGAGTCGAGTGTGACGTCCGTCCAGTGCATGCAGTAGTTCAGCCAGCCCGTGATCGAGCCGTCGGACAGCGCCACGAGGATCGCCTCCTGTTCGTCGCCGCTGTCGCGGTCCCGGACGGTGAACCGGAAGCTGTCGCCGGCCTGGAGGTCCGTCACGGACGCGATCTGTGCGCCGTCGCCGGGGGCCGGCTCAGCGGCGTCCCCACCGTCGGTGTCGCCGTCAACCATTACCAGTGCGTATTGGCGCGGGCTGCTTGAACGCACTGGTGGCCCCTAGTAGTGGCGGCGTTCGATCTCGGCGTTGTACGCGCTGGCGAGGGCGGCCCCGATCCGGCACGTGTCGTACGTGGCGTCGTCGACACGCGCGATGGGGCGCACCTCCCAGGTGGTGTTCGTGAGGAACGCCTCGTCGGCGTCGTAGAGCCGAGACGGCGTGTACGCGCCCGTGTGCACCGTGAGCCCGTGCTCGGCGGCGAGTTCGGCGACCGCCCACCGCGTGATCCCGGGCAACACGTCGAGATCGCCGCTGGGCGTGTAGAGGGTGCCGTCGGCGACGAAAAAGAGGTTGCTCGCAGCGCCCTCCGTGAGGTGGCCGTCGGGCGTGACGAACAGCGCTTCGTCGGCGTCGGCGGCGATGTCGCGGCGGGCGAGCACGCCGGGCAGGTAGTTGTGGGTTTTCGCGGTGCTGGGGATGGTGGTGTCGCGGTGTTGGGTGACCGTCGTGGTTTCGACGGTGGCGGGCATCGACCAGACCGGGTCGCCGTCGACGCCGCCGCGGGGGAGCGCGTCGACCACCACGACGACGGTCGGATCGGTCGTGTCCCGCGGGGTGAGCCGGCCGTCCTGGACGCCCCGGGTGATCGACAGCCGGACGTAGGCGTCCGCGAGGTCGTTGGCGGCGAGCGTCTCGTGGACGCGCCCCCGCAGCGCCGCCTCCGAGAGGCCGTGGTCGATGCCCAGCGAGTCACAGGTGGCCTGCAGGCGGCGGTAGTGGGCGGTCCAGGCGAACGTCTGGCCGCCGTACGCGCGCATGGTTTCGAACGCTGCGTCGCCGTACTGGAAGCCGCGGTCGCGGACGCTGACGGTTGCGTCGGCGGCGTCCACGAGCGCGCCGTTTACGTGGTATCGCATAGGGAGAGGAAGTTGGTGATGAGTTCGGAGCCGACCGGTGTGAGGATGCTTTCGGGGTGGAACTGTACGCCGACGTGTGGCGCGTCCCGGTGTCGGACCCCCATGAGGACGCCGTCGGTCGTGCGGGCAGTCGGCACCACCGCATCGGGCAGCCCCGATTCCGGGACGGACAGCGAGTGGTACCGGCCGGTGTCGAACGTGTCCGGGAGCCCGGCGAAGACGCCCGTTCCGTCGTGGCGGACCGTCGAGGGTTTGCCGTGGACGACCCGTGGGGCGGCCGTGACCGTGGCACCCGCGGCGGCACACAGCGCCTGGTGGCCCAGGCACACGCCGAGCGTCGGGTACGACAACTCACGGAACACGGGGACGGTGACGCCCGCGTCGGCGGGCGTGCCGGGGCCGGGGGAGACGACGATCCCGTCCGGGTCGAGGTCGCGGACGGCGGCGGTGTCGATGGCGTCGTTCCGCCGAACGACCACGTCGTCGGCGGCCGCGCCGACGTACTGCACGAGGTTGTACACGAACGAGTCGTAGTTGTCGACGACGAGGATGCGGGTCACGAGTTGTCGGGCGTCGTGTCGGCGACGCGCCCGATGCCGCCGGCGTCCCCCAGCGCGGTGACGAGCGCGCGGGCTTTCGCGAGGGTTTCGTCGTATTCGGCTGCGGGCGTGGAGTCGTGGACGATGCCGGCGCCGACGCGCAGGTGGTAGGTGGCGGCGCGTCTGACGAGCGTTCGGATGGTGATGCTGAGCGTGGCGTCACCGTCGAACCCGATGGCGGCGAGGCTGCCCGTGTAGGGACCGCGGCGGGTGGCTTCGACGGTGTCGATGAGCGCCATTGTACGGGGCTTGGGCGCGCCGGTAATAGTTCCGCCGGGAAAGACCGCGGCGATCGCGTCACGGAGCGAACACGAGTCGCGGAGCCGGCCCGTGACTTCGCTGACGAGGTGCAACACCTCGCTGTACGCGTCCACGCGCCGGTAGTCGGGGACCGCCACGGAGCCGTACTCGCTGACCTTCCCGAGGTCGTTGCGCTCCAGATCGACCAGCATCGCGTGCTCGGCGCGCTCCTTGTCGTCGGCGCGGAGCGCCGCCCGGGCGGCGTCGTCCTCGGCGGGGGTGGCCCCGCGGGGGCGTGTGCCCGCAATCGGCTCGGTGGTGAGCTCGCGGCCGCGCCGCGCGAGCAGCAGCTCCGGGCTGGCCGACACCAGATCGACGCCCGGGAACTCGACGATCCCCGAGTAGGGCGCGGGGTTGGTGTCCCGGAGCGCCTCGAACACCGCCACCGGGTGGACGGCCGCCGGGGCGTCGAGGCGGTGGCTGACGTTCGCCTGGAAGGTGTCGCCGTCCCGGATGGCGTCCTGGATGCGACGGACCCGCGACTCGAACGCCGCGCGGCCGGCGACGCTCTCGAACGGCGCGGGGGAGTCGGCGGGTGGCGGGCCGACCGCGGGGTCGCCGTCCCGGATGGCTGCCGCAAGCGACTGCACGCGGTCGCGGCCGGCCTCGAACGCGCCGTCGGGGGTGTACTCGTCGACCGGGACGGCGGCGATCAGGCGGAGGTCGTCCCCAGGCGTGAACGGCTCGCGCCACGCCGCGATCGTGGGGTAGACGCCGAGTTGGAGGCGGGGCAGCCCGCGCGCGTCGGTGGTGGTGTCAGGGATCGCTTCGAGTTCGCGGGCGATGTCGTAGCTGAGCCAGCCGAACAGGCCGCCGGGGTGTGGGACGTCGCAGCCGACCCGAGCGAGGCGCGCGCCGACGGCGGCCTGGACGGTGTCGAGCGCGCCCGCGCCGTCGGCCCGCAGCATCGACGCCGGATCGACGCCGAAGTAGCCCCAGCCGTCGCTGCCGCCGGTGGTCTCGTAGTGGAACGACGGGGCGTCGCCGCGGGCGCGCCGGTACGCCGCGAACGGGTCGGTGACCGGCAGGCGCGCCTCGACTACGGCACGCGTCGGTGCTGTGGCGTCGCCGGCGGCGTCGCGGAACGCCGCGGGGTCGGTCGCAAGCGCCGCCGAGTCAGGCATGCGGTGTCGCCACGTTACTGGTCGCCGACGCGGTCGCGCCAGCGCCGGATGCGTTTCGGGGAGAGATCCGTCGCCGCCGCGATGTCGTCGGTGTCGGCGGCGGCCAGCTCCTGTGGTGTCGTGACGCCGGCGTCCGCGAGGCGGCTGGCGTACGCCGGCCCGATGCCCGTGATGTCGGTGAGATCGCCGGCGGCCGGCTCGGCGTCCGCGGGCTGGCTGTCGTCGGTGGCCTGGGGCGTCGACTCCGCACCTTTGACGGCGCGCTCGGTGGTGGCGTCGGGCTCGTGCTCGACAGTGATGTCGACGCCACTGCCTGGCGGATGGTCGTTGTCAGCAGCCCCGAACAACGACTTGAGTTTCGAGAGCAGACCCATTGGTCGCATATATACCCCCGGCGGACTTAAAGCCGTGCACGGAGGGCGGCGCGCATCGCCGCCACGGGGGCGTCCAGGCCGGTCCAGCGCTCGAACGCCTCGGCACCCTGATAGAGCAGCATCCACGCGCCGTCGATCGTGGTTGCGCCGGCGGCCGCGGCGTCCCGCAGCAGCCGCGTCTCAACCGGCGAGTACACGGCGTCCAGGACGGCGAGATCGTCGTGGAGGGCGTCGGCGGACACCGGCGACGTGTCCGGGTCGTCCATCCCCACCGTGGTGGCGTGGACCAGGACCGTCGCGTCGGCGAGGCTCCGCGGCAGGTCACCGAGGCCGACGGCCGTGCCACCCACGTCGGCGGCGAGTTCGTCGGCGGCCGCCCGTGTTCGGTTGGCGATCCGAACGGTCGCCCCGGCGTCGGCGAGCGCGAACGCGGCGGCGCGGCCGGCACCACCCGCGCCGACGACCACAGCCTGCGCGCCCGACAGCGACACGTCGTGGTGGGCGAACGCGCGCTTCACGCCCGCAACGTCGGTGTTGTATCCACGGGGCGCGGCCCCGGAGAAGTCGATGGTGTTGACGGCGCCCACCCGGGCGGCCATCGAGTCGGTCGCCACCGCCGACGCGGCCGACTGCTTGAACGGCGCGGTGACGTTCAACCCCGCCACGCCGAGCGCGCCAGCCCCTCGGATGGCGGCCGCGGCGTCGTCCGGTGCCGGCTCGAAGGTCACGTACCGGGCGTCGAGCCCGCACTCGTCGTAGGCGGCCGCGTGCAGCGGCGGCGACAGCGAATGCCCGACCGGGTTCCCGATCAGTCCGTAGACGTCCATGCGCCGGCTCGTCGCGCCAGCAGCATAACTGGTCGCACACCGAACCGTTTTTTACTCGCTGCCTGGTTTCGATCCGTATGGCCGACTCGCTGCTCGTCAACGGGGGCATCCTCGTTGCCGGCATCCTCCTGTTGTACGTGGGGGCGGAGTTGCTGGTGTCCGCCGCCTCCGCGCTCGCGCTCTCCCACGGCATCAAGGCCGCAACCGTCGGCGTCACCGTCGTGGCGTTCGCGACGACCGCGCCGGAGCTGTTCGTCAGCACGGTCGGCGGCATCACCGCCGGCGACAGCATCGCGCTGGGCAACATCGTGGGGTCGAACATCGCGAACATCGGGCTCGTGTTGGGAACGGCGGCGCTGCTCCGGCCCATGGACGTCGACAAGACGCTGCTGTACCACCACGGGCCGTTCATGCTTGCGGCCGCGCTGGCGCTCGTCGGGCTGTCCCTAGACGGGACGCTTGGCGCCCTCGACGGCGTCGCGTTGCTCGCGCTGTTGGCGGTGTTCACGGCGTACATATACCGCCACGCCCAGCAGGACGACGACGACGTGTCGCTGCCCGACGACGTGGACATGGACGACGACGCGACCGCCACCGCCCGCGACTACGTGGTGCTCGTGGGTGCGATCCTGCTGTTGCTCGGTGGCTCCCGCGCGCTCATCACCGGCGGGCGGGGCGTCCTCATGGAGTTCGGGTTCAGCGACCTGTTCATCGGGCTGACGGTCATCGCGTTCGGCACGTCGGTCCCGGAGCTCGCCACGTCGGTCGTGAGCGCGCTGCGCGACGAGGCGGATTTCTCCATCGGGAACGTGGTCGGGTCGAACATCTACAACGTGCTCGCGGTGATCGGGATCGTTGCGATCCTGGTGCCGATCACCGTCACGAAGGGCACGCTGGCCTTCGAGTTGCCGGTGATGCTCGGGTTCACCGTGTTGGCGCTGGGGATGATGGCGGTCGGCGACCGCATCACTCGCGTCGAGGGTGCGGTGTTGATCGGGTCCTACGGCGGGTTCGTCTACTTCCTGGTGCCGTAAGTGCCGGCGGCATGAGCGGCAACCGGGAGGCGTTTTACCGGGGCTGTCGAAGGCGTGTGCGTGATCGGAATCGTTGTGAGTCGCGCCGACGGGGCGTCCACACACATCTGGGCGCAGCTGCGTGAGATCGAGGACTTCGAGCGCATCGGCCCGGACGCGTACCGCGCCGACGGGATCGAAGTTCGGGTGTTCGAGGAGCTCCACACCACCATCGACGACGCCGCCGACGCCTTCGAGGCGGCGGTCGACATGGTCGTGGTGGTGTCCCGGCACAGCGGCGACACCGGCCCGCTGTTGTCCGCACACTACACGGGGAACTTCGGAGCGGCGGAGTACGGCGGCGCGGACCGGTCGGTCGCCCCGGCGTGCCCGAACGCCCACCACGCCGTCGTTGACTCGCTGCGGTCGTACGCACCCCCGGAGTACGACGTGGCCATGGAATGCACCCACCACGGCCCGACGAGCGTCGGCGCACCGTCGATGTTCGTGGAGCTGGGGAGTTCGCCCGCCGAGTGGCAGGACGACGCGGGGGCGCGTGCGGTCGCACGCGCGGTGCGTGACCTGCGGGGCGTCCCCCCGCATGGCGACCGCGCGGTGGTGGTGTTCGGCGGCGGCCATTACACCCCGCGGGCGACACGGATCCTGGCGGACACCGACTGGCCGGTGGGCCACGTGGCCGCCGATTGGAGCCTCACCGAGCTCGGGCGTCCGAACGCCCACCGCGGGGTCGTCGACGCGATGTTCACTGCCAGCGGTGCGGCGCACGCGCTGGTGGAGGGGGACCGCCCGGAGCTCACGGAGACGATCAGGGACCTCGGGTATACGGTCGTCTCGGAGACGTGGGTGCGGGAGACCGACGGCGTCCCGCTGTCGCGTGTGGCTGCCCTGGAAGAGTCGCTGACGACCGTCGACGACGGGCTGCGCTTCGGCGAGCCGGCGGCCACGCACACCGGCGGCTATCTCGTCGTGGAGCTGCCGGACGCCGTGCTCGACGCCGCCCACGCCGTCGACACCGCGGCGACGGTTGCGGCCGGCCGCAGTCACGCACTCGCCGTCACAACGGTGAACGCAGGGCGCCGCCTGGCCGGATCAGCGGCGTTCCCCGATGCAGACGCCTACGAGGCGTTTGTCGACGACGTGGCGGCGGTGCTCAACGCCGAGTACGCGTCGGTGTCGCGGGCGGACGGCGAGCTGACCGCCACCCGGGAGGTGTTCGATCCGGAGGCCGCGGCGGCCCTCGGTGTGCCCGAAGGCCCGGCGTTCGGGCGGCTCGCAGGCGGGGAGGCGATCGAGCACGACGGGCGGACCATCGCGCCGGCAGCGGTCACCAGCACCGAAACCGTGCGCGCCGACGTTGCCCTCCACGAGCGGCCGCGAGAGCGCGTGCGACGCCCGTCCGACGATGAGGGGAAAGGTAATTAAGCCTCACACGCTACCCGTTAGCCAACAATGGACTCGATTGTACAGGACGCCATCGACGAGGCCGAGGAGTCCGAGGACTCGGCTTCGGAGCCGGCCGACGTCGCTGGCGGTGGGGGCGATACGGTCCCGACCGGCACGATGACTGACAACGAACTGGAGGACGTCCTCCAGGAACTGCAGACGAATATTACCGTGGTTGGGTGTGGCGGTGCCGGGTCGAACACGGTCGACCGGATGGCTACGGAGGGGATCCATGGCGCGGACTTGGTTGCGGCGAACACGGACGTCCAGCATCTCGTCGACATCGAGGCCGACACCAAGATCCTGATGGGGCAACAGAAGACCAAAGGCCGGGGTGCCGGGTCGCTGCCACAGGTCGGTGAGGAGGCCGCAATCGAGTCCCAAGGCGAGATCCGCGATTCGATCGCGGGGTCGGATATGGTGTTCGTGACCGCCGGCCTCGGCGGCGGTACGGGAACCGGGTCGGCGCCGGTCGTGGCGAAGGCCGCCCGCGAGCAGGGTGCACTCACGATCGCGATCGTCACCACCCCGTTCACCGCGGAGGGCGAGGTGCGGCGGACGAACGCGGAGGCCGGCTTGGAGCGGCTCCGCGACGTCGCGGACACCGTGATCGTGGTGCCCAACGACCGGCTGCTCGACTCGGTCGGGAAGCTGCCGGTGCGCGAGGCGTTCAAGGTGTCCGACGAGGTGCTGATGCGGTCGGTGAAAGGCATCACGGAGCTCATCACGAAGCCGGGGCTGGTGAACCTGGACTTCGCGGACGTGCGCACCGTCATGGAGAAAGGCGGGGTGGCGATGATCGGGCTTGGAGAGGCCGATTCGGACGCGAAGGCCGCTGATTCGGTGCAGTCGGCGCTGCGGTCGCCGTTGCTCGACGTGGACATCTCCTCGGCGAACTCCGCGCTGGTGAACGTCACGGGCGGCCCGGGCATGAGCATCGAGGAGGCTGAGGGGGTCGTCGAGCAGCTCTACGACCGGATCGACCCGGACGCCCGCATCATCTGGGGAACGAGCATCGACGAGCAGATCCAGGAGGAGATGCGGACGATGGTGGTCGTGACCGGCGTCGATTCACCCCAGATTTACGGCCGAAACGAGGCCGCCGAAGGCGACGGCCCGGCACAGGAGTCGACGCCCGAACCGGAGCCGGAACCCCAAGCGGGCTCGGAGATCGAGGACATCGATTACGTGGAGTGACGCGGGGTCTGTGCCGGCCGCAGCATCAATAGATAAAAAAGTTAGCGTCGTCTGACCCCCTGTATGGACGTTCCCCTAGAGCTTTCGGCATACACCCGGGTGCTCCGGCTGGCGAGCACGCCGTCCTGGGAGGAGTTCTCCCAGATCGCGAAGATCGCCGGCGCGGGCATCCTGCTGATCGGCGCCATCGGGTTCCTTGTGTTCCTCATCATGGGCGGGATCGTATCGGTGATCTGAGATGAGCGTGTTCGCAGTGAAAACCACCGCCAGCCAGGAGCAGACCGTCGCGAGCATGATCGCGAACCGCGAGGAGGACACGATCCACGCCGTGCTCGCGCCCGACGCGCTGACGAGCTACGTGATGGTGGAGGCCGAGGACACGGCCGCCATCGAGCGCACGATGGACGAGATCCCACACGCCCGGAGTCTCGTCCCGGGTGAGTCGGGGATCTCGGAGGTCGAGCATTTCCTCTCGCCGAAACCGGACGTCGAGGGCATCGCCGAGAACGACATCGTCGAGCTCATCGCCGGCCCGTTCAAAGGCGAGAAGGCCCAGGTGCAGCGCATCGACGAGGGCAAAGACCAGGTGACCGTGGAGTTGTACGAGGCGACGGTGCCGATCCCCGTGACCGTCCGGGGCGACCAGATCCGCGTCTTGGACAGCGAAGAGCGGTAGGCCCGGCGGTCACTTCGTGGTCACCGGGTCCGGCTCGGTGGTGTCCAATGCGTTCGCGCGCTCGTCGCTGAGCAGGTCTTTGAGCACCGCCGGATCGAGCGCGTCGTTGACGGCGTCGAGTACCTCCTCGCGTTCGCGCACGGCGGCGGCGTCGCCGTCGTAGTAGCGCACGTACTCGGCGCGCGTGTGTTCTTCGAGCCCGTGCTTGATCGCGAAATACCCCTCCGGGATGGTTTCGTCGCAGACCTCACACGTGTGGGCGTCGTGGTCGGTGACCTGGTGGGCGAGCAGTCCCTCGACGGTCCCGAACGTCGACCCGCAGCCAGCGATCGCGCACTTCCACCCAGACATGCACGATACTAGCCTGAGTGCTCGCATAAACGTTGTGACAACGGGCTGAAAACGAGCACGCAACGCCACCACGTGGTGGATGCCGGCGTTGTGTGGGTGTTCGTTACTGGTCGCCGGACTGCCGGTAGACGAGGTTGCGCTGGATCTCGTTTGCGCCCTCGTAAATGACAGGAATGCGAACGTCACGGTAGACGCGGGCGATGCGGCGGTCGGTGAAATTCGACCGGCCGCCGTGGAACTGCATCCCCTGTTCGGCGTTGGCGGTTGCGACCTCGGTGGCTTTGGTTTTCGCCATCGCCGCCCACAGCCCCGGTTCGTCGTGGGCGGCCACCTTCTCGGCGGCCCGGTAGGCGAGCGCGCGCGCCGACTCGAACTCGATGCGCATGTCCGCGAGGCTGTGCTGGACGGACTGGAAATCCGAGACGGTGCGCCCGAAGCCCGCGCGGTCGTGAACGAAGTCCCAGGCCTCCTCGAAGGCGGCGGCCGCAAGTCCCAGCCCGTGGCCGGCGACGACAACCCGACCGTGGTTGAAGAAGTCGGTCAACATCATGAACCCGCCGCCCTCGGTGCCGATGAGGTTGGCCTCCGGAACGCGGCAGTCGTCAAGCACGATGTGCGCCTGCTTGGAGGCGCGCATGCCCATCTTCTCGGGGATGTGTTCGGCCTCGTAACCGTCGGTGTCGGTCGGCACGGCGAACAGCGAGTAGTTCATGTACCGGTCGTCGGTGTCGCCGGTTTTGGCGTACACCGTCACCCAGTCGGCCTCGACGCCGTTGCCGATCCAGTACTTCTCGCCGTTGAGCACGTACTCGTCGCCGTCCCGCTCGGCGGTCGTCTGCATGCCGGCGAGGTTCGAGCCGACCTCCGGCTCGGAGACCGCCAGCCCGGTGAGCTGGTCGTTGTTCGCGACGGGCGTGAGCAGCCGGTCTTTCTGCGCGGGGGTGCCGTACTCCTCGACGAGCTCCGCCCCGAAGCTCGCGAGCTGGAGGGTCAACGCGATGCCGGCGTCCGCGCGGAAGAACTCCTCGGCGATGGCCAGCATCTGCGTGAGATCCAACCCCCGGCCGCCGTAGTCCTCGCCGATGTCTTGGGCGACCAGCCCGGCGTCCATGGCGGCCTCCAGGACCTCCCAGGGGTACTCGCCGGACGCGTAGTACTCCTCGGCGTGGGGCGCGATGTGCTCGGCGGCGAACGCACGCGCGTCCTGTTTCACGGCACGGGCGTGCTCCGGGACGACATCATCGGACAGCAACTCGACGTCCATACGCCGCGGTTGGACTGCAGCCGGATAAGTTCGATAAAACCCCTGACATCGGGCAACGCGTTCACCGCGACCGAAAGCGGCTAACACCGCGCACGCAAACGGGTGTGCGTGCCGACGACTCGGGTTGACTTGCACGTGAAAGTGCTGAACGACACGGTGATTCGGCGCGCGAAAGCCGCGGACATCGACGTGCTCGTGTACGCACCGCATTTCACCCGCCTGCCAACCATTCGTGAGCGCGCGGCCGCGTACAGCGACGACGACATCCTGGTGGTGCCCGCCCGCGAGGTGTTCACCGGGTCGTACCGGGACCGCAAACACGTGCTCGCGATCGGCCTCGAAGAGTGCGTGCCGGATTACATCACACTCGATGGGGCGTTGACCGAGCTGGCGCGCCAGGACGCGGCGGTGCTCGCGCCACACCCCGGGTTTCTGACCGTGAGTCTGACGCCGGCGGACATCGAAGCCTACCGCGACCGGATCGACGCCGTGGAGACGTACAACCCGAAACACGCCCCGCACAACAACCGCCGTGCGCGCCGGCTGGCCGACACACACGGGATGCCGGCGTTCGGGTCGTCGTACGCCCACCTGGCGGGCACCGTCGGGGAAGTGTGGACGACCATCGACACGACGATCACGTCCGGCTCGGAGCTGACGGCTGCGCTCCGTGATGGGGTGTCGCGCACCGTCGACCACGACACGGGACTGAGTCATTACCGCCAGCGGATCGCGGAGAAGCTCCACCTCGGGTACGAGAACACCTGGGAGAAACTCGACCGAGTGGTGCTGTCGGGCATGGAGCGAACCCACCCCCGGCAGGTGGCCTACGACGGCCGCTTCGACGACATCGCGGTGTACTGAACGGCTAGTAGGGCGCGGGAAGCGCGTTCAGCGGCACCGTCGCGGGGACCACGCGAACCAGGACCGCGATCACGCCGACTTCCAGGACCGTGATGAGGACGGTGGCCGTGCTCGCCCACTTCGAGGACGTGGTGACGCCGACCGGAAGTCCGTACTCCGCGCTCGACAGCGGGTAGAACAGCGCGATGCCGCGCTTGCTCCCGACGACGTCCAGGACGTAGTGGCTGGCGACCCCGACCCAAACCCACGTGAGGTTCCCGGTAAAGAACGGGAACGCGTACAGCACGGCAAGCACGGGCAGGTTGTGGAGCGTTTTGCGGTGTTTCCCGAAGTCGGTGTCGACGTCCGGGAACAGCGTCCCGAGCACGACCGGAATGAGCGTCGCGGCGATCGTTTCGAGCGTGCGAACGCTGCCGTCCGGGTGGATTGCGAACCCGAGGCCGACGGCGAGCAGGATCCCGTTCAGCACGTGGTCGCCCTTGTTCACACCGCGGCCGACGCACGGGGGTCACGTCACCTTTTCGAGTTCCGCTGCGAGCACGGTCAGTGCGGCGCGCGCGATCTGTGCTTTGACGGCCTGGCGGTCGCCGTCGAACTCGCGGCGCACGACCGTCGTCGCCGAGGTCGCGGTCCCCCAGTCACCGGCGTACGCGACCCCGATGTAGGCGGTGCCGACGGGCTTCTCGGGGGTGCCGCCGTCGGGGCCCGCGATCCCGGTCGTGGCGATCCCCCAGGTCGTGCCGGCTTGGTCGCGGACGCCGCGGGCCATCTGGCGGGCGACCGGTTCGCTGACGGCCCCGTGTTCGTCGAGGTGCTCGCGGGACACGCCGTGGTCGAGTTTCGCGTCGTAGGAGTACGTGACGTAGCTGCGGTCGAAGTACGCGCTGGCCCCGGGTACGTCCGTCAACAGCGACCCGATGAGGCCGCCCGTACACGACTCCGCGGTCGCGACAGTGTGGCCGGCGTCCCGGAGTGCGTCGCCGAGTGATTGCTCGATCGGCGGATCGGGGTCGGAGTCGTCCATGACAGCCCGTTCCCAGGGTACGAGCAAGAAGCTACCGCTGCCGGCCTACACGGTGTCACGGTCGGTGTACGTGTGGCGCTCCGTGATCGCGCCGTCCCGGATGACGTGGAAGTCGGCAAACCCGAACTCGACGGGGTCGCCGGCCTGCTCGCCGGTGAACGTGCCACGAACGGCCACGGTATCGCCGTCGACGGTGAGCGTGTGGACGGTGTGCGTGCCGGTGAGCGCGCGCTCGGTCCGGTAGAACTGCCCCAGGTCGTCGGTACCGACGATGGTGGGGGTGCCGGGGCGCTCGTAGACGATGTCGTCGCTGAACAGCGCCAGGACAGCGCTGATGTCGCCTTCGTCGACGGCGTCGTAGTACGCGGTCACGAGGTCGGAGCGGTCCATGCGCCACCAATGCACAGGGACCACTGTAACAGTACGTGTCGGGCGGCCGCGACCAATGGATTGACCCCCGTGGGGCGTCGACTACCGGCATGGACGAAATCGAGGTCGAGGCGGTGGACTCGCTCGACCCGGGTATCACGGTCGACACCGCCGAATACGTGCTGTACGGTGGGAAAGGTGGCGTCGGGAAGACGACCATGGCGGCGGCGACGGCGGTGGCGTCGGCCAGCGACGGCACGAACACGCTCGTGGTCTCGACGGACCCCGCACACTCGCTGTCGGACACCTTGGAGGCCGAGATCCCGAGCCGGCCACACCGCATCCGCGAGAACGTGCCGCTGTGGGCGGTGGAGATCGACCCGGACGACGCCCTCGACCGGACCGGCATGTTCGGCCAGGACGGCGCGCTCTCGGGGACCCTGGAGACGATGCTCGGCGGTGACGCCGGCGCGCCGGGCGGGGGTGACGGGAGCGCGGCGATGATGCCCGGTGCCGACGAAGCCGCGGCGATGCAGTTGCTGCTGGAGTACCTCGACGACGACCGCTTCGATCGGGTGGTTGTCGACACCGCGCCGACCGGGCACACGCTCCGGCTGCTCGAGCTGCCGGAGGTGATGGACTCGATGGTCGGCCAACTGATGCAAGTCCGCGAGCGACTGGGCGGCATGATGGACGGGCTCACGGGCATGTTCGGCGGTGACGACGACGCGTCCGCCGAGCAGACGATGGGCGACCTCGACGCGGTCAAGGAGCGCGTCGAACAGCTGCGGGCAGTGTTGACGGACCCACAACGCACCGACTTCCGGGTGGTGCTCGTGCCCGAGGAGCTCTCGGTGGCGGAGTCGAACCGCCTCATCACGCGCCTCGACGAGTACGGCGTGCCCGTGAACACGGTGGTTGTGAACCGCGTGATGGAGCCGCTTGCCGACGTCGCCGACGTGCCCGCGGACGCGTTCGTCGCCCCGAACCACGAGGACTGTGCGTTCTGCGCGCGCCGCTGGGACGTCCAACAACAGGCGCTGGCCGACGCTCAGGACATCTTCCGGGGGCACACGGTGAAACGCGTGCCGCTGCTCGCGGAGGAGGTGCGCGGAGAGCGTCCGCTGCGCGTCGTCGCTGCCTGTCTGGCGTGATCGGACGACGACGGGCTACGTGAGAACGCGCAACAGAACCCGGTAGCCGGCGTCGAGCAGGCGGTCCGGGAGGAACCGCGCCAGCACGCCGACGCGACCGGCCTGCGCGACCGGATACCGGGCCGCCGGGTTCGGGCTGACGGCCGCCGTGGCGATCACGTCGGCGACGCGCTCGGGAGACACGGCCCCGACGCCGTTGACCGCGCTGGCGTCCTCGAACCACGAGTAGATGCGCTCGTAGCCACCGCTGCGGTCGAGGGCGTCGAGTTCGGCGTCGGCGCGGTCCTGAAACCCGGTGTCGACCGGGCCGGGCTCGACCACGGCGACGTCGATGCCGTGCTCGGCGACCTCGCCCCGGAGCGCGTCGCTCAGCCCCTCCAAGGCGAACTTCGAGCCGTTGTACGCGCCCATGCCCGGCGTGGCCACGCGCCCGGAGACGCTGGAGACGTTCACGATGGTGCCCTCCCCGCGCTCCCGCATGTGGGGGAGCGCGGCCCGAATCAGCCGGTGGGGCCCGTAGACGTTCACGTCGAACTGGCGGTGGAGCTTCCGCGGTGGAACGTCCTCCAGCGGGCCGAGCTGTGCGAACCCGGCGTTGTTCACCAGGCAGTCCAGCCGGCCGTGGTCGTCGACGGCGTCGTCGACGACGGCGCGGCACTGCGCGGGCTTGGTCACGTCCAGTTCGGCGGTCTCACAGCCGGTCTCTTCGGCGAGCGCCACGAGGTCGGCCGTGTCTCGCGCCGTCGCGACGACCCTCCACTCCTCGTCGGTCAGCGACCGTACCGTCGCCGCGCCGACGCCCGACGAACACCCGGTCACGAGTGCGACCTTCTCCATGCGGTGACCCTCGGGGGCCGGGTAATTAACGCTTGAGTAGTCGGCCGGCCACCCGCAGTCACGTCAGGTCGGCAGCGTACTGATCTGCCAGTCGAGTCGGGGCGGGGAGCTTGTATTGGGTGCAGGTAGCTTCGACGAGGTCGGCCGCAGTCCCGGCGCTCACACGGTGGCCGGGGCTAACGTAGAGCGGGTTGATGTGGCGCGTCTCCGGGGTCGGGTACTGGCGGGACTGGAGCGCGTAGCCGACCACGGCGCCGTCCGGGGCGTCCATCGAATCGTCAGCCTCGATCGCTACCCGGGTGCCCGCCGGCAGCGGGTCGGCGAGCGCCGCCGCAGGCGTCCCGCAGAGGAGGCTCTTCGCCACGCCGACCGCCGGCACGTCGAAGAGCACGCCGACGTGCGTGGCGAGACCCGCCTGTCGGTAGTGGATGCGCCCGCTGCCGTCGACCACGAGCAGGTCCGGCTCGACCGACAACGACGACAGCGCGTCGATGACGGCGCTGCCCTCGCGGAACGCCAGCAACCCCGGCACGTAGGGAACGTCCAGCGGCGCGTTGCCCGCAGCGCGCTCGATGACGGCGCCGTCCCGGATCGCGACGGCGGCGCTCACCGAGACCTCGTCGTCGCGGAACGCTTGGTCGACGCCAACCACCACGGGGGCCGCTTCGCCGCTGGTGGTGGCTCCGCCGAGCGCCGCCTGCTCGCCCGGCGGTTCGTCGAGACCGATGCGCTCGGGGGTCAGGCCGTGGTCGTCGGCGAAGTCGGCCACGGCCGCGATGTCGCGCTGGCGGGACGCCATGGCGTCGGTGTCCAACCCGGGGGCCGGGCGGAACTCAGGACGAACGACGCGCATGCGGTCAGCGCCGCCGCCCAGGGCCGCCGGGGCCACCCGGGCCGCCCATTCCGCCGCCGGGACCGCCCCCGAACTGCAGTTCGTTGGGGGCGCGTGCGCCCTCACGTTTGAGCTTCGCGCCGTACAGCAGGCCGATGCCGAGTCCGGCCAGGTGCGCGAGCTGCGCCACACCGCCCGCGCCGATGCCACCGGTGCCCGAGACGAAAATGGAGTACGCCGCGAACAGGCCGGTGGCGAGCCACAGCGGCATCGGGATCACGAAGTAGAGGTAGATGCGAAGCCCCGGGTTCAACAGGGTGAGCACGCCCATCAGCGCCGCGATCGCCCCGCTCGCGCCGAGCGTCGCGGAGAACGCGTCGCTGATCAGGAGCCGGCCGTTCTGGGAGGCGATGACTGCCGGCCCCGGGTTCGCCAGGAGGCTCGCGCCGACTTGCGCCAGTCCGGCCAGGATGCCGGCACCGAGGAACAACGCGACGAACTTCTTCGACCCGATGCGGTCCTCGACGATGGGGCCGAAGAAGTACAACACGATGCTGTTCAACACGATGTGGGAGAACCCACCGTGGGCGAACACGGACGTCACCCACGTCCAGACGTACTCCGGGTGGGCGGTGTTCAGCGTGAAGAGGTTGTACCATGTCGGGGAACGGTCGGTGATCCCGGCCAGGGGCGCGATGCCGTACTGGATGACGAACGTCACCCACATCACCCCGAGGAACAGGAACGCGGCGTTCCCCCGGAAGTACGCCACCAGCCCGCCGGGCCCGGTGTTGATCGGAATCGCGTCGGCGATACCCCCGCCGCCACCACGGGACTGCTGGGTGGCCTGCCCGTCGACGGTGTCGTCGAAGCCGCTGTCGAAGACGCCGTTGGGGTCGCCCCAGTTCTCGAGGCCGGGGCAGTCGTGGTTCTCCGGCAGGCGGTGGTCAGAACAGTAAGTGCCGCCACAGAGCCGACACTGGTATGGCATCGGTTCCTGTGTGCCACACCGATCACACGTCGCCATCGACACACCGTAGGCGTGGGCTGTGGTTATGGCTTTGGGTCGGCGCGTTGATAGGAGCCGCGTTGCTTTTGCGGGTCGCAGGGCAACCCACCGTATGCGCGAATCAGAGCGGAAACAACTGCTGGCGCGGATCGACAAGGAGACAGCGACGGTGGGCACCTCGATCCCCGACGAGGTCGAGGTACAGGGAGAGACGATCGAGTTGGCGTCGTTCGTTTTCGACGTGAAACGCCACGACACCATCCCCGACGACCTGGAGACGGAGGTCGAGCACGCGAAACAGTCGCTGCGCCGCGAGCGCAAGCAGCGCCGCGAGCGGATCGAAGACGGCGACATCAGCTACGAGACCGGCGACCGGGAGGCCGACGTGATCATCGGGATCGACAGGGCGTTGCACGCCCTGGAGTCACTGGGGGAGACGAACATCGAGGCCGAGGAGCGCGCCCGGGAGACCGCCGACAAGAAGCGCTGGGTGTCGTTCGTTCAGTCAGCGCTCGGCAACTCCTGAACGGTGTGGCGTTCTCGGACCACCCCCACGGGGGGCTGTCAGTCGCTGTTTTGCTCCCACCACTCGCAGGCCTCCATGTCGTCCATGCGCTCGTCGTAGAGGCCACAGTACGGCTGCATGCCGTCCTCCGTGTCGACGTAGTCGAAGTGCGTGCAGTTACCACAGTATTCGTCCGGCCCCGGGCCGTCACGGGAGTCCGAGCCGTCGAGCGGCGAGGAGATGTCGGTCTCGGTCGCGCCGCCGTCAGAGACCGACGCTCCCCCGGGCGGGGAGGGTTGCGAGCGCGGGGTCGACTGCGCGCTGGGTTTCGGCTCGGAGGCGTTGGCGCGGGTCTCCTGGGCGGGGTCTTCGACGCCGCCGAACACGCCGACCCCGCCGAACCCCTCGGCGTCGAGGGCTTCCCGGGCGGTTTCGACGTCCGTCGTTGGCACCTCGACGGTGCGCGTTTCGCCGTTCTGTTCGACGGTCATGGTCACGGTGCCGCCCGGATCGTTGCGGGTTTTGAACGTCGCGACCGCGGTGAACAGACACCAGAAGGTGGTGATGATGCCGGCCGCGTAGACGACGATGAACGCCAGCGTCTCGGTGCTGGCGGCCCCGGCGTCGTACCACTTGTAGGGGTAGGCGATGCGGAACAGCATCACGCCGAGAACGGTCAGCCCGGAGCCGAGAGCGGCGGCCGCGCGCTGGAGGCGGTTGGCGGGCAACACCGTGAAGATCCCCACGAAGACGGCGGGGATGCCGAGCCCGCCGAGCACGCCCGCGATCTCACGGCTCTCATAGGTTCCGAACCCCCGCGATAACAGGAGTTCGGTCGCGCCCGCGAGGATTCCTCCGGCCACGAGCAGCGCGCCCGCAGCGAACAGTCCCATGCCGAGATACACCCGGCGGGTGCTCGCTTCGCCGCCACGGCTGTCGTACGCTTCCCCGAGGCTCGTCATGCATTCGCCTTGTCGTCGCAAGGTAAAAACACTACGTCAGACGCGGCCCGCTTCGAAAGCTTGAATCCGAGGCCTCCCGAAGCCGCGGACATGAGCGATGACAACGACGAGGACGCACCCGCCGTCGAACTCGGGGAGGGGGCGCGCGTCGCTGGGGCACCGATCGCGCGCGTGGCGTCCCGGCTGACGTGGGCGCTCCAGAAAAGCGAGGTCGTCCGTAAGGAGGGAGACACGGTGGTTCGGACGCCCGACGGTCCCCGGGATCTGGACGCCGTGCTCGAAGACGTATCGACGCCGTATTTCGAGACGCGCCGCGAGTTCGAGCGCGACGTGCGTGCCGCGATGGGTGCCGGCCCGGTGCCGACTGAATAACGGCACGAGACGGGACGCTGGTTCCCACCCCACGGGAACCACAGGATAACCATTTTGTTGGGGGACATAGACGATTAGGCATGAACATAACACAGGCATACAAGCGCTCGCTGTGGTGGTCGATGGACATGGTGGGGGCGACCGGCAGCGTCGAGCGGAAGATGCTGACCGCCGTTGGGCTGCAGTTCCTCGCAGCCGGCGGGATGGCGTTCCTGACCGTGTTCACCGCCGGCACCGTGCAACTGATCGGTGTCGGTGGGATGCTCGCGTTGTCCGTCGTGGCGTTCTACAACACCTACCTCATCGCCGAGGCGGACTTCGTGGAGCCCCTGGTTGCCCTGGAGGACGCCGCCGACGACATCGCGGCCGGGGAGTTCGAGCGCGCGGACATCCCGTCCTCGAAGCGCGACGACGAGATCGCGAGTCTGGTCGCGTCCTTCGATGGGATGCAGTCGAACCTCGAAGTGGCCTCCCGGCAGGCCGACGCACTGGCGCGCCAGGCGTTCGACGACCCCGCACTCGACGAGTCGGTGCCGGGGGCGTTCGGGGAGAGCATCACGGAGATGGCCGACAGCCTCGAAGCGTACACCGCAGAACTGGAGGACAAAACCGCCGAGTTGGAACACCAGCAGGCGGAACTAGAGCGCCAGTCCGAGCAACTGCGGGCGCTGGTGGATGCGCTGTCGGAGGCGACCGACGCCGCGCGCGCCGGGGACTTGACCGCGACCGTGGACGCGGCCGCGCTGGACGTCACCGACGACCATCGGGCGGCGGTTGAGGATTTCAACCAGTTGCTGGAAACGCTTGCGGACACCATCAGTGACATCCAGTCGTTCTCGGACGCGGTGCTTGCGGTGTCACGGACGACCGACGAGCGCGTCGACGCGGTGGCGGACAGGAGCGCGGCCGTGAGCGAGAGCGTCACCGAGATCGCGGACGGCGCAAACCAGCAGACCAACCAGTTGAACAACATCGCCGCCGAGATGGACACCGTCTCCGCGACCGTCGAGGAGATCGCGGCCAGCGCCAACGACGTGGCGAAGACCGCGCAGGCGGCGGCGGACCGCGGCGAGGACGGCCGCGGCGAGGTCGAGGAGACCATCGAGGCGTTGCGCGCGCTGCGCGAGCAGAGCCAGGCCGTCGCGGAGACCGTCGAGTCACTGGCTGCGGAGGTCGAACGCATCGACGGTATCACGGCGCTCATCGAGGACATCGCCGAGGAGACGAACATGCTGGCGTTGAACGCCTCCATCGAGGCCGCCCGCACTGGCTCCGACGGCGACGGCTTCGCGGTCGTCGCCGACGAGGTCAAGGACCTCGCCGAGGAGACCCGCGAGCAGGCGGCCGACATCTCCGAGATCGTCGATGCCGTGACCGAGAAGGCCGAAGACGCCTCGATCGCCATCGGGGAGGTCGACGCCGAGGTCGAGCGCAAGATCACGAAAGCGGAGGGCGTGTTGCGGGATTTCGAGGCGATCGTCGACGAGGTGGCGAACGTCAACCACGCAGTCCAGGAGATTTCGGACGCCACCGACCAGGGCGCGCAGTCGGTCACTGATGTCGTGGGGATGGTCGAGGAGGTCGCGTCGGTCAGCGAGGAGACGGCCGCCGAGTCGGATACGGTGGCGGACAACGCCGCCGAGCAGACGGACGCCACCGACGAGGTCGCCGACCAGATGGACGAACTGGCCGAGCAGACCGCGGCGCTGGCGGGGATGCTGGATGACTTCACGGTGCCTGCGGACGCGGGCACGGCCGACCAGTCGGTGGCTGATGACAGCCCGACTGCACAGCCTCCGGCGGCGGACGACGAGCCGGCTGCCGCCGTTGTTGACCAGCCACAGCCGGCGAGCGACGCCGAGGACGAAGAGGGGGTTCCGGATTCGGGTGGCGAGTCGGTCGCCGTCAGCGACGGTGGCTGGGCGGACGACAGGTCGTCGTTCACGTGGGCGGACAGCCAGTAGCGGCCCCGCCAGTCAGAAGAGGTGGATGAGTTCGGGTGCGTCGACAGTGGTCGAGAGGTAGGTCAGCCCGAACAGAGTGCCGTTGTAGAGGCCGTGTGTGAGTGCGGGGACAGCGAGGTTGCCGGTTTTCTCGTAGAGCACGCCGAAGACGATGCTCGGCACGAACAGGATGGCGATCGTGGCGGCCGCCGCCGGGAGGCCACCGGAGAGCGCAAGGATGTGTATCGGTGCGAACATCATCGACGCCAGCAGGATCGCCGGCCCGGCGCTGAACCGCTCGCGCAGCGAGCCCTGAATGATGCCGCGGAACAGCAGCTCCTCGCCGGGGCCGACGAGCAGGAACTGGCAGACCACGAGGAGGGGGATGATGCCGGGGTTTTGGGCTGCCGTTTCGCCGACGGAGTTCGGCGCCGTCTCGACGGAGAGCGCGGTGAGCACGATGCTGATGATGAACAGACCCGTGAACGACGCGAAGAACCCGCCGAGGACGTAGCCGATGTCGCGCAGTGACGGCACCGAGACGTTCAGCAGCGACCAGCCGTCACCCCGCCACCGGAGGTACGCCCACGCGACCAGCGGGAACGACAGCCCTTGGAGTGCGATCAGGGAGACGCCGATCTCGACGATCGGGCCGACGTTCCCCGTGGCCGCCGGGGTGAGCCGCATGTATCCGATCAAGAGTGAGACCGCTAGGATCGATCCGAAGGCGATGGCGACGATAGTGAGGAGGACCGCAATCCCGACCGCCCGAAGCTGTGGACGATACGAAGTGGCCGAGGTCATGCACCAGCGTTGGCGGCGGTGCTCAAAAAAACCCCAGTGCTACGGCTCCTCGCGATTGCGGCGGTCCTCGCGCAGCGCCGCGACCTCTCCTTCGAGGTGCTCGACGCGGGCTTCGAGGTCGCTGCCCCCACGATCCGAAACGGCGCGGACGACCCAAACGGTGCCGTAGGCGACTGCTGCGATCAGAATCAGGAGGAAGGCCATGACTGCGAGCTCCATGCCACTCGGGACACCACCGATGAACACTGGGGGGACCATGTGGTCAGCGATAGACAGGGAACTAGATAAAGGTTAGGCGAACTCCGAGAGCGCGCTTTGGACGCCGGCAACCATGTCGGACTTGCGGCGGAGGGCGGCCAGCGAGACCGGGAGGTGGTCGCTGATCTCCGCGACCGCGCCGTGGAAGGTCTCGGCCTCGCCCGGCTGGCCGTCGAAGGCGTTGCGGACGCTCTCCCGGACCTGCCAGACGCCGACGGGTGCCCAGTAGTCGTCGCTGACCTCCCGGAGCACCAGCGCCTTCGCCTGCCGGCCGATGTCCGAGAGGTGCTCAAGGACGCCGAGGCGGGCGGCGTAGTACGCGCCCGCCGTCTCGTCGACGTAGCCGGTCCGGCCCTCGTAGCCCTCGCTGGCGGCCGCCATCCAGAGGTCACCACCCGGATCCGGGTTCCAGATGCTGCCCGGGGCTTTCATCTCCACGAGTTCGTGCTCCCAGCGGCCGGGCGCCAGCACCACCCAGTAGCGGTTCCCCATGTACTCGTTGACGTGGACGGTGACCTCATCGACGCTGGGTGCGTCCCGGATCGTTCCGCGGAGGTACTGGCCGACCGTGTCGTCGACGGCCGTGATCGACCACCGCGTGGGGACGAGGCGGCGGTGGTGGCCCTGCCCGAGCGCGCCCACCGAGAGCACGCGGTTGATCTGGTAGACGTCTAACCCCCGCCGGTAGAGGTACGTCATCGCGCCCTCGGCCGCCCAGTCGTCGTCGGCGAGGGTTTTCTCCACGTACCGCGGCACGTGAGGGTTCTCCCCGAGGGCGGCGGATTCGGCGCTTGCGTTCGGCCCCGACGGCGCGTTCGCCGCCGGGCTCGTGTACTCCTCGCGGTCGAACGTCGGGGCGTCCGACAGCCCGATTTCGACGTCCACCGGCCGGTCGGCCATCGCGACTTCGCGCTGCGTGCCGACGAAGCCGTCCCAAACGTCGTGGACGTTCACGTTCGCCGCCCGACGGGAGTTCAGCAGGCCGGTCCGGTACTGGAGGACGTTGTCGATGCCGAGGCCCTGCTGGTACCACTCGCCGCTCGTCGCGAACTCCGCGGGGTCGGCGTCCCCGGCGACCGGCGAGAGGATGCCCGCCGAGACGTCCGGGTACGCCGACCGCCCGACGAACACCGACGGCGCGGTCGCCCCAACGAGGGTGTCGCCCTGCAGCGCCTCGGTGACGCCCTGTTCGACGTCCGCGACGAAGTCCAGGATCTCGTAGGATTTCTCGGCAGCGAGTTGCTGGCGGCGCTGGTGCTCGCTGTCCGGCTGGAGGTCGTCGATGTACTCGTCGAGGTGCACGCCCGACCGTAGTGTGGCCATTCACTTGACCGCGGCGCTACTGGCGGCCCGTTCCGCCGCAACCAGAACACACCCATCACGGGGGCACGTAGGCGGCGATACGACACGCAATCCGTGTCGTATGTCACACGCTTGGCGGCCCGGATCGAGCGGGCGGCTGTCAGTCCGCCTGCGCTTGCCACTCTCGGATCGTGTCGGCACTGACGCCCGAGACCGCGTCGGCGATCCCCTCTGGGTCGGCGTCGGCGAGCGCGCCGACGTCCTCGACCCCGGCCGATTCGAGTTTTGCAGCGGTTTTCGGACCGACGCCGTCCAGTGCTTCGAGTCCCTGCTGGCGCTGGCGGGCCTGGTACTCTTCGTAGTTGCAGATGGGGCAGCCGAGCTCCCAGGGGTCGTCGTCCTCGCCGTCGTGGACGACGAGTTCGGGGAGGGCGTGCTCGTCGCAGTACGTCTCCGTGACCTCGATGTCGCCGCGTCGGGGCAGCGGCAGCGAGTACTCGCAGTCCGGATAGCGGTCGCAGCCGACGAGCCGGCTGCCCGACTGGAGCTGCTTGATGGCGAGTTCGCCGCCGTGGGGTTCGCCGCAGTCCGGACACGGCCCGATGAGTCGGTCCTCGGACTCGTCGGCCGCCTCGGCCGCGCACAGCGGGCAGCCGTGGACGAACGTGTTCCGGCCGGCGAGCATCTTCACGTCGTGGAGGTCGTGGTCCTCACAGACGGCGTCCATGACGAGTGGGTCGCCGGTCGACGGCAGCGGGAGTGTGAACTGGCACTCCGGGTAGCCATCGCAGCCCACGAAATGCGATCCGGTGCGGGACTGCCGGAGCAACAGCGTGTCGCCACACTCCGGACAGGGGCCGAGTGATTTGTCGGCTTTCAGTGACGTGCGGAGGTGGTCGCCGATCTCAGCCCGGGAAGCGGTGAGTTCGTCGAACACCCGGTCGAGCATCTCCCGGGACTCCGTGGTCACGTCGTCGAGTGTCGTTTCGCCGTCGGCGATGGCGGTCATGTCCGCCTCCAGTTGGCTGGTCATCTCCTCGCTGACCACGACATCGGCGTAGTCCTCGGCGGCCTCCACGACCGCCTCCGCGAGCGTCGTCGGCCGCGGGGGGTCGTTCTCGATGTAGCCGCGGTCGTAAAGCTTCTCGATGGTGTTGTGCCGCGTCGACTTCGTCCCGATGTCCATCGACTCCATCGTCTCGATGAGCCGGCTCTGCCCGTACCGGCGCGGTGGCTGGGTCTGTTTGGCGTCCAGTCGGGCGTCGGTGATGGCGAGCGTGTCGCCCTCCTCGACGGGCGGCACGTGGTTCTCGGAGCTGTCGTAGTACGGGTAGACCGCGTGGTAGCCCGCCTCGACGAGGCGTTTCCCGTTGGCCTTCAGGGACTCGCCGTCGGCGTCCGCGGTGACGCGGAGATGCGCCCACTCGGCGGGCGCGGCGACCGTCGCGAAGAACCGCCGCACGACGAGTTCGTAGACCGCCCATTCGTCCTCGGAGAGCTGATTGCGGTCGGGGAAGTCCGTCGTCGGATGGATCGGCGGGTGGTCGGTGGTCTCCTCGTCGCCGCTGGTCGGCGAGAGGCGGTCCTGGTCGAGCAGCGAATCGGCGTCGTCCCCGAACACCGTCTGCTGGAAGGCTTCCAGCAGGTCGCGCTCGTCGAGGTCGTCGGGGTAGACGGTGTTGTCGGTGCGGGGGTACGTGATGTAGCCCGCGGTGTAGAGGTCCTCGGCGATGCTCATCGCGCGGCCCGCCGAGTAGCCAAGCGAGCCCGCGGCGCGGATGAACTGCGTGGTATTGAACGGCGCGGGCGGATCGTCGGTGCGAGTCCGGCGGGACACGGAGTCGACGACCGCCTCGCCGGCCTGCCGGAGGGCGTCGAACGCGGCGTCGGCGTCGCCCTCGTTCCAGACGCGCTCGGCCTCGGTGCCGTCCGCGGGGTCCTCGTAGAAGTACTGCGCCTCGAAGGTGGTCTGGTCTTTCCGGAGGTCCGCGAACAGCTCCCAGTAGTCGTCGGGATCGAACGCCTCGATCTCGCGTTCCTTGTCCACGATGAGCTTCAGCGTGGGCGACTGCACCCGGCCCACGGAGATGAAGTCCTCGCCCATCTGGCCCGCCGACAGCGACAGGAACCGGGTCAGCGACGCCCCCCACATCAGGTCGACGATCTGGCGGGCTTCGCCGGCGGCCGCGAGGTCGAAGTCGATGTCATCGGGGTCTGCGAACGCCGACCGCACCTCGGTGTCCGTGATCGAGGAGAACCGCACGCGGTTGACCGGTGCCTGCTCGTTCACCTCGCGGACGAGCTCGTAGGCCTCCTTCCCGATGAGCTCGCCCTCGCGGTCGTAGTCGGTCGCGATGACCACGTCGTCGGCCTCCCGAGCGAGCCGCTGGAGCGCGTTCACGATGTCCTCCTGGGTCGGGTCTTTCACCACGTCGGCGTGGATCAGTTCCGCGGGCTCGACGTCCCGCCAGTCGTTGTACTCCGGCGGGAAATCAACCCCGACGACGTGGCCGGACAGCCCGATGCAGCGCCGGCCACCCCACTCGTAGACGTTCACGCCCGCGGTCTGTGTCGTCGACGCCCCTCCCTCGGAGAGGATGTCGGCGATGCGCCGCGCGGCGTTGTTCTTCTCTGTGACGATGAGTTCCACGGTGTGCTACCTCCACCCCTGCGGGTGTCGTTGGGGACTGTACGCTGGGACTCCGGGTAAAGATTTCGTACGCGAGAACCGCAGGCAAGCGTCGGGACAAGGCGCGCTCGGGCGTTCGCGATGCCGGGTGGCCGTGGGTGCGCAGGCGAGTGCTCGCGCGGCCGCTCGCAGCGCCTGCGAGCGCACGAAAGAACTACCCCCGTGGGTTGTCTCACCACGCCTATGAACCGCTACCAGTGCTCTCGCGTTCTCGGGCTCGTACTCGCCGTGCTCGGGGCGTGTGTCGTCGCCCTCTCGTACCCGCCGCCGAGCTGGCTCGCCGCAGAAGCCGTGCTTCTCATCGCCGCCGGTGTGCTCATGATACTCTCCGGGACGCCGAGCGCGCTCCGTGACCGCGTCGGTCCCCACCGACTGCTCGGCGCGGGGAACGCCGTACTCGGCGCGTGGCTGGTCGTCTTAAAGCTGGGTGACACCGGAACCGACGCCGAGCTCGCGTACGCCATCGCCGTCGGGCTGGGCGGCGCAAGCCTTGCGTTCGTCGGGCTGGCGTACGTCTTCCGGCCGGGCGACTTCGGCCTCGGGTCGGACGGCTTCCCCGAGTGATGTCGGTCGGGTCCAGAGGCACAGCAGACTTATCCCGACGCCGGCTGTCGTCGCCACCGTGACGTGGAGCGAAGCGACACCGGTGTTCGGGGCGTTCCTGGTGTGTCTCGGGAGCGGGCTGCTCGCGGTGTCGGCCGTCTCGGGCCACCCAGCCGGACTCACCGAACAGTCGGGGCTGCTCGTCGCGGCCGGCGTCGCGTTCGTCCTCGCTGGCACCCCGGAGAGACGCCCCGAGTTCGTCGACGAACACTGGCTCGCGGGCGCGGGGTACACCACACTCGGCGTGGTCATGCTCATCTCCGGATACACCAAAACCGGGTTTGGAGCCACGCTGGCGGCGGGGACCGGCACCGGCTGGCTGCTCGCTGGCTGCCTCAGTGTCGCTCTCGGTGTCGGCACTGGTGTGCGGCCAGCAGTCGTCGGGTCCGACCGGACGGACGCAGAATCGTAGCCGCCAGCGGCGGCGAAGGCGAGCGATGAGGGGCCGCGGCGAGGGTTACGCCTGCGCCAGTTCGTCGCGCAGCAGTTCGTTGACCTGGCCGGGGTCGGCGCTGCCGCCGGTCTTCGCCATCACCTGTCCGACGAGGAAGTTCAGGGCGTCGCCCTCGCCGTCGTGGTAGTCCGCGACGGCGTCGGGGTTCTCCGCGATGGCCTCGGCGACGGCGTCCGCGACCGCGTCCCCCGAGGTCTTCCCGAGTCCCTCGGCATCGACGATCTCGTCCGGGGCTCGGTCCTCGTCGAGCATCGTGCGCAGCACGACTTCCTCGGCGTTCTTCGCCGTGATCTCGTCCTCGGCGACGAGTTCGACGAGGCGTTCGAACTCGTCGTCGCGGTCGGCCACGTCGTCCAGCGAGAGGTCGCGGTAGTTGAGCTCGCCCAGAACGTTGTCCGCGACCCACGTCGCCGCGAGGGCGGCGTCGTACTCGTCGGCGAGTTCCTCGAAGAGGTCCGCGACGGCTTTCCGGGAGGTGAGCTTCGACGCCGTCTCGTCGCCGACCCCGTACTCGGTCCGGAAGCGCTCGCGGCGCGCGTCCGGCAGTTCCGGGATCGGGATCTCGTCTTTCCAGTCAGAGACCTCCAGGGGCGGGATGTCGGCCTCCCGGAAGTACCGGTAATCTTTCTCCTCCTCCTTGGAGCGCATCGAGACGGTGACGCCGCGGGCCTCGTCCCAGTGGCGGGTCTCCTGGGCGACCGCCATCCCGCGTTCGAGCTGGTTGCGCTGGCGCGTGGTCTCGTAGGCAAGCGCCTTCTGGGCGGCGCGGTGACTGGAGATGTTTTTCACTTCGGTCCGGTTCGCGGCTTCGAGCACGTCGTCGCTGGGACCGCCCTCGCCGGCGAGTTCCGCGCTGTCCACCATCGAGATGTTGGCGTCGACGCGCAGGCTGCCGTCGCGTTCGGCGTCGAAGACACCGAGATACTCCAGGACCGACGTGAGCTTCGCGAGGAACGACCGGACTTCCTCGGCGGCCCGGAAGTCCGGCCGGGTGACGATCTCCATCAGGGGCGTGCCGGCGCGGTTGTAGTCCACGAGCGTGTAGTCGGCGTCCTCGATGCTGCCGCCGACGTGCTGGAGGCTGCCGGGGTCCTCTTCGAGGTGCGCGCGCTCGATGCCGATGGCGCGCCGGTCGTCGGCGGTGCCGACCTCGAGTTCGCCGTCCTGGCAGATCGGGGCGTCGTACTGCGTGATCTGGAACCCCTTGGGGAGGTCGGGGTAGAAGTAGTTCTTCCGGTGGAAGCGCGTTCGCTCGGGGATGTCGGCGTCGATCGCTTTCCCGAGTTTCACGGCGGCTTCGACGGCCCCCTCGTTCAGTGTCGGGAGCGCCCCCGGAAGTCCGAGGCAGACCGGACAGGTGTGCGTGTTCGGGTCTGCGTCGTCGGTGTCCGTCGAACACCCACAGAAGATCTTGGTGTCCGTCTCCAGTTGCACGTGGACCTCCAGCCCGATGATGGCCGTGAGATCCCGTTCGGCTGCCTGCGCACTCATTACCAACGGATTCTCGGTGCGTCCGCTTAGGAGTAACGAAGCCCCGAACCCACAACCAGTAGGACGACTAATAGGTGTCTGACGCACGTCCGATACATCCTTTTATGTATCGAGGCCGGTTCCCAGGATATGAGCGACGACGCCACCGACCTCGAAGACCGAGTCGCTGAACTGGAAGCGACCGTGCGCGGCCTCACCGAGGAGCTGGTCGATGCGGGCGAACGCATCCGGGCGCTCGAAGCCGAACTCGACCAGCCACCGTCAACCGACGCGCTCAGGCAGGCTCGCGACCAGTCCGCCATCGAGCCCGCCGACGACCAGCCAGCTGACGGGACGGACGCCGACGACACCGAGGACGACGCCACGACCGATGACACCGACGACTCCGGGCTCGACGACATCATCGTCGCTTGAGGCTGGCCGCCCCCTTTGCACATGTACATAGAGGAACTCGTCGTTGAGAACTTCAAGAGCTTCGCAGGGACCACCCGAATCCCGTTCTACGAGGACTTCACGACGATCAGTGGTCCCAACGGCTCCGGGAAGTCGAACATCATCGACGCCATACTGTTCGCGCTTGGGTTGGCCCGCACCACCGGGATGCGCGCCGAAACGCTCACTGATCTCATCTACAACCCCGCTCACGAGGGCGCTGATGGAGCCGCGGGGCCGACGGAGGCCAGCGTCGAAGTCGTGTTGAACAACGACGCGGGCGTGGTCTCCCGGTCGCAGGTGACCACCGCCGCCGGCTCCGAGAACGTCGGCAGCGTGGACACCATCACGATCAAGCGCCGCGTCAAGCGCACCGACGACAGCCACTACTCGTACTACTACCTGAACGACCGGTCGGTGAACCTCGCGGACATCCAAGAGCTGCTCGCGCAGGCCGGGATCGCCCCGGAGGGATACAACGTGGTGATGCAGGGTGACGTCACTGGCATCATCAACATGACCGCCGGCGAGCGCCGCGAGATCATCGACGAGATCGCGGGTGTCGCGGAGTTCGACGCGAAGAAGCGCGACGCGTTCGAGGAGTTGGACGTCGTCGAGGAGCGCATCGGGGAGGCGGAGCTGAAGATCGACGAGAAGCGCGACCGCCTCGACCGCCTCGCCGACGAGCGCGAGACCGCCCTCGAATACCAGGACCTGCAGGAGGAAAAACAGGAGTACGAGGGGTACGCCAAGGCCGCCGAGTTGGAGGAGACGCGCGCCGACCTGTCGGCAACGCGGGCGGACATCGACGAACAGGAACGCGAGTTGGAGGGGCTCACCGCCGAGTTGGACGAGCGCCGCGACACCGTGGGCCGCATCGAAGCGGATTTGGCGGCGTTGAACGCCGAGATCGAGCGCAAGGGTGAGGACGAACAGCTCGCGATCAAGCGCGAGATCGAGGAGATCAAAGGCGAGGTGTCGCGGCTCGAAGACACGGTCGCGGCCTGCGAGGATCGCGTCCAGGACGCGGACGCCGAGCGCCGAGAGGCGGTCGTCGAGATCGACCGCAAACGCGAGCGGATCGACGCCCTTGAGACCGACATCAGGGAAGTGAAAGTCCAGAAGGCGTCGGTGACCGCGGAGATCCAGGAGCGCCGCGACGAGCTCGCCGACATCGAAGCCGAGATCGAGTCCGTGGACACCGAGTTCGACGAGCTGAAAGCCGCGCTCGCGGACGAGAAGACCGCCCTGGAGGACGCCAAACGCGAGCGCAACGACCACCAGCGGGAGCAAGACCGACTGCTGGACGAGGCCAAACGCCGCAGCGAGGAGCTGGCCGACGCCGAGGCCGACTTGGAGGATGCCCGGGCCGAGCTCCCCGAGGTGGACGCCACGCTGGACGAGCTCGCGGACGAACTGGAGAAGGCAACGCGGAACCGCGAGCAGATCGTCGACGTGGTCGAGGACCTCAAACAGGAGAAGCGCCAGCGCCAAGAGGACCTCGCGGCGGTCGAGGACGAGCTGTCGGCGGCCCAAGAGGAGTACGCGCGCCTGGAGGCGCAGGCCGACCAGTCGGGAGACTCCTCGTACGGGAAGGCGGTGACGACGGTGCTGAACGACGACCGGGACGGCGTGCACGGCACTGTCGGCCAGTTGGGTGGCGTGCGCGAGCAGTACGCGACCGCCTGCGAGACGGCTGCGGGCGGGCGGCTGGCGAACGTGGTGGTGGACGACGACGGCGTCGGGCAGCGCTGCATCGAGTACCTCAAGCAGCGCAACGCCGGCCGCGCGACGTTCCTCCCGATCACCGAGATGCAGCAGCGGTCGCTGCCGAGCGCGCCGGCGATGCCCGGCGTGGTGGACTTCGCGTACGACCTCGTGGACTTCGACGAGCGGTACGCGCCGGTGTTCTCGTACGTGTTGGGGAGTACGCTGGTCGTGGAGAACATGGAGACCGCACGCGACCTGATGGGCGAGTTCCGGCTCGTGACGCTGGCGGGCGATCTCGTCGAGAAATCCGGTGCGATGACCGGGGGGAGTCGGTCGGGGTCGCGGTATTCGTTTTCGAAATCCGGGAAGGGGCAACTCGAACGGGTCGCCGAGCGCATCCAGGGTCTCGAAGACGACCGCGAGGACTGCCGCCAGGAGGTCCGCGAGATCGACCAGCGCCTGGATTCGGCGCGGGACCGCCGCCAGGACGCCACCGAGCAGGTGCGGACGATCCAGGCCGACATCGAGGCCGCCGAGGCCGACCGGGAGGCCGCCGTGGAGCGCATCGCGGATCTCGAAACGCGCATCGAGGAGCTGCAGGACGAGCGCGAGGCCGTCGACGCGGAGATGCAGACCGTCGACGCGGAGATCGACGCACAGCAGGAGACGATCGCAGCCATCGAGGCCGAGATCGAGTCGTTGGAGGCGGAGTTGGCGGAGTCGAGGATCCCCGAACTCACCGCCGAAAAGGAAGACATCGAGGCGACCGTCGTGGACCTAGAGGGTCGTGTCGACGAGCTCGATGGCGAGCTGAACAGCCTCACGCTCGAAAAAGAGTACGCCGAGGACGCCGTCGAGGACCTCCAGGCTGACGTGGCCGACGCCGAGAGCCGGAAAGCCGACGAGCAGGCGCGAATCGAGGCGTTGAACGGCGACATCGAGGCCAAGCAGGCGGAGCTCGCTGAGAAGGAGGCGGCGGTTGAGGACCTCGAAGCCGAGCTGGCGGACCTGAAACGCGACCGCGAGGAGCGCAAGGCCGACCTCAGTGAGGCCGAAGACGCCCGCGACGAGCAGGCGGCCGCGGTCGAGGACGCACGACACCGCCTGGAGCGCCTGCAGGCGGCAGCGCAGACGCTCAGCGAGGAGGTCGCGGAGCTGGACGACGCCGTCGGGGAGTACGATCCGGCGGAGATTCCGGACGCCGACGTGGTCGCGGAGAACGTCGAACGCCTCGGCGCGCGCATGGAGGCGTTGGAGCCGGTGAACATGCTCGCGATCGACGAGTACGAGTCGGTCGCCGACACCCTCGATAGCCTGGAGGCGCAGCGAGCGACGCTCACCGAGGAGGCCGACGGGATTCGGGAGCGCATCGCGCGCTACGACGAGCAGAAGAAGTCGACGTTCATGGCGGCGTTCGAGGCGATCAACGACCACTTCCACCGCATCTTCTCGCGGTTGTCAGCCGGCACCGGCGGGCTCGAACTCGAAACCCCCGACGACCCCTTCGACGGGGGGTTGACGATGAAGGCACAGCCCGGGGACAAACCCGTCCAGCGGTTGGACGCGATGAGCGGCGGCGAGAAGTCGCTGACCGCGCTGGCGTTCATTTTCGCCATCCAGCGCCACACCCCCGCGCCGTTCTACGCGCTGGATGAGGTGGACGCGTTCCTCGACGCGGTGAACGCGGATCGCGTCGGCGAGCTCGTGGACGAGCTTGCGGGCGACGCGCAGTTCGTCGTGGTCAGCCATCGGTCGGCGATGCTCGACCGCTCCGAGCGCGCCATCGGGGTGACGATGCAGGCTGACAACCGCAGCATCGTCACCGGCATCGACCTCTCGGCGCAGGGGGCGGTCACGGATGACTGATCGGGACGCGGTGCCGGTGGCCAGTCCCGGCCACGAGGGGCGGAGTGACGCCGACGGCGATGCGGTCGAGCCGGTGGCGGTGCTGGTGCGGTTGGCCGAGCGCGGCGAGATCGAGCCCTGGGACATCGACATCGTCGCGGTGACCGACAAGTTCCTGGCGGCGCTCGACGAGGCCGATCTGCGGACGTCGGGGCGGGCGCTGTTCTACGCCAGCGTGCTGTTGCGGATGAAAAGCGAGGCGATGCTGGACGACGACGACGACGAGGACGCCGACGACGGTGACGACGAGCGCGCGCCCTGGGAGCCGCCGGGCGGGGACGACGCACAGCCGGCGTCGGATCCGGTGGCGTCCCTGGAGGCCGAAATGGAGCGGCGCCTGGACCGCAAGCAGGCGCGGGGCAGCCCACAGACGCTAGACGAGCTCGTGCGCGAGCTCCGGGAGGCCGAGCGGGGGTCGTGGTGGAAGGAGTCCAGGGAGTACGACACCAGCGACAGCCCACAGGGGTTCCGGCGGGGCGTCAATGAGATGGAGTACCGCAGCGGTGACGCGGGCCGGATGGCTGACGAGCCAACCACCGCGGAGACGCTCGGGAACGCCCACGGGGAGGACATCGAGGCCACGATCACCGACGTCCGGGGGGCGCTCGCCGCGCAGTACGAGGCCGGCCGGGACGAGGTGTTGTACGCCGAGATCGCGGCTGCCGGGCCGTCCCGAGTGGAGACGTTTCTGGCGGTGCTGTTTCTCGCACACCGGGGCGCGGTCACGCTCGCCCAAGACGAGTTGTTCGGCGACCTCTGGGTGCAGGCGACCGAGGAGTTCCCCGCACAGGCGGCGACAGTGCCGCCGGCGTGAGAGGCTACAGCTGGAACCAGCCGGTCTCCCGGCCGGAGCTGTGGAGGTGCCAGCGCTGGCGGGCGTGTTGGCCGGCCGTCGTTTCGATCTCGACGGTCGCGTCGAACAGCGGCTCGATGGTTCCGAGCACGTCGTCGTCGGCCGACGCCGAGACGTGGACGTGGCCCATGCCGTCGACGCGCCGGATCGCGCCACAGAGCAAGTGTAGGAACCGGAACAGCTCGGTTTCCGCGATGGTGCCGGCGGTGGTGGCGTCGATGTAGGTGTCGAGGCGGTCGAGGCAGACGCGGAGCTCACCCGGGCCGTCGGCGTCCGCAGCCACCCGGTCGATGGCGGCCTTGGTTGTGGTGTAGACGGCCTCCAGATCCAGGTGATCGGGGGCGCGCTCGTACCACTCCGTGGTGGCAGTCGGGCCGGTGGGGGCGGCGCTGGTCGTCGTGGTTGTGCTTCGCGTGTCGGAAGTGGCGTCGACGACGGCGAACGATCCGGGATCCGTGCGTCGTGGGCGGTGGCGCGTGAGGATCGTCGGAACGTCGACTGCTGTCGAGAGGAAGACGTGGCTGCGGTCGAGCTCGGGAGCGCCGAGCAGGCGCTCGCAGGCGGTGCCGTGGCCGGGCGCGTCACTGGCGACAAGCAGTGTACAGCCGCCGCGTTTCAACTCGGCGAGCTCCGCCGAGAACGCCTGTGCATCCACGTCACCCTGCATATACACTAACGAAGTCGGCTCACGTATTTACATTTTATGTCTACGGATTCGAATCTTAGTGTATTGTGACCGCTATATGTGGTCGCCGAGCAGCGGCGCGACGCGGTCGCGGGTCTCCTCGGGGATGGCCTCCGGGGGCGTGTTGACCGTGCCGTCGAGGCTGTGGCCGCAGTCGCAGTCGCGCTCGTCGGGCAGCGTCTCGATGGCGCGCTCGACGGTCGCCTTGATCGCGTCCTCGTTGGCGGCGGCGTTGGCGAGCACTTCGTCGAGCGTGACTTCGCTGTCCGCTTTCCAGACGTCGTAGTCGGTGACGCCGGCGACCGTCGCGTAACACATCTCCGCCTCCCGCGCGAGCTTCGCCTCGGGGATGGCGGTCATGCCGACGAGGTCCCAGCCCTGGGCCTTGTAGAACTCCGACTCGGCGCGCGTCGAGTACTGGGGGCCTTCGATGCAGACGTACGTGCCGCCCTGCTGGGTGTCGGCGTCGGTGGCGTCGGTGGCGGCGTCGTGGAGGTGCTCGACCATGTGCGGACAGTAGGGGTCCGCGAACGGCTGGTGGACGACGACGCCGTCACCGAAGAACGTCGCGTCGCGGTGGTTCGTCCGGTCGAAGATCTGGTCCGGGATGACCAGCGTCTGGGGGGACAGCTCGTCTCTGAGGCTGCCGACGGCGTTGGACGCGAGGATGCGCTCGACGCCGAGCTGCTTGAACGCGTAGATGTTGGCGCGGTACGGGAGGTTCGTCGGCGACCGCTGGTGGTCGGAGCCGTGGCGCGGCAGGAACGCCACCTCGGTGCCGGTGTCGCCGAACTCGCCGATGGTCACCGGCGCGCTCGGGTCGCCGTACGGCGTCGAAACGGCTGTTTCCCGGACGTCGTTCAGTGGCAGTGCGTCGTAGATGCCGGAACCGCCGATGAAGCCGATCACACCAGGATGTGAGCGGGCCCCACACCTAAACGATGCGGTGGCGGCCGGCGGGCGTCACACGAGCGCCCAGCGGTCGGCGTCGGTGGCGGCGAGCACGTCCCGGCGCACCATCTCGGAGCGGACTTCAGTGAGGCGGTCAGGCTGTGCGATCTCCATCTGGATGCGGTCGACGTCGTGGTAGTCCGCGAGCAGGTCGCGGATGCCGGCCGTGGTGTAGGGGCCGTCGTCGTCGGTGGCCATCACGCCGGCGATGATGTCGATCATGTCCTCGATGAAGTTCCAGGGGTAGACGATCCACGCCCACTCGTCGAGGCGTTCGCCCACGTAGTCGGGCTCGAAGGCGCTGGTCTGCAGCAACTGGAGGGTTGCCGTTCGGACCGCGTTGGCGTCCCGGTCTTGGACGTACTCGTGGGCGTGTTCGATGGAGCCGCCGGTGTCGGCGATGTCGTCGATGATGAGCACGTCCTTGTCCTCAACGGAGCCCTCCGGCATCGGGTACCGGACTTCGGGCTCGGCGGATTTCTCCGCGGTGCCGACGTAGTGCTCCATTTTCAGGCTCGTGAGGTCGTTCAGGCCGAGGAAGTCACAGAGACACCGGCCCGCGAACCAGCCGCCGCGGGCGAGCGCGACGACCACGTCGGGCTCGAAGTCGGCGGCTTTGACCTGGTCGCTGACGTCCCGGCAGAGTCCGTAAATATACTCCCAGTTGGTGATCGTGCAGTTGAAATCGTCCGGGAGGTCACTCATTGCGTGTCAGCACTCGCTCGCGTCGCTACTTAACGGTTTACAGGCCGGCCGAGCGGACCCTGGGCCCGAACCGAGCGCGCTCGGGCCCAGGAACGCAGAAGTGGCCTCCACCCGGGAGCGGGCGTATGACGGCACCGCGACGGACCGCCTGCGGAGATCAGTCGGCGGCGGTCGTCGCGGCACTCGCAGGCTGGCTGGATCGGAGTGACGCCGCGGCGAGCTGGGGCGACGCGAGGAGGAAAACAGGCAAGCCCGAGGGCCCCGAATCGGGGCCATGACCGAGACGCGAGCGCTGCTCGTGGACGCGTTCACCGACGACTCGTGTGCGGGCAACGCCGCGGGTGTGGTGCCGGACGCCGGGGGACTGACCGACGACCAGATGCAGGCGATCGCGGCCGAGCTCGGCGCCAGCGAGACGGCGTTTCTGCGGCCGAGCGACGCGGCCGACCGCCGACTCCGGTATTTCACACCGACCACTGAGGTCGACCTCTGTGGGCACGCGACCATCGCGAGTCACGCGCACCTGTACGACGACGGCGCGCTCGCCGCCGGCGAGCACACCCTGGAGACGAACGTCGGGGTGCTCGACATCGAGGTGGCCGAGGACGGGACCGTGTGGATGGCCCAGAATCCACCGACGGTCCGCGAGGTGGAGCTGTCCTACGAGCGGGTCGCGGAGGCGACCGGGACCGAGGCGGCCGCGCTGCGGGGTGCCAGCGACGACATCCCGCTTGCGGTCGCCGACACCGGGCTGCCGTTCCTGATCGTGCCCATCACGTACCTCTCGGATCTCGGCGACGCCGACCCCGATTTCGATGCCGTCGAGGCGCTCGCCGACGACGTGGGCGCGGCGGGCGTCTACATGTTCTCGTTCGACGCGCTCGACCGGGCGTCGACGGCGCATGGGCGGGCGTGGGTGCCTGGTGTGGGCGTCGATGAGGACCCCGTGACGGGCACCGCGAGCGGGGCGGCGGGCGCGTATCTGGCGCGGTTCGGGGCGTTCGACGGGGACGCACCGGATGAGATGGTGTTCGAGCAGGGGCATTTCGTGGATCGGCCGGGGCGGGTTCGGGTGCGGGTCGCTGGCGATGCGCCGATGGTCGGCGGGCGTGGCGTGTCGACGCTCGACGGGACGCTGGCGGTGCCGGCCGAGACCGAGGAGGAGATCCTGGAGGCGTAGTCAGTCGTCGTCGCGCTTGAGCTCGCGGAGTTCGCGGTTGGCCGACTGGAGGTCGGTCTGCATGTCCGAGAGGCGGTCGTCGAGCACGCTGACGATGTCGGATTTCACGCGTGCGGTGTCGAGGGTGTCGTCGAGTGCGTCCTCGTGGGCGGCAGTGAGCGTCGTGTACAGCGCCCAGGATGCGCCGAACCGGTAGATGACGACGCCGGCGGCGGCGAGCGCGAGCCCGGGAACGGCGTCAGCGAGGTGGGGGCCGGATGGGAGACCGTGTTCGAACGCGGGCTGTGCGAGGACCCCGCCGTAGCCGATGAGCGCGAGCGCGACGATGCCGAGGATCGTCGTGGCGAGGAAGTATTTGCTTGAGTGTGTGGCGGCGCGTTTCGCGTCCATGCGCGGTCTCACGGAGTGCGCCGGGTAAAACCCATCGAGTAGAAACGACAACTCGGTTCCGAGTACCATATGTCAGTTCTCCAGAGGGGTTCGGAATATTCATAGGGGCATTGCGTGACTGTACAGACGCCACATGGCTGTACGCTGGCTGGAAGACGTACGCGCCGACGACATCGACAGTGTCGGCGGCAAAGGGGCATCACTCGGCGAACTCACGGATGCCGGGCTCCCAGTCCCACCGGGCTTCGTCGTGACCGCCGGCACCTACCGGACGTTCATCGAGGAGGCAGGGATCGACCAGGAGCTGTTCGACGCGGTGGGCGTCGACGCCGAGGACTCCGACGCGCTCGCCGACGCCGCGGCGCGCGCGAGCGACCTCATCCTGAACACCGACTTCCCGGCGAGTCTCCGCGAGGACATCCTCTCGTCGTACGACGCCCTCGACGACGGGGCGGCGTTCGTCGCGGTCCGGTCCTCGGCGACCGCCGAAGACCTCCCGGACGCGAGCTTCGCCGGCCAACAGGAGACGTTTCTCAACATCACGCGTGAGGCGCTGCTCGACCACGTGAAACGCTGCTGGGCGAGCCTGTTCACGGAGCGCGCGATCTACTACCGACAGGAACAGGGCTTCGATCACGACCGCGTGAACATCGCCGTCGTCGTCCAGCGCATGGTCGACGCGGAGAAATCCGGGGTGTTGTTCACCAGCCACCCCTCGACCGGCGCACACGAGGCCATCGTCGAGGCCGCCTGGGGGCTCGGCGAAGCGGTCGTCTCCGGGGCGGTGTCGCCGGACAACTACGTCGTCGACCGTGACACGGACACCGTCGAGGAGGCGACGGTCGCCGACAAGAAGGTGATGCACGTCAAGGACGACGACACCGGCGAGACCGTGTCCCGCGACGTGCCCGACCGGAAGCGCACCCAGCGCGTCCTCGACGACGGCGAGATCAGCGACCTGGTCACCATCGGGGAGCGCGTCGAAGCCCACTACGACGCCCCACAGGACGTGGAGTGGGCGATCGTCGACGGCGACGTGTACATGCTGCAGTCCCGGCCGATCACGACCATCGAGGACGACACCGACGGGGCGGTAGCGAACACCGACGGTGGTGGCGGCGACGCCGTCGTCACCGGACTGGGCGCGAGCCCGGGTGTCGCGTCGGGGCCGGCACGCGTCGTCACGAGCCTCGACGAGCTCGACAAGATCGGCGAGGGCGACATCATCGCCACCGAGATGACGACCCCCGACATGGTGCCGGCGATGAAGCGGGCGGCGGGCATCGTCACCGACGAGGGCGGGATGACCAGTCACGCCGCCATCGTCTCCCGCGAACTCGGCTGTCCGGCGGTCGTCGGCGCGACGGACGCCACGACCACGCTGTGCGACGATCAGGCGGTCACGCTCGACGGTGACCGTGGCGTCGTCCGCGACGGCCGCGAGGAGACCACCACCGAGCACGACCCCATCGAGGACGCGCGACCGACGACGCCGGTGAAGCCGATGACCGCCACCGAGGTCAAGGTCAACGTCTCCATCCCGGAGGCCGCCGAGCGCGCCGCCGCGACCGGTGCCGACGGGGTCGGGCTGCTCCGCATGGAGCACATGATCCTGTCCACGAACAAGACGCCCAAGCGGTATATCGACGACCACGGCGAGGACGCCTACGTCCAGGAGCTCGTCGACGGCATCCGGGGCGTCGCCGAGGAGTTCTACCCGCGGCCGGTGCGGGTTCGCACGCTCGACGCACCGACCGACGAGTTCCGGCAACTCGAAGGCGGCAACGACGAGCCCCACGAGCACAACCCGATGCTCGGCTACCGCGGGGTTCGGCGCAGCCTCGACCGCCCGGACGTGTTCAAACACGAGCTGTCGGCGTTCCGGCGGCTCTACGAGATGGGGTACGACAACGTGGAAGTGATGTTCCCCCTGGTCAACGACGCCCAGGACGTTGCGCGGGCACGAGACCTGATGGCGGACGCCGGCATCGACGTCGAGAAGCGATCGTGGGGCGTCATGATCGAGACGCCGGCGGCCGCGCTCGCCATCGAGGAGATCGCACAGGAGGGCGTGGACTTCGCGAGCTTCGGTACGAACGACTTGACCCAGTACACGCTGGCCGTCGACCGCAACAACGGCAGCGTCGCCGACCGGTTCGACGAACTCCACCCGTCGGTGTTGACGCTCATCGAACGCACCATCGACGCCTGCCGCGAGCACGACGTCGCCACCAGCATCTGCGGGCAGGCCGGCTCGAAACCCGAGATGGTGGATTTCCTGGTGGAGACCGGCGTGTCCTCGATCTCCGCGAACATCGACGCCGTTCGCGACGTCCAACACGAGGTCAAGCGCGTCGAGCAGCGACTCCTGCTCGAGTCGGCCCGTGAGTGACCGCCGGGATTAGGGAGGCGCGGAACCGACACTGAGGGGATGCTCGTCCACCACGTCGTCTTCCTCGCGCTCGTCGCCGGGACGACGCTGTTGTTCGCGTCGCTGGCGGCACTGAACGTCCGGTACGCGGAGCGCACAGTCCGCGAGCGCAGCGCCTGGCTGGCCACGCATATCGGCGTCGACGACCCCGGGGAGCTGCTGGCGTACCACCGACTCGGGACGGCGGTGAGCCAACTCCGGTCGGTCGTGCTGGCCGGCGCTGTGTTGGGCGTCCTATACACCGGCGCGTTCGGGGCCGCCGTGGCGTTCGTCTACGACACCGTCGGCAGCGACGTGCTGGCCGGCGTCGCGCTGCTCGTGGGGGCGACGGTCGCCATGCAGGTGGCGCGCGTGCCGTTCGACGCCGTCGAGACGTTCGGCGTCGAGTCGGCGTTCGGGTTCAACGAGCAGTCGCCGGCGCTGTTCGCCCGGGACGCGCTGTTGAGCGCCGGGCTGGCGGGCGTGTTCGTCGCAGTGCTTGGCGGGGCCGTCCTGGTGGCTGTGGCGGCGCTCCCCGAGTGGTGGTTCGTCGCCGCGACCGGGATCGTGGGGGTGTTCCTGCTGGCCACGCAAGTGCTGGTGCCCCGGGTGGTGATGCCGTTGTTCTACGACTTCGACCCCGTCGACGAGGGCGGACTGCGGGACGCCATCGAGGACGTCTTCGACCGCGCGGGGTTCGCCTGCGAGCAGGTGTACGTCATGAACGCCTCGTCGCGGTCGGGGCACTCGAACGCGTTTTTCACGGGGTTCGGCGCGACCAAGCGGGTGGTGTTGTTCGACACGCTCATCGACCAGATGGGCGAAACGGAGCTTCAAGCCGTGCTTGCCCACGAGCTCGCCCACTGGAAGAACGGCCACATCTGGCAGACCATCGGGGCGGCCACGCTGCAGGCTGGGGTGGTGTTGTTCGTGGCGTCCCGGCTGCTCGATGCCGGCTGGCTGTACGGCATGTTCGGGGTGCCCGAACAGCCCGCGGCCGGGCTGTTGCTTGCGGGGGTGTGGTTGCAGCCGCTGAGCCGGCTCACCGCGCCGCTACAGAACAGACTCTGGCTGGCAAACGAGCGGGAGGCGGACGCGTTCGCCGTGGACGTGATGGGGGGCGGTGAACCGCTCGCGGACGCCCTGGGGGCGCTCACGAGCCAGAACCTCGGCAACCCGTTCCCGCATCCCTACTACGAGGCGTTCCACTACCAGCATCCGCCGGTGCCCGAGCGCATCCGGTATCTGACCGCGGCCGACAGCGGGGCCGCCGCGGAGCGGTCGGCGTGCCGAGAGCGGAACCGCTAAACGGCTGCTGTCGTTGCATGCGGGTATGACGCGTGGGGAAGCGCGGCGGCCGCCACAGGAGTTCGACCGGGTGCTGTCCTCGATGTGCACGACGCCGCATCCCGCGGCCCGCGAGGCTGCACAGGCGTTTCTGGCGACCAACCCGGGCGACCCGGAGACGTATCCGGCGGTGGCCGAACGCGAGCGCGACGCCGTTGCACTGCTCGGTGAGATCGTGGGGTTGTCGTCGCCACACGGCTACATCGCTGCCGGCGGCACGGAGGCGAACCTCCAGGCGGTCCGGGCCGCGCGCAACCGCGCCGACGCCGACGCCGTGAACGTGGTTGCGCCGGCGAGCGCGCATTTCAGCTTCCAGAAGGCCGCTGACGTGCTCGGCGTGGAGTTGCGGCTCGCGCCCACTGACGGGGATCACCGGGCGGACGTGGCTGCAGTGGCGGACCTCGTGGACGGCGACACCGCCGTGGTGGTCGGGGTGGCCGGAACGACCGAGTACGGGCGGGTGGACCCGATCCCGGCGCTGGCGGACATCGCAGCCGGGGTGGACGCGAACCTCCACGTCGACGCGGCCTGGGGTGGGTTCGTGTTGCCGTTCACCGACCACGACTGGAGCTTCGCCGACGCGCCGGTGAACACGATGGCCATCGACCCACACAAGATGGGGCAGGCACCGGTTCCCGCAGGGGGGTTTCTGGCGCGGGATCCCGAGACGCTGGACGCGCTCGCCATCGAGACGCCGTATTTGGAGTCCGACACCCAGCCGACGCTGGGCGGGACGCGGTCGGGGGCCGGCGTCGCGGGCGCGCTCGCCAGCCTGCGGGCGCTGTGGCCGGACGGCTACCGCGAGCAGTACGAGCGCACGCAGGGCAACGCTGAGTACCTCGCCGCGGAGCTCGCCGCCCGCGGATACGACGTCGTTGACCCCGAGTTGCCGCTGGTCGCTGCCGACATGCCCGACGCCGAGTTCCAGGCGCTGCGCGAAGAGGGGTGGCGGATCTCCCGGACGGCGTCGGACGCGCTGCGCGTGGTCTGTATGCCCCACGTCACGCGGGAGATGCTGGCGGCGTTCCTGGACGACGTCGACGCGCTGGCGTGACCCTGGTGGGTGGTAACGCAATCAGCGGGCTTTAGGCCCGCGGCACGGCAACAGGGACACATGACAGACGAGGACTACCCCACGGACGATCCGGCGGTGGTGACCTGTGGGCTCCCCTATCCGACCGGGGACTTGCACATCGGCCACCTGCGGACGTACGTGAGCGGCGACGCGTTCAGTCGCGCGCTCCGAAAGCTCGGCCAGGAGACGGTGTTCGTCTCGGGGACGGACATGCACGGGACGCCGATCGCCGTCCAGGCCATCGAGGCCGGGGTTGGGCCGCTCGACCTCGGGCTGGAGCGCCACGAGCAGTACGCCGACACGTTCGAGGAGTTCAGCGTCGCGTTCGACACCTACGGCCACACCGACGAGGAGACCAACGTCGAGCTCACCAGGGAGTTCGTGGGGGCGTGGGAGGACAACGACCACGTCTACGAGACGGAGATCCAGGTGGCGTACGACCCCGACGCCGACCAGTGGCTGCCCGACCGGTACGTCGAGGGGACGTGTCCGTACTGCGGGGAGCACGCGCGCGGCGACGAGTGCGACGAGGGCTGCCAGCGCCACCTCGAACCGGGGGAGATCGAGGCGCCGGTGAGCACCATCACGGGCAACAGCGCGGAGTACCACGAGCGCGCGCACAAGTTCCTCCGGCTGTCGGACTTCCAGGAGTATCTGGAGGGGTTCATCAACCGGATGGAGGGGACGAACAACGCGAAAAACCAGCCCCGCGAGTGGATCGAGGGCGGGCTGGAGGATTTCTGCATCACGCGGGACCTCGACTGGGGGATCGACTACCCCGGGGAGGGTGGCGACGACCTCGTGTTGTACGTCTGGGTCGACGCCCCCATCGAGTACGTCGCCGCCACGAAGCAGTACTCCGAGCGCGTGGGCACCGAGGAGTTCGACTGGGCGTCCGTCTGGAAGGACGGCGACGGCGAGATCATCCACGTCATCGGCCGCGACATCATCCAGCACCACACCGTGTTCTGGCCGTCGATGCTGGCGGGCGCGGACTACGCCGAGCCGCGGGCGGTGTGTGCGACCGGGTTCGTGAACATCGACGGGCGGGGGTTGTCGACGTCGAAGAACCGCGCCATCTGGGCGGCGGAGTACCTCGATGCGGGGTTCCATCCGGACCTGCTGCGGTATTACCTGGCGACCGCGAGCGGCTTCGAGCGCGACGTGAACTTCTCCTGGGCGGAGTTCGCGCAGCGCGTGAACACGGAGCTTGCGGACGCCGTGGGGAACTTCGCGTACCGGGCGCTGTTGTTCGCGAACCGGAACTTCGACGGCACCCCCCAGGAGGTCAGCCTCACGGACGACGTCGAGACGGAGATCGCGCAGGCGATGGACGACTACGAGGACGCGCTGAACGAGTACGATCTGCGGACCGCCGGCGAGCGCGCGGTGGCGCTGGCGCGGTTCGGCAACGAGTACATCCAGCACAACGAGCCGTGGAACCTCGACAGCGAGGCGGCCGCGCCGGTGATGCGGGACTGCGTGCAGCTCGTGAAGGCGGTTGCAGTGCTCCTGCAGCCGTTCCTGCCGGAGAAGACCGAGACCCTCTGGGCGCAGCTCGGTGAGGACGGGCGTGTGAGTGACGCGACGATCGCGGACTGCCTGCAGGCGCCGCCCGCGGAGTTCGGGGAGCCCGCGGAGCTGTTCGAGAAGATCGAGGACGACCGGGTCACCGAGCTCGACGAGGCGCTGGCCGCGAAGATCGAAGCTGCTAGTAGCGAGGACGCCGATGGGGAGGGTATGGCCGACGAGACAGCCGACGACGGGATCGAGCTCGAACCGCTTGCCGAGGACGATATCAGCTTCGAGGAGTTCCAGGCGCTGGATCTGCGGGTGGGGGAGGTCGTCGAGGCCGAGGGCATCGAGGGCGCTGACGATCTGGCGCGCCTCGAAGTCGACATCGGCCACGAGGTGCGCCAGATCGTCGCCGGCATCAAGCAGCTCCACGACCTCGACGCGCTGCCGGGGACGCGGGTGGTGGTGGTGGCGAACATGGAGCCGTCGGAGCTGTTCGGCGTGGAGTCCAACGGGATGGTGTTGGCGGCCGGGGAGGACGCCGACCTGCTGACGACCCACGAGGACAGCGAGCCCGGCACGAAGGTGATGTAGGGCGGGCGGCCACCGCCCCGCACGCGAATGGAACTCAGTATCGAGTAAAGAGCGTGGGTTTTTGCCGGGCGGCGGTGTACCGTCGCGTATGAGAAACGCGAAGATCGTCTGTACGCTCGGCCCCGCGACCAACGACGACGCGTCGGTGCGGGCGCTCGCGGACGCCGGCATGACGGTAGCACGGATCAACGCCAGCCACGGCGACGCGGCCGCGCGCCGGGAGCTCATCGAGACCACGCGGGCCGTCGACGCCCAGACCGACAAGCCGCTTGCGGTGATGCTCGACACCCAAGGCCCGGAGGTCAGGACCGCACCGATCGACGACGACGGCACCATCCACATCGAAACCGGCAGCGACGTGGCGTTCGTCGAGGGCGACACCGCGACCCCCGATCGGATCGGGATCTCCACCAGCATCGCGGCCGCCGAACCCGGTGACACGGTGTTGCTCGACGACGGCCGCATCGAGGCCGACGTCGACCGCGTCGCCGGCGACACGGTGCACGCCACCGTGGTGTCCGGCGGGAGCCTCGGCAGCCGGAAGGGCGTCAACGTGCCGGGCGTCGAGCTGGACGTGGACGTCGTCACCGAGAAGGACCGCCGCGATCTGGCGTTGGCCGCCGAGCTGGACGTCGATTACGTGGCGGCGAGCTTCGTCCGGGACGCCGACGACGTGTTGGCCGTCAACCGCGTCCTGGAGTCCCACGGTGCCGACATCCCCATCGTGGCGAAGATCGAGCGGGCGGGTGCCGTGGAGAACCTGGACGGCATCATCGACGCCGCCCAGGGCGTGATGGTGGCGCGCGGCGATCTCGGCGTGGAGTGTCCGATGGAGGACGTGCCGATGATCCAAAAGCGCATCATCGCGCAGTGCCGGGACGCGGGGGTGCCGGTGATCACCGCGACCGAGATGCTGGACTCGATGGTGCACGCCCGGCGTCCGACGCGCGCGGAGGCCAGCGACGTGGCCAACGCGGTCCTGGACGGCACCGACGGCGTGATGTTGTCCGCGGAGACCGCGGTGGGGGACAACCCCACGCGGGTTGTCGAGACGATGGACCGCATCGTGCGGGAGGTCGAAGGCAGCGCGGAGTACAGCGAGCGCCAGGAGCAGGCGGTGCCGACGGCCGACGGGACGGCGAAGACGGACGCGCTGGCGCGGTCGGCGCGGTATCTGGCCCGCGACATCGACGCCAGCGCGGTGGTGGTGGCCTCCGAGTCGGGGTACACCGCCCGGAAGGCCGCGAAGTTCCGGCCCAGCGTCCCGGTGGTCTGTGCGACGCCGTCCCACGACGTGCGCCGGCAGCTCGCGCTCAACTGGGGGGTCCACGCCAACTACGCGGCGGTCGCGGAGGGCGACGCGACGACGGTCGTCGAGCGCGCGGTGCAGGCGGCCGTCGACTCCGGCGTGGTGGCGAGCGGCGACACCGTGGTGGTGCTCGTGGGCATGATGACGGAGCTTGAGGGCGCATCGACGACGAACACGCTGAAAGTGCACGTGGCCGCGGAGACGCTCTCGACCGGGCGGGCGGTCGTCGACGGGCGGACGACCGGCCGGACGTACCGTGCCGACAGCGGGGATCTCAGCGACGCCCCGGAGAACGCGGTGGTGCTGTTGGCGCACGGGTTCGACGGCGAGTTCGACGGCGATCTCTCGAAGATCGGGGCGATCGTGAGCGCGGACGCCGGGCTGACCGGGTATCCGGCGGTGATCGCGCGCGAACTCGACGTGCCGATGGTCGGCGATGTCGACGTGGACGCGGTGCCGGCTGGCGATCTGGTGACCGTGGACGGCGAGCGCGGCGTCGTCTACGAGGCCGATCAGTGACCCCGATGCTTTTGGCCGTTGACGGCCAACCCGGGGTATGAGTCAGACGGACGACGACCGCGAGTGGCGGTTCACGCTGAACGAGGTGGGCGAGGACGCCACCACCAGCCCGGAGACGATCGAAGCGGGGTCGCCGGCCGCGGAGAACGTGGCGTTTTTCGTGCTCGGCGTCGCCACGATGGTGGGCGCGATCGGCCTGCTGTTGTTCGGGTAACGGTTTTCACTGCGGTAGCCTAACGCACGGGTATGGAGGGCGTGTTCGGTCAGTCGCTGTCGTTCGTGCTCGTGGTGATCGGGGCGGTGTTATGCATCGCCGAGGCGTTGGCACCCGGCGCGCACCTCATCGTGTTGGGCGTGGCGTTGCTCGCCGCCGGGCTGGCCGGGATGTTCGTGTTGTCCGGCGCGACGGCGTTCCAGCTCGCCGGCCTGGTGTTAGTGGTGGGGATGGTGGCGCTGTACGTCTACCGCTACTACGAGATCTACGAGGGCACGGGTAGCGGGCAGACCCAGTCCTCAAGCGACCTGCGCGGAAAGCGCGGGTACGTCGTCGACCCCGTGACTCCGCGTGAGGGGCGCGTCGACCTCGAACACGGCGGCTTCGATTCGTCGTACGCGGCGCGCACGACGACCGGCACGATCCCAGCGGACACCGAGGTCGTGGTGGTGGATCCGGGCGGCGGGAACGTGGTGACCGTCGAGCCGGTCGCTGACGCCGCAGCCGCGGGCAACGACGCCGAAGACGGGGTCCCGGGCTGAGGCGAACACTTATTGTGTAGTCGCCGGACGGTTGAGACGATGTATACAGCACTCAGTGTCGGCACCGCTGGCGCGGCGGCCGCCGACGCGCTCCCGGCAGCGATCTTCGGCGGATCGTTGACGACGGTGGTCGGGCTGTTGTTGCTCGTGTTACTCGCGGTGGTCGTCTACGAGACGGTGCAGATCGTCGACGCCTACGAGAAGCAGGCGCTGACGGTGTTCGGCGAATACCGGGGGTTGCTCGAACCCGGGATCAACGTCATTCCGCCGTTCGTCTCCCGGACGTACACCTTCGACATGCGCACGCAGACGATCGACGTGCCCCGCCAGGAAGCCATCACGCGGGACAACTCCCCGGTGACCGCGGACGCGGTCGTGTACATCCGGGTTCGGGACGCCAAGCGCGCGTTCCTGGAGGTCGACGACTACAAGACCGCCGTGTCGAACCTCGCGCAGACGACGCTGCGGGCGGTGCTGGGTGACATGGAGCTCGACGACACGCTGAACAAGCGCCAGGAGATCAACTCCCGGATCCGCACGGAGCTCGACGAGCCCACCGACGAGTGGGGGATCCGCGTCGAGAGCGTGGAGGTCCGTGAGGTCAACCCGAGCCAGGAGGTCCAGCAGGCCATGGAGCAACAGACCAGCGCGGAGCGCCGCCGCCGCGCGATGATCCTGGAGGCCCAGGGTGAACGGCAGTCCGCCATCGAGAACGCGCAGGGTGACAAGCAGTCGAACATCATCCGGGCGCAGGGGGAAAAGCAGTCCCAGATCCTCGAAGCACAGGGGGACGCCATCTCGACGGTGCTCCGTGCGAAGTCCGCGGAGTCGATGGGCGAGCGCGCCATCATCGAGAAAGGAATGGAGACCCTGGAGGGGATCGGCGAGGGCGAGTCCAACACGTTCGTGCTCCCCCAGGAGGTCACGAGCCTCGTCGGCCGGTACGGCAAACACCTCGCGGGCAGCGATGTCGGCGACGGTGGCTCCGATCTGGAGAGCATGGCCTTCGACGAGGAGACGCGCGAACTCATCGGCCTGGACAACATCGACGAGATCCTGAACCAGATCACCGAGGAGGCGGACGTCGACCCGGCGGACTTGGAGGAGAAGGCCGAGGCGGTGCAGCGCGGCGAGGACGCGGGACTGCAGGACGCCGGCGAGGTGATCGAGGAGATGGACGCGGAACTCGACGACGGCACCGAGGACACCGGCGCGTAGCGCGGCGCTGGCGGTACGGAACACTTTTGTTCACAGCTATCGTACAGCGATTTGAATGGGTGTCGACGAGGACAAGCGCGCGACCCTGCGTCGGTTCGCGGCGGTGGGTGCGGCGGGGCCACTGGCGCGACTGGCGGGCGGTGATTCCGACGACGACGGGGCGTCGGGAAGTGACGTCCGGGACGCGATCACGGGCTACCTTGCGAGGACGCCGGGCGCACACTTCTCGAAGCTCCGGGACGATCTCCAACTGGGGACGGGGGAAACCCAACACCACCTGCGGCGGCTGTGTGCGGACGGCGTCGTCGAAAGCGTCCGCGACGGGGAGTACAAGCGGTTCTACCCCGCCGGCCGGTTCTCGGCGTTCGAGCGGCGCGCGCTGGGGTATCTGCGCCGGGAGACCGCGCGCGGGATGATCCGTGAGTTGCTGTCGAACCCTGACGCGTCGGCGGGCGCTGTCGCCGATGCGCTGGACGTGTCACCCGCGACGGTGAGCAAGTACGGCGCCGAGTTAGAGGCGGCGGGCGTGCTTTCGCGGGCGGACGGCTACGAGATCCAGGAGCCGGAGACGCTCGTGGTGTTGCTCGTGCGGTACGCCGACTCCTTCGACGCGGCGACGGTGGCGTTCGCCAGTGAGGCCGCGTCGATGGTCAGCTACGATCCGTAGCGCGCGGAGCTACGCGCTGGCGACTTTCCACGTGGTCGAGGAGGAGTACCCCCACCGCTCCACGTCGAGGTCGTGATCGGCGTCCTCGATGGCGGGCATGTTCGCACCGACTTCTTTCGCCGAGAGATCGAGTTCGTCGCCGATGAGCCGCGATTTGAAGTACGTGCGCTCGTCGGCGTGGTCCTGCAGGTACGAGAGGATGCGGTGCTGTTTCGGGGTGAGTGTCCGGCTCGCCGCCGTGGTCGCGCTCATGAGTGGGTAGACGGTGTGTCGACCCAAGAGGGATTTGGTACGGCTGGTAAAACCCGTCGCTGTCTTGCGATTCTGCGGGGTCCAGTGGGGGCGCACGACCGGGAAAACAGCCGGCGTTGGTAGACACTGGAAAGGACGCGTCCCGGGCTGTGAGCGCGTGGATACAGAAGGTACTTACAGTGAGCTAGCCGACAGTGCTGGCAATGAGCGAGACGGCCGTCGAGGTGAGTGTCGTGCTGCCGGCGTACAACGAGGCCGACACCATCGACGCGACGGTGCACACCACGGTGGAGACGCTCGCCGGGTTTCTGCCCGCGGGCAGCTTCGAGGTCATCGTGGCCGAGGACGGCTGCGACGACGACACGCCGGCGCGTGCCGACGCGCTGGCCGCCGAGCAGTCCGCGGTGCGACACCTACACAGCGAACAGCGGTTGGGCCGTGGCGGGGCGTTGAACGCCGCGTTCGACGTGGCGGACGGCGACACGCTGGTGTATTTCGATACGGATCTGGCGACGGACATGCGCCACCTCGAAACGCTCGTGGAGCGCGTGCGCACGGGGTCGGCCGACGTCGCCACCGGGTCGCGGTGGATGCCCGGCGAGACCGCCGATCGGCCGGCAAAGCGCGGCATCCCCTCCCGGGTGTTCAACGGGGCGGTGCGGACGCTGCTGGGGTCATCGGTTCGGGACCACCAGTGTGGGTTCAAGGCGCTCAGCCGGTCGGCGTTCGAGGCGCTGGTCGACGACGTGGCCGACGAGCATTGGTTCTGGGACACGGAGCTGCTCGTCCGGGCGCAGCGCCAGGGGTTCGACGTCGAGGAGTTCGCCGTCGACTGGACGCCGAAAGGCGACTCGAAGGTCGATCTGGTGCGCGACGTCTTCGGCATGGGGAGCCAGATCCTGCGGTGTTTCTGGGAGTTCTCCGTGCGTCCGTACGCCAACCGGCGGACGGGGTTGGCGGTGGGCAGCCTGCTGTCGGTGGTCGCGTTCGCGTTGATGTTCGTCTACATCGACGTGGAGGCGTTCGTCGACGCAGTGGCGAACGCCGATCCGGTGTTCGTTGCGGCGGGCGCGGTCGTGTACGCGCTGTCGTGGCCGCTGCGGGGGCGTCGCTACGGCGACATCCTGGCGGAGCTCGGCTACCGCGAGGACGTGTGGTTTCTCACGGGCGCGGTGTTCATCAGTCAGACCGGGAACCTCGTGATCCCCGCGCGGGCGGGTGACGCCATCCGCGCCTACGTCGTGAAAGCGCGGCGCAGCGTGCCCTACACCACGGGGTTCGCGTCGTTGGCGGTCGAGCGGGTGTTCGACTTGCTGACGATCACCGTGCTTGCGGGGGGTGTGCTGGTCGCGCTGTCGGCGTTCGCGCCGTCGACGGTGACCGAGTTGGCCGCGACCGCAACCGGAGACAGCCTCACCGGGCCGGCGTCGGCGGCCGTCCAGCAGGCGACCGTGGTGTCGACGGTCGTCGGCGCGATCGCGGTGAGCACGGTCGCCGTGATCGTGTGGTCGGCGCGGACCGACACCAACTACGCGCGCCGCGTGGTGGCGTGGACCAGCGACGACTCCTACGTGGAGCTCGTGGCGAGCGTCGTCGAGCAGTTCGTCGGCGACATCCAACAGGTCGCGGTGAACGGCCGGGCGTTCGCGTGGATCGGCGTCTCGAGCGTCGTCATCTGGACGATCGACGTGGCGACGGCGTTGCTGGTGTTCGTGGCCTTCGGGCTCGACCTCTCGGCGGTGGGGCTGGTCGCGGTCGGGTTCTTCGCCGTGAGCGTCGGCAACCTCTCGAAGGTGATCCCGGGGCCGCCCGGCGGGGTCGGCGTCTACGAGGCCGCGTTCGCCGCCATCGTGTCGACGCTGTTGCCGGTGTCGTTCGGGACGGCGGTGGGGATCGCCATCGTGGATCACATCGTGAAAAACGTCGTGACCGTGGCGGGCGGCGCGGTGTCCATGATGACGCTGAACGTGTCGCTGACCGAGGCCGTGGACGGGCGTGATGCCGACCTCGTCGCGGACCGGGAGTCGGCGGTGGGCGTCGACGACTGAGTCAGGTGGCGTGGAGCTGGCCGGCGAGCAGTTCGATGCCGTCGATCAGCCGGGGGCTCGGCTGGTTCAGGAGGCTGTCGTCGACGACGTGGACGGCGGCGTCGAGGTCCCAGCGTGTGACCGGGTCGGCGTCGGTCTGCCGGCCGGCACCACAGATGTGGACCACAACGTGGTCGGGGGCGGCGACGCGCACAGCCGCGGCGTCGATTTCGCGGGAGCGGGCACCGGCATCGACGAACGGGTAGTGCCCGCCGGCCGCGTCGACGGCGTCGGGCACCCAGTTGCCGGCTGCCATCGGCGGGTCCGCCCACTCCTCGCAGTAGACGGTCGGCCCGTCCGCCGGGGTGGCGTCACGGACGCCGGCGAGGCGTCGCCGACAGTCGGCGGCGAGCGCGTCGCCGGCGTCGGGCCGCCCGACGGCGTCGCCGATGTCGGCGAACGACGCGAGCACGTCGTCGAGTGTCGCTGGTGCGGTGTGGTGGACGTCGAACCCGCGGCTCCGGAGGGCGTCCCGGATCTCGGCCTGGAGGGCGTCGCTGGTCAGGACGACGTCCGGGTCGAGGTCGACGACGCGGTCGTAGTCGGGGGTCAGCCAGCCCCCGACGGCCGGCGTGTCGGGGGCGTCGCAGTGGGTTGTCGTGCCGACCAGGCGGTCGGACGCGCCCAGGGCGGTGACGACGGCGGTGGCGCTGGGTGCAAGCGAGACGACGCGCATACGTGGGTGTGGCGTGGCGGGCGGAAAACGCTCGTGGTGGCGGTTCCCGGGGCGGCGTGTGATCGGTCAAACGAAACCCTATAATAATAGTTCCTAAACAATACGTTAGTTCCAGCGCGGCGCTGGCGAACAGATCGAGCACCGCCGCGCCCGCATGCGGCTGTGTCTGTCGGCCTAGCGGCCGTGTTGTCTCATCTCGGACCGCGACCGAATACACAACTGTTAAGAGGGAACTGGGTAAATAACTTGGCTACGACTCATCCGGGTTTTTCCGGGGGGCTGTACGCTACATGACAGACGCACGAATGCGTTCCCGAGAGCAGGAGCGCACGGACGAGACGGAATCGGAATCGACGGACGGCTGCCCAGAGTGCGGTGGCCTCGTGGTCAACGACGAGGAGCACGGCGAGTCGGTGTGTGCCGACTGTGGGCTGGTCGTCGAGGAGGACGGCATCGACCGCGGCCCCGAGTGGCGCGCGTTCGACTCCAAGGAGAAAGACGAGAAATCCCGCGTCGGTGCCCCGACCACGAACACGATGCACGACAAGGGGCTGTCCACGAACATCGACTGGCGGGACAAGGACGCCTACGGGAACAGTCTCTCCAGCAACCAGCGCCAGAAGATGCAGCGCCTGCGCAAGTGGAACGAGCGCTTCCGCACCCGAGACGCCAAAGAGCGCAACCTCAAGCAGGCGCTCGGCGAGATCGACCGGATGGCCTCCGCGCTCGGGCTGCCGGACAACGTCCGGGAGACCGCGTCGGTGATCTACCGCCGCGCGCTCGGCGAGGACCTGCTGCCCGGGCGCTCCATCGAGGGCGTCGCCACGTCCTGCGTGTACGCCGCCGCGCGCCAGGCCGGCGTTCCCCGCAGCCTCGACGAGATCGCCGACGTGTCCCGCGTCGAGAAGGCGGAGATCGCGCGCACGTACCGCTACGTCGTCCGCGAGCTCGGCCTGGAGGTCGCGCCCGCCGACCCCGAGAGCTACGTGCCGCGGTTCGCAAGCGACCTCGGGCTCAGCGACGAGGCCTCCCACCGCGCCCGCGAGCTCCTGAAGACGGCCAAAGACAAGGGCGTCCACTCCGGCAAGTCGCCGGTCGGGCTCGCGGCCGCAGCGGTGTACGCCGCGGCGCTGCTGACGAACGAGAAGACGACGCAGGCGAAAGTCTCGGAGGTCGCGGACATCTCCGAGGTCACCATCCGCAACCGCTACCACGAGCTGCTGGAGGCCGAAGACACTATTCCGGTGTAGACGTCACACCCCGCTCGGAGGTGTCCCACCTTTTTGCCACTGGCCGCGTGTGAGCCGGGTATGGAGTTCCAGGATTTTCTGCTCGCCGCGTCAACCGGCGATCTCGGCGCCGCGCCAGCGGCCCCCGAACACGTCGACCTCGTCGAGTTCCGCATGGACCTGGCGGCCGACCCGCTGGCGGCCCTCGACGACTACGACGGAGTGTTGCCGGTGTTGGCGACCAACCGCGCCGACTGGGAGGGCGGGGCTGCGGCCGACGGCGGCGACCGGATCGACGCCCTCGCGGAGGCCGCAAGGACCGACTGCGTCGCAGCCGTCGACATCGAGCGCAGTGCGCTCGTGGACGACGACACCGCCGACGGCGCGGAGGCGCTTGCGGCGGCGCGTTCGACAGACACCACAACGGTGGTGTCAGCCCACGACTTCGACGGGACGCCGTCGCTGTCCGCGATGGCGGATCTGCTCGGGGAGGCGTGCTCGCTGGGCGACGTGGGGAAGCTAGCGGTGACCCCCCAGGACCGCGGTGACGCGCTGGACGTGATCCGTGTGACACACGAGTACAGCGCCGCGGGGATGACCGTGGCGACCATGGGCATGGGCGATCTGGGCCGACACACGCGGGCCGTAACCCCGCTGTACGGGTCGAAGCTCGGATACGCGCCGGTTGCCGACGGGGAGACGACCGCGCCCGGGCAGTACGCGCCGGCGGCGCTACAGGCGCTGATCGCCGACCTACAGTAGGTGGCCGCGTTCGGTGGGTTTACCATTGGGGCCGACAGACATCCACTGTGGCTAACAGACGTGGACTGCTGGCTGGTGTGCTGGCGTTCGTCTACCCGGGGCTCGGACACATCTATCTGCGGGCGTGGGTGCGGGCCATCGCGTGGTTCGGGCTGTCGATGGCGGTTGCCGCGCTGGTCATCCCGGATGCCGCATACCAGGCGATCGAGGCGCGTGGGGTACAAGGTGCGATCGACGCGGGCGCGACCATCGGACCGAGAGTGATGGTGAGCCTGCTTGCCGTACGGGTGTTCTGCACGCTTGACGCGTACATCCTGGCTGTCAAGGAGTCGTCGCCGGCGGCGGCAACCGACGACGACGCGGCTGTGTGTCCGGCCTGTGGGAACGAACTCGACGAGGAGCTGGAGTTCTGTCCGTGGTGTACGCAGCGCCTGGAGCGTCCCGGGGAGCTGGACTGACCGCGGTTACTGCTCGATGATGCGCTCGTCGATGGCCTCCCCGAAGTGGCGGCCGCCGTCCTGAAGGAAGACGTGGAGGTCGTCGCCGACGGACAGGTCCGTGACGGCCGTGCGGCCGTTGGGGGTTGCGACCTTGATCGTTTCGGCGTTCTGCAGGAGGGTTTCGATGCGGTCGCCGTCGTCGGTTTCGGCTTCCACGCGGAACATCGGCCGTTTCTCGATTTTCGCGCGCCCGACGACCGCCGAGCGGGTGCGCCCGTCGCCGTCGACGACCTGGACTTCGTCGCCGCTGCCGAGCTCCGCGAGGTATTTGGTGCCGCCGTCGGGCGTCCGCACGTAGGCGTGGACTGCGCCCGCGTTCACGCGGAACGGCCGCGCGGCGACGTACGGCGACTGGGCGGTTTCGGCGTGCACGAAGAACAGCCCGCGGCTCATCGAGCCGACGAGCATCCCCTCGTCGTCGGCCAGCAGGCTGCCCGTGTCCACGCAGACGCGGTCGGCGCTGCCGGCCTCCTCGATGGTGGTGATGGTGGCCGTCGAGAGGGCGAGGTGTTCGCGGTCGGCGGCGTCCCGCACGGACACCGTGCGCCGGATCTCGTCGGGATCGTCGCTGTCGAGGAGGACGGCGTCCGCGCCGATGTCCAGCGTCTCGAAGGCGGTTTCGGCTTCCGCGGCGGATTCGACGCCGGCGACGAGCGTGGTTTCCTCGCCGATGCGCGCGATGAGGTTCTCCAGGGGGATGATCGTCCAGTCGTCGCCGACGACGATGGTGTGGTCGGCGACCTCGGCGGCGGCCTGCGCGAACGGCTCGTACTCCTCGTCGCGGATGCGGACGTACGCCGTGTCGGCGTGCCCGCGGCGGAGCGCCGAGAGGTCGGCGCTCCCCGAGAAGTCAGCGGGGAGATCGACGGTGCCGTCGCCTTCGCCGTCCTTCCCGGCGACGTAGGCGTCGGGGTCGGCGTCGGTGCCTTCGGCGTCCTCGATGACGTTCGCGTCGTCGGTGGAGAACGCGGCGACGTTCACCGAGCCGAGTTCGCGGACGCGGGCGACGTCCGCGCGGTCGACGAGCACCCAGTCGACGCCGGCCTCCAGGCCGGCGGTGATGCGGCGTTTGCGGGTCTCCCAGTCGCCGACTTCGTCGTCAGCTTTCAGCCAAACGGACCGTGTCATTGCCGGATGGAGGCGGCACGCGGCCTAAAGCGTACCGGAGCGGCTGACGCGTGGCATACCAGAAGCGGGCGATTTATTCGTCGGTGGCGTCGTAGCTGCGGTATGGCAACCCGCGAAGGGGAACAGAGCTTCCTTGCTGATCGGATGCCGCTTCCCGTGGACGCTGCACAGTCGCTGAGCTGGGCGCTTGGCAGCGAGATCGCGGCGGAGAAGCCCGAGTGTGCGCGCCTCGAACACGCCGACTGGAGCTGCTCGGTGACGGTGTTCGAGGCGACACCGAACACCGTGATCGCGCGGTTCCGGACGGCCGTCGGCCGGGAGTCGTTTTTCGGGCTGGCGAGGGCGGACGTCGAGGACGTGCTCGCGCGTGCGCCGGGCGGGTGGCAGGTGACTGACGCCGAGCGTTAGGCGTCGACGACGAGACCGGCCCGGGCGAGCGCCGCTTCGGGGTCGGCGTCGTCGTGGACGACCGCCGAGATGGCGGCGGTCATCGCGCCGGGAGTGGCGTGTTGGAAGACGGTGCGGCCAGTGGAGACGCCGGCCGCGCCGGCGTCCATGGCGTCCCGGATGCCCTGCAGTGTTTCGCGGTCGCCGGCGGGGTCGCCGCCGGCGATGATGACTGGCTTGGCGGTGGCATCAACGACGCGCTGGAAGCTCTCGGTGCTGCCCGAGTAGGCGGTTTTGATGACGTCCGCGCCGACTTCCTCGGCGAGGCGGACGGCGTGACCGAGGTTCGCGGCGTCGTGTTCGTCGACGCCGGGGCCGCGGGCGTACGCCATCGCGAGCACGGGAACGCCGAGGCGGTCGGCGTCGGCGGCGACGTCCGCGAGCGCGGTGATCTGGTCGGGTTCGTGGTCGCTGCCGACGTTGATGTGGAAGGAGACGGCGTCCGCGCCGGCGCGGACCGCGTCTTCGACGGTGCCGGTGCGGCGTTTGTCCGTCTGGTCGGGGCCGAGGGTCGTTGAGGCGTTGAGGTGGACGATGTAGCCGGCGTCGCCCTTGTTGGGGTGGACGCGGGGGGCGATGCCCGGCTGGGTGAGGACGGCGTCGGCGCCGTTGGCTGTGACCTCACGGATGGTGGCTTCGATGTCCACGAGGCCGTCGATCGCGCCGAGGGTGATGCCGTGATCCATCGGGATCGTGAGGAGTCTGTCGTCGGTGCTGATGCGGTTGAGTCGTGCGGTTTTCCCGGCGTCAGTCATTGGTACTGGCTAGCAAACGTTGGGCTATTTGTGTTCCGGTTCCGGCACGCCCCGAGCGGCGCCGGCCTTCAGCTCGGCGGCGAGGTCCCGCAGGCGATCGGCGACCACGCTGGGGGGGTCGTCGTCGGCAACACCGTCGGCGACCGTGTCGACGTACGCGCTCCCCACGATGACGCCGTCAGCACCGCTGGCCGTGATCTCGCGGGCCTGCTCGCCCGAGGAGACGCCGAACCCCACGGCCTTCGGGATGTCCGTGTGCTGGAGGGCCGCGAGCGCGTCCGGCGTCGCCGCGCTGACTTCCTCACGGGCACCCGTCGTGCCGACCCGGCCCTGCACGTAGACGAACCCGGTGGTCAGATCGAGCATGCGCTCGCGGCGGTCGGCGGTGGTCGTCGGCGCAACGACGAACACGAGATCGAGGCCGTGGGCGCGACACGCCTCCCGGAGCGGGCCGGACTCGTCGACGGGCAGATCCGGAACCACGAACCCGGAGACGCCCGCCTCGGCCGCCGCGGAGACGAACGCCGCGGGCCCGGCGCGGTCGCCGTACTGGAACAGGAGGTTGTAGTAGGTCATACAGACAACCGGCACGTCGGCGTCGATGCGCGCCACGAGATCCAGGTAGGCGTCGGGCGTCATGCCGGCATCGAGCGCGCGCTTGATCGCGTTCTGGATGGTTGTCCCCTCCGCGACGGGTTCGCTGAACGGCAGCCCGAGTTCGATCACGTCCGTGCCGCCGTCCACGAGCGCGTCGATGTACTCGGCGGTCGCGGCGGGCGTCGGATCGCCCGCGACCACGTACGACACCAGCGCCGGGCCGTCGTCGAAGGCCGCGGCGAGGTCGCTGCGGGTCACTGCTCGAACACCTCCATGTCCGGCGCGGCGTCGATGTCGTTGGCCGCCGACGCCTCGATGACGGTGTCCAGATCCTTGTCCCCCCGGCCGGAGACGTTCACCACCACGGGACCGTCGCCGTCGTACTGGTCGAGGGCGGCGACCGCGTGGCTCGTTTCGAGGGCGGGGATCACGCCCTCGTCGCGCGACAGCCGGTGGAACGCCGCGAGCGCGGCGTCGTCGTCGACGTTGGTGGGTGTGATGCGGCCGGTGTCGACGAGGTGTGCCAGCTCCGGGCCGACCCCCGCGTAGTCGAGGCCGGCGGACACGGAGTGTGATTCCACGATCTGGCCGGTCTCCGTCTGAAGGAGTTTCGTGCGCGCGCCGTGCAGGACGCCCTCGGTGCCCGTCGAGAGGCTGGCGGAGTTCGGCGCGTACCCCGCGTCGTCGTCGACGCCGAGGCGCGAGCCGCCGGCTTCGACGGCCAGCAGGTCCACGTCGGGGGCCGGCTCGTGTGTGCCCGCCGGAGCCCCCGGCAGGCTGGCGCTCCCGACGAACGCGCCGAACGCACCCATGGTGTTCGAGCCGCCGCCGGCGCACGCGATGACGGCGGCCGGGAGTTCGCCGAGCTGCTCGCGGGACTGCGCGCGCAGCTCCTCGCTGATGATCGCCTGGAAGTCCCGCACCATCGACGGGAACGGGTGTGGGCCGACGACCGACCCGATGACGTAGTGGGTGTCCGCGACGTTCGTCGCCCAGTCACGCATCGTCTCGTTGATGGCCTCTTTCAGCGTCCCCGAGCCGACGGTCACCGGGTTCACGTCGGCGTCGTGCAGCCGCATCCGGAAGACGTTGGGGCGCTGGCGGTTCACGTCGGTGCGCCCCATGTAGATCTCGCATGGCATCTCCAGGGCGGCACAGGCCATCGCGGTTGCGGTGCCGTGCTGGCCGGCCCCGGTCTCCGCGACGATGCGGTCTTTGCCCATGTATTTGGCGAGCAACACCTGCCCCAGGGCGTTGTTGAGTTTGTGCGCGCCGCCGTGCAGGAGGTCCTCGCGTTTGAGGTAGACGTCGACGCCGTGGCGCTGGCTGAGCGTCGGGGCGTGGGTCAGCGGCGTGGGCCGCCCGCCGAACGAGCGGATTCGCTGGCGGAAGTCGTCCACGAAGCCGTCCTCGTTGTCCAGGACGTACCGCTCGTAGGCGTCGGTCAGTTCCTCGACTGCGGGCATCAGTACCTCGGGGACGTACTGGCCGCCGTAGTCCCCGAACGTTCCGTCCGTCCGTGTCGTGTCGTCGGTGTTCGTGCTCATGCAGTGACAAGCCTCCGTGTGGTGTCGCGTACCGGGCCGTCCATGATCGCGCTCCCGACGAGCAGTCCGTCCGCGCCCGCCGCCCGCATCGTGCGGGCGTCGGTGGGCGTCGCGATCCCGGATTCGGCGACGAGCGTAACGTCAGCCGGCGCCTCGGGGGCGACGGCACCGAACGTGTCGAGATCAACCGTGAGGGCGGTGAGGTCGCGGTTGTTCACGCCGATGATGTCCGCGTCGGCGTCGACGGCGCGCGCCAGCTCCCGGGGGCTGTGGACTTCGACGAGCGCCTGGAAGCCGCGGTCGCGGGCGGCCGCGAGCATGTCGCCGAGGTCGTCGCCGAGGAACCGCGCGATGAGCAACACGGCGTCGGCCGCGACGGCGTCCAGTTGGGGTTCGGTCAACAGGAAGTCCTTGCGCAACACGGGCACGTCGACGGCGTCCCGGATCGCGCGCAGCGCGTCCGTGCTGCCGTCGAAGTGGTGTGGCTCGGTGAGCACGGAGACGGCTGCCGCGCCGCCGGCGACCATCTCGCGGGCGAGCTCTGCGGGGTCGCCGCTGTGTTCGGTGTCGGTGGTCGGGCTGGTGGGTTTCACCTCGGCGATGATCGGCGTGCGGCCGTCGGCGGCCGCGCTGTGGAGGGCGGCGGGCAGCGAGCGCGCCGAGACGGTGCACCGCCGTGTCGGTGGGTCGCGGCGGCGGGCGGCCGCCAGGATCGACTGGACCGGGGACGCCAACGACGAACTGTCGTCCATTGTTGTACATCAATGCATTACTCTGTACATAAAGCTTGCGTCAGCCGGGACGCTCAAGGCCCACACGACCAACCGGCTACGCACATGGGTCCGACCGGAGTCTACGCACGCAGCATCGACGGCATCGGCACCGTACAACTGGGCATCGCGGGCGACCGCGTCATCAGCGTCTCGTTCCCCACCCACGCGCCCGAGGACGCCGCCACCCACCCGCTGCTTGACCGCATCGCGGACTACGCGGCCGGTAGTGCCGAGGACTTCCGAGACGTCCCCATCGGCCTCACGCTCCCAACCCCCCAGCGCCGCGTGCTCGAAACCATCCGATCGGTCCCCTACGGCGACCGCGCCGACGTGGAACTGGCAGCCCGCATGACCGCCGGCATCGACCACACCACCACGGACGGCCACAACACGGTCAGGACTGCCCTGGAAGCGAACCCGGTCCCGCTGCTGGTCCCCGATCACCGCGTCGAGAACGCGCCGTCGAGTGCACCCCCACGCGTCGCAGAAACCCTCCGCAACCTCGAACGCTGACCCGCAGGCGGCGCTGCGAACACGCGCTCCGGGAGAAAAGACGCCGCGACCGCGGCTACTGCGGGCTCGGATTGCCGCCCGTGGTGCCGGAGTCGGACGCGCTGTCGAGCGCCTTGCCGGTGATTGACTTGAGGCGGTCGACCAGCGAATCCTTCTCGGGTTCGCCGACCAGCGCCACATCGAGCACTTCGCTGATGTGTGTCACCGGAATGATCTCGATCTGCTCCTCGTACTCGTCCTCGATCATCACGTCGTCCTCGTTGGCCTTCGGGATGATGACCCGCTCGCAGCCGGCCTTGGCGGCGGCCTCGATCTTGTGCGTGACGCCGCCGACCGGCAACACGTCACCGCGGACCGAGAGGCTGCCAGTCATCGCCAGCTCCTGGGCGACGGGGATGTCCTCCAGGGCGCTGATGACGGCGGTGGCGACCGTGATCGACGCCGAATCGCCGTCGACCCCGCCCTCACCGGCCTGCACGAACTGAATGTGCGTGTCCTTCTCGGACATGTTCTCGTCGCTGAACTTCTTGATGATCGCCGAGACGTTCTCGACGGCCTCCTCGGCCATCTCTTTGAGCTGGCCGGTGGCGTAGATGCGGCCCTCCTCCTGGCTCTGTGCGGGCGTGATCTCCGCCATCACCGGCAGCATGATGCCGGAGTCACCACCCATCACCGCGAGCCCGTTGACCCGGCCGACGGCCTCCTCGCTGGTGGTGCCGAGCTCGTAGTCCTTGCGGCGCTGGATGTAGTTGTCCACGAACTGCTGTTCGATGGAGCGCGAGCGCTTCTTGGCTTCGAGGACGTCCGACCGCTGCGTGAGGTCGTGGCCCTCCGAACGCGCGATGTCGCCGGCAACCCGGACCAGCCCGCCGAGATCGCGCAGCTTCAGCGTGAGGCTGTCCTTGCGGCCGGCGCGGCGCTTGGCCTCCAGGATGAGTTCGCGGATCGCGTCGGGGGCGAAATGCGGGAGGTTCCCGTCCTTCTCGACCTCCTGGGCGACGAACCGCGCGTACTTGCGCCGCATGTCGGGGGTGTCCTCGATGGTGTCGTCCATGTACACCTCGTAGCCGTACCCCTTGATGCGGGAGCGCAGCGCCGGGTGCATGTTCTCCATGGCGTCCATGTTCCCGGCCGCGACCATGATGAAGTCACACGGCACCGCCTCGGTCTGGACCATCGCCCCCGAAGAGCGCTCGCTCTGTCCCGTGATCGAGAACTCGCCCTCCTGGATGGCGGTCATCAGCTTCTGCTGGGACCGCACGTCCAGCGTGTTGATCTCGTCGATGAACAACACGCCCTTGTTGGCTTTCTGGATGGAGCCGGCTTCGACACGCTCGTGGCTCGGCGTCGCCATCCCGCCGGACTGGAAGGGGTCGTGGCGAACGTCGCCGAGCATCGCGCCGGCGTGTGCGCCGGTCGCGTCCTCGAAGGGCGCGACCTGTCTGTCGGCGTTGTTGATGAGGAGCTTCGGCACCATCGCGTCGCTGCCGCGGTTGGTGTACCGGAACAGGAGATAGATGCCGGCTGCCGAGAGCAGCGCCAGCAGCGGGCGCGCCGGCGTCGCGATCAACAGCGCGTAGCCGACCGCGAGCAGGATCATGATCCACATGAGGAACGACCGCATCTGGTTGCGCTTGCGGGCTTCCTCCTTGTGGGCGTCAACGATTTGCTCACCCTTCCCGGCCGGGACGGTCCTGACTTTCGGCTCGTTGGAGTCGTCGGGGTTGTGGTAGACGAGCACGTCCTGCAGGCTCTCTTTCGGGAGCAGCCGGCTCATCGCTTTGGCCAGCAGGGATTTGCCCGTACCCGGCGACCCGATCATCATGACGTGGCGGTGCTGTTTGGCCGCACGCTTGACGATCTCGCGGGCCGCCTCCTGCCCGATGACCTGGTCGACGAGCCGATCCGGAACTGTGATGTCCGACGTGTCGTCGATGCGCAGGCCGCCAAGCAAGTCGTCCTCGGCGTTGTCTTCGTCGATAGACACATCACCCTCAACGCCCACGTCGCTCCCGAGGTTCTCCAGGTCGTCGACCTCCCCAGCGTCGTCCACGCTGTCGGCGGGGTCGTCCTGGAGCCCGTCGGTGTCGTCGTGATCGACGGACGGCTCGGGGTCGTCGGGGTCGTCGTCGGGCGGCGCGTCGTTCGTCGATTCGTTGCTCATAGAAGTTGGTTCGACACGAAAAAACACGGGTGGGCAACTGATATACTTTCTCCCTTGAAACGCCGTCTAATCGGCCGTATTCTCCGCGTTTCGGGGCCATACTACGGGTTCCGCGATTCGTATCGAGGCGAACTCGCCATTCTTATGGTCGCCGACCAGATTCGTCTACGCGAGAGATGACTCGCGGGTTCTATATCGGTCGCTTCCAGCCGTTCCACACCGGCCACCGCCGCGTTATCGAACAGATCGCGACTGAGGTCGACGAGCTGGTGGTGGGGATCGGGAGTGCGGGGGACTCCCACTCGGCCAGAAACCCGTTTACGGCCGGCGAACGGATCATGATGATCACGAAGGCGCTGGTCGAGTTCAACCTCGTGACGTATGCGGTCCCCATCGAGGACCTCGAACGCAACGCCGTCTGGGTGAGCCACGTGCGGTCGATGTGCCCGAAGTTCGAGGTCGCGTACTCGAACAACCCGCTGGTGATTCGGCTGTTCAACGAGGCCGCCGTCGAGGTGCGCCAGCCGCCGATGTACGACCGGGACGTTCTGGAGGGGGCGGAGATCCGTCGCCGCATGGCCGACGGCGACGACTGGGAGAGCCTGGTGCCCGACGCCGTCGCGGATGTCGTCGCGGAGATCGACGGCGTCGAGCGCATCCAGCACGTGGCCGACACCGACGCCAACGGCCACGACTCGGGGCTGCGGTAGCCCGCCCGGGACAACGGGCGTTTTTGTGCACGCCGGACGACACGGAGACCGTGATCACGCTGAGCTCTGACTTCGGCTCGCCGTACCCGGCAGCGATGAAAGGCGTGGTGTTGCAGACGACTGACGCCAGGCTCGTGGACATCGCCCACGACCTCCCCCGCCAGGACGTCCGCGCGGCGGCGTTCTGGCTGCGGGAGGTGGTGCCGTACTTCCCGCCGGCCGTCCACCTGGCGGTCGTCGATCCCGGCGTCGGAACGGACCGCAGCGCCGTCGTGGTGCGGGCGGGAAGCCACGCCATCGTCGCGCCGGACAACGGCGTGGCGGTGCCGGCCGCGCGCCGCATCGCAGGCGACGCCGCCGACATCGACGTGTTCGAGATCGACGTCGAAGACCCCGCGAGCGCGACGTTCCACGGGCGGGACGTGTTCGCGCCGGCGGCCGCCGACATCCACGAGCGTGGCGTCGACACGTTCGACCAGTACCCCGAGTACGAGCCGACCGCCGACTACGAGCGCGTGTCGTTTCCCGCGCCGGCGGTCACCGACGGCGGGGCGGCCGGCACGGTCATCGCCGTGGACGGGTTCGGGAACGCCATCACGAACCTCCCGGGGGAGATCGTCGCCGACCGGGTCGGGGACACCGTCGAGGTCGACGGCGTCGCCACGCCGGTGCGGCGGTCGTACGCCCACACCGACCCCGGGCAACGCCTCCTCACCGTGGGCAGCCACGGGAACGTCGAGTTGGCGGTGAACCGCGGCCGGGGCGACGACGCGTTCGGCGTGAGCGCCGGCGATGAGGTGACGGTGGTGTGGTGACGGCGTTCGGCGTGATGAACGCGGTCGGCCTGGTGGCGTTCGCCACCGTCGGCTCGCTGAAGGCGATCGACGCCGACTTCGACGTGCTCGGGGTCGCGGTGCTCGGCGTGCTGACGGCGCTGGGCGGCGGCGCAACCCGTGACGTGCTCGTCGGGTCGGTGCCGGCGATGTTGCAGTCCACCACCGACGTGGGGTTCGCGCTGGCTGGCGTGGTGGTGGCGGTCGTGGTGGCGCGACGCGTCGGCACCGAGGTGCTTGCCCACCCGGTCGTGGACGTCCCGGACGCCGTCGGGCTGGCGGCGTTCGCGGCGTCGGGCGCGCTGGTCGGCGTCGGGGCGGACGTGTCGCCGTTCGGGGTGGTCGTGCTCGGCACCACCACGGGAGTCGGCGGGGGGCTGGTGTCCGACGTGCTGTTGCAGCGCGTGCCGTTCGTGCTCACGGAGGACCTGTACGCGACGTGCGCGATCGCCGGGAGCACCGTGTTGTGGGTCGCCACCGCGTCGGGGCTGGGGGCCACGATCGCGGCGGCGGCGGGCGCGGGGGTCACGCTCGCGGTGCGGCTGCTCGCGATCCGCTTCGAGTGGGCGCTGCCGACGGTCCGGCTCAACGCCCCGGCGTGACGGCGTGTCCCGGCCGGCGGGCGAACGCGCGCACCGCCAGACCGAAATAGCCAGCCGGCAAGCACTCCAGCATGCTGGAGTTGGAGCACGGGTTCCGGGTCGTGGACTGTCACGCGCGGCTCCACGCCGGCCCGGGGCGTCCCAGTCGCGGCCGCACCATCGAGGGGGAGGCCTTCGAGCGCGAGATGCATCAGGCGGGCATCGTGCGCGCCGTGGTGTTCCCCGGCCCGCGGAAGGGCGAGCAGGGGTATCTGCGCGCGAACAACGCCGTCGCCAGGGAGGCGGTCAAGCGCCCGTTCGTGGCGTTCGCGCGCATCGACGGCCCCCGGGATCCCGGCCGGGGCGCGGTCGCGGCGGTGCGGAACGTCGCCGCGTCACGGGACGACTGGCAGACCACCCCCGAGGACATCGAGCAGTACGCGTACGACGACCGCTTCCACGGGTTCAAACTCGACCCCGCACAGGACGGGCTGCCGGATGCGGATGTGCTGGACGTGTTGGACGACGTTGGACTGCCGGTGCTCGTCGACGGCGGCCGCCAGTTCACGCCGGCCGCGCTGGCGGAGACGCTGCTGGATCGCGAGTTCCCCGTCGTGCTGGGGCATTTCGGGGGCCATCCACTGGATCGTGAGTTGATGACGGCCGCGGTGGAGCTGTTGGAGTCGCACGAGTCGCTGTACGTGGACACTGCGGGCGTCCGGTACCGGGAGATCCTGGAGCGCGCGATCAGGGAACACCCCGACCGGGTGGTGTTCGGGTCCGGCGCGCCCGCGACACACCCGAACGTCTCGCTGATGGAGGTGTTGACCCTCGATGTCACCGAGGACGCCATGGCGAAGGTGCTCGGCCAGAACCTCGCGCGGATCCTGCCGGCGGCCGCCAGCGGCTAGTCGTGGCGGGCGTGCACGCGGTCCATGCGGGTCGACACGCCGTTGGGATTGCGGGTGGTGGTGCGGTCGGCGACGCGCGCCGACAGGCCGGCCTGGCTGCCCCGCCAGAGCCCGGGGAGGACGGCCAGCCCCGCGCCCACCCACGTCGAGAGGTCGGCGTCGCCGCGCAGGACAGCGCCGCCGACGCTGGCGGCGTCGCCGACCGCGTGGCGCAGAACGCGGGCGGTGATGGCGGCGGTTGCGCCGTAGTTCTTCGTGAGGCGGTAGGCGAGCGCGCGGTATTTCAACCCGCGGGCGGAGCTGTCGGCGTCCTCGGGCAGCCGGTGGATGACGTCGTCGGCGTCGGTGCGGAGCACGCAGGCGTTGGGGGCCCACGCCACCCGGCGATCCATGCCCGCCAGCCGGTGTGCGGCGTCGCGGGCGGCACCCGTCTGGAGCGCCTCGTCGAAGCCGTCGAGTGCGCGCAGCGCTCGGCGAGTGATGGCGACGTTTGCGCCGTCGAAAAACGTCACGTCGCGGCCCGAGACCGTCGCCTCGTCGACCGATTCGGTGGTGACACCGCCTTCGACAGTGCGGTGGACGGGGCCGGTGACGGCGTCGGCGCCGTCGGCGATGGCGTCGGCGACGGCGTTCGTCCACCCCGGCTGGATGTGTGTGTCCTGGCCGATGAACGCCACGACGGTGCCGTTGGTGGCGGCGATGCCGGCGTTCCGGGCGGCGTTGAGGTTGCGCTCGGAGAGTTCAAGCAGCGTGTCGACGGCGTCGTGGTCGCGCACCGTGCCGGAGGTGCCGTCGACCGACGGGCCGTTCGCGACGACGACCTCGGCGGCGGGTGCGTGGGCTGCGAGCGCGTCGAGCGCGTCGAGGAGGGCATCGCGCGCGTTCAGGGTGGGCACCACCACCGAGAGGTCCATACGGTGTCAGTTCGGAGCCGGCGGTAAAAACACCCCGCCTCGCTGGCGCGGGTCAGAGGCGAACGTCCCAGTAGGAGACCGACGCCAGCGGCTCGCCGAGCGGCGTGTCACCGAGCGTCACGTCGGCGTTCCGGAAGGGGCGCGCGATCCAGTCCGGAACCTCCCGGTAGAACCCGTAGGGGGCGATGAAGTCGTGGTCGGCGTCGGCCAGCGTGAGGCCGGCACCCGACACCAGCGCGCGCACCTCACGCGAGCCGTACAGCCGCGACCCCATGGGGAGCAGCCAGTTGTACAGCGACCGCGTGCTGAACCGGTTGAACGTGTCGAAAAACACCTGTTGCTTGGAGACACGCGCCATCTCGCGGAGATACGTCGCCGGGGAGTCCGCGAGGTGGAAAAACCGCATCGCGAAGACGCTGTCGAAGTGGTTGTCGGGGAACGGCAGCCGGCCGGCGTCCCCGCGCATGAACTCGATTGTGTCCGCGACTCCCGCCTGTGCGGCCTTCTGGCGGCCTTCCTGGAGCATCGGCCCGGAGATGTCGAGCCCGGTGATGTCCGCGCCGCGCTCCGCGAGCATCACGGTGAACCGACCGGTGCCGCAGGCGATTTCGAGGACGCGGTCGCCGTCCACGCGTCCGAGCGCGTCAAGTACTGCCCGCTTCTCGCGGCGGTCGATGTAGCGGCCGCCCCGAGAGAATCGCTTCTCGTCGTACTCTTCGGCGACCTCGGTGGCCTGGTACCACTCCTGTCCCTTCACGCTTATACGGCCACGTCGTGGGCGGGGATGTAAAACCGTACTGGAACGCCGCGGGACTCGTGGCGGGTCCGTGAGTCGGCGACTGCGGGGTGCTGAACGGCGGTGGAGCGGCCATAATATAATATAAGGTGTTTAGTTGCACGGGGGGACAACACTTACCTGCGACGGTGTGTCACGTCCTGACATGAGCGCGTCCGCGACCGAAGACAAGCCGGCCCCTGTCGACGACGAGGAGTTCCGGAGTCGACTGCAGGAGCTCCCGCCGAGCGCGAAACTCGTTGCGAAGGTCCTCGAAATCGACTCCCCGCTGTCCCAGGGCGAGCTCGCCGACGAATCGCTGTTGCCCGACCGCACAGTCAGGTACGCGCTCAACCGACTCGACGAACAACACCTGGTTGACTCCCGGTACAGCTTCGAAGACGCCCGCAAGCAGGTGTACTATCTCGCCGGCTGACCCAGGGTTTTCCTCGCTGCCGCCCGTGAACGCGACCATGATCGAGCGGTACCCAGTAGACGGTGCCACTCGTGCACCCCACGGCACGACCAACGCGTACCTCGTAGACGGCCAGGCCCGCGTGCTCGTCGACCCCGCCGGGCGGACGGCCGCCCTCGATGCAGCCGTCTCGCAGGGAGTGGATCACATCGTCGTCACGCACGCCCACCCCGACCACGTCGGTGCCGTGGACGCGTACGCGGCCGCGACCGACGCCACCGTGTGGGCGCACGCCGCGTTCACGGCGCGCTTCGAGCGCGAAACCGGCGTGGCACCCGACCGCGTGTTCCGCCCGGGGGACGCGATTGGCGACACAGCGCTCACCGTCACGGACACCCCCGGCCACGCTCCCGACCACGTGGCGGTGCTCGCCACCGTGGACGGCGAGTGCAACGCTATCAGCGGGGACCTCGTGTTCGCCGACAGCAGCGTCTTCGTGGGTGCCGTCGACGGCGACATGCGCGCGTATCTCGCGTCCCTGCGCCGGCTCGCAGCCGGCGCGCCGGCCCGACTCCAGCCCGGACACGGCCCCACGATCGAGCAGCCGGCCGATCGCCTGCACGCGCTGTACGCACACCGCCGCGACCGCGAGCGCCGCGTCCTCGACGCGGTCGCCGCGGGCTGTGAGACGGTCGACGCCATCCTCGATGCGGCCTACGACAAGGACCTGGCGGGCGTCCGCGACCTCGCCGGGCAGACCGTGCGCGCGCACCTCGACAAGCTCGCCCGCGAGCAGCGCATCCACTGGAACGGGTCCCGCGCGACCCACCAGCCTGCGTGAGCCGCGGGCGCGTGACTTTTGCGCGTCGGTGCCCTGGACGCGAGCATGCAGGACCTCGAAGCCGAACTGGAGCGCGCACGCGAACTCGACGTGGCCACGCTGGCGGACGCCATCGAGACCATCGGCTTCGAATGCACGCGGTGTGGGGCGTGCTGCAAGAGCGAGGCCGACGACCCCCACACGGCGACCGTCTTCCCCGACGAAGTCCGAGACGTGCAGGCCGCCGCCGGTGCTGAAACGGACCGCGACTGGCGGGACGTCGCGCGCCCGATGCCGTACGGCCTCGACGAGGACGGCGCGGGTGAGACCTTCGAGTGGGCGCTGCAGGCGGACTCCTGTGGCGACTGCACGTTCTACCGGGAGGACGACGACGGCACCGGCGCGTGTTCGGTGCACGGCAGCCGCCCGCTCATCTGCCAGACGTACCCGTTCAGCGTGGCCCTCGGCGGAACGAGCCAGCCCATGGGCGAGGCCGTCGACGAGGCGGAGATGGTGCGCGCACACGAGTGTGAGGGGCTCGGCCGCGACATCTCGCGGGCGGACGCCGAAGAGCTCGCCGGCGCGCTCAAAGCGCGTGCGATCCGCGAGCTCGAGGAGGCAATCGACGTGCGGGAGGCGTACGCGCCGGCGAACCCGGAGCCCAGCGCGACGGTGGTGCACGATTCGGAGGGCGCAAAACGGCCGGACGGGTCGGCGTACCCCAACTGAACACCCCCGTGCGTCGCCGTCGCTGTGACAACGACTAAGTGGCGAGGGGGTGACACACCGATGGAGGTATTCGACATTGGAGATATCTGACGAACTGCTCTGTCTGTTCAACGCCGAGGTAACGGTCAAAGACGACGAGTACGTGGTTGAAGTGCCGAAAAGCGAGATCGAGACGGGATCCGTCGATCCGGGCGACGTCTACCGTGTCGCGCTCATCGAACGTCATGGCGACGCGGACAACACCTCGACGACGTCTTCGGCGTCGTCGTCATCCTCGACGTCGACTGGGGCGTCGTCGGAACCCCAGCCGCCGGTCGAGGAGGGTGAGATCCGCTACGTCGAGATCGAGGACATCGGCAAGCAAGGCGACGGGATCGCGCGCGTCGAGCGCGGATACGTCATCATCGTGCCGGACGCCGAGATCGGCGAGCGCGTCAAAGTCGAAGTGACGGAAGTGAAGTCGAACTTCGCGGTCGGCGAGATCATCGACGAGGAGTACTGACCGCGGACGCCACGCGTCCCTCTCGACATCCGCGTGTAACACGGCGCGATCGGGCCGCAGGCTCGATGAGCGCCGACGCAAGATACGGAGTTAGCGGTCGTTCCAAACCATGTCCAGTGTAAGTACCGACCTCAGAGGCGGCGCAAAGACGGTGGCTATCGCTGTCGTGCTTCTCGGCTCCACAGCGATAACTGCCCGAATACTTGAGCGAGGACTGGTGTCTCTCGGGTTCGGGGGGTTAACCACTGGAACCGCAGGTGTCGGCCTCTTCGCGGGTGCGTTCACACTGGCTTTCGCGGCGCTGCTCGGCGGGATTGCGCTGTGGCAGTCCAGACGCCCGACTAACGAACGGGGCTGACCACGGGATCAACGCCGACGGCAGGGCGCGCGCTCAGCGTGCGGCCCCGTCACTGTGTCGGAGCCACGCGTACGACGACCCGAGTCGTCCGTCCTGTGGGTCGTATTCTCCGGCCTGGCGCGGTGGCGCTCGCCTACTGCGTGAACTTCGCGAGGTCCGCGTCGGCAACGGTCGGCGCGGAGTCGTGGGGGCGGGCGACCAGGATGTCGCCGGCAGTGCTGGAGCCGATGCCGGGGATCGCAGTGAGTTCGTCCATCGACGCGTCGTTCAGGTCGAGCGGGTGCGGGACGCCCGTGACGGAGCGGTAGCCGTGGTCCGTGATGGCGACGTCGATGGTCTGTCCGAGTTCGCGTTCGCCCGGGATCGCGACCAGCAGCGAGTACGTGCCGAGCTGGCGGCCGAACGTCTTGCCGTCCTGGTGGTATTCGAGGGTGACGTCTTTCAGCACCGTGCCCGGCGGGACGACGCGCTGGAGCATCGCGTTGTCGATGGTCTCGCGCACGTCGGTTTTGTACTGTTTGAACAGCTGTTTGTGGTTCTGCGCGAGGTCGACGCCGGTGTCGGCCATCTCGGTGCCCTCGAAGGCCATGACCTGCCGGATGTTGATGCGCCGCACCATCAGCCCCTCGTCGAGCAGGGAGTGGAGGAACTGCTTGTTGTGCTCGAAGGTTTCGGCGCGCTCGCCGGTGAGGCCGTGGAGGAGGTTGATGCCTGGCAGCAGCTTCGGGAGCCGGTCGGGCGACCCCTCGCCCCACGACGGCGCGTCGGCGGGGGATTCGCCGGGCCGCCACCCGCCCACTTCGTTGACGATGCGGACCGCCTCCAGGCATTCCTCGGCGCTCACCAGGAGGTGGTTCTCCTCTTGGACCAGCGGGTCCGCGGACTCCAGGCCGAAGGCCGCGGTGTCGCCGGGCGTGTTGTGCTCGGCGATGACGCGGATCGCGTCCCGTGATTTCTCGGGGTAGTCCACGATCGTCACCGGGTTCATGTTGTCGAGGTGCAGCGTCCCCAACTCGGGGGCGACCTCTCGGATGCCGCCGTAGAGGTCGCGGAGCGCGTCCGGGTTGGGTGCCTCGCCGTCGCCGCCGAACGCGAGAATGTCGGCCTGCCTGCCGAGCCGGAAATGCCGGGCGCCGTGGGCGTAGAGTTCGCCGACCTCCGTGACGACGGCGTCCGCAGACCGGAACGAGGGGTCGCCGTACATTGGCTCGGTACAAAACGAGCACCGGTACGCACAGCCCCGCGAGGTCTCCATCTCGCAGATGAGGTATTCGGGGTAGTTGGGGTGTTGTTCGACGACGAACGCGCCCTTCGCGGCCCAGCGGTTGATCTCCTGGTTGTCCCGGTAGCGGTCCTCGAACCCCTCCAGTCCGTTGTCCACGAGGTCGTAGGCGGCCGCCTCGATGTCCGCCATCGCGAGGAAGTCGAAATCCAGGTCCGAGCGCTCCATCTCCTGTGCGCCGGCGTTCTCCTCGCCGACGCCGAACCGGACGGGGCCGCCCATCACGCTCGTGCCGTCGGCCAGCCACGCCAGCTCGCGGACTTCGTCGGGTTCGGCGGGCGTTCCGCCGACGTACTTGCCGGGCACAGTCATCCCGCCCACGTAGACGAACAGGTCGGCGTCGGCAACGTCGTTGAACTTGGCGGTGTCGCCGCGGAGTTCGTCGATGGTGTGGTAGGTGACGTTGGCGGGGTCGACGCCCGCGTCGACGAGCGCGCCGGCGGTGTACCGGGGGTACGTCGAGATGTACGGCGGCACCCCGAAGTGGGCCGGCTCGTCGACGTAGCCGTCCACGAGCGTCACGTCGAGGTCCTCGGGGGCGATCATACACCGGGGTTCGGTGTCGATCCGTAAGAACGTGACTACACGTAGATGTGGCCGGTCAGTGAGGACGGCTCGTGGCCCCAGGCGTCGCGGCACCCGGAGACACCCAGCGCCGCCAGCAGGCTGTCGAGGGCGTCGCCGCCGGTGTCGTCGCGGTAGGTCGCCCGGATGGCGTCCGGGACCGCCACGCTGGACTGGTCGGCGAGACCGTCGAGGATGCGCACGCGGCGCTGTGTGTGGGCCTGCTCGGTGCCCTTGTACTCCGTTCGGGGGAGGCCACGCGCGTCCAGCACGCCCGCCGGATACGTTTCCGCGACCACCGGACCGCCGGCGGCGGGCGGGTCGAACGGAACGATCCGGGCGGCACCGTCGAGGGGCGCGAGCACGCTGGCGATGCCGTGGTAGGTCTGGTGTGCGACGAAGAAGTGGTACGGGGAGAGGGCGTCGTGTTCGCGGTCGGTCGCCCGCCGCAGGTAGGTCGCGCCGTCGGCGTTGGCGGTCGCCCACTCGACGCACGTCGCGGCGAAGTCGTCCCCGTCGTCGTGGGCGGCGACCGCGGCGACGACCGCCCCGTGGGTGGTCGCGCCGAGGGCGTCGGTGGCGATGGCGCGCGGAACCGCAAACGGGAAATCGAGGCCGAAGACGGCGTCGGGATGGCTGCGGATGAACGAGACGAGCGCGGCCAGCGTCGGCGCCCGGTCGGTCGTCGGGGGGCCGTCGTAGTGGGCGGCCAGGAAGTCATCGGCGCGCGCGCAGTCCCGGACGCGGAGCGTGCCGGCGTCGGCGTGCGCGCTGGTCACCCAGATGGTTCGGCCCGCGGTCGCGGCGCCGCTGAAATCCACGCCGTAGCAAGTGTGGGCAGCCACAGCGCCCGCTTCGGGCTGGCGCGGCGTAGCTGTTGTGGGCCGGAGCCGCCGCAGCCATCCCCTTTTTGGCTTCGACCGCCCAACGTGGAGGCATGCCCGCTACGTTGGAGGTTCGCTGCGACAACGGCGACTGCGAGATGGACATGTTCGAGTTACACTACACGTACGACATGCCGGACAGCGTCGGGGTGTCGGATTTCTCGTGTCCGTACTGTGGGACGACCGAGGAGCTCGCGGAGATCCAGCTATGAACGGTCGGGAGTTCGCGGACTGCGTGGGCGCCGGACTCTTAGAGCGGGCGGGGCGCGCCGCCGGCCGGGTCCAGGAGAACGCGCCGCTGCCCGTCGACGTGCTGGAGAGCGACGACGAGTACCTGCTGGTGTTCGATACGCCCGGCGCGGACGCAAGTGACATCGACGTGACCTACGAGGGCGACAGCGTCCACGTTCGGGTGGATCGGTTCCGCGAGTTCGACGCGGACTTCGAGGTGGTGTTCCCGGGGCGCGGGCTCACCCTGGAGGGGCACGCGACGCTGCCCGCGAACGCCGTGGTGAACGCCGACGCGGGGCGCGCGGAGCTGAACGAGGACGGCACGCTGCACGTGTTCCTGCCGAAACACGGCACCGCCGAGGCGGACATCCACGTCACGGCGACCGACGACAGCGACGACGAGTCGGCGTAGGTCACTCGACGATCATGCCTTCGGCGATGGCGAACTGTTCGGTGCCGTCGAAGCGCGTCGGGTCGAACGCGGGAACGCCGTCGCCGCCCAGAACGTCGTCGGCGAGCGCCGCTCCGGTCGCGGGGGCGCGCATGAACCCGTGGCCCTGCCAGCCGGCGGCGACGTAGAGGCCGTCGCGGAGCTCGCCGAGCAGCGGGTCGCGGTCGGGTGTGGCGGTGCAGAGGCCCGCCCACGAGCGCTCGACGGCGGGCTCGTAGCCGGGGAACCGATCCCGGAGCCGGTCGTCCATCGCGTCGACGAACCAGTCGTCGCCGTCCCGGTCGTAGTCGTCGGGGTCGGCCTCGACCGGTTCGGTGCCGTCGCCGGCGAGCACACCCTCTGGGTGGGGGCGGACGTAGTAGCCGGCCGTGGCGTCGTAGACCGTCGGCAGCTCTGCGGCGGGCGCGTCGGCGGTCAGCGCCTGCACACGGTAGGGTTTCAGCGGCACCGGGACGCCGGCGTCGGCGAGCACGCGGGCGGTGTGCGCGCCGGCCGCGACCACCACGTCGTCGTACGCGGTGCCGTTGACCCGAACCGGATCGGTGGCGACGCTGGCCGGTTCGTGTGTGCGGATCTCGACACCGCGGTCGCGTGCGCGGTCGGCGATCAGGCGGGCGTACGCGGTCGTGTCCGCGACCGCGGCGTCCCGCGCGATCGCGGCCGCGACGATGTCCGTGGTGTGGAGCGCGGGGACCGCCGCCGCGAGCGCGTCGGCGTCGGCGTGCTCGACCGCGCGGCCGTGGCGCTGCATGGCGGCCACCTGCTCGCGGATGGCGTCGGCGGTCGCGCCGGGTTCGGTGGCGAACCAGACGTACGGCGTCTCCGCGACGGTGAACGCACCGTGGCCGGAGAGCTCGCGGAACCGCTCGATGGCGCGGGCCGCCACGCGGGCGTCGACGGCGTCGGCGAACGCGTCGTAGCAGATGCCGGCCGCGCGCCCGGTGCTTGCGGCGGCGACGGTGTCGCGCTCGTAGACGGTCACATCGACGCCGCGCTCGGCGAGGTCGTGGGCAGCCGTCAACCCGACTGCGCCGGCTCCGATCACGGCGACGCGGCGATCCGACGCAGCGTCGGTGCGTGTCATGCTCGCGGGTGGACACCCGACCCGGATAACTGTCGGGGAGGCGGCAACCCGGCCGGCGGTTTCACTTTCACCGTGGACGGCTGAGGTTGAAGCATGTCGGGGCTGCATCCACGAGCATGCCAGTCCAGACGCGCCACGCACGCCCGGAGGCAGCGACCAGCGGCCGCCGCGTCGAGGTGTCGGCGATGACGACCGCCGGTGTCGCAGCGTACGCGGCCACCCACCGCACCGAGCACACCTACATCGAGCGCCGTGGCGGCCGCACGTACGTGGTCACGCGCGAGTGAACGCGTCGAGTCCGCGGGCTGGGTACGCGACCACGTGGTCGGCGCCCGCCGCGCGCAGTCCGGCGACGCGCTCGCGGACCGTTTCCGAGTCCCCCACCAGCGCGAAGTCCCGGACGGCCGCCGACAACACCTCGCGAGCGCGGCCGGTGGCGGTGGCGTCGGTGGCGGCGTCCTCGGGGAGCGCGCGCCGCACCGGCCCTCGGCGGGCGGTGTACGCCCCGACCGCGTCCAGAATGGCGTCCTCGTCGTCGGTCAGCACGGTGGGCGCGTACACCGCGATGTCGCCGTCGAAGCCCGCGGCGCGCAGGCCGTCGAGGTCGCGCTGGGTGCCCCGGGAGAGGAGTTCGAACTGCGTCCCCCCGGTCGCCAGGGCGGCGCGTTCGACGCCCTCGGTGCCCACCCAGGGGTCGCCATCGAGGGCGTCGACGGCGGCACCGAGGCGGGGCGCGACGGCGCGCTCGGCGGCGTCGTCGGAGAGGTATGCGCCGTGGCCGGCGACCAGAACCCGGCCGAGCTCGGGGGGCATGTCGGCGGCCAACGAGTCGTCGCCCAGTGGGTCGAAGCCGTCGACCCGGACGGGCGTCGTCACGCGGATGGCGCGGCCGTCGTCGACGCACGCGGCGAGCGCGTCGAGGTCGGGCATGTGGGCGTGGCCCTCGTAGTCGACGGTGACGGTGCTGACCCCCGCCACGAGGTCGGTGATGCGCCGCCAGTCGTGTTCGGCGGGTTTCACTGCGACTGCGTCAATGCCGGCGACCGCGGCGTGGGCGTCGCTGCTGGAACTCAGCACGACGACCCACCCCCGGCCGCGAGACAGAGTGTAGTACTAGAACAGTGCCGGAACTCGATCCATCGTCTCTGCGACCATACCCGCCGTACCACGCCCGCGGGCAAAAGGGTTGCTGTCAGGGACGGAGTGTGCGCGCGAACGCCCAGGCGTCGTGGCCCACCTCGCCGGGATGGGGCAGCCCGAGCTTGAACCGCATGCGGTCCTGGCGTTTCAGGGGGTCGAACGCGCGTGGCTCGGACAACCCCCAGACGTCCACGCGGGGCGCTGCCGCGCCGGCGGCGTCGAGCACCGCGTTGGCGGCGCGCCGCCCCGCCTCGTTGGCGGCTTCCATCGTCGCGAGATCCGTCTCGACGCGGGCGTAGTCGCCGGCGACCGCGAGGTTCGGCGCGTCCGTGTCCGGCCGCGGGCGGTGTTGGAGGCTACCGACGGTGTTGATCACGAGCGGGGCGTCGTTGCGCAGCCCGTCGTCGGTTTCGGCGAGCTCGGGGTCCAGGAAGTGCGCGACGCGGGCCTCGTCGGGCAGCGTGTCCGCGCCGAGGTGGGCCTGGAGTTGCGCCCAGATCTCCGCGACGGCTTCCTCGCGGGTGCACTCCCGGCCGGGCTTGTCGTAGAGCATGCCGGGCGTGTCCCAGTCGGAGGCGATGACCGACACCACGCCCTGCACGTCGCCGTCAGAGCGCGCGCCGAGGTCGTGGTCGGTCCAGAACTGGCGCTGGCTCACCGACGTGATCGCCCACGGCGAGTCGGCGTAGACGGCGTGCCCGTTGACGATGGGGATGTCCCGGTCGAGGTAGAACTGGACGCCGTTCATCCACGCCGTCCGGATGCGGTCGACGCCGCGCAGCGAGGGGGCGGCGCGCCGCAGCGCGGGCGTGAGGAGGGCGGGCAGCACGTCCACGGGGAGCGCGGCCACGTAGTGGTCGGCGGTCACTGACTCGCCGTCGATCACAGCCCCGGTGACGCGGTGGCCGTCGCTGTGGAGTTCGGTCACGGGGCTGTCGAGGCGGACATCGACGCCTTGGGCGTCGAGGTAGTCGTGCCAGTGATCGAGCCACACCTCGCTGGTGGGGCCGTCGAGGACGCGCTCGGCTGGCGCGCCCGGGTCGAGCTGGCCGAACAGCAACTGCAGGTAGATGGTGCCGACGGTGCGCGCGCTGCCGATCTCGGGGCGAAGCGCCACCAGCGCCTGCGTGGACTGCGCGAGGTGTTTCCGGTACGCCGGCGACATCGCGTCGGCGTCGATGAACTCCCACCACGACTGGTGTTCGAACGCCTGCTCGCGGCGGTCCTCACAGCTGGTCAACAGCACCGCCAGCCGGGAGACGAAATGCGCGAGTTCCCGCCGGGGGACCTCCCCGCCGGCGATCTGGGGCTGGATGGCGGACACCCACTCGCGGGGGGTGTCGGGGGACTCCGTGGACGCCACCGCGCCGTCACCGTCGGCGCTCGCGATCAGGGTTTCGCTGGTCGACACCAGGTGGTCGGCGACGGAGCCGCCGGTGCCGTCCGGGATGCGCGCCATCGTCTTCACGACGTTCGTGTAGTACGCCGGGAAGAACCGGAAGCCGTGCTCGCCGAGCAGGCCGTCGGAGCCGTCGACGGGTATCGAGCGCGCTTTCCCGCCGAGGCGGTCGTTGGCCTCGTAGACGGTCACGTCGAGGCCGCGCTCGGCGAGCTCCTGGGCCGCGGTCAGTCCTGCGATGCCGCCACCAAGCACGGCCACGCGCTGGGACGCTGTCATGGCCGTCTAGTGGGCCTACCCGGACTTCAGGCTACCCCTCACGAGGTCTCCGGGTAGTCGGGGTCCAGCTCCACGACCGTCGGGTCGCGGTCCGGGGGCGTCCAGCCCGCAGCGAGATCGAGGAACTGCACGAGGATGCGCGCCGTTGCCCCCCAGACGGTGTATCCGTCAACGTGGAAGAAATGCACCAACGCCGTCCCGTACTCGGGGTGGATGCGTTTTTCGAGGTCGTAGTTCGACGGATCGGTCAGCGCCGAAACCGACAGCACGGCGACCTCATCGACTTCGCGCTCGTCGGGGTCGAACTCGCGGTCCGGGACCCGGCCGACGAACGGCGTCACCGCGTACTCGGTGATGGTGGCGATGTCGTCCAGTTGGCCGGCGAACGCGACCTCGTCGCGGCCCAGGCCGATCTCCTCGTTGGCCTCGCGGGCGGCGGTGCTGCGGCAGTCGGGGTCGCGGGGTTCGCAGCCACCGCCCGGGAAGCTCATCTGACCCGGGTGGTCGCTGAGGTCGGCGGCGCGCTTCGTGAACACGAGCGCCGCCCCGTCGGCGGCGTCGACGACCGGCACGAGCACGGCGGCGGCGCGGTCCTGGTCGGTGACCCGGACCGGCCGGTGTGCAGCCACCCCGGAGAGGTCCATGGTCGACGCCACGGCTGCGACGAACTTAACTCACGCGCCCGCGGCGGCGGCCGGTTCAGGCGTCCTCGGAGGGGCCACCGGTGTGGTCGGTGAGGGTGTTCCGGACGCCGGACAGATCAACGGCCACCCAGGCTTCGGCGTCGTACGTGACGTCGACGAGCCTGCAGGCGTGCTCGCTGCCCGGGTCGGCGTCGGCGGCCGCCGCGGTGAGGCGCTGGCGGACGGCGTCGGCGCGGGCGGCTGCGGGGACCGTGCGGCGCTCGGTGTCCGCCAAGATGTGTGGCAGGTCCTCGGCTCCCGCAGGCGGCTCCGGAAACGCTGTCGGCCCGGGGACCAGCACTGTCGTTCCGTCGTGGGCGACCGCGAGCAGTTCGTAGGCGTCCTGTGCCGCGTCGATGGCGTCGTCCGGGTGTTCGGTTCCGTCGCCGTGCCGGCCCGCGTGCTCGCGGACCGCAGTGCTGAGTTCGGCCCGCGTGAGGCCGCCGAACAACGCCACGATGCCGGCCAGTGCGTCACCGTCCATGTGTCACGGTGGCTGCCCGAAGACGGGTCACTCTTCGGTGTCGGCGGCGTCGGCGCGCGCCGCCGCCGCCACGTCGCCGGGGGTGAGCGAGACCGTCGACCACGCGGGCAGTCGGGTGTCAGCGCCGGGCGGCTGCACCGCCTGTGCGTACGTCGTGATCTGGTCGCGCTCGCGCTCGGCGTCGTAGCTGAGATCGTTGAACGCGGCGTCGGCGCTGTAGGCGTCCACGAGGCGGGTGGCGTGCTCGCGGTAGCGCTCCCGGACGGTGTCGTAGGCGATGTCGACGCCGGTGTCCGCGACGGCGCGCAGCAGCGCCGCGCCAACCCCCCGGCTCATCTCCGAGAGCCCCGTCGGGCCGGAGACCGCGCGGTGGTCGTGCTCGTACCGCCCCAGGTCGACCTGTGCGACGCCGGCCGCGCCCGCCAGCCGGAACGCCTCGCCGAGGGTGCCGACCTCCAGGCCCCACTCGCGTTGCACCCGCAGTCCGCGCGCAGCCTCGCTGGTGAGCCCACACTCGCCGGCCAGCGCGTACCGGAACGACCCGAGGAAATCGAGCACGTCGTGGTCGTGGGTGTCCTCAAGCGCCGCCACCAGCGGCGTGTAGAACAGCCGGAACAGCCGCCCGTAGAGCCGGTCGTTCTCCACGCGAGCGTAGTAGCCCTTCGAGAAGTCGAAGCCGTCGGCGAGCGGGAACAGCAGCTTGTTGACGTCCCGGGCCTCGTAGGTGTCCGTGTCCGCGTCGTGGAGCACGACGAAGTCGTGGCGGGCCGCGACGCCCAGCGCCAGCCAGACGTCACGCCCCTTGCCTCGGGGGCCGTCGAGGCCGGCGTCGGCGAGCAGTCCCTCGACCCGGGGGCCGTCGCACCAGAGCAGGGTGAGATCGAGGTCGAAGCCGGCCAGCCACTCCCGGAACGCCGGCACGCGCTCTGCGGGCGCGCGCAACGGCACGACGACCGCTGCGGGGTCGACGCGCTCAAGCTCCGAGAAGACGCGCTCGGTCGCGAGGCTGGCGTACTCGCGGTCGGTCATCGGGACGACGACCGCGGCACGGCCTGCCGGGGCGGGCGGGTCGGCGTCGCCGTAGTCGTGGAGCGTCGCCACGCGCTCCTGGGTGTAGTCCATACGTCGACGGCAGTGGCGGCAGGGGAATTAGCTTGCGCCCTGCGGCAAGCGCCCCGCCCACTGCAGTGCCACGAGGCAGACCGCGAGTACGCCCAGGCCGGCGGCGCCGGTGCGGAAAATGGTGTCGTAGGCGAACCCGGTCCCGCGAAGCGTGCCCACGACGACGCTGCCGAGCGCCTGCACGAGCATCATCGACGCGCTGTAGCCGGCGTACGCCGACCCGCGGTCGCTGTCGGGGAGGCTGTCCAGCAGGAAGGTGTCGATGGCGGGAAAGAGGCTGTGGATGGCGTACCCCAGGCAGAGCGAGACGGCGGCGACAGCGAGCGTGGCGTTGACGACCGTGATCGCGAACAGCGTGACGACGAACGACCCGAGGATGGCGAGCATCAGCGGGACGTGGCGGAACCGGTCGGCGAGCCGGCCCGTGTACCAGAACGCCGGCACGCCAGCGGCGAACACGACCGTCAGGAGGAGGTTGGCGGTGCGCTTGGTGACGCCTTTCGTCTCGATGAGGTATTTCGGGTAGAAGTTGAAAAAGCCGTTCCAGACGAGGCCGGTAATGCCGACGGTGACGACGCCGAGCGCGACGATACGGTACTGGCGGCGGACGGACCCGAGGAGGTCGCGGTCGGCTCCAGCGGCGTCGGGCAGATCGGCGCGCTCGGCGGTGACGTACAACACGACCGTGACGACGGCGGCGGCCGCCGACAGCAGGTAGAACGGCGCACGCCACGTGTAGCGGACGAGCAGCACGCGGACGACCAGCAGCGGCGCGACCGCGGCCGCGAGCTGCGAGGCCGTGCCGTGGATGCCGATGACGCGACCGACGCGATCGGGGAACAGCTCACTCACGAGGGGGCTCGCGGCGACGAAGTAGACGCCCGAGGCCAGCCCGACGAACAGCGCGCCGACCATCACCAGCTCGATCGTCGGCGCAAGCGTCATCCCCCCCGAGGCGACGGTGAGCAGGCCGCCAGTCCCGAGGACGACCCGATGGCGGGCGACTCGCGTGAGGAGGTAGCCGGCCGGGAGCCGGGGGAGCGCGCTGCCCAGCCACGCCAGCGTCGCCACCAGCCCGACTGCGGCGTTGCTCGTCCCGACGAAGAACTCCTGGAGCGGCACCACGAGGGGCGCGAACACGACCCGGCCGAAGTTCACGAGGAAGACGAGCGCGCACAGCGAGCCGAACAGGGGGAGCCGGCGCGCGCCGCTGTCGCTGGATGGGGCCACACGGCGGCTTCTCGGCGGGCAGCAACAACCCTTCGGGTTCCGGCGACCGACGCGCGCCGCTACTCGAAGATGGCGTCGAAGGCGTTCGCGCCCAGCGGCTCGAACGTGCCGGCGTCGGCGTTCTCCGTGACGTGGTCGGCGTCGGTGGTGCCGGCCAGCGCGCTGGTCACGCCGGGCGCGCTGCGCGCGAAGTTCACCCCGCGCTGGGCGGGCGTCTCCCCCGCCAGTTGGGTGTCGACCGCCGAGGGGATGCCGGACACCACCTCGCCCTGCCCCAGGCTCGCCGACGTGAACACGTTCAGGCCGGCCTCGTGGGCGTACCAGAGCACGCTCTGGGGGCCGTCGGGGCCCTCCTGGGCGGCGACGGTGAACGCGTCGGCCATGTAGACGTTGAACGGCACCTGGATGGCGCGCAGGTGGGTGGCCGTGTTCCCGACGGTCTTCGCGGCGGCGCGCGCCCGCGAGATGATCTCGCCGAGGTCCAGGTAGTGGTCGTGATCGGCGGGCACCCGGAACGCCTCCCAGGTCGCCACCCCGTAGTGGGTGATGTCGCCGGCCGCCACGCGCTGTTCGAGGCGCTCGAAGGTGGCTTCCAGGTGGTCGTAGACCGCCGACGCGGGGCGCTCGTCGAGTTGGGTTTCGGGGTTGTGGACGTAGTAGAGGTCGATGGTGTCCACGCCGAGGTTCGACAGCGACCGGTCGACCATGGCGTCGATGTACCCGGGCGCGATGCTGTGGCTGCCGGCCGCGAGGTCGTCGCCGTCGACGACGCCGCGATCGACGAACTCACGGCGAACGTACTCGCCGGGGGCGTCGGGCTGCGCGCCGTCGAACGGCACGAACCCGCCCTTGGTCGCGAGGAACACGGCGTCGCGGGGGATCTCGCTGTCCCGGATCGCGCGCCCGACGACGCGCTCGCTGCGCTGGTGGCGGTAGTTCACGGCCGTGTCGATGACGTTCACGCCGGCCGTGAGACCGGCGCGCACCGTCTCGTAGAGCGCGTCGTCGACGGCGGCCGTCGGCGCGCCGAGGTACGTGCCGAGGCCGACGCTGGAGACCGCACAGTCGCCCACGCGCCGGAAGTAGGTGCGGGCGGTCGCGTCGCCGAATCGCTGCTTGTACTGGAAGGTCGCGTCGGCGGTGGCCATGCCGGCAGTTCGGCCGGGCGTTACTTGTACTCGCCGCGTTCGTGCGCCCGGATGGCGGCCTGATACCCCGACCGGAACGTCGGATGCGCGAACGAATACCCCAACTCGGTGAGGCGGGCGTTCGAGCAGCGCTTGCTCGTGCGCAGTCGGCGCTCGGCGGGCGTCGAGAGGTCGCCGGCGGCGATGCGCTCGGCGACGGTCTGCTTGGCGGGCTGCGGGACGCCCGCCTCGTCGGCGAGCCAGTCGGCGAACGCCCACTTCGAGACGGGGTCGTCGTCGACCGCCAACAGCACGTCCGCGTCGGCGTCGGTGAGCGCGAACGCCACCACGCCGGCGGCGTCGTCCCGGTGAATCATGTTCAGGTAGCCCTCCGTCACCGGGCCGTCGAGGTACCGGGTCAGCCGATACCGGTCCGGGCCGTAGAGGCCGGCGAACCGCACCACCGTGGGGTCCAGGCCGTGCTCGGAGGCGTCGGTGAGCGCGACGCGCTCGGCGTCCACCAGCGCCGCGGTCTTCTCGGTGGTCGGATCGAGGGGTGTTTCCTCGTCCACCCAGTCGCCGTCGTGGTCGCCGTAGACGCCCGTGCTGGACGTGTAAACGAGCTGCTCCGGAGGGTCGTCGCGGCCGCCGAACTGCTCGACGACGGTCCGCAGGCCGTCGACGTACACCTCGCGGGCGGCGTCGGCCCCCCGGCCGCCGGACGACGCCGCGAACACCACCGCGTCGGCGTCCGGGACCGCGGCCAGCGACGCGGCATCGGTGACGTCGGCGCGCACCGCGGTCGCGCCGGTCTCCCGGACCGCGTCGAGGCTGTCCGGGGAGCGACACACGCCGACAACGTCGTGGCCGGCGGCGAGCAGACGGCGCGCGAGCGCGCACCCGACGTAGCCACAGCCCAGGATTGCGACCCGCATCAGTAGGGGTTCTGGGCGGCGACGTAGCGGTGGATGCGCGCGTACTCCGCGAGGGTCATGGGCTGGCGGCCCTCCAGTTTCTGCTGGAGGGGTTTGGCGTCGTGGTCGCCGTCGAGGCCGCGCGCCAGCGCGTCCACGTCGAGCACGGCGGAACTCATCTGCAACATCACGTGGTCCTGGAGTTCGGCCTGGAGGGTGTCCGCGGGCGGGTAGTCGTCGCTGGCGGCCAGGATGTCGGCCGCCTCGGTGACCGTCAGCGTGGGCGAATCGCCGGCTGCGAGCGCGGCGACCGTGTCGGCGTCGATGTCGGCGTGGGCGGCGACGGCGTCCGAGCCGACGGTCTCGATGACGTCGGCGAGCGTTGCCTCGTACTGCGCCCGGACCGCGTCGGCGGTCGTCTCCGCGGGCGTCTGGATCTCGTCGGTGAACACGCACGCCGGTACGACCCCGAGGGTCAAGGACACTGCGCTCCCGGTGTCTGGTCGTGTGTTGCGGCCACACATGTCACCTGCGGGCACAACGTTGATACGGATGCCGTGAATCCCGTGACATATGAAGGCCGCCCTCATCGGCGTCGGTCAAGCCGGCGGTAAGGTGACCGAAGCCCTCCTCGCCGAGGACCAGCGCGCGGAGTACGGTGCCGTTCGCGGAACGCTCGCCGTCAACACCGCGAAGACGGATCTGGAAGGGCTGGACATCGACACGATGCTGATCGGTCAGGAGCGCGTCAAAGGACACGGCGTCGGCGCCGACAACGAACTCGGCGCGGAGGTGATGACCAACGACGTCCGGGAGGTCATGGGCGGGCTGGACGGGGTCGTTGACCCACACACCGAAGCGATCTTCGTGATCGCGGGGCTTGGCGGCGGCACCGGATCGGGGGGCGCGCCGGTGTTGGTGAAAGAACTCCAGCGCGTCTACGAGATCCCCGTCTACGCGCTGGGGATCCTGCCCGGCCGTGACGAGGGCGGCATCTATCAGGCGAACGCCGGCCGGTCGCTGAAGACGCTCGTCAGGGAGGCCGACTCCACGCTGCTCGTGGACAACGACGCGTGGCGGTCGACCGGGGACAGCGTCACCGAGGCGTTCGACGAGATCAACAGCCGGATCGCCAGACGCGTGGGCATCCTGCTGGCGGCCGGGGAGAACATCGAGGGCGTCGGCGAGAGCGTCGTGGACTCCAGTGAGGTGATCAACACGCTGCAGTCCGGGGAGATGTCCGCGATCGGGTTCGCGTCCGCCGAGGCGGCCGCCGACGCCGGGGAGAACATCAACACCATCACCTCGACGGCGCGCAAGGCCTTGCTGTCGGGAATGAGCGTGCCACAGACCACGGAGGCCGGCGCGGCGCTGGTGGTCGCCGCGGGGGAAAGCGAGCGCGTCTCCCGGAAGGGCGTCGAGAAGGCGCGGACGTGGGTCGAAGACGAGACCCGCAGCATGCAAGTGCGGGGCGGCGACTTCCCCTTGGACTCGGATAAGATCGCGGTGCTGGTGTTGCTCGCGGGGATCTCCCGGAGCCAGCGCCTCCAGGAGTTCATGGACCGGGCCAAGGAGGCAAGCAAGGAGGTCGAGGCCGAACAGGAGACGGAGAACTTCCAGGCGGACGAGCTCGACGACCTGATCTGATCGCAGACAGCGACGGTCAGTCGTCGGCAGTCACGAGGGTGTCGCCGTCGAACTCGCGGCTGTCGTACTGGACGTCCATGAGGTCGAGCAGCGTCGGCGCGATGTCGTAGAGGTTCGTCGACGACGGGATCGACACGTCGGGGGCGTCGGTGACCAGCGTCGCGTTCTCGAAGGAGTGCATGCCGTTGCGGGGGCCGTGGCGGAACACGTCGCCGGGCGTCGAGAACCCGGCTTTGAGGTCGAAGCCGTGGTTCGGGATGGCGACCAGGTCCGGCGCGATGGCGTCGTGGTCGCCGTCGAAGACGGCGTCGCCCTCGACGACACGATCGACGACCTGCCGGCCGTCCGGCGATTCGAGCGCGGTCAGCGCGTCGCTGACTTCCGCAAGCACCGCGTCGGCGTCGTCGGCGGCGACGCTCCCGCGGGGTTCGCGGCCCTCGCGGTTGAGGTAGAACCGCCCGGGGATGAACGAGTACACCTGCGTGTCGTCGCTGATGTCGCCGAGCCCCTCCGGATCGGGGCTGTCGAAGGACAGCCAGCCCTGGTCGGCGAGCCACGAGTTCAAGTGGACTTCGTAGTCCTCGCTGGTGAACCCGTGATCGGAGGCGACCACGAGGGTCACGTCGTCGGCGATCGCCGCCCGGATCTCGCCGATGTAGCGGTCCACTTTCTCGTAGAACTCGAAGAACGCCGCCTCGTTGTCGCCGTGTTCCTCGTAGTCCTTGAACAGGAAGTGGTTGACGCGGTCCGTGGACATGAACACGCCGAAAAAGAGGTCCCAGTCGTCGGCGTCGATGTACTCCAGGAACGCCTCCTGGCGGGCGTCGATGGTCTCATGGGCGTCCTCGATGAACGCGGCTTTGTCGTCGTCGTGGCCGAGTTTCGCGTTCACGTCGATGCGGTAGTCGGTGGCTTCGAGGGCGTCCGCGAACTCGGGGGGGTGGGCGGCCTTCTCGATGTCCGGGGAGAGGAACCCCGAGCTCATGCGCTGGACGTTGCGCTGGGGCGGGAACGTCACCGGGACGTTCATCACGGTGGCGTCGCGGCCGGCGTCGGTGACGCGATCCCAGACGCGGGTCGCCTGCACGTCCTGTCCCATGGGGACGTACGTCTCGTAGCTCCCGGTTTCGCGGTCTTGGAAGCCGTAGACGCCGGTTTCGCCGGGGTTGACGCCGGTCGTCAGCGAGGGCCAGCAGGCGCTGGACTCCGGGGGAACGATGCTCTCGATAGCGCCGCCCGACCCCGCGGCCATCGCGTCGTGGAGGTTCGGGAACGTATCGGGATGATCGCGGATGAGGCTGAACGGCACGCCGTCGATACCAACGAACGCAACCCGGCCAGCGTCGCTTCCGCGAAGTCGGTCGAACAGACCCATACCGAACCGTCTCCGCTCCGCCACTAAAACGTTGGTTTCCAGGGACGAACGGCGGCTACGCGTGTTCGAACGCCGAGAACAACGCTTTCCGGGTGCTGGCGTCGATGAGGTCGTCGAGGGTCGCCCTGCGGTCGGCGCTGACGCGACTGAACAGGCCGAGTGGGACGCGCGCGGTGGCGGTGTCGGTGTCCCCGCCGAGGCCCTCGGGGTGGTCGAACGCCGACGCCAACACGTCCATGGCGCTCGTGCGCACGTCGTCGGCGCGACACGCCGTCACGACGGTGTCCTCGTGGACGCCGAAGGCGGCCGCCGACGACACGCCGTCGAGGCGCAACAGGGTGTCGGCGGCCTCCTCGAGGGAGCTGACTGCGGGGACGGACCCGACGTTCGTGACCGCGAAGCTGGCGCGGCGTTCGCGGTTCTCGATGGCCGCCCCGATCACGTCGAAGGTCTCCCCGCTCATGCCGGGGGCGCGCAGCGTGTCGATGGTGCCCTGGTCGACGAACTCTTCGAGGAACGTCGCCGCCCGAAAGTCGTCGGCCGACCGGACGCGGCGGAACTCCCGGGTGGCGGCTCGGATGCCGTGCTGGAGGGCGGTTGCGACGTCCTGGTCGGGGGTGTGGTTGGCGCGCTCGAAGAACCGGGAGACGATGGTCGCGGTCGCACCGGCGTCGCTGCCGGTGATGACGAGTGGGTGGTCGACGGCCGCGGGGCGGTGGCGGATCACCGCGACGACCGGCGGCTGGTTGGCGAACGACGGAACGGTGCCGCCGCCGCCGACCGCGACGGCGCCGTCGTAGTCGTCGAGTGGGTCGTCGGCGATGCCGAGCGTGAGGTCGAAGAGGTTGCAGAAGGCTTTGGCGTCGTCGCTCGTGACGTCGCCTTCGGCGAACACGCGTCCCGTGACACCCCATTCTTCGCAGAGGTCACAGAGCCCGGTTGCGGCGGCGAGCGCGTCGACGCTGGGGTTCTCGGGGACGACGAACGCGACGGATTCGACGGAGGCGATGGCGTCGCGGAGTCGCGCGTAGTCGTCGTTGGTGGTGGTGGCCGCCCGCCGCCGGCGGATCAGGAGACGGACGACGTATGCGCCGATCCCGCCGACGGCGGCGGCGACGCCGGCGAGCACTGCCAGGGAGCGTGGCGCGAGGAGGCCCACCTCAGGGAGCATGTGGGCGAGAGTCACCGCGAACCGTTAAGTAGCTTATCCCGGGTCAGTGGGTGTGATCGGTGTCCGCGTCGGCGTCGGCGGTGTCCGCGGCGTCAGCGTCGAAGTTCAGTGGGACGACCGTGGGATGGTCGACGCCGACCGTGGGAGTGTCAGTGCTCATTGCGACTGAACGTACGGCTGCACGCCTCAAGTAATCGTCCATGCGCTTGACAAATCCGCGCTGGGAGGGAGATGCGCCGGAATAATACGCCGGGGGTGGCGTTACGCGAACTGCTCGTCGTAGAGGTCTTGAGCGTGCTCGATGGCGTCTTTGGCGGCCTGCGCGTCGCCCCAACCGAGCACCGCCGTCTCCTTGTCCGCTTCGAGGTTCTTGTACGTCTCGAAGAACTCCGCGATCTCGGCTTTCTGCTGGTCGGTGAGGTCGTCGACGTCCTCGACGTCGTCGTAGCGGGGGTCCTCCTCGGGGACGGCGATGACCTTGTCGTCCTGCTCGCCGTCGTCGTCCATCTCCATCAGCGCGACCGGGCGCGCTTCGATGACGCAGCCGGGGAACGTCTGGTCTTCGACGAGCACGAGCACGTCGAAGGGGTCGCCGTCGTCGTAGTACGACTGCGGGATGAACCCGTAATCCGACGGGTAATGGACGTTCGAGTGCAGCACGCGGTCAAGCACCACGCCCGGGATGTCTTTGTCGTATTCGTATTTGTTCCGCTCGCCTTTGAGACACTCCACGACGGCGTAGATGACGTCCGGAGCGTCGGGTCCGGTTTCGAGGTCTTCCCAGAGGTTTGCCATGCTGTTGGAGGTGTGGGGCGCGCCGAAAAAGGGTTTTCGTATCGCCGTTCGGCCGCGAAACGGGGAGTCAGGTGAGAAGTGTTTAAATGTCCGGGCCACTTCACTTCAGCTATGTCAGAGGCGCAACCCGATGCACGGAGTGACGCACGTGACCTGACCGCGTTCCAGAAGAACATCCTGACCGTCCTCGGCGAGGAAGCCCGATACGGTCTCGCAATCAAGCGCGAGCTCGAAGAGTACTACGGCGAGGAGGTCAACCACGGCCGTCTGTACCCGAACCTCGACGATCTCGTCAACAAGGGCCTCGTCGAGAAGTCCGAGTTGGACAAACGGACCAACGAGTACGCGCTCACCAACGAGGGCTTCGACGCGGTCGTCGACGACCTCGAATGGACGCTCTCGAAGTTCGTCGCCGACGCCGACCGCCGCGAGCGCGTCGAGACCATCGTCGCCGACGACTGAGGACTGGGCATCCCCAGGCAGTTTTTCCAGCACACACCACACCCCCAGCAGCGGCGTTACGCCGTGTCCTCGTCGGTGGTGGCTGCGATGTCGTCGATGATCGCAAGCGACGCCTCGATGGCGGCGCGCTGGTCGGCGCTGGGCCACGCGTTCCGGGGGAAGAACTCCTCGCGGAACCGCGTGCGCTCCGCGTCGGTCGCGGTGTCCATGGGGCGCGCGTAGTGGTTGTTCATGAACGCCGCGAACGCGGCCGCGTTCTGGGCGTGCACGTCGTCGTGGGCGGCCGCAACGCGGTCGACGATGGCGGCGTTGCGGGCGGCGGCGTGCTCGTAGTCGCCCTGTTCGCCGCCGCCGGCGAGCGACCGTTCGACGGCGCGGTCGGGGTCGTCGATGTCGCCGGGGTGGACGGTGCCGTCGGTGAGCCAGTCGGTGGGATAGCAGACCAGCGTCGCGTCGGCGTCACGGACCCGCGCGAGGAAGCCGTGGTCGGCGAGCAGTTCGTCGCGGCGGTCGCGGTAGGCGTCGGCGGCGGCGGGGTCGGTGGCGTCGCGGGCGAGCCGCGTGAGTCGCTGTGCCTCGGCGGCCGCGTCGGCTGGCAGCTCAGGCATCGTCGAGGGCCTCGTTGGCGAGGGCGTCGGCGCGCTCGTTGGTCGCCCGTGGCACGTGGGTGATCGACCAGTCGTCGAACCCCGTGAGCAGTTCGCGGGCGCGCACTCGTTTCCGCCTGAGGTCGGGGTCGTTGGTGTCCCACGCGCCGGTGAGCTGTTTCTCGACGAGCTGGGAGTCCCCCCGGAGTTCGATGTCGTCGAACCCGAAGTCGGCGGCGGCTTCCAGGGCGGCGATCAGGGCGTCGTATTCGGCCTGGTTGTTGGTGGCGCGGCCGATGGTGTCGCCGCCCTCGGCGACGATGCCGCCGTCGCCGGAGACGAGCACCCAGCCGACCGCGGCGGGGCCGGGGTTCCCGCGGCTTGCGCCGTCGAAGTAGGCGTGCACGCGGCCGCCGCGGTCGGGTTGGACGACGGCCGTGATGTCAGTGGGCGACCCCCCCTGGACGACGAGTTTGTCCGCGTAGGCGACGGCGTGGGCGTCCCCGAGGTCGGCGTGCCACAGTTCGTGCTCGGAGTTCCCGTCGCTGAACGATGCGCCGGCGTCGGCCAACGCCGCGCGGGCGGTCTGGATGTCGCACTCGACGACTGGCATTGAAGTCAGGTCACCCCGCGTCCCGTTTATGGGTTACTGTTCGGGGCGGCGTGCCTGGCGCGGGGAAACGCGGCTGAGCCAGTCGTTCTCGCCGACAACCGCGTGGTATTGTGTTGGATTGAAGACCGCTCAATACTGCCAATGGATTTATGAGTGTGCGCGACACTAATATAAAAATGCGATGACACGGTCCACCCGCCAGCGGGAGCGAGAAACGGCGGCAAAGCAGGAGGAGGAGGAGGACTCCGAGGAGGGGGTGCGGGAGTGCCCGGAGTGTGGCTCGGATAACCTCGTGAAGAGTTCGGACCGCGCGGAATTGGTCTGCAACGACTGTGGCCTCGTCGTCGAAGAAGAGCAGATCGATCCCGGTCCGGAGTGGCGGGCGTTCAACCACCAGGAGCGACAGGAGAAGTCCCGCGTCGGCGCGCCGACGACCCAGACGATGCACGACAAGGGACTGACCACGACGATCGACTGGAAGGACAAGGACGCCTACGGCCGCTCTATCTCCTCGAAGAAACGTTCGCAGATGCACCGACTGCGGAAATGGCAGGAACGAATCCGAACGAAAGACGCCGGCGAGCGCAACCTCCAGTTCGCGCTCTCGGAGATCGACCGGATGGCGTCGGCGCTCGGCGTGCCCCGGTCGGTGCGGGAAGTCGCATCAGTCATCTACCGGCGCGCGCTCAAAGAGGACCTGATCCGGGGTCGATCCATCGAGGGCGTCGCCACGAGCGCGCTGTACGCGGCCTGCCGGAAGGAAGGCATTCCGCGCAGCCTCGAAGAGATCTCGGAGGTATCCCGGGTCGAGCGCAAGGAGATCGGGCGCACGTATCGGTATATCTCCCAGGAGCTCGGCCTGGAGATGAAGCCGGTCGATCCGAAGAAGTACGTGCCGCGGTTCTGTTCTGAACTCGAACTCACCGAGGAGGTCCAATCGAAAGCCAACGAGATCATCGAGACGACCGCCGAGGAGGGACTGCTCTCGGGGAAGTCACCCACCGGATACGCGGCCGCAGCCATCTACGCCGCGAGCCTGCTGTGCAACGAGAAGAAGACCCAACGCGAGGTCGCCGACGTCGCGCAGGTGACGGAGGTCACCATCCGGAACCGCTACCAGGAGCAGATCGAAGCGATGGGTATTCACGGCTGAGCCCTGGCCGTGGGCCGCCCACGTGGCCCCGTGTTCCGCCGTTTCGGAGGTGAATGGGCGCATCGAAGGGGTTTTGCGGACGCCACGGGAACGCCGTAGATATGACTGCGCCGTGGGCGGACTGGGATCACGTCCTCAAGATCGATCCGGACAAGTCGCTGGTGGACGGTGAGACGTTCGACGACATCGCGCAGACGGGCACGGACGCGATCGAGATCGGCGGAACACTCGACGTGACCACCGAGAAGATGCGCCGCGTCATCGACGCGTGTCGGACACACGAGGTGCCGCTGTATCAGGAGCCGTCGAACCCCGCCGTCGTCGTCGAGGACGAAGCCCTGGACGGCTATCTCGTGCCGGTGGTGTTGAACGCCGGGGATCCGTTCTGGATCACGGGCGCGCACAAGGAGTGGGTGCGGATCGCGGACCTCGACTGGGAGCGCACCACGACGGAGGCGTACATCGTGATGAACCCCGACGCGAGCGTGGCCGAGTACACCGGCGCGGACTGCGGGTTGGACGCCGACGAGGTGGGGGCGTACGCCACCGTGGCTGAGCGGTTGCTCGGCCAGGAGGTCGTGTACGTGGAGTATTCGGGGACGCTGGGGGATCCGGCGGTGGTCGAGGCGGCCGCCGGCGGGGTCGACGACGCGGCCGTGTTCTATGGTGGTGGGATCGACGGCTACGACGCGGCGTACCGGATGGGCGCACACGCGGACACGATCGTGGTCGGGGATCTGGTACACGAGGCCGGGGTGGACGCCGTCAGAGAGACCGTACCGGGGGTCCGGGACGCACAGGCCGAGGAGTGAGGGGCGCGTGCCGAGACTGTAATGCTTACAGTGCCGCGTCGCCGAGAGCGGTGCAATGAGCGACGGTGAGTCGGCGGTCGCGTTCGCGCCGGGGCACGTGACGGGGTTTTTCAGCGTGGACACGGGCGCGACCGAGGCGGCGGTCGCGTCGGGGTCTCGGGGTGCGGGAGTCGCGCTCTCTGCGGGCGTCACCGTCACCGTGACGCGGGCCGAGAACACGGGCGTGGTGTTGAACGGAACGCCGACGGAGATCGCAAGCGTGCGGGGCGTCCTCGATGCGCTTGGCGTGACCGCGCGCGTGACCGCGGAGACGCCGCTGCCGCTGGGTGCGGGGTTCGGCGTGTCGGGTGCGACCGCGCTGGCGGCGGCGTTGGCGGCCAACGAGGTGTTCGGGTGTGGGTGCTCGGAGAACGAGTTGGTGCAGGTGGCCCACGTGGCTGACGCCGAGGCGGGCACGGGGCTTGGCGACGTGGTGGCGCAGGCGCGCGGTGGGCTTCCCGTTCGGGTGGAGCCGGGAGCGCCGCCCCACGGCAGCCTGGACGGGGTGCCGGCGAGCGGGCGCATCGAGTACGTGTCGTTCGGCGGGCTGTCGACCAGTGACGTGATCGGTGGGGAGACGGACGCGCTGTCGGCGGCCGGTGCGGACGCGCTGGCGGCGCTGCGCGCGGATCCGACGGTGGCCGAGTTCGTCGCGGCGTCGCGGCGGTTCGCGCGGGCGGCGGGGCTGGTGGATGCGGCGGTCGCGGACGCCATCGCGGCGGTCCAGGCGGCTGGCGGTGAGGCCGCGATGGCGATGCTCGGGCGGACGGTGTTCGCGCTCGGAACGGGGTTGAGCGACGCGGGGTACGACGCGGCGTCGTGTGCGATCCATCACGGTGGCGCGTCGCTGCGGTGAGAGCGGGCGATTTTTGCCCGCCAACGGTGTTGGTGGGGTATGACCGAGATTCCCGAGGACCACCCGCGACACGACTCGCTGGTGACCCGCCACCGGATCGAGGACGGGGTGGACGACGGTATCACGAGCCGACAGGGGTTGATCGCGCAGGGCCGCGGGGAGGCGTACGACTACCTGTTGGGCGAGGAAACGATCCCCAGCGCGGACGCCGCCGAGCGGGCGGCCGCCGCGCAGTTGTTGACTGCGGACCACCCGGTGGTGTCGGTCAACGGGAACGTGGCCGCGCTCGTGCCCGACGCGCTCGTGGCGTTGGCGGCGGCGACCGGCGCGGATCTGGCGGTGAACCTGTTCAATCGGACCGAGGAGCGCGTCGAGCGGATCGCGGACCACTTGCGCGAGCACGGCGCGAGTGGGGTGTTGGGGACGAAGGCGGACGCGCGGATCCCGGGGCTGGACCACGAGCGCGCGACCGTCGACAGCGACGGGATCTACGACGCCGACGTGGTGTTGGTGCCCTTGGAGGACGGGGATCGGGCGGCGGCGCTGGCCGAGATGGGGAAGACGGAGCTGGTGATCGACCTGAACCCGCTGTCGCGGTCCGCGCAGGCGGCGTCGGTGCCGATCATCGACAACGTGGTACGGGCGGTGCCGAACATCACAGCACACGCGCGTGACCTGTCAGAAGCAGAGAATGCTGCCCGTGAGGAGTGCATCCAAGAGTTCGACCGGGAGGCCGCCCTGCGGGCGGCAGAGGAGCGAATCAGGGGCGGTATGAGTGGTGGCGCGTAGGGTGAGAGCGCGCTGACGTACACTATTTTTGGTGAGCCAAAAACCGAACGTCTTTTGAATCTTTAGGTTGCCCTAAACCCTATGCAGCGACGACGAGAATTCCTACAGGCAACGGGGGCAGCACTCGCCGCAGTCGGACTCGCCGGCTGCAGCGACTCGGGAGGCACGACCGACGGCGACGCGACGACGGCGGCCGACGCCGGCAGCGGTGACGACGGAGGCGACGACGTCGGCGTCGACGCCGCCGTGGCCGCCCAGTGGAACGTCTACCGTGCGCGCCTCGCGGACGCCGCCGCGCTGGGCGCACACGGCGCGTCCGACGTGGGCGCACAGCTCGCCGCCACCACGTTCGAACAGGACTTCGAGAACGCCGGCGGCGAACACGGTGCCCACGAGACCCTCGAAACGACCAGCGAGAGCGCCTACGAGGGCTTCGAGCAGGCCGCGATCGGCGTCCGGGACGCGCTCAGGGAGGGTGACAGCGCCAGTGCGATCGAGCAGGCCGAATCCGCCGCCGCGAACCTGCGGGACGCCCAACAGCGCCTCGTCGGGGAGACCGCGATGCACGCCCTGGACGCGCTGGCGTTCGCCGACCACGCCGCGACCGCGCGCGCGCTCGCCGCCGCCGGTCAGGCCGACGCCGCCGCGGTCGCCGCCAACACCGCCCTCTCGGCGTTCGAAACCGCGCCCGCCCACGAGGCCATGGAGTCCGCAGCCACGGACGCCTACGAGTCCTTCGAGAGCGGGCTCGGGGACACCCTGTCGGCCGGACAGCGCGGCAACGCCGACGACGCGAACTCCGCCGCCGCCACTGCCGTGTCGGCGGCCGTCGACGGTGCGTACGCGATCGCCGACACCACCGGCACCGAAGCGGGCCACATCGCTAGCCTCCAGTCCCGCGCGTACGACGCCGCCGCGCTCAACGCGATGGGTGGCCCGTCGTCGGACTTCGGGCACGCCGCCGTGCTGTCGGCGTACCGGGCGCGCGCCCAGGACGCCGCGTGGGTCGCCGACGCCGGCGCGTCGGACGCGGCCGCATCGATGGCGATCAGCGTGCTCGAAGACTTCGAAGGCGCGGCCGCCCACGAACCCCTCGAAGAGACCGACCACGACGCCTACGAGGGCTTCGAGGGCGGCGTGGAAGCGCTCCAGGAAGCGATCACCGCCGGCAGCGGCGTTTCGGATGCGCTCTCGCAGGTCGACACCAACCTGGTCGCCGGCATCAAGGCGCTGACCACGGACACCGAAGCGGTCATCCTGGAGACCGGGTTCCTCCGCGCGCTGCTCGGCGACGCCCGCGAGCAGTACCATCGCGGCAACGCCGAGCGCGCCGCCGCGAGCGTCGAAGCCATGTTCAAGCGCTTCGAGCGCGACGAGCTGGGCGCACACGAGACCCTCGAATCCACCAGCGAATCCCTCTACGAGACGTTCGAGGACGAACACGTGGGCGCGCTGCCGGCGGCGATGCGGAACGGCAACGACGATGCAGTGACGACGCACCTCGACGGCGCGCGATCCGCGCTCGCGGAGTTCGCGGCGCAGATCGCGCCGACCGCGCGGGTCGCGGGCGGCGAATCGGTCACCATCACCGCCCGCGCGTTCGACGCCGCCGGCGTGGCGGCGCTGGACGACCGGACGCGCGCGGCGACGGTCGCCGACGACGCGATGGCCTACTTCGAGGGCGGCGCGGGCGGGTTCCACGAGGCCGTCGAAGCCAGCAACGAGGAAACCTACCACGCCTTCGAGGAGGCGCTGGTTGGCGTGTCCTCGACGGCGAGCGACGGCGGGAGCGTGTTCGACGCCGCGACCGGCTTCGGCGCGCAGTCCAGGACCGCGGTCTACGACGTGATCGGGAACGCGGGCGGCGACCTCACGGCGGCGGCGGCGGCCGTGGCTCGGGGCGCGCTCCGTGACTTCGAGGGGGCGCGCGCACACGAACCGCTGGAGGAGGCCGACCACGACGCCTACGAGGCGTTCGAGTCGTCGTTCGAGACGTACGCCAGCGGCCTGGAGTCCGGGACCGGCGACGTCTCCGTGGTGCGGCGGGCGTCCCTGCGGGCGCAGTTCGCGGTGGCGGGCGACGCCAGCGCGGCCCCGGTCGGCGACGCCGCATCCAGTGGTGAGGGCGACTCCCAGCCCGAGCTGAGCGGCGGGCCGAACGTCGTCTCCGGCGTCCCCGATGACGCCGACCACGTGATCGACATGAACGCGGTCGCGTACGATCCCGCGGAGCTCACCGTGTCCGCCGGGGACACCGTCGCGTGGACACACGCCGACGGCGAGGCGCACTCAGTCACGGCCTACGAGGACGACATCCCTGCGGACGCAACGTACTGGGCGTCCGGCGGCTTCGACAGCCAGGACGCGGCCAAGACCGGCTGGGCGAACGGCAAGGGCGCGGTCACCGAGGGCGAATCGTACGTCCACACGTTCGAAACCACCGGCGAGCACGAGTACTACTGCATCCCCCACAAGAACCTCGGGATGGAAGGCACGATCGTCGTCGAGGAGTGACAATGGTTGGAACCGACCTCGCTACCATCCGCGACCGGCTGGAAGGCCTCGCGGAGTCGGACGGCAGATTCGTCGTTGCGTGTGCGCGGACCGGCGAGCAACCGTTCCCCGTGGCGGGGCTTCGGTTCGCCGACCGCGACACGGCAGCCGACGCGCTCTCGCTGGCGACCGCGTACCGGGAGACGCTGGCGCGATACGACCCCTGGGCCCCCCAATACGACCTGGTCGTCCACGGCGCGCCCGTGCCGTCGCCGACCGACGGCCCGGACCGCTCGGACATCTGCCACGACATCGTCGGCGCGGTGTTCGAGGCGCTGTCAGCGGCCGACCGCGACGCCGCCGAGCGCGCCGTGCTCGACGGGTATTTCGCCGCCGCGGAGGCGACCACCGACGTCGACGATCTCTCGATGGTGTTGTTGTCCTGTGCCGCCGACGCCCTGGACGAACACCTCGCGCCGGCGGCCCAGGAGGCGATCCTCAGCGACGCCGCCGACCGCGTCGACTTCGTGACCACCGACGCCACGCCGGGCGAAGCGCTTGCGACCGTCGCCGCCGCGGACCTCGCCAGCAGCATCACGTGCACCGACGGCGGGTGGCGGTTCGCCGCCGAATCCACGGGTGACCGCGGCGCAGTGACCCTTCCGGTTGCGGTTGCGCTGCTCGCCACCCACGCCGTCGACGCGCCCGCGTTCGCGCCGATCGGCGACCGCATCGACGTGCAGCCGTCCGGCGGTCCGGCGGGGCTCGCGACGGCGGCCTCAGAGTAGGCCGCGGGCCATCCGCACCGCGTCCGGCGCGTTCTCCGCGAGCACGTAGACGATCGGTTCGACGCCGTAGCCACCGGTCTGATAGAGCACGTCCACGGCGTCGGCGTCCCGGACCGCGTCCCGGATGTGGTGGTCGTCGGTCGTCGACTCTCCCTCCGGCTCGAACTCGACCACGGCGTAGCCTGCGTCCGCGAGCGCGGCGACCGTGTCCGCACTGTACGCGATGTTGAGCGCGGCGTGGGCGTCCACACCGGCGGCGCGCGCGTCCAACAACACCGTTGCGACGTACGCGCTCACGCCGAACTCGGGCTCCGCTGGGATCTCGGTGCGTCCCATCACGTCCAGCACCCGACCCGGCACGCCGGCCACGTCCTCGACGGTGTCCGCCTCGGGCGTACACTCCACGAGGTTCGCGCCGACCGCCGGGATCTGGGTGGCGAAGCCGCTGGTGCGTTCGAGCATGCGCACCCCACGGCGCACCGACGACAACACGTGCTCGCGCACCCGCACCTCGCTGTCCGCGTCGTGAACGGTGAAATCGCCGTCGTAGTCGGCCAGCGCGGGGTTGGCGGCCTCGTGGCGCTCGGCCAGGATGTCGCTGCTCGTGGACAGCTCCCGCACGAGAACCTCGGCCTCCACGAGCGCCTGCACCTGGGAGACGTTGCCGGTTGCGAGCCCGCTGCCGGTGCGCTCGACGAGTTCCTGGACGCGGTCGTCAGCGGCGATCTCGTCGTCGGTGGTCACGTCGCCGTGGGCGTATTTCGAGACCGCTGACTGGCTGACCCCGAGCAGTTCGGCGACCTCGTGTTGGGTGAGCCCGCGCTCCCGCAGGTCGGCCGCCAGCAGCGACCGGAACGTCGGCAGGAACTCCTCGACGACGACCTCCTCGATGAACTTCATTGTGTCCCCCCGAACTCGCGGTCCCCCCGAATGCGGGAGGCCTGTGGGCCGTCCTGGTCCTGGTATTTCGACCCGCGCTCGTCGCCGTACGGCCGGTCGGCGGGGCTGGTGAGTTCCGTGAACACGAGCTGGCTGATGCGCATCTCGGGGGTGAGTGCCACCGGCACCTTCCCGAGGTTCGAGAGTTCAAGCGTCACCCGCCCGTTGAACCCGGGGTCGATGAAACCGGCCGTGGCGTGGACCACCACGGCGAGGCGGCCCAGCGAGGACCGCCCCTCGACCTGCGCAACCAGGTCCCGGGGCACCTCCACGCGCTCTTTGGTGGTGCCGAGCACGAAATCCCCGGGGTGGAGGATGAACTCGTCGCCGTCCTCGACGACGGTCTCGGTGACGTACTCATCGACTTCGTCCTCGCGGTTCGGATGGATACAGGGGACGTTGGCGCGCTCGAACTCCAGGAACCGCCGGCCAAGACGGACGTCGACGCTCGCCGGCTGCACCTGGAGGTCGACGTCCTCCAGGGGCTCGATGGCGAGGTCACCGTCCGCCAGGCGTGCGAGAATGTCCTGGTCGGAGAGTATCATACCCGAACAGTGTGCTCGGGATGCCTAAAGGTTTCAGAACAGGGTCAACAGCCAGCTGCCGTAGGCGATCACGCCGCCCGCCAGCCACGGTGCTTCCGAGTCGTCGTCGAAGGCCACCGCGAGACCGTGGGCGTAGAGGTACGTCTGCCAGCCCGCCACCGCGAACGAGATCGCGGTCCGGACGGCGCTGGTCTGCTGGAGGGTCGCCTGGAACTGTTCGAGGAACAGCTCCGGCGAGGACACGGTTGCGCCGTCGACGGCGACCGCGAGCGCCACGAACAGTGCCAGTCCGGTCAGCGCTGTCGGCGCGGTCCCCCACCCCACGATCGCAAACGTCTCCGTGAACCGGCCGTCGTGGCCGATGATGGCGCGCGCGAACACGTGGAGGACGCCCGCGATCAGCACCCACCCCACGGCCATCGCCAACACGAGGCCGACGATGGACGCCCCGACGAGGGGCCAGATGGTGCTGGCGGCGTCGGCTCCGCCGGCGGCGGCGAGTTTGTTCGAGAGCAGGACGCCGAAGCCGATGAGCACGAGCGCGAGCGAGAGCGCCGCGACGCCGGCGACGACGGCCGCCGGCCGCAGGTCGAAGCCGTGCTGGTCGAAATACTCGCGGGGGTGGAGGAAGGGCGTGCGGGGAGCCATGCCGAATGCTGCAGGGTGGACCGACGTAGTGGTTTCGGCCGCGAGTAGCCAGGGCTATGCCGGAGCCGGCCGTCCGTCCGGCCATGAAACAGGTCATCGCCGCCCGCACGGACATCGGAATGGGGCAGGGAAAGCTCGCCGCGCAGGTCGCCCACGCCTCGCTGAACGCCTACGAGTACACCGACGATCGCGCCGTCCGCCGGTGGAAAGACGAGGGGCAGACGAAAGTCGTGGTGAAAGTCGGCAGCGAGCGCGAGCTCTACGAGCGCTCCGAGGAAGCCAAACGCGCCGGGCTGCCCACGGGGCTCATCTCGGACGCCGGCCGCACCCAACTGGAGCCGGGGACGCCGACGGCGCTCGCCATCGGGCCCGCGCCCGACGCCGACGTCGACCAGATCACGGGCGACCTCTCGCTGTTCTGATGCGCGAGGCACACCCCATCGAGCGCGCCGTCGGGATGGCGTACTACGCGAGCGACAGCGACGGCACTGGCGGCCGGCTGCGGGACTCCCCGGCGGACTTCCGCGTGCGCGAACTCGAAGCGTTCGACACCCAGCCGGCGGACGCGCCGACCGGCGACTACCCGTGGCTCGTGGTGCGTGCGACCCTCCACGAGTGGGACACCAACGACTTCGCCCGCGAACTCGCCAACACCGTCGGGATGAGCCGCGAGCGCGTGCGGTGGGCGGGCACCAAGGACCGCCACGCGGTCACCACTCAGCTGTTCGCCGTCCGCGATCTGGACGCCGCCCAGGTGCCGGAGATCCGGAACGCCGACATCGAGGTCGTCGGGCGGGCGGGCCGCGGCCTGGAGTTCGGGGATCTCGCCGGCAACGCCTTCGAGATCGTGGTGCGGGACCCCGACGCCCCCGAGCGGGCCGCCGCCGTCGCCGACGAGTTGGCGGCGTTCGGCGGCGGAACCGTCGGCACGCCCAACTACTTCGGCCAACAGCGCTTCGGGAGCAAGCGCCCGGTCACCCACGAGGTCGGGCTCGCCATCCTGCGCGACGACTGGGAGGCGGCCGCCATGGCGTACCTGGGCGCGCCCACCGAGCACGAACCCGCGGACTCCCAGCGCGCCCGCGAGTACGTCGCGGAAACGCGGGACTGGACGGGCGCGCTCGCGGAGTTCCCACAGCGCCTGCGCTACGAGCGCACCATGCTGCACGAGCTGGCCGACGGCGGGAGCTTCCGGGACGCCGTCGAGACGTTCCCGTCGAACCTCCAGCAGCTGTTCGTGCACGCCGCCCAGTCGTACGTCTTCAACCGAATCGTCTCGGAGCGCATGGCGCGCGGGCTGCCGTTCGGCGAGCCGGTCGCGGGCGACGTGGTGTGGTTCGCGGACAGCGACGCCGACGCCGCCGTCGCCCAGCCCGACGCCGCACGCCAGCAGCGGGTCACCGACTCCCGGGTGGACGTGATGGCGCGGCACTGCGAGCGCGGCCGCGCGTTCGTCACCGCGCCGCTCGTCGGCACCGACACCGAGTTCGCGGACGGCGACCCCGGGGAGATCACTCGGGGCGTCCTCGACGACCTCGGCCTTTCGCGCGCGGATTTCGACCTGCCCGGCGAGTTCGACTCGGCGGGCAGTCGCCGCGCGATACTCCTCCGGCCGGATCTCACGGTCAGTCACGACCCGCTGGCCTTCGAGTTCGCGCTGCCCTCCGGCAGCTACGCCACGGTCGTCCTGCGGGAGTTCCTGAAACCCAGCCCGCTGGCCCTCTGAGCGGGGTGGCTGAAACACCGGGTTTTTGCGGTCGCGCCGCGTCCCATCGGGCATGGACTGTTCGCGGTGTGGCACGCCACTGGATAAACCGGGCGACTACTGCCTGGTGTGCCGCACCGAGAACTGCGACGCGGTGGTGGCTGACTGCGGGCGCGACCGGGCGACGCTGACGTTTCTGACCGACGAGGACGTCGTCGGCCGCACCGACATCACGACCGTGCCCGAGGACGGCGACGAGACCGGCGTCATCGAGCTGCGGAACTTCGCCGGACGCATCGCGGACGAGATCCGCAGGAAGCGCCCGGAGGACGTCTTCGTCGCGGGCGCTCACGAGGTGATCCGGGCGGTGCGCGCGGATCTCCACCACGACGTCTACCGTGTCGAGCCCGACGACCCCGTGGCGTCGGTGCTTGATCGCCGCGGTGACCGCGCCCTGGACGTCGTCGAGAAGCCCGTCCGGGAGAAGATCGGTGGCCGCCACTCGACGCTCATCGGCGACCGCGACGGCCAGCAAGCCATCCGCACGATTGCGGGCCACCCGAACGTCAAGAAGGTCATTCCCGGCCCCATCGACGCCGGCGGCTCGGGCTCCCGCACTGGCGTCCGCGCGAAGGTCACGCGCGCCGACACCAACGGCAACCTCCGGCTGCTCGTGCGGGACGGCTCAAGCGTCCAGGAGAACCGCGTGGTCACCACGGCGATGAGCCGCGACACCGGCGAGCGCGTTCGCACCGATCTCAACGACGCGCTCGAAGACGAATCACTCCGCGAGTGAGGACGCGGCCGGGAGTGGCCACGGGCGCTACGCGAACGCTTCGCGGACGTTCCCGGGGAGGTCGGTCAGGTACGAGAGCACCGCCAGGATCGGCATGCCGACGGTCAGGACGGCAAGCCCGGGCAGGCCGATCGTGTCGATCGTCCACTCGACGGACACGAACAAGGCGACGACGAAGAACGCGCCGACAGCCCACAACGCGATCGTGAGGAGGGAGCCGTAGACGCGAACGAAATCGGAGACCATGTCAAGTGCAGGTCACGACGGCGTCGATGTAATCGTTTCGGTGGGGCAGGGGCGTTGTGTACTCCGAGCCGGTTTGGCGTGGTGCCACTGCGTTCGCCCACACAACTCGTAGCGTTTATGTACGCGACGGCGGTAGACGCTGGCACTATGGCTAACCAGAGCTCCACCGGGAGCGCCGGCCGGTTCGGTGCGCGCTACGGGCGCGTCTCGCGCCGCCGCGTCTCCGACATCGAGGGCACGATGAACGAAGACCACGCCTGCCCGGACTGTGGGTCCGAGGCCGTCTCCCGCGAGGGGACCGGCATCTGGCAGTGCGGGAAATGCGGCTACAAGTACGCCGGCGGTGCCTACCAGCCCCAGACGCCCAGCGGCAAGACGGTCACGCGCTCGATCCGGACCGCCCTGGGTGAAACCGGCGACAGCAACAGCGAGTAACAGTTCAGATGTCGTATAAGTGTTCGCGGTGCAAGCGCGACGTCGAACTCGACGAATACGGCGGCGTGCGGTGCCCGTACTGCGGGCACCGTGTGCTGTTGAAAGAGCGCAGCCGGGACGTGAAGGAAGTCAGCGTCCAGTAACCGACGTGCCGTCGCACTCGACGGAGCTCGTTTTCCGGTACGATTCGACGGCGGTTGCGTCCATCGTCGCCAGCAGCGTCGCCGTGTCGGCGGGCGACATCGACGGCGAGCGCAGCCGGGCGACGGTCAGCCGCGACGGCGCGACGGTGACCGTGGTCGTCGACGCCACCGACCTGACGGCGCTGCGTGCCGGCCAGAACACGTGGCTGACGCTCGTCGAGGTGGCCGAACGAGCGGCCGCTCCGTCCGCGGCCGGACCCTGATTCGGGGCGTAGCGTGGGACGCACGAACCCCATCCGATCCGGCGGCTCGGGCTGTCACACCCCCAGGTCCGGTGTGCAACCACAAAGCGGGGGTTTTTCCGTTGGGCGCGCAACCGGATACGTATGCAGGGTAACCTACCACCGGAAGCGCAGGAGAAACTCGAGCAGCTCCAGGATCTGCAGGAGAAAGCGCAGAACGTCGCCACGCAGAAACAGCAGGCCGAACAGCAGCTGTCCGAGGCCGAAACGGCCCTGGACGCGCTCGGCGACATCGAGGAGTCGACCACGATGTACCGTGAGGTCGGCGAGTTGCTCGTGGAAACGGAGTACGACAACGCCCACGACGACCTCGACGAGAAGGTCAGCGACCTGGAAGTGCGCGTCGAAACCCTCCAGAAGCAGGAGGACCGCGTGCAGGAGCAGTTCGAGAGCCTCCAGGAGGAGCTGCAGGACATGCTCGGCGGTGCGGGCGGCGCGATGGGCGGCGGTCCGGGCGCGTAACGACCGATGCCGAACGATGAGGAGGTCGTGGAAACGGCCGCCGAAGCCGCCGAGGGGCTCGTCCTCGACCGGCTGCGGACCAGTGACGTGGACGACCTCGATATCACGGTGACGTTCGAGGACGGCGTCCTGGACGTGGACATCTACGTCCGGGCACCGGACGCCGACGCAGACGTCGAGCAGGTCGCGGACGACGGCGCGCTCGCCGCGCAAGCAGCCGTCGACGACCTGTTCGCCGACGAGTAGGCGGGGAGAACTTCTCGCCGTTCGCCACGCCAACCAGCGGCGGCGTTCGGCTAGCGCTCACGGGAGTGCCTCGGCGAGCCGGTCGTCGCCGTCGGGGAGCGGCGGTCCGTGTCCGGGACACGCGTACTCGAAGGCGGGCGCACGACGACACAGCGACCGCACGCTGGACTCAACCGCGGCGGCGTCGGAGCTCGTGAGCCAGCCAGTGGGCTTCAGCCTGTCGCCGAGTCCATAGGCGAGGTCACCGAGGAACGCGACGGACAGATCCTCGTGGACGTAGGCGACGTGTCCGGGCGTGTGACCGGGGGTGTGGTACGCGTGGAAGCCGCCGATATCATCCCCGTCAACGACGGCTCGAATCGGGAGATCCGGCAGGTCGAGCCGGCGATAGTAGAGCCGGTGGAGCGCCCCGATGCCGTTCCGAGCAGTCCACGGCGGCAGTCGGTCGCCAGCGACGTACGGCGCGTCCCGCTCGTGGACGTACACCGGGGCGTCCAGTGCCGGCGTGAGTCGCGCGAGCGTGCCGACGTGGTCGGCGTCGTAGTGGGTCACCAGCACGCGGTCGATGTCGCCGGGTTCGACGCCGGCAGTGTGCAGGCCGTCTCGGACGGTCTGCTCGTCTCCCGGCCACCCGGCGTCCACGAGCGTCGTCTCGTTGTCGTCGACGACGACGTAGGCGTTCGGCATGTCCAGAGTCGAACAGTCGACGTGTGTCACGCCGGGTGGCAACTGCGCCGTCATTGCCGGAACTGCCAGACGGAGTGCCATGAGTGTTTCGGCGGGCTACGTGAGGAAGAAGACGAGGACGCTGATGGTGACCGTGGCGAGAACGGCGAGTCCCGCGACGGCGCCACCCATCGCGATGACGGCGTTGGCGTGGCTGGCAAGCGTCTCGGTGCGGTCGTTGCCGAAGACGGTGACTTCCGCGCGCTCGGTGGCCACGCCGGCCTCGACGGGGTCGAGGTCGTCCGTGGCGGCTTCAGTGAGCGCGACGACCACGTCGGTGAGGGCACCCCAGTCGATGGCGGCACCGACCTGGTTCGAGGACTCGACGGTGTTGACGATGTGCGTGTCCGTGGTCATGACTTCGGCGTGGTCGATGCCGAGGCCGCCGACGGCGTCCAGGAGGCGCTCGCGGAGCCCCGGTTCCATGTTGTTCCCGTCGATGAGCACGTAGGCGGTGCGCGTGGTGCCGGTTTCGACGACGGCGACGCGGACGCCGAGGGGACCGATGCCGTCGCATGGCTGCCAGTCGGTGGGGTCCCAGGCGACCCCCATGCGGAGCGCGTGCTCGGGTGCATCGGCGAGGTCGCGGGCGGCGCTGCCGGCGGCCTGGATCAGCTGGAACGAGCGCTCGCTGCCGGGGTAGATGTGGCCGAGGTCGTCGCCGTCGAGGCCGTTGTTGCAGTTGTGCGCGTCCGCCAGCAACACCGTCTCCAGTCCCGCGACGCGGGCTTCGGCGGCCGCCGACAGGCCGACGGCGTACGAGATGTCGTCGGCGAAGTTGGGGGCGTACGTCGAGACGAGGAACGCGTCGTCGTCGAAGGCCTGCCCGAAAAGCGTGGCCTCGCCGTCGGTGGCCCGCACCGGCGCGGTCGCGGTGTCGGTGTACGTGATGCGGTCGTGGGCGTCGGCGGCGGCGTCGACGAGCGTGTCGACCTCGCGCTCGGTGACGAGGTTGAAGTCGTGGCCGGCGGTTGCGTGGGGCGGGAACGCCAGCCCGTCCGTGGCGTCGGCGACCCGCTGGGGGAGGTTGCCGCCGCCGATCTCGCCCATCGGCCCCGGGTGGATCATCGGCAACACGAACCGCGCTTTCTCGGTTTCGTCGCTCGTGCGGCGGAACGACAGCACAGTCACGGGGACGACGGCCTCCTCGCCGATCTGCTCGAAGAAGTCCTCGAGCTCCCGAGTGCCCTCGGCGATGTGGCCGATGAACCCGCCGATGAAGTCGAGCACGCTCACGCCGAGGCTGCGCTGCCACGGGCGGTCGATGACGACGACGAACCCGTAGGCCACAGAGCCGTACAGCGCGGTCATCGCAACCAACAACAGGAAATCCCGGGGGGCGAACGCGTACTGGATCTCGGGGGGTGCATGCGAGGGCCGCGCGAGGAACGCGCCCAGCAGCGACCCGCCGCCGGACGTGACGTAGTTCAATGTGCCGCCGTAGACGAACAACAACACGCCGGCGGTGGCGGTTTGGATGCTGGCCGGCAGCACCGACACTGCCAGCGTGTTCCGCGACACCGCCAGGACGACCAGAAACCGGACAGCGAACACGAGCGCGAGCGCCGCGATGAGCGCGTCGAACACGAAGTTCTGGCTGAGCCGCGGTGTGAGGATGGCGGCGACGCCGGCGGCGACCAGCACGGTGACGACGACGATCTCGCAGGCAACGGCGAGCAGCGAGGAGCGGTTGTACGTGAGCTGGCCGCCGAAATGCCGGTCGACGGTCGTCGTTGCCATGCTCGCGACGGCCGTGGGGACGCCGATGAAGAACACGCCCTGCCAGGCGTCCGCCAGGACGTACTGGCTATCGAAGGCCGCAACCCCCGCCAGCGCCGCGATGACCAGCGAGAGCGCGACGCTGGAATACCAGCGGGGAGCACGGAAGATGTACTTCGAGAGGCTGGCCAGTTCGCCCTGGGTTTCGGTCATGCGGCGTTACTCGCAGATGGCCACGAAGTTCTCGAAGACCGCCTCGCCCTCCTCGGTGTGTGCGACTTCGGGATGCCACTGCACGCCGTAGAGGTCGCGGTCGGTGTCGCCCATCGCTTCGACGCCGCAGATGTCGCTTTCGGCGGTGATCGTGAAGCCGTCGGGGACGGCGACGACTTCGTCGGCGTGGCTCGCCCACACGCGCGTGTCCGGGGCGAGCGACCCCACGAGGGGGTCGTCGGCGTCGCTGATCGAAACCGTGACGTCGGCGTAGCCGCCGTAGTCGCCGGCTTCGATGCGGCCGCCGAGCTCGTCGGCGATCAGCTGGTGGCCGAGGCACACCCCCAGAATCGGAACGTCGAGTGTGAGGTACTCCCGGCAGTGGCCGATGTCCGCCATGGTGGGGCCACCGGAGAGCACGAGGCCGTCGGCGTCGATGTCGGCCGGCGGGGTGGTGTTGTCGGTCAGGTCGACGGTCACGCCATCCATGTCACGGAGCAACCGGTGCTCTAGGTGCGTGAACTGGCCGTGGTTGTCGACGACGAGGATGTGCGTCATTGCCGGCGGGTAGGCAACACCGGCGTAAAAACCCACTCGTTCGCCGGGCGGCCGGGAGAACGCTTTTCGGGCGCGCCGTCCGACTGCGACTGTGCACGTCCGCCACGATCCCGACGACGGCGACGGCGCGCGAACGCTCGCCACCACCGTCGAGACGGCCGAGTCGTTCCTCTCGCAGGCCCGCGGGCTGATGTTCCGCACGTCGATCCCCGACGACTACGCGCTCGTGTTCCCGTTCGGCGACCCCGAGGTGCGGGACGCCCACATGGTGTGTGTGCCGTTCGATATCGACGCCATCTGGGTGGTCGACGAGGAGGTCCAACACGTCGAGACCATGGCCGCGTGGACGGGGCGGGCGAGCGCGGACTGTGACACGCTGATCGAGTTGCCGGCGGGCGCTGCGAGCGGCGTCGGCGTCGGCGACCGCGTCCGGGTGACCGAGGAGTCAGCCTGAGGGGCGCGCGCCGAGCTCCACGTCGACGGTTCGGCGGTCGCCGTCCCGAAGCAGCCTGACGCTGACGGTGTCGCCGGGACTGGTGTGTAACGCCAGCAGGCTCAACACGTCTTCGAGCGTGTGGACGCGGGTGCCGTTCACCGCGAGCACGATGTCGCCGCCGACGCGAACGGCACCGCCGTCGACGATGGTCGTGGCGTCGCTGCCCACCAGCCGGCCGGCGGACGGTCCCGAAGGGTCGACGGACATCACGAGGAGGCCGCGGGACTCCGTGAGCCCGTTGGCGTCCGCGACGGTGGGGGTGACCGGGGTGAACGACACCCCGAGGTAGGCGTGCTCGTAGTCGCCGGTGTCGATGAGGCTGGGAACGACCCGGTCGGTGAGCGCGGCGGAGATGCCGAACGCGATGTTGTCCCCGCCCCCGGAGTTCACGACCGCGACGACGTCGCCGTCGAGCGACACCAGGGGGCCGCCGCTGTTCCCGGGGTTCACCGCGGCGTCGGTCTGGACGGCGTCCGGAATGCGGTAGCCGGTCGGCGCCGGGATGGCGCGGTTCGTGCCGCTGATGATGCCCGTTGTCACAGTGCCGTTGAGCGCGAACGGGTTGCCGATGGCGACGACCTCCGTGCCGGCGACCGGCGACGCGGTGCGCAACGCCAGCGGGGTGGCGGCGGCCGGGGTGTCGGTGACGGTGACGGCCGCGAGGTCGCTGTTCGGGTCCGTCCCCCGCACCCGGCCGGTCTCCCAGGTGCCGTCGTTGAACCGGACGTTGACCGTCTCCGAGCGCCCCACGACGTGGGCGTTGGTGACGAGTGTCGTGTCGTTGTACAGCCAGCCCGTCCCCTGCCCGGACTGCGTGCGGATCATGACGACGGAGTCGATAACGTCCCGATAGACCGCCGTGTACGGGCTCTCGGAGCGCGAGTCGGTCGTCGTCTCTCGGGTGGTCGTGGCCGCCGTCTCGGCCGCGGCCACACGGTTCGGTGCAGTGTCGGTGCAGCCAGCGGTGCCTGCGGCCAGCACTCCGGCTCCGAGCCGGAGCACGTCGCGTCGACTCGGCATCGGATCAGTCACGAACGGATCGTACGCGTGAGCGACACGAATAGCTTGTGGGCAGCCCCCTGGCGGCGCGGGGCGAGACGGGGGCACCGCTGTCGGCGTGGTGGTCCGAGAAGCGCCGAGGAGGAGATTTGAACTCCTGAGTCCGTGTGGACAGTTGCTCTCGAAGCAACCGCCTTGGCCAGGCTAGGCTACCTCGGCTCGTTCGATACGATGCCGGCCGCGAGTTTAGTGGTTTCGGTTCTGCGAGCGGGTGGCGTGTGACCGGTACGCATAACCCACCAGCGGGGGAGATCGTGTGGTATGGACGCCAGCAGTGTGCGGGATGGCTGCAGTGCCGTTGTGGACGAGGTGGCGGCGGCGGTCATCGCCGACCGTGAGTTCCTCGAAACGGTTCTCGTCGGGTTCCTGGCTGACGGGCACGTGCTCCTCGAAGACGTCCCGGGGACGGGCAAGACGCTGACTGCGCGCAGCGTCGCGACAGCGCTCGGTCTCGAATTCAGCCGGGTGCAGTTCACGCCGGACCTGTTGCCAACGGACGTGTTGGGGACCCACGTGTTCAACGAGCGGAGCCGGGAGTTCGAGTTCCGGCCCGGCCCGGTGTTCGCGAACGTCGTGTTGGCCGACGAGATCAACCGCGCACCCCCGAAGACGCAGGCAGCGTTGCTGGAGGCGATGGAGGAAGGACAGGTGACGATCGACGGCGAGACGATGGCCCTGCCCGAGCCGTTTTTCGTCATCGCGACCCAGAACCCCGTCGACCAGGAGGGGACGTTTCCCCTGCCGGAGGCACAACTCGACCGGTTCGTCGTGTCGGCGGCCATCGGCTACCCCGACGCGGCCGGCGAGCGCGAGCTGTTGGCGCGGCGTGCCAGCCGGGACGCCCGGAGTCCGACCGTCGACGCCGTGCTCGACGACGAGCGCGTGCGGGCCCTGCGGCGCGCCTCCGAGGACGTGCGCGTCGGCAGCGACCTCCGCGAGTACATGGTGGCGGTGGCACGCGCGACCCGCGAGCACCCCCGCGTCGAGGTGGGCGTCAGCCCGCGGGGCACCCAGCGGCTGTTCGAGGCGGCGCGCGCTCGCGCGGTCGTGGCGGGCCGCGAGTACGTCGTGCCGGCGGACGTGAAGGGGCTGGCGGGGAGCGTGCTCGCACACCGGCTCGTGTTGACGCCGGACGCGGCCGTCGAGAACGTCGCCAAAGGCGGGATCGTCGAGGGCGTGCTCGACGAGGTGCCGGTGCCCACCGTCGACGCGGCTTAGGTCCGGAGGGCGGCGGCCAACAGCACCCCGCCGAACAGCAACGCGAGCAGCGCCGCCACCGGGCGCGTGCTCGGGCCGAGCGTGTAGGCGGCCAGCGCGACGGTCGCGGCCGTCAGTGCCAGCGCCGTCGTCGAAAGCACGTGGACGACGACGGACTGCGTGACGCGGGCGTGCCGGCCGACATCGACCCCGAGTCCGACGGCGTGCTCGGCGGCGTCGTACGCGACCACAGTGCCGACGCCACCGACGAGCGCGTACCCAGGGTCGATGCCGGTCGCCGCGCCGAGGACGACCCCGACGGCGAGTGTCGCTGCGCCGGCCGAGACGAACAGCCGTCTTCCACGGAGGCCGCCGCCGACGACGAGCAGTGCGCCGGAGGCGCCGACAGCGAGGCCGACGCCCGAGCTGAGCGCCGGAACCAGTGCGAGGACTGCGGCGAGAGCCGCAGGAACGACCGCGCGAGCCGGCGGGCGCGCGTCGAACTCGCTCACGCGGACCACCCGCGTTCGGCGTCGGCGACCGCCACCGCCAGCGAGTCGCCCGCCTGCCAGTCGATGACGCGGACGCTCGCCGCGCGCAGCGATCGGACGCGGACAGCGCGCGCCACGCCCGCGAACCGCTGGCCGAGCGTCTCTGCCCCCGTGACGTCGGGCGACACCACCGTGACCGGGTGGCCGCTGGCCTCCAGCCGGCGGACGTACTCGGCGGCGGTGTCATCCACCAGCGGCGAGCAGAAGACCACCTGTGCGTCGTCGGGGAGGTGTGTGCGGAGCCGGCGGAACACGAGCGCACTGAGGAACCGCCGGTCGGGCGGCGACACCGAGAAGCCGCGGTCGCACGCGAGTAGTGCTTCGAGGCGAGCGCGGTGCTCGCGGCCGAGCCCGGGCGCGAGCCACGCCCAGTGTGGGCCCAGCGACGCCACGCCGACCTGGTTGCCGGCGTCGAGGAGTGCTGACGCGACCCCGCCCGCGGCTTCGACGCCGTACTCGACGGCGTTCGTGCCGTCGGCGTCACTGACGTGGGCAACGCGCCGGGTGTCGACGACGGCGACGGCGGTGGCGGCTCGCTCCGCCCGGAACTGGACGGTGGCGAGTTCGCCGTCGCGGGCGAGGCGCGTCCAGTCCACTCTGCTCAGCGGGTCGCCCGAGCGGTACTCGCGGGTGGCGTGGAACGCCACGCCCGAGCCGCCGGTCGGCGTTGGGGTGGGGCCGGCGCGCTGGGTGGGCTGTCGGCGCAGCGGGAACGCGGCCAGACGGGGGAAGTCGGGGACGCAGGTGAGCGTCGTCGCGGCGGGGACGGTGGTGCGCGTCTCATGGCTGCCGGAGATGTCGCGGGCGATCACCGCAACCGGGTCGAACTCGTGGTCGCCCCGGGTGGCTTCCACGGTGTACGTGACGGTCGCCGACTTGCCGGCCCGGAGCGCGGTCGCCAGCCGGGGCGTCCCGTCGGCGACCGCCAGCGTATCGGGAACGCCGTCGATGAGGCGGAGGTCGGGCAGAAACGACCCGTCGTTGGTCACCGTCAGCGTCACGTCGACCTCGTCGCCGGCGGCCGGGGCGTCCTCGGACACCGACCGTTCGACGGACAGCGACGGCGCTGGGGGCGCGAACAGGGTCGCGTAGCCCGCACCGGCGACGCCGAGCACGCCGAGCACGAGGACGGCGGGTACGCGTGTCGTCGCGCCGGCGGCGATCACGGCGAGCGAGAGCGCGACCGCGCCCCGCCAGCGGTGGGTGCGTTCGGCCACCATCAGTGCGCACCGCCCTCGATCCCGGTGAGCCGCTGGAGTTCCGCGACGACGTGGCGGGCCTGGCGCTCGCGGGCCGGATCGGCGCTGACGACTGTCGTGATGACAGCGGGTGCGGGCGAGTCCACGTCCTCGGCGAAGAACGCCGCCGCAGTCCGGTCGTCGGTCCACGTCCCCTCGTCGAGTCGGCGTTCCGCTTCCGCCGGGGCGATCCCGTGGGCGTCGGCGAGCGCGCGCACGGTCACGGTCCGAAGGCGGGCGCTGAACTGCGGGCCGCCAGCGCCGGCGTCCCGGCGGTCCGCGCGCTCGTGGCGCCGGGCGTCGATGTCCGCCCCCGGTCGCGGCGCTTCGATCCGGGGTTCGAGCGTCTCGTTGCGCGCCTCGTCGGCGGTCCGGAACGCGGTGTGATGGCGGTCGATTCCTCTGGTGAGCGCGAACACGGCCGCCAGTCCGGCGACAGCAGTCGTCGGGGTGGGTGGGAGCCCGAGGACGGCAGCCACGCCCGGCTCGACCGTGACTGCGAACCCGGCGGCGGCGAACAGCAGCCCGGCCAGCAGCAGGAAGCGCCGCAGCATCACTGGCCACCGTCCGTGTAGCGCGCTTCGATCGCACGCAGCGCGTCGACGGCGCGCGCCTCGCGGGCGGGTGACGGGTCGGCGTCGCCGTACCGGACTGCGCGGAACAGCGCGGTGAGCGCGTCGACGTGGCGGGCGTCCATGCCGGCGTCGCGGGCGGCGGCGGCGAACTCCCGGGGCGTGCTCGCCTCGGGGTTCGAGACGTCGACGTGCGCGGCCATCTCCCGCCACGCGCGGTAGACCTCGTTGTCGACGTCGGCCACGGTCTCGATGCGGGCAGCCGCCTGGCCGGCGGCGGCACCGACGGCCGCCAGCCGGGGTTGGGCCGCGGGCTCGCGTGTCGCCGGGTCGGGCGACCGGTCAGTGGCGGTGTCGTCGCCGGTGGCGTGGTAGGCGAGCACGACGAACAGCACGGCGACGACGGCGAGCACGCCGACGGCCAACGACGGGGTGACGAGTTGGGTGACCGGCTGTCCGCCGGCGGTGCCGCCGCCCACGCTGCCGTTTGCAGGGGGAGACTGCGCGGAGCCGGCGGCCCCGGCGTGCTGCGGTGACATGCTGGCGGGCGCTCGGCAGTCCGTGAGTGCGCCGTACGAGAGCACGAGAAACGGCACCACCGGGATCACGACGGCGAGCGCGTAGGCAAGGGGGTTGCGGCGTGCCAGCAGCCAGACCGCGCCGACGAGCGCGATCCCGATGCCGATCAGGACGGCGGGGGACTGCAGGACCGGGACACAGAGCGCGTCGAAGGGCGTGGGGGTCGTGGCGGTCGCTCCGGACTGGCCGCCGGTTGCGGACGCCGCGGCGCCACTGGTGTGGCTTGGAGCGGCTCCGCCGGACTGGGTGTTCCCGCCGGTGCCGGGGCCAGCGCCGGACTGGGGGCGCGGCGCAACGAGCGTGGACGCCGCCAGGGAGATGGCAAGCACACACAGCACTGCGATGACCGGACCGCGCGCGTTTCGACCCACGCGCCAGGGGTTGACAACTCGAATCCATAGGTGTTGCGAACAGGCATCGCGGTACGCGATAGCACGATACTGGCGTCGTGGAGTGGCCTCCGCCCCCAGGTTTAAATCCAGGAGCGAGGCAGCCGGGCGTAATGGCCCCCCTCGTTCCCCCGCCAACGCCGCCCGGCAGCGACGCGGCGTGGTACGCCCCGGCGGTCACCGCCCAGTACACCGTCCATCCCGGCATTGTGGCCACCGTCACCGCGCGCGACGGGGCACGCCCGACCTACGAGCTGCGACGGCCGCAGCTCTCCGCGCGGGACGCAGACGCGCTGGCGGACGTGTGCGAGCAGTTCGCCGACGCGACGCTCCCACCGCCGCTGACGCGCGCCGACGCCCGGGACCGCCTGGCGGCCGGGTTCGAGGCCAAACACCGGCGGGTGATCGCGGCGCTCACCGACGCCACGCCGGCCGCACGCCGCCGCATCACGGTGCACGCGCTGTGCGAGGCGCGCTGCCTGGGGGACCTGACCGGGGTGGCGGCCGACGACCGTGTGACCGCGGCTGTCGCCGACGACGAGACGGTGGTCGTGCACACCGACGCTCAGCCGCCCGCTACCACCGGGTTGCCCGCGAACACGCCGGCCCACGACCGGCTTCGTGCCACACGGATCGCGGCGTACACGGTGCCGTTCCGCGGGTTCGACGTGCCCGTGCGGATCTACCGGACGCCCGGGGACGACGCGGACGCGTTCACCACGACGTACGCCGTCCGGGAGCCCGACCGGCTGCCCGGCGACGACGCCCGCATCGCCGCCTGCAAGGACCGCATCTGGACCAACGGCGTCGCGACGGGCGACAGCGACGCCGGCGACGACCACGCCGCGGCGACCGCTGACCGCGCCCGCAGTCTGCTTGCGCGCCGCCACACGGCGCCGAAAACGCGGCACTGGTGTGGCGCCATCGCCGACCGGGTCCGGGAAGCGGTGGCCGACCGCGGCCCCGCGGTGCCGCCGGTCGGCGACGACCACGTCGCGGATCTGGCGTACTACGTGGTGCGTGATCTCGTCGGCGACGCCGAGCTCACGATCCCGATCCGCGACCCCAACCTCGAAGACGTGGAGGCGAACCGGGTGGGCGAGCGCGTGAAAGTGGTGGCCCGCGACCGCGTGCACGCGGCCGACGACCGCATCCCCACGAACCTCGTGCTCGACGACGAACAGCGGTTCGTGGACCTCGTGACGGGGCTGGCCGCCCAGGACGGCGTGGAGCTGAACGCCGCCACGCCGGCGGCGAAGGTGAACCTCGAACCGGACGGGGTCGCCGACGACGTGACCATCCGGTGTGCGGTCGCGCTCCCCGCGATCAGCGAGGGCGGCCCCCACGTCTCCATCCGGAAGCAGGCCGCCGACGCGCTCACGCCGGTCGACCTGCTCCGGCAGGGCAGCCTCACGGCGGGCATCGTGGCGCTGCTGTGGCTGGCGTACGAACACCACCGCGTGGTGCTGTTCTCCGGCCCGACGGGCGTGGGGAAGACCACGCTGATGAACGCCCACATGCCGTTCGTGCCGTTCGACGACCGCCCGGTGAGCATCGACGAGGGCAGCCGGGAGGTCCGGCTGCCCCACGAGACCGGCGTCTCGCTGAGCACCCGCGAGCACGAACAGGCGTTCAAGCGCGTGTCGATGGCCGACCTGATGACCGCGACCAACTACCTCAACCCGGACATCGAGGTGATCGCGGAGATCAACACGCGGGCCAGCTTCGAGAGCTTCGCGCAGATCCTCAACACCGGCCACGGGGTCGTGGGCACCACGCACGCCGCGGGCGTCGACCCGCTGGTGAACCGCGCCGTCGAACAGGGCGTTCCGGCGCACCTGCTCCGAGAGATCGACCTCGTGGTCTTCCCGCGACGCACCGACGGCGACCGGTACGTGGGCGAGGTCGTGGAGTTCGTCGACGACGCCGGCCCGGCGACGACGGCCGTCAAAACGGACGCCACGACGGTCCACGTGCGCCGCATCGCCACCCGCGGCCCGGCGGCCGCCGACGAGGGGCTGCACTCCAGCGGCGAGTACGCCGTCCGGGACGCCGAGGACGTGCGGTTCTTCGACGCGGTGGCGGCGCGCACGGACCGCGCACCGGCGGCGGTTCGCCGCGAGTTCGCGCGCAAACGCCGGTACGTTCGGGCGCTGGATCGCGCCGGTGTCACCGACTTCGAGGCGCTGTTCGAGCGGGTGGCGGCCCGACGCAGGACGGCGTCCAGTGCTGAGCCGGACGGGGGCGGGCCGGCGTGACCCTGGGCGTCGTCGACCGCACGCTGTGCGCGCTGTTCGCCCGCCACGCCGACCGCGACCGCCACACCACCACCCGCACGCGGTACCGGGAGGCGCGGCCCGGTGTCGGGTTCGGTGCGTTCGTCGCACGTGTGTACGCAGTGTCGTGGCTCGCGTGTGCGGCCGTCGGGGCCGCGGTCAGTGTCGGCGGCGTCGCGTCCGGGGTGCGCGTGCCGGTGCTGAACGAGGGCCAGCAGGTGGCGGGCTGGCTGGCCTGTGGGGCGCTCGTCGGCGCGGCGGCGAAGCGCGCAACCGTCCGGGCGGGCGACCGGTATCTGGCCTGGCGGGCGGGCCTGCGGCGGGCCGCGATCCGCGCCACGCTCCCGGGCGCGGTCCGGTATCTGTCGGTGTTGGCGTCGGGCACCCCCAGCGAGCGCGATCTGCTGGCGCGTGCCGCGGCCCGAACCGGGGCCTACGGGGAGACGGCGGCGGCGTTTCGCGGCGTGCTCGCCACCGCGGACCTCACCGGCAGCGTCGACCGCGGACTCCGCGTTGCGGCCCGCGACACGCCCAGTCAGGCGCTGCTCGCGCCGTTCCTCGTGAAGTTCCGGGAGCACGCCGCCCAGGGACCGGACGCACTCAGGCAGTATCTCGACATGGAGGCGCGGATGCTCGCTGACAGCCGCGAACGCGCCCAAGAGCGCGCGGCAAGCGCCCTGGAGTTGGTCGCAGAGCTGTTCGTGGTGGTGTTGGTGCTCCCGGTGTTGGTGGCGATCATCACGACTGTAGTGGGCGTGCTCGAGCCGGGGTTCAGCGCGCCGATCGCGGTCCCGCACACCACCCACACCACGACGGTGCGGGCGCTGCTCGTGTACGGCAGCGCGGCGTTCGTCCTGGGTGTGGGCGCGCTGGCGGCGTGGCTGGTCGGTGCGCTGCGGCCGCGCGGGCTCACCTAGAACGCGCACCGACGGTCGCGGGGGGTCGCCATGCTCACGAACGCGCCCCGGAACCCGGCGGACACGGCGGTCGTCGCCGCGCTGCCGAGCGTCGGGGTCGCGTGCTGGCTGGCGGCCCACGAACTGGGCGCGGTGAACGCAGTCCTGATGGGGTACGTGGCGTTCGCGCTCCCGGTCGGGGCGGTGGCCGCCCGGCGCGCCCGCATCGACGACGCGAAAGACCGCGAGCTGCAGGCGTTCGTGCACGCGGTCGCGGGCCACGTCGGCCTCGGTCGGCCGTTCGGCGGCGCCGTCTCGCGGGTCGCCCGCGGCGTCGATCTGGGGGCGCTGAACCCCGACGTCGACGACCTCGCGGTCGCGCTCGCAGCGACCACGACGCCGCGGGCCGGCGGGGTCAGGCGCGCCGCGCTCGCGGGGTTCGTCGAGCGCGTCGATACCCAGCTTGCGGCCCAGACGGTCGGCCTCGTTTCGGGGGCCCTCGACGCGGGCAGCGACGCCGACGCCACGTTCGAAGCGCTCCAGTCGGAGGTGGGGCGACTCTACCACGAGAAGCGGTCGGTGCGCTCGCGGCTGCTCGTGTACGTCGCCGTCGGCTGGACGACCGCGCTGCTGGTCGTCGGCATCACTGTCGCGGTCAGCCACACCGTGCTGGGGAGTTTCACGCAGCTGTCGGCGGTGTCGGACGCCGCCAGCGCGGGCGGGCTGTCGATCGACCCGCGCGCCGTGGACGTGGCCCGCGACCGGTTCCGGTTCTACGTCGTCACGCAGGCCACGATGCTGGCCTGTGGCTGGTTCGCGGGCGCAGCCAGCCGTGGGCGGTACAGCGCGGTGCTGCATTCGGGGGTGCTCGTCGCGGTCGCGTACGCCGTCTTCACCGGGGTGGGGCTGGGATGACGCGCGGACAGTCGGCGGTCGTCGGCGTTGCCGTGTTGGTGGCTGCGACCGTGGTCGCGGTGGCCGCGCTCACGGCGAGCGTCGGCACCGTCGTGACCGAGCACGCCGCGGCGGCCGACAGCCGCCGTGTCGCCGCCGACCTGCGGACGGCGCTCCACCCGGCGCGGACGACCGGAACCACGACCGGTCGCGTCGCGTTCGCGCGCGGCCGGCTGGCGCTCCAACCCCGGGACGTGCGCGTCCTGAACGAGACGGGGCCGGTCGCGACAGTGCACGCGAACGCGCTCCGGTTCTCGACGGGCCGCCACACCGTCACCTATCTCGCCGGCGGTGTGCTCACGTCGGCCACGGCGCGGACAACCTGGGACGCCCCGGTGGCAGTGCGTGCGGACGCCGACAGCCTGGTGGTCGGCGTGCCCGCGCTCCGCGGGTCGGTCTCGATCGCCGCCGGCCGCACAGCCCGTGGGGACGGCGCTGCCCGGTGGACGTTGCGGTCGACGGTCACCCACCGCCGCCGCCGGCTCGGCGCTGGCCGCTACCGGATCGCGATCGAAACCACGCACACCGACGCCGTCAGCGCCCGGCTGGCGGCGGCCGGCGCGACCGCGACGACGGTCCGGGCGTTCGACGACGACGGCGTTCCGAGCGTCGTCGCCGCGATCCCGGGACGACCGACGGGCACACTGCTCGTGCACGAAACGACGGTGAGCGTCTCGTGACCCGGCATCGCGCGAGCGCACCGGTCGTGGGCAAGGCCGCGGAAGCGGGCATCGGGGTGCTGGTGATCGCGGTGTTCACCACCACGCTGTGCGGTGGCGTGGTGCCGGACGCGCGGACCGCGGCGGCCAGCGCGGTGGCGGACCGGGCGCTCGAACACGCCGCCGCCGGCGTCGAGGCGAGCGTGCCGCCGCCACGGGAACACGCGCGTGTTGTGCGCCGCGTGTCGGTGCCGGCGACGATCCGCCATCGCGGGTACACGATCACCGCGACGAACCGGACGCTGCGCCTCCGCCACCCCACGCCGGGCGTCGGTGGCACCACGCCGCTGGTGCTCCCGGCGCGCGTGGACCGCGTGCGTGGCGACTGGCAGCCCGGCCACCGCGCCAACACCACCTGGGTTGTGCGCGTGTGCACGCCGGAGTCCGGCGGCGACCTGGTCGTTGTGCTGGCGTCGCGCCGGGCCGGCGACGCGGGAACGAGGCCGGGGTGTTCGGCGTGATGCAGCGCGGGCAAGCGAACCTGGTGGCGCTTGTGGTGGGCGTTCTGCTCGTCGGCGCGGCTGTGACGCTGGCGGTGGGGGCCGGGGCCGACGCGTTCGCGCGCGCCGACAGGTCGCCCGCGGAGGCACGGCTGGCCGCATCGCTCGCCGACCGCCTGGTGTCGCCGCGCGGACCGCTGGCGGCGCGCGAGAACGTCGTGCGCGCGGACGCAGTGGCGAACGTGACGGGCGACGTCTGTCCGGCGACCACGGCCTGTCGAGTCACCGTCGGCGACACGACAGTGGCTGCAGCGGGGACGCCCGCGGGCGGCACAACGGTGCGACGCATCGTCGTTGTCGCCGACACGCACTCCCAAACGCGCACTGGCAGGGCGACGCGACTGTCCGGCGGCGGCCCCGCGCTGTCGCTTCCCCGTGGGACGACCACAGGGTCGCTTACGATCCGTGCGCCGGACTGTGCGCGCGTGCGGACCGTTCGCGCCGGCGGCCGCGTCATCCTGCACGCGCCGCGTGGGCTCAACGGAACCTACCGGGTGTCCCCGCCGGGGGGCGAGGGCACGGCGCTCTCGTTCACCGGCCGGGACTGCCGGCCGCCCCAGCCGGTCGCGGCTGTGGTGCGCGTCGAAGCCGTGAGGATCACCGAGCCCGCAGTCATGGCGGTGACAGTCGATGCCTGAACGGGGCCGTCGCGGCCAGGCGTCGCTGCCGGCCGTCGAAGCGGCGATCGGTGTGTTCGTGATCCTCGCCGTGGCGGCCACGTTCACGGTGGGCGTCCCCGGCGACGGCGGGCACACGCGGACGGCGCAGCTGGATCGGTACGCCGCCGACGCCGCGACGATCATCGAGACGACGCCGCCACACGGGAGTGGGTCCCGGATCGACGACCGTCTGAGACGACTGCTGCCGGCGTCCGTGCTGTTCAGTGTGGACACCACCAGCGGGCGGCTCGGACGGCAGCCACCGCGGACAGCACCGACGGGGCGCGCCACCGTCCACAGGGCCAACGGCACGGTCACGCTGCGGGTGTGGGACGCATGACCCAGCGCGGCCAGTTCGTGCTCGCGGGGGCTGCGGTCGCGGCGCTCGCGCTCGCATCGGTGGCGGTCGCGTACCTCCAGTTCGGATACGCCCCGTCGGTGGCGACGCCACGGCCGACCCCGAGCAGCCAGGCAGCCACCACGGTTGAGCGCGCTGTGGCGGCGGCGGCCACCGGCGCAACCGGCGTGCCGTGGGCGCAGCGGCGGCGGACGCTCACCCGCGTGCAGGGAGCGCTCGCTCAGCCGCCGCCGGCCACCGCCGGGGGCGCGGCCGCCCTCGAGGTGACTGGGAACGCGACCGCGGCGGCCGGCGTCGACTGTCCGACCGGCCGCGGCCGTCGGTTCGGGGGCTGCGTCCGTGCGGGCGGGGTTGTCGTGCAGCGGCGGGCGGCCGAGGCGGTGGTGGTGGCGGTGGCGTACGACATCCGCGTGAGGACAGTGACCACGAGCACGGAGTGGACGCGGGTACAGCGGCCGGGGTGTTGGCTGCCGAACGGCTGTCAGTCGGGGGCATCGCCGTCGTCGGCCGGCGGCGACGAGCGGAGGGCGGCCGCCACGGTCCAGGCGTCGGTGGGAAGCGATGCGAGGCGCGCGTCGGCGTCGCTGCGGGCGTCCTCGATCGCGTCGTCGGGCGCGCCAAAGGTGTGGGTTCGGCACTGCTCGTAGAGGGCCGTGACCGACTGGTGGTACGCTGCGGTGGTGCGGGCCTGCGCGACCGCCTCCCGGATCGACTCCGGGGCCGCCTCTCGCGGCGGCGGGCACTCGATGTCGCCGGCTGGCGTCCCCACGCCAACCACGACCGCTGCCGGCGGGGCGGCGTCCCGGATCGCCGTGACGACGGCCTGGGGGTCGGCAACTGCGGGCGCATCGACGACCACCACGGCGGGGTCGTGGGCGGCGATGGCGTCGGTGAGTGCAGCCGTGGTGGCTGTCGCTGTTGGCCCATCCAGGACGTCGCACAGTGCAGACGGTGTGTCGTCTGCAACCACTAGCGTCACGGCCGACTGGTTCGGGTCACGCACGGGAATATTTTTGGATTTCACTGGTGAAAAGAGTGGGACGGAACGCCGATAGCGCTGCGGTGGCGGGTCGAAACGCGTCGCGGTGGAGCCACGCGCTAATCGACGGGCAAAAGGCAACCGGCGGCGTGTGCCCCCACAGAGGAGAGTCCGCGATGAACACAGCCCGCGTCTGGTCAACGATAGTCGGGTTCGGTGCCGCAGCGGTGGTGTTCGCGGTGTTGTTCTGGCTGATCGGCATCCAGGAGATCATCACCGCGCTGGGGCGGGCGCGCATCCCGCTGGTGGTGGTTGCGGGCGCGCTGATGCTGGGGTGGATCGTCCTCCAGGGCACGGCGCTGTGGATCGTCTGGCGGATCCTAGACATCACCGTGTCGGTTCGGTCGGCGATCCTGGTGTTCGCGGGCACGTCGTTCGCGAACAACATCACGCCGTTCGGGCAGGCCGGCGGGGAACCGGTCGCCGCGCTGCTCACGACGAACGTCTCGGACGCCGACTACGAGACCGCGCTGGCCGCGATCGCCGGTGCCGACGCGCTGAACTTCGTGCCCTCGATCGGGCTTGCGCTCACCGGAACGGCCGCCTACGCGATCGTGAACACGGTCTCGCCGCGGCTCCGGTCGGTCGTCGGGATCGTCGGCGCGTTCGTCCTGATCGTAGGGGGGCTGGCGGTCGCCGGGTGGCGGCTGCGGACCACCATCCAAGCCGCGGTGGTGCGGGTCGCAACGCCGGCGCTGCGGTGGCTGGCACGCGTGCTCCCGCGAGTCCCCGTGCCGTCGCCCGAACGCATCGAGGCCGGGATCGAAGAGTTCGTCGCGTCCGTCGAGCGCCTGGCCGCGGATCGAACGGGCGTCCTGAAGGTGATCGGGCTCGCGACCGCCGCGTTGCTGTGTCAAGCGATCGCGATGTGGGTGGTGTTCATCGCATTGGGGTCGCCGATCCCGATCTACGTGCCGCTGTTCGTCGTGCCCGTCGGGACCATGGCGGGCATCGGCCCGACGCCGGGCGGCCTCGGCGGCATCGAATCCGTTCACGTGGCGCTGCTGACCGCGCTCACCAGCGCCGCCGCGCCGCTGGTCGCCGCCGCCGTCGTCATCCACCGCATCGGCGGGTTCTGGCTGACGATGACGGTCGGCGGCGGATCGCTGGCGGTCCTGCGAGCCGGCGGCAGCGACGCCGACTGAGCGCCGACGCCACCCCGGCGGTGGCGACAGCTCCCCCACGACAAAAATGGGTATGTCCGGGATGTCGCTGCTTCAATTCAGGACCGAATTCGAGCGCGCTCGAGGGATGTGGATTATCTGAATGGAGTGATGACCCGGCGAATCGCCATCGAACTCCACATCGTCAGCAAAGCCAGCGACTACGTCGAGAACGTCTCCGGCCTGACCGAGACAATCTTCACCGAACACGGAGGCCACGAGAACGAAGCCGCACTCCTCAATGAGATTCGTAAACGCGACAAGACGATTTTCCGGATGCTCAAGGAAGTCGGCGTGCTGGATGACCCAGAGAGTCAGAAAGCGGATGCGCTCGAATCGTGGCGTTCCTTCGTAGAGGGAGAGGATTCCTGAGATTCACTGAGCGCGGCGAGAAAGCGATGGAGTAGCGAGCAATCGTCTTCTGCTCGATAGTTCTGGAGTCGCCTGAGAGGAGCGAAGGGGAGCGAGAGGGATAGCTGGATGATGACTCCCATCTCGGAGTGGGAGTGACCCATCAAACCCTACGGGAGTCTCTCGTACCTGAGCCGGCGTTGCTGAATTCCCGTATTCCGAGTTTCAGACGAACCCCGATTTTGGAACCACGACACGACTCATCTACTACGCTAAGGTCTAAGCGCGTTCCTCTCTTCGGCCACGATGAACCACCAGATGGCTACGACTGGACTTGCTGATCAAGTGAACCCCGAGGCGTTTTCGGGGCAGTATAGCGCCGAATCGGGGCGTTATCCTGTGAATCTGGAAATCAGGGTGAGGAAATCCGCCCTCCCCGATTTGAACGGGGGGCAAGTCGATCTACAGTCGACTGCTCTACCAGTCTGAGCTAAGGGCGGACGCACTCGTATGTAGGCTGTGGCCGAAATTTAAGGGTTGTCATTCGCGGTGGGTGGATGCCGCCCCCATGCCCAAAGCTTATCCCGGAACCGTTCAGTGATGTAGCTAGTTGCAATGTCGAAAGTCACGTTCCGCGCGGACGACGACCTCGTTGCCGCGGTCGAAGACCTCGACGCCTCGAAAAGCGAGGTGATGCGCAACGCGCTCCGTGCGTACCTCACCACCCACGCTGCGGCCGACGACGTCCCCGTAGAGAGCGTAAACACGCCAGTGCGTGGGGCTGCGACCGACGCGCAAAAGGACGTAAACGTCACGATTCGCGTGTCGTCCCCGTCGGCGGTTGAGGAGGTGCGAACGACCCCGGCCAGCGGGGGGCGCGCGGACGCCGAGGAACCCGGAGACGACGGCGAGACCGACGCGGAGCACGCCGACACATCGGCGACGGGCGACGAGAGCGTGTGCAGTCAGTGCGGGGCGGAGCTGTCAGCCGACCACGTCTACTGTCCGAACTGCGGTGGGAAGGCGACGCATCGCGTGTTCTGCGAGTGCGGCGACGAGATCCGGGCGGATTGGGCGTTCTGTCCGCGGTGTGGCCGCCGAACGGTGTCCGGGGACGCCCTCGACAGCGCATAGTAAGACATCTGTTTACACCGCCGTTAATTATTTATTCTAAGCTCCTGTGTGTTCTCGTACGTGAGACGGTCGTCTTACACAGAACCACCGGACTGCGCTGCCCCTTGGCGTCAGAACGGCCGTGTAAGACACGGAGACGGGAAACCGGGTCCGTCTTACCAACACGGGGATACAACAATGGAGCGTGTGACACTCCGGATTCCGGAACAACAGATCGACGAGGTGGAACAGATGGTCGAACGCGGGAAGTTCCCTAATCGGAGCGAGGCGATTCGCTCCGCTGTTCGAGAGATGATTGATGAACACACCGACAAGACTGGTGCAAAGAGCTGGGCGAAAGTTTAACCATGCAAGATATCGTCCAGGACGCACTTGACAACGCCGAGGCGGAACAGCGCGAAATGGATGGCGACGGCGATGGTGACGAGTTCGGAGACCCCCGGATCGTCATCGTCGGTTGTGGCGGCGCAGGCAACAATACGGTCAACCGACTGTACAACATCGGCGTCGAAGGCGCGGACACGGTAGCGATCAACACTGACAAACAGCACCTGAAGATGATCAAAGCCGACACGAAGATCCTCGTCGGCAAGTCCCTGACCAACGGCCTCGGTGCGGGTGGCGACCCCTCGATGGGCGAGCGCGCCACCGAGATGGCCCAGGGAACGATCAAAGAGGTGCTCGGGGACGCGGACTTGGTGTTCGTCACCGCCGGCATGGGCGGTGGCACGGGGACCGGTGCAGCGCCGGTCGTCTCGAAGATCGCCAAAGAGCAGGGCGCAATCGTCGTTGGGATGGTGTCGACGCCGTTCAACGTCGAGCGCGCTCGCACGGTCAAAGCCGAGGAAGGCTTGGAGAAGCTGCGCGAGAAAGCCGACTCGATTATCGTCCTCGACAACAACCGGCTGCTGGATTACGTCCCGAACCTCCCGATCGGGAAGGCGTTCTCCGTGATGGACCAGATCATCGCGGAAACCGTCAAGGGGATCAGCGAGACGATCACCCAACCCAGCCTCATCAACCTCGACTACGCCGACATGACTGCGATCATGAACCAGGGCGGCGTCGCGGTGATGCTCGTCGGGGAGACCCAGGACAAAAACAAGACCAACGAGGTCGTCAAAGACGCGATGAACCACCCACTGTTGGACGTCGATTACCGGGGTGCCAGTGGCGGCCTCGTCCACATCACTGGTGGGCCGGACCTCACGCTGAAGGAGGCCGAGGGCATCGCGGACAACATCACCGAGCGGTTGGACGCGAGCGCGAACGTCATCTGGGGGGCGCGGATCCAGGAGAGCTACAAGGGCAAGGTGCGCGTCATGGCGATCATGACCGGCGTGCAGTCCGCGCAGGTGCTCGGCCCGAGCACGCAGAAGCAGGCGGACAAGTCCCGCCGCGAGCTGCAGGACGTCGACTCCAAGCAGCGCGCGGCCGACGACGCTGGAGCCGGCGGGTTCGGTGGCGCACACTCGGACGGCGGCCAGGACGAAGTCGAGCAGGAAAACGGCCTCGACGTCATCCGATAACGGACCGTGGGGCCGTCGGCCGATTCTTTTCGCGCGTGTTAGACGGACGTGACGGCGTCGACGAGCGTGCATTTCCGGCAGCGGTCGCGGGTGGTCGGCGCGCCACAGTCGCTGCATTCGCCGACGTCAGCGTCGTCAGTGTTGTATTCGTCGGCAGCGATGCCGGCGAGTTCCTCGTAGCCGGCCATGATCGAGTGACGGGTGCCGGGGCGGCGGTCTTCGAGTTCGAGGAGGACCTCCTGGAGGTCGCTGCGGAAGGACTCACTGGCGTGTGGGCATTCCGCCATGTGCACGGGGAGGTCCCGCAGCTGGGCGTACAGCGCCACCTCTTTTTCCGGGATGTCTCGGAGGGGTTTCGCGCGCGGGATCATGGCGTCGAGTTCCGCACGGTCGTCGAAGGAGCCGAGGCTGGCGTCGAAGTGGGTGGCGATCTGTGTGACGTTGCCTTCGAGGATGTTCATGAGCGCGGTTTCGGCTTCGTCGTCGAGGTTGTGGCCGGTGAGGAGTTTGTCCGCGTCGTACTCGTCGGCGTATTTCGCGAGGAGGTCCCGGCGGAAGACCCCACAGTACGCACAGGGCGCCATGTCGAGGGGGTCGTCGTCGGCCACGTCGTCCATGGCGACGTCGAACTCCTCGCGGTAGGTGACGAGCTCGTGGCGGATGTCGCGGTCGGCGGCCAGCGTCGTACAGGCGTCGAGGCTCTCGTCGCGGTAGCCCGCGATGCCCTCGTGGATCGTGAGCGCGATCAGCTCGACGCGGGGGTCGTCGCGGAACGTCTCCTCGATGAGGTCCGTGAGCACCGCGCTGTCCTTGCCGCCCGAAAGCCCGATCACCCACGTCTCGGGGTCGTCGGGAGTGGTGTCCGGGGAGAGCATGTTGTCGGTGCGGATGCGGCGACGCACCCGGCGCTCGACGCTGTCGAGGAAGTGTGGCTCACAGAGGTGCGCGCCTGAGTACGCCGCGTGCATCACCGCGTCGCGGTCGCACTTCGTGCAGTCCATCGGTGCGGGGTAGCGGCGGCGGTTGTTTCACGGTTTCGAACGGCCGGTGTCGCAGTCAGGCCGTCGACTCGGCGTGGAACCACGCCGACAGCGTGGTGATCGCCTGCGTTTCGACGCCGTGGGGGACGAAAACGAAGGGGATGGGGGAGTCGAACGCGCGGTCCCCGTACAGCCCCCAGTCGCCGACCGATCGCGTGGTGCCGCCGTAGGCGATGGGGATGTCTTCGAGGGCTTGTGGCTCGTATTCGGGGACGTAGGAGTGTTCGATCCAGACTTCGTGGACCGGCACCCCGAGGGCGTCCGCGAGGCGGGGTTCGAGGCGGTCGGCGTTCCCGGTGAGCCAGTCACTGAACGCGTCGATGTCGGCGTCCGTGGCACGTGGAGGGTCGTCGGCGGGCGCGGAGGCCGACGCCGTGGTGTCGCCGACGTCCACGCGGGCGGCGTACGCGACCCGGTGTTTCCAGCAGGTCTCGGGGAACTCGCGGCTGCGAAACCGCTCGTACAGCGTGGCAAGCGTCGAGTCGGGGTTGTCGCGGGCGGCGACCCGGAGGCGTTCGAGGATGGTGTTGTCGTCGATGCCGCGATCGAGCACGGCGTCGATGGTGATCGGTGGGGTGTCCCGCATGGCCGCGAGCGCTGCCAGGAGTTCCCGGAGGAGCGCGTGGGCGAACACCGACTTGTGGTGTTGGGTCACCCACATGTAGAGGGCGATCCGGCCTTCGAGGTAGTTCCCGATGGTCGAGAGGGCTTTGTCCGACAGCGCCAGCCCCTCGTCGGGGTGGGCGGTGTAGGAGGCGACCATGCGGGCGGTGTCGAAGCTCAGCACGTCCGCGCCGGTCATCTGGTTGTCCCGCGTGATGTAGTCGAGGCGGTCGACGTCGATGGGGCTGTGGAGGATCTGGGCGGCGACGCCGTGTTGCCAGCGCCCGCCGCGCTCGTAGGCCAGGCTGTACCCGAGGATGTGCGCGCACACTGCGTGCGGGTCGACATCCATGGCCGTGATGGCGTCGGCGAACTCCCGGCAGACGAACAGGCAGCCGAACAGTTCGTGGGGGCTGGCTTCCCGCAGCGGCGCGTTCCCGACGCCGGCGTCCGCGAACGTCGCGTGGAGGCCGTGGTCGGCGAGGCGATCGAGGATGGCGCTGCGGTCGAGGTAGCGCTCGCCGAGGTGGGAGAACGGCGGGTGGCCGACGTCGTGGAGGAGGGCAGCACACTCGAGCGTGCGCTGGATGGCGTCGAGTTCGGTGGTGGTGGCGTCCTGGTGGAAGTACGGTTGTGTGCGGAGGTTCTCGAAGACGGTTTTCGCGAGGTGGTAGACGCCCAGCGAGTGCTCGAAGCGGGTGTGGTTTGCGCCCGGATAGACGAGGGTGGTCGCGGACAACTGCCGGACGTGGCGCAGCCGCTGGAACGGTTTGCGGTCGATGAGCCCATCGACGAGGGCGGCGTCCAGTTCGATGTAGCCGTGGACTGGGTCTTTGAGTTGCGTGGGTGGCATGGTGACAGAGCGGGTGGCCCGCTGAGAGAGTATTGGACCAACGGCGGGCAGCCGCGTCCGTGTTTCGGTTCAGGCGTAGGCGTCGAACTCGCGGCCGAACACGGCGAAGTACGCGACGCCGAGCAGCCCGGTCACTGTCGCGAGCGTGAACGAGAGTTCGGGGCCAGCGACCAGGACGGCATCCAGGAGTGGCACGGGGACCGCCCAGTCGCCGCCGTACAGCAGGCCGCCGACGGCCGCACTCGGGATGACGATCGTGTTCCGGACGAGATAGTAGGTCCCGGTGATGCGACCGCCGGCGTCCTGTTCGGCGGGCCCGACGATGAGCGCCTTGTGCGCGGGGAGGCCGGCGAACCGCAGCCCGGAGAACGCGAACAGCGCGACGAGCACCCACTGGTCGGCGGGTGCGTTGATGAGCAACACGGGGAACACCGCGTACACGAGGAAGCCGAGACCGACGATCGGCTTCAGGCCGGTGCGTTCGGCGAGCTTCGAGACGGGGACCTTCGTGAGGATGGCGACGACCATCTCGACGGCGAGCAGAACGCCGAAAAAGGCTTCCGGGGAGAGTGAGACGCCGAAGCCGGTGAATCCGACGCCCAGGTATCGTGTAACGACGACGACGAAGAAGACGTAGACCAGCCCGTTCGCGAACCGGATCAAAGTGTCCGCGATCAGCAGCGGGCGCAGGGTCTCCGGCATCGCCGCCAGATCCGCTCGGATGGTGTCGAGCCCTTCGAAGGAGTCGCCGACGGTGTCCTCGGACGCGTCGTAGAGGTACTGCTGGGCGACCGTGGCGACGGCCGCGAAGCCGGCCGCGAGCAGGAGGACGTACCGGAAGCCGACCTGGAACTCGGTGGCGGCGAGCACGGCGGCGGCGATGGCGGGGCCGAGCAGGAACCCCACCCGGCGGAAGATTTCGGTGCTCGCGAACCCCATGGCGAGCCTGCTTGGCTCGGTGGCTTGTTTCACGATGGCGAACGTCGCGCCGAGCCCGAACGACTTCCAGGCCTGGGTGAGAAAGAGCCCGACGAACACCCACAGCCACGCGCCGACCGCCCAGCCACCGAGGTCCAGTGGCCCCAGTGCGATCTCGGGGACGACGACGCCGGGCAGCGACGGGGCGGCCGCCCACACCAGGAAGCCGGCGGTGGTGACGACGGCGAACGCGGTGAGCGCGACGCGAGAGCCCACGCGGTCCGAGAGCGCGCCACCCGGGTAGGGGTAGACCGCCGAGATGAGGTTGCCGAGGCTGCCGTAGAGGCCGACGATCGCGCCGCCAGCGCCGAGCGTGTAGATGTACTCGGGGACGTACCGGGTGGTCATCTGGAAGGCGAGGCTGAACACCAGCATCGCCGCCGACAGCACGAGCACGTCGGGCTGTAGCGCGAAGAACTGGCGATAGGAGTCGAGGGCGTCGACGCCGTCGGTGGTGGTGTCGTCGGACATACGCGATGGCAGGCGCGCTACCCACGAAACTCCCGGGGTGTGGGCGGCAGTCGGCGTCCCGGAACGGTTTTTCACGCGCGACGGGTATTCAGGGCATGGACCGCGAGGCCGCCGTCGACCGCGTCGAGGCACTGCTCGATACGGTCATCGACGAGGAGATGCCCGTGCCCGTCCGAGAAGTGTGGGCGTACGGCGACGTGGCGCTCGGGCTCGATCCCGTCGACAGGCTCGACGTCTACCTCACGAAAGACGTGTTGTTGCGGGGCGACGACGCCGACCGCGCCGACGAGTTCGAGCGCGAGTACGGGGTGGCGGGCGTCGGGAAGACGGTGCGGGCGTCCTGGGCGGACGCCCACCCCGAGCACGTGCGCGCAAACGACAGCGGGCACGTCGCGCCCGAGCGCTGTCTCGGTGCGCACCTCGTGGGCGACGACGAACCCATCCACCTGGAGGTCTGCAACGCCGGCTTCGAGGACAACGTCACGCAACGCCTGGAGGGCGCGCTGGCCACCGAGACCTACGAGCACGTCCTCGATCCCAGGGGGGTGTGCGTGTACGCCGACGGACGCCGCGGCACCGACGCCATGGCGAAGCTCCGGGCCGGCGAGCTCGTCTTCCCGACGCTCGCGGAGGCCCTGGAGATGCTGGGCGCTGACGAGGCGGACGCCGAACTCGCCGCCGACGCGGTGGACGCGCGCCGGGATCGCGCGACGGGCGCGACGGTGCGCGGCGACGTGGTGTGAGCGCCGGGGGGCCGGCGCTGACACGTCCGCTTATGCCTCGAAGCCGTCCTCGAAGACGAACGTGCCGTTGCGCTGGACGATCTCGCCGTCGATCTCGATGAACGAGTCCTCGCTCATGTCGACGATCATGTCCGTGTGGACCGCGGAGTCGTTGAACTCGCAGTCTTCGGGCACACACTCGTCGATCGCGCCGCCGACGGCGAGGTGAACGGTGTCACCCATCTTCTCGTCGAACAGCATGTTGTACGTGAACCGGTCGATGCCGCGGTTCATCCCGATCCCCAGCTCGCCCAGCCGCCGCGCGCCCGCATCAGTGTTCAGGATGCCCGCAAGCACGTCCTCGTTCTGCTCGGCGCTGAACGACACGACGTCACCGTCCTCGAAGGTCAGCGCTGCGCCCCGAATCTCGTTGCCCTGGCGCATCAGCGGCTTGTCGAAGTACACCTCGCCCGCCACGGAGTCCGGAACGGGGGCGGTGAACACCTCGCCCGCGGGCATGTTGTGGTCGCCGTCGTCGTTGCACGCTCGCATTCCGTCGACGCGCATCGTGATGTCGGTGGTGTCCCCGGAGACGATGTGCACCGTCTCAGCGGGGTCGAGGATCTCCACCAGTTGGGACTGGAACTCGCTTTGCGCGGCCCAGTCCTTGTTCACGGCGTCGTAGACGAACTCCTCGTAGGCCGCCGTGCTCATCCCGGCCCGCTGGGCCCCCGCGGCAGTGGGGTGCGTGGTGATGACCCACCGCGTGTCCAGTCGCTGCTCGGAGATCGGTTTGTGGGCGCGGCTGCCCGCCTGCGACATCTCCGGGGGGACGTCGCTGGTTTCGAACGCGTTCGGGCCGCCGCCGATCAGGAACACCACGTCGGTCTCCTCCATGGCGGCGAGCTCGTGGTCTTTGGTCGTGTAGTCGGCTTCGTCCATCGCCCGTGCGTACGCCCTGGTGGCCCGCGGGAGCGACCACGACAGCGACGGCCGGGCGCCCCGCTGGCCGAGCGCCTCGTAGAGCGCGACGACCAGCGCCTCGGCCTGCCGGCTCGCCCTGATGGTCACCATGTCGCCGCGGCGCACGTCCGCGCACTGGTCGACGAGCACCTCGGCGTGGCGGCGCACTCGTGTGTCCATGCGCCCGGCGATGCTGGCCCGCAAGGTAGTGCTTTCGGAAGCCCGACGGCTACGCGGTGTCGTCGTCGGGAAGGCGGCCAACGGTCACGTAGAACGGCACGGTTTCCCGTCGGACGTACTCGCCGGCCTGCATCTGGGCCACGACATCGCGGCCCATCTCGCGCCACGCCGCCCGCAGCTCGTCGTAGGCGCTGTCGGCAAGCCCGCCGGCGGCGAGCTCGGGGCGCTGGTCGGCCAGCCGGTCGGCGGTGGCCTTCCGGGCGGCCGCGTCCAGGTCGCCGTCGTCGTAGGGCGGCTCGGTGACGCGCACGTGTTCGTGGCGCGTCGTGGACACGTCCCGGAGGCCGGCGTCGGCCAGCACGTCGGCGGCGTCCGCGCCGAGCGTGACATCCGTGTGGACGCCGTCGACGTAGAACTCGCGGGCGCGCGCCGACAGCGCCGACTCCGCGGCGACCGTCGACGCCACGGTGACGGCGCTGTTGTCGGGTTCGATGACGGCGACCAGCTCCGAGGAGACGCGCGCGAACTCCTCGACGGCGGCCGCCGGCTCCGGGAGGTTGATCAGCAGCGCCTGGCAGGCAACGAGGTCGCAGGCGTCGTCACGGACCGGCAGCCGGGTGGCGTCGCCGGCGACCCGGTGGGCGGCACCGTCGGCCGTGTGCCCCAGCAGCGTGGTGTCGGCGTCCAGCGCGACCACCGGCGCTGACGACTCGGCGGCCAGGACGCGCGCGAACTCGCCGGTGCCCGCACCGACATCGAGGATGCGTGACCGGTCGGACAGGCGCAGGTCGGCGAGCGCGTCGCGGTCACGCCACATGCCGCGGCGCGTCTCGGTGAGGTAGTCGGCGCTGAACTCGCGCACGCTCGCCCCGATGTCGTGTGGCGGCGAAAAACTGACGGGTCATCGTCCGCCGCGCACTCCCGGAAGACGGGACCGGCCGGGAGTGGGGGATGGCAGGCGGACGCACCTGATCCAACGACCCACGATGACTTAGTTCCGGCTGAGACTGAAACGCGGGTTTGACCGACTGGGTTACGCCCGGAGGTCGCGGACGCGGTCGATGTTCCACGCGAAGCCTCTGCCGTCCTCGTGGGGCGTCTCCAGCACCAGCGGAACGTCGGCGATGGCGTCGTGGTTGATGAACGCGCGCATGCCCGCCTCGCCGATGTGTCCCTCGCCGATGTGGGCGTGTTCGTCCTTGTTCGTACCGCAGGCGTGCTTGGAGTCGTTGAGATGGACGTACTGCAGGTGGTCGAGGCCGACCACGTCGTCGAACGCCGCGAGGGTGTCGTTGACCGCCGCCTCGGTGGAGAGGTCGTAGCCCGCGGCGAAGGCGTGGGCGGTGTCGATGCAGACGTCGAGGTCCTGGTCGGAGCGAGTCAACACCTCGTGGAGGTGCTCGAAGTCACCGCCGAGCTTCGTGCCGGAGCCGGCGTCGCTCTCGATGAGGACGGTCACGTCGTCGGGGATGTCGAGCTCGTCGAGGGCGGACGCGGCGTTGTCGAGACCGTCGTCCACGCCGGCGCCCGTGTGTGCGCCGAGGTGGACGTTGACGTATGGGATGCCGAGGGTGTGTGCGGCATCGACCTCCGCCTGCATGCTGTCGATGGATTTCGCGCGGAGGTCGTCTTTGGGCGTGCAGAGGTTCACGAGATACGACGAGTGGATGACCCAGGGGCCATCGAGGTCCGCCGCGGTGCCCTCGCGGAACGCCGCCGCTTCGTCGGCACCAATGTTCGGGTCCTGCCAGACCTGCGGGGAGTGCGTGAAGATCTGCCCGCAGTTCCCGCCGACGTCGAGCTCGTTCGTGACGGCGTTATCAACACCACCCGCGATGGAGACGTGTGCACCGACGCGCATACACGTAGTCTGCCGCCGCCCGGACTTAGCGGCTTCGGAGACGGTGGGGTTATGCGTCGCCGGGCGCGGTTCGATCCCGCACCCACGCGTCGGCGGCGTACTTCTCGGCGGCGAGGTCCCGGGCGCGCGCCAGTTCCGCGTCGGTCCACTCCCCCTCGTCGGCGTCCGCCCACTCACCGAGCGCCCGCTCGACGGCCGTGACTGCGTCGGCCCGGTCGACGCCGGCCTGGGATTCGATCGTGGTCACGTGCTCGCGGAACGCCGCGGGCGTGGTGTCGGGGTCCGAGAACACCGAGAGGTGGCGCTCGGCGTCGAGCGCGAAGCTGAGCGAGCCGTGCTGGATGACCGCGTCCGCCCGGCGGTACTGGGCGTTCCCGCTGATCTTGCGGCCGGGATCGCCGGCGACGATGTCGTGGGCGGGGTTGAGTGCGCGGAGGTAACAGGCCGGCTGGTGGAGCGCCGGCTGTTCGGTGTCGGTGAACCGGGCGTCGATGCCGAGCCGGTCGAAGGCGTCGAAGACGGGGGTACAGAGCAGCTCGTAGGTGTCCATGAGGTCCCCGGGGAGTTCGTCGGCGGGCGCGACGATGGAGTAAGAGATGTCGGCGTGTGCGTCGTGGTAGATGCCGCCGCCGCCGGTCTGGCGGCGCGTCACGTCGATGCCGGCGTCCGCGGCGGCCGCCCAGTCGACGGAGTCGGTGGCCTGGCGGTACCCCATCGAGAGCGTGTCCGGCGTCCAGGTGTAGACGCGGACCGTACGGGGGCCGCCGTCGGCGGCCGTCTGGGCGGCGATCTCGTCGAGGGCCATCTGCATCGGCCCGGGGCGGGTGTCCTCGCGAATCAACCGCCAGTCGCGGTCGGCCAAGTCCATGCGCGTGCTTTCCGGGGGAGCAAGAAAAGCGGTTCGTCACCCTGGGGCCGGGGCGTCTCGTGAGTTGGGGGAGGTTATTTAATGGCGTGCCGTGTCCTTCCGAACACATGTCAATCACGAGTGTACCCGGTGTGGTCGATGCGGGGGTGCTGGGCGCGCAATCGGCGGCCGCGGTCCGCGAGAACGCGCTGTTGAGTTCGTCGCTGTGGGTGAACGTCGCGCTCGCGGGGATCGCGATCCTCGTGTTCGTGTATATGGGACGCACCATCAGACCGGGACGACCGCGGCTCATCTGGGGGGCGACGCTGATGATCCCGCTGGTGTCGATCTCCAGCTACCTCGGGCTGCTGTCGGGGCTCACCGTGGGGATGATCGAGATGCCCGCCGGGCACGCGCTGGCCGGCGAGATGGTGCGCAGTCAGTGGGGGCGGTATCTCACGTGGGCGCTGTCGACGCCGATGATACTGCTGGCGCTGGGGCTGCTGGCGGACGTCGATCTCGGCAGTCTGTTTACCGTGATCGCGGCCGACATCGGGATGTGCGTGACGGGGTTGGCGGCGGCGATGACCACGTCGGCGCTGCTCTTCCGGTGGGCGTTTTACGCGATCAGTTGCGCGTTCTTCGTGGTGGTGTTGTCCGCCCTAGTGACCGACTGGGCGGCGTCGGCGTCGAGCGCCGGCACCGCGGAGATCTTCGACACGCTGCGCGTGCTCACGGTGGTGCTCTGGCTCGGATACCCCATCGTGTGGGCGGTCGGCGTGGAGGGGCTGGCGCTCGTGCAGTCCGTGGGAGTTACGTCCTGGGCGTACTCGGTGCTTGACGTCTTCGCGAAGTACGTCTTCGCGTTCATCCTGTTGCGGTGGGTGGCGAACAACGAGCGGACCGTGGCGGTCGCCGGCCAGACGCTTGGCACCATGTCAAGCGACGACTGAGCGCCGCCAGGACGGCGGCCGGCTGATCGCGGCGGCTGTGCGCTTCAGGAGGCTTATACCCGGTGGCCGACTACGCGTGAGTGAATGGTGCGGAACGTCGCCGACGAGATCGCTGCCCTCGACCCGGAGGACTTCCACCTGCTGTCGGGCGTCGAGCACGGGATGCGGTTCTCGGAGTGGGTGAGCCGCGAGAAGCTGCCGGAGTTCTCGCGGCTCACGCCCGAGGAGGTCGACTACCGGCTCGACAGGATGCTCGACCGGGAGTTCCTCGAACGGAAGACCATCCAGTACGAGGGCGTCCAGCTCACGTTCGCGGGCTACGACGTGCTGGCGTTGCACACGTTCGCCGAGCGGGACAGCGTCGAGGGGTTCGGCGCGCCCCTCGGCGTCGGCAAGGAGAGCGACGTCTACGAGGTGCAGTCGTTTCGGCCGATGGCGCTGAAGTTCCACCGCGAGGGGTACACGCAGTTCCGGGAGGTCCACCGGGGCCGGGATTACACCAGCGAGAAAGAACACACGTCGTGGCAGTACACCGCACGGAAGGCCGCCGAGCGCGAGTACGACGCCTTGGAGGCGCTGTACCCGACCGTGAACGTGCCGCGGCCGGTCGATCACAACCGCCACGCCATCGTGATGGAGAAGGTCAGCGGCACCGAGCTGTCGAACGCGAAGCTGAACCCCGAGCAGGCGAGCGGCGTGTTGGATCTGATCCTGCGGGAGGTCGCGGCGGCGTACCGCGAGGGGTACGTCCACGCCGACGTCAGCGAGTACAACGTGTTCGTGGATTCGGACGGCGTCGTGTTGTTCGATTGGCCCCAGGCGACGCCGACCGACCACGAGAACGCCCGCGAGTTGCTGGCGCGGGACGTGGAGAACATCGTCCAGTATTTCCGCCAGAAATACCCCAGTGACGTGCCGGCAGTCGACCACGACGCCGTCGTTGGGGCGGTCGCCGACGACGCGTTCGCGTCGGTCACCGAGCACTGAACGCGAGCGCCCACCACCGCCGGGTGCGGCGCGGGACGTGACGTGTGACCGACAGACACCCGCGTATTTATACCGCGGGCGCGGCAACGGCGTTCCAACGCGGAGTTTCACTCATGGACCGAATTGGGCCAGCAGCCACGACGCGGCGGGCCGGGTGCGGTGGCGACACCGAGACAGCAAGCGGGCGTGGCTGGACCACCAACGCAGGCATGGAGGCATCGTAATGTTCGATGAGATGCAGGCGTCGGCGTTCCCCGAGTTCCTGGCCGCGTTCTGGGCGGAGAAGGGCTGGGAGACGTCGGTGACCGAAAACGACGACGGCACGTACCTGGTGGCCGGGGACAAGGACTCGGGGACGCGCGGGCTCATGGGCGTGCGCCCGGACGACGGAACGGAAGTCGACGCCTCGGAGGTCGAGGATTTCCTCGCGTTCTGCGACAAGCAGGGCGTCGACGTCCGGGTGATGGCGACGCTGGGGCGGTTCACGACGGGCGCGCGGACGGCCGCCGACTCCGAGGACATCCACCTCCTCGACCCGAACGAGTTGGCGAACTCGGTGCGCGAGGAGGGCGTCGAAGAGATGGTGACGGAGTACACGGGCGGTGGCGGCGGTGGGGGCGGTCGCTTGCCGTCGCTGCCGGTGTCGGTGCCGACCGGGGTGCCGGTGATCCCGATCCTGGTGGCGGCCCTGGTCGTGGCGGCGGCGGTGTTCGTGGGGCCGACGCTGCTCGGGTCGGTGCCGTTCGTCGACGAGTTGCGGGCCGGCTCGGCGAGCGGACAGCCGATCACGGCGCTGTCGTTGTCCGACGCGGACGCCCCGACGGCGACGGTGCGGTGGACGGCACAACCCCGGGGTGAGATCAGGAACTACACCGCGCCGGCGGGCCAGACGTTCGTGGTGGTGGCCTTCGAAGCGACGGCGACCGGCAGCGAGCCCGTGACGATCCGAGACGAGACGGTGGCGCTCGCGGCCAACGGGACGTTCCGGTCGCCGCAGTCGTTCACCAACGCGTCCACGGCGTTCCGGGCGGCACAGCTCCCCAAGCAGGTGCCGGCGAACGGCACGGCGCGTGGGATCGTGGTGTTCCAGGCACCCGCCGACTTCGACGGGGCGACGCTGGTTGAGCGGTACGGCGGGCCGGGGCTGCGCTTCCAGCGTGCCGACGATCTCAGCACGGACGTGGCGTCGTTCCGAAGTTCTTAACCCCGCCGGTGGAGTACCGAACGGTAACTCGCTGGTGGCGGGCTCCAGCGGGCGCCTGACGACGCGTCGGGCCGGGATGTGATTCTCGGTGCGCCGGGAATTGAACCACACAACGCCCGCGGACACAGAACAATGGCACGAAGTTTCTATTCGCACATCAAGGAAGCGTGGGAGGATCCCGACGACGGGAAGCTCGCCGAGCTGCAGTGGCAGCGCAAGCAGGACTGGCGCAAGGAGGGCGCGATCGAACGGGTCGACCGCCCGACGCGCCTCGACAAGGCCCGCGAGCTGGGCTACAAGGCCAAGCAGGGCGTCGTCGTGGTGCGCGTGAGCGTGCGCAAGGGGACCGCCCGGAAGTCCCGGTTCAAGGCGGGTCGCCGCACGAAGCGCCAGGGCGTCAACCGCATCGGTCGCGCGAAGAACCTCCAGCGCATCGCCGAGGAGCGCGCCAGCCGGAAGTACGTGAACCTCCGGACGCTGAACTCCTACTGGGTCGGTGAGGACGGCTCCCAGAAGTGGTTCGAAGCGATCCTCCTGGACCCGGAGCACGGCGCGATCCAGAACGACGACGATCTGAACTGGATCTGCGACGACAGCCACAAGAACCGCGTGTTCCGTGGGAAGACGAGCGCGGGACGACGCGCGCGTGGCCTCCAGAACCGCGGCAAGGGCACCGAGGGCCTGCGCCCGTCGACGAACGCCGACAAGCGCAACAAGTCGTAGCGCGAGCGGGCGGCCGATTTCTGCGGTGTGTCGCGGGCCAGCAGTCGCGGTCCCGCGGCGTGAGTACGGAGCGTGGCCGTGTCCCAGCCACCGGGCATGCCATGTGAAGACACGACAAACCACTAAGTGATCGGACTGCGTACACGAACGTATGAGCGACACCGCCGAGACGGAGCTCGCGTTCGACCACGACGACCAGAAGCGCCTCTACAACTACGTCGAGCGCCACGGCGAGTGCACGTACGACGACCTCGAAGCGGCGATGCCGTTGTCCCCGCGGGGCATCCGCCACCACGTCGCCATCCTCCAGCGGGACGGGTTCCTGCGCGTGGACGACGAGGCCGTCACCGTCGCCTTCGACGCCGACGTGGCGGCCGAGACCCACCGCAGCGACGGCATCGAGGTGGTCGTTCGCCCGGCGCGACAGGGGGATCTGTCCGGGCTCGTCGGGGCGATACGGCAGGTCGCCGACGACCGCACGTACATCGAGGCCGAATCCGTCGCCGACATCGTCGACCACGAGGAAGTGTTGTTGCGGCACAACGACGTTGAGGAACGCATGTTCTTCGTCGCGACCGTCGACGAGGCGGTCGTTGGGTGGGTGCACCTGGTCGGCTCCGAGCTGGCGAAGCTCGCACACACCGCCACCCTCACTGTCGGCGTGATCGACGCCTACCAAGGCCACGGGATCGGCGGCTACCTGCTGGAGCGTGGGCTGGAGTGGGCCGCCAGCCGGGGCTACGAGAAACTCTACAACAGCGTGCCGGCGACGAACGACGCCGCCATCGGGTTCCTCGAATCCCGTGGCTGGGAGCGCGAAGCCCGCCGCGCCGACCACTACCAGCTTGACGAGGCGTACGTCGACGAGGTGATGATGGCCTACCGGCTGTAGCCACGCGCCCGGGGGGCGCTATCCGGTGGCGTCCTCGTTGTGTCCGAAGGCATCCGTGACCGACGGGTTCGCGCCCACCCCGGAGTACACCGTGAGGAGGTCGCCGGCCTGAATGACGGTGTCCCCGCGGGGCGTGATGGGGTCGCCGTCACCGTCGCGCTCGATGGCGACGACCAGCACGTCGTCGGGGAGCGCGCCCGTGTTCGCGGCCTCCTGGAGGGTCGTGCCGGCGACGGGTGCCGAGTCGGTGACGCTGATCTCGAAGACCTCGGCGTGGTCGCCGATGCGCATGTAATCGACGATCGCGGGACGCGTCACGGCCCGGTAGAGGTATTCGGCGATGAGCTGCTGGGGGTTTTCCATCGTGCTCACGCCGATGCGCTCGAAGACCCCCATGTGTTCGGGGTTGTGGACCACGGAGAGGATCGCGGGGATGTCGAACTCCGCGGCCAGCAGGCACACCATGATGTTGGTGGCGTCCTGGTCGGTGGTGGAGATGATGGCGTCGGCGCGCCCGGCGCCGGCGTCAGCCAGCGTGTCTTTGATCGTGGCGTCGTCGTGCAACACGAGGCAGTCGTAGTCGTCTGCCGCCCGGGCGGCGCGGCTGTCGTCGCGCTCGATGACTGCGACCTCGTTGCCCGACCGGGTGGCGACGTCGATGAGCGGGGTGCCGATGTCGCCGGCACCCACGATGATGAGATACATGCGAGCTATCCCCCGAACCGTCGTGTGATCGCGTCACGTACTGACATTGGTGTGTTGTCCGGGCCGCGCGCCATGACGACGGTTTGATCGACGCCCGCACCGACGGCCTCCGGGATCGAGCCGAAGACGGCCTGGGACACCGGCCCCGAGCGCGTTGCGCCGGCGTAAACCATATCGAAGTCGGCGGCGGCGTCGATGACGGCGGCCTCGGTGTCCGTCGAGACGACTACTTCGGTGTCATAGGTCATATATTTGATGGCAGCGCGCTCCGCGAGGGCGTCGATGACCGCCGCCCCGCGCTCGGTGGCCGACGCGTCGGCGTCGTCGTCCGCGGGCGGCTGCACGTTCAGCAGCGTCAGCGACGCGTCCGTCTCGTCGGCGGCGACGAATTCGGCCGCGCGGCGGGCGGCAACCGGCGCGTGTGGGCCCTCCCCGGCGAGCACCATGATGTCGCTGGCGTCGCTGGCGGCGGCCGGCCCGAGGCGCACGAGCGTGGCGTCACAGGACGCGTGGCCGACCACGGGGTCGATGGTCGACCCCAGGACGTGGTCGCGGCGACGCGTGCCCCCCCAGCCGAGCAACACGTGATCGGCGGCCGTGTCCTCGATGACGTCGAGGATGGCGGCCCCGGTGTCGTGGCTGGCGACGGCGCGCGTCCGCAGGCGCACGTCCAGGTCGGCGGCGGCCGCGCTGGCGGCGTCGAGCAGCTCCTGTTGGCGCTCGACGCGCTCCTCTTCGAAGGCGAGGTCCTGGGACAGCGACGTCTGGCGGGGGACCTCGATGACGTTCACCGCGATGACTTCGGCGTGCGCGTCGGTGTGAGCGTGCGCGCTCGCGGCCGCCATGCGCAGGAGGTCGTGTTCCGTGTCCGGGTTCGCAACCGGCACCACGACGGTGTAGGTGTCGGGTGTGTCCGTGTCCGGCGACGAGGACGGCGCGAGTGCGTCGCCGACGAGGCTCTGACTCGGCGCGCAGGCGCGGGCATAGCAGTAGTACCACGCGATCCCGAACGCCACCAGGACGGTGCCGATCGCGCCGACCGGCGTCGGCGTCACCGGCAGCACGACCGCGACGGACGCCACCCCGATCGTCATGGGGGAGAACGTCACGGACATCTGGACGAGGACCGCGACGCACGCCGCCGCGCCGAGCACCGGCACCACCGGGTACAGCACCGCGGGGATGCGGAACGCCGGGTCGTAGGTGTCGGGGTTCGCGCGCCGCAACACGACCACGGAGACGTGCACGAGGGCGTACGTGACGAGGTACATGAAACTCGCCACCTCGGCCAGCGTGCCGACGCCGACGCCGATCCCGATCAACAGCAGCGTGATGACGCCCGTCGCGGCGATCGCGCGGTACGGCGTGCGGAATCGGTCGTGGACTTCGTTGAGCCAGTTGACGAGGATCTTGTCCCGCCCCATCGCGAAGTTCACGCGCGCCGCCGACAGGATGCTCGCGTTGGCGCTGGAGACGGTCGCGAGCACCGCGCCGACGATCATTGCGAGCGCGCCGACCGAGCCGGCGGTGGCGGGCTGAACGGAGACGAACGGGAGCCAGGAGACCGCGCCGGCAAGCGGCTGGAAGATCTCACGGGCGACCAGCGCGACCGGAACGTCGGAGCCCGCGAGCACGGGGATGTCGATCGTACCGGTGGAGACGAACATCACGCCGACGTACATCAGGGTGGGCGTGACGACGGCGGCGATCATCGCCAGCGGGAGGTTCCGGCTGGGGTCTTTGATCTCCTCGGCGCTGGTGGCGATCACCTCGAAGCCGATGAACGTCACGTAGACGGTGCCGACGGTCGCGGCGACCGCGGGCCAGCCGTTGGGGTTGAACTCCGTGATCGTCGGGCCGGTGACCGCGCCGAGCCCGAGGAACGCGAGCACGAGTCCGACCAGCGTGAGCACGATGACGTTCTGGAGCGCGCTGGTTTCTTTGACGCCGTAGTAGTTGACGGCAGTCAGAAGCGCGGCCATCGCGAGCGCGGCAACGGTGATCCCGAGATCCCCCCAGCCGGCGAGGACGCCGACGTACTCGCCCAGTCCCGGCAGGAGGTATTGGCCGAACCCGATCATGTAGAACGCCGACGCGAACGTCAGCCCGGCCCACATCCCCCAGCCGACGATGCTGCCGAAAAACGGCCCCAGCGCGCGGTTGACGTAGTAGTAGCTGCCGCCGGCTTTCGGCATGCCGGTGGCGAGCTCGGACAACGAGAGCGCGGCGAACAGCGACACCATGCCGCCGACGAAAAACGACACCATGCTGGCGGGGCCGGCCTGTTCGGCGGCGATCTTCGGGAGCACGAAGATGCCGGCCCCGATCATCGTGCCGAGACCGATGGTGTAGGCTTCGAGGAAGCCGAGGTCGCGGGCGAGCTCCTGGTCGGTGTTGCTCACGACCCCCACCCTCCGGGCGGGTGGGCGACGACGAGGCGGCGGTGGGCTGTGGACGCGGACGGTGCGACGGGGTGTGTGGTGTGATCACTCATACTGGTGTGGTGGGTCGCAGCGGGTGCACTGTGGCTCGGCGGGAGATGCGTCAGTGTCGAACCGACAGGAGTGACGGATCCGTGTGGCGGGAGCGCAGCGGAGCGCATGTGCGTTTCGGATTCGCGTGGTGGGCGGCACCATGGCACCCCGACTGTCCCCGCGATCGGTGGGCATAACGGCGTCGCGGTGCTGGCTCCCGTGCATGGACGCGGCGCTTGGACCCCCCGACGCGATGGCTGCCAGCGAGGGCGACCTGACGCCGATGATGAGCCAGTATTTCGAGCTCACGCGGCGCTACGACGACGCGCTGGTGTTGTTCCAGGTCGGGGATTTCTACGAGTTGTTCTGTGCGGCCGCGGAGACGGCGGCCCGCATCTGTGAGGTGACGCTGACGGCGCGCGAGGACTCCACGGGCCAGTATCCGATGGCGGGCGTGCCCATCGACACCGCCGAGCCGTACATCGAGGCGCTGCTGGACGCCGGCTATCGGGTGGCGGTTGCCGACCAGGTCCAGGACCCGGACGAGGTGAGCGGCGTGGTGGATCGGGCCGTGACACGGGTGGTGACGCCGGGCACCGTCACCGAGGACGAACTGCTCGGGGGCGCGGACAACAACTTCGTGGCGGCGCTGGCCGGCGGCCGGGACGCCGACGCCGGGTTCGGGCTCGCGCTGCTCGACGTGTCGACCGGCGACTGTTATGCCACACGGCTCGGCGGCGAGGCGCGCGTGCGTGACGAACTGGGGCGGTTCGCGCCCGCCGAACTCGTCGTCGGACCGGGGGTCGACGCCGACCGGTTCGCCGACGAGGCGTTCGTCGCCGCGTACGACGACGACGCCTTCGAGCCCGCGGCCGCCCGAGAGCGGGTGGCCGACTACTTCGGCGGCGAGGACGCGCTGCCGACGGCCGCTGAACTACGGGCGTGTGGGGCGTTGTTGTCGTACGCCGAGTACACGCGGGGCGGAGCCGGCGACAGCCAGCGTCTCACGTACTTGAACCACGTGACGCGGTACAGTCCCACGGAGCACCTCCAGATGGACGCCGTGGCGTTGCGCAGCCTCGAACTGTTCGAGCAGCGCAGCGTCCACGGGACCGACGGCACGGCGCTGGTGGACGTGCTCGACGAGACGGCGTGCGCGCTGGGCCGCCGGAAGCTCACCGACTGGCTGCGCCGGCCGCTGGTGGATTCGGACGCCATCGCGGCGCGCCACGACGCCGTCGGGGAGCTCGTCGCGGACCCCCTGTCTCGGGAGGAACTCCACGAGCACCTGCGGGACGTCTACGACATCGAGCGGTTGGTGTCGCGGGTGTCCCGGGGGCGGGCGAACGCCCGCGACCTGCGGGCGCTTGCGGACACCCTGGCGGTGGTGCCGGAGGTCCGGGGGTTGCTGGCGGACGCCGACGCCCGGAAGCTGCAGTCGCTTCGGGAAGCCCTCGATGACCTCCCCGAGATCCGGGGGCTGCTCGACCGCGCGATCGTGGCGGATCCGCCACAGGAGCTGACCGACGGGGGCGTGATCCGGGACGGCTACGACGAGCGCCTCGACGACCTGCGGGCGACCGAGCGCGCGGGCAAACAGTGGGTCGACGACCTCGAAGCAAGCGAGCGCGAGCGCACGGGCGTCGACTCGCTGAAGGTGGGCCAGAACTCCGTGCACGGCTACTACATCGAGGTGACGAAGGCGAACATGGACGCGGTGCCCGAGGACTACCAGCGCCGCCAAACGCTGAAAAACGCCGAGCGCTACGTCACGCCGGAGCTGAAAGAACGCGAGGAGGAGATCGTGCGCGCCGAGCAGCGCGCCCAGGACCTGGAGTACGAGCTGTTCGTCGGGATCCGGGAGCGGGTGGCGGAGGCGGCCGAGCGGATGCAGGCCGTGGCGCGCGCGCTTGCGGCGGTGGACGCGCTGGCGTCGTTTGCGGCCGTGGCGGCCGCCCACGACTACACCAAGCCGGTGATGGGCGGCGACGGCATCCACATCGAGGGGGGTCGCCATCCGGTGGTCGAGCGCACCGAGTCCGGGTTCGTGCCGAACGACACGACCCTGAACGACGACCGCCGGGTTGCGGTCATCACCGGGCCGAACATGAGCGGGAAATCGACGTACATGCGCCAGGTCGCGGTGATCGTGGTGTTGGCGCAGGCGGGCTGTTTCGTGCCGGCGGCGGCCGCCGAGTTGCGGGTGGTGGATCGCGTGTTCACGCGGGTCGGTGCCAGCGACGACATCGCGGGCGGGCGGTCGACGTTCATGGTGGAGATGACCGAGTTGGCGTCGATCCTGCGCGCGGCGACCGACGAGTCGCTGGTGTTGCTCGACGAGGTGGGCCGCGGGACCGCGACGACCGACGGGCTCGCGATCGCGCGCGCGGTGACCGAGCACATCCACGACGCCGTGGGGGCGACGACGCTGTTCGCGACCCACCACCACGAACTCACGGCGGACGCCGACCGCCTGCCGGACGCGCTGAACCTGCATTTCGCGGCGACCCGAGGGGACGACGGCGTCGCCTTCGAGCACGCGGTGCGGGCGGGCGCTGCGACCGCCTCCTACGGGGTGGAGGTCGCGCGCACCGCCGGCGTCCCCGAGCCAGTCGTGGACCGCGCCCGGGAGCTGCTCGATGCGCCTGCGACGGCCGACGGGGGCGACGGCGGGACGACCCCCACAGCGGACGCGAACGGCCAGCGCGGGGCGGCCGCCGGGATCGTCGCGGAGCTGCGTGACGTGAGTGTCGCGGAGCTGACGCCCATCGAGGCGTTGAACGTGCTCAACGATCTCGCGAGCCGGGTGGACTGACCGGCGAGAACGTCAGCCCACGGTCGGCCAGCAGCCGCCTGGTTTTCGCGGTGACGGCGGGCGCGACGAGGATGCCCCGCACGGTGGCGTCGGCGTGGAGGGTGCGACGGAGCGCGGCCACGTACCGTTGGAGCTGCGAGGCCGCCGCCGGGCCCGCGCGCACGTTTTTCAGCTCGACGGCGGTCACGGTGCCGTCGGCGTCCCGGCCGTAGATGTCGATGGGACCGGCGGGCGTGTCGCGCTCGGTGGCCAGCGGCTGGAACCCGGGCTCGACGAGATCCGGGGTGTCGAGCACGCGGTCTTTGAGCGCGGCCTCCGTTCCGGACACCGTGGTGGCGTCCGCGCCGGCGGCGTCGAACGCTGTCGCTGTGTGGACGGCGTCGAAGCGGACGCGCAGCGCGCCGGCGGTGTGGCCGCCGTCGCAGGCGACGGTGAGACCGTCGGCGGCGTCGACGGTGACCGGGCCACCGGACGCCCACGCGTCGGGGTCGCGGCCGCTGGCACCGTGGACCACCACGGTGTCGTCGGGCTTCCAGAGGAGGGTGCGCACGCCGGCCGCGAGGTCGCGCTGCGAGCGCCCGGTGAGCGTGGCCACGCAGGAGCCGATCAGGGAGACGGTGAGGCCGTCGGCGGCGGCGTCGGTGGCGAACGCGGCCGCACGGTCGGCGGTGGGGTCCGTGAGCGTTCGCGGCATGGGCGGGGGTTTGCCTGCGGGGTGGAAAAACGACCGGGTGCAGCCCGCCGTCGTTTAAGTGTCTCTGGCGACAAGGAGTATATACGAGCGGCGACGCGCGGTGTTCTGTGGTCCATCCGATGCCCGGCAGCGACGGTCACGCCGTCGGCACACACCCCCGGAGTCGGCGTGTTCTTTTGTTGCGCCGTCGTACGGAGCGGTGTGACGGGATCAATCACGGTGTATTCGGACTACGTCTGTCCGTTCTGCTATCTCGGGCGGCAGTCACTCGAAACCTACCGGGAGGCGCGCGACGACGCGGCACCCGCCCTCGAAATCGACTGGCAGCCGTTCGACCTGCGCAGCCGGCATCGGCGGCCGGACGGCACGCTCGACGAGAGTGTCGACTCCGGGAAGGACGAGGCGTACTACGAGGAGGCGCGGCAGAACGTCGAGCGGCTGCGCGAGGAGTACGGTGCCGACGAGATGAGCACCGACCTCGTCGGCGACGTCGACGGCTTCCGGGCGCAAGTCGCCTCCCGGTACGTCAAGGAGACGTTCCCGGAGCAGTGGCTCGCCTTCGACGAGGGCGTGTTCGCGGCGCTCTGGGCGGACGACCGCGACGTGGGCGACGCCGACGTGCTGGCCGACATCGCCGACGGCGTCGGGCTGGACGGCGAGGAGATCCGGACGGTCGTCGACGACGAGGCGTGGCGGGATCGCCTGCGCGACGAGTTCGCGGACGCCCGCGAGGCCGGCATCACGGGCGTGCCGACGTTCGTCTACGACGGCCACGGCGCTCGCGGCGCGGTGCCCCCGAGCCAGCTCGAACGGCTGGTGGAAGGCGTCTAGGGCCGGCGAGCCCGCGGGCGGCGCATCGCGTCGCCGTTTAAGTGGTTCTGGCGACAAGGAGTAGATACGAGCGAGGATTCTCGGCGTTCCACACCCGGCAGCCGTGGCTCCGGGCCGAGGATTTATTCCCCGGAAGCACCCAGCAGGGAGTATGCCAGCAGACGCGGGGCAGCGACTCCAGTGGACGGACCCGGACGACGGCGACCGCGCTGTCGACGCACGCGCAGGGTCGGGGTCGCTGTCCCGCGCGGAAGCCCGCCGCGACTCGACGGTGCGCCAGTGGGGTGTTGTCTCCCCGAGCGCGACCGTCATCGGCCGCCCGGAGTCCCCGGACGGCGACCTCTCGGACAGCGTGCGCCGGCTCCACGAGGGCCGCCACCACGCCACCGACGGCACCAGCCAGCGAGCCCACCGCCTGGATCGCCTGCGGACGACCCAGGCGCTGTGCACGGCGATCGGCGTGACGCCCTGGCAACGCGACGTGGCCCTGGGCGTGATGGACACCATCGACCTCACAGCGTTCGGCAGCCAGCGCGCCATCGAGAAGGTGGCGCTGGTGGCCATCCGCCACGTCGTCGACATCGACCGCCGCCAGTACCTCGGGCTGGACGACCTCGACGGGGCGGAGCTCACGCAGGGCCGGATGGCGGAGCTGTTCGACCGCTACAAGCGCCACGACATCACCGACGAGCCCGCGTTCCAGCGGCTCGCGGACCACCACCACCTCGACCAGACGAGTCTCAACCGACTGCGGCGCGTGCTCACCGACCAGCTCACCGACGGGCTGCCGGCGTACGGCCGGACCCCACACCGCGACCCCCACCTGCCGTCGCCGGCCGACGACGACGCGGCGTGACTACGCGTGGTCGGCGATGAACGCCTCGATGGCGTCCCCGCCCTGGAACCCGTCGGCGAGCCGCCCGACCTCGGTGCCGCCCTCGACGAGCACGAGCGTGGGCACGCTTCTGATCGCCCACTCGTCGACGAGCCCGATGTCGTCGCCGGGGTTGACCATCACCACCGGCACGCCGGTGTCGCGGGCGACGTTGCCGACGACGGGTTCGATGGCCTGACACAACGAACACCCGGTGGTGTAGAACAACACGAGAACACGGTCAGCGCCCGCGATCGCGGCGTCGAGGTCGTCGCTGTCGGCGACGCGATCGGGGCGGCGGTGCTGTACAGTCACGACTCCCGGTACGGTGCGGGCACGCAAAAGAACTGGTTCCGGTGGGGGATGCTGCCGGGACGACGGCGTTACTCCTCGTCGTCGTCGTCGTCGCTGTCGTCGGCGGCGTCCTCGATGTCGTCGATGTACGACTGGGACTCGTCGGCCGCGAGCTCGCGGTAGGTCCCGGTGTCGGCGTCCACGATCCCGACACCCACGCCGTCACCGCTGAGGGCGTCCTCGCGGCCCTCGTTGAGGGCGCGCAGCGCGAGGTCGATGCCGTCGTCGACCGAGAGGCCGGCGTCGTATTCGTCTTCGAGGAACTCCTGGATGTCCCCGCGGTTGGAGCCGATGGCGACGGCCTTCCACTCGTTGGACGTGCCGGACGGATCGGTCTCGAAGAGGCGGGGTTCGCCGCCCTCGACGCCAGCGATGAGGAGCGCAACGCCGAACGGGCGCGCGCCGCCGACCTGGGTGTACTGCTGGATGTGGTCGGTGACGCTCTTCGTGAGCGTGCGCACGCCGATGGGCTCGTCGTAGCGCACGCGCTCGACCTGGGACTGCTGGCGTGCGAAGTCCACGAGCTGGCGGGCGTCGGCGACGTGGCCGGCGCTGGCAGCGCCCACGTGGTCGTCGATCTTGTGGAGTTTCTCGACGCTGGAGCCTTCGAGCAGCGGCGAACGGGTCTGCTTGTCGACGACGAGAACGACACCCTCGGGGGTGCGCACGCCGATGCTGGCCGTCCCTCGTTTCACTGCTTCCCGCGCGTATTCCACCTGATAGAGCCGGCCGTCAGGGGAGAAAATGGTGATTCCCCGGTCGTAGGCCTGCTGCTGGTTCTGACCCTGCATGGTTTCCTTGGGTTCGTGTTGTGCCCCGCAACGTAAAGGGCTTTGACTTTCGGTAGTCGATCGCCGGAACAATATCGGATCGACCCGCGGGGCGTCACGCCGGGGTTCTTGTGGCGCGGCGCCGAAGCGCGGCCATGGACGATGGGAAGGCCGGCCGGGGGTTCTTCGACGACCACATCGCGGGCCGGACGGGCGCGGACCGCGACGACGTCCGCCTCGGGCCGACGTACGGTGCCGACTTCGGGGTGGTTGCGATCGCCGACAGCGTGGTGGCGATGGCGACCGATCCCGTCTTCGTGTTGCGGGCGCTGGGGATCGAGCGCGCGGCGTGGTTCGCGTTCCACATCTGCGTGAGTGACGTGGCGCTGTCGGGGCTGTCGCCCGCGCATCTGGCCGTCGATCTGAACCTACCCCCGGACACCGCAACGGAGACGTTCGACGCGATCTGGGAGGTGTTCGACCGCGAAGCGCGCGCGCTGGGCGTGAGCCTGACGACCGGGCACACGGGCACCTACGAGGGGTGTTCGTTCCCGACGGTCGGCGGCGCGACGGCGCTGGCGGTCGGTGCCGCCGAGGACGTGGTGACGCCCACGGGGGCGCAGCCCGGCGATCGCGTGGTGGTCACGAAGGGCCCGGCGGTCGAGACGACGGGCATGCTCGGTGTGCTGTTCGGGGACCGCCTCCCGATCAGCGCGGCCGCCGCGGCGGCGGCCCGCGACCGGTTCGCGGACGCCACGCCGGTGCGTGACGCCGCGACGATGGCGGCGGCGGGCGAGGTCACAGCCATGCACGACGCCACCGAGCGCGGGCTCGCCAACGGCCTCCACGAGCTGGCGGCCGCAAGCGGTGTCGGGCTGTCGGTCGCGCGGGACGCCGTCCCCGTGCTGCCGGGGGTGCGGGCGGTCTGCGAGCAGTTCGGGATGGACGCGTGGGCGGCGTCCAGTGAGGGCACGGTGATCGCCGCCGTCGATCCCGGGAGCGTCGACGCGGTGCTCGGGGCGCTGGGCGACGAGGGCATCCCGGCTGCCGACGTTGGCGTCGTCGAGGCCGGCAGCGGCGTCACCGTGGACGGCGACCCGCTGGCGGAGCCAGCGGCCGACCCGCTGTGGCCGGCCTACCGGACCGCACGCAGCCGGTACGGCGACGACGCGTAGGCGGCGACCACACCGCAAGCCTTCTTGGCTGTGGCTGCGACCATCCACGTGATGCCAACGGAGGCGCTGGGATGGGGATCGTAGACGAGTTCCAGGCGTTGAAAGCCGAGACCGACGCGGACCTGCTGGCGATGCAGGTGGGTGATTTCTACGAGTTCTTCGCGGCGGACGCGCGAACGGTCGCGTCGGTGCTTGACCTGCAGGTGTCGGAGAAGTCCAACCACGGGTCGTCGTATCCGATGGCGGGCGTGCCCGTCGACGACCTGACGCCGTATCTGGCGGCGCTCGTGGAACGGGGCTACCGGGTCGCGGTCGCCGAGCAGTCCGAGACCGACGCGGGCGACATCGAGCGCGAGATCGAGCGCGTAGTGACGCCCGGCACCCTGCTGGCGTCGACGGACGCCGACCCCCGGTATCTGGCGGCGGTCGTGCGCGAGGCCGGCGGCGACTGGGGGCTGGCGTTCGTGGACGTGACGACCGGGCAGTTCCGCGTGACCCGTGGCGCCGACCGCGCGGACGCGGTCACGGAGCTGTACCGGTTCGCGCCCGCGGAGGTGTTGCCCGGGCCGGCGCTGCGCGGCGACGACGACTTCCTGGGCGTGCTCCGGGAGCGCACGGACGCGACGCTGACGCTGCACGACGCCGGCGCGTTCGACGCCGGGCGGGCGACACACCGGGTGCGCGAGCAGTTCGGCGACGGCGTGATCGAGAGCCTGGGCGTGGCCGCCGACGGGCCGGTGGTGCGGGCGGCGGGCGCGGCGGTGGGCTACATCGCGGCCGCCGACGAGGGCGTGCTGGCGTCGGTGTCCCGCATCCAGCCGTTCGGCGGCGGCGACCACGTGGAGCTGGATGCGACGACCCAGCGCAACCTCGAACTGACCGAGACGATGACCGGCGGCAGCGACGGCTCGCTGCTGGCGACCATCGACCACACCGCGTCGGCGGCGGGGGGCCGCCGGCTCGCGGCGTGGGTGACACGCCCCACCCGGGACCGCGCGGAGCTGGACCGCCGGCAGGCCGCGGTGGGCGCGCTGGCGGACGCCGCGCTCGCGCGAGACGCGCTGGGTGACGTGCTGGGTGAGATCTACGATCTCGAACGGCTGGCCAGTCGCGCCGCCAGCGGGCGCGCCGACGCCACCGATCTGCTGCGGGTGCGGGACACGCTGGCGGCGCTGCCGGACGTGGCGGACGCGCTCACGACGACCCCCGAGTTGGCGGAGTCGCCGGCCCGAGACGTGCTGGCGCGGGTCGACCGGGCGGCCGCCGCCGACGTGCGAGCGGAGCTTGCGGACGCACTGGCGGACGATCCACCGAAGACGCTCTCGGAGGGCGGCCTGCTCCAGGCGGGGTACGACGAGGCGCTCGACGAGCTGCTGGCGGCCCACGACGAGCACCGGGCGTGGCTGGACGGGCTTGCCGACCGGGAGAAAGACCGCCTGGGTATCACCCACCTGCAGGTCGACCGGAACAAGACCGACGGCTACTACATCCAGGTGGGGAACAGCGAAACCGACGCCGTGCCAGACGGCGAGGACGGCGCGTACCGTCGGATCAAGCAGTTGAAGAACGCCACCCGGTACACCATGGCGGAGCTCGACAGCCACGAGCGCGAGGTGTTGCGCATCGAGGCCGAGCGCGCGGAGCTCGAACGGGAGTTGTTCGCGGCGCTTCGCGAACGGGTGGGGGAGCGCGCGGCGGTGCTGCAGGACGTGGGGCGGGCGCTCGCGGAGGTGGACGCGCTCGTGAGTTTGGCCGAGCACGCCGCCGCGAACCAGTGGGTGCGCCCCGAGTTGGTGGCCGGCGACGGCCTCGACATCGACGCGGGCCGCCATCCGGTGGTCGAGCAGACGACGTCGTTCGTCCCGAACGACGCACGGTTCGATGCGAGCCGGCGCTTCCAGGTCGTCACCGGGCCGAACATGAGCGGGAAGTCGACGTACATGCGCCAGGTCGCGGTGATCGTGTTGCTCGCGCAGGTCGGGAGCTTCGTGCCGGCGGACGCCGCCCGCATCGGGCTGGTGGACGGGATTTACACGCGGGTGGGCGCGCTCGACGAGCTGGCTGGCGGGCGGTCGACGTTCATGGTCGAGATGGAAGAGCTGTCCCGCATCCTGCACGCCGCCACCAGCGACTCGCTGGTGGTCTTAGACGAGGTGGGGCGGGGAACGGCGACCTACGACGGCATCTCCATCGCGTGGGCGGCGACCGAGTACCTCCACAACGAGGTGCGCGCCACCACCCTGTTCGCCACCCACTACCACGAGCTGACGGCGCTTGCCGACCACCTGGACGCGGTCGTGAACGTCCACGTGGCCGCCGAGGAGCGCGACGGCGCGGTGACGTTCCTGCGGACGGTTCGGGACGGCGCGACCGACCGATCGTACGGCGTGCACGTGGCAGCCCTCGCGGGCGTCCCGGAGCCGGTCGTGGACCGCGCGCGCGGCGTGCTCGATCGGCTCCGGGAGGAGAACGCGGTGGAAGCCAAGGGGTCGGCCGGCGAGTCGGTGCAGGCCGTCTTCGACGTGGACAGCGGCGGGTTCGTCGACGACGCGGGCGACGACGGCGAGGCGGACGACCCCGAGGCGGCGGCCGTCCTGGACGAGCTCCGGACCGTGGAGCTGGCCGAAACGTCGCCGGTCGAGCTGCTCGGGACGGTGCAGGCCTGGCAGGACCGACTGGAGGACTGAGGCACCGCCGCCGGGTTACCCCTGGCCGACCAGCGACTCCTCGTCGGCGAACTCCGCGGCACGCAGCTCGTACTTCTGGACTTTGCCGGTGGCCGTGGTGGGGAGTTCGTCGACGAACTCGACCCGCCGCACCGTCTTGAACGACGCCAGCTCCGCCCGGGTGTACTCGACGAGCGCGGTGGTCGTGACGCCGGGGTTGTTGGGGTCCCCGGAGGCAGGGACGACGAACGCCTTCGGTGTTTCACCCCAGTCGTCGTGGGGGGAGGGCACGACGGCGACCTCGCCGACGGCGTCGTGCTCGAAGAGCGTGTCCTCCAGTTCGATGGAGGAGATGTTCTCGCCGCCGGAGATGATGATGTCCTTTTTGCGGTCCAGGATCGAGACGAAGCCGGTGTCGTCGACCACCGCGAAATCACCCATGTGGAAGTAGCCGTCGACGCGGTCGGTGAACGCCCGCTCGGTGGCGTCGGGCTTGTTCCAGTAGCGGTCCATCACCTGGTTGCCGGAGACGACGATCTCGCCGATGGTCTCGTTGTCGCGGGGGACGTCGTTGCCGTGCTCGTCGACGACGCGCAGTTCGGTGCCCAACAGGCCGATGCCCTGGCGTTTCTGCATCGCGGCGCGGCTGCCGCCCCCGGCGGCGAGCAGTCGGTCGGCGTCGGAGGTGGCGATCAGGGGGCCGGTTTCGGTGGCCCCGTAGACGTGCATGAGCGACCAGTCGAGCGCCGATTCGACGGCGCGGATCGTCGCCTCCGGGGGCGCGCTGCCGGCGGTGGCGACCCGCACGTCGGCGTCGCCAGTGGCCGCGACGTCGTGGGCCTCGTGGTAGTCCAGGAGCATGTTCAGGACGGTCGGGGCGGCACACAGGTACGACACGGCTTCGGCCTGGATGGTGTCGAAGACGCTGGCGGCGTCGACGCCCCGCGTGCAGACGTGGGTGGCACCAGCGCCCGTGATGGCGAAGATGTGCCCCCAGCCGTTGGCGTGGAACATCGGCAGCGTCCAGAGGTAGGTGTCGGTGTCCGTGATGGTGTGGTGGGTGGACAACAACAGCGCGTGCACCACTTCGTTGCGGTGGGTGCGACAGACGCCCTTGGGGTCCCCGGTGGTGCCGGACGTGTAGTTGATGGTGATCACGTCGTCCTCGGCCATATCGGGGCGGTCGTAGTCGTCGGGATCGGCGTCGGCCAGCAGGGCGTCGGCGTCCTGCCAGTCGCCGTCGACGGCGGCGGGGTCGTCGGTGATGAACGTGGTCGTCGGGATCTGGTCGCGGACCGCCTCGACGCGGTCGGCGTACGCGGCGTCGGCGTAGATGGCGTCCGCGCCGGCGTCGGCGAGGATGTACGCGTAGTCGTCGGGCGTGAGCCGGTAGTTCAGTGGCGTGTGGATGGCCCCCAGCTGCATCGCGCCGTAGGCGGCTTCGAGGTGGTAGTGGGTGTTCGGGTCGAGGACGGCGACGCGGTCGCCGCTGTCGATGCCGGCCGCCTGGAGGACCGCCGAAAAGCGGTCGGCGCGGTCGGCGAGCTCGCTGTACGTGTACCGCCGGCCGGTGGTGGCGACGACGGCGGTTTCGTCGCCGTAGTAGGTGCGCGCGCGGTCGATGAAGTCGGTGACGAGGAGGGGTCGATGCATGACACCACCACCATCACAAACGTCCGTGATAGTTGTTTGGGGTGTGGGCACACCCAACGCCGTGCAGATCAGGGCCAGAGCCCACGGGCTTCCTTCGCACGGCCGATGCGTTGCAGCGCGACAACGTAGGCAGCGTCCCGCCAGCTCAGGTCTCCGTCGTCCACCTCGCTGCGCACGGCGTTCCATGCGGACAGCATCTCGGATTCGAGTTCGTCGCGAACACGCTCCGGCGACCACGTCCGGCGGTTGATGTCCTGGAGCCACTCGAAGTACGACACCGTAACCCCGCCGGCGTTCGCGAGGATGTCCGGGATCACGGGCACGGCGCGCTCCTCGAGGATTCGGTCGGCGGCCGATGTCGTCGGGCCGTTGGCCCCCTCAACGACGATGTCGGCCTGAATGCGGTCGGCGTTGGCAGCGGTGATTACGTTTCCGACAGCAGCCGGGATCACCACATCGACGTCTAGTTCGAGGAGCTCCTCGTTGGTGAGTGTGTTCGGCGCGTCGTGTCGCATCACCGCCGCCGGCTGGTTCCCGTGCGACGGAATCGCGTGTGTATCGAGGCCATCAGTGTCGAGGACGCCACCGTTGACATCGCTGACGGCGACGACGCGTGCCCCCCAGTCATCGAGCAGCAGTGCAGCGTTCGCTCCGACGCTCCCGTATCCCTGGACGGCGACGGTCGCGTCGTCGATGGGGATGTCGTAGTAGTTGATCGCTTCCCTGGTGGCGATGGCGACGCTCCGGCCGGGTGCCTCCGCGCGGCCGTGGCTCCCACCGGCAACTGGCGGCTTCCCGGTGACGACGCCCGGGACAGTCTCGCCCTGTTGCATGCTGTAGGCGTCCATGAACCAGGCCATCGTCTGTGCGTCGGTTCCCATGTCCGGCGCGGGGATGTCCTGGCTGGGACCGACCTCGTCGCGGAGCTCCGCCGCGAACCGCCGTGTCAGTCGCTCGTGTTCGTCGGCGCTGAGGGTCTTCGGATCGACAACGACGCCGCCTTTCGCGCCGCCGAACGGCAGGTCCATGACGGCACACTTCCAAGTCATCCACATCGAGAGGCCGACGCATTCCTCGGCGCTCACACCGGGGTGGTAGCGGAGCCCACCTTTGTATGGACCGCGTACGTCGTCGTGTTGGGCACGGTACCCGTCGTATACCGTGACGGTGCCGTCGTCGCGCTCGACCGGCACCGATACCTGGACCACGCGCGTAGGGTGGGTGAGTCGCTCGATCACGCCGTCAGCGATGTCGACGTGCTCGGCAGCCGCCTGCAGCTGGCGGCGTGCGGTCTCCAGGGCGGTCTCGGGCTCGCTGTCGGTGGAGGGCGCGGACTCCGGCGGTGGTGTCTGGGCCATCGGTCACTCCAGTGGTGTTGCCCGGTTGCGCATGGTTGTCCCGCAGTCCGGACACGCCCCCGGATGGGTGTCCGAGGTGGTGGTTTCTCCACAGATGTGACACTCGTAAGCGGCCTGTGCGTTCGGATCGGTGGGTGCGTCTCGTCCCATCGCATCTCCGTAGTGGCCGTCCACCAATAGCTATGCTAGCTGAATAGTCACCCGTCCTGCGCCGAGTCATGGTGGACTATTCAACCCAACTGCAGCCGGGGTCGTCGAACACCGCGTCGAAGACTTTCGATTCGATGCGGTTGACGTGGTCGTAGAACGCGGTGTTCGAGATCCCCAGCGTCTCCGCGACGACCGCCCCACTGACGGCGTGTGAGGGATCGAAGAAGCCGCTGTGGTAGGCGACCTGTGCGACCTCCACCTGCCGCTCGGTCAGCGACGGACCCTGCGCGTCGTCGGCGCTCGATTGCTGGCGGCGGCGGGCCGTAACGTCCACCGACGCGAACGCGTCCGCGAGCAGGCTGTCGGCAGCGCGTGCCGTTGCGGCGTCGGGCGCGGCTGCCACGAGGGTCCCCGACTCGGGAGTGGCCGTTAGTTGGCGTCGGGTTACCCCCTGGGCGGCGAGCGCGCGCGATCGCAACCCCGTCCGGAGGGAGAGGCTCACCACGCCACTATCGCCGGTAGCTTGGACGACATCACCGCTGATCACGTCCACAAGAGCCGTTGCCCCGGCGACCACGGCGTCCGGATCCGCACCGTCAACGCTGACCACCACGCGGGTGTCTCCCGTGCTCCCGGCCACCTCGCTTTCAACGGTGAGCTGGCAGTCGAAGTCGGCGGCCAGTCGGCCGAGCAGCCAGGATTGGTCGCGGACTGCGTACGTCACCACCACGGTGGTATCGCCGTCAAGCGCGGCCTTGCGCTGTGCGGAGCTGATCGCCGCCCCGACGGTTTGTCCGAGTTCCGCGAACACCGCTCGCACCGTCTCGCTGAACGCGTTCGGGGCCGTGTCATAGACCGTGACAGTGCCGAACAGTACGTCGTCTGAAACTAAGGGCACGGACAACACCGAGTTGAACCCGTGAGCGAGCGCGGCTGCCGGCCAGTCGGCGTCCCGGCGGCGGTCGGCAACATTCGGCACTAGCGTCACTGAGCGGTCGGCGGCCGTTCGAACGGCTGGCTCGGAGACGCCTGACGCGGTCGGTGACAACGCCGCTTCGTCGAGGTAGCTGGATGCATCGCCCGCCCACGCCCGTGGCGTGACGTGGTCGTTGTGCGCGGTTGCGTCACCAACCCACGCGAAGGCAAAGCGGTCGCCGGCAGTGAGCCGCTCGCAGACCGCGGTTTCGATGTCCGCTCGGGAGTCAGCGTCCACGAGCGCGCCGTCAACCTCTCGGATGATCTCGTTCACCTGGTTGATCTCGGAGAGGCGGCGGTTCTGTGCCTGCAAGCGCTGGTCGCGCTCCCGGAGCTCGGCCTCCCGGTCGAGGCGGTCCAGTGCTGCCTCAAGCGTGGCCGCCAGGAGGCGCGCGATCTCGATCCCGACAGCACCCAACGCGTCGTCGGAACGCCCACGATCCGTCCCCGCGAGCACCACGCCGTGGTCGCCGATCGGGAGGGCCGTCCACTCGGCCAACCCGGCAGCCACCCCCGCATCCCACTCCCCCTCGGCACCGGAGTCGACCACGCGGTCCGCGACGAACGCCGTGCCGACAGGAGAACGGTCGTCGAGTCGCAACTCGCCGGCGTCTTCGACAGCAGCCGCCAGGTTGTCGGCGGCCGCAACCGGGTACAGTCGGTTTTCGTGGCGATCGAACCGGTAGACCGCGATGCCACCGGCGGGTAGCGCCGCCGTCCCGTCGTCGACGACCCGAGTCGCCGCCTCGGTGGCGGTCCCGGCATACAGCAGATCGCGGCTCGTCTCCTGGAGTTGCGCGAGTGCGTCCTCCCGTTGTTTCCGTGTCGTCACATCCCGGCAGCTGTACAGTCGCGTCCCACCCTGAATGGAGACTTCACGGACGTTCACGAGTAGCGTGTGTTGGTCGCCGTTCGCGTCCGTTGCCGTACACTCGACGTTCGTCACGACGCCGTTCCGGGACAGCGAGTCACCGCCCACGGGATCGCACCCGAGGAGCTCGTCGATGGTTCCGAACGCACGGATTTCCTCGGCCGTGTAGCCGAAAATGTAGTGCGCGTTCGGGCAGACGTACGTGAACGTTCCGTCGTCATCAGTCACGAGGACGGTGTCGGTCATGTTGTTCAACGTGACGCGGTGGAGTTCCTCGGACGCCCGCAGTTCTTCGGCGAGCTGCTCGCGTTCCCGGCGTACGTCGCCCTGAACGACAAGCCGGTCGTCGTTTGGGACCGGCTGCACGCGGAACGCCCACTGAACGGACGGCTCGGCGTCGCGGCCGCTGGCAGCGGGCGTGCGTTGCGTCTCGAAGGCGGCGTCAAAGCTCGCGTACTCGTCGTTAGCGGCGGCACGAACGGCACGCTGGACCTCGTGGCGGGTGGCAGTGGGGTTCGCCCATGGCAGCCCCCAGAGTCGGCGTCCCTGGAGTGCTGCGGCGGGGGTGGTGGCCGCGTCCGCCGCAGCGTCGTTCGCCGAAAGCACCACGCCGTCGGCGTCCACCACGGCGACAAAGCGATCCGGATCGTTGAAGACCGGCGCGGAAACCGGCTGGTGGTCGTCGGACACCATCACTGTGGGCCAGCAGCCACGGGCCGAAAAGTCTAGCTGCCGACGCGGCATTGATACGGCAGCCGCGCGTGCGGCCGGATATGAGGATCGAGCGCGCGAACCGGCCGGGGGAGCGTCGATGACTGACCGCATCCGAGCGCTCGACGACGCGACGGTCGCGCGGATCGCGGCCGGCGAGGTGGTCGAGCGGCCGGCCAGCGTCGTCAAGGAGTTGGTGGAGAACAGCCTCGACGCGGGCGCAGCGAGCGTGGACGTGAGCGTCGACGCCGGCGGCACCGACCGGATCGTGGTGGCCGACGACGGCCGCGGGATGACCGGCGACGACCTCCGGATGGCGGTCCGCCAGCACACGACGAGCAAACTCGACGACGCCAGCGGGCTGGACGGCGTGGGGACGCTGGGGTTCCGGGGGGAGGCGTTGTACACCATCGGCTCGGTGGCGGAGCTGACCGTGACGACGCGACCCCGGAACGCCGGCGATACGGGCGCGCGCATCACCGTCGACCACGGCGACGCGGGAAGCGTGGCGCCGGCCGGCCACCCCGCAGGCACGACCGTCGAGGTGACCGACCTGTTCGGGGAGACCCCCGCTCGTCGGAAATACCTCAAGCGCGCCGCGACCGAGTTCGGGCACGTGAACCGCGCGGTCACCCGGTACGCGCTGGCGAACCCGGACGTGGCGGTGTCGCTGACCCACGACGGCCGGGAGGTGTTTGCGACCACGGGCACCGGTGACGTGCAGGACGCCGCGCTCGCCGTCTACGGCCGGGAGGTCGCGCAGTCGCTGCGCACCGTGGACGCCGATCCAGCGGCGGACAGCGTCGAGCGCGTCCACGGCTACGTCTCGGACCCCGAGGTCACGCGCTCGACCCGGGAGTACCTCGCGACGTTCGTGAACGGGCGCGCGGTCACGGACGCCGTGCTCCGGGAGGCAGTCCTCGACGGCTACGGCGACCAGCTCGCGCCCGACCGTTACCCGTTTGCGGTGCTGTTCGTGGACTGCGAGGGCGTCGACGCGAACGTCCACCCCCGGAAGCTGGAAGTCCGCTTCGAGGACGAGGCCGGCGTGAAAGCCGCCGTCGAGGCGGGGGTTCGGGACGCCCTGTTGGACGCGGGACTCGTGCGGGCGGGCGCGCCCCGGGGCGCGTCGAAGCCCGGCGACGCCGAGATTTCGCCCGAACACTCGCCGACCGACAGAGACGCTGGGGCCGCCGGGGGTGGGGACGCTGCGGGTCAGAGCGACGGAAACGGGCAGAGGACAGCGGCGTCCGGTGCGACCAGCGAGTCGCCGGCGTCCGCGTTCGAGACCGGCGGCGGCGACGAGGCGGCCGACAGCGCCGCGTCGACGGACGGCACACGCGAGCGACCGGGTTCCGGCACCGAGTCCCGGACGGGGCGCTTCGACGCGCCCGCCGAGAACGCGCGGCTGCCGACCGGAGCAGGCGGGCCGGAGGCGGACGACCAGGACACGACCTCGGAGCGCGACAGCCTCCCGGACCTGCGCGTGCTCGGGCAGCTCCACGACACGTACGTCGTCGCCGAGGCCGGCGACGGCCTCGTCCTCGTCGACCAGCACGCGGCCGACGAGCGCGTGCACTACGAGCGCCTGCAGGCCCGCGTTGACGGCGCGTCGCAGGCGCTCGTCGCGCCGGCCGAGCTGGAGCTGACGGCCGGCGAGGCAGCCGTCTTCGAGGCGGCGCTCGGCGGCCTCCGCGAACTTGGCTTCGACGCCGAGCTCGCCGGGCGGACGGCGCGCGTGACCGCGGTGCCGGCGGTCCTCGCGGACGCGCTCGACGCCGAGCTCGCGCGGGACGTGCTCTCGTCGTTCCTCGCGGACGCCGACGGGACGCCGGTCGCGGACGCCGCCGACGCCGTGCTGGCTGATCTGGCGTGCTCGCCCGCGATCAAGGGCAACACGTCACTGGCCGAGGGGTCGGTCGTGGCGTTGCTGGACGCGCTGGACGCCTGCGAGAACCCCTACGCGTGCCCGCACGGCCGGCCGACGATCGTCGAGGTCGACGGCGACGAGCTCGCCGCGCGCTTCGAGCGCGACTACCCCGGGCACGCCGGCCGGCGGCGCGAGGACGCCGGGAACTAAGCCCCGGCGCGCGTACGCCGCGTATGGACGTGGTGACGTTCGGGGAGACGATGCTGCGGCTGTCGCCGCCGGGCCACGAGCGCGTCGAGGCGGCCGACCGGATGGACGTGCGCGTGGCGGGCGCGGAGAGCAACGTCGCCGTGACCGCCGGCCGCCTCGGGGCAGAGACGGCGTGGCTGTCGAAGCTCCCGGCGTCGCCGCTCGGGCGGAAGGTCGCGGCGACGCTGCGCGCGCAGGGCACCACGCCGGAGGTCACGTGGACCGACCGCGACGACCTCCGCCAGGGGCTGTACTTCCTCGAACAGGGCGGGGAGCCACGCGGGACGACCGTACACTACGACCGCCAGGACGCCGCCGTGACGACGGCGACCGCCGACGAACTGGCACCCGCGTTCGTCGAGCGCGCCGGCTACCTCCACACGTCGGGCATCACGCCCGCGCTCTCCGAAACACTCGCGGCGACGACCGCGGACCTGCTCGAACTCGCCCAGGAGACGGGGACGACGGCAACCCTCGACGTGAACTACCGGCGTGGGCTCTGGAGCCACGAGGAAGCCCGCGACACACTGGAGGCGCTGTTCCCGGACGTGGACGTGCTGTTCGTCGCCGAGCGCGACGCCCGCGGCGTGCTGGACAGAACGGGGGACGCCGACGCCATCGCCAGGGGGCTGGCCGACGAGTTCGCGTTCGGCACTGTCGTCCTCACGCGCGGCGAGGCCGGCGCACTGGCGGTGCGCAACGCCACCACGGTCACGCAGCCCGTCTTCGAGACGGAGACCCACGACCCGATCGGCACCGGGGACGCCTTCGTCGGCGGCTACCTCGCCGCGCGCGTCGACGGCGGGGACGTCGAGGACGCGCTGGCGTGGGGGGCTGCGACGGCCGCGCTGAAGCGCACGATCCCCGGCGACGTGGCGCTCGTCACGCGCGCGGACGTCGAATCGGTGCTGGCCGACGAGCACAGCGGAATCGACCGGTAGCGATGGCTGTCACCGCCGCGTCACCCGTCCGGTGGTGACAGCAGGAGGGTCGCCCCGCCAGCGGCGACGGCGAGGACGCCACCGAGCAGGAACGTCTCCGTCCAGCCGAGCGAGCCGACGAGCGCGCCCGTGACGGTGCCGCCGAAGACGCCGCCCCACACCTTCCCCGAGTACAGGAGGGCGTAGTTCGCGCTGGAGTGCTGTTCGCCGTAGTAGTCGCCGACGACGCTCGGGAACAGCGTGTACTGGGGGCTCCAGAAGAACGTCGCGGCGACGACGGCCACGACGAACCCCACGCCGTCGCCGCGGACGCCGAAGAACGCGACGGCGAACAGGCCGACGCCGACGGCCGTGAACGTCGCCGCCATCGCGGTCGTGCGGTCGACGCGGTCGCTGACGCCCCCGACGACGAGGCGGCCGACGCCCCCAGCAAGCGGCAGCAGTGTGGCGGCGGCGGTGGCGATGCCGCCGGCCAGCCCGAGGTGGGCGGCGTAGGAGACGACCTTCTCGGTGAGCATCAGGCCGGCCCCGGAGACGGCGACGAACACGACGTACATGAGCCAGAACTGCCACGTGTGGATCAGCTCCCGCCAGCTGAACTGGGGGCCGGTGTGGGCGGCGGTGTCGCCGGCCGACCGCCACCCCGCCGGCGGATCGCGGAGCACGAGCGCGCCGCCGAGCACGACGACGAACACCAGCACGCCGAGCGTCCGGAGGACGCCGACGTAGGCGTCCGCGGGCAGCGCGGGGCCGGTGTTCGCGCGGACGTAGGGGACGAGGGCGGCGCTGCCGGCGGCGAACGCCATCGTGCCGGCGCCGGCGGTGAGCCCGCGGCGGTCCGGGAACCACTTGAGCGCGGTGTTGACGGCGACGGTGTAGACGATGCCGACGCCCAGCGCGCCCAGCGCGTACGCCAGGTAGAGCTGCCAGACCGTTCGGGCGACGGACAGCCCGAGGTAGCCGCCGCCGGCGAGGAACGCGGCGACGACGGCGACCCCGCGGGGGCCGTGGCGGTCGCGCCACCAGCCGACCGGGAACTGGCTGCCGGCCTGCACGACGACGAACAGCGTGAACACCGTCGAGAGCGCGGCCGCCTCGATGCCGAGGTGGCGAGCCACCGGCTCGCGGAGGCTGCTCCAGACGTACTGGTAGGGGCCGACGACCGCCATCATGGCGGCCGCCGCGAGCACGAGCCACCACCGGGAGAACCCGAGGTGGGCGCGCGCCCGGGCGGCGTGATCAGCGTCGGGCATTCGGCGTCACCGGCTGGCGGCTGGGCTGCGCGGGCGGGTGCATGCTGGACCGAACAGCGGGCGCACCGGTATGCCTGCTGATTCCGGGGCGTGTCAGTGGCCGCGGGCTGCGAGGTGCGCGCCCACTTCGGCCATCACCGTTTCCTCGGCGCGCGAGAGGTGCTCCCAGGTGGTGGTGTCGGCGAGCCCGATCTCGTCGGCGATGTCCGCGACGCGCACGGTCGCCGCTTCGTCGTAGTAGCCCATGCGCGTGGCGAGCGCGAGGACCTCCCGCTGGCGGTCGGTGAGCGCGTCCAACATCCGGGAGACCGCGAAGTGCTCGCCGCCGGCACCCGCTTCGACGCTGGCCGCGGCGACGAGTTCGGCGTCGCTGCCGGCGGCTTCGATCGCCGCCACGGCCTCCGTGGGGTCGGGATCGCCGTCCGGAAGGTACAGCGTCCAGTGTTCCCAGCCGGCGCGAACGACCGAGCCGCCGCGGTGGTGGATGCCGTGGTCGGCGAGGTGGGCCGTGACGGACCGCCAGTCGGTGGTGTCGTGGGTGACTGCGACGAAGACGTGGTCGGCGTCGCGGCCGGACCACGCGTCGACCGAGCGCACCGGGTCGGCGGCGGCGACTGTGTCCAGGAACCCCTGGACGTGGTCCCCGGGGCCGCGAACGGCCAGGATGCGGCTGCGGTCGCCGTCGCTGCCGGGCAGCGAGGAGACGGCGCGCACCGTCACCGCGGGGTAGTCGGCGCTCACGTCGCTTGCCGGCGCGCCGTGGTTGCGCACCCGCAGGGTCACGTCACGCATCCTATGTGTATAGCTGGCCCAGTGACTTACAGTTAGTGACGGTGTGCTGACGGTGATGCCGGCGAGCGCCGCGCGGGGGCCAACCCCTTTGGGTGCGGCCCGGTGATGTACGGGTATGACTACCGAGCAACCACACGTCGTGATCGTCGGCGCGTACGGCAGCGCGGGCGTGGCTGCCGCCGAGGAACTGGTCGACGAGGACGTCACCTTGACGCTGATCGACGACGGCGAGCCGGGCGGTGGGCTCTGCATCCTCCGGGGGTGTATGCCGTCGAAAGAAGTGCTGTCGGCGGGCGCACACCGCTACCAGGCGCGCCACGACGACCGCCTCACGGGTGCAGTGCCGGACGTCGACTTGGACGCGGTCGTGGACACCAAAGACGACCACGTGTTGGGGTTCGCGGAGCACCGGCGGGCGGCCGTCCACGACATGGCCGAGCGCGAGCACGTCACGTTCCACCACGACACCGCGCGGTTCGTCGACGACCGCACGCTGGTCGTCGACGGCGAGCGCATCGAGGCCGACTACGTCGTGCTCGGCACGGGGTCGGCGCTGAACGTGCCCGATCTGCCCGGGATCGCGGACACCGACTGGATGGGCAGCCGGGACGTGCTCGACGCCACCGAGTTCCCTGATTCGGGCGTCGTCATGGGGTTCGGGTACGTGGGCGTGGAGCTGGTGCCGTACCTCTCGGAGGCCGCCGATATGGACCTCACCGTGATCGAGCACGACGACCGCCCCCTGGACTCGTTCCATCCGGTGTTCGGCGAGGAGATCCTCGCCCAGTACCGCGAGGAGTTCGACGTCGACATCCGCACCGAGGTCAGGGAGGAGGCCGTCGAGGAGACCGACGACGGCGGCGTGCGGGTCCGCCTCGACGACGGGACGACCGCCGAGGGCGAGCAGCTGTTCCTGTTCACCGGGCGGACGCCGTCGTATCCGGCGGGCATCGAGGAGACACGTCTCACCCCCGATCCGGAGTGGGTGGATCCGGCGACGATGCAGGCCCGCGACGACGACCACGTGTTCGTGGTGGGTGACGCCATGGGCGAGCGCATGCTGCTGCACAACGCCAAAGAGGAGGGGTACGCGGCCGGCCGGAACGCGCTGGCCGTCGAGCGTGGGGGTGACTTGGAGACGTACGACCCGTTCTCACACCAGGTGATGTTCTCGGGGCTGGGCGTGTTCCCGTTCGCGTCGCTGGGGTTGACCGCCGAGGCGGCACGGGCCGCCGGGCACGACGTGGTGACGAGTCAGCGCGACGCGTCAAGCGACGGCGTGTTCAAGACCAAAGACGCCGCGCGCGGCGCGGCGCGCCTCGTGGTCGACGCCGACGACGGGACCGTCCTGGGATACCACGGCCTGCATTATCACGCCGACGTGATGGCGAAGACCATGCAGGTGGTGTTGGCCGCCGGGATGGACGTGCGTGAGATCCCGGATCGCGCGTATCACCCGACGACGCCGGAGGTGCTCGACGGGCTGTTCGGGGACGCCGCGGCCGAGCTGTAGCCGGGAGCCGACGCGTTGATTGCAGGCGTCAGACGGGGAGGAACAAGAGTTTTCACCCGGCCCATTCAACGGGCCTACATGTCCGACGATACCGAGGACGACAGCGGCGGGGAGTCGACGGCCGACATGGAGTTCGGCGAGCAGCCAGCGCCGCTCGGTGTCAAAGTCGGGAGCACGCGCACCGTGGTCGCCGAGGACGACGCCGACAGTCCGTCCGTGACGCAGACGTTGACCTGTCTGGCGACCTACGACGACGCGCTCACCGGCGAGGAACACGTCATCTACGGGGCGGAAGCCGCCACGGAGTATCCCGACCGCGTCCGGTTCATGCTGCGCTCGGGGCTGCCCGAGGACGAGGAGACCACGGGTCTGGCCAAGCGGTTCTTCGAGGAGTTCGCGTCCGCGAACGGCCTGGACACGGATTCGGTGGTGGTGTACGCGATCCCCACCATCGACAACGAGGCGGGCCTCGACCGGCTCGCGGAGATCATCGAGGACGGGCCGGTGGGCGAGCGCCGCATCGCGTCGTACCCCGAAAGCCTGTGCGGGGCCGTGCCCGCGCTGGGCGACGGCCTCGACGCCATCGAGGACACGTTCGTCGCGATCAACATGGGGTCGACGAACCTGGAGGCGTGCGCGTACCGCCGCGGCGAGCAGCTCGCGCCGTTCTCGACGGGCGCGATCACGGGCACCGAGGTCGACCGCCGGATCGCCAACTACGTCGAGGAGGAAACCCAGGGGCGCGTGAACATCGACCTCACGACGGCCCGGGAGTACAAGGAGCAACACGCCGATTTCAACGACTACGAGCCGTTCAGCGACATCATCCAGCAGCCCGGCGGCGGCACCTACGAGTTCACCATCGAGGACGCCGTGATGGACGCCGTCGACGAGTTCGTGGACGCGGCCGTCGACGAGGTGGCGAACGTCTTCCTGCCGGATCTCGCCAGCGACTACGTGAAGATCTACCAGCAGGCGCTTGACAACCCGATCGTGCTGACCGGCGGGATGGGCTGCATTCCGGGCATCGTCTCGGAGTTCGAGACCCGCCTGGGCGAGGAGATCGACCGCGAGGTCGAGGCGACGACCGCCGACGAACCGGAGACCGCGGCGGCGCGCGGCGCACACCGGATCGCCGAGCGATTGGTCGATCTCGGGGAGTACTAGCGCGGTCGCTGGGACTGGCGTCGGCGGGCGCAAAAAACTCGGGTACCCCTACCCGGCGGTTCTGCCTGTGTTCCCGGCGGATAAATGTCTTGTCAGACTGTCGCGGGTCGTCCACCGAAACCGTGTCTGAGACTCCCCCGCACGGATCGGGGTCCATAACAACGTGGCGGCCGAAGTCCGGACAGACAGCCCCGAGTGTGTCAGAGCGCCCGGGGTGTGCCCGCAGCGTGGCCCCACAGCCACTGACACGCACCAATGCGCCGACGCACCTACCTGTCGCTGGTCGGGAGTGCCGCGGCCGCCGGAACCGCCGGCTGCCTCGGTGTCCTGGGCGGCGACGACACACCGACCGTACTGCCCGAGCCCGACCACGAGTACGACGCCAGCGCGCTCCCGTATCCCGCCTGGGGCGAGCGCGTCCCCGACGCCACGGTTCCGGCGGCGCTCGGGGACGCCACGGTGTCGACCCGGGAGACCGAGACCCCGGCGTTGTACACGTTCTTCTACAGCCACTGCCAGACCGTCTGTCCGGTGTTGGTGTCGACGCTCCGGAACATCCAGACCCACGCCGCGAACAACGGCTACGCCGACGACATCGCGTTGCGGCCCGTGACCTTCGACCCCGAGCGCGACACCGCCGACCGCCTGGCGTCGTACGGCGAGCGGATGCACGTCGACACCGACGCCGACAACTGGACGTTCCTGCGGCCGGCGGGCGTCGACCGCGCGAAGGCCGTGGTGACCGACGACTTCGGCGTGACGTTCAAGCGCACACACCCAGAGGACATGGCGCAGTACATGTTCTCACACGCGGCGCTGACCGTGCTCGTTAACGCCGACGGCTACGTGGAGCGGACGTACCGGTCGAAGTCGCCGGACGAGCAGCAGCTCATCGCGGACCTGGAGACGGTGAGACAAGCGTGAACCGGCGGCGGGTGCTGGCCGCGCTGGCGGGCAGTGGGTTGACCGGCGCCAGCGTCTGGGTGGCCCGCAACGGCGTCCCCTCGCCCGGCGACGAAGACGCCGCCAGCGGCGGTCTCCCGAGAACGGTCGAGACCCTGGACGCGCCGGGATCGACGGCGGGGACAGCGCAGGTCCCCAGCCCGGACGCCCCGACGGTCGTGGACCTGTTCGCAACGTGGTGTGCGCGGTGTGACGAACAGCTCGCGTCGATGCGCGCGGTTCGGGGCGACTACCCGGACGTGTCGTTCGTGTCGGTGACCAACGAGCGCGTCGGCGACACGCTCACCCGCGGCGATCTGGCCGACTGGTGGACTGCCAACGGCGGCGAGTGGACGCTCGGCGTCGACCCCGGGAGCGGCGTGCTCGCCGCCTTCGGCGCGAACGCCCTGCCGTTCGTCGCCATCACCGACGCCGACGGCGAGATCGTCGCCACACACAGCGGGGTCGCGTCCGCGGCCACGCTGCGCGAGCGCCTCGACACAGTCACATGAGTGCGCTCCCGTTGGGCGGCGCGGCGGCGTTCGCCGCGGGCGCGGGCGTCACGACGTTCTTTGCGCCCTGCGCGTTCCCCCTGCTGCCGGGGTACGTCGGCTACTACGTGACCGAGCGCGACAGCGACATCGCGGTGGTGGCGGCCGCCGCCGCCGCCGCCGTGGGCGCGATCACCACGCTTGGAGCCGTCGCCGGCGTGGTGCTCGCGGCCGGCCAGCCGGTCAAGGCGGCGCTGCCCGCAGTCGAGCCCCTGATCGGACTGGGGCTGGTGGTGGTCGGCGTGCTCACAGCGGCCGGGCGCGGGCCCCGGATCACCGTCGTGCTCCCCGAGCGTCCCGCGTCGGTGGTCGGGTTCGGCGTGTTCGGCGGCGTGTACGCGCTGGCCGCGGCGGGCTGTGTGGTGCCGGTGTTCATCGGCGTCATCGGGCAGGCGGTCGAACACCCGCTGCCCGGCGCGGTGACCGTGCTCGGCGTGTACGCCGCGGGCGTGGCCGCGCCCCTGGTCGGCGTGACGCTGCTTGCAGGCGCGGGTGTCGACGCGTGGCGCGAGCTCGGCGCGTACACCGAATCCATCGAGCGCGCCGCGGGCGTGGTCATGGTGGCCGCGGGGGTGGGCCAGATCGTCGTTGGGCTCGGGCAGGTGTCGGCGGTCGGCGTCAGCCTGTAGCGCTGGGCCGGCGGCTACGGCGAGATGCGGCCCAGCCGGAGGGCGTTGCCGGTGACCCCGAGCGTCATGCCGGCGTCGCCGGCGAGCACCGCCAGCCAGATCGGCACCAGGCCGAACGGCACCCCGACCGCGAGCGCGGCTTTCAGGCCGAGGCTCGCCCAGATGTTCTGGCGGATGACCGTGTTCGTGTCCCCGGCCAGCTCGTAGAGGTACGGTAGCGTCGTGATGGCGTCCCCCAGCAGCGCCACGTCCGCCGTCTCGATCGCGGTGTCGGTGCCCGCCGCCCCCATGGCGATGCCGACTGTGGCAGCCGCCAGCGCGGGCGCGTCGTTGATGCCGTCGCCGACCATCGCCACGTCGCCGTGTTCGTCCTGGAGGTCCGCAACGACGCTGGCTTTCTCCGCGGGGAGGCAGTCGGCGTACACCGCGTCGACGCCGACCTCGTCGCCGACGGCGCGCGCGGTGCGCTCGTTGTCCCCGGTCAGCATCACGGTCCGAGCGACGCCGTGCTCGCGGAGCCTGGAGACGGTGTCGGCTGCGCCCGCCCGCACCGTGTCACCGACCGCGATCACGCCGAGCAACGCGTCCGCGGTGCCCACCAACACCACCGTCTTGCCGGCGGCCTGGAGGTCGGGGATCGTGTCGGCCCGGAGATCCAGGCAGTCGGCGTGCTCGCAGTCGGGCTGGGCCGCCCGCAGGCCGCCGTCAGTGGTCGCATGCACGTGGGACAGGTCGACGCCGTGTTCCTCGAACAGCGCGGGCTTCCCGGCGAAATGCGGTTGGCCGTCGAGCGTGGCGCGCACCCCCTGGCCAGTGACGCTGTCGAAGTCCGTGACCGACGGCGCGTCGACGCCGGCTTCGTCGGCGGCGTCCACGATGGCGTCCGCGATGGGGTGTTCGCTGCGGGCTTCCAGGCCGCGAGCGCACGCCAGCACGTCGCGCTCGCGGTGCCCGTTGAGCCCGCGAACGTCGGTGACCGCAAGGTCGCCCGCGGTCAGCGTGCCGGTCTTATCGAAGGCGACGACGTCGACGTCGGCCATGGCTTCGAGGTGGGTGCCGCCCTTGACGAGCACGCCGTGGTTGGCCGCGCTCGTGATGGCCGACACGACTGACACCGGCGTCGAGATGACGAACGCACACGGGCACGCGAGCACGAGCAGCGTCAGCCCGTGGACGACCGCAGTCGGCCAGGACACGCCGAGCACGAACGGCGATCCAAGCGTCGTGAGCACCGCGAGCGCGACGACGGCAGGCGTGTACTTGGCGGCGAAGCGTTCGACGAACTGCTCGCGGTCGGTCTGATTCGACTGGGCGTCCTCGACGAGTTCGACGATGCGGGACAGCGTGTCGTCGCCCGGGGCGGCGGTGACCTCGACTTCGAGATACCCCGTCTCGTTGACGGTGCCGGCGTACACCTCGTCGCCCGGCTGCTTGCTTTCGGGGACGGATTCACCCGTCACGGGCGACTGGTCGACGGCGCTGTCCCCGTCAACGACGACGCCGTCGGCCGGGATCTTTTCGCCCGGCCGCACCGCAACGCGGTCGCCGATCGAAACCGTGTCGGCCGGGACCGTCGTCTCGGTGCCGTCGGGGTCGATGATCGTCGCTTCATCGGGAGACAGCGCCATGAGCTCGCGCAGCGACTGGCGGGCGCGGTCCATGGCGTACCCCTCAAGCAGTTCCGCGATGCTGAACAGGACCGCGAGCGTCGCGGCCTCGAAGTACAGCGGCTTCCCGAACGCGAAGCTGGCGGTGAGCGCGCCGAGGATGGCGATCGACATCAGGAAGTCGATGTCCATGCGGCGGTCGCGGGCCGAGCGCGCGCCGTTGCGAAGCGTCTTGAAGCCACCGGCCGCGACCGCGACGAGGAACGCGACGTCGGCGGCGTGCAGGCTGGTGCCGGCGACCACCCCCAACACGACGTTCGCGTCACCGACGAAGAACCGCAACGCCAGTCCGGCGAGCAGGAACACGCCGCCGACCGCGGTTTGGAGGGCGCGAGGGCTGGTCCAGACGTCCGCCCGGGAGGTGTCTCGGTCGCCGTCGGTTCCGGTGACGTCGTAGCCGGCGGCCTCAACGGCGGCCACGACGTCCGGCGTGGTGGCCGTGCTTTCGTCGAGCGTGACGACGACGGAGCCCGTCGTCGGCTGTTCTTCGTGGGCGGTGACGCCGGCGGTGGCGTCGAGGGCGTCCGCGACGCTGCCGGCGCACGACGAGCAGTCCATCCCGGGCACGTCGAGGCGCAACTCGACCAGGCCGTCGCCGGGCGGGTGATCGCGTGAAGACATTGCGAACTGGTACGTTCCGGACGGTTATGAACGCTACTGCTATCTACCCGGGTTGAGTTAATCAAAGTTAACAAAAAAATCCGATTGAGTTATTAATTAGGAGGTTGAGCCGCGGCGGCACAGGGATCACCGGCCGCCACCAGCGTGCCCACATGGCGGCGTTCATCGCGGGGAACCGAGCGCAACGGACGCATCGAGGAGCGACAGGAGCGCTTCGACACCGCCGACTGCGTGGCGATGACCCGCCCGATCCGTGACATCGCAAACGAGAGCGGACGTTCCGCGGCCGCGGTCGGATACGCGCTGTTCGCGTGCGACGCCCACGTTCGTTCGGGCACGCTGTGTTAGCAACGTGGACCGTCAAACGCGGCTTGAATGGTATTTTTTAATACTGAGTGCGGACTGTGTTGTTATATGAGCGTTGTCAGCGTCTCGATGCCCGAAGAACTGCTCGAGCGACTCGACGACTTCGCGGACGATCACGGATACACCGGTCGCAGCGAGGTCGTCCGGGAGGCCAGCCGAAACCTGCTCGGCGAGTTCGAGGACAAGAAACTGGAGGGGCGGGAGCTGATGGGCGTGGTCACTGTGGTCTTCGATTACGAGACGACGACCGTCGAGGAGAAGATGATGCACCTGCGCCACGAACACGAAGGGTTGGTGGCGTCGAACTTCCACAGCCACGTCGGCGGTCACCACTGCATGGAGCTGTTCGTGCTGGAGGGGTCACTGGAGTCCATCTCGACGTTCGTCGGGAAGATCCGCGCGACCAAGGACACACTAACCATCGATTACTCCGTGCTTCCGGTTGACGAGTTCGGGGGGCTGGCTGACGTGAGCTGACGCGCTACGTGTGTTGAGCGATCCAGCGCCCGTCTTCCTCAGCGACCAAGCCGTTGTCCTGGAGGTCCGGGAGGACACGAAGGAGCGTGAGCAACGGCAACTCGAGGTCGGCCTTGAGGTCGTCCAACGTTGCCCCACCCTGGGTCGCGAGATAGAGGTAGACGAGCTTCCGACGGTTCGAGTCGATGGCACGAACCGATGACACGACGCCAGCTGACTGCTCGTCACGTTGCGTGCTCATATCCGACGGCAGTACTTCGACGATAATAAAACTGGCCTACCACGTCTGTCGAAATCGGTGGGCGACAGGAACCGCCACAAGCGAAGCGACACGCTGGGCCGTCGACAACGGCTGTGGAACTGCGTGGAGCGACGGCCACAGCAATGCCGTAACTCCTTACGCGTGGAGGGCCGACGGGGCGTCAACTGACGGCATCGTGCTCGCGGGCCCAACCGCGAGCACGTCACCACCGCTGCACCGCTGCAGCGTGTGAAGGGTGGAGGGAGAGAGGAGAGACTGTGAGACCGAACGCTGCGATGTGGATTGCCGACACCCCCACTGCACGCACGTTCGAAGCCTCACGATCGACACGAGCACGGGAAGCCACATAAATCAGTGTCGGCGTTCTCTGGCGCTGCAAGTGCCCCGGAACGCACAGGGCAGTCGAACGCCGATCCACGGACCGGCTGACCGCCGGCCGGGATGTTACAACCGGTCGAACGCTTCGTCCACCATCTCCCCCGTGGTGGCGACGATGTCCTGCATCTCGCTGTCGTCGGCAGCCATCCCGAGGAGTCGCGCGATGCGCATGATCGAGACGTGATAGACCCGCTGGCGGCCGGGCGATTCTGCCCAGATCACCACGTTACACGGCATCAACGCGCCCAAGCGGTTGTCGGTCGCGTCGAGGGCGCGATCGGCCACGTCGGGGTGACACGCGCCCAGCACGTAGTAGGGGTCGCGGTCGGCGTCGATCTTCTCGTTGAGTAGTTCCGCGGGCGAAAACTCCACGGGGACACCGAAGCCGGCATCCGTGAATACGTCCCGGACGTGCTCGATGGCGTCCTCGTGGGACAGTTCCAGTGTCGCCTGCTGTTCGCCGATGTCAGCGGGGTCGATGGCGGCCGGGTCGATGGGAAGCATTCCGTGTGGTGTATCGACCAGGCCGGACAAAACGGTGGCGAGAACAAGCACCGCGCGCCCGACACCTCAGCGAGCGAAACAACCGACTCACACCAGCCGAGAATATTGTCTCCATAGCGCACACCCGGGGCGGCGGGTAGCGCCGCGGCGACACCGCGCCAGGCGAACGGGTACGGCGGTACAGCACGCCGACTGGAGCCAGCGAGTCGAGGCACCCGGACGGAGCCAGTGCCGGACGGCTACAGCCCCGATCGCGGGGTTGTGTGCGCCGGCCCGCGCCGGGAATTGTATAGAGTTTACACAAATCTTTTGGTGTCGAACCGGCTAGAGGAACCCAACGCCAATGCCAGATTCGATGGCTGAACAACTCCGCCACGACATGACCTGTGACGGGCTCTTGGAGTGTTTCCACGGCCTCAAACAGCTCGATAAGGGCGTGTTCCAAGCGCTCGTCACCACGAACGACGCACTGACAGTCGACGACATCGCCGAACGCGTGGACCGCGAGCGCTCGACGGCCTACCGCGCGGTTCAACGCCTCCTCAGCGCGGGACTCATCCAGAAAGAACAGATCAACTACGACCAAGGCGGCTACTATCACGTCTACGAGCCGACCGATCCCGCCGAGATCGCGGACGACATGCAGCGACTGCTCAACGACTGGTACGCCAAAATGGGCCAGCTCATCCAAGAGTTCGAAACCAAATACGACCGCACGGACGCCGGCGTGCAGTCCATCGAAGGCTGAGCGCGCCCCACCAGTGGCTGCGCTGCCGCCCGATCGTGAACTGATTGCCGCCCCGCGACGAACTGCAGGCGTGGGCTGATCGAGTGCGCCGGAACCACAGATCGACCACCACCACAAGCGTTATTTTGCCGGTTGATGATGGATAGATTATGAGTTCTGGCTTCTCCACAGGCGAGCGGCGAGACTTTGCGATCGGTCTCGGTGTTGTCTCCGCGGTCGCCAGCATTGCCGGAATTCTGGTGTCCGATGTCTCCATCACGTTCAGCACGTCGGCCTTTCTCTTCGTCATGCTCGTCGCGTTCGGAGCCGGGAACACCGTGGGTGTCTCGTGCTATCTGTTCATCGATCAGTCCGTGGTGACGCCGATGATCGGCGCTAGCTACGTCGTAGCGGTAGTAATCGCGCTGTTCCTCGGCGCCCAATCGTCGGGAATGCTGATGGTCAAGTTCGTCACTGTTTCGTTCCTTGCGATCATCGCGGGAAGCATCGAGTACGTGGTCCGGTCCCTGATCGGGGAGTTCGTCGAGATCATCGAGCCGCGACCGCTCGTGTGAGCGGCCCTGTCAGCGACCCGGGTCGGCAGTGTGGCTCGAATACCGGGAGTCAACGAGTGGCGCGGCCGACGCGTCCGGGGAGACCGACTGAAATGAGGATCGCAGCTACCCCTGGAGCCACGTGCTCAGGGGCCAGGCACAGTGTGGATGGGCCCTAGCGGTTCGTGACTCCACGGTTGCAGTTCGACCCGGAACTTCGGCTGACTTTGTAACGGTCCATCATTCGTTGGGCAGGTAGTCGCGGCGCTGATTGGCTCGCTCGCGCTTGTTGCGTCGGTCGTAGTGCTTGTCCAGAATCTCCTCGCTCGCGTTCAGGCGGTCGGACACACCCCGGCGAGTACCCAGAGCCACGAGTGCACGGTAGCCGCGCGCTCTCGGGTACCTTCGACTAAGTACGCCGTCGTTCACTTTCGCGGTGTGGCTCCCTCGCATGGACCGTGGCGAGGCCCACCCTCCGTGAATCACCCTGTCGAGTGAGCCAAATTCACTCGGTTTTCCCGCCTCGTGTGTACGAGTCAAAGACAGTCGCGGAGATCACACGCTCAAAATTCTCATCAGTCCTGTCTAGGAAGAGTACCGGCCAGGAATTGGCCGAGAATGAATCCGCCGCCGCAGAGGCAGATGAACGCACAAATAAAGATTATTCTCAATCGCCCTTTGAACAGCGGCACCACTCCACTAGTTGCATCAATCACTCCGATTAGAAGAATAGCGATGCCAGTGGCTCCATTTCCAAGCGCTGCTGCTGGAATTAACGAAATTTCTTTGATGCGGTTCCGATAATCCGCAACCAAGGCAGTCTGTCGGTCACTCTGGTTACTGTTTCGGACGAGACCAGCGAGTGGGACACTACCAATTGAAATAGCAATGATTGCGAGAACGAAAGATAACAAAAGGGGAATCGATCCCACGTAAATATACACATTAGGTTCTAAATTTCCCGAATCAGACAACTGCGGGATTGCCCCTACGATGGACAACCCTATCAGATCGAACTGAATCACTCGAATCGCACGAGAGGACTTCTCCCGTAACCGCCTCTGAAATAGATCAAATTCCGGGATTCCGTCGTCAGTCATTTCCTCATTATCCACACTTAGGACAGAACCTCGTGAAGATTACGCTACTAGATTTGGCGAGATATAATCAGAGCGCATCGAGACTTACTCGCTGAAGTCCAGCGTGAGAGCATCGCTCCGCCGAGACACGTCCACACCGTGACGAGACGCCCACGCGTAGAACTCTGCCGCCGCGGAGTCGCGCCCACGCTCGGCGGCACCAATCACTTTCGCGCTCGCCTCGACCGCGCGCCGGGTCGCGTCCTTCGCCTCCTGGGCAGCCTCGTGGACGATCTCGGCGACCCGCGTAGACCGCAAACCAACCTCCGCGTACTTCGTCTCCACGAGGTCATCCATTCGCCGAAGCGCCCGCCGCACCGAGTCAACGTGCCGGTCAGTCGCCTCCGCGAGATCGGCCGGCGATAGCTTCCCGCCGTCCGTCACCAGCATCTCCAGACTCTCCCACCCCACAGCGGTCGCTGAGCCTCCTCGTCGGTTTCACCGAGCGGGGAGAGCCCGAAGTCCTCGGGGTCGTGCCCCTCGATGTGGTACTCGCGTTTCTCCTTGCGGACGGACTCGTACCCACAGACCGGGCAGACTCCGAGGTAGATGTGCTTGCGGCTCCAAGAATACTCCTCGATCCGGAGCGTCACGCGCACCACCTCGCGGTTTCGATTGACGGATTCGCAGGACTGCGCGGCCCCAGAATCACTCGGTGGTTCGAATCCGACTCAGAGGCAAGGATTCGGGCGAGTCGATTACGAGATTCTCGAAGGGTAGAGACACCTCTACGAGAACTTCTGCATGAAGTAAGAACCGTCGAGGAAATGGATGGGCCCTGGCGGATTTGAACCACCGCTCACCCGGTGTCCCACAGCGCCGCCGCATGCGACGGCACTGATATGAGCCGGGGGCTTTGAACCGGACTAAGCTAAGGGCCCGCTGGCGATGGCTACCACGGGGAGTGTCTTTAGGGTATCGAACACTAGTCGGCGTACGAGCTGGCTGGCACGGATCGAAGAGGAAGTGACGCCGCCACCAGGGCTCGAACCTGGGACAACGTGGGTAACAACCACGTGCTCTACCAACTGAGCTATGGCGGCTCGCACCCTATCGTAACCCGGGGATTTTGAAATGGCTTTCGTTTCCCGGGCGGGGAGTCCGGGCATCGACACGGCTTAGACGCGGAGCGCCGAACGAGACGTATGACCGACGCCGCAGCAGTCATCGAGCGCGTGCGCCAGCGCGTCGATCCGACGCCCGCCGAGCGGCGCGCGCTCGCGGCGGCTGCCAGCCGGCTCACCGAGCGCGCCGAGGCCGCGATCGCGGAGCTACCCGTGGCCGCCGACGTGGTACAGGTCGGCAGCACCGCCCGTGGCACGTGGGTTGCGGGGGACCGAGACATCGACCTGTTCGTGCGGTTCCCCAGCGACCTTCCCCGCGAACAGCTAGAGACCTACGGCACGACCGTGGGCGCGGCGGTGCTGCCGGACGGCCACGAGGAGTACGCCGAACACCCCTACGTGACCGGGACGTTCGAGGGCTACGCGGTGGATCTGGTGCCGTGTTACGACGTGGCGGCGGCCACCGAGATCAAGTCCGCGGTGGATCGGACGCCGTTCCACACCACCTACCTCCAGGAGCACCTCGACGACGGCCTCGCCGCCGACGTGCGGCTGTGCAAGCAGTTCCTGAAAGGGATCGGCGTGTACGGCAGCGACCTCCGCACGCAGGGGTTCTCGGGGTATCTCTGCGAGCTGCTGGTCGTCGAATACGGTGGCTTCGAGGCGATGCTGGCGGCCATCGAGGACTGGCAGCCGCCCGTGGTGATCGACCCCGCGGCCCACCAGCAGGCGTCGTTCGACGATCCGCTGGTGGTCGTGGACCCCACCGATCCGGAGCGCAACGTCGCCGCCGTCGTGTCGGCAGCGAACGTCGCCACCGTCCAGCACCACGCCCGCCGGTTCCGCGCCACCCCCAGCGAGGACGCGTTCACGCCGGCGTCCCCGGCTCCCCTGGATGCGGCGGCGCTGCGCTCGCACATCGACCGCCGCGACACGACCCCGCTGGCGGTGGTGTTGGACGCCCCGGACGTGGTCGCCGACCAGCTCTACCCGCAGCTCTATCGGTCCCGTGATGGGGTCGTGCGCGGGCTCCGCGAGCACGGCTTCGACGTGGTGCGGGCGGCCGCGTGGGCCGACGAGCGCGCGGTGGTGTTCGTGGAGCTTGCGAGCGCCGAGCTGCCGGCCGTTGAGCGCCACGTCGGCCCGCCGGTCTCCGTGGGCACCCACGCCGAGCGGTTCTACGAAACGTACGCCGACGATGACGGCGTCTACGGGCCGTTCGTCGACGACGACGGGCGGTACGTCGTGGAGCGCGACCGGGACGTGCGGACCGCCGGTGGGTTCGCGCGCACCGAACTGGGGACGGTCGCGCTGGGCGCGCGGATCGAGTCCCGGGTGGCCAGCGGCGACTACGACGTGTACGTCGGCGATGCCGTTGTGGAGGCGTTGCTGCCGGAGTTCGAGAGTGAGCTGGCGGCCTACGTCGACCCGAAGGCCTGATGCGTGTCCCGAACACGCTCGAAGAGGTCGCGCACGCTGTCACTGACGTCGTCTTCGGGCTCGGTAGGGTCCCGCCCGTCGAAGGTTTCGTGGACCGTGCTGACGCCGTCGGCGAGCGTGTCGAGGCTGTACCCGCCTTCGAGGACGAACGCCAGCGGGGCGTCCGTCCGGGCGCTGATGCGGCGCACACGGTCGGTGAGCATCGCGTACCCCTCCGTCGAGAGGTGGAGGCGTGAGATCGGGTCGTGGTGGTGGGCATCGAAGCCCGCGCTCACCACGAACAGATCCGGGTCGAACGCCCGGATCGCGGGCGCGATGAAGTCGTCGACGGCGGCCGCGTAGTCGGCGTCCCCGGCCCCGGTCGGGAACGGGAGGTTCAGCGTCGTGCCCGCGCCGTCGCAGTCACCGGTCTGTGCGACCGACCCGGTGCCCGGGTAGAGGCCGTCCTCGTGGATGGACGTGTAGAAGACGTCACCGCGGTCGTAGAAGATGTCCTGGGTGCCGTTGCCGTGGTGGACGTCCCAGTCGAAGATCGCGACCCGATCCAGCCCGTGGGCGTCGAGGGCGTGCTGGGCGGCGACGGCGGCGTTGTTCACGAAGCAAAACCCCATTGCGTCGTCGGTGATCGCGTGGTGGCCGGGCGGCCGTCCCAGCGAGAACGGCGTGTCGCGGCCGTCAGCGCCGTCCAGGGCGGCGTCTATGGCGTCCATCGCGAGGCCTGCGCTGGCGCGGATGGCCGGCCACGTGGACTCGGTGGCGGCGGTGTCGGGATCCCAGCTGCCGCCGCCGCGCTCGCAGAACGACCGCACCTCGGTCGCGTAGTCGGGATCGTGGACGGCCGTGATGTCCGATAAGTCGGCGTCCGGGGCGTCCTCGTAGGTGACGCCGTGGCGCTTCTGGAGGCCACGCTTGATCGCCCGGAGGCGGTCGGGGCTCTCGGGATGCCGCACCCCCGGGTCGTGTTCGAGACACGCCTCGCTGAATCCGAATCTCATTCCACGAGCGTGACGTACGTCTGTATGTCTTCGGCTTGGACGGTGCGGCGGCCGGCGTGCTCGGCGAGCACCGCTGCGCCGTCAGCGATGTCGGCGGCGTACGCCTCGAGCACGCCCGCGAGCGCGACGCGTGCGTCCTCGGACACCCGGAACCGGTCGTCGATCTCCAGGCGGGCGATGCGGTCGACGGGGGCAACTGGGAGTGCGAGGTCGCCGCGGCGGTCCGGTGCCGTGTCGTCGCGCGGGCCCACGATCCCCTCGAAGTCGGACGCCATCAGGGTTTTTCGGCCGTCCTCGCGTGCGGCGGCGGCTGCGTCCACGGCGAGGATCGCCCCATGACGCTGGATGCGGCGCGCGAGTTCCTCGGCCGCGCCAGCGCTCACTCGCAAGTCACCCGCGTGCCCCCGGATGAGTGAATCCACCGGGGCGAACGGGAGTTCGACGCTCATGCGTCACATCGTGGCGCTCGCACGCTTAATTGTTTCCGTTACCTCGACGCGAGTCACGACTCCGTGACGTCGTCGGCGTGTAGCCGGCCGTCGTCGAGCGAGCCGCGGACGGTGACCTCCTGGCCGAGAGTCACGTCGGCGTCGGTGGTGACACTCATCGTCTCCTCGCCGTCGTCCAGAATCAGCGGGTCCTGGGCCTGCACGACGACGCCGGTGAACTCCACGGGCGTGTCGCTGTGTGGAGTCTGTGTGTCGGCCGCGTCGTCGGTGGCGGCGGGCTCGTCGTCGCTGTCGGCACCGAACGCCGCCAGCCCGCGGTCGGGGCCGTCGCTGCCGGCGGCGGCGTCGTCCTGGGTGCTGTCCGACAGCGGGATCACCGACGCCTGCCAGCCGGCCGACGCCTCGATGTCGTCCTGCCAGCCGTCCTGGATCTCCACGTCGAGGGCCGCCACTTCGTCACCCGGGCCGATGTCCAGATCCGCCTTCTCGCCCCACAACGCAACCCGAATGTCGCCGGTGTCGTCCTGCAGGCGGACGTTGCGTACCTGGCCCTCGCTGCCGTCGTCGCGGTCGAACGTGCGCGTGGGGTCGACCGACCGAACGACGCCCGCGATGTCCGCGGTGTCGTCCTGTTCGAGGCTGTCGATGGACGTGGTGTCCGGAACGAACGACACGTCGGCGTCCGGGACCGGCGTGACCGCGCCGGTGTCCCCGACGTGGAGTTCGAGGCTGCCCTCCCGCTCGCGGACGTATCCGTCCACGATCTCGACGACGGCCCCGGCGTCGAGATCCGTCGCGGTGTCGGCCTGGTCGTCCCACAGGGTCACTCGCACTCGGCCGGTCTCGTCGCCCACCACGAGATTCGACACACGACCCTCGCTGCCGTCGTCACGGTCGAACGTCCGGACGGCCTCGGTGTCCAGGACCTCCCCGACGAGGGTCACGTCCGAAACCCCCAACGAGAGGTCGGCGGCGTCGTATTCGTCCTGGATCTGGACGTCGATCTGCTCGTCGGCGTCGAGTTCGACCTCGTCGGCGCTGACCTCCAGGCCGTTGTAGCCGTCCGTCGGCCGCCCCTTGATGCGGAGCACGTCCCCGGGGGCGAGGTCGTCGGCGGCCGCGGTGGCCTGTTCGTCCCACAGCGAGACCCGGACGTCGTCCGTTTCGTCGGCCACCGTGACGTTCACCACCCGCCCCTCGGCGGCCGCATCGTCGTCGTCGGCGTCCTCGCGGTCGAACGTGCGGACGTCACCCACGCGGGTGACTTTCGCGATGAACTTCACCTCGTCCATCTCGGAGTCGATGTCCGCGACGCCGTTCACCTCGCCGTCGTCGATCTCGTGGGCGATGAGCATCGCCGCCGTCTCCTCGTCGGCGAGCCCCCCCATCTGTTCGACCTTCGACTCGACGGCCTCCCGGAACTCCTCGATAGACACGTCGGTGTCGAGGTCAGCGTACACGTCCTCAATCGCGCCCATTGTCGGTTCAGGCCAAGGCGACGGCCACCATAAGCGTTTACGGTGTCTCGATGAGTGCAGCGCGTGCGCTCGCCCACCACCATGAAAACGACTGTCATCGGGCGGCACGATCGTAACCGCTTTACGTAGCCCCGGGCTACACCTGAGTGAGTCCGGATAGGGTAGTGGACTATCCTCTTGGCTTGCGGAGCCAGGGACCGGCGTTCAAATCGCCGTCCGGACGTTCTCACAGTTCTCACCCGGCGAGCGCCGGCTGTGCGCTGTCGGCGTGATCGGCCGTGGGCGCGGCGCTTTTTCCACGTGGCCGCCAACGCAGCAGTATGGATGCGCCACTGCGTGCCGGGGTCGCCGTCTACAACGCCGGCCACCACCGGGCGGCCCGCGACGCCCTGGCGGACGGCTGGTTGGCTCGTTGCCGGGACGACGACGCCGAGCGCCACTGCACAGCAGCCCTACGGGCGTTCGCCGCCGCGGTCGTTGCGGCCCACGATCACGACCCACAGGCGGTGCGCGCGCACTGCCGGCGCGCCCGCGAACAGTTCGCGTGCTGCCCTGAGGATGCGGGCGTCGACGTCGGGGCAGCGGACGCGGCGCTCGACGCGCTCGCCGACGACCCGGACCGCGTCACCGACGCTGGGGTACCGCCGCTGGTCGTGTCTGGGACCGCGATCACGCCGTCCGCGCTCGGCCCACCGGCGGCCGTGGAGGCCGCGGTGGTGCTGGCCGACGCCGCCGGCTACCAAGCGGACGAGTTCAAGGCCGGCGTAGAGTACGCACGCGAGGAGCTTGCCGACGGCGATTACGGCGCCATCACGGGGTTGCTGTGTGACTTCGCGGCGGACGCCGACCACCGAGCGATGATCGCGACGCGACTCCGACAACACGTCCGCCGGAAGCAACGCCGGGAGGCGGACGTCGCCGGACTGTTCGACTGATCTCAGACGGCGTGGACGGCGATCACAGCCGCAACGCCGAGCACGACGATGCCGACGGCGCGAACCACCCACTGCATCCAGCCGGGGATCAGTTCGGTGCCGCCCGCGGGGCTGTCGTGTCTGCGCCGCCGGGTCGACCCGAGGAACACCGACAGGCGTGCCACCGTCGTCGGGGCGGCAACCATCGCAACGCCGAGCACACCCCCGAGGACGACGGCGAGCAGCTCGCGGAGGCCGGCACCACTGTCACCGACGATCTCGATCACAGCGCTACGAACGGAGGCGCTGGATGCGCTTCTCCGTTGGCGGGTGCGTCGATACGAGTTTCTGGAGGACGCTCGTGTCCGGGCTGGAGATGCACAGCGCGCTCACCTGCTGGTCGAGCCCGTCGTCGTTGCGCTGGCCGCGCTGGCGCCGCCCGCGCCCGCGGGAGGTGCGCTGGCGCTGCTGTTGGGCGGCCTGCTCGTTGCCCTGGCTGATCTTTTCGAGGGCGCGCGCGAGGGGTTCGCCGGTCCCGATGGCGCGGCGCGCGTCCGCGTCGGCGACGTACTCGCGGTAGCGACTGATCGCGAGCACGAACAGCGTCACGAGGAACTGCACGAGGTTCCCCACGACGATCGCGAGGAAGAAGTCCGCGAGGTCGTTGTCGCCGGAGAACAACACGATGTACTGGGCGACGATCCCGACGATCGACGCGATGCCCTGCCCGAGCTGCATGGTCACCACGTCGCGGTTGGCGATGTGCGAGAGTTCGTGGGCGAGCACGCCGTCGAGCTCCTCGTGTTCGAGGATGTCGATGAGCTCACGCGACACCACGACGGTGCCGTTGCCCTTTCGGCCGACGGCGAACGCGTTGGGGACGCCCATGTTCGCGACTTTGAGCGTCGGTTTCTTGATCCCCATGTCGCGTGACAGCGACTCCACGCGGCGGTGGATCCGGGGGAACTCCTGTTCGTCCATGTCCTCGGCGCCGACGCTGCGCAGCGCCATCCACTTCCCGACTTTGTACTGGACGCCAACGAGCACCACGCTCCCCACGATGGCGATCGCGAGGATGGTCTGGTTCTGACCGAAGAAAAACCACGCGGCAGCGATCGCGACCGAGTAGAACGCAAAGAGGATGGTGCCGACGATGGCCATCCGTATCTTGAGGCCGGTATTTCTCATACGAGCCACACTAGTTCGTCATGGCATATAAATCCAGTTGGGGATAGTGAGCCACACAGAGAGAGTTGGGGAGTCGAGATCTCAGGAGGGAGTAGTTCAATGCGCACAGAAAGAACTAGAGTACGGCAGTCAAATACACCGATGAGCCGCCAAATGGCGACGACCCACCGACACGCCGTGTATGGCTACGAAACGGCGATGCGAAAACCAGTGCTAATCTCCGTTTTGTTTAACGGCCTCAGCTGCCGCCGGAGAGTTTCTCGTCGCCGTCCCACTCGGCGGAGTTGTCACGGGGCTCGTAGCCGAGCGCGTCTTTGGCACGCGCCAGCGAGTAGTATTTGCGGTCGTTGTCCGAGATGCCGTAGACCACCTCGTAGTCGTAGTCCGCGCTGAGACAGCGATCAATGAGGTGCGCGCAGTCCCGGGGGGACAGCCACATCGCTTGGCCGCGCTCGTAGTCGATGGGCGGGTGGCCCGCGGTGAGGTTGCCGATGCGAACGGCGGCGAACGTGAGGCCGTGCTCGTCGTGGTAATACCGGCCGAGCGTTTCGCCGGCGGCCTTCGAGACGCCGTAGAGGTTCCCCGGACGGGGGCGTTCGGTGCCGTCCAACCGGAAGTCGTCGTCGCTGCGGTAGAGGTCGGGTTTGCGGTCCGTCTCGTAGTGGCCGACGGCGTGGTTCGAGGACGCGAACACGACGCGGTCGACACCAGCGGCCAGGGCGGCGTCGAGGACCGTCCGCGTGCCGTCGATGTTGTTCCGCAACACGCTCTCCCAGGGGGCTTCGGGGCGGGGGTCGCCGGCCAGGTGGACGATCGCGCCCACGTCGCTGGCGGCCTCACGCACCGCTGTTTCGTCGGTGATGTCGGCCACCACGAACTCGTGGTCGGGGTCGTCGGTGGGCGGCTCGCGGTCGAACAGCCGCCACGTGTAGTCGTCGCCGATGCCGCCGAGGATGGCTTGCCCGACGCGCCCGGAAGCGCCCGTGAGGAGGACCGGCTCGTCCATTCGAGTAGTCATCCGCCCGACTGGGGCATCAATGGTACGGTTCGGTCCGTCGGGCCGGATGCCAACAGTGCTTAGGCGTGGCCGCCCCCAGCCGGGGTATGGCGACTGACGCTCAGCAAGCCTGTTTCGAGGCCGGAATCAAGTTCGGCGCGCTCTACCACCAGTTCGCGGGCACGCCGGTGAGTCCGGCGAGCGCGCCGAGCCTGGAGACCGCGATCGAGGAATCAATCCGGAACCAGCCGTTCTGCGAGGGCGTCGCCGTCGACATCAAGACCGAACGCTTGGACGTCGAACACGGGTACACGGAGCTCACGGGCGAGTACATGGACGTCGAGTTGCGCATCGACTACGAGGGCACGACGGTCGCCGCGGAAATGGCGATGGACGACGGGTATCCGTTGATGCGGCTGGCGGAGATCGACCCGTAGCGCGGGCGTGCTTTTAACCCAGCGGCGGCCGAACGCCGGGAGTATGAGCCAGTCATCGCTGGACGACGACGAACTGTTCGGGGAGGCCGCCGAGGAGATGCGGGCCGAGGTGGAAGGCCACATCGAGGCCGCCCGGGACGCGCTTCCGGACGACGACGCCCTCTGGGAAGTCGACGACGGGGGCAACACGCTCGGGGTGCTGAACACGCTCAAAACGGCGCTCAACACCGAGGAGGTGGCGTCCCACGTGCGCGACGCGAAGAAGGCGTTCGTGATCGGGCAGCGCGCGGACGCGTTCGACGGCGACGACCTCGCCGACGACTTGGCGGCCATCGAGGACGTGCTTGCGGACCTCGAAGCCGCCAGCGAGCACGCGGGCGCGCTGGCGGAGACGCTGCCGGAGCTGCGAGGCGCGCTTCCCGACGAGTAACCACGCGCCGGTTATCGGTGTGGCAGTGGGGCGGTCGTGTCGCGGTCCGCGACGGCCGCGAGCAGGGCACACAGCGACTCGGTCGCGGCGTCCAGCAGCGCCGCCCCGCGATCCGCGTCGCCCGCACGGGGGTCGCCGACAACGCCGTTGTCGGTGAACGCCGCGGCGTCGGCGGCGAGGTTGGCGTGTGACACCCACTCCCCCCAGGCGTCGGCGCCGTCCTCGGCGGCCGCCTGGACGCGGTCCTCGCGGATCAACTCGGGGTCGGTGTGCCTGAGAAACGCCGTCTCCAGGGGGCCGGCGTGGCCCATGTCGCTGCTGTGGTCGCCGACGGCGTCGAACCACGTGAACGGCACCGCGTACGCGTCGTCCTGGCGCGTGATCGTGGCACAGACTTCGCCCAGCGCGGCGGTGTTGCCGCCATGCCCGTTGACCACGACGACGCGATCCCAGCCGTGGCTCGCGAGGCTCCCCACCACGTCACGAACGGTGGCGCGGAACGTGTCCGGGGCCACCCACAGCGTCCCTGTGAACTGGCGGTGTTCCGCCGACACCCCCACGGTGATCGGCGGCGCAACGATCACCTCGCCGTCCGAGTAGGCGTCCGCGCCGGCCGCCGCGACCGCGTGAGCGGTGATGTGATCGGTGCCCAGCGGCGCGTGTGGGCCGTGCTGTTCCGTGCTGCCGACGGGCAGCACCGCGAGATCCGTGTCGACGCCGTCGGCGTCCGTCCAGGTTGCGTCTGCGAGCCGCATACGCGACGGCACGCGCCCCCGGCGCTTGTAGGCTGCCATCCACCGGCTAGTCGTCGTCCTGGTCGTCGACGGTCGCCTGGCGTTTGGCCGCGCGCTCGATGAACTCGTCGGGCAGCTCGTCGATCTCGCCGGCCTGCACCCCCCAGAGGTTCGCGTACAACCCCTCGTCGCCGAGCAGGTCGGCGTGGGTTCCGCGCTCGACGATCTCGCCGTCCTCCAGGACGACGATCTGGTCGGCGTCCTTGATCGTGGACAGCCGGTGGGCGATCGAGAACGTCGTGCGGTCCTCCGTGAGGCGGTCGAGGCTGCGCTGGATGAGCATCTCCGTCTCCGTGTCCACGTCGCTGGTGGCCTCGTCGAGCACGAGGATCTCGGGGTCTTTGAGGATGGCCCGCGCGATGTCGATGCGCTGGCGCTGCCCCCCCGAGAGCTTCACGCCGCGCTCCCCGACCTCGGTGTCGTAGCCGTCCGGGAGGTTCTGGATGAACTCGTGGGCTTCCGCGGCCTTCGCGGCGTCCACGACGGCCTCGCGGTCGGCGTCGAAGGTGCCGTACGTGATGTTCTCCTCGACGGTGCCGTAGAACAGGAACGTGTCCTGGCTGACGTAGCCGACGTGCCGGCGCAGGCTGGGCAGCGTCACCCCGGAGATGTCCTGGCCATCGACACGGACCGCGCCCGCATCGACGTCGTACATCCGCAACAGGAGTTTCAGTACCGTGGATTTCCCCGCGCCCGTCGGGCCAACGAGCGCCAGCGTGTCCCCGCCGTCAACCTGGAAGTCGATGTGCTCGACGATGGCGTCGTCGTCGTCGTAGCCGAAGCTCACGTCGTCGTAGACGACGCCGCCGTCGTCAACGACGAGCTCGTCGGCGTCCGGGTTCTCCTCGATGCGGGAGGGCTCGTTCATCAGCCCGAAGATGCGCTCGCTGGACGCGCGCGCCCGCTGATACATGTTGATGATCTGGCCGAACTGCGCCATCGGCCAGATGAACTGCTGGCTGAGCAGGATGAACGTCACGAACTCCCCGGGGTCGAGCGTTCCGGAGAAGAACATCGGCGGGCCGGTGGCGACCCAGATGCCGCCGATCACGAACGTCAACACGAACCCCACGCCGGAGATGATGCGCAGCGCCGGGAAGAACTTGATGCGGATGGTGATCGCCCCCCAGTTGGCGTCGAAATACCCCTGTGAAACGTCATCAACGCGGTCCGACTCGTAGCGCTCGGTGTTCGACGTCTTGATCACTTGGATCCCGCCGAGGTTGTTCTCCAGCCGGGAGTTCAGATGCCCGACTGACGACCGCACGTCGGCGTACTTCGGCTGGATGGCGTTCACGAACCGGTAGGTGAACAGCGCGATGATGGGCACCGGCAACATCGTGAGAACGGCGAGTTGCCAGTTCACGACGAAGAGGTAGACGCCGATCGCCAGCACCATCACGGACAGCCGGAACGCCGAGTTCAAGCCGTCGTTGAGGAATCGCTCCAAGCGGTTCACGTCGTTCGAGAGGATGGACATCATCTCGCCGGTCTGCTTGGTGGCGAAGAAATCCATGTTCAGGCGCTGCATCTTGTCGTAGGTGTCGGTCCGAACGCGGTGCTGGATGTGCTGGCTGAACGAGTTGAACCCCCAGTTGCGGATCCAGTGGAACGCCGCCCCCAACAGGAACGACCCCGCGATCAGTCCCCCCATGAACAACAGCCGGTCGGGCTTGCTGCTAGGCACGACCGACTGCGGGAGGAACGGCAGAAACGCCTTGTTCCCCTGGATGACGGAGTCGATGGCCAACCCGAGCAACACGGGCGGCGCGAGATCCAACACGCGCGCAAACACCGACGCCAGAACGGCGACAACTGCCTGAAAGCTGTGATCGCGCCCGTACTCGTCGAACAACTGCACCATGGCGTTGTCGACGTCCGCGCGCTGCTCCTCGAAGGGATCGTCGTCACCCTCGTTGTCCGGTGCAGTACTCATGTTCCTGACCGAACGTGAGCCCCCGGCAAAAACGTTTCCTACGAATCGAAACACGCCGGTTGATTGGTTACTCGCCGGCCGCAGGGATCCGCACCCGATCCCCAACCGAGACGTTGTGCGCGGCCGTCCAGTTGAGCGACACCTCAAGCACCCACTTGCCGTGCCCCTCGTAGCGGGTCAACGGCCCGTCGCCGTCGGGGACCGTCGCGTGATGGATGCTCGTGATGTTGCGGTCGGCCCCCACGTAGATGATGTCGATCGGGAACGCCATCGACCGCATCACGTACGCGCGGCTGCCGGCCCGCTCGTGCACGAACAACATCCCCTCGTCGGCCGACAGCGACTCCCGAGTGCTGAGCCCGGTGTAGCGCTCGCCGCGCGTCGCTGCGACCGCGACCGCGACGCTGCCGTGTTCGACACCCGTGTCCGCGTCGACGACGGTGACCGTCGGCGCATCTCCGGGCTCCGGGGTCGATGGGGGATCCTGGGCGGCCATCGGCGACCCACCACAGCCAGCAACGACGACGAACACAGCGACAACAAGGGCGGTCCACCTCATGCCGACGTGTACGCCAGCGGCGGCTTTGGTCGTTGCGGCGAAAGGAAACCGTTTTTGCGACCGAACGGCACGATACGGGTACGGGTTCGTGGTCTAGTTGGTCATGACGCGGCCTTTACAAGGCCGAGGTCGGTGGTTCGAATCCGCCCGAACCCACTCGTCTGCTGCAACGAACAAGCGTGGGAAGCGAGGGCGGTTCGGACCCTGGAAGACGAACGACGTGAGTCTTCATCTGGTTCGAATCCCCCTCTCTCGCCCGCTAGTGGGCTTTCACCAAGTACTGCCGGAGGTAGTCCTCACGGAACATATCCAGCCTTCCCAGCCACCAAACTCCATCACCAGTCTCGGCTCAACCTCACGCTCATACAACAACGTCTCCCCGGTTCTCGATGTCGACGGTCGTTCCACTGCTGGCCGACTGGGCCACGTGCTGGCTGTCGAAACGGCTACGCAATGCGTGCACGTCCGGATTCTGCTGGGCGGTCACTCTACACTAGCCAGGAGTCAGTCACGACAGAACGGAGGGCAGCAGAACCGCTGGGAAAGCCCACATGGATGGGTGTTCGATAGCGATACCGCGGGGATGGCGGCCTACAGTTCCTGGCCGGTCGGGCGGATCAGGAGTTCGTTGACGTCCACGCGCTGTGGCTGGCTCGTCGCGTAGACGATGCCGCGCGCGATGTCATCGGGGTGCAGCATGGGCAGGTCCATCTCCGCGAAGCGTTCGAGGACTTGCTCGTCGGGCACGTGCGTGGAGAGTTCGGTGTCGACAGCCCCCGGTTCGATGATGGTGGTGCGGATGTCCTGGCTGGTGAGCTCCTGGCGGATCGCGTCGGTGAACGCGTTCACGCCGAACTTGGTGGCGTTGTAGCCGCTGGAGTCGGCGTCGGCCTGCCGGCCGGCGACCGAGGAGACGTTGACGACGTGGCCGGCGTCCTGGTCTTGCATGATCGGGACGACGGCGTGGGTGAGGTTCATGAGCCCGAGCAGGTTGACCTCCACCATCTGGCGGAGGTTCGAGCGGTCGGCCCGCTCCAGGGGTTCGAGCAGCATGACGCCGGCGTTGTTGACGAGGATGTCGATGCGGCCGTACTCGTCGACGGTCTCCGAAACGAGGTCGTCGATGGCGGCGTCGTCGGTGATGTCCGTGGGGACGACGAGCGCGTCACCGTCGGTGTCCTCGATGCGGTCGGCGAGCGCCGCCAGTTCGTCGGCGCGGCGGGCTGCGAGGACGACGTGAGCGCCCTCCGCGGCGAGTGCTTCGGCGGTGGCCTCGCCGATGCCCGAGGACGCGCCCGTGACGATTGCGACGTCACCGGCGAGTTCGTGGTTGTGTGCGGACTGCGCGTCTGTTGGGTCTGAGTCGGCTTCCATCACGTCGTCGTACGTGGTGCAACCACGAGCGTGCTGTGTTTACCAGTACGGGGGTTTATATACGGATGGCGTGTGTGGTGGGCAGGCCAGCAGTGGCGTGCACGTCACGGAGCATGCATCGGCCGGGCGTGCTCGGGGCCGACGGTTTCGCCGATGAGCTGGCGTTCCGCGCGGCGCAACAGGTCCGACGCCGCGGCGGCCGACACACCCAGCTCGGCGGCGAGCTCGCGGGTCGAGCATTGCCGCGGCGAGTCGTAGTATCCACGGGCGAACGCCGTCCGGATGGCGCGATACTGTTTGTCCGTGAGGCCGAACTGGTCGCGCTCGCCGGGGTGTTCGGGGTCGGATGCGATGGCCACCAGCTCGAACGGGATGTCGTTGACCGCACACCGGTCGCGGAGCGTGGCCAGCGCGTCGTAGTCCGAGAACACCTTCTGTTCGTGGATGCCGTCGGCGGTCACGGTGGCCTCCAAGGCGACCCCTTCGAACTCTGCCGGATCGTGGGAGGCAACCAGCCCCGTGGTGTCGGCGACGATGATCCGATAGAACCAGCCGTCGGCGGTCGCGCCGATCTCGGAGACGCTGGTGACCTGTGGGTGCGCGCGCGCCTCGTCTTCGAAGGCCGCCTGTGAGTCAGCAGCGACACGGATCGTGAACAGCAGCCGCCCGTCGTCGAGCGGGACGGAGTTCGAAATCGAGAGTTCCCCGCTGGGGATCGCGTCCGCGACGCTGACCAGTGGCAGGTCGGGATCTGCGAGCAGGATCTCAGCGACGATAGCCATGGGGCTGTCTCAGGATTCACGTCGGATAAACGAGCCGGCCCCAGGCCGGACTGTGGTCGCCGTTCTACAGCGTCCGGACGACTTGCGTGTCGTTCCCACTGGTGTAGGCAACAACACTCGCGTTCTCGCCGCAGCCAGTGAGTCGGTTGCCCACCGAAGTGACGTTCTCGTCGTACCCTTTGTCGCTGCAGTAGATGCCTTCGGTGTTGTCACCGAGTTTGGTGAGGGTGACATCGTAGGAGCCGTTGTCGAGCTGTTCGGCTGTGACGCCGGCTTGCGCGTTGCTCTGGAGGTTTCCGTCACCGAATCCAAGCACTGCGGTCGCGATGACCGCCGCGAGGATCACGGTGATAGCTACCATCAGAATCACGCCGATGACCGGCGACACAGCGCGTTCGTCCGCGTCCGTGTCGAAGAGGCTGAGGTCTGTCATTTGTGAACCCTGCCACGCCAACCACCGCTGGAACGATCTCCCCCGGAGGGTTCGCGTCACGCTGGTCGCTGCGTGTGGCTACGGACGGCTACATACCGGACGTACTTAAACCCACCTGACGGGTAGACCCCGACGATACCCGCTATGACGTGTGGCAACGACAAACCAGCCGGACGGCACGTCGACGGACAGTGAACAAAAGTACCGGGGGAAAATGTAGGCCGACCAAAATACGGCGGCTCCGGGGGGGTGACAGCGCCGCGATTCGAAACCCTTTTTTCTGCACCCGGCATCAGTACGGACACGAGCCGCCTTAGCTCAGACTGGGAGAGCACTCGACTGAAGATCGAGCTGTCCCTGGTTCAAATCCGGGAGGCGGCATATTCTGAGAACGCAACCGCGAGCGTAGCGAGCGGTCCGTCGAAGAAACGACGCCGACCGCGATTTGAACCGGACGAGTCGCGCGAAGCGAGCACGTCTCGGCGGGGATGGCAATTCGGCGGTGAACGAGTTTACCCTCAGATCAGCGTGTCATAGAAAGCTTTGTACGACAGTCTCACCTGGAAATTATCAAGACTCCCGTGCGACTGGCAGTCCGATCTCCCGGGAGAACGCGACGTAGTCCTTGATGAGGGGGTCCTCGCGCTCTTCCGGAACTCGCTAAACTAAACACGACCTCTAAATCAACCTTTCATATAATGTCTTTATTTCTAAATACAGACTATTCAACTATTCGTTCGTTTAACGGAAATATTTAAGCGTTCTTTTTTAGCAGTTAGTAAATATTCAAGTGATAATTTTGAATCTAATTCTAGTGATTCCATCCACTCTGCGAGTTTAAGGGATGCGTCTACTGTGTAAGTCCCATTTGGGAAACAATCCGAATCGGAAGCGTGGTAAAGCTGATGCTGGATCCGATAGGTCCCATCAGGTTCGATCCATACTTCGAAGGGGCGATCCTCGACGGCGACCGTCACGTCCGTCGGCCATCGCCAACATCCCTGGGTCGGTTCCTCGGGGAGCGCCCCCTGATAGAACTCAACGTGCTTCGGTTCCCGCGGGAAAGGCTGAATCTCCCCGGCCGACCCCTCGAAGCGCGGGAGGTTCTCGAGTGGGCCGCCGCTTCGCTCGCCTGGGACAATCGGGACCTCGATGTCGTGGTGGTTCGTCACTGTGAGTTCGATGATTGCTGGCCGCTCGGCAGTCGCCGCTTCGAGCACGCTGGCACCCACCTCGACCAGGTCGGTGTCGTAGGACGGGGCGTCGGTGGTCCGCTCGTCCGTCGTCCCTGTCCGTTCGCCAGTAGTCTGTCTGTCCGTGGTCTCGGTTTCGGTCGGGCTGTCTCCGCTCGACGGGCTGGTGGGTTCGGTCGTTGACTCGTCAGTGCTCACACAGCCAGCGAGTGAAAATAGGCTCGCCGGACAACCGAGGAGGACTGCTCTACGGGTATATGATTGCATATCAGGGGAGTAACGGGCAGGGAGTAAATGTTTCCTGTTATATATTGGAAGTGTTTAGTTAAGCTTGAAATTTCGGTGTCAAACGCTTGCGGAAAGCAATCCACGATTGGGGGCAGAAAGCCGATCTGCAGCCAGTCAGTGGGAAAGCTCCGAATCAGATCGCACTCGACGAAACAGTGGTTCGAATCAACGGTCAGCAGTACTGGCTGTACGCTGCGGCGAATCCAGAAACGAACGAATTACTGCATATTCGGCTGTGTTCGACGACTACGACCGCGGTGACTGAGATGTTCCTGCAGGAACTCCGCGAGAAACACGATGTCGAATCCGCCGTGTTTCTCGTCGATGGTGCCCGACATCTCCAAACTGCACTGCAACGAGCAGGTCTCCGGTTTCAGGTTGAACGTAACGAAAATCGGAACAGCATCGAACGTGTTTTCCGTGAGGTAAAACGCCGTACCTCTTCTTTTTCAAACTGTTTCAGTCACGCCGAACCGGAAACAGCCGAAACGTGGCTTCAGAGTTTCGCAACATGGTGCAACTCGCTAAACTAAACACGACCGGATCACCGTCCCCAGTTGGAACCCGGCTCCACGTCGCGTCGATTGCGCGCGCTGGATCACGGCTCGCAACGAACACGACCGTTGGGAGCCGCCGTCGCACGGCTGGGCGGTCGTAGCCGCCGGTGGGCGTATGGCGGCGCGGGTGGTAGGGTCGGGTATGCGTGTCGGCCCGCGATCAAGACGGGACGTGTTCGCACCGTCGGCCAGGCACAGCTACTACGTCACCGAGCCGGGTGACGTGGCGGGCGTGCCGGGCTGGGATCGTGACGTGGTGTACGCGGCGGTGCAGACAGCCGACGGCATCGATGACGGCTGTGTGGTGGTCGCGTACGACCGCCACGCGTTGTACGTGGCGACGCAGTCGGCCGTGACCTACCACCCACCGGGCCTGTTGGGTGTGAGGCGCTCGCCACGGCTGGCGGTCGCCGACGCCCACGAGTACCGGCCGGACAGCGCTGAGACGGTGGGGGTCGGTGCGGTGACCGTCGAGGACGCGTTCGACGTGCTGGTGCCGGCGTTCGACTGGACGACGCTGACCGACGACGACGTGCCGCCGGCCGTGCCGCGCCGGCGCACACACGCGCCGTCGAAAACGGGAGCGGGAACGCGGACGTAGGATCGCGGCGGGCGGACCCGAAGCCGGGACGCGGCGACACAGTGTAGTCCCAGTACCAAATTCCCAGGGGATGGTGTCCGGGGGAAGGCATTCACTGGGGCGCTGCGAAGCGTGCGTATCGCATGTTCACCGTACTGGTAAGCGACGGAATGGGGATGTTGGGAGCGCTCCCGGACGCGGTGGCCGACCGGGCGACCCGGGACGTGGCGTTCGAGCACCGGCGGGTGGAGACGGGTGAGGGGCTCGTGGCTGCGGTCGACGACACCGGGGCTGACGTGGTCGTCGGCGGTCCCGAGACACCGGTGCCGGCGGAGACCATCGCGGAGATCGACGGCGACGTGGCCGCGATCGTGCGGGCGGGCGTCGGCGTGGACGCGATCGACTGTGCGGCGGCCGCCGACCACGGCGTTGCAGTGGCGAACGCGCCGTCGTACTGCACCCGGGAGGTCGGCGAGCACGCGCTGTCGCTGGTGTTCGGGGCTGCCCGCCGGCTCCACGAGTACGACCGGCAGACGCGCCGCGGCGGGTGGGCGTGGAACGACGCGCCGGCTCCGCTGCGGCTGGCGGACGCGACAGTGGGGTTCGTCGGGTTCGGGGAGATCGCTCGCGGGGTGGCGGACACAGCGACGACGGTGGCGGAGTCGGTGATCGCCTACGACCCGTACGTGGACGCGGCGACCGCCGAGCGCCACGGCGTGGCGATGGCGGAGTTCGAGGCGGTCTGCGCGCAGTCGGACGTCCTGGTGGTGTTTGCGCCGTTGACCGAGGAGACGCGGGGGCTCGTCGACGAGGCGGCGTGCAACCGACTCCCCGAGGGTGCCGTCGTGGTGAACGTCGGCCGCGGGGCCGTCGTGGACGACGCGGCCCTGGCAGGGGCGCTTGAGGACGGCCCCGTGTCGGCGGCGGCGCTGGACGTGTTGCCGACGGAGCCGCCCGTCGAGTCGCCGTTGGTGGGTCGCAGTGACGTGCTCGTGACGCCGCACTGCGGGTGGTATTCGGAGGCGGCGGCGGAGTCACTGGTGGCGTCGCTGGCGGGGACGGTGGCGGCGGTGGCTGACGGCGATGGGGTGCCCGAGCGAACGCGGGTGGCGTGAGTCGGCGCGGGTGGCGGTGATGAAACCCTTATGAGTCTGACGCCGCAACTGCCACCATGACCTACGACACCGTCGTGTTCGACAACGACGGGGTTCTCGTTGGCCGCACCCGGTACGACGTGCTGGAGCGGGCCACCGAGGAGACGTTCAGGCGGTTCAACGTGGACGACCCAGACCCCGAGGATGTCGAAGCGATGACGATCGGCGCGACCCCGAAGACAGTCGGCGACGTCTGCAGCCGGTACGGGATCTCCCCGAAGGACTTCTGGCCGGAGCGCGACCGGGCGCTCACGGAGGCCCAGCGCGACGAAGTCCGGGAGGGCCGGAAAACGCTGTACGACGACCTCGACACCCTCCATGACCTCAACGTGAACATGGGGATCGTGTCGTCGAACCAGCAGGCAACGGTGGATTTCGTGCTCGATCATTTCGGCGTTCGGGACCTCTTTGGCGCTGCGTACGGGCGCGAACCGACGATTCAGAGCCTGGAGCGTCGGAAGCCCAACAGCCATTACATCGACCGCGCGCTCGCGGACCTGGACGCCGACACCGCGTTGTTCGTCGGGGACAACGAAAGCGACATTCGGGCCGCGGAGAACGCGGGCATCGATTCGGCGTTCATTCGACGCCCCCACCGGGAGAGCTGGGAGTTGAACGCGTGGCCGACCTGGGACATCGACTGCCTCAGCGATCTGCACGACATCTGCGAGTAGCGCGTGCACCCGGAATCGCGGCGGATGCGGGCCCAACAGCCGCGGGACGCGGTGCGGGAGGGCGTCCCGCCAGGCCACAAGCGTTATGAGTGCGAGGCGTCACAGTACAGTTGCAATGGCGACAGGCGAAGTTGACTTCTTCAACGACACTGGCGGCTACGGTTTCATCGAGACTGAGGACGCGGACGAGGACGTTTTCTTCCACATGGAGGACGTCGGCGGTCCTGACCTGGAGGAAGGTCAGGAAGTCGAGTTCGACATCGAGCAGGCCGACAAAGGCCCGCGCGCAACGAACCTCACCCGTCTGTAATCGGGATTCCGTATAGACGAATCGTTTCCAGAGTGGCGTACTCCACCGACGGAGTACAACGGACGGGTGTGGCCTCACGGCCCACGCGCCGGTTTTCTGCGCGATGGCACGTCGGAGAGCGCCGGGTGCCTGCAGCGGGCGTGCTCGGCGACGCTTCGAAGCCTTTATTCGCGCGCTGACCCTGAGCCACGGGTAGTACCTATGTCCGAGAAGCCGGCTTCCATGTACCGGAAGATCGACAAGCCGTCGTACACGCGGCGGGACTACGTCACCGGCATCCCCGGTTCGAAGATCGCCCAGCACAAGATGGGCGACCTGCAGGCCGACGCCGACGACTATCCCGTACAGATCAGCCTTGTTCCCCAGGAAGAGTGCCAGCTCCGTCATGGCTCCCTGGAGGCCGCGCGGCTGTCAGCGAACCGCCACCTCATCAAGGAGCTCGGTGAGGGCAACTACAAGATGCAGCTGCGCAAGTTCCCCCACCAGATCATTCGGGAGAACAAGCAGGCGACCGGCGCGGGTGCCGACCGTGTCTCCGACGGGATGCGCCAGGCGTTCGGCGTCCCGGTGGGCACTGCGGCCCGCATCCAGCCCGGCGATCAGCTGTTCACGGCCTACTGCGAGGTCGAACAGGCTGCCGCCGTCAAGGAGGCGTTCCGGCGCGCGTACAACAAGATCACGCCGCCGTGCAAGATCAACGTCGAGCGCGGCGAGACGCTGCTCGTCCGGTAGCGAAGCGCGACCCCGAGACGCCGGGTTCTCGGTCCGGCTTGCTGTCACCCGTGGAGCCACGCCTTTTTTCCCGTGGACCGCCGACTGCCTGGCGTATGCTGGGGCTGGCGGTCGCCAACGACGCCGAGACGTTCGCGCGGATGCAGGAGCCACTTGCCGAGCGCGGGGTTCGCGCCGAACACGTCACGGTCACCGGTTCGGTGACGCGTCTCGACGCGCCGCCGGTTGACGCGGATCGCTTCGACGCGGGGTTCGTCTATCCGGGCCGGCTGATGGAGGGCGGTGTCGTGGACGCGTTCATCGACGTGCCGTGGGTGAACGGCCGCGAGGCCGTGTTGCGGTCGCGGAACAAGGCGGGGGCGCTGGCGCTGCTGTCGGACGCCGGCGTGCCAGTGCCTGAAACCGTCTACGTGTCGAATCCGGCCGACGAGGACGCGGTCAGAGGCGTGTTCGAGGCGTTGGAGCCGCCGGTGGTGGTGAAGCCGAACTCGGCCACGCGGGGCGTCGGGGTGACGAAGGTCTCGGACCCGGATTCGTTGGGTGGGGTGACTGACTACCTGGAGTTGGTCCACGACTACCGGGCGACCGGCGACAAGTCCTATCTGATCCAGGCGTTCGTTCCCGACGCCACCGATTACCGCGTGATGGTGCTCGACGGCCAGGTGGTCGGCGCGGTGCGGCGGGACAGCGCGGGCTGGAAGCACAACGTCCACCAGGGCGCGACCGCGGCGGGCGTGTCACTGCCGGATCGGCTGCGCGCGCTGGCGGTCGACGCGGCCGCCGCGCTCGACGTGTCGTTGCTCGGCGTGGACGTGCTGGCGACCGACGAGCGCGCGGTGGTCGTGGAGACGAACGCGCGGCCGACGATCGACGACACCGCGAAGTACGAGGCTGAGTTCTACGATCGGCTGGCGGCGTTGGTTCGGCGGACCGCCGGAGACGGGCGGGCGTGACGGCGTTACTGGACGTCGATGTTCGTGGAGGACTCCGTGCGGTCGAACGCGACTTCGAGGATGCCGTTGTTGTACGTGGCGGCCCCGGAATGGGCGTCGACGCGCCCCGGGAGGTCAACGCGTTCGTCGTATTCGCGGTGGCCGGACTGGGCGCTGACGGTGACCGACGTGCCGTCGCATTGGATGGAGATGTCGTCTTTCTCGACGCCCGGGAGGTCGGCGATGACGCGGATCGCGTCCTCGGTTTCGTGAACGTCGACGTGGGTGCTGGAGGCGAACCCGGACTGGTCGCCGCGGTCGAGGCGCTGGCCGTCGGCCATCATGTCCTCCATCATGCGTTCAATCTCCCGGAAAATGTCATCAAACGGGTCATCCCGGTCGTCGCGTCTCATGGCCCGAGGTAAGTGTGGACTGTGGAAAAGGGTTCGGGCTGTGTCACTGTGTGCACAGCCAGCGCCGCCGCGGGAGCGCCTCAGATGCCGAGGGCGTCGTTGGTGGTGGCGATGGATTCGGCGGCGTCGGCGTCGCCGGCGATGGCGCGGACGGCGTCGACGTTCTCGGGAACGACGTCGGATTCCTGGTGGATGGCTTGGAAGCAGTAGAAGTCCCGGCCGTCCATGGTGACCGACTCCCCCCACAGGCAGTTCTCCCAGAGGTCACCCCGGGGGCGGCCCATGTCCTGGGCGTACTCCTTGAGCGGGCCGGTACCGTCGATGCCGAGGTCGTCATCGAGCAGCATGATGCGGGATTGGCCGGCGAGCACGTCCCGGACGTCGGCGGCGTCGGGGTCGCGTTCCAGGGTGACGTTGATGCTGTGCATATGCATCAGCGTCGCCGGCACTTTCATGCCGAGGGTGTCGATGTCGAGATCCGGGAAGATCGTGTTGACGTCCGGGCCGTGGTGGCTGGGGATGGTGATGGGGTCGGGGAGGATGTCGTTGATGGGGCCGCGGTCGGTCTGGCCGGGGTCGCCGCCGCGGCGCACGAGCGTGGCGCGCACCTTCTCGATGCCGTACTGTTCGCGCAGCGGCGCGAGCAGGCGGGAGAGGCCCGTGGTGTTACAGGAGACGACGCGCACGTGGTCGGCGTCGGCGGCCGCCTCGAAGTTTGCGCGGGCGTTGAACGAGACGTCGGCGACGCTGGCGTCCTCGCCGCCCTGGTAGATGGCGGGGGTGTCGTGGGCCGCGTAGCGGCTGCGGTTTTCCGCGCCGACGCCGGAGGGTGTGGCGTCGACGACGACATCGCTGTCGGCGATGAGGTCGTCGACGGGGCCGGCGGTCTCGATGCCGGCTGCGGGGAACTGGTCGGCGCGGTCTTCGACGGCGGTGTAGAGGTCGAAGCCGCGTTTGCGGGCCTGTGTGGCCTCGAAGTTGGGGCTGGTTTTCGCGACGCCGGCGACGGTCATGTCGGGTTGGGCGGCGACGGCGTCCGCGACGCGCTTCCCGATGGTGCCGTAGCCGTTGATGCCAACGCGGATCATACGAGGGTGTCCCACGGGCCACCGGATAACCGTTTCGAGGCAGGGATTTACGAGAACCGGAGTGAACTGTGCGCGGGGGCGGGCAGCGAAAGCGCTAACCACCGGCCGGTCGATCCTACGAGTATGAGTCTGCGCGACGCCGCGGAGACCGCTGTCGAACAGTGCCTTGGCCTGCAACCCGAGGAGTCGTGTGTCGTCGTCACGGACGACAAGCGCGAGGAGATCGGGCGCGCCATCTACGAGGCCGCTCGCGACGTGAGCGACGCCACCACGATGCTCCAGTATCCGCCCGGCGACCAGCACGGCGAGGAGCCACCCGCACCGGTTGCGGCGGCGATGGCCGACGCCGACGTGTTCGTGGCACCGACGACCAAGAGCCTGAGCCACACGCGCGCTCGTGGCGCGGCCAACGACGCCGGGGCGCGGGGCGCGACCCTGCCGGGGATCACCGCGGACGTGTTCACCACGGGGTTGGACGCCGACTACGAGACCATCGAAGCCCACTGCGAGGACGTGCTCGCGCAGGTCGCGGACGCCACGGAGGTCCGCGTGACCACGCCGCTGGGGACCGACATCACGTTCGAGGCGGGCGACCGCGCGTGGCGCGACGACACCGGCATCGTTCGTGAGGGCGGCGAGTTCTCGAATCTGCCCGCGGGCGAGGTGTTCGTGTCGCCGACGGACGCCAACGGCACGTACGTCGTTGACGGCACGATGATGCCCCACGGGAAACTCGACGACGAGGAGCTGCGCTTCGAGGTCGCGGACGGCGTCGTGACCGAGATCTCCGACGACCAGGTGCGCGAGCAAGTCGAGGCGGGCAGCGAGGAGGTCGGCGAGGACGCGTACAACCTGGCGGAGCTGGGCATCGGGACGAACGTCGCGGTCACCGAACTCGTGGGCAGCGTCCTGCTGGACGAGAAGGCCGCCGGCACCGTCCACATCGCCATCGGCGACGACGCCGGGATCGGCGGCGACACCGACGCGCCGCTGCACCTCGACGGCATCATTCGGGAGCCCACCGTCTACGCGGACGGCGAGGAAGTCGAGTTGCCCCAGCCGTAGCCGAGCCCGGTGGGGCGTGACTCCGCGTGTTTTTACGTCCGCGCGGACAACGCGGCTGTATGAACCACGGAGTTGAGGCTGGCGAGCAGGTTGGGCTGTCGTGTCCGTCCTGTTCCCCGGATTTGGAGACGGTCCACGAGGTCGTGACGACCGGCGGGGGCCACGCGACAGTCGAGTGCGGGGCGTGCGGGCACGTGCACAAGGACCCGATCAAGACAGAGGACACCGAAGCGGTCGACGTGGTGGTGTCCCAGGACGGGGAGTCGTTCACCGGACAGACGTCGTTCGACCCCGAGGAGACGGTCTACGAGGGCGACGAGTTCATCGTGGAGACCGCCGAGACCATCGCGCAGGTGCGCGTGACGAGCATCGAGGTCGGTCCCGAGGACCGGACGACCCGGGCCGACGTCGAGGACATCGAGACCGTCTGGACGCGCGCCGTCGACAACGTCTCGGTGGACGTGACCGTCCACCCCAAGGAGGGCAGCGACGAGGGCAGCCGGAGTCTGGAGCTCCACGTGCCCGGTGACTTCGAGTTCGTCGTGGGGGAGACCGCGACGTTCGGCGACGAGGAGTTCACAGTGGAGGGCATCCACGTTCGGGAGTCCGCCACCGGCGAGTACAAGTTCCCGAAGCTCGGGAACGCCGGCGACACGGTGTTCGCGAAGGACGTGAAACGCGTCTACGGTGCCGACGAGTCGAGCGCCGCCTGGTCGGCCTGGTAGGCGGGCCAGCGCGCTGGGCTGCCGGAGCCGTCCTGTTTTTTGGCCCGGCCACCCACGGGCGTGTATGGAGGACTTCCGGACGCTGCTGGTGTTGCGAGCGGCCCGCGAAACCGGCGTACTGGATGCGCTCGTCGCCAGCGCTGACACGCCGGCGGCGGTCGCCGAGCAGGCGGGCGTGACCGAGCGCGCCGCCGAGGTCGTCGTGGCCGTGCTCGTGGACCGTGGGTTCCTGACGTGGGTGTCGGGGGCCGTGGAGCCGACCAACCGCATGCTGGGGTTCATCACGAAGACCGACGTGCGGTCGATCGGATCGCTGCCGCACGCGCTCGACGTTGCGGACGCGCTCGTCGCGCTGCCGGCGGCGATGGAAGGCGACGACGTACCGGCCGGCGGCGACACCGACCGCGCGTTCCGCAACCGCCTGGGGGCAGCGGCGGCCCGCGACGACGCGGCCGTGCGGGCGGCGGTGACCGCGGCGGTCCACGAGCGGCCGGGCGCGGAGTCGGTGGTTGTCGTGGGCGACGACGCGGGGCACCACGCCGTGGAGTGCGCGCGGCGGGGGTTCGACGTGGCGGCACACCACGACGACCGGGTGGTGGACGCGATCCGGCCAGTGCTCGCGGCCGAACCCGTGGAGCTCGTTGGGGGTGGCGTGGCGGAGCCGGTGGACGCGGCCGCCGACCTCGCGGTGATCCCACACACGCTCTCGCGGCGGTCCCCGACGGCGGCCCAGGACGTAGTGAGGGCCGCAAGCGAGTCGGTCAGCGCGGCCGGCGGGACCGTCGCGGTCGTCGACACGTTCGGCAGTGCGCCCGGGCTGTCGGCGGCGCTGCTGGCGACGACGCCGGGGGGTGCGGTCCGGGACGCCGACCGGGTCGCGTCGTGGCTGGCGGACGCCGGGCTCACCGACGTGCGCACGAGCGACGTGCCGGGGACCGAGCACCGCGTGGTGGCCGGCCGCAGGCGCGCAGTTCAATAGGCTGGGCTGCGGATACCCGTACATGGAGTTTGGGGCGTTGCGCGAGGAGATGGTCGACAGCCTCCTCGACGCGGGGACGGCGCTCGCGGACGCGCGGCCGGCGGACGCGGCGATGCGTGCGGTTCCCCGCCACGAGTTCGTCGACGCGGGGCATCGGGCGTACACCGATCAGGCGTTCGAACACCGCGGGACGCGCGTGCTCGCGCCGTCGACGGTCGCGCGGCTGATGGGAGCGCTGGAGCCACGGGCTGGCGACGACGTGCTCGTGGTCGGGGCCGGTGTCGGGTATACGGTGGCAGTGTTGGCGGAGATCGCCGGCCCGACACACGTGCACGCCGTGGACATCGACCGGCAGGTCGTGTACGACGCGCGCGGGAACCTCGCCGACGCCGGGTACGAGGACGTGCTCGTGGACTGCCGGGACGGCGCTGAGGGGCTGGCGGAGTACGCGCCGTTCGACCGCGTGCTCGTGGAGGCCGGGGCGGCCAGCGTGCCGGACGCGCTCGCCCGCCAGCTCGCGGCCGACGGGCGGCTGGTGTTCCCGGAGGGCGTCGGCGATCAGCGCCTGGTGTCCGTTCGGGACGGCGAGACGGTCGGCGTGCATGGGCCGGTGTCGTTCGCGCCGCTGCTGGTGGCCGGCGAGCAGGCCAGCGCCGTCGAGCGCAACCGCACCGTGCGCGAGGACCGCGAGCGCGTGCGCGAGGCGGCGCAGTCCCGCCCGGGCTGGGAGCGCGAGTGGATCGACTGGGAGGACGCGTAACCGGGGGCGGCCGGCGTCGCGTGGGTTTTTGCGTGCTCGTTGCCATGCGTGGCGTATGACTGATGACCGCAGGACGGCCGGGTTCAAGCAGCGGACTCGGGTGGCTGAGGCGCGCGAGCGCCTCCTGTCGGCTGTCGACCCGCTGGCGCGCACGGCGCGGGTGGCGCTCGGTGACGCCGACGGGCGCGTGCTCGCAGCGGACGTCGAGGCACCGCGCGCGGTGCCCCACTACGAGCGGGCGGCCATGGACGGGTTCGCGGTGCGCGCCGCGGACACGTTCGGGGCGGGTGATCGGTCGCCGGTCGTCCTGGACGTGGGCACCGGCAGCGTGGGACCGGGGGAGGCGGTGCGCGTGCACACGGGCAGCGAGCTGCCGGCGGGTGCCGACGCCGTGGTGATGATCGAGGACGCCGAGCGCCGCGGCGACCGGGTCGACGTGTTCGCGGCGGCGGCCGGCGGCGCGAACGTCGCGCCGATCGGGGAGGACGTGAGCGACGGCCAACACCTCTACGACGCCGGCCACCGGCTGCGGCCGTCGGACCTCGGGCTGCTGAAATCCGCGGGCGTGGACGCCGTTGCGGTGTACGAGCGCCCGACGGTGGGCGTAATCCCGACCGGCGAGGAGCTGGTGGCCGCCGACCCGGGGCCGGGGGAGGTGGTCGAAACGAACGGCGGGACCGTCGCCCAGTACGTCTCGCGGTGGGGCGGCGTGCCGACCCGTCGCGGTGTCGTCACGGACGACGAGGCCGCCCTCCGGACGGCGATCCGCGAGGCCGTCGACAGCCACGACGTCGTGGTGACCACCGGCGGCTCCTCGGTGGGTGCGCGCGATCACGTACCCGAGGTGATCGCGGCCCTCGGGACGGTGCTCGTGCACGGGGTGGCGTTGCAGCCCGGGCACCCGGTGGCGTTGTGCGTCGTCGACGACACGCCGGTGGTGGCGCTGCCGGGGTATCCGGTGGCGGCCATCGTGAACGCCGTGCAGTTCCTCCGCCCGCTTCTCAAGGCGGTGGGCCACGCTCCCGCGACCGCTCACCCGACGACTGACGCCGTGCTCGCGCGGAAGATCGCGAGCGAGCCGGGGACGCGGTCGTTCGTGCGCGTGACCCGACACGGCGACGAGGACGGGCGGCCGACCGTGACGCCGACGCGCGCGGGCGGGTCGGGCGTGTTGTCGAGTGTCGCGCTGGCGGACGGCTGGGTGGTGGTGCCCGAGGACTGCGAGGGGTACGACGCGGGAACGACCGTGGCGGTCGAACAGTGGGAGTGGTCGGCGTGAGCGACGACCGCCGGGAGTTCCGGGATCTCGCGTCGCCGGCGCGCGCTCGGGAGGTGCTGGCCGCCCTGGACGTGACGCCGGCGCCCGAGACGGTGCCGCTGGCGGAGGCCCGGGGGCGCGTGCTCGCGGAGCGCGTGGACGCCACCATCGACGTGCCGGGGTTCGACCGCGCGAGCATGGACGGGTACGCGGTGCGGGCCGCGGACACGTTCGGCGCGAGCGAAGCCGATCCGGCGCGGCTGTCGGTCGCGGGCACGGTGCACGCCGGCGAGGAGCCGGCCGTCGAGGTGACAGCCGGGCGCGCCGTGGTGGTGTCGACGGGCGCGGTCATGCCGCCGGGGGCTGACGCGGTGGTGAAAGTGGAGGCGACGACGGAGGCCGACGGCGGCGACGCGGTCGACGTGCGGACGAGCGTCGCGCCCGGGACCGCGGTGATGTTGGCGGGCGCGGACATCGCTGCGGGGTCGCGGGCAATCGGCCCGGGGACGAAGCTGACCGCCCGGGAGATCGGCGTGCTGTCGGCGCTGGGCGTCGGGTCGGTGCGCGTTCGGGGCGCGCCCACCGTGGGCATCATCTCGACCGGCGACGAGCTGGTGCGGCCCGGCGACCCCCTGGACAGCGCGGCCGGCCAGATCCACGACGTGAACAGCCACACGATCGCGGCCGCCGTGGAGGCGGCGGGCGGCGAGCCGGTGGTGTACCCCCACGCGGGCGACGACTACGCGGAGATGGAGCGGCTGCTCGTGGAGAGCGCCGCCGACTGCGATCTCGTGTTGTCCTCGGGGTCGACGTCCGCGAGCGCGGTGGACGTCATCTACCGGGTGGCCGAGGAGCGCGGCGACCTGCTGTTGCATGGGGTCGCGGTGAAACCCGGCAAGCCCATGCTCGTCGGGGAGATCGAGGGGACGGCGTACGTCGGACTGCCGGGCTATCCGGTGTCGGCGCTGACCATCTTCCGGGTGTTCGTTGCGCCGGTCGTCCGCGAAGCCGCCGGCCGGGGCCAGCCCGAGCCGACGGTGGTGACCGGGGAGATGGCGCGCCAGGAGCGCTCCGCGGAGGGGCGGCGGCGGCTGCTCCCAGTGGGGCTGGTCGAGGACGGCACCGGCGACCGCCTGGTGTACCCCGTGGACAAGGGCAGCGGCGCGACCACGAGCCTGGTGGACGCCGACGGCACCGTGACGGTGCCCGCCGACACCGCGTACGTGGCCGCCGGCGACTCCGTTGACGTGGCGCTGTTCGCGCCGGACGCGCGGGCCCCGCGAGTGTTGGCCGTCGGCGAGGACGACCCGCTGTTCTCGCGCGTGCTGGACGACGTTGCCCGGCCGCGGTTCCTGCCCGTGGGCACCCGTGAGGGGCTGCGGCGGCTCCGAGAGGGCGTCCCGGACGTGGTCGTGGTTGCCGGCCCGGCGACGCCCGACGGCGACGCTGTTTCCCTCGGCGGCTGGACCCGCGAGTGGGGGATAGTCGTGCCCGCCGGGAACCCCGCGGGCGTCGACTCGGTTGCGGATCTCGTCGACCGAGACCTGGGGCTGGTGAACCGCGCTCGTGGGTCGGGGCTGCGGCGGTGCTTCGACGACGCCATCGCGGCGCTGGCAGCCGAGCGTCCCGCGAGCCGCGGGGCGCTTACCGACGCCATCGACGGCTACGAGCTGACCACGACCGCCCACGAGAGCCCGGCGCGGAAGGTCGCGGCGGGCGACGCCGACGCGGGGCTCGGGCTGGCTGCGACGGCGGCCAGCCTCGATCTCGGGTTCGTCCCGCTGGGCACGCAGTCCGTGACCGTCGTGGCCGCCCCCGACCGCGTCGACAAGCCGGGGGTTCGTGATCTCGCGGCCGCCCTCGATGACTGCGGCGGGCTGGCGGCACCGCTGGAGGGCATCGACCCACAGTGAGCGCGGGCGCTACGCGGAGTCGTCGGCGGCGTACTCGTAGGGGTCGCGGTCGCCCTCGACGTCGAGGTAGTCGTCGTTGATCTCCCAGCCGCCGTCGTCGGTCCGGGTCATGTACTCGCCGTAGTACGGAACCCGGTTGGCGACGGTCTCCCGGAACGCCGCGCGCATCGACTGGGTGGTTTCGCCGATCCCGCGGAGGTCGTCGTTGCGGTTCAGACAGCCCTTGAGGTAGCCGTCGTGCGTGAGCCGAACGCGGTGGCAGTTCGCGCAGAACTGCGGGTTCCCGACGGGGTCGACGATTTCGACCATGCCCTGGTCGGGGTGGGCGCCGCCGTCCGGCGTGACGGACTGGGCGGCGTCGTCGGCCGTGGAGCCGGCGTCCTGGCTGGACACCCAGTAGCGGCGGCGGTCGTGCATCTCGCGGGTTTCGATGCGGTCGGCGCGGTCGGCCAGCCAGTCGTGGACGCGGTCGATGTCGATGGCCCACTCGGGGTGGCCGGCGAGCTCGGGCATGTACTCGATGAGCTGCAGCCGGAGGCCGTCCCGGGCGGCGACGTGATCGACCATCTCGGGGACGTAGCCCGCGGTCGGCTCGAACACGACCATGTTCAGTTTCACGGGTGCCAGTCCGGCGTCGAGCGCCGCCTCGACGCCCTCCAGGACGGCGTCGTAGGCGCCGCTCTGGGTGAGCTCCGCGAAGGCGTCGTTGTCCATGGCGTCCTGGGAGATGTTGACGCGTTCGAGGCCGGCGTCGACGAGGTCGGCGGCCCGGCCCGGCAGGAAGGTGCCGTTGGTCGTCATCGACACCGCCATGTCGTCGGGGGTGCGCCGAATGATGGCTTCGAGGTCGGAGCGCAGCATCGGCTCGCCGCCGGTGAGCTTCACGGCGTCGACGCCGAACTCGTGGGCGACGGAGAGGAACCGCACGACGCGGTCCGTGGACAGCTCGTTCTCGCGGGGGTCCATCGGGCCGCGGGTGTCGCCGAGCCCCTCGTTGTGGCAGTATACGCAGTCGAAATTGCAGCGGTCTGTCAGCGAGACGCGGACGCCGGACACGTCCCGCCCGAAGTCGTCCTCAAGCATCGTCTCGCTAGTGCCTGGCACCGGACGCATTTAAGCAGTGGCCACGCGGTGGCCTCGGCGGGTCCGGCTGCCCGCACGACAGCCCGCCCGGTGGGCTTTTGCCGCGGTCCACCCAAGCCGCCACATGAGCGGGCTGGAGTTGGACGCGACACAGCTGGACCGGTACTCCCGACACATCATCATGGACGACGTGGGGGCGACCGGACAGGCGGCGCTCCGCGAGGCGGCCGTGCTCGTGGTCGGCGCTGGCGGCCTCGGATCGCCGGTCATCCAGTACCTCGCGGCCGCCGGCGTCGGCACCATCGGCATCGCCGACGACGACGCCGTGGAGCTGTCGAACCTGCAGCGCCAGACCATCCACGGCACCGACGACGTGGGCGAGCAGAAAGTCGACAGCGCCGCGGCGTTCGTCGACACGCTGAACCCCGATGTCGACGTGCAGCGCCACGACCAGCGCGTCACCGCCGACACCGTCACCGACCTGATCGCGGCCTACGACGTCGTCGTGGACGCCTCGGACAACTTCCGGACGCGGTACCTCATCAACGACGCCTGCACGCTGGCTGGCGTGCCGTTCTCGCATGGCGCGATCTTCCAGTTCGAGGGGCAGGTCACGACGTTCACGGGCGGCGACGACGGGCCGTGTTATCGGTGCCTGTTCCCGGAAGCCCCGCCCGCCGGGACGGTCCCCGACTGCGCGACCGCGGGCGTCCTCGGCGTGCTCCCGGGAACGATCGGGTCGATCCAAGCCACCGAGACGGTGAAGCACATCCTGGGCGTGGGCGACTCCTTGGACGGCCGGCTGCTGTTCTACGACGCCGCGGACATGTCCTTCGAGACGGTGGCGCTCGCACAGCGCCCGGAGTGCCCGATCTGTGGGGACAGTCCCGTGGTTGACTCCGTCCAGGAGGTCGCGTACACGGAGTCGTGTGCGGTCACCGGCGACGCCACCACGGAGTGACGGCTACTCGGGGGTGTCGTGGCGCCAAAAGGCGTCATCGACGGTGACCTCTTTTTTGAACAGCGGGACCTCGTCTTTGAGGCGGTCGATCCCGTCCGAGACCGCTCGGAACGCGTCGCCACGATGCCCGGCAAGCACCACCACGTGGACCACGTCGTCGCCCGCGGGCACGACGCCCGTACGGTGGTGCATGCGAACGTCGTAGACGCCGTCGCGCTCGCAGAGCTGCTCGCGGATGGTGGCCATGCGCTGCTCGGCGACGGTGTCGTAGCGCTCGAACTCCAGGTGTTGTGTCGGCGTGTCGTCGGGCTCGTCGCGTTCGCGCACGCGCCCCGTGAACGTCGCGATCGCGCCGGCGAACTCGCTATCCTCGTGGGATTTGACGCTCGCAACCAACGAGTCGAGCGTCTCCCGCACGGGGGCGTCCTCGACGGCCGCGAGGACCGCTTCGGTGTCGAGGGCGTCGGCGCTGGGGGCGGTCACGTCGGGGTCGGTGGCGTCGTGGTCGCCGAGCGCAACCGTCGGAAGGGCGGCGTCCGGGAACCCGTAGACGATGACGTAGTCGAACGCGGGCGCGAGGTCCGCAAGCACGTCGTCGAGCGTGCGATCCACGCCGCTGGCCGTCCACGCGCCGTGGTCACTGAGCGAAACCGAGCGCGCGGTCGACGCGGGCGTGGTGACTGTGTCGTCCCGTCGGACCGTCGCGACTCGCCCGCGTGGCCGGAGTGCAGCGGCGACTGCGGCGGCGGCCGCGTCCGTGTCGGCAGCGGGGCCGACGACCGAGAGAGCCTTCATGCGCGGGCGTTGGCGGGCGGGCGTGATAAGGGTCGCCCGTTGGGCCGTAGGGACCACGGGGCCGCCGGCACGGGACCAGCAACGCGCCACGACCGGGACGCACCGGGACAGCGGAACGCAGTCGTCACTCGCGGCCCCGGACGCGGGGCGGGCGGCTGCCTGGCCCTACTGGCCGGCATCGATTGGATCCGTCGACTCGAGCGGGCGCACGTAGCGCACCCCCCGTTCGACGACGAACCAGGCGCTCGCGAGGAGCGCCCCGATGGTGTTGGCGAGTGCGTCGTTGAGGGAGGGATGGCGGCCTGGCTGGGTGGCCTGGAGGCCTTCGATGAGGAGGCCGTAGCCGACCGCGAGCACGAGCACGACGGCGATGCGCGTCAGGATCGTGTCGCGGCGGTGCGCGGTGGCGTACGCGAGCGCGAGGCCGAGGCAGAGATAGCCAAGCAAGTGGAGTTTCTTGTCCCAGAGTGGGTCCGGCCTTGGGGGCGCGACTGGCGGCGGTGACAGCACCGAATAGTACAGTAGAACCCCGGCAACGGTGGCAGCACCGAGATAGCGCAGCCACTTGGGGACGAGGGGGAACGGGAATCGGCGCACGAGCCAAAGATCCGACGGGGGGCGTAAATTCGTAGTGGTCCTCACTCGGCGTCGCGATCCGGCGGCTCCCCCTCGGTCTGAGCGGCGGCGGCGTCATCGGCCGGTGGGGCTGGGGGTTCAAAGAGCGCGGCCAGCGCGCGCCCCGCCTGAGTGTCGGCGACCCACGCCAGCAACGCGCCGAGGGCGGTGACACCGTCCGCGAGGACGGACTCCCGGTAGATCGGCGCCAGCCACCCGACGACGCGTGTGAGGACGGTGATGAACGGGCCGACGGTGCGTGTGTCTCGCAGGTCGATGACGACCACGTCGGGGTCCGGTTCGGCGGTCAGCCAGCCGTAGAGAAACGACTCCGTGACGAACGCGGCGGCCGTCGAGGCGACCGTGCGGGCTGTGCGGGCGATCCGCGACCCACCCATTGCGGCCGTCGCTCGCTCCCGGAGCGTCGTTATGGATGTCATGCTGGTCGCACGCTCGGCCCGCTCCAAGTGGGTGGCTGTGCCGGTTCGTGTAGCATGTGTTATGAATTGACGTTCACGACGGTCGCTTCGACGGTGGTCGTGTCGAAGTTGAGGACGACCGTCGACCGCTGCTGGAGCGGGCGACCGTTGAACGTTGTCCCGGTCGTCGTCTCCCGCACCCGAAGCTCGGTGGTGAGCGTCACGTCGCGGTTGATCGGGTGATCGACGACGTTGACGCTGCCGTCGTCGCCCGTCGTGACGAGCGTCGACGGTTCGACAGCCACGTCGGTGACGGTGGCGATGGGGGTGCCGTTGGTGCGCTCGGTCATGCCCGCGTGGAACGTCCGGGCGAACTGCTCCCGGATCCCGCTGACCTCAAGCGTGACCGTTCGCGTTGCGGCTGTCCCCGGCTGTTCGAGGGTGCCGACGCGCTGAATCCGGCCGTCGAGATCGTACGCGTCGGGTGCAAGCGAGAGGGTGTTCCCGCGTCGCACCGGCGTTACGCCGAACCGCGTGGTGTCACCCTCGGTGATCGTGTCGAGGGTGAGCCCGACCACCACGCGCTGCCGGTTGGGGTCTCTAGTGGCGTGCGTGGTGACCGTCTCGACGGTGGCGACGGCCTGTCCACCCAGGCGAAGCTGGTCGCCGGTGGTCACCTCACTGGCGTCGACTGCCGGGAGCGTCGTCTCCAGTACCACGTCGGTCGTGTCGGTTTGGAGCGTTTCGCTCGCACCGACGGACTGGATCGCGCCACTGACCTTGTACCGGCTGGTGGCGATGTCGAGGGTTCTGCCGAGGCGAAGCGGCGCGCCCGCGTACATTGTGCTGTTGTCGTCGCCGGGCGTCCCCTGCAGTTCTGCGCGGGCGATGACGCGTGTCTGGCCGTCGTCCGGCGCCCGATAGACGTCGGTGATCGTCAGCTCGCTGTTCCCGCTCGCGTCCGTGGTGTCACCGACGGTGATCTCCGTGGCGATATGGGTCGGGTGCGAGCCGAGATCCAGGGTCACGTGCGTCGAGGACTGTTCGGGCGCCGGCGTCGGCTGGAGCGCAAAGGCCGCGCCGGCAGCCACGACCGCGAGCACGAAGAGCACGACGAGCGCGTCGACGACGTTGACGACGCCGAAGAGGTTGCCGTCGTCGTCAAGGAGTTCCATAGAGACCACCGATCATGTTGTCCCCAACTGGTCGACAGGACAACTAAACGATTCCGGAACACCGCGTTCGTCGGTAGCGATACCGTGTCGCAGTGACTGCTGGAACAGATCGTCACTACGATGCTGGAACGACACCAAATCGGTTCGGTCGTAAAAAAGTGTATTTGGCATGACAAACGCGAATACGGTGTTTACCAGCACCTCGAGGACTGGGATGCCACCTTCGACGTTATAGCGAGCGGACCCTAATACGCCCAACACGCCCGCAATCACCAAAGTTTCGCTGAGCGCCTTCGGGAGTGAGCTACTCGGTACGTGTTCGAACTCGGCGTGTCGATTCGCGTATTAACCAACAAAAACGGTAGGGGCGCAGGAAATGTTGGTTAATAATTGTGGTTAGACGGAATCGTCTTCTCGAGGCTGTCCACAAAACTAACGACTGCGTCTTCCCGAGAAGGAACAGTCTCGTAAGTCCGGTAGTAGATCAGGTCAGATGGTGTATCAGAGGTGTTTTGAGGATTATCAACGGTTTTAAGCGACCAACACATCACCCTTGATATATGGTTTCAGTAGCGCTTTTCGGGAGCCGTCCACTCAGTCGTTCCTGTCTAGAACTGCTTCATGAGGAATCCGAAATCTCTGTGGAAGCAGTTGTAACACATCCAGAAGGGCATGATGGATGGTGGGATGGGGCGCTCCGATCCAAGGCAGAGGAATACGGGTATCCAGTTATAGAGGAAAATGAGGTTTTCGAGTGCGAACTTGATTACATTATCAGCGTACTCTATTACGAAATCCTTGATGCAGAACTCCTAGAGCATCCAAAGCAGGGAGGGTTGAATCTTCATCAAGCAGAACTCCCCCGGTACCGGGGTAGCAATACGTTTAGCCACGCGATTATGAACGCACGCGACGACGATTACTGGAAGTACGGAACTACGCTGCACTTCATGTCCGAAGAGGTTGACGAAGGGGATATCGTTGCCCGCAAATTCGTAGATATCACTGAGGAAGACACCTCAAAGTCATTGTATAAGAAGGCGGAACAAGCCTCGATTGAATTGTTTGAGGAACAGCTTCCGAATATTATCTCGGGCGAGGTTCAATCGATGCGAACTCCCCAGTCGGAGTTTGATGAGAAAACGTATTTCTACAATAAGACGAGCTTGGACGGCGAAAAGTGGATACCACTAGAACAGCTCGTGAATGACGGTTCCTTAGAAGTGTATGATATGATTCGTGCACTTGATTTCCCGCCATTTGAGCCGGCATACACGAAAATTGACGGGAAGAAGGTCTATCTCACGAAGACGTCGTACGAGGATCTTCCGGTCGCTACTCCGGAAGGGAGGGAAAATAACGGGGGATCCGTACTTAGCCAATGATTTCGATTGCTTCACCGGAATTGAAAGAGGAAGAGAAACAGCGAGTTAAGGAGGTTCTTGACTCCGGGATGATTGCAGACGGGCCCGAGGTTCGATCTTTCGAGGATGAGTTTGCGTCGTTCTGTGGGACAGAACACGGAGTTGCTACATCAAACGGAACGACAGCCCTCCACACCGCATTCGAAGCACTCGGGATCGGGAACGGTGATACAGTTGTTACCTCGCCGTTCTCGTTTGTTGCGAGTGCAAATGCTATTCGGCTTGCTGGGGCGACCCCAGTATTCGCAGATATCGACCCGGAGACATTCAATCTCGATCCGCAAGCGGTTGAGGATATCGTTCGCCAACGTGACGTAGATGCTATTCTAGCCGTCCACCTCTACGGCCTCCCTGCGGACTTAGGGCAGTTACAAGATATCGCAGATGAGCATGATCTTGTACTTGTAGAGGATGCAGCCCAAGCTCACGGCGCAGAATACGATGACATGAAAGTCGGGTCGTTCGGAGATGCAGCCTGCTTCTCGTTCTATCCGACAAAGAACATGACCACTGGCGAAGGCGGTATGATAACCACTGATCGAGACGATGTCGCCGAACAGGCAGCAAGTTTCGCAAATCACGGCCGTTCTGTGGACGGTGGATACGAGCATGTCCGAGTTGGCCAGAACTATCGGATGACCAGTATTGCGGCGGTCATCGGGCAGGTGCAGCTAGACCGGCTTCCGGAGTACGTTGAAACTCGCCGTGCGAACGCAGCACTGCTCAACCGCGGGCTTGCTGACTCAGACCTCATTACACCAGTCGAACCGAATGGTTGCCGGCATTCGTATCACCAGTACACTGTTCGAGTTGACGACCGTGACAAACTTGCAGAATCCCTTGAAAACGCCGGTGTGGGAACAGGGGTGTATTATCCGACACCGATTCACAAGCAGCCAGCCTATGAGGATATTACGTGTAGTGCACCCGTTGCCGAGGAAGTCGCGAACGATGTACTCTCTCTCCCGGTTCATCCTGACCTCTCACCAGTAGACATCGAAACGATCACGCAAGCAGTTCACGAATACGAGGCACAACAATGAGTCGTCAACAAGAGACGCTCAATACCGGGGTGATCGGTACCGGTAGTATGGGCCGTCATCATGCACGGGTCTACAGTGAGATTCCAGAATCGAGCTTATCCGGGATATATGATGTTGACGACGAACAGGCGGCTCAGGTGGCAGCGGAAAATGGAACAAAACCACGTGGGCTTGAGGAACTCCTTACGCGGGTTGACGCTGTATCGATTGCTGTGCCGACGATTCATCACTATGAGATTGCAAAGCAGTGTATAGAACACGGCGTCCACGTACTGGTTGAGAAACCGTTCGTCGATGAACAGCAACAAGGCGAAGAGTTAATCGAGCTTGCCGAGGAAAATGATGTTCAAATTCAGGTTGGACACATCGAACGGTTTAATCCAGCGGTTGTAGCACTCAAGGACATTATTCCGGATATCGATATTATCAGTGTGAAAGCTGAGCGACTTGGCCCGCCACTTGACCGGACGATGAACGACAGTGTCGTGAAGGACCTGATGATTCACGACATCGACATCCTACTGTGGCTGATTGACGAGAACGTTTCGTCAGTTTCTGCACTCGACAGCGATGAGGCATACACAACCGCGAACTTCGAATTTGAAGATGGCTCAATCGGAAGCCTGACTGCTAGTCGCGTCACACAACGAAAAGTTCGAACACTCACGATTACCACGCATTCGTGCCGAATCGATGTCGACTATATCGACCAGTCAGTTGAGGTTTATCGGCATTCGCTCCCAGAGTACATTGAGGAGAATGGGGATGTCCGGTACCGGCACGAAAGTATCGTGGAACGTCCGATGGTGGAAAACGAGGAGCCGCTGAAGAGCGAGCTATCTTCATTTATTGACTCAGTTCGATCTAATGAAACACCGGAAGTATCGGGTCGTGACGGGCTACGTGCAGTCGAGTACGTCAACAAGATCGAAAAAATGGCCAATTCGGAAGATAATTCAAAATGAGTGAAACAGCAGGTACACAGTCGCTATACGGGGCCGATAGAGCTGGGTCAGAGCTTCGTGATGCCTTTACGAGCGGGCAGGTTCCGGTCGCCGTCTACGGGCTTGGAAAAATGGGACTCCCGCTTGCTGCGGTGTACGGGGACATCACCGGGAACGTTATCGGTGCGGACATCGACCCAGACGTAGTTGCATCGATTGAGCGAGGGGAAAGCCACGTCGACCGGGAGCCAGGATTAGACGAACTCGTCGGAGAGTTAGTAGATGCCGGCAAGCTTCAAGCTGTGGAGGAACCACTCGAAGCCGCGTTAGAGGCAACCGTTCACGTTATCATCGTGCCAACGCTTATCGACGAACAGAATCGACCAGACCTCTCAGTCGTCGAGGCAGTGAGTGAAGAGATTGGTAAGGGACTGAACGAGGGTGACTTCGTGATTATTGAGTCTACTGTTCCACCACAGACGTGCAGGAACGTCGTTCTTCCAATCCTCGAAGAAGAGAGTGGACTCTCTCTAGGTGACTTCGGATTAGCGTTCTGCCCGGAACGCACAGCAAGCGGCCGCGCGCTAAAGGACATCCGTGGGTCATACCCGAAGGTCGTCGGTGGTGCTGATGAAGAGAGTACAGCAGTTGCAGAGCTCATCTACGATGAGATAAACAGTAGCGGCGTCATCCCGACATCGGATATCACGGTGGCGGAGGCGGTGAAGCTCTTCGAAGGACTGTATCGTGACGTGAACATCGCACTAGCGAACGAATTGGCGCGATTCACTGACGAGCTCGGAATCGACGTCAACGAAGCCCTCGAAACGGCAAATACCGCACCGTATGTCGACCTCCATACCCCCGGTCCTGGCGTCGGTGGACACTGTATTCCGTATTACCCGTACTTCCTCATTCATCCGTTCGAGACAGACGCGCCACTGCTCAAGACGGCTCGTGAAATCAACGACAGGATGCCTAAGTTTGCCGTCCAGAAGCTCCAGGAGGAGTTCGAAGCAGAAGGCGGAGAGCTGCAGGGGTCGACAGTTCTGGTACTTGGGCTCACATACCGCCCAGGTGTTGAAGAGACGCGAGCGACACCAGCACTCCCGATTGCCGAGCAGTTAATTGATCTCGGTGTGGACGTTCGACTCGTCGATCCGCTTCTCGAGGACTTCAGCGAATTTCCGGGAACACCAACGCCGCTTGATGAGATCTATGCCTGCAATCCGGATGCTGCGGTGATGGTCACTCCCCAGGAGGAGTTCGATGACATCAAGTGGAATCGATTTGACCCACTGGTGGTCATCGACGGCCGACAATCGCTCAACCTTGCAGAGACACCACATCGAGTGTACACGATCGGGAGTGGGGGGCAGTAACAGTCGTGCTCTGAGAGCACATCGAACAGCATAAGAAACTCGTAACCAAGACGTTTGGTATCACAATGAAGATCATCTCCGTCGTCGGGGCGCGACCTCAGTTTATTAAGGCGTACGCTGTTTCCAATGAGCTACGGAAGGAACACGACGAGATTCTCGTGCACACGGGCCAGCACTACGACGAAGAGATGTCGGACGTGTTCTTCGAAGAACTCGACATCCCAAGGCCTGACCACAATCTCGGCGTTGGATCTGGTTCTCACGCGACGCAAACGGCAGAGATGATGATCGGGCTTGAGGAGTTAGTGCATCGTCACGAGCCGGACGTTATGCTGTGTTATGGGGACACGAACTCGACACTAGCCACAGGAGTCGTTGGTTCGAAAGAAGACGTTACACTTGCGCACGTCGAAGCTGGCCTCCGGAGTTTTAACCGAGAGATGCCAGAGGAAGTAAACCGTGTTCTGACCGACCACGCTGCAGATATTCTCTTTGCACCCAGCGAACGAGCAATGAACCATCTCGAGTCGGAAGGAATCGACGAGTACGCGTACAATGCCGGTGACGTGATGTACGATGCGTTGCTCAGTGTCCGAGAGAAGGCAGTCGCACAGTCAGATGTTTTAGAGGAACTCAATTTGTGGGACGACCCATACATTCTTGCAACGGTTCATCGTCCTCGAAATACGGACAATAGCGAGCGGCTCGAAACGATTCTAGAGACACTTGCCGCAGATGAACGACGGGTCATTCTTCCTGCGCACCCTCGAACGGTCAATCGACTCGAACAACACGGCCTCTTAGATGCTATCGAGGAAGAGGCCACGCTCATCGACCCCGTCGGCTACCTTGACTTCATCAAACTTCAGGCGAACGCTGATGTCATTGTCACCGACTCCGGCGGTATCCAGAAGGAAGCGTTCTTCCTCGATGTTCCGTGTGTCACGCTCCGTGAAGAAACCGAGTGGCCTGAAACGGTCGAATCTGGCGGGAACGTTCTCGTCGGCGCTAACCAAGAAGCAATTCAAGACGCACTCACGAATCTATCTCATTCGACATCCGATGCAGAGCCGTACGGCGATGGGAACGCAGCTAGAGAGATTCGGGGGGTTCTCGAAGGTTACGACAAATAATTCAGCGGCGTTTTTCGATTGCCAACTGGTAAATCTCCTCGTTCTTTCGTGCGTTTTCCGCCCACGTGAGGTTGTTCCGCACGTACTCACTGGCATTCTTTCCAATCTTCTGTACCTTCGATGGACTGTCTAGGAGGTCGGTCAGTAAGTCCGTGATCGCCTGGGGGTTGTTCGGTGGGATGAGATATCCGGTTTCCCCGTTCTCGACGAATTCAGATGGACCCTCACCCTCACAACCGATTACCGGACATCCACAAGCCATCGCCTCGATGTACGCGATTCCGAACGCTTCCTCGGTACTTGGGAGTGCCATCACATCTGCTGCTTTCAGTTTCGATAGAACATCCTCGTGATCGGGGACGTATCCCGTGAGATGAACATACCCTTCAAGCCCCTTACTTTTAACTTGCTGCTCTAAACTATCTCGATTTGGGCCACTTCCAATAATTAAGTAGTATGGGCGTTCGTCGTCCTCTATGGCCGAGATAGCGTCAATTACAACACTGTGATTCTTTCTCTTGATTAGGTTGCCGACAGACGCGACTACAATTCGATTCTCCGAGAATACCTCGGAAAGATTTGCTTTTGGGACGGACTTCACCCCATCCAGTTCAATGCCGTTAAAAATAACTTGACTATTAGAGAGGCTTGAGAAGTGTGACTCAGCCTCCCTTTTCAGTACACCACTATTGAAAACGACCTGCTCTGACACTTCAAAGACCTCTCTAATCTGTCTCCGACAAATCGGATTTTTCGCTGATTTATAAATACTGGCACCGTGGACAGTCGTCACTAGGGGGATATCCAATCGACGACTGGTAGGAAGACACGCGTAGCCGTCTGGAAGAGGTACGTGGGCGTTGATTACGTCAGGGGAGAACGTGCTGGACTCAAGATTTGAGATGGCGCTGTCGACGGTACGGCGAACATTTTTCGCGACGAGGGGGAGTGTGTGGCGTGACGGGAGCGAGACGTACTTCGGGTAGGAGACATCGATGCCGTCAATCTGACTCTGGTTGGGCGTATCTCGAAATCGCGCCCAGCGATCCGGTAAATGGGGGACCTTCGGAACGTACGGGGTCGGTGAGAGAACTCTGATTGAGTGCCCTCTCTCCTGTAGTGCCTGCGCCTGCTGGTGGACGAATATTCCCGGTACAGAATCCGCCGGAGTCGGATACAGGTGTGAGACAACGAGGATATTCATGGGGAGTTCATTCGAGAACCACTACTGCAGTTGGTTCATTCAACAACATTTCGAATCACGTTTGCGAGTTTCTTGGCGGATCTCTCCCGGGTGTACTCGGCATATGGCCCACTACCTAAAGATTCAGGTTGTTGTTCAATGATTTCTAAAAGCGTATTCTTGATTCGGCTTGTTTCGTTGGTAGCTACGTACCCAAATTCGAACCGTTCGATTACCTCTATCATTGACCCATCAGGACCACAACCCAATATCGGCGTATTGCACGCCATATAATCGAAGATTTTCGTCGTCATCTCCTGTGGAGATCCACCAGAGACGGCTAACCCGAGGTTTGCTCTCTGAATTCTCCGTGCTACCTCTTTTCGGTCAACGTACCCAGTGCACTCGTAGTGCTGTTTCAGGCCATATCGCTTAATAGAATCCCGGACATGTTCCTCCAGGTTACCAACGTGAACGAACGATACGTTGTACTGGGACTGAATATCAGAAAGCGCCTTCAGGAATGGGTCTGGATCTCGGAAGTCACTAAACTTTCCAGCGTAGACAATCTCGAACTCATCCCTGGGTTTCGTCTCCAATTGTGGGAAATCCTCCCGATCATATCCGTTCTCGACCGTGTACAACTTTCCACTTATTTCAGGATATTCGTCAGCGTATGCGTTTCTGATTCCATCTGTGGCCACCGTGACAGCGTCCGCAGCTCGAAGTACACGTGGTTCAAGAAACTGCGAAGTTTTCTCGTACAGACGACCGAAAGTCGTAGTCAAGTCGTTGTAAGGATGAAGCGTCCATGAATCCCGTAGATCAACGATGAAGTCTGTATCAATTATTTTCTTGCAGAAGGGGACTGTGGCTAAGGGGAGAAATGGGTTTGCAGTTTGCCAGATGCAGTCAAAGTGGAACTCATCGTGCAGATTATGAATTTTTCGTGAAACTGGAATCGACCACCGGATGTTGTCGAAGTTTTTCTCAACCCCATTAAATGGTCTCTTGACTCTATGGACCGTTGCACCACTCTCATCAGAAACTCCTGAAGGACGGTTGTTCTGATTTGGTTGGCTGGAAATAACGTGGATATCCAATCTATCCGACAAATACTTCGCGAATTTCGCGATACGTACTGCACCGACCCCACCTTCCGGGGGGTAATAATATCCGATTAGTAATACCCGCTTCGGCACAGATGAGTAGTAGGTCAGCACGTATAAATACGTGCCGAATAGATCTTGAAAAACTAGCTAATTGTCAGGCGGATTTGTCGAGTGCTCATCTGTTCTAGTTTAGTGACGGAGTGAAGCAGGATCTCAGCGGAGACTATACCGAATTGAGGCGGATTAGCTCAGGAGACTGGGTTCGCTGGAGCAGGCAGTCGCTGATTTGTTGTGTGATACCTTCGAGGCGGCGCACTCACAGCCGTGAGTGCGTCGCCGTTCCAGCGCTGCCGCTATCGACACAGGTGCTTCCCCGGTCGTCAGGCGAGTTCGTTACCAGAACTCGCCTGACTCAACCTGCTCACGTAACCGCGGTCGATGCGGATTTGGATCACGTGAAGCCCACAGCAACAACTCATCTAAATCCGGAAGTTC
>NZ_VRYN01000003.1 GCF_008124605.1 Halobacterium salinarum DSM 3754
CGGATCGAAGAGCAGCAAGAGCGGATCGAAGAACTCGAAACACGTCTCCGGAAGTACGAGAATCCACACACTCCACCCAGTAAGCGACGGTCGGGGACCGACGAGTCCCCGACCTCGCAGGACGACGAAGACGACGATGTCCGAACTGATGGTGGTACTCCCGGTCGAAAGGACGGTCACAACCCGGAGTGGCGCTCTCCGCCCGATCCTGATGAAGAAATCGAGGTCACCTCTGACTGTTGTCCCGAGTGTGGCGACCACTTCGACGAGTCGGTGGGCGTCAGCCCCCGACTCGTCGAGGAAGTCCCGGATCCACAGCCACCAGAAGTCACCCAGTACAACCGACACCGCTACCAATGCGACTCCTGTGGAACTGAGACGGTTGCGACTCACCCCGACTGCCCCGATGAGGGGCAGTTCGGGGTGAACGTCATCGCGCAATCTGCCCTGTCACGGTACGATCACCGCCTTCCCTACCGGAAAATCACGGACCGCTTCGAGCAACTTCACGGACTCGAACTCTCAGGTGCATCCGCGTGGCACGCGACCGAGCGCGCTGCGCGCGCCGGTCGCTGTGAGTACGAGCAGATCCGTCGAGAGATTCAGGAGGCTGAAATCGTCCACGTTGACGAAACCGGCATCAAGCGTGACGGTGACCAAGCGTGGATCTGGACGTTTCGGACGGACGAGCATACGCTGTACGCGGTCAGAGAGAGTCGTGGGAGTGATGTTCCCGCGGAAGTCCTTGGCGAGGACTTCGCGGGAACGGTCATCTGTGATGGGTGGACGGCGTATCCAGCGTTCAGCAGTACGCTTCAGCGGTGCTGGGCACATCTTCTCCGGGAGGCTGAAGACGTTGCTAGTGACCACGAGGAGGCAGAACCGGTGTACCGGTATCTCAAGCAGATGTTCGTCGGTCTCCAGTCGTGGCTGGAGACCGACCCAGATCCTCGTGCGAGAGCACAGATGCATCGAGCGTGTCAGGACGGCCTCAGATCGCTCGTTGAGCGGTCAGTGACCGACGAACCAGTGGCAACACTCCTCGGGAAGATCGAAGGTGGACTCGACCACTGGCTCACCTTCGTCGGTGAGCCAGCGGTCTCCCCGACGAACAATGCCGCAGAAAACGCCCTTCGTGAACCTGTTGTTCTCCGGAAAATCATCGGAACACTCCGGAACGACCGTGGCATGTTCGTTCACGAGACGATCTTGTCCCTGCTGGCGACGTGGCGCCAGCAGGGACGCAACCCATACGAGGAACTTACGCGGGTTGTCCACGACAACGAAATGATCTCACGAGAGCAGACTGTGCCGGTTGTTGAGACCTCGGGGTAAACACGTACATCACAACACCTAATCGGACAGCATCCCCACCTGGAGACATGAACGAGCCGGAACTCCAGGCGGTCGTCGATCAGCAGACGCTTGCCGACCGTGTCGCCGCCGGCGACTACCCCGACTGGGTGCGCAGCCACTGGGAGACGTTCTCGGAGAGCGTGACCGGGGACCGCGACGGCACGCCGTTCCCGTGTCACTTCGGGGCCGAATCGGTCGCCAACGGCGAGCCGCTGTACACGGTCGTGCCGTCGCTGACGGATCCCGACGCACTGCTCGGGTTCCGGGACGCGCTGCTTGAGTATCTCGGCGAGTACGGCAGTCGGGACGCCCGCGTCTCGTTCGTGACGTTCTGGAAGCCCCCCGAAGACGAGTTCAGCGAAGCCGACTACCACGAGGCGTTGTGGCACATCCTGAGCGTGCTGCACGTCCACGATCCCGAGCCGTGGCCCGCCGACGTGCCGACCGACACCGACAGCCCCGAGTGGGAGTTCTGCTTCGGGGGGGAGCCGCTGTTCCCGACGTGCCGGGCGCCGTTCTACGCCGCCCACGACCGCTACTCGCGGTACTGTCCGGTCGGCCTCGAAATCACGTTCCAGCCGGCCGGACTGTTCGAGGGGATCACCGCCGACACCGACGCCGGCCAGCGCGCCCGCGCCGCCATCCAGAACCGCATCGAGGAGTACGACGGTCAGTGCCCGCACGCCGACCTCGGGGATCTCGGCGTCGACGGCGACCGCGAGTGGGTGCAGTACCTGTTCCGCGAGGACGACGCCCAGGCCCCCACGGAGTGCCCCGCGACGTTCACGCGCGAACACCCGAAAGCGACCGCTGGCATCGACCCGGTTGTGGGCAGCCAGCCGCCGGCGTCCGGGGATGACTGAGCGGCGCGCCGCGCTCGTGCTCGTGGACTTCCAGCAGGGGTTCGCCGATTCGGCGTGGGGCGACCGCAACAACCCCGACGCGGAGGCACACGCAGAGGAGCTGCTGGCGGCGTGGCGCGACGCCGCCGCCGCCCCGATCGCGCACGTGCGTCACAACTCGACGGAGGCGACGTCGCCGCTCCGGCAGGGCGAGCCAGGGTTCGCGTACACCGACGGGCTTGCGCCCGCGGCCGACGAGCCCGAGTTCGTGAAGTCCGTCAACGGCGCGTTCGTCGACACCGCCCTCGAAGGATGGCTGCGCGACCGCGACATCGGCTCGCTGGTGGTGTGTGGCCTGACCACTGACCACTGCGTCTCGACCACCGTTCGGATGGCCGACAACCGCGGGTTCGACGTGACGCTCGTGCGGGACGCGACGGCGACCCACGACCGCACCCTGGACGGCGAGCGACTGCCCCCCAGCGTAGTGCACCGGACCGCGCTCGCCCACCTCCGCGGCGAGTTCGCCACGCTGGCGACGACCGCCACCGTCCTCGCGGGCCCATAGGCGATCCGCCTACGCCGTTCCGAGCGCGATCGGCACCAACAGCACGCCCATCAGGTGGACGCGCCGCGCGCCGAACACGGGTGGGATCGCCCCCACGGCGGTCGCCGCGCCGAGCAATCCTACGCCCGTTCCGCCGCCGAACAACCACGCTAACACCACCAACAACAGGCACACGCCGGCCGTCAGTCGGCGGTGGTCGACGGCACGCACCGCCCGGAAGTACCGGTCCCCGACAGCCGGAACCATCGCCGCCGTGACGGCGGCCGCGAGCACGACGCTCGCCACCAACACCGGCAGCGTCCGCGGGAGGCGTGCGCGCTCGAAGGCCACGAGCACGCCAGTGTGGGGGTCACCGATCGCGAACAGCGCGAACAACGCGAACACGGTGTTGGCCGTGTTCACCCCCGAGAGCGCCGCGACGAACGCACGGTCACCGCTGTCGTCGCCCGTCAGATCCAGCGCGAACACTGCGGCGATGGCACCCGACACCCCTGGCACGTAGGCGACCGCCGCGCCCGCGAGGCTGCCCGCCACGCCCGGACGCACCACCTCGCGTGGCGGCACCGCGATCCGCGCGTCGGCCTGCTCGGGGATCCCATCCCCCCGGAACGCCGCCAGCAACACGGGCGCACCGAACAACCCCGCGAACAGCGGCGACAACACGTCACCGGTCGGTACGACAGCGTCGGGCTGCATCGGCAGCGCAACGCTGCCCAGTGTGCCGCTGGCAGCCACCGCGAGCACCGCGCCGAACCGCGCGCGTCGGGACTGCTCGCGTGCGACGAGCACCACGACGAGCACGGCGAGCACGACCGGGAGGTGAGCGTACACCACTGGTGCCGCCCGAACCGCCAGCCACGTCGCCGGCACCCCGAATGCGACGGCGACCACGACGGCGGTCGCGCTCCCGAGGGCAGACACCCGCAGCGCCTCCCGGCCGCGACCGCCAAGCACCAGCCGATGGCCGGGCAGCGCGCTCACCGCCAGCGCCGCGTCCGGCACCCCGAGCGCGAGCATCGGGACCACGTCCAGGATGGAATGCGTGACACCCGCCGCCAGCAGCGCCGCACCGACGAGGTGTGGCGGTCCCGGGGCCAGCGGCGCGGCCGCAGCCAGCAGCAACGCCAGCGTGTTCACGTGCACGCCGGGCACCAGCCCCGAACACGTCCCCAGCGCCACGCCGGCCGCGACCGCAGCGAGCACTGCAAGCGCGCCCATCGGCGTCACCAACACGCGCACACCAGCGACATCCATCACGCCCAGCTGCCCGCGCTCCCCGTCTTCAATCTACGCGTGCGCAGCGCCGTGGCTTCCCGAGTGGCACGCGGCTAAAAAACGATGTGATCGTGGCTGTCGGCGCGCGACGCGACCGGGTTACCCGAAGAGGTCGCCCAGGCCTTCGCCGCTGGGCTCCTCGTCGTCGTCGTCGCCAGCGTCCTCGGCCTCGGCGGCCTCGTCAGCGTCAGCTTCCTCGTCGTCGTCGCCGTCGTCGGCGGCTGCCTCGTCGTCGCTGCCGGACGCCGCAGGTGCGGCGGCAGGCGCGGCGGCGGCCTCTTCGACGGCTTCCTCGATGTCGACGTCCTCCAGCGCGGCCACGAGGGCCTTCGCGCGGGATTCCTCGACGTCGACGCCGGCGGCCTCCAGGACGCCGGTGATGTTGTCTTCGGTCAGCTCTTCGTCAGCCTCGTTCAGGATGAGTGCTGCGTAGACGTATTCCATTGTTATTATCCGAACATCTCCCCGAGGCCCTCGGCGCCAGCGTTCCCGTCGTCGTCGTCATCGTCGTCGGAATCGTCGGCGTCGTCAGCCTCGGACGCTTGTGTTTCGTCGCTCTGTTCGTCCGCAGTGGTGTCCGCTTCGCCGCCGGCAGGCGCCGCAGGCGCGTCGACGTCCTGCAGTTCCTCCGGGAGGGCGTCCTCGTCGTCGATCTGCGCGGCGAGCGCCCGCACCTGGGCGTCGGCCTTGCTCACGAGATCGTCCGCGAGGTCCGGACTCTCGACGCTGGCCTGCAGGCCGAGGCTCTTCGCCTCGCCGCGGCCCTTCGCGATGAGGTCCGGTGCGGTCCGCTCGGTCGGGTACGCCGCGTTGACCGAGAGGTTGCGCGCCGACGCCGCCGCGGACTGGATGTCCGCGCGGTACTCGTCGACGTCGATCTCCAGCTCCTCGGGCGTGAACAGCACGCCCTCGGAGAACACGCCGCGCAGGTCCAGGCCGACCTCCTTGGGCTCGATGCCGAGCTCCGAGAGGACGTTGGAGACGTCGTCGGAGACCGTCTCACCTTCCTCGGTGACGACGGAGTCATCGAGCACCTGGATGGAGCCCTCCTGGATGCGCGCGTTCGCGCCGATGGTCTGCAGTTCGCCGACGAACGGCCCCGGGTCGATGCCCGTGTCGCCTTCCGGCACGACGATGTCGTTGGGCGCGACCTCGCCGGCGTTGATCGGGGCCGGCGTCTTCGAGTTCTCAAGCTGCTGGTAGAGCCCGAAGGGGTTGTCGTTGGTCGCGACCAGGCCGACTTCGCCCTCGACGTACTCGGTGAGCGTGTCGAGGCCGTCTCCGGCTTCTTCGAGCGCGCGAACCAACAGGGTGTTCCGGCTCATGCGCAGCGCCGCCTGCCCGTGCAGGCCGCGGCGCATGTCCTGGAGCTGCTTGCTCGGGATGCCCGTGACGTTCACCACGCCGACGCTGTCGTACGTCTCCAGGAGGTCGACGAGTTCGGCGACCTCTTGTCGCTTCCACTCGGGAACCTCCTCGGTGGTGCGTTGTTCTTCGGCGGACATCCTAGGCAACCTCCACGGCAGGCCCCATCGTTGTCTTCACGTAGACGGAGTCCACGTTCAGCGGGCCTTTTTCGAGGTTCGCGTGCAGCCGACGCATGATGACGTCGATGTTGCTGGCGATGTCCTCGGCGGACATGTCCTCCGCGCCGACGCGCGTGTGGAACGTGCGGCGGTCGCGGCTGCGGATCTGCACGGTGTTTTTCATGCGGTTGACTGTGTCGACGACGTCGTCGTCGGGCTGGAGCGGGGTCGGCATTTTCCCGCGCGGACCAAGCACTTGACCGAGCGCACCCGCGATGTCCTGCATCATGGGTGCTTCCGCCACGAAGAAGTCCGTCTCGTCTGCGAGATCCTTCGCGGCGTCGGTGTCGTCTGCGAGGTCGCTGAGGTCGTCCTCGTCGAGGACGTCGTCAGCGACGTCGTCCGCGCGAACCGCGGTTTCGCCGTCTGCGAAAACCACGATCTGCGTCTCCTGTCCGGTGCCCGACGGCAGCACGACGCCCTCGTCGACTCGTTGCGACGGGTCGTTGAGGTCGAGGTCGCGCAGGTTGACTGCGAGGTCTACCGTCTCACGGAAGTTCCGCTGTGGGGCATCCTCAAGTGCGCGAGCTACGGCCTCTTCTATATCGTTGTCTGCCATCTTTCACCTCCGTAGTGGGTGACCCTCTGAAGGTCGGATCTCCTACGGGTCAGTGAAACAGGCGAAGCCTGTCTCGGTTCTACAGACGGTGATCCCGGGCTTAAAAGCGTCGAAGCGAAGCAAGCGTGGGAGCGCGACCCGCGGACACACGCCGCTATCGAGTACGCGAACCGAACGGCGCAGAAACTCCTCGGGCGGCGTTACGCGGCCGCGAGTTCGTCGCCGAGCACGTCGTCGTAGTCGCCGTCGTCGACGCGCTCGTTGAACGTGCGGGCGTCCTCGCCTTCGATGGTGACGCCGAGGGACGCACACGTCCCCGCGACCTCTTTGGCGGCGTTCCGCGCGTCGTACGCCAGGAGGTCGGGTTTCTTCTGCTCGGCGATGGTTTTGAGCTGTTCGATGGAGAGGTCCGCGACGAAGTTCTCCTGGGGCTCTCCGGAGCCCGTGTCGAAGCCAGCTTCGTCTTTCACCAGCGCGGCCGTCGGCGGAACACCGACTTCGATGGAGAACGAGCCGTCGTCCTCGTATTCGATGGTGACCGGGACCTCCGTCCCGTCGAACGCTTCGGTCTGGTCGTTGATCTCCTGGACGACCGCCTGTACGTCGACCGGCGTGGGACCGAGCTCGGGACCGAGGGGCGGGCCAGGGTCGGCCTGCCCACCGGCAACGAGCACTTCGATCGTCTCAGCCATACTCCGAGAAACCGCCGCCGCGGGTTTAACCCTTGTCTTTCGAGCGGGGCGCCGCCGCGGATCGAATCGCTCACGGCATGTGGACGCCGTGGCGCGTGAGGAACTCGGTGACCTCTTTGATCACGACCGGACTCCCGATGATGCGGACGATCTCCGCGTCGGTCGGCCGGAACACTGAGACCATGAACTCGGCTTCGAGGTCCGCCTCGATGTCCTCCAGCGTCCCCACTGGGAGCACGATCTGCGTGCTGTCGCGGTACGCAGCAGGGTCACCCATCACTATGCGATGGCTTCACTCGGCGTATTAACGTGTCGAAACGATCCCACCGGACTGCGGAGGAAAGCGCTTTTCGGCGCTTGCTGTCTACGGGCACGTGATGGGGCTCGAGGAGGACATCGAATCGCTCGAAGAAGAAATCGCGAACACGCCGTACAACAAGTCGACAGAAGCCCACATCGGCCGCTTGAAGGCGAAGCTCGCGGAGCAAAAGGAGAAGCTCGAAGCCCAGCAGTCCGGCAGCGGCGGTGGCGGCGGGTACGCAGTCGAACAGCACGGCGACGCGACCGTGGCCCTGGTTGGATTCCCCAGCGTGGGGAAGTCGTCGCTGATCAACGCGATGACCAACGCCGACAGCGAGGTCGGCGCCTACGAGTTCACCACCCTCAACGTGAACCCGGGGATGTTGGAGTACCGCGGCGCGAACATCCAACTCCTGGACGTGCCGGGGCTCATCGAGGGTGCGGCGGGGGGACGCGGCGGCGGGAAAGAGATCCTCTCGGTGATCCGTGGGGCGGATCTGGTGATCTTCGTGCTGTCGGCGTTCGAGATCGAGCAGTACGACCGCCTCGCCGAGGAGCTGTACAACGTCAACATCCGGGTCGACGCCGAGCCACCGTCGGTGACCGTGCGCCGGAAAGGCAAGGATGGCATCGACGTGAACACGTCCGGGGAGCTGGAGTTGGACAGCGACACGGTCAAGGGAATCCTGCGCGAGCGCGGGTTCATCAACGCCAACGTGACGATCCGTGGCAACCCGTCTGTCGACCGGCTGATCGACGGGGTGATGGACAACCGCGTCTACATGCCGTCGCTGGTCACCGTCAACAAGGTCGACCTCATCGAGCCGTCGTACGCGGGGACAATGAAGGACGCCCTCCGCGATCACGGCGTCAGCCCCGACGACGCGATCTTCATTTCGGCCGCCGAGGAGAAGGGATTGGACGTGCTGAAAGAGCGGATGTGGCGGGCGCTCGGGCTCATCCGGATCTACATGGACAAGCCGGGGCGGGGCGTCGACCGCGAGGAGCCGCTCATCATCCGGCGCGGCGAGACCGTGGACGACGCCGTGCAGAAGCTGGGCGGCACCCTCGACGAGCGGTTCCGATTCGCGCGGGTCACCGGGCCGTCGGCCCAACACGACGACCAGCAGGTGGGCCGCGATCACGTCCTCGAAGACGAGGACGTCCTGCGCGTGGTTGCGCGGCGCTAGCCGATGCCGACGGCGCGCCGCCGGGTGGTGGCGGTGGCGCTGGCCGCGGGAGTGGTGCCGTGGGTCATCGTCGACTGGTCGAACGGCGCCTATCCGCTGTTTTCCGTGGGGTTCGTGTATCCGGAATCGATGACGGTCGTCGGGCTGCCGACGTACCTGCGGTCGGTCGGAACGGTCCCGCCGGCGCTCCGGGCGTGGCCGACCGCGGTCGCGCTGTGGGGTGGACTGGCGTGTGACCGCCGGCGTGCTCGCGTTCGCCGGTGGCAGCGTCGTGTCGCTTGCAGCGGCGGTCACGGCACAGCCGTCGTTGACCGGGGTTCCGGTGGGCGCGGGCGCGCTCTGGCTGGCCGCGGGCTACGTGGTGGTGGTCGGCCGCGGCCGGTGACCGTGTCGGGTTCGACGCGTTTTTTGTCGCGCCACGCCTGCCCACTGACATGACCGCGTTCACGCTCGATCACGTGATGATGCGTGTCGGTGACCTCGATGCGTCCCTGGACTGGTACGGCGACCACATGGGCTACGTCGAGCACGCACGCTGGGAGGCCGACACGTTCACCAACGTCTACATCGGCCCCGAAGACCCCGCCGACGACGCGGCGCTGCTGGAGCTGACGTACAACCACGACACGGCCGACTACGACAACGGCGACGCGTTCGGACACATCGCGGTGCGCGTCGACGACGTCAGCGACGCCTACGAGGAGCTGCTGGCTGGTGGCGTCGCGGACTACCGCGATCCCGAGTCCTGTGGTGGCAGCTACGCGTTCGTGAAAGACCCCGACGGCCACGAGATCGAACTCGTGGCGGGCGACGCCGGTCAGCGCTGGAGCATCGACCACACGATGGTGCGGGTCGCCGACGCCACCCAGCACCTCGGGTTCTGGACGCGCGTCTTCGGGTACGAGCACACGGGCCGCTGGGAGGCCGACAGCTTCGCGAACTACTTCATGAAGCCGCCGGCGGCCAGCGACGCCGCGATGGCGGTGGAGTTGACGTACAACTACGACGACCGCACGTACACGTTCGGCGACGGGTGGGGGCACCTCGCGGTGCGCGCCGACTCCCTCCAGGACGACTGGGCGACGCTGCTGGAGCGGGAGACGGCTGACTACCGGGACCCGGCGTCCTGCGACATGAACTACGCGTTCACGAAGACGCCCGACGGCCACGAGATCGAAGTGTTGAACCCCGAGTCGTCGCCGATGGATCGGTCGGCGTAACGGGCCGGCGCGGCGACCCCGGGTATTTTTGTTGGCTGGCTGCTCCACGCACAAATATGGGCGCACCGCGGACTGTGAGCCGCCGGCTGAGGACACGCCGCCAGGGGTGGGTGTGATGTACGCGACACCCATCGGGTACGCCGACACCCGCTTCGAGACAGCCGCGGACGCCCCGCGACAGGGCGTCGAGACGCCGTACGCGGCGAACGTACAGGTGTACGAGTCGTTTCGCGGGGGGCTTGTGGGTTTGGAACCCGACGACCGGGTGGTGGTTGTGTGGTGGGCCGACGACGCCGACCGGGACGTGTTGGCGGTCCGGGACGGCGATCGGGGCGTGTTCACCACGCGGTCGCCGGCCCGCCCCAACCCGGTGTGTATCACGCCGTGTGAGTTGCTGGCCGTCGACGCCGCGGACGGAACACTCGCAATCCGGGGGGTGGATATGGCGCACGGCTCGCCGGTCCTGGATCTGAAGCCGGCGCTGGACTGACCTACAGCGCGTCCGCCGGCGCGCCCGCGAGCTCGCGGAGCGCGTCGCGCTCGACGTGGTGCAGCGACCCCGGAACGACGAGCAGATGCAGGGGGCTGCCGAAGTCCGCGTCCGCGAGCGCACCCAGGCGGTCGGCCCGCACCGTCGCGTCCGGCGCCCCGGCGCGCGCGACCACGACCCCGAGGGCGTCCGCGTCCCAGTTGGTCGCGAGCAGGTCGGCCGCCTGGCTGGCGGTCATGTAGGCGTCCCCGTCGACACGGAGGTGATCGACCTTGATGTCGAGGTAGACCAGCGTGTGCAGGCCGCGCTCGCGGTTGGCCTCGATGGTGTCGGTGACCGATCCGGGAACGCCGTCGGCCCCGTGCGCCCACGGGAACGGCAGCGTCGTGGCCTTGCCGAAGCGGTAGTTCTGGAGGCCGGTGAGGCCTGCCGCGGCGGACGCGGCGGTCGGCGCGTGGATCACTCGCGTGTCGATGCCGCGGTCCGCGGCGCGCATCCGGAGGTCGACGTGTGTCGTCGAGATCATCGTGTCGCCGGCCGTGAGGAACACGGCGTCGCCGTCGGCGGCGGCGTCCAGGATCGGCTCGGGGTGTTGTTCGACGCCCGCGCGGTCCCGGCGCTCGATGGTGGTGTCGTGGTGGGCTTCGAGGGCGGCGACATCGGTGCCGATCAGCCGGCTGGTGTAGAACTCGGCGAACACGCGGTCGGCCGCCGCGATGGCGTCGCGGCCGGCGACGGTGACCGACGCCTCGTCGTAGAGGCCGAGCCCGACGAACGTGAGCATGCCCCGAGTTGGGCGGGCGGCGTCGTATGGGTTTCGAGTCGCCGCGAGAACGACACCGGTAAGCATCGCGCTTGCCGACGTGGCACCATGGCAGTGCCCTGCGTTCGCGTGCCCGTCGACGACGGTGAAGCAACCCGACAGCGGCTCGCGGACGCCGACCTGATCGACGACACGCACGCCATCGCGGCCGCGGATGGCGCGCTGCACATCCCCGTCACGGACGCCGCCGCCGTGCCGGACGCGCTGTCGGTGGTGTCGTTCGACGCGCCGCCCCGGCGGACGCAGACGACGCCCGCGGACATCCTGGGGTTCGACCCGTCGTACGCGCGCCTCGGCGACATCGTCATCGTCGACGAGGACGACAGCGACCGCGCGCACGCCATCGCGGACGCGGTCGTGGAGTCCGACATCCCCGTCGAGGCGGTGTTGAACCGCGCCTCGAAGATCAAAGGCGAGCAGCGCGTCCGGGAGTGGGACGTGATCGCGGGGGACTCCACGGAGACGGTCCACCGCGAGTACGGCCACGCCTTCGCACTGGACGTGGCGGCGGTGTACTTCTCGCCGCGGCTGGCGACCGAACGCCACCGCGTCGTCGAGCAGGTCACCGCCGGCGAGCACGTCTTCGACATGTTCGCCGGCGTCGGCCCGTACGCGGTGCCGATGGCGTCGGCGGGCGCGAGGGTGGTTGCGACGGACGTCAACGAGACCGCCATCGACTACCTCCAAGCGAACGCCGCGCGCAACGGCGTCGACGACCGCGTCACGGGGGTTGCCGGCGACGTGCGCGAGGTCGCCGGCGAGTACACCGGCTGGGCGGACCGCATCGTGATGAACCTGCCACACACTGCCGACGAGTTCCTCGAGACGGCGGTGGCGCTGGCCGGCGACGAGTGCACGCTGCATTTCTACGACATCCAACACGAGGACGGCCGGTTCGACGCCGGGGAGGCCGCGATCCGCGCGGCAGCCCAGCCGGCGTACGACGTGACTGTGGCGACCCGCCACACGGTGCGGTCGTACGCCCCCCACGAGTTCAACGTGGTGCTTGACGTGTCGCTGTCGCGGCGGTGATTCGCAAGCCTTATTTCTCGGATGCGGCTACCAACGAGTGCGACGAGTGGTCGTCACGCGACGGTGTGTCGCAGCGCGCCGGTGTAGCTCAGCGGTAGAGCGATTCCTTCGTAAGGAATAGGCCGAGGGTTCAAATCCCTCCACCGGCTTCAGGAAGTCCGCGGTCGGATCCTTCTGCATCACTGAAACGACAGCGATGCGTCGGGGCTGGGCTGTGCCGGCTCCGAGACGGTTATGCCGTCCGAACGCGAACCGGTGGGTATGCCAACGGGGGAGATACTGGTGTCGTGTTCGTGTGGGTTCGAAGCGGCGTTCGATCGGCTCCGGGACGCCCGGGGAGTGCTCGCAGCCAACGAGGACGCCGGCCACGACGCCGAGTGGGAGATCCAACGGCTCGCAAGCGGGGTCGAGGAGGCCGGTGCGGACGCCGGCGTGTGTGGTGATCCCACGCCGCCGGCGTCACCGCTGTACCGCAGTGACCTGTGACCGTGTCGGCGTACGGAGCGGTGCGAGGGGGCTGGCGGCGACTGCGCGCCGACTACGCCTCGCCGAAGGCGGCGCGGGTCTGGCGGTGCCGGAAGCGAAACATGCCCCAGAGCACGGGGGGTGCACCGACAGCGCCTAAGCCGCCAAGCGGCGGCTCGTATGCGACGCGATCCCGGAGCACCGTCTGGTCGCCGTCGGCGTAAAACGAGTGGGTGTGCTCCCACTCGGGAAACGGACCGTTCTCCATGGTGTCGACGAAGTACGCGTGGTCGTCTTCGGTCGCGCGCTCGGTGATGACGGACGTCCAGGTCTGCCTGGGGCCGACGCCGAACGGCTCGACGGCCATGTTTATGCGCGTCCCCGCCACGAGTTCGTCGCCGTCGCGCTGTCCCTGTGGCCACACCACGTCCTCGACAGTGAGGTTCGCCCACTCGGGCGTCAGCGCCAGCAACCCGTCGACGGTGGAGTGAAACGCCCACACGGACTCCAGGGGCGCGTCCACTCGCAGATCGCGCTTGAACGTCTGCATACGTCCGCTACGCACCAGGCGCGCAAAACTTCAGGGGGTTCGGGACCCGCAGGTTGTGCCGTGATAGCACACGCGTCCCGCAGGAACGATTATGAGGGATGGCCGCGATCCTGCTGGCATGCCTTCGGAGCGCGCGGCTGCGGTCACGCCGTTCGCCGCGATGGATGTCCTCGAACGCGCCGCCGACCGTGCGGACGTGATCCACATGGAAGTGGGCGAACCCGACTTCGCACCCCCAGCCGCGGCCACCGAGGCAGCAGTCGACGCGCTGCGCGCCGGCGACGACGATTACACGACCTCGCGCGGCAGGCGGTCGCTTCGTGACGCGATCAGCGGCTACTACGCCGCCGAATACGGCGTTTCGGTCCCGGCCGAGCGCATCGTCGTCACGCCAGGCTCCTCGCCGGCGCTCCTGACCGTGCTGTTGGCCACTGTCGACCCCGGCTCGGCGGTCGTTCTCAGTGACCCACATTACGCCTGCTACCCGAACTTCGTGCGGCTCGCCGACGGGGTCGTGCGCACCGTTGGTCTCGCGCCCGACGCCGGCTTCCAGCCCGCCGTCAGTGACTACGACGCGGCGATCGGCGATGACACCGCCGCCATGCTCCTGAACTCCCCCGGCAACCCCACCGGAGCCGTGATCGACGGGGAGAGCCTGTCGGCGCTCGTGGCCCTCGCCGACCGCACCGACACCGCCGTCGTCTCCGACGAGATCTACCACGGGCTGGCGTTCGACGCCGCCGCGCACTCGGTGCTGGAGTACACCGACGACGCGTTCGTGATCGACGGCGTCTCCAAGCGCTACGGCATGACGGGGTGGCGGCTGGGCTGGGTGGTGTGCCCGCGCCGGTACGTCGATACGATCAACGCGATCGCCCAAAACACACTCATCTGCGCGCCGTCGTTCGTTCAGGCCGGCGCTGAGGCGGCCATCCGACACGGGACCGACTGGCTCGACGGCGTGCGGGCCGACTACCGGACGCGCCGCGACATCCTGTGTGCTGCCGCCGAGCGCTGGGGGTTCGACCCCGGATACACGCCGGCGGGCGCGTACTACATGCTGTTGGATGTGTCGCGGCTGGGTGCTGCGCCCGCTGTTGCCGACGCGCTCCTCGAAACCGCGGGCGTCGCGGTGACGCCCGGCCCGGATTTCGGTGCGAACGCAACCGAGTACGTGCGGGCGTCGTTTGCAGTGAGTACCGACGCTGTGCGCGAAGCCGTCGCTCGCATCGATGCTGTGCTCGCCAGCGCCACGACGCTCACTTGAGGCGTTCCTGGAGGAACGAGGGGTGGGCGGCCGTGACGCCGTCGATAGCCAAAACCTCGTCGCTGATCACGTCACCGAGCGCATCCCCGTCGGCGGCCCGTACCTCCGCCATCAGCATGTGATCGCCACTCGAAGAGTACAACGCCTGCACGGAGTCGAGTTCCTGGAGTGTGCGGGTCGCCTCCACGTACTGCTCGGAGGCCACGTCGATCCCGACCATCGCGATGCTTTGCCCGGACAGCTTCTTGGGGTCGACGTCGGCGGAGTAGCCGACGATGACGCCGTCCGATTCGAGTTGGTCGATGTATTTGCGGACGGTCGGCTTGGAGACGTCCGCACGCTCCGCGATGGCCGCATACGACGCTTGCGCGTCCTCTTCGAGCGCGGCGAGGATTCGCTCTTCTGTCGATTCAGTGCTCACGTCAGGATATTTGGTTCGTGTGAAAAAATATCTTCCGAATCGTCAACCGACAGCGGAACGACACGGAACCACCGTTGGAGCGGCGCTACCGCCAACACTGCGACACGTAGCCGACAATCAAAACGACCCGGTGTCGTTACTTGTGGCGGTCGATGACGTCGAACGAGCGCTCCCACTCGTAGTCGTCGTCGAAGTACCGCTTTGCAACCGGTTCCTCGGGCATGTCCCCGCGGGACTGCTTTTCGGCCTGATACGACGGCCGCTGCTCGTCCTGGTAGTACCGGCCGGTCAGCACGGTCCCGTCGTAGAGGGCTTCCTCGGTCTCGGTCATCAGCTCCTGTGCCTCCCGCCGGTCCGTGACGTCGAAGTCGTACTCGTCGGACTCCTGGACGTCCACGTACGGGACGTACTGCTTGGCGTCCTTGTTCCAGGTCGGACACTGCGTCAGGAAGTCCACGTGCGCGAAGCCGTCGTGCTGGATGGCTTCCACGAGGATGTCCTTTGCCTGGTTGGGGTTCACGGCCGCGGTTCGCGCCACGTACGACGCCCCCGAGGTCATGCTCAGCGAGAGCGGTCGGATCGGGGACTTCGCGGAGCCGTGGGGCTGGGTCTTGGACTTGTGGCCCTTCGGGCTCGTCGGCGATGTCTGGCCCTTCGTCAGGCCGAACACTTCGTTGTTGAACACGATGTACGTGATGTCGTGGTTCTCCCGGGCGGTGTGCATGAAGTGGTTGCCGCCGATCCCGTAGCCGTCGCCGTCACCGCCGGCGGCCACGACCTCCAGGTCGTGGTTGGCCAGCTTCGCGGCGCGGGCCACGGGCAGGGAGCGCCCGTGGATCGTGTGGAAGCCGTAGCTGTCGAAGTAGCTGTTGAGCTTCCCGGAACAGCCGATCCCGGTCGCAAGCAGTATCTCCTCGGGGTCCTTGCCGAGCTCCGCCATCGCCCCTTTCAGGGCCTTCAGGACACCGAAGTCACCACAGCCAGGACACCACGTCGGCTGCGGTTCGACGCCGGGCGTGAACGCGTCCCGGTCGACCTCGCGGTCCTCATCAATCGCGCTGAATGCCTTACTCATTATCAGTCACCTGCTGCGGGTTCGAGTGTGGTCTGGGCGGCCGGCTCCGCGCCGTCGCCGGCCTGTTCGATCTCAACGGCCTCGACGATCTCCGCGGGCTCGAACGGGTTGCCGTTGTATTTCAGGAGACTCGACAGCTTCCCGCCGATGTCTCCGACCTCCTTCTGGATGAGGCCACGGAACTGCTTGGTGGAGGACATCTCCACGACGATGGCTTCGTCGACGCTGTCGACGAACGCCCGCGTCTCCGCGACGGGGAACGGCGCGAGGTCGCTGATCCCCAACGCCTTCACGCTGTTGCCGTCGTCGTTCAGCCGGTGGACCGCTTCCTCGACGGTGCCCTCCTGGCTGCCCCACGCGATGAGGCCGATGTCGGCGTCCTCGTCGCCGTAGTGGGTCTGCTGGTCGCGCTCGTCGAGGTCGTCGCGGATCGCCGCCAGCTTCTGGAGGCGGCGCTCGACCTGCGCCACGCGGTTGTCGGTGTCCTCGCTGATGTGGCCGTTCGGCCAGTGCTCGTTGCCGGAGGCGAGATACCGACCGCCGGACTGCCCCGGGATCGTCCGGGGGCTGACGCCGTCCTCGACGTCGTGCTGGTAGCGGTGGTACTTCCCCGTCGGGTCGTGTGGCGCGTCGGGGATCTGGTCCTCGGAGAGCGTCGTCCCGAGGTCCGCCGCCGGCTCGCGGTCGAAGAACGACGCGTCGACGTTCCGGTACTCCCCGGAGAGCTTCTGATCGTACAGCAGGATCACGGGGATCTGGTAGTCGTACGCGATCTCGAACGCCGTGCGGGTCTGCTCGTAACACTCCTTGGGGTCTTTGGGGCCGAACGCAACGCGGTGGCTGTCCCCCTGGCTGGTGTACAGCACGTGCTCCAGGTCGGCCTGCTCGGGCTTCGTCGGCATGCCCGTGGACGGCCCGGCGCGCTGGGCTTCCAGCAACACCAGGGGCGTCTCGGTCATCTCCGCGAGGCCCAGGGGCTCGCTCATCAACGCGAACCCGCCGCCGGAGGAGCCGGACATCGCCTTCGCGCCGGCGTGGCTTGCACCCACCGCCATCGCCGCCGCCGCGATCTCGTCTTCGACCTGCTCGGAGACCCCGCCCATGTCGGGCAACAGCTGGGTCATGATCGTGAACGCGTCCGTCCACGGCGTCATCGGATACCCGGAGATGAACCGGCAGCCGGCGTCGATCGCGCCGTACGCGATCGCGTGGCTCCCGGACATGAGCACTTGTGGCTCGTCGTGGCTCCCGGTCGGCACCGATAGGTCGTGGGTGTGCTCCATTTCCGACACCTGCTCGTAGGCGTCGCGGAGCACCGTGAGGTTCTGTTCGAGGATGTCGCCGCCCATGGCGTCGCTCATCAGGTCCTCGATGTGGTCGAGGTCCATGTCGATGAGCGCCGCGGTGGCGCCGACGCCCGCGGTGTTGCGCATGACCTCGCGGCCGTGTTCCTTGGCGAGCCCGCGCAGGTCAAGCGGGTAGAGATGCCAGTCGTTGGCGTCGGCCTGCTGTTCGAGGTCGCCGACGTCCTCGTCGTCGAGCAGCCCCTCGTCGTAGATGATGACGCCGCCCGCGCGCAGGTCGTCGAGGTTCTCAGTGAGCGGCTTCACTTCCTCGTCGCCGTAGACGGCCTCCTCGCTCGGGTTGCGGGCGAACGAGTCGCCGAGCGCGAGCAGGAAGTTGTAGCCGTCACCGCGGGAGGTTACGGTACCGTCCCGCGCCCGGATCTCCACGTACGTGTGGCCGCCGCGGATCCGCGACGGGTAGTGGCGGTGCGTGAAGACGTCGAGGCCCGAGCGCATCAGCGCTTTGGCGAAATTCTGGCTTGTCGAGTCGATCCCGTCTCCGGAACCCCCTGCGATTCGCCAGATGAGTTCGTCGTCAGTCATAATCTGGTCTGGCCCAGCCGTGGACCAATATGGCATCGTACGCGTGGTCGCCACTAAATCGTTTGCCATCCATTATCACAGAAAAATGATGAAAGACCGCCCGAGGGCGACCGCAGGGACGCGACCACACCCCCGCGGCGTTATCGGTCGATGCCGCCCTGCTCGGAGATCTGGAGGATGTTTCGCATGTTGAGATATACGTGTTGGGCGTCCACGTCGGCGTCGTCATCGTAGATGTCACTGACTCGATGGACGAGCGCGGCGATGCGCTCGGCCTCCGTCGACTGGTCGCCGTCCTCGTCGCGCAGGTCGTCGGCGACGCTGCGGAGCACGGCGCGCTTCTCGGCGTCGTCGGGATCGGTCATTCGCCAACCCCCCGTCGCTGCACGAGCCCGAGCATGTCCGCGGTCTCCGCGGCGAACGTGCGGAACGACGCTCCCGTCTCGTTGTCGGGGTCGAGTGCAACGGGTTGGCCGTTGTCGCCGCCAGCGCGCACGCTGGGGTCGAGCGGGATCGACCCCAAGAACGGGAGTTCGTTGGCGGTGGCGAACTCCTCGCCGCCGCCCGCGCCGAAGATGTCGTGGGTCCCGCCGCAGTCCGGGCAGACGAACGACGACATGTTCTCGACGACGCCCAACACGGTGGTGTCGTGGCGGCCGAACATGCGCAGTCCCTTCCGGGCGTCGTCGACGGCCACGTCCTCGGGCGTGGTGACGACGACCGAGCCGGTCAGCGGCAGCGTCTGTAACAGCGTGAGCTGGGTGTCCCCGGTTCCCGGCGGGAGATCGACGACGAGGTAGTCCAGATACCCCCACTCGACGTCCTCGATGAGCTGCGTGAGAACCTTATGGACCATGGGGCCGCGCCAGATCACGGGGTCGTCCTCGCCCACCATGAACGCCATGCTCATGAGCTTCATGCCGTGTTTCTCCGGGGGCACGATGGTCTCGGTTTCGGTGGCCTGTGGGTGGTCGTCGGCGTCGACCATGCGGGGCACGTTGGGGCCGTAGATGTCAGCGTCGAAGAGGCCGACGCGGGCACCGCGGTCGGACAGCGCCGCGGCGAGGTTGACCGCGACCGTGGACTTGCCGACGCCACCTTTGCCGGAGGCGACCGCAACGACGTTCTTGACGCCGGGCAGCACCTCGGTCTCGGAGCGGTCGGGGATCGCCGCGGTGAGATCCGTTTCCAGCCCCTCGGCCTCAAGTGTTTCTCGCACGTGTGCGGCGATCTCGGTCTCGGCGGGGGAGTACGGGGCCCCGAGCGCCAGCGAGATGGTGACGGTGCCGTCGTCGACCGAGAGATCGTTGACCAGCCCCAGGGAGACGATGTCGTCGCCGAGCGCCGGGTCCGTGACAGACGCAAGCAGCTCCATGACGTCGTCGTCGTTCATGCATCGGCGTAGGGGTGGGGCGTCCGATAAGGGTTGTGTCAGCGACGATCCCGGACGATCACCGGTGGCGTGCTGTCGGCACACACGACCCGCATGAGTGGGAGACACGCACCCACGATCGCGGATCGGCGCTTCGTAGTGTTTAAGTGGTGTGGCCGATTGTCCACGAGTGCAGTCACTGTAGGGGCCCAGGCCCCGAGTCCGAGAGGGCGAAGATACACTCGAAAGCCTGTCGTGGTAGCCTAGCCTGGTCAAGGCGCAGGGTTGCTAACTCTGTGGCGTAAGCCTCCGGGGTTCAAATCCCCGCCACGACGCCTTTCACAGACAACCCAATCATGAGTTCGGAAGAACAAGAAGACGTGGACGAAGACATTCAGTACTTCGTCCGCATTGGCCAGACAGACCTCGACGGGACGAAGACCGTCGAGCGTGCTCTCGCGGAGCTCGGCGGCGTTGGTCGCCGAGTCGCGCGAATCGTCGCCGACGAAGCCGGCGTCGATCGAACCGCGACCATGGGCGGCCTCGAAGACGACGCCATCGAGAGCGTCACCGACGCCGTCGATAGCTTCACCGAGCACGCCCCGGCGTGGCTGGCGAACCGCCAGAACGACTTCTACACTGGCGAGAACCAGCACATCACGGGTACCGACGTGGAGCTCACCCGCGATCAGGACATCAACCGCATGCGGATGATCCGCTCGTATAAGGGCATCCGTCACGAGCGCGGACAGAAAGTCCGCGGTCAGCGCACGAAGTCCACCGGTCGTACCGAGGGCACCATCGGCGTCAACGTCGAGGCGATCAAGGAAGAACAGGCAGAAGACGACGCAGCCGACGGAGGTGAGGAGTAATGGCGCTGCCCGGCGAGAACACCAAGTTCTACGAGACACCGAATCACCCTTATCAGGGCGAGCGCATCGCCGAGGAATCCGATCTCCTCTCGCGCTACGGTCTGAAGAACAAAGAAGAGCTGTGGCGGGCACAGTCCGAGCTGCGCGACTACCGCCGCGAGGCGCGGCGACTCCTCGGACAGACCGGAACGGTCTCCGGCGAGGAGTTCGTCGCCCGCCTGCAGCGCATCGGCATCCTCTCCGAGGAGGAGCGCTTGGACGACGTGCTGTCGCTCGAAGTGACGGACGTCCTCGAGCGCCGCCTCCAGACGGTCGTCTACCGCGAGGGACTGGCGAACACGATGGGGCAGGCCCGTCAGTTCGTCTCCCACGGCCACGTGACCGTCGACGGCAGCCGCGTCACGGAGCCGTCGTACACGGTCCCGGTCAGCGAGGAGAACACCCTCGCGTTCGACGAAACGAGCGACCTCACCGACGAACTGCACCCGGCTCGCGCCGGTGCTCAGGAGTGATAACGTATGGCTGACGACACCAAATGGGGCATCGCGCACGTTCACGCCTCGTTCAACAACACCATCATGACCGTCACGGACCAGACGGGCGCCGAAACGCTCGCGAAGTCCAGTGGCGGCTCGGTGGTCAAGCAGAACCGGGACGAGGCGTCGCCGTACGCCGCGATGCAGATGGCAGAACAGCTCGCCGAGGAAGTACTCGATCAGGGCATCGAGAAGGTCCACGTCCGGGTCCGCGGTCCGGGCGGGAACCTCCAGCGAAGCCCGGGTCCGGGCGCGCAGGCAGCGATCCGCGCGCTCGCCCGCGCCGGCCTCGAAATCGGTCGCATCGAGGACGTCACGCCCATCCCCCACGACGGGACGCGACCGCCGAAGAACAGCGGGTACTAGATCATGAGTAGCCAGGACTTCGACGTCGAATTCGTCGACCGCGACGACCGGGAAGCCCGGTTTGTCGTTCGGAACATCACGCCCGCGTTCGCGAACGGCATTCGTCGCGCCATCCTCGTGGACGTGCCGACGTTGTCCATCGACACGGTGCGGTTCGTGGAGAACTCCAGTGTGATGTTCGACGAGCAACTCGGCCTGCGGCTCGGGCTCGTGCCACTGACGACACCCGAGGATTACGCGGCGGGCGAAGCGGTTACGCTCGCCCTCGACGTCGAGGGTCCGGGCACCGCGTACTCCGGCGACCTCGTGAGCAACGACCCCGAGGTCGAGGCGGCCGACGAAAACATCCCGATCATCGAGCTGAAAGACGACCAGCGCCTCGAGCTCGAGGCGGATGCCGTGATGGGGCATGGCCGCGACCACGCCAAACACCAGGGCGGGGTGGCGGTGGGCTACCGACACCTGCAGCGCGTACACGTGGTCGGTGACAGCCCAGAGTACGCGGACGACGACCCCCAGATGCTTCGAGGCGTCATCGAGGAGGACGACGAACTAGTGCCGACTGACGACTTCGACAACGACCTGACCACCCGGTATCCCGGCAAGGAGGTCGAAATCGAGGACGTCGACGGTGCGTTCGTGTTCCACGTCGAATCGGACGGCTCGATGCCCGTTGAAGAGCTGGTGCTGCGTGCGGTCGACACCCTGGTTGATCGCGCGGACGAACTCGAACAGGCAGTTCAACTGTAATCAATAATGCGTGTCTCCCCCCTCAACACCGTGCCGGCGTCCGTTCCTGCCCCGGGAGCGACGGGTCCGGCAATCGTAATCGGTAAGAAGGGGCGGGGGCTACAGAGAAGTGTAAGGTCGACGCGACCGAGCAGGGATAGCCAAGTTTGGCCAAAGGCGCAGCGTTCAGGGCGCTGTCCCGTAGGGGTTCGCAGGTTCAAATCCTGCTCCCTGCATTCGACTTCTCACCAGAATTTCCGAGAGTTAGGAGCATGAGCAAGACAAGCCCGAGACTCAGCAGTCTCATCGCCGAACTGAAATCCGTCGCCCGCGATTCGGGTGCGGATGTCTGGCATGACGTGGCCGACCGGCTGGAGAAGCCGCGATCCACGCACGCCGAGGTGAACCTGAGTCGTATCGAACGGTACGCAAGTGAAGACGAGACGGTCATCGTCCCCGGGAAGGTCCTGGGGTCCGGCGCGCTCCGAAAATCCGTCACCGTCGCTGCCGTGGATTTCTCCAGCAGCGCGGCGACGAAGATCGAGCACGCCGACGGTGAGGCCGTCCACTTGGAACAGGCAGTTGAACAGAACCCAGACGGAACCGATGTGCGGGTGATTCGATGAGTCTCGCAGAATTCGACGCCGACGTCGTCGTGGACGCGCGCGACTGCATCATGGGTCGCGTCGCGAGCAACGTCGCCGAGCGCGCGCTCGCCGGCGACCGGGTTGCCGTCGTGAACGCCGAGCAGGCGGTCATCACGGGAACGGAGGACGACGTGTTCTCCACGTACCGCACGCGCGCCAACCTGGGGTCCGACCGCGGACCGTACTACCCGAAGCGCCCCGACGGCATCTTCAAGCGTGCCATCCGCGGCATGCTGCCGTACAAGCAGGACGACGGTCGGGAGGCGCTCGACAGCGTCCGCGTGTACGTCGGGAACCCGATGGACGAGGACGGCGACGTGCTTGACGGCACGTCGCTGGACCGACTGTCAACAATCCGCTTCGTCACCCTCAGCGAAGTGTCCGAGGAACTGGGGGCGAACGTCACATGGTAACCAATACGTCAGGCAAGAAGAAGACGGCTGTCGCTCGCGCAACCGTGAGCGACGGAGAGGGTCGCGTGCGAATCAACTCCCAGCCCGTCGAACTCGTCGAGCCGGAGATGGCGCGCCTGAAGATGCTGGAGCCGTTCCGCATCTCGGGCAGCGACCTCCGCGGGGACGTCGACATCGACATCGACGTCGCCGGTGGCGGGTTCGCGGGGCAGGCGGACGCGGTGCGGACCGCCATCGCGCGCGGGCTCGTCGAGCATTACGGCGACGCCGAACTCCGTGACGCGTTCCGCGAGTTCGACCGCAGCCTCCTGGTGAACGACGTGCGCCAGCGCGAGTCCAAGAAGTGGGGCGGTCCCGGGGCTCGGGCGCGCTACCAGAAGTCCTACCGCTGAGGTGACCAGAGCATGATGGTACCAGTCCGGTGTTTCAGTTGCGGTACTGTCGTCGGCGAACACTGGGAAGCGTTCAAGGCGCGTGCCGAAACCCACGACGGCGACGAGGACCCGGCGGACGTGCTGGATGACCTCGGCGTCGACCGGCACTGCTGTCGCCGGATGCTGATCGCCCACCAGGACCTCGTCGACGTGGTCTCCCCATACCAGTAATAATGAGCGACTCACAGCATTTCAGCCGGTACGAGAAAGCCCGCATCATCGGGGCGCGAGCCCTGCAGGTGGCGTACGGCGCGCCCGTGCTGGTTGACACCGATCAGACGGAGCCGATCCTCATCGCGGCCGAGGAGTACGACGCGGACGCGCTTCCGTTCACTGTTCGGCGGGAGGGGACCTGAGATGACGCGCATCGAGGCTGTCCGATACCGTCCGATCCTGGATTCACGCGGGAACAAGACCGTCGAGGCGGAGGTGACCACCGACGACGGTGGGTTCGGTCGTGCGGCCGCGCCGTCGGGCGCAAGCACCGGCGAGCACGAGGCCGTCGAGCTTCCCGTCGGGGAGGCGATCGCGGCCGGCCGCGAGCGTATCGCGCCCCGATTGGAGGGGCGTGAGTTCGCGGGCGATCAGCGCGGCGTCGACGCGGCGCTGCACGCCGCCGACGACACCACTGACTTCTCGGCGGTCGGCGCGAACGTCGCCGTTGCGACCAGCATGGCTGCTGCGAAGGCAGCGGCGGACGTCCTCGGTGTGCACACCTACCAGCATTTGGGTGGGGCGCTTCGCGGCCGGAACTTCCCGGTTCCGTTGGGGAACGTCCTCGGCGGCGGCGCGCATGCCGCGGACGCGACCGCGATCCAGGAGTTCCTGGTCGCGGCGACCGGCGCGCCGAGCGTTCGGCAGGCCGTGTTCGCGAACGCGGCCGTCCATCAGCGCGTCAAAGACCGCCTGGACGACGACGGTGTGCCGGCGGCGAAAGGCGACGAGGGCGCGTGGGCGCCGTCGATCGACGACGCCACCGCCTTCGACGTGGTGGCAGGTGCCGCCGCGGAGGTCGCCGATGAGTTCGGGTTCGATGTCCGGTTGGGCCTTGATCTCGCGGCCGCCGAGCGATACGACGGAGACGAGTACGTGTTCGGTGACGACCGCCGGTCGACGGCGGCACAGATCGAATACGTCGCAGGACTGGTTTCCGAGTACGACCTCGCGTACGTCGAGGACCCCCTCGACGAGAACGACTTCGAGGCGTTCGCGGAGCTCACCGATCGCGTGGGCGACGAGACGCTCGTGTGTGGTGACGACCTGTTCGTGACGAACACCGAGCGCCTGCAGCGCGGCATCGACGCGGGGGCTGCCAACAGCATCCTCGTGAAGCCCAATCAGATCGGGACGCTGACCGACGCCGTCGACGCAATCGAGCTCGCCACGCGCAACGGGTACGACGCGGTCGTATCCCACCGCAGCGGCGAGACCGAGGACACGACCATCGCACACCTCGCCGTTGCAACCGACGCGCCGTTCATCAAGACCGGCGCGGTCGGCGGCGAGCGAACCGCCAAGCTAAACGAACTCATCCGCATCGCGGACGAAGCATGAGCGAGAACGAATCCGACACCGAGGCCGAACTCGAGGAGAACGCCCCCGACGAAGCGGCGGCAGACGCCGAGAGCACGGCCCAGACAGACGAACAGACCCCCGATACCGAGGCCGACGAGCCCGCGCCGGAGTCCACGGCGACCGAGGACGTGATGTCCGATGAGGAGGCCGACCTCCTGATCCCCGTCGAGGACTACCTGGGCGCTGGCGTTCACATCGGGACCCAGCAGAAGACCAACGACATGGACCGGTTCATCCACCGGGTCCGAACCGACGGCCTGTACGTCCTTGACGTGTCGCGGACCGACGACCGCGTTCGGACGGCGGCGGACTTCCTGGCGAACTACGACCCCGAGCAGATCCTGGTGACGTCGAGTCGCCAGTACGGGCGGTTCCCCGCGGAGAAGTTCGCGGAGGCCGTCGGTGCGCGCGCCCGCACCGGGCGCTTCATCCCGGGGACGCTGACGAACCCCGACTACGACGGCTACATCGAGCCGGACGTCCTCGTGGTCACCGACCCGATCGGTGACTCGCAGGCCGTCAAAGAAGCGATCACGGTCGGCATTCCCGTGATCGCGATGTGCGACTCCAACAACCAGACCGGGAACGTGGACCTGGTCGTGCCGACGAACAACAAGGGCCGCCGCGCGCTGTCCGTGGTGTACTGGCTGCTCGCCAACGAGACGCTCGATCGGCGCGGTGCGGAGCCGACCTACGGCCTCGACGACTTCGAGGACGGCCTGTAAGCGCGCTCACCCACGGGGTGACTTTTCTGCGAGCCGCGGTGGAGCTGTCAGTAGCGCAAGCGCTGGTTATCGGGAGATGACGCCGAGGTAGCCGTCGAACCCCTCGATCATGCGGACGCGGCGACCGAACCACTCGCGGCCGCCGTCGAGGGGATGGCGGTGGCGGGCGTCGTCGACGTCGGCGGTGAGGAAGACAGCGGCTGGAACCGGTCCGTAGGTGTCAACGCGGTCGGCAGCCCAGCCCGTGGTTGGTTCGGCGAGGATGACGTCCTGGCCGGGGAACGACACGAGTTCGCCGAAGTCGTCGTCGTAGTCGTGGTCCGGCGTGGGGAGGCGATAGAGTTGCGTGAAACAGTCGATGGCGTCGCTGAGATCCGGGACTGCGAGCACGATGCAGTCGACGCCGGAGATGGGCGCGCCGAAGTTCGTGGCGTCGGGAACGCGGTACTCGCGTGGGGTGCGGTCGGTGATGAGGAACGGGAGCAGGTGGTGGTCGCGGGGCCCCAGGGCGGCGGCGTCCCATTCGACGGTGACGCCGTCGGGGCGGTCGCGGAACCCGCGGCGCGGCCCGTGAACCTCGACGTCGTGGTCGATGGCGCGCTGACATTCGCCGTGGACGCTGCCGGTTTCGACACACCAGCCGCTGGGGCCGGCGATCGGGTCGGCGTTGGCGAAGAACTCGCGCCACCAGCCGGGGTCCTCGCGGGCCGGGGCGACGAGTTGGAGATACGAGCCGTCCGGGAAGACCAGCATCGACATCTCCGTGCCCACGCCGGGGTGTTCGCCGCCGTATTCGGGATCGAAGCCCGCAGTTTCGAACCGCTCGACGAGCACATCCAGCGACGCACCCGCGAACGGGACGTGGTCGATGACCGGACGCATGTCCCCGCGTAGACGGTAAGCAGTCATAAGCCTGCGGCTAACCGCCCCACGTCGGGGTGGTCGCTCGGCGGCGTTCCGGAAGCCCTGTAATCACCCGGTGCACACGCAGGGTATGACCACGACTTCGAGTGCGCCGGGGAAGGTCTACCTGTTCGGCGAGCACGCCGTCGTGTACGGGGAGCCGGCGGTTCCGTGCGCGATCGAGCGCCGCGCACACGTGACGGTCTCCGAGCGCGAGGACAGCCGCCTTCGGGTGTGTTCGGGCGATCTGTCCATCGACGGGTTCACCGTGGAGTACAGCGGCGACCGCGACGCCGGCGGCACGCCGGACGTGGACGTGCCCGCGCCGATCGTTGACGCGGCGATGGGGTACGTCGACGCCGCCGTCGAGCAGGCGCGGGCGGCCGCGGACGCGCCGACGGCCGGCTTCGACGTGACCATCGACAGCGAGATCCCCCTGGGGGCGGGGCTCGGGTCGTCGGCCGCAGTGGTCGTGGCCGGGATCGACGCGGCAACCCGAGAGCTCGGCGTGGAACTGGACGCCCGCGAGGTCGCCGACCGGGCGTACCAGGTCGAGCACACCGTCCAGGACGGCGAGGCGTCGCGCGCGGACACCTTCTGTTCGGCGATGGGCGGGGTAGTGCGCGTGTCCGGCGACGACTGCACCACGCTTGACGCGCCGGCGTTGCCGTTCGTGATCGGCTACGACGGCACCAGCCACGACACGGGCGAACTCGTGGCGGGGGTGCGCGCGCTCCGCGAGGAGTTCGGGTTCGTCGCGGACACGGTCACCGCGATCGGCGACCTCGTGCGCCGTGGGGAGGCGGCGCTGGCGGACGGCGACGTGGCGACACTGGGGCGGTTGATGGACATCAACCACGGGCTGCTGTCCGGACTCGGCGTCTCCGGTCGCACACTGGATGCGATGGTGTGGGCGGCCAGGGACGGCGGCGCCGACGGGGCGAAGCTCACGGGCGCCGGCGGCGGCGGGTCGATCGTTGCCCTCGACGCGGGCAGCGGTGCTGAAACGGCGCTGTCGCTGACGCCGGACTGCGAGGCGGCGTTTCGCGCGGACCTCGCGCGGGAGGGCGTGCGCGTCGAATGACCGTCGTTGTCAAGCTCGGTGGGAGCGTGATCACGGAGAAAGACCAGCCCGAGACGGTCGCCGACGACCGGCTTGCGGGGCTTGCGGGCGCGCTCGCGGACGGCGACATCGACGACCTCGTGGTGGTGCACGGTGCGGGCAGCTTCGGGCATCCGCGCGCGGCCGCACACGACGTGTCGGCCACCGATGGCGTCCAGGATGCGGCCGCGATCCGCGACATTGCGGGGACGATGGAGGCGCTGAACACGGCGGTCGTCGGGGCGCTGGCGGACGCCGGCGTGGCAGCCGTTCCCGTGCACCCGGCGTCAGTCGCGCACCGGACCGCTGACGGCGCGCTGGAGTTTCCGACGGGGGCGATCGAGACGCTCCTGGACGACGGGTTCGTGCCGGTGTTGCACGGGGACATCATCCCGCACGCCGGCGCGGGCGCGACCATCCTCAGCGGGGACGAGATCGTGACCCATCTCGCGCGGGCGGTCGACGCCGACCGCGTCGGACTGTGCTCGACGGTGCCCGGCGTCCTCGACGACGACGGCACGGTTATCCCGTCGATCACGGCGTTCAGCGATGCGGCCGGCGCGCTCGGAGGCAGCGACGCCACCGACGTGACGGGCGGCATGGCGGGGAAGGTGCGGGCGCTGCTCGCGTTGGGGTCGCCGGCGTACGTCTTCGGGCCGGCGGGCATGGAGGCGTTCGTTGCCGGCGACGACGTGGGAACGCGGATCAACGGCTAGGCGGCAGACACAAGCGTTCCACGGGCGGTAACGCCGTCTCCTGGGGTCGGCGGACAATCCCCGTTGTTTTTAACAGCGTGGAGCGTAACCCGCCACAAGCAAGACGTCGCGGGCGGGCATGCTGTGGCAGCCGACGGCTGCAAGACGCCGCGGGTGGACGCAGCCAGTGCGCGACTGTTTCGAGACACGCGAAACGCGGGTTTCAGTGCTTCAGAACCATGGAAATCGAAATTGCAACAATCGGCGGCTACGAGGAAGTCGGGCGGCAGATGACTGCCGTGCGCGCGGGCGACGACATCGTGATCTTCGACATGGGCCTCAACCTCTCGAAGGTCCTGGTTCACGACAACGTCGAGACAGAGAAGATGCACAGCCTCGACCTGATCGACATGGGCGCGATCCCGGACGACCGCGTCATGTCCGACCTCGAAGGCGACGTGAAAGCGATCGTGCCGACACACGGCCACCTCGACCACATCGGGGCGATCTCGAAGCTCGCACACCGCTACGACGCGCCCATCGTGGGCAGCCCGTTCACGATCGAGCTCGTGAAAGGCGAGATCGAGAGCGAGCAGAAGTTCGGCGTCGAGAACGACCTCGTGAAGATGGAGGCCGGCGGCACGATGGAGATCGGCGACCGCTGCGAGCTCGAGTTCGTGCACGTCACACACTCCATCATCGACGCGATCAACCCCGTGCTCCACACGCCGGAAGGTGCAGTCGTCTACGGCCTGGACAAGCGCATGGACCACGATCCGGTCCTGGAGGACCCGATCGACATGGAGCGGTTCCGCGAGATCGGCCGCGAGGGCGAGGGCGTCCTCTGTTACATCGAGGACTGCACGAACGCCGGCAAGAAGGGGCGGACGCCATCCGAGAGCACGGCCCGTCGCCACCTCAAAGACGTACTGACAAGCGTCGCGGACTACGACGGCGGGATCGTCGCCACGACGTTCTCCAGTCACATCTCGCGGGTGTCCTCGCTGGTGGAGTTCGCGAAGGAGATCGGCCGCGAGCCGATCCTGCTGGGGCGCTCGATGGAGCGGTACTCGGGCACCGCCGAGCGCATGGGCCGCGTGAACTTCCCCGACGACCTCGGGATGTTCGGCCACCGGAAGTCCGTTGATCGCGCGTTCAAGCGCGTCATGAACGAGGGCAAGGAGAACTTCCTCCCGATCGTCACCGGCCACCAGGGCGAGCCACAGGCGATGCTGACTCGCATGGGGCGCGGCGAGACGCCGTACGACATTGAGGACGGTGACAAGATCATCTTCTCGGCGAGCGTCATCCCCGAGCCGACGAACAAGGGCCAGCGCTACCAAAGCGAGCAGCTGCTGCGCATGCAGGGCGCGCGCATCTACGACGACATCCACGTCTCGGGCCACCTCCGCGAGGAGGGGCACTACCAGATGCTGGACGCGTTGCAGCCCCAGCACCTGATCCCGGCCCACCAGGACATGAAGGGGATGGCACCGTACGCGAAGCTCGCGAAGAGTCAGGGGTACAAGATCGGCCGCGACCTGCACATGACAGAGAACGGCAACACCATCCAGCTCGTCGAGTAATGTCCCAGGAAGCGCGCGAACGGGCAGTGCTCGCGGCGGTCCGTGAGCGCCGCCAGCAGGTCAACGACGCGATCGACGACGACCTCCCGGTTGCGGAGCCCGAGCGCCTCTACGAGGCGTCCCGGTATATCCTCGAAGCCGGCGGGAAGCGGCTGCGGCCGGCGGTCCTGTTGTTGACCGCGGAGGCGCTCGCCGACACGAGCGACACGCCCCCCTACCGGGAGTTCCCGGACTGCATCGGCGGCCACGTCGACGTGATGTCGGCGGCGGTCTCGATCGAGGTGATCCAGTCGTTCACGCTCATCCACGACGACATCATGGACGACGACGACCTGCGCCGAGGGTCGCCGGCTGTCCACCGTGAGTACGACACCGAGACCGCGATTCTCGCCGGGGACACGCTGTACTCGAAGGCGTTCGAGATCATGCTGGAGACCGGCGCACCGCCCGAGCGTGGGCTTCGCGCGATGCGGACGCTGGCGGAGACGTGCACCCACATCTGTGAGGGGCAGGCGATGGACATCGACTTCGAGACTCGGGGTGACGTGGTCACCGATGAGTACTTGGAAATGGTGGAGCTGAAGACCGCCGTCCTGTACGCGGCCGCCGCGACCCTGCCGGGGTTGTTGCTCTCCGCCGACGAGGAGACGGTTGAGGCGCTGTACAACTACGGGCTGCGCGTCGGGCAGGCCTTCCAGATTCAGGACGACGTGTTGGACCTCACGGTGCCGTCGGCGGAACTCGGCAAGCAACGCGGGTCCGACCTGGTTGAGGACAAGACGACGATCATCACGCTGCACGCCGCCGAGCACGGCGTCGACGTCGATGGGCTGCTCGACGCCGAGGACCCGGCGGATGTCACCGAGGCGGCGGTGCAAGCGGCCGTCCAAGCGCTCCAGGACGCCGGGAGCATCCAGTACGCGAGCGATCTGGCCGAGGACCTCGTCGAAGAGGGGAAAGCCCACCTCGAGGTGCTCCCCGAGAACGAGGCCCGCCACCGGCTGGAGCAGATCGCGGACTACCTCATCGAGCGCGGGTACTAGACCATCCGTCGCAGGGTCGCCGCGGGCAGCGGTGGCCGACCCGCAGCAGTTATTACGCTATCGAGAGCAGCGGCGCACATGATGAACGACTTCAATGAATTCCTGAAGCAACGGCCCTACTTCGGTGGGGTCGTCTTCGTCGGCATGGTTCTGGGCGCGGCGCTAGCGTGGGCGGTGCTCCAGCAGCCGGCCGAGTCAGTGCTGGACGCCGTCAGTGACCCCGGTCTCTGGGTCGTACTTCCGGTGCTCGCGCCGCTACTGTACGTGGCGTACGTCGCGACGGCGAGACAGAACCAGTAGCCGGCACCGGTAAGTGTGGGCGGTACCGCCGGGAAACACCGCCTCGTGTCGACACCGCGGTTTCGATGCAGGCGAATCCAGCGGGATTTTCACCCCGCAGCGTGGAGTCGGTGGTATGGACGACGAACTCCGCGAGCGGGTCCGCCGGGCGGCAGAGCGGGCCGCGCTGTTCAACGCGCTGAAACACGGCAGCGACGCACAGGTCGGAGCCATCATGGGACCGATGATGGGCGAGCACCCCGATTTCAGAGCGCACGGCGACGAGATTCCCGGCGTCATCGCGCCCGTCATCGAGGACGTCAACGGGATGAGCGACGACGAGCAGCGCGCGCGCCTCGCGGAACTTGCCCCCGAGGACGTCGAGGAGTTGGACAGCGAAGACGAGGGCGACGACCACGCACTGCCGGCCCTGCCGAACGCCGAGGCGTACGACGAGGTGCGGATGCGGTGTGCGCCGAACCCCAACGGCCCGTGGCACGTCGGCCACGCCCGGATGCCGTCGGTCATCGGGACGTACAAGCAGCGATACGACGGCTCGTTCGTCGTTCGGTTCGACGACACGGACCCCGAGACGAAGCGCCCGGACCTCGACGCGTACGACCAGATCCTCGAGGACCTTTCGTATCTCGGGTTCGAGGCCGACGAGGTGCTGACGGCCAGCGACCGCGTGGAGACGTACTACGAGCACGCCCGCCGGCTCATCGGCATGGGCGGCGCGTACACGTGTAGCTGCCCGGGCGCGGAGTTCTCCGATCTGAAAAACAGCGGTGAGGCGTGTCCCCACCGGGACAAAGACCCCGAAACCGTCGCCGACGAGTTCGAGGCGATGGTCGACGGCGAGTACAACTCCGGGGAGATGGTGTTGCGCGTGAAAACCGACATCACGCACAAGAACCCCGCGCTCCGGGACTGGGTTGCGTTCCGCATGGTCGACACCCCCCATCCCCGGGACGCGGCCAGCGGGTACCGCTGCTGGCCGATGCTGGACTTCCAGTCGGGCGTTGACGACCACCGCACGGGCGTCACGCACATCATTCGCGGCATCGACCTCCAGGACTCCGCGAAGCGCCAGCGGTTCCTCTACGAGTATTTCGGCTGGGAGTACCCCGAGGTCGTGCACTGGGGGCACGTGCAGTTGGACGCCTACGACGTGGCGATGTCCACATCGACGATCAAAGAGCGCATCGCCGCGGGCGAGCTTGAGGGGTGGGATGACCCGCGCGCGCCGACCATGCAGAGCATCCGCCGCCGGGGCATCCGCGGGGCGGCCGTCGTGGACGCGATGGTGGAGTTGGGCACGTCGTCGTCGGACGTCGAGTTGGCGATGTCGGCGGTGTACGCGAACAACCGTGACCTCGTGGACGACACGGCCCCCCGGCAGTTCCTGGTTCGTGACGGCTTCGAGGCGCGTGGCGAGGGACCCGAGGAGTCACACGAGGCTGTCGAGGTCTCGGTCGACGACGGCCCGGACGAGGCGACACCACAGGTCCACCCCGAGCACCCCGACCGGGGTGACCGCGAGATCCCCGTCGGGGAGCGCGTGCTCGTGGAGGCCACCGATCTGCCCGCGGCCGGCGACCGCGTCTGGCTGAAGGGCTACGGGCCGGTGCGATACGACGGCGAGCGCTTCGCGTTCCTCGACGCCGACATCGACATCGTGCGCGAGGAGGGCGTCGACGTGGTGCAGTGGGTGCCCGCCGAGCACAACGTCGACGTCCGGCTGCGGACCATGGACGGCGACGTGACGGGGTACGCCGAGCCCGGGTTCGCGGATCGAGACGCCGACGAGATCGTGCAGTTCGTGCGCGTCGGGTTCGCGCGCGTCGACGCCCACCGCGACGGCGGGGCGTCGGTCGCGTACTTCACGCATCCCTGACCGTCCGCGGCTGTCAGGCGAACTGCACCCACGCGACGGCGACCAGCACGACCACCGTCAACACCACCTGCATGGCGGCCGACCCGATGACACCGACGGTCGCGTAGCCGGCGCGCCGCGCGCTCGCCGCGATGTCCATGCTGTCCCGGACGTCGACGACGAACACGACGCCGGCCACGCCGGCTAGCAGCCCCACCGGCCCGGAGACGAGCATCGCGGCGAATCCGACGCCGCCCGCCAACACCGCGGTCCGGGTGTCGACGCCGCTGGCGCGCGCGCCGATGACGCCCGCCAGCCAGTCAACGAGCATCGCAAGCGTCGCCAGGCCGGCGAGGGCACCCACCACGAGCACACTCGGTCGCCCGGTCTGCGTCCAGTACAGTCCCACCCCGACGAGCGACAGCAGCCCGCTGGGGAGCAGCGGCACCAGGCTGCCGGCGACTCCGAGCACGAGCGCGGCGAACGCTGCGGCGACGAGCGCGTCCATACGCCCGTGGGGGCGGCTGTCGGCTTCAGTCTTCGGTGAACCGCGCGACTTCCGCGCGGGCGGCCGCGGTGCCGTGGGCCGCCACGAGCGCTTGGAGCGCGTCGCCCAGCGCGCGCATCGCCTGGCTCGCGGAGTGATAGCCGAGGTCGTCGGCGAGGCCGTCCCACGGCCGGGCTTGCAGGAGCGCGCCGACGAGGAGGCGCTGCTCGTCGGGCGAAAGCAGGTCGGCGTCGCCGGCGACGAGGTGGTGGACTGCGAGCCGGCGGAACGGCCGGGGGTCGACGCTGTACATCCCGGGACCGTGGGCGGCACCGGCGACGGTGCGCCAGTCGCGCTCGCTGAGGGCGAGGCTAGGGGTGGTGGCACAGGCCCGCAGCGCGCCGCGGGCAACGTCCGCGTCGAGGTCGCGAAGCGCGTCCGAGAGCACGCCGCCGATGCGGTCGGCGAACCAGCCGGCGTGGCGGTCGTGGAGCGCGCGGCCGGCGTCGGAGAGCGCGTCGAGCATGATCGCGGAGTACTCGCCGCTGGTGTCGTTGCGCGTCGTGGAGAGGTGGACCGTGCTGTAGCCGTTGGCCGCCCAGAACGACAGCAACGCCGGCGTCGCGCCGTAGCCGACGCCGAGCCAGTCGGCGTGGCCGTCGAACTCCGCCCGGAGTTCGCCAAGCAGCCGCGATCCGAGACCCCGGGAGCGCACTGCGGGGTGGGTTGCGATGCGCAGCACGCGGTAGCCGACCGTGGTGGCGGCCGCTTCGTCGCGGAGTTGGCTGGTGAGCACGTCCGGGATCATGTTTCCCTTCACGCGCTGCCCGTCGTACATGGCGGCCCGGCGGTCGTCGGCGAGGCCGCCCTCGCGGGCGAGCAGCGCCACCGACGCGACGTGCCCGTCCGCGACCAGCGCGCGCATCGTGAGGTTCGGGGCGTCCAGCAGGCGCGCCAGGTCGTTGGGTTCGGTCCGGTAGTGCGCGGAGACGAGCAGCCCGAAGGCCTCCCGGAGCAGGTGCTCGTCGGCAGCGAGGTCGGCCCCCGAGAGCGCGACGTACGCGGCGGTGTCGGGCGTGGCGTCCGCGACCAGTGGCTCGACAGCGGGCCGCGCGCCGAGCAGGAGCGCGCGGAACGCCCACGGTTCGATGGGGTCAGTGCCGGCGTACCGGATGGGGTCGGTCAGCGACGTTTCGTGGACCGTCTGCGTGGCGTCCGCGAGGCGGTCCCGGAACCGCACGTCGAAGCCGCGGCCCGCACCCTCGTAGCCGTGGACGGTGGTGGTGAACGCCAGCCGCTGGCAGTCCAGCAGCGATTCCAGCAGGCGCACGGGGATGGCGGCGGCCTCGTCGGCGAAGACGGCGTCCGGGTCGCCCGGGAGGTCGGCGGCCGCCGGCGGCTTCGAGAACCGGATGCGGCCGCCGGCGGCGGTTTCGACGGTGTCGCCGTCGCTGGCGAGCGCGCCGAGGTCGGCAAGCAGCGCGCCGGCGCGAGCGAACAGCTCGGTGGTGTTCCGGCGGCGGGGCGCTGTCACGAGCACGTCGTGGCCCTCGGCGGCGAGACACGCCGCAGCGAGGCCGGCCACGCTCGATTTGCCGCGGCCGCGGTCGGCGTCCGCGACGACGGCGTGGCCGGGGTCGCGGAGCGCGGCGAACGACGCGAGTGCGGCGGCCTGGTCGGGGGTCACGCAGGCGTCGATGGCGGCCGCCGGAACGTCCGCCGTCGGTTGTGGGTCCGGGTCGGGGTCCGGGAGCCGGGGGGCGGGCCGAGTGCGGCCGTCGTCGCTGAGGGTGTCGGTGTCCACGTCGTAGATCGCGATCCCGGGGTGTGCGCGCATCGTGTCGGCGAGCCGGCGGCGGAACCGGCCGGTGACGTCGGCGGCGTCGAACGGCGGGACGGCCAATCCCGCGGCGAACGCGCCGTCGCGGGTCGGCCACTCGGCCAGCGGGGGCGCGAGCACAACCAGCAGGCCGCCGCCGTCGACAGCACCGACGACGCGCCCGAGCGCGTTCGGCCGGCAGTCCTCGTGGAGATCGACGACGACGGCGCGCTGGGTGGTGCCAAGCAGGCGGTCGGCGTTCCGCGTGGGCACGTGCTCGCAGGCGAGCGCGTCCTGGGTGGCGACGAGCGTGGTTTCGGACAGCGGGATGGGGAGGCCGTCGAGGAGCGTGTCGGCGGTCCGAACGCCCGCGGCACGGTCGCCGGCGAGCACGAGCATGCGGCGTTCGTTGGCACGCTCGGCTTCCGCCAGCAGGGCGCGCGCGGACGAGAGGTGCATGCGCCGGCGGTTGGGCGACCACGCCAAAGGGCGTTTCGTCCGCGGCTGTGCAGCCGTGGCACGGCCGCCCGGCATTGAAAGCGCTTTTACGGGCGGGCGACCCACTGTTGGGATACAGCCTGCGGGGGTCGATGATGCTTGCGGCCGCAAGGTCTTTACTCGGCCAAGAGCGCAAGCCCGTCCGCGGGATAGGTGAACACAAATGCCAGTATACGTAGACTACGACGTTCCAGCAGACCTCCAGGAGCGAGCCCTCGAATCCCTTGAGGTCGCTCGCGACACCGGCAGCGTGAAGAAAGGTACCAACGAGACGACGAAAGCGATCGAGCGCGGCAACGCCGACATCGTGTTCGTCGCCGAGGACGTCTCCCCCGAGGAGATCGTCATGCACCTCCCGGAGCTCGCCGCAGAGAAAGGCATCGAGGTCGTCTTCGTGGAGACACAGGACGAACTCGGGAACGCCGCCGGCCTCGAAGTTGGCTCCGCGGCCGCCGCCGTCGTCGCCGCCGGCGACGCCGAAGACGAAATCGAGGACATCTCGACGAAAGTCGAGGACCTCCAATAACCAGCCATGAGCGCAGAGGAATCCGAAGAGGGCGCCACGCCCGCCGAGGTCATCGAGGTCGTCGGAAAGACCGGGATGCACGGCGAGGCGATGCAGGTGAAGTGTCGCATCCAGGAGGGTGGCAACCAGGGCCGCATCATCACGCGGAACGTCCTGGGCCCCGTCCGAGTTGGTGACGTCATCCAGCTCAAGGAAACGGCCCGCGAAGCGGACTCCATCGGTGGTCAGTAATGGTCCAGACTCGAAGCTGTGACTACTGTGGCGACGACATCGAACCCGGGACGGGAACGATGTTCGTCCACAACGACGGTAGCACCGTGCACTTCTGTTCGGCGAAGTGCGAGAAGAACGCCGACCTCGGCCGGGAGCCACGCGACGTCGAGTGGACCGACGAGGAGGAAGTCGAGGAGACGCAATGACCGATCACGACGAGCGCACGTTCGTGATGGTCAAGCCCGACGGCGTCCAGCGCGGGCTCATCGGCGACATCGTCACCCGACTGGAAACGAAGGGGCTGAAGATGGTGGGCGGGAAGTTCATGCGGATCGACGAGGAGCTCGCCCACGAGCATTACGCCGAGCACGAGGACAAGCCGTTCTTCGACGGCCTGGTGTCGTTCATCACGTCCGGGCCCGTGTTCGCGATGGTGTGGGAGGGCGCTGACGCCACCCGCCAGGTCCGCCAGCTGATGGGAGCCACGGACGCCCAGGACGCCGCGCCGGGCACGATCCGCGGCGACTACGGCAACGACCTCGGGCACAACCTCATCCACGGCAGCGACCACGAGGACGAGGGCGCAAACGAGCGCGAGATCGCGTTGTTCTTCGACGACGACGAGCTCGTGGACTGGGACCGCGATGCGTCGGCGTGGGTCTACGAGGACCTCGCAGACCACGACTGACGCGGCGCTGGTCCGGCGTTTTCTTGCTGAGTGCTCAGGCGCGCGCAGTCACGACTGTGGCGTGGTGGCCGCGCCGAGCGCGCGCAGTTGTGCCACGAGTCGTGACTGGGGGAGCGTTGCCAACACCGAGTCAGTGGTGGTGTAGACGGTCGCGAAGTCGTTGGGGGTGCGGTCGTCGAACCAGTCGACGCGCTCGCGCAGCGTCGCCGGCGCATCGACGGCCGGGGTTCGGGGGTTGGCGACGCCGAGCGCGATGCTGTCGGCGGTGCCGTACTCGCCGACGAGGTAGGCGGCGTCCTCGTGGTCGGCGATCAGGTCGTAGCCCACCGCGTCGATGGCGGCGTCAAGCAGGTGCGCGTGGACTTTCTCGTCGAGCGCCCCGCCGTACGTGTGCACCACCACGTCGGCGTCGGTGACGGCGGCCGCGACGGTGTCGATGGCGTCGCTGGCGCGCTCGTCTGCGCCGTCGCCGGGCGGGGCCGCAATCAGGGACGGCTCCAGGACGAAGACGGTCGCGACGGCGTCGGGGAGGGCAGCGAGTTCGTCCGCGAGGAACGCAGCGATGGCCGCCTGGAACTCGGCGGGGTCGCCGTAGTGGTCGTCGGTGGCGAGCGTCGACAGCGTGTACGGGCCGGGCACGACGGCCTGGAGGCTGGCAGTACGGTCGGCCACAGCCGCCAGGTCAGCCCCGAGGCCGCCGTCGAAGGTGAGCGGCCCGGCGACCACGGGGCGGCGATAGACACCGCGAGCAACCGCCGTCGAGTGCGCCAGCGGCCCGCGAGCGACGTTGTCGTGGGCGACGAGCGGGTGCACGATGCCGTCCCACCAGCCCGCCTGCCCCTCGACGACCCGGTCCAGGTCGGCGTCGCGTTGGGCCGCGAGGTGCGCGTCGCGGACGGCGCTGTCGGCGGCAACAACGGGCGTAGGTCCACCAGCCCCGTCGTCTGGAGCGACCGGACTCGGGAGCAGTCCTGGCGTGGTGGCGATCCGAGACATGGGCTCCGGTTGTGGCCCGCCGCCGTTATACGTTCCTGGATCGGGACGCCGCCGGGCTACCGCCGGAACTTGAGCACCGTCAGCGTCTCGAAGGGGAACGACTCCTCGCTGATCGCGGCCGCGGAGAACCCGCGGTCGCCGGCGTACGCGGCGACCTCGTCGACGCCCGTGAGCGTGCTCACGAGCATGATCACCACGCCGTCAGGAGCCAGCACGCGCCCCACTGCGTCGAAAAACGATTCGATGACGCGGCGCCCGGTGTCCCCGCCGGACAGCGCGACGTCCATCCAGTCGTCGCGGGTGTCGTCCTCGCGGGGCAGGTACGGCGGATTGAACACCACCGCGTCGAAGGCGTCGTCGCGAAACGGCGCGACCAGGTCGCCGCGAACCACCGGCACGCCACGGTCGGCGGCCTGCCGGACCGCAAACGGGTTGAGATCAGTCCCCACCACGTCAGCGCCGGTTTCGTCCCGAACCGTCGCCGCGACGTACCCCGAGCCGGTGCCGACGTCCAGCACGCGCGCGTACGGGTCGTCGAGTTCCCCGACGGCCGCTGTCGCCAGCAAGTGGGTGTCTTCGGCGGGCTGGTAGACGTCCGCGCCGGCACCGCGGCGGTCGGCGAGGTCAGTCATCGGTCTCACCGTCGGCCCCGGGTTCGTGAACCCGGAACCCCCCGGTTTCGGCGCGCCCCGCGATCTCGCGCTGGGGGAACGGGATCTTGATGCCGGCGTCATCGAAGGCGGTTTTCACCGACTGGATCACGGCGGTCTGTGCGCGCCAGTGTCGCCGCGAACTCGGCTTGTCGATCCACACCCGAACGTCCATGACGATCGCGGAGTCGCCGAACGACGACAACACGACCTGGGGCCGGGGCACCGACAACACGTCGTCGAGGTCGCTGACCGCGTCCTTGGCGACGTCCATCGCGTGCTCAACGTCGGTCTCGTAGTCGACTCCAACGGACACGTGCACCCGGAGGCGGCCCTTCCGTGAGCGGTTTACGATCTCACTCGACCCGACGACGTCGTTGGGCAACATCACGTACTCGCCGTCGAACGTCTGGAGGCGAGTGTTGACGATCGTGATGTCGGTGACGATGCCTTGCTTGTCGCCGACCTGCACCCAGTCGCCGATCTCGAACGGCCGCGAGAACATCAACACCAGCCCGGCAATGACCGACCCCAGGGTCTGGCGGGCGGCCATCCCGAGCACGATCCCGGCGAACCCCGCGCCGATCAGCAACCCCGAGAGATCGAGGTTCCAGAACCCCAGGATCACGATCAGCGCGCCGACGTAGAGCGTGATCTGGAGGATGCGGAACATGACCTCCGTCTGGTGGTCGGTGATGCCGTCGTGGCCGTCAGTGAAGCGGTCGAGGGCGTCGTCCAAGACGCCCGTGCCGACGTACACGACGGCAACGAACCCCATCGTGATTGCCACCCGGACGAGCACTCTGGCGCGCACCTGGGCGCGGCTCAGCTCCCGAAGCACTGCGTCCTCGACGCCCCAGAGAACAACCACAGTCATTCCGCCGAGGCCGACCACGGCGGCGACGCCGACCCCGATCAGGACGTGGCGACTGCGGGCCGACTGTCGCCGCCACAGCCGACACCCGAGCCACACCGTGGCGGCCACCACGGCGACGATGGCCGCGGTGGCGGTGAGCCGTGCGCCGCCACCGAGCGCCCACGGCACGCTCACTGTGGATCGGGTCCGGGTGCGGTTTCAACACCCCACGCGACGTTCGCGAGCGCCGCGAACGTGGCCGGCGAAAGCGACCCCGGCCGCGTTCCCAGCACGTCGTCGTCGACGGCTGCAACCACCGCGTCGGGGTCGTCCAGCCCCGAGATGTGGGCCGTGTTCCGGATGGCGTTTCGCGTTGTCTTCCGGCGCTGGGTGAACAGCGCTTTCACGAACGACAGGAAGAACGCCTCGTCGGCCACCACGTAGTCGGGGTCGCGTGGGGTGACGCGGACGACCGCGCTCTCGACGCGGGGCTGCGGGTCGAACGCGGCCGCCGGGACCGTTTCAACGATCGAAACGTCGGCGTAATGCTGTGTCGCCACCGAGAGCCGGCCGTACTCGCTCGTGCCCGGATCGGCGGCCATCCGCTCGGCGAACTCGAGTTGGTACATCAACACCATCGGCTTGCCCGCCGGCAGCAGCCGGAAGGTCACCTCGCTTGCGACCCCATAGGGGAGGTTCGAGACCGCGCACGTGAACGCCGGGAGGTCGACAGCCAGGGCGTCCCCGGCCACCACATCGAGGTCGCCCGCCGCGATCGCGTCGGCGAACTCCTCGCGGAGGAACGAGGCGTACGATTCGTCGCGCTCGACGGCGGTCACGCGGTCCGCGACCGACAGCAGTCGGTCCGTGAGCGCGCCCGTGCCCGCGCCGATCTCGAGGACGTGCCCCCGGTCGAAGCCGTCGGCGTACGTCGGGATGCGATCGAGCACGCGGTCGTCGATGAGGAAATGCTGGTCGAAGTCGGGGTCGGGGCGGCCCGCGCGCCGGATCAGCGCGTCGGGGTCGCGTGGCGCAGTCATTGTCGGAGCTACTGCGTGCGCTTCCCTAAACCCCCCGCTACGAGGCGGCGAAGTTGTAGTACTTCAGGTCGGGGTCGCGGATCTCATCGAGGATGCGCTCGACGATGACTTCCTGTGGCGTGTGGAGGCCGTCGACGCGCTCGCTGACGTCCGCGAAGCTCTCGAAGGGACCGCGGCGCTTGCGTTCCTCGAGGATGTTGTCGCGGAGCTTCTCCCCGATGCCCGGCAGGAGGTTCAGTTGGTGCAGGCGCAGCGAGATCGGCTGGGCGTCGTTGTAGAAGTCGACAAAGCGCCGTTCGTTGGCGTCGACGACGTCCTCGACGACGTAGTCGAGCTCCGAGCGCGCGCCGTCCGAGAGGTCGTCGTATTCGACCTCGCGGCCGCGCTCGATGCCGGTCTCGAACTCCGGGCGCACCTGCACGCGGTCGAGGATCCCGATGTCGGCGTCCGAAGAGAGACTGAGCTCGTAGAGCGTGAAGTCGATGGTTGAGACCGCATACCCGACTGCGCCGTCGCCGTAGCTCCGCCCGTCGGACCGCCCGTGTGCGAGGAAATCAAGGACAACAGCCGACTCGGAGTCGCCGTCGGCACCGCTGTCACTGTTGGCGTCCGTCGTAGACGTATCACTCATACGGAGACGTACGCCCAGCCAACACTTAAACGGTTGGCCGCTCAGACGTACTTCGCGACGACGTCGAGAATCTCGTCCAGCTCGTCGCCGGACATCGCGTAGCGTTCGTTGGCGAACACCGACCGCAGCTCCGTTCGCGTGCGTGGAAGCAGGTCCACGATCTTGTACGCCACGGCCTCGTCGTCAAGCACGTCGAGCGCGAGCAGTTCGTCGACGAACTCCCGGGACTCCGCCGGCTCCAGCAACGCGAACCGATTGGCGTGCTCGATGGCGCGGGACAGCTCGAAGCGAAGCTCACGGTCCTCGTCGAGGGCGCGCTCGGTCTCGACCTCGGAGAGCAGCGCTTTCGCTTCCGAGACCGTGAGCGGCTCCGTCTCGACTGTCTCCTTGAAGATCGTCATTACTCCTCCTGGCGCTGCGTTCGCAGGTGGGCCGCCCCCACGATGAGCGTCTTGTCCATGCCGCCGTCGTTGACTTCGACTTTGAACGCGTCGCCCTGTGTGCCGACAACAGTGCCGGTCAGGCCGCTGAATCGCGGGTGGAACCGTCCGTCCTGAACGCTCGGGTCGAGCGTGAGGTGGACGGATTCGCCGTCGTCGTAGTCAGCGATGGCGCGCTGGGGCGGCGACGTGCCGCGATCTCGCGGGTCGTTTTGCAGCTTCCCACCACTGTTGCTGAGAGGTCCATTGGAGTTCGGCATGGTCGTATGCTCCACTCTATTTCCGTCGCAGGTAAAAAAGAACCGTTCCGAGGCAGCGGCCACGACGCTACGGCGGCGTTTCCACGCGAGCACGCGCCACGCCCCACAGCGGCGACACCACACCGCGGGGTCAGAGGTCGTAGGTCGCGATCTCGCTGGAGCCACAGGTCGGACACACTGTCGCGTCGTCGCTGTCCTCACCCAGGGTTGTCCCGCAGTCCCGGCATTCGCGCACGAGTCCGGGCTGGGTGTCGACGAGCGCTCGGAGACGGTTCAGTACCACGGATGTCGATTACACGACCAGCTACTTAATGATGGGTTCGATTTCGAATCGTGTGGGTGGTGGCGTCCGGAACGAACAAGCCTAACTCGCGGGCCGGCAACATGCTCGTATGAGCGGCAACGACGACGCCGATGACGCAGCCGACCGGTTCCAGACACGCGCGATCCACGCGGGCCAAGCGCCGGACTCGGAGACGGGCGCGCTGATGACGCCGATCTTCGCGAACTCGACGTACGTCCAGGACGGCCCCGGCGATCACCGCGGCTACGAGTACTCCCGGACGGGCAACCCGACGCGCACGGATCTGGAAGCCAACCTCGCGAGCCTGGAAGGCGGCGAGCACGGGCGCGCGTTCGCCTCCGGAATGGCCGCGATCAACACCGTGTTGAACCTCCTGGAGGCCGGCGACCACGTGGTGGCGGGCGACGACGTGTACGGCGGCACCCACCGCATCTTCACGCAGGTCTACGAGGACTACGACCTCGACTTCGACTTCGTCGACACCACCGACCACGACGCCGTCCGGGAGGCCATGGGGGAGGCGACGGAACTCCTCTGGGTGGAGACCCCGACGAACCCGTTGTTGAACGTCAACGACATCGGCGCGCTCGCGGACATCGCCCACGAGCACGACGCGCTGTGTGCGGTGGACAACACGTTCGCGACGCCGTACCTCCAGCGCCCCCTGGAGTTCGGTGCCGACATCGTCTCGCACAGCCTCACGAAGTACCTCGGCGGGCACAGCGATCTCGTTGCGGGCGCGCTGATCACCGACGACGACGACCTCGACGAGCAGTTCGGGTTCTACCAGAACTCCGTCGGCGCGACGCCCAGTCCGTTCGACTGCTTCCTGGTGTTGCGCGGCACGAAAACCCTGGGCGTGCGCATGGACCGCCACTGTGAGACGGCCATGGAGCTTGCGGCGTGGCTTGCGGATCACGAGCACGTCAGCCAGGTCCACTACCCGGGCCTGGAGAGCCACCCCGACCACGAGCTGGCCGCCGCGCAGATGGACGGCTTCGGCGGCATGGTCTCCTTCGAGTTGGACGCCACCCTCGAAGCGGCCAGCGCGTTCGTCGAGGAGACCGACGTGTTCACGCTCGCGGAGTCACTGGGCGGCGTGGAGTCACTGATCGAGCAGCCCGCGGCGATGACTCACGCCGCCATCCCGAAGGCCGAACGGGAGGCCGCGGGGCTCACCGACGGGCTGATCCGGGCGAGCATCGGCGTCGAGCACGTCGACGACCTCAAGGCGGACCTCCAGCAGGCCATCGAGGCCGCCCTGCAGTAGTGTAGTAGACCCACGGCGTGGGTTCTGGCGGCGCTGTGTGCGGTGAGAACGGCTGAAAACGGGTGGTGATTACAGGCGGCCGACTTCCTCGACGCTGACGGATTCGACGTCGTCGACGGCGCCGAAGGCGTCCTCGACGGCTTCGGTCCCGCCGGAGTCGTCCGGAACGATGACCGTTGTGAGCAGCGCGGTCAGCCCGAACGCGACCTCCTCGGTGTCCGTCCCGTTGATCTCGGCGCCGTCGGGCAGTGACTCCGAGAGATCGGCTTCGAGGCCGTCGAGGTCGATGTCGGGGCTGTCCGGCATGACCTTGAGCACGGCAGCGACCTTGCTCATCGTTATGGCCCCCGGAACCCGCAGTCGGGGCATTCGTAGAGGTTGCTCTGCTTGCGGCACTTTGCACAGCGGTAAATCTGCTGGCCGCAGTCCGGGCACTTGAACGAGGCAGCGGTGGTACCGGAGATGTTGATGCCACAGGAGACGCACTTGCGCGCCTGCGAGGCTTCGCTCATACAACTGGTATCGCCCGGACGCGTTTTAACCATTGTCTTTCGGCACCGCGGGCCGGCGCGAGATCATGTGACCACGACTCACTCGTGGGTGGGCGCGTCGGTGCCGGTGATCGTGAGCCGTGCACCGCCGTCGTCGCTTGTGGTGACCGAGACGGTCCAGTCGTGGGCGTCGGCGACATCGCGGACGATGCTCAGGCCGAACCCGGTGCCGTCCGCGCTCGTCGTGAACCCGTGGTCGAAGACCGTGTCACGGTCCGACTCGGGGATCCCCCGGCCGTCGTCGGCGACGTAGAAACCGCCCGGGGCGTCGCCGACGGTCACCGTCACCGGTTCGTCGGCGGCGGGCTGGCTGCCGTGCTCGACGGCGTTCCGGAAGAGGTTCGCGAGGAGTTCCTGGAGGCGGCTGCGGTCGGCCGACACCCGGGTGGTGGCGGTGACGGTCAGTGTGGCGGCGTCGGTGTCGACGGTGCTCCAGGCGTCGTCGGCGACCGCGGCCAGGTCGACCGACTCCCGTTCGGCCGCCGAGCAGCCGGTGCGGGCCAACACCAGCAGGTCGTCGACGAGCGCGTTCATGCGTTCGATGGCGCGGCGACACCGGTCGAAGTGCTCGGGCGCGCCGGAGTCGGCGGCGAGTTCGAGGGAGCCACTGGCCACGTTCAGCGGGTTGCGGATGTCGTGGGAGACGATCGACGCGAAGTCCTCCAGGCGTTCGTTGCGCTCCTCAAGCTGGGTTCGGATGTGGCGGTCGGTGAGCTCGGCGGTCAGCCACTGCGCCATCAGATCCACGATCGTCACCGCCCAGTCGCTGAACGGTTCGGGCTGTGGCTCCGGATCGTAGAAGCAAAGCGTCCCGTACAGGTCGCCGTCGGCGAACAGCGGCGCGCCGATGTACGAGCCGACAGACACGCCCTCCGGGGGGCCGGGCACAACGAACTCCGGCGGGGTGGTGGCGTCCTCGACGTCGGAGAAGACGACGGTCTGCTCGGTGGTGACGACGCGCTCGCAACACGTCTCCGAGAGCGGGACGACCGTGCCCTCGCTCACGTCGGCGTGGGGCGGCGCGCGCACGTGCTTGAACTCGTAGGTGTCGTCCGAGACCTCCGAGAGCGTGCCGTAGGCCACCCCGAGGAAGTCACAGCCGATGGCCAGCATGGTGTCGGCGCGGGCGGCCGGCTGGCGGTTGGTCTCCGCGGTCTCCTCGTAGAGGCGCCGAAGGACGCGCTCGCGTTTCTCGATCGTTTCGAGGTGGGTGTGGCGTTCCGTGATGTCCTGGAGGTAGACCGACACGCCCGACGAGGAGGGGAACAGCCGGGCTTCGATGACGGCGTCGGCAGGGTCGTAGTGACCGGTGAACGAGACGGCGTCCTGGCTGTCGACCGCCGTTCGGTAGGCGTCCCGGAAGCGCGGGCCGACGGAGGCGGGGAGCACCTCCCAGAGGGGGCAGCCCAACAGCGTGTCGGGCGTGGCCGACTCTGCCGCCGAGAGCAGCGACTCGGCCTCGGCGTTGACGTACGTGATCCGGGCGTCGTTGTCGACGGCGACGAAGGCGTCGGTGACGCGGTCGACCCAGGAGGCCTGGCGGATGTCCGGGGGCGTTGTGGCGGTGCCGTGGATGGTGATCGTGCCGTCGACGAGGCGGCTGGCGTGGAAGTCGTACTGGGTCGTGGGTGCGTGCGCGAACCCGCCCTCGGCGGTCGCTGTGCCGTGCGTTTGGGCGGCTTCGATCAGCGACTGCGGGTCGTCGATGGACAGCACGTCCGCGAGGTGCGTGCCGTCAGTGGGGTGATCGCCGGGTGCGGCGGCAGCCACGGCGGCGTTCCAGTTGTGGATCGTGCCGTCGCGGTCGCAGACGAGAGACACCGGCTGCGGATCGCTGGTGGTGGTGTGCGCGCGATCGCTGTTCATGATCCGTGTTATCACGTATGATGGTGGCGGGCTTAACACCGCCGAAACACGTAGTCGAGTTGATCGGTTGTGGCTGGTGAGCGTACGTTTAACCGCACGCAGCCGGAACCTCGCGCCATGACCACGCACGGATGGTTCGCGGACACGGCTGTTCGGGACGCCGACGCGGCCGCCGACGCCGTTCGGAACGGCCACGCGGACGCCCCCGAGAACTGGCCGGCGGCCGCCGTCGAAGACGGCGTTGTGGACGACGCCGACGAGTATTACGACCGCTTGCGGGACGCGACCCGAGCCGCCACGCGGGCGGCCGTCAGGGAGCGCGAGCGCGCCGACGACCAGCAGCTCGTCCACGCAGTGCGGACGATCGCCGACCTCTCGGACGCCGCCAACGAGGTCGCCGAGCGCGCCGTCGAGTGGGCGCGCACGCTGTTCGACGGCGTCGACGACGGGATCGCTGGCGCGCGCGACGTCGCCGGCCGGAGCGCGAACAGTCCCACCGAGGAGCGCGCGATCGCGCTGTGCGAGCGCGCGACCGGTCTCGCCGACGAGCGCGACCGCGCGCAGGGGTTCGTCGAGACCCACGCCCCGACAGTCGCGCCGAACCTCTCGATGCTGGCCGGGCCGGTGCTGGCGGCGCGGCTCATCGCGCTCGCGGGCGGCCTCGACGACCTGGCGAAGCTGCCGTCCGGCACGGTACAGGTGCTGGGTGCCGAGGACGCCCTGTTCGCGCACCTCCGGGGGCACGCGCCCTCCCCGAAACACGGCGTCATCTACACCCACGAGTACGTCCGCGGCACCCACCCCGACCAGCGGGGGTCGGCGGCCCGAGCGCTCGCCGGGAAGCTCACCATCGCCGCGCGCGTCGACCACTACTCGGGGGACCGCCGGCCGGATCTCGAAGCCGAACTGGACGCCCGCATGGAGCGCATTCGCGCTCGTGAGACCGAATGAGCCTCCCCGCAGGCGTCCAGCGGCGGTCGTTCGGCGACGAGGACGGCGTGCTGGCGACTCGGGGCGAGCCCGCGTACGGCGAGCCGGTCGTCGACGGGTGGCGGCGCTGGGACGCCCACCGGTCGAAGCTCGGCGCGACGTTCGAGCTCGGTCTCGACACCGGGCTGTCGGGCGGGGACGCAGTGCTGTATTTGGGGGCGGCGAACGGCACCACAGTGAGCCACGTGGCGGATTTCGCGGGGCCGACGTACGCCGTGGAGTTCGCGCCCCGACCAGTCACGGATCTGCTGGCGGTGGCCGACTCCCGGGAGCGGCTGTTCCCGCTGTTGAAGGACGCGCGAGCGCCCGAGACGTACGCCCACGTGGTCGAATCGGGCGTGGACGCCATCGTGCAGGACGTGGCGACCCGCGGGCAGGCGGATGTGGCGCTGTCGAACCGGCAGTTCCTCGCCGACGATGGGCGACTCGTGGCGGCCCTGAAGGCCCGCAGCGAGGACGTGACCGCCGACCCGGCGGCTGTCTTCGAGGACCTCCTCGGGAGACTCAGTGACGGGTACGAGGTGCGTGCGACCGCGCGCATGGAGCCGTTCCACGAGGACCACTTGGCGGTCGTGGCGACGCCACGGTAGCGCGCCGCCCGGATCAGTCGCGGGGCTCGCCGTCTGGCTCCAGGGTGCGCACGCCGGCCACGATGAGCGCGGCCTGCACGGCGAGCCAGCAGATGAGCGCGGCCGCCCCGAGGATCGCGGGCGCGGCCAGCAGCCGCGCGACGTGGTACGGCAACACGATGCGGCTGAACCCCAGCGTGACGAACCCCACGAGCACCAGCCCGAACGCGAGCAGCGACAGCGTGACGAAGCGGTGGCGCTGCATCAGGCGTCGGCGTCCAGGCGCTCGTATCGCTGGCGGAACTGGCGCTCGCAGGACTGACAACAGAAGTGGTGGCGGTCCCCGTCGATGGTGGCGGTCGTGCCCTCGCTGGTGACGGTGTTTCCACACTCGTCGCAGGCCAACGCGAGGTCCGCGCTGCCGGCGGTGGGCTCCCAGCTCGCCGCCGCGAGCGCGGTCACCTCGTAGTCAGTGATGGCCTCGAAATCGACGGTGTCTGCCACCCAGTCCGAGACGTCCGCGACCGGCAGCCGCGCCGAACACGTGACATCGCCGGCTGCGGTGACGAAGACGTGTTCGACGGCGTCCGCGGCGGCGACCGCCGCCCGCACGTCGTCCTGGCGGCCGGGGTGAACGGCGAACGACACGAGCACGTGGGTGCCGTCCCGAAGCCGGCTGCGGTCGAGGTCGATCGTGAACCGCCGCAACACACCGGCGTCCTGGAGCTTCGTGATCCGGTCGGAGACGGCTGGCGCGGACAGCCCGACCGCGTCCGCGATGTCGCTGTACGGTCGTCGCGCGTCCGCCGCGAGCAACGCGAGGATGCGGCGGTCGGTGTCGTCGAGATCCGACATGCGTGTGGGTCGCGGCCGGAGCCCCAAAGCCGTGCCGCAGCCGACTGCCCGGCGGCGTGGGGCGGCGACATCCGCCGCCCCCGCTGGTGTTAACCGCGTACAGGCCAACAGCACAGCCATGGGCACTGAGACGGCGACACTCGGCGGCGGATGCTTTTGGTGCACGGAAGCGGCGATGGAGGAACTCGCCGGGGTGACGGACGTGACCTCGGGGTACGCTGGCGGGGACACCGCCGACCCGTCCTATCGAGACGTGTGTTCGGGGACGACCGGCCACGCGGAAGTCGTGCAGGTGGAGTACGACACCGCGGAGCTCGCGTACGAGGACGTCCTGGAGGTCTTTTTCACGGTCCACGATCCGACCACGGTGGACCGCGAGGGGCCCGACGTTGGCAGCCAGTATCGGTCGATCGTGCTCCCCCACGACGACCAGCAACACGAGCGCGCCACGGCGTTCGTCGATGAGCTCGCCGCCGCGGACGCCTTCGACGGCTCGATCGTCACCGAGATCGAGCCCCTGGAGACGTTCTATCCCGCCGCGGAGAAACACCAGAACTACTTCGAGAAGAACCCGGACGCGGCGTACTGCACGGTGAACGTCGCGCCGAAGGTCTCGAAGGTCCGCGAGCAGTTCAGCGCTCGCACCGAGTAAGAATCGACCCAGGTTTATTCCGTTACACCTCAAACGCTAGTACATGGAGTCGATGCGTCGCGGACAAGTCGGGATCGGAACCCTGGTGGTGTTCATGGCGATGATCCTGGTGGCTGCGATGGCTGCAAGCACGCTGGTCGACATCGGCGGCATGTTGCAGTCTCGCGGTGACGCCACCGGCGAGGAGGCGGTCGGACAGGTCACCAACGGCGTGTCGGTCACGGGGGCCTTCGGGACGATAACCAACGCTACCGACGACCCATTCACCGACGGGACAGTGTCGGACATCGAGATCGTCGTGGGCCAGTCGGCTGGCTCGGGCAACGTGAACGTCTCTGACGTGACCGTCGATTGGGTCGGGCCGCGGCAGGCCACCACGCTGTCGTGGACCGATGGGACCGCCAACAGCAGCCGGTTCACGACCCGCAAGACGACCGGCAGCTCGGCCACAGTGCTTGCCGACGCCGAGGACCGCATCGAGATCGTGATCAACGCCACCGCGGTCGAGGAGAACCAGGATAGCTTCTCGGGCACCAGCAACGACAACCACGGGCTGTACGCGGGCGAACGGGCGGAGCTCGTCATCACCACCCAGTACGGCGCTTCGACGACGTACTGGGTTTCGGTTCCCGAGTCGGTGACCGGGGCGTCGGCGGTCAGCGTGTAACCCCGGGTGGCCGTCCCAGCACGCTGGAACGACGCCCACGCTTCAAGAGTGCCGGGGTCCGTGAGTACCACACGCAATGAGCTCAGATGCGCCCGACGACCAGCCGCCCGCGGACGCGGGTGTCAGAATGACGACCACGCAGGTGGTGGCGTACCTCCGGCGGGCTGGGGACGGCGTGCTCTCGCTGGCGGGTGCCCCACCGCTGTCGGTGCCGATGTCGTTTGGCGTCACTGACGGCCCGCGCCTCGTCTTCCAGTGTCTGTTCGGTCCGGACAGCGAGAAGGCCACGCGGCTCAGTGAGACCGACAGTGCGTCACTGGTGTGTTACGACCGGGCGAGCCCCGACGACTGGGCCAGCGTCGTGGTGACCGGGGAGATGGCAGCCGTCGAGCACGACGCCGAACGGCAGGCGGCGTTCGCCGAGCACGCCGACACGGTCAGCATGAACGTCTTCGAGGAGGCCGCCGCCGAGCTGTCCGTGCAGTGGTACGAACTCACGCCGGATTCAATGAGCGGACGCGCCGGCGGCCACTGGACGCCCCCGACCACCGACGGCAACGGGTAGCACCGCAGCGACACCGGTGGGCGGCCGCCGCGGTCAGTCCGCCGAGGCGTCGCCGGTGCGCTCCGGCTCGCGCTCGGCTTCGGTGAGATAGCATTTCGGGTCGGGGTCGAAGGGGCCGCCGGCGGAGAGCGCGCGCAGCCGCGAGCCGCCCCGACAGATCGACCGGTACTGGCAGGACGCACACCGCCCCGTGAGTCGGTCGTCGCGGTCGCGCAACCCGGCCAGCAGGGGGTTGGTGTCGTCGCTCCAGATGTCGCCGAACGACCGATCGCGGACGTTCCCGAGGCTGTACCCCTGCCAGAACTGCGTCATGTGGACGTTGCCCTGGTAGTCCACGTCGGCGATGCGTTCGCCGGTCGGGTCGCCGCCGTTGGCTTCGAGGTAGCGGTAGATGTGGTCGGCCTGCTGGTCGCCGAGCTCCTCGCGGGCGTACTCCACGAGGAACCCCGCGTCGGCGTAGTTCCCGACCAGCAGCGTCTCGATTTCCTTGCCCTGGGCGTGGTATTCGCGCGTGAGGTCACACACCGTCCGGACCGCCGTCCGGGTGTCCGCCGGGGACAGATCCAGGTTCGAGATGTCCGCGCCGCGGCCGCCGTAGTCGAGATGGTAGAAACAGAACCGGTCCAGGCCCACGTCGTGCAGGAGGTCGACGACCTCCGGGAGGTCGGGCGCGTTGGCCTCGGTGATCGTGTAGCGCAGCCCGGTTTTCAGGCCGGCGTCGAGGCTGTTCTCGATGCCCCGAACCGCGGCGTCGAACGCGCCCTCCTCGCCGCGGAACTCGTCGTTGCGCTCGGGGAGGCCGTCCACGGAGATGCCGGCGTATTTCAGGCCGGCGTCTTTCATCGCCGCCGCCCGCTCCGCGGTAATGAGCGTGCCGTTCGTCGAGAGCACGGGCCGAATGCCGTTGTCGTCGGCGTACGCGATGAGTTCTTCGAGGTCGTCGCGGACCATCGGCTCGCCCCCGGAGAACAGGACGACCGGGATACCGAAGTCAGCGAGGTCGTCCAACAGCGCTTTGCCCTCGGCCGTGGAGAGTTCCCCCGGCGCTGTCTCGGTGTCCGCGGCGGCGTAGCAGTGCGAGCAGTAGAGGTTGCACTGCTTGGTGAGGTTCCAGACGACGACCGGCCGTTGCTGTTTGTCCTCGGTGATCTGTTCCTCGGAGGACTCCGCGGCAGCGTCGTACCGCAGCCCGTCGCTTTCGGCGTCCAGGTCACAGAGCAGCTTGCTGACGGAGATCACGCTGATCGCCCCCCATCGACGCCGCCGGTCGTGTAGCGCTGGGTTTCGTCGGCCGGACACACCCAGATGGATCGCGCGACCCAGTCGAACAGCGACGATGCGTGCTCGTGTGCGGTGTCCGCAGTGCCCGCCGTCACGCTTCCCACGTGTTTGAGCGGGGCGTCGGCGTCCGCCCGAACGAACACCTCCCATTCGCGGCCGGTGGCGCTCCGCGGTTCGTCGGTCACCCGCGTTCGGTCGGCTGTCATTACGCCCACCTAGCTGCGCGCCCCAAATGGGCGTCGCGTCGGTTCCCGGCGGCTGGGAACACCCGCCCCGATACAAACCCTGGAACGGCCGAGATCGAAGTGGGGTCGCTCCCGCGTGCTGCGTGTGGCCCCGGTTGATCCATGACGCCAGTTGACACCAGCGAACGGCCAGTAGTGCTCGTTTGGGAAGTCACACAAGCCTGCGCGCTCGCCTGCGATCACTGTCGCGCGAGCGCACGCCCACAGCGACACCCCTCGGAGCTGTCGACCGCCGAGGGCAAACAACTGCTGACCGACGCCGCGGCGTTCGGCGACGGGCAGTTGGTCGTGTTGTCCGGCGGGGACCCGCTTGCCAGGCCTGACACGGTCGAACTCGTCGAGCACGGCACGGACTGCGGGCTTCGCATGACCGTGACGCCCAGCGGAACGGCGTCGCTGACGCCCACGGCGATCGAGGCACTGGCCGACGCGGGCGTGGCGCAGTTCGCCGTGAGCATCGACGGCGCGACGCCGACGGCCCACGACGAGTTCCGCGGGGAGGCCGGGAGCTTCGAGCGGACGCTGCGGGCGGCCCGCGCGATCCGGGAGCTTGGGGTGCCCCTGCAAGTGAACACGACGGTGTGTGCGGACACAGTCGAAGCGTTGCCGGCGATCCGCGACCTCGTCGCGGAGTTGGGGGTGGCGTTGTGGAGCGTGTTCTTCCTGGTGCCCGTCGGTCGGGGGCGTGCGCTCGATCCGGTGTCGCCGGCGCGCGCCGAGGAGGTGATGGCGTGGCTTGACGGGGTCGCGCGCAGCGAGGCGTTCGGCGTGAAGACCACGGAAGCACCGATGTACCGGCGGGTGCGCGCACAGCGTGGGGGTGACGGTGCGCCACAGCGCCGGGCCGGCGTCACGGCGGGTGACGGGTTCGCGTTCGTCTCCCACACTGGGGCCGTGTATCCGTCCGGGTTCCTGCCGTCGTCGGCCGGAAACGTCCGTGAGCGCTCGGTGGTGGACAGCTACCGGAACAGCGAGCTGTTCCAGCGGCTGCGCGACACCGAGGCGCTCATGGGGAAGTGTGGGGCGTGTTCGTTCCGTAACGTCTGTGGAGGGAGTCGGTCGCGGGCATACGCGACAACCGGGGAGCCGATGGCCAGCGATCCGCTGTGTCCACACGTGCCCGACGGGTACGACGGGCCACTGCCCGACCGCCAGGCGACCGCCGACGACTGACCGTCCGATCGTTTCGGTGACACCAAACCAGTCGTGTCAGCGCCTGAATCCTTCCCAGACCGTAGGAACGATTCCCTGACCTGTGGAACCAGCGGGCTGCGATTAAGTGGCGGGGCCATAGCACGGCGTGTATGACCGATCAGATCGGCGCTCCCGGCCTCGGCATCTCGCGGCGTGACTTCGTGGCGGCGACCGCTGGCGTCGGGACCGCTGCCATCGCCGGCTGCACCGCTCCCGACGGAGGGGAGTCGGTGACGGACACGACCACTGCGGCCAAACAATCCGGACTCCCGACCACGAGCCCGCCGGAGGTCGTCGACGCCACCGAGCAGGGCAACCAGGTGACGCTGAAAAGCGTGCCGGCGGTCCACGACGTCCACCCCTTGGACTCGATGGGCGGCCCGGTGAAGCTCCCCCGGGTGTGGGCGTTCGCCACCGAAGACGGCGACCCGAGCGTGCCCGGCCCCATCGTGCGCACCGAGGAAGGCCAGGACATCGAGGTGACGCTCGACAACACGGACGGCAAGCGCCCACACACGCTGCATTTCCACGGGTCACAGACCGCCTGGGAGGACGACGGCGTTCCGACGACCACCGGCATCCGGGTCGGCCCCGGGGAGAAACACACCTACACCATTCCCGCCAACGTCCCGGGAACGCACCTCTACCACTGCCACTACCAGACCCAGCGCCACATCGACATGGGGATGTACGGCATCTTCCGCATCGACCCCAAGGGGTACGAGCCCGCCGACAAGGAGTACTTCATGACGGTCAAAGACTGGGACTCGCGGCTGAACCGCAGCATGGCCGGCGAGGACGTCGACTACAGCCCGCGCACCCGCAACCCCGACGTGTTCACCGTCAACGGCAAGTCCGCGCCGCGAACCCTCCACCCCGAGGACGGCTCACCGGTCATCGTCGAGCAGGGTGATACGGTCCGGCTCCACCTGGTCAACGGCGGGTACATGAACCACCCGCTGCACATCCACAACCACCGCTTCCGCATGGTCGAGAAGGACGGCGGGCAGATCCCGGCGGCCGCCCAACACACCATGGACATCACCGACATGGCTCCCGCCGAGCGCCACACCATCGAGTTCCAGGCCGACGCCGACCCCGGCATCTACCTGATGCACTGCCACAAGGTCAACCACGTGATGAACGGCACGTTCTACCCCGGTGGCATGCTCTCGGGGATCGTCTACAAGGACGCCATGGACTCGGACATCTTCGGGAAGTTGATGGACTTCGCAGGGTACGATGCCTAGGTGAGGATGACTGACAGCGATTCAGCGGTTACGAGACGGCGCGTGTTGCAGGGGTCGGCTGGGGCCGGCGCGGCCGCGGCCGGGATCGGCGGGTTCGCCGCCGGTGGCGCAGCACAGAGCGCCAGCATCGACGACTGGCTGGGCGACGTGAGCAACTACGACGGCGTCCGCGACGAAACCGGCAGCAGCGAGGTCACTGTGGACGTCGGCGTCGACGCGAACGGCGGCGCGTACGGGTTCGGGCCGGCGGCCGTGCGGGTCGACCCGGGCACGACGGTGACCTTCGAGTGGGTGTCGAACACGCACAACGTCGCCGTCGAGAGCCAGCCCGACAGCGCCGACTGGGGCGGCGTCGAGGAGATCAACAACGAGGGGTACACCGACAGCCACACGTTCGAGACGGCGGGCGTGTACACGTACTTCTGCAGCCCCCATCGTGCGATGGGGATGAAAGGCGCGGTCGTCGTCGGGGACGCCGACGTCGGCGGGGCAGCAAGCGGCGGCATCGACTGGGGCAACCTCGGCGTGCTCGGCGCCGGGTTCGCGCTCGGGATCGGGTTGCTGATGCCGTTCGTGCGGCGCGCACTTGACCCCAGTCCGCACGACCCGAACACCCACGAGTAACCGCCCGCCGCGGCACGACGTTACGTGTCTGTGGCGTCACGGACGGCCACCGCAGAGTCGTCAGTGGCCGCGGCTGCGGGCACGGACCGCTTGCCGGCGTCGTCGGCGGTCGCCACCAGGATGTCGTGGATCGTGGTGTCGACGTCGTCGTTTCGGATCGTCGCCGGAGCAACGACAGCCACGCCGTTGGCCTCGGCGGCGCGGTGTGCGCCGTCGGTGATCCGACCGAGCGCCGTCAGCAGCGTGGCGTCGGCGTCCGTGTCTCCAGCGCCGGCAACCAGATACGCCACGTGTCGCTCCGTGACGGTGGCGGTGCTGTCGTCGCCGACCAACACGAGCAGCCGCAGCGGGTGTTGGCCGTCGCCGCGCAGCGCCCGCACCATCACCGTCGTGGGGTTCACGCGGGCGTGGGCGGTCATCCAGCCCTCCGCGACGAGCTGGTATCGGAGGTCGTCGACCACGGGAGACGTGACCACACACCGGTGTTGGCTGGGCTGTGTATAGAAGCTATCGGAACGCTACACGGCGAAAAAGCGTGGCGTTTCAGGGTGTCCCCGCGGGCGGGGCGTTACTCGAAGCGCTCGGCCGCCTGCTCGAAGCGCTCGGTGGGCTCGTCCCAGTCGACGACCTCGAAGAAGGCGTCGACGAAGCTGCCGCGGTCGGGACCGTAGTCGTAGTAGTAGGAGTGCTCCCAGACGTCGAGGGCGAGGATGGGGTGGCTGCCCCAGAGCGCGCCCTCGTCGTGGTTGTCCACGGCCACGTTCCGGAGCGTGTTGCTGTGGGAGTCGTAGACGAGCAGCGCCCAGCCGCTGGCCGCGCTGGCGGCGGCCTCGAACTCGGCCCGCCAGTTCTCGTAGGAGCCGAAGTCCGCCACGATGCGGTCGGCGAGCGCCCCGGACGGCTCGTCGCCGCCCGCCGGGCTCATGGACTGCCAGAACAGCGTGTGGAGGATGTGCCCCGAGCCGTTGTGCGTGACGTCCCCGAGCGCGCCGGCTGTCGAGGCGTGGTCGCCGGTCTCACGGTTCTCCGCCAGCGTCTCCTCGGCGTCGTTCCAGCCGTTCACGTAGCCCTGATGGTGGGTGTCGTGATGCCACGTGAGCACCTGCTCGCTGATGTGTGGTTCGAGCGCGTCGTAGTCGTACGGCAGCGGTGGGAGTTCGTATTCGGACATACAGTGTGTCGTACGTCGGCGCTGCTTATGGTGGTTTCCGGAATGCAGTTTCAGTTGGGTTCGTGACGGGACGGCAACCGCGGAAGTGATGCCGAGCGTTTACAAGTATTTTTCATGATGTATGCTGGATGATACCACATGGACTTCGAACTCAGCGACGAACAACGCGCGATCAAAGCCGAAGTGCAGCGGTTCGCAGACAACGAGATCAGGCCCGTCGCCACCGAACACGACACGGCCGAATCGTTCCCCCACGAGGTCATGGACAAGGCCGCCGACGCCGGCCTCCTGGGGCCGGGCATCCCCATGGCGTATGGCGGTGCCGGCTACTCACCGGTGGAGGTCGCCATCATCGTCGAGGAGCTGTTCGCCGCCGACCCCGGCATCGGGCTGTGCGTCGCCAGCGCCGGGTTCGGTGCCGAAGCGATCACGGCGTTCGGGACCGACGACCAGAAGCGGCGGTTCCTCGAACCCGTCACTGCCGGCGACGCCATCATGGGGTCGGCGATCTCCGAGCCCGACACCGGCTCGGACGTGGCAAGCGTCTCCGCAACCGCCGAGAAAGACGGCGACGAGTGGATCATCGACGGCAACAAGATGTGGATCACGAACGGCTCCGTGGGCGACTATTTCGTCGTCCTGTGCCGGACCGATCCCGACGCCAGCGGGCGCTACGAGGGGTTCAGTCAGATCGTCGTCGAAAGCGACCGCGACGGGTTCACCGCCGAGAAGATCACGGGCAAACTCGGCATCCGGGCGTCCGACACCGCCGAACTCGTGCTCGACGCCGTGCGCGTTCCCGAGGAGAACCTCATCGGCACGCGCGGGGGCGGGTTCCTCCAACTGATGCAGTTCTTCGACGAAACCCGCACCACCGTCGCCGCACAGGGTGTGGGCATCGCGCGCGGTGCCACCGAACGCGCGCTCGCGTACGCCCAAGAGCGCGAGCAGTTCGGCCAGCCCGTCGCCGACTTCCAAGCCATCCAGCACAAGCTCGCGGAGATGCAGACGAAAACGGAGGCCGCGCGCACGCTCACGCGGAAGTCCGCGTGGAGCGTCGACCACCGCGACGACCAACTCACAGCGCTGGCGTCGATGGCGAAATCGTTCGCGTCCCGGATCGCCGTTGAGGTCGCCGACGAGGCGGTCCAGATCCACGGCGGCGCGGGCTACGTCAACGACTTCGACGTGGAGCGGTTCTACCGGGACGCCAAGATCACGCAGCTCTACGAGGGCACCACGGAGATCCAGAAGAACGTGATCGCCCGCGAGATGATGGACTGATCCCGTGTATGAGAGTGTCATAGAATGCATCACGCGCTCCGTCTGTCCACGTCATATCAAGACTCACGTGCAGGATACAAGACGCATAGCCAGCATAAGGTGGAAGTAAACACAAGCCGCTAATTCGTGAAGTGTATTTGTATCTACCACTTCAAAAAGATTTAATCCGTGCATATTTAACTCCGGCCCCCACGGCTACTACGAGGACGTCAAAGACCTTTATCCGAGAACGTCTACCGATTGACGATATAGCTAAATTCGGAACAGAAGTTCGAGTTTTTCTTGTATCTCTTCCATCTTCCGGGGCGGAACCTTTCCGAGACGCCACGAACCTGAATCATCGCCCTTCGGTCTCACTCGCCCCTCAAATGATACAGTTGTTATTAAATTCAGAATAGCTACTGAGTCACTGTCTAGCCCGTCAACTGTTCCGGGAAGTCTGACTTCACGAGAGCGGCTTTGCTTGTCACGCGATGAAACTGGAGCAACGACCACTGCTCTGTCATCGGACTTAGTATATTGGACTACAACTGCCGGATGAGGATCCTCAAATTCGCCCGGTTCGGAGTCATTGGAAGGCGTAAAATCAACGTGAATGAGGTCCCCATGTTCTGGGAAGCTCAATCGCTAATCACCTCTGCGCCCATTTCCGAGACACGTTTAACCATTTCCTCATCTAGCGACTGCTCGTCATCCTCTCCGTTTCCCCCCGACTCTAGTTTCTCTATATCCTCTATTTCTGGGTCCAATCCAACTGACTCTCTCCTCTCTGCCAGTGAGTTGAGTTCGTCTTTCCATAAGCCGCCCCGGTACTTCTCGACATTCGTCTTGACCTTTGGACGAAGCTCATCGACGTTTTCTCCCCGTATCGTCTCAAGAGATATCTCTTGACCCACAAAGTCCCAGACCGTGTTATAGAACTTCCGAATGACATTATTAATAAAAGCTTGCTGACTCGATGATAAATTGTCTTCTGTGCCAGCTTCCGAAATAATACTGGTCAGCAACTTCCGGTATTCTTCAAGCGGCTCTAGAGTGTGTTCCAGGGACTCAAGCTTCGATACTTCCTCACTCACTGGGAGGAACTCTTTGTCCAGTTCATAATAGAACTCTGTCGAGTTCTGGTGCCAATCTTTCCCGTCACCGATTGCGTCAAGCGTTTGTTGGAGGCGTGCGCTGGCCTTATACAAGTCAGTGAATCGAGCAGCATATTCATCCTTTGGCGCATACTCATCGTAGAAGCTTACCAAGTAGACCTTCGTCTCCTCTGCAGTCGCGATTCTATCAAATTCGTCGTCAAGTTCCCTAAGGAAATAGTACGCAAATTCTTCAGTCGAATGGTGGTCTTTGCTCGGCAGTCTACTTTCCTCTAAGTGTGCGATATCATCCCCCGGTTGAGGACCTAGCGCTACTCCAGTATCTGTGGTAACATCCTCGGGCGCGGGACCGTACTTGAACCAGCCGAAAGTTAGTCCCAAGTCGTGGTCCTCGTTAACAATATACTGGAGTTTGTTCAGGCGAATCTTATCGAGATGGATTTCGTCTTCGGTAAATCGCCCCTCCTGTTTGCCGAGATAGAGCGCATACTGGATTCCCTCTTTTATATCCAAAAGGAGGGATTCCTCGTCGCCGGGGGTGAGCATACACGTACCTTTTAGCACCGAATTACTTCATCTCTTTCATCGTATTTCTCGGTCGGATATGGAATCTTCAGAGCCTCTATCCTTATTTTCTCCCCTTTTACAAGTCCTCAACGGCTAACAGCTATCAACATCAAATATCCTCTTGTCGTTTGTAGTATATATTAATTACAGGAGGAAGTCTACTAGTCATTACTGACTTCTAGCATTCCACAGGCTTTCTTTCCCGACACGATTTGTCGCTGCACAGAAGCTCTGTATCTTGCATTTCATTCTGTTAGCTGTCTCTATCCAAGTACTTCTTACGCCGAGTTGCACCGAAGCAAAATGGCTGTGAGTGTTCCCGTGACACGCTAAGTGTAGGCTAGTCGCTCACGGTGGGCGGATCGACCGGCCGCCGGACGGTGCGTGACGGCGACTCGGCGTCCCGCGGCAGCGCCACCTCGAAGGCGGTGCCACCGAGGTCGCTGTCGGCGACGGTCACCGTCCCGCCGAACGTCCGCACGGCCGTGTGCACGATGTTCAACCCCGTTCCGACCGGCCGGTGCTGGAAGAACGACTCGCTGTCCGAGACGTCCAGGCCGGGGCCGTTGTCCGCGACCCGCACCGTCACCGATTCGGCCTCGACCGCGACCGAGACTGCGACCCGAGGCGTCGGGGCGTCGTTGTGCTCGACGGCGTTGGTGATGAGGTTCCGGAACACGGAGTTCAACAGCTCGTTGCCCCGAACCCGGCACGGCGGTGACGGGAGATCGGCGCTGACCTGCGCGTCCGGGTACGACTCCGTGACCCGCGCCACCTCACTGTCGAGCAGCGTGACGACGTCGATCGCCGCCGCGCCGTCGTCGCGCGTGAGCTTCCCGACGACGTCACAGACCTCCTCGATCTTCGAGACCTGCCGGTCCGCGACGTCGAGGTGATCGCGGACGGCCTGGGCGTCAGTCTGGCGGCGCGCCAACTGCAGGCGGCCGCTGAGCACGTTCACCACGTTGGGAACGTCGTGGCTGACGAGGTAGTTCAGGAGCGTGGAGCGCTCCCGGTCGGCCGTGATGCGGTCGATGTACCGATCCAGGCTCGCGGTCATCCGGCGCAGCGACGCGCCGAACCGCCCGGGAAGCGAGGTTTCGAGGACGGCCGCGTCGAAGTCGTGGTCGGCGAGCGCTTCGGCCTGCGCGGCGACCACCCGGAGGTGGCTGTGCATCGCCGCGAAGTCGTCGACGAGCGCGCCGATCTCGTCCTGTTGGCCGTCGGCGCGGGGCAGGTCACCGGCCGCGAGATCGCCCTCCGCGATGTGCGTGGCCGCGGCCTGCAGCCCGGTCACGGGGTCGACGATGTCCCGTTCGACGACCAGCACGGTGTTGACGAGCGCCAGGGTCGCGCCCACGACGAGCACGCCGACCGCCGTGATGCGTGCCGGCCCCGAGAAGTACACCGGCACGACGACCTGGGCAAGCGACACCGCGAACTGGATCGTGACCGCCAACAGGATCTTCGCACGGACGGAGCTGGCGACGCCGACTGCGTCCATCGTCCACCAGATGAACGACTCGTAGCGCCGCCAGAACCGGTGCAGTACGTCCGAGGTGGTGGTGGGCTGTGTGTGAGACATGTCTACTGTGGGGTGGGCGGGTGCCGCCCGGTACCCCTGGCAATCCTCGCCCAGAACATGTACGTGGAAGCTAATTATCGGTGCGTGGGAACGTGGGTGCCCGTAGCGGGCGCTGGGTTCCGGTCAGTCGCGGAACTCGGCGGCCACCGCGAGGGCGTCGTCCTCGGTTGGGGCTGTGGTGCGTTCGTACGTCGAGCCCTCGGGGGCTTGGGTCAGGCGCTCGTACGTCACCGCCCAGTCGCCGCCGGCGGTCCGGCGTGCGCGAACGATGGCGTTGCCGTCGGCGCGCTCCCACTCGCGGCCGGTCTGGCGGGTGACTTCGGTCCAGTCCATGGACACGGATACACCCCGAGGATGGTAAGCGCGGCGTTACTCGGGCTCCTCCCAGTCGGCGTGTTTGTGCTCGGGGGTCGGTTCGACGCCGTCCAGGACGATCCCCTCGACGAAGCCGCCGTGCTCGTCGCTTTTCGCGGCGCGCATGTCCTCGAGATAGTCGCGGTCGATGTCGCGGGCGGCACAGATCGCGTCGACGACGTCCAGCACGTCGCCGATCTCGGCGATGGCGCGGCTCTCGGCGAACTCCGTGGCCTCTTCGAGGAGTTTGTCCGCGAGGCGGTCGCGGTATTCCTCGCCCGACGCGCGGTGCGTGACTGGCGTCTCTCCGTCCTCGCGGATGGCGTCAGGCACCTCGTCGCGCACCAGTTTGTCGTGGTCTCGGCTCACAGCCTGGGTGTCGGGCACATGGAAGAAAACGGTGTCGACTACGCGGCGTCCTCGATGGCGGCCAGCACCTCGTCGGCGTGCCCCTCGGGGTCGACGCCCTCGAAGGCGGCGGTGATCGTGCCGTCGGGACCGATGACGTACGTGTTGCGAAGCGTCACGTCCATCAGTTCGCCCGTGATCTCCTGTTCGTCGTAGGACTCGTAGGCGGTCGCCACCTCGCCGCCGGCGTCACTCAACAGATCGAAAGGCAGGTTGTACTTGTCCTTGAACGCCGCGAGCTCCGAGACGGGGTCGTCGCTGATGCCGACGACGGGCACGCCGGCGTCGTCGTAGCGCCCCCAGTTGTCGCGGAACTCGCAGGCTTCGCTCGTGCAGCCCGGCGTGTCGGCGCGTGGGTAGAAGTAGACAACGACGTGTTGGCCCGCGAACGACGAGAGCGACACCGTCTCGTCGTCCTGGTTGGCAAGCGAGAAGTCGGGTGCGGTGGTACCTTCGGATAGCATACGCTGGGGGTTTGGGTCCCGACAGGGAACCAGTTACGGAACCAGCGAGCGGGTGGTCAGCGCTGCGACATCACGCCGTTACAGCGAGTAATCCGACGCGTGCAGACTCACGTAGCGGCCGTTGCGCAGCCCGAACTTCGCTTTCCGGTATTTGCCGTAGAGCTTGAGCCCGCCGGCGGCCGAGCGCGCACTGGACTTGGAGATGACGCTGCCGGTGTCGGTGGCGTCCAGCATCGATCGCGTGATGCGGATCGTGTCGTCCCAGTCGTCGGGGCCGAACGACCCGACGATGTTCGCCATTGCGACGTTGCGTTTCACCTCGTCGCCGATGGCGTCGTGCCAGGCGTCGTTGTACTCCTCGAGGCTCTCCGTGGCCGCCAGCCGCCCGGCAAGCAGGCCCGTCCGGTGGGCGACGTGGTCGCCGCCCTCGTGGAACGCCGAGGTCGCGCCCATCGCGCCGCCGGTGACGGCGATGCCCGCCTCGACCGGTGATTCGATGGGTTGCGTCGACGAGATCGGGTAGGTTTCCGTGCCGCCGGCTTTGCCGTGGTCGTCGACGATCGGGAACGCCGTGTCGATGTCGTACTCGTCGCCGTACACCTCGGTGAGGAAGCGGTGGATGTACTCGCTGCCGGACGGGATCTTGTCGTCGTCCGCGCGCAGCAGCCGCCAGTCGTCGGGGTCGAAGTCGGCGATGTCCAGGCCGATGGGCATCGTCAGTCCGACCCGGGCGACGTTGCCCTGGTTCGGGAACACCCAGGGGTAGGCGGTCTCGCCGGGCATCCATCCCCACCAGAACTTCAGGGAGGCGTCGTCGAAGACGTCGTCCGGGAACTGGCGGTACTCCTGGTACGCGATGTGGTTGGCGTCCGGCGGGCTGAGCACCGTGCTGGCCTGCGTGTCCGCGGGCAACAGGGGGTCGAGGACGCGCATGGTGATCTGACGCTGGGGGCCGTCGGCGAGCACGAGATACTCGGTGGTGACCGTCTCCCCACCACCGAGGTGGAGGGTGTGCTCGTGGCCGTCACCGTCGATGTGTGAGTCCACCGTCTTCACCGTGGTGCCGGCCTCGTAGCGCGCGCCGGCGGCCTCGGCGCGATCCCGGAGCCAGTCGTCGAAGCGGGCGCGATGGAAGGTGAACCCGAAGGCGTCGTAGTCGTTGTCGATGCCGGTCCGGTCGACGGTCACGCGCTCGGTGGGTCCGATGAACTCGGCGTCGGCCAGGTCGTGTTCGATCACGTCGTCGGGGATGTCCGCGACATCGAGGCCGGCGACGTCCAGCCAGTAATCCAGGAAGCCGGCTGCGTCCGTCGAGTCGGGGCCGAGGCGGTCGCGGTCACTTCGGGGCACGCCCTTCTCGTAGACGACGGCGTCAGCGCCTTCGTCGGCGGCCGCGTACGCAGCGGTCGACCCCGCTGGCCCACCACCAACCACGGCGACATCCACGTCAGTCATGTCTCTATGGTCACCGCGCCGCTGTTATAGTACTTCGAGTTTCGGGCTCGTGTGCGGGCGTTCACCACAACACACTGTGTGAGCGGGCGTGAGAAACACCCGAACAAATATAGCCAGTCGAACACGACAGCGAGACATGGACGTGGTGGGAGTGGGCTACGAATGCATCCGGGCGTACGTCTACGGGCTGGTGACGGCGACCACGGGCGGGGCCGTGTGGGTGGGCGCGCCCGACGTGACTGCGTCCCCGCGGATCGCGTCGGCGTGGTTCGCGGTTGCCGGCTTCGGGATGCTCGTGGTCGCGATGCTGACGCTCACGCATTTCGCGAACCGGGCGCTGTGAGCCGCGGACGGTGGCTCAGTCGCCGCCCTGCCCGTAGGACTGGAACCGGCGCTCGACGGCGGCCAGTTGGTCGTCGGTGAGCGTGTCCGGGTCGCCGTGGCGGCGCGCCCGCAGATACACCTTGCACAGCTCCTCGACGTGGATGGTGTTCTCGACGGCGTCGGCCAGATCGTCGCCGACGACGACGAGGCCGTGGTGGGCGAGGATGCAGGCGTCGCTGTCCGCGTCGGCCATCTCCGTGACGACGAGTTCGGCCAGATCGTCGGAGCCGTAGGGCGCGTACTCCGCGACCGGGACGCGCCGCCCGACCGCCGTGATCATGTAGTGGATCGGGGGGAGTTCGTCGCCCAGCACCGCCAGTGTGGACGCCCACGGCGAGTGCGTGTGCACGATCGCGCCCGCGTCAAGGCGCTGGTAGATGCCCGTGTGCATCGGGACCTCGCTGGTGGGCGTCATCTCGCCGGCGACCACGTCACCGTCGAGGGTGACCACGGGCACGTCGCTGGCGTCGAAGCCGTCGTAGGGGACGCCGGTCGGCGTCGCGGCGAACCGGTCGCCGTCGCGAACGCTCAGGTTCCCGGTGCGGCCGGGCGTGAGGTCACTCAGTGCCGGTGCGTAGTCCACCACGTCGACGCGTTCACGGGCGAGCATGGTTACAGTACCACGTCCGTTACGTCCCGGAACGATTCAATCCTGTGGTCGGGCGATTCGCGGCCGGTCAGCCCCGTGCGGTCGTTGTTGCACAGCACGCTCGTCAGCCCGACGCCGTTCGCGCCCACGACGTCCGACGCCACCGAGTCGCCGACCATCACTGCGTCCGCGGGTGCGACACCGAGGCGTGCCAGCGGCACGGTGAACATCACGCTCGCGGGTTTCTCGCGACCGACTTCCTGGCTGGTGAGCACGCAGTCGACGCGGTCGGCCAGCCCCGTGGCCGCGAGCTTCCGCAGCTGCACGCGCGTCGTCAGGTTCGTCACCACAGCCACGTCCAGGCCGGCGTCACGGAGGCGGTCTAGTGTCTCCCGAACGCCGTCGAAAAGCGACAGCGCGTCGATGTAGGCGTCCCAGTAGGCGTCGGCCAGCGCCAGCGCGTCGGCCGCGTTGGGGGTGCCCGCCTGCAGTTCGATCGCGCGCTTGAAGTAGAGGCCGCGGTCGTGGGCGCTTGCGGTTTCGGAAACCTCGCGTTTGACCGCGGCGCGCGCCCGGGAGTACAGCGATTCGAACGCCGCCCGCGAGACGTCGTAGCCGCGGTCGGTGGCTGTCTCCCAGGCCGCCTGTTGGCCCGCCTCGTTGCACGGCTGGTAGGGGTAGAGGGTGTTGTCGAGGTCGACGAACACCGCCTCGTGGCTCATGCCCCGGGCTGTGAGGGCAGCGGGGTTAACTCCTCGGGTTGGGTTACGGGAACAGCCCGCGGAACTCGTGGGCGTCCGCGCTGCGCTCCAAGGCGATGGTGTAGGCGGCGGTGCGCAGCGTCGGGATGTTGCGGTCCTCGTAGGCCACCAGCATCTCGTCGAAGGCACCCGTGAGCCGCTGTCGGAGGTCGCGGTTGACCTCCTCGACGTCCCAGGAGTACTGCTGGCTGTTCTGCACCCATTCGAGGTACGAGACGATGACGCCGCCGGCGTTCGCGAGGATGTCCGGGACGACGGGGACGCCGCGGTCGCTGAGGACTTGGGCGGCGTCGAAGGTCGTCGGGCCGTTGGCGGCTTCCACGATCACGTCGGCCGCGAGGCGTTCGGCCACGTCGACGGTGATGACGTCCTCGATCGCGGCGGGGATCAGGGCGTCGACGTCCAGCGTGAGGAGGTCGTCGTTGGAGATGGGTTCGGCGTCGTACCCCTCCAGGCGGCCGCCGTTGGCGTCAGCGTACGCCTGCACGTCGGCGATGTCGAGCCCGGTTGGGTCGTGGATCGCGCCGGTCACGTCCGAGACGGCGACGATGTTCGCGCCGCGCTCGGAGAGCAGATCGGCCGTGACGCTGCCGACGTTTCCGAAGCCCTGGATCGCCACGTCGGCGTCCTGGATGTCGGTGTCGAAGTATTCGAAGGTCTCCTCGGTGATGATGGAGACGCCGCGGCCGGTGGCCTCCACGCGGCCGTCGGTGCCGCCGATCTCCGGGGGTTTGCCGGTGACGACTTCCGGAACCGCGTACCCCTGGTAGACGGAGTAGGTGTCCATGACCCACGCCATCGTGCGGGGGTCGGTGTTCATGTCGGGCGCGGGGATGTCCGTCTCCGGGCCGATCATCCGGCGGATGCCCTCGGTGTAGCGGCGGGTGAGCTGCTCGATCTCGTTGTCCGAGAGCTCCTTGGGGTTGCAGACGATGCCCCCCTTCGCGCCGCCGAACGGCAGGTCGACGAGCGCGGTCTTCCAGGTCATCCAGCCGGCCAGCGCGGACACCTCTTCCTCGGAGACGGTCGGGTGGTAGCGGATGCCGCCCTTGTAGGGGCCGCGTGCGCTGTCGAACTGGCAGCGGTAGGCGTCGAACACTTCCACGCTGCCGTCGTCCATGCGCACCGGGAGACTGACGGACAGCGTTCGCTCGGGGGACTTCAGTCGCTCGTAGATGCCGTCGTCGATGTCAACGTACTCGCGCGCCTGCTCCATCTGCGCGAGCATATTCTCCAGCGGACCACTCTCGGTCATGTCCCCGCAAAATCTGTCGTGGTTGAAGTACGTCTCGGCTTGGAACGGGTGTGGCACGGGCAGCCATACCGCAACGCTGCGTGTCGGCCCGGGCGGCCGGCGGGTCAGAGTTCGGCGGCGAACTCGCGGGCGCGCTCCCGGATCGCGGGGGCGTCCATCCGGACGTGGGCGCCGTCCCGGTAGAGCACGTCGCCAGCAACCATCGTGAGCGTCACGTCGTCGCCGTGGGCGGCGTACACCAGATGGGAGTACGGGTCGTGGATCGGCGTCGAGCGCGCGGCGTCGGTGCTGAGGCCCACGAGGTCCGCCGTCCATCCCTCCGCGATCCGCCCCACGTTCTCGAAGCCCGCGGCCTTCGCGCCGTTGCGCGTCGCCATCTCGAAGACGCTGCGGGCGGGCAGCGCGGTCGGATCGAGGGCGTCGACTTTCCCCAGGAGGCTGGCCTGGCGCATCTCCGCGAACCCGTCGAGGGTGTTGTTGCACGGCGGGCCGTCGGTACCGAGCGCGACGTTGATCCCGCGCTCGCGGTAGTCCGCGACGGGCGCGACGCCCGAGGCCAGTTTCATGTTCGAGGACGGACAGTGCGTGACGTGCGTGCCCGTCTCCGCGAGCAGCGCGCGCTCGCTGTCGTCGGTCCACACGCAGTGTGCAAGCACCACGTCCTCGCCGGTCAACCCGACGTCGTCCAGCCAGTGGATGTTGCGCTTGCCGGTCTCGGCTTCGACGGTCTCGATCTCGCCCTGGTTTTCGCTTGCGTGCGTGTGGATGCGAACGCCGTACTCGTCCGCGAGCGCGCGGCAGCCACGCAGACACGCTTCCGTACACGAGACCGCAAACCGCGGGGTGATCGCGTACTGGATGCGCCCGTCACAAGCGCCGTCCCACTCGCGGATGAGCGCCTCCGTCTCGGCGAGCGCCGCGTCGGTGTCCTCCTGGAGGCCGTCCGGGGAGTCCTTGTCCATGAGCACCTTCCCGAGGCGCGCGCGCACGCCGCTGTCGGCGGCCGCCCCGAACGCCTCGCCGGCGTGATCGACCGAGAGGTGATCGACGACGCCGGTGGTGCCGGATTCGACGAACTCCAGGTACGCCAGGTCGGCCGCCGCCCGCATTTCGGCGGCGTCCAGCCCCGCCTCCATCGGGAGCACGTGGTCGAACAGCCAGTCCAGCAGCTCCTGGTCGTCAGCGATCCCGCGGCCGAGGCTCTGCACCGAATGCACGTGGGCACCCACCAGCCCGGGCGCGAGCACGTCCACGTCGATCCGCTCGTGGTCGGGGTAGGCGTCCGCCAGCGCGGCGCGGTCGCCGACCGCCGTGATCCGGTCGTCAACAACCACCACGGCTCCGTCCTGGAGCACGCGGTCCGCGTCCTGCACTACGGTGTCGGCGGTCAGTAGCGTCATTCCCTCACAGCGTACGCCGCCGCGCACGCTAAGGCGTTGTGATTCGGGTGGTGGTCGCGGCCGCGTCAGTCCCGGCGTGCCGCCCGCGTCGTCGCCACCATCCAGCCACCCAGGTACCCCCCGGCGGTGAACGCCGCGGCGACGAGCAGCGCCGCGCCCGCGGCGACCGCCCGGGGTGCGGTGCGCACCAGCCGGCCAGGGATCGGCGCGGTCGCGAGCACGTAGTGGAGTTGGTGGAACACGCCCACGGTGTCGCCGTACAGCACCGTCCACCAGAACGCCACGCCGACACCGACACCGGCGCTGGCGCCCGCCGCAGTCGCGGTCCGCAGGGGGTGGTGTGTACCGAGCGCGGCCGCGACGTAGCCGCCGATGAGGCCGGTGGTGCTCACGCGGAACGCCACCACCACCGCGCCCGGGTGGTGGGGGCTGAGCTGGCCGAACGTTCCGAGAATGGCGGCCTGCGCGAGCACGCCGCCGAGAACCACGCCAGCGAATCGACGCACACACCGGGCTGGGTGTGCGGGCCGCAGAAGTGTTGTGGTATCGGGCCCGCCGTTAGTCGCGGACGGCGGCCCGCGCGAGCTTCCCCTCGGCGCGCCGCAGGTGTTCTTCGAGCGTGGACCGCGCGATGTCGAACCGGTCGGCGAGGGCGGCGGTGGTGGTTTCGCGGGGTCGCTCGTAGTAGCCGGCGTCGACGGCAGCACGGAGCACGGCGGCCTGGCGGGCTGTCAGATCGGCCGCCTGGGTGCCTGGGGCCGCGCTAGCGGGCGCGCTCACCTCGCGTTTGTCCGCAACCGTGATCTCGTAGTCCGCGCGCAGGGCGTGGTACACGTCGGTGAGCGCCGCCGGCGAAAGCGCGAGCACCTGGAGGTGTTTCTGGCCGTCATCGTAGGTCAGCGGTGGCACGAGCAGGCAGCCGTGGGCGGCGAGCGTGTCCTCAACGCCATCGGCGGTCGCCGCGCGCAGGCACGCCTCGGTCACAGCAACCGTGGTGTCGCCTTCGGTGACGCGATCGCGGATGCCGACGCGGGCGTCGACGGCGGCGAGCACGCGCGCCACACCGCCGCCGCTGATCTCCAGGAGGTCGCAGTGGTCGTTGCACCACAACTGCATGCGCGCGTCGGTGTTTGCGGTGGCGGCGGCGTACGCGCTCCCGGACCCGGCGAGCCGGAGCGTCGCTTGCTGCATACGCCCAGCCCACAGCGACCACCCATAAACGACCCGTCTAGTGGCGGGTGTAGCGTCATGATCACGCGCGCCGAGTGTGCTGTATGGACACACCAAGCGCGGCGGCGGAGACGAGCGAGCCGTCCGCCGAGTGGCAGGCCTATCGGGGCGCGCCGACCGGCACCGACATCGAGTGCGAGGGCTGGCGACAGGAAGCCGCGTTGCGCATGCTGAACAACAACCTCGACCCCGAGGTGGCAGAGGACCCCGAGAACCTCGTTGTCTACGGCGGCACCGGACGGGCCGCCCGGTCGTGGGACGCCTACGACGCCATCCTCGACGAACTCCGAACGCTTGCGGACGCCGAGACGCTGCTCGTGCAGTCCGGGAAACCGGTGGGGGTCTTCGAAACCCACGAGCGCGCGCCCAGCGTGCTCATCGCGAACTCGAACCTGGTCGGCAACTGGGCCGACTGGGAGCAGTTCCACGAACTGGAGGCCGAGGGCAAGATCATGTACGGCCAGATGACCGCGGGCTCGTGGGCGTACATCGGCACGCAGGGGATCATCCAGGGCACCTTCGAGACGCTGGCGGAGCTGGCCCGCGACCACTACCCCGACAACGACGGCCTCCGCGGGAAGATCGTCGCGACCGCCGGCCTCGGAGGGATGGGTGGCGCGCAGCCGCTGGCGGTCACGATGAACCACGGCGTCTGCATCGCCGCCGAGGTCGACGAGGCCCGCATCGACCGCCGCATCGAGACCGGCTACTGCATGGAGAGAACCGACGACCTCGGCGAGGCCATCGAGCGCGCGACAGCAGCCGCGGAGGCGGGCGACCCCTACAGCGTCGGCGTTCACGGCAACGCCGCGGACGTGCTGGAGGGGATGCTCGACCGCGACTTCGTGCCGGACGTGGTCACCGACCAGACGAGCGCGCACGACGAACTGGCGGGCTACTACCCGAGCGGGTACACCGTCGCGGACGCCGACGAGCTGCGGGAGGAGGACCCCGACGCGTACCGCGAGGCGTCGATGGACACGATGGCGCGCCACGTCGCCGCCGTCCTCGCGATGCAGGACGCGGGCGCGGTCGCCTTCGAGTACGGGAACAACATCCGTGGGCAGGTCGCCGCCCACCGCGGTGACGTGACGACAACCGCGGGGGAGTCCCACGACCCGTTCGACTTCCCGGGGTTCGTGCCGGCGTACATCCGGCCGCTGTTCTGCCGCGGGAAGGGGCCGTTCCGGTGGGTGGCGCTGTCCGGGAACCCCGCTGACATCCACCGCACTGACCGGGCCGTCACGGAGCTGTTCCCGGAGAAAGACGACCTGCACCGGTGGATCGACCTCGCGCAGGAACACGTCCAGTTCCAGGGGTTGCCCAGTCGGGTGTGCTGGCTTGGCTACTGCGCCGCGGACGACGGCCTCACCGAGCGCGCCCGGTTCGCGGTTCGGATCAACGAGCTCGTCGATAGCGGCGAGATCGAGGCCCCGATCGTCGTCACCCGCGACCACCTCGACGCCGGCAGCGTCGCCAGCCCCAACCGCGAAACCGAGGCCATGCGGGACGGCACGGACGCCGTCGCCGACTGGCCGATCCTGAACGCACTCCTCAACACGGCGGCGGGCGCCGACATCGTCAGCGTCCACAACGGCGGCGGTGTGGGGATCGGAAACTCACTGCACACCAACAACCACGTGGTGCTCGACGGCTCGGACGCCGCCGCCGAGACGGCGCGGCGGGTGTTCACCACCGACCCCGGGATGGGCGTGATCCGGCACGCCGACGCCGGCTACGCGGACGCGCTCGTGGAGGCGGACGCGTCCGGCGTCACCGTTCCGATGCGGGACGCGGAGCGTGAGCAGTGATGTTCCAGGACGCGACCGACTGGGCGCCCACGAGCACCGATCCCCGGGACGAGCAGTTCGGGGGCGTCGTCGAGCCGGTCCCGACACCCAGTGACGCCGACGACTACGACGCCGTCCTCGTCGGCGAGCCGTACGACGGCGCGGTGATCGGCCGTCGGGGGGCGCGCGACGGGCCGTCCGCGATCCGGGAGTCGCTGGCGGGCGTGAAAACCCACCATTTCGACGCGGGGGCCGTCTCCGGGGTGGCGGACCTCGGTGACGTCGTGCTCCCCGACGGCGACGTGGCCGACACACAGGCGGCGGTCCGCGAAGCCGCCGCCGAGGTCCACGAAACGGCGGCGCTGCCGGTGTTCGTCGGCGGCGACAACTCCCTGTCGTACGCGAACGTCGCGCCCCTCGTCGCGGCGGACAACGGCGCGGTTGGTGTCGTGAGCGTCGACGCGCACCTCGACTGCCGGGCGGTCGGTGACCGTGGCCCGACCAGCGGGACGCCGTACCGACAGCTGTTCGACGCCGGGCTGGACGCGCTCGCTGTCGTCGGCGGGCGCCACTTCGAAACCACCACCGTGTACGCCGAGTTCCTTCGCGAGCAGGGCGGCCGCATCGTCACGAGCGACGCCGTCGCCGCTGACCGCGACGGCAGCCTGGACGTCGCGCGCGAGGCCCTCGACGGCGTGGATCACGTCTACGTGAGCGTGGACATCGACGTGCTCGACGCCGCCTACCCGGGTGCGAGCGCGCCGACACCGGGCGGCATCCAGCCCCGGGAGCTGTTCGCGCTGGTGGAGGCGTTGGCCGCCAGCGACGACCGCATCCGCGGGTTCGAACTCGTCGAAACGGCACCCACCCTCGACACCGGCGGGCGGACCGTCGACGCCGCCGCACGGACGATCGCGCATTTCCTCGCGGGGGCGCAATGAGCAGCCTCGACGCGGTCGTGCACGGCGCGCGCGAGTTGGTCGTCGGCCCCGCTGCGGGTGGGAGCACGCTCGAAACGCACGCCGACGGCGCGGTTGCGGTCGTCGACGGCGCGGTCGCCGCGGTCGGGGACACCGCGGACGTGCTCGCGGCGTACCCCGCCGAGAACGCCACCACGGCGATCGACGCCACCGGGAAGACCGTGCTCCCTGGGTTCGTTGACCCGCACACGCACGCCCTGTTCGCGGGCGACCGCAGCGACGAGTTCGCCGCGAAGCTCCGCGGCAAGCCCTACCAGGAGATCCTCGCCGAGGGCGGTGGCATCCTCCGGACGGTTGACGCCGTGCGCGCGGCCAGCGACGCCGCCCTGGTGGCGAACCTCACCGCGCAACTCGACGTGATGCTCGCCCACGGCACCACGACCGCCGAGGTGAAGACCGGCTACGGGCTGGACACGGAGACGGAGTGTCGCATGCTCGACGCCATCGCGGCCGCCGCCGCCGAGCACCCCGTCGACGTGGTGACCACGTTCCTCGGCGCGCACGCCGTGCCCGACGACACCGACGCCGACGCCTACGTCGACGCGGTGATCGCCGACCAGCTCCCGGCGGCCGCCAACGGCCCTGCGAGGTTCTGCGACGTGTTCTGTGAGGCGGACGTGTTCACCGTCGAGCAGTCCCGCCGGATCCTCGATGCCGGCCGCGAGCACGGACTCGCGCCGAAGCTTCACGCCGAGGAGTTCACCCGACTGGGGGGCGCGCAGCTCGCCGCCGACCTCGGGGCGACCAGCGCCGACCACCTCCTGCACGCCACGCCCGAGGACGCCGCCGCCCTCGCCGACGCCGGCGTGACGCCCGTGTTGCTCCCCGCGACGGCGTTCGTGCTGGACGAAGCGTACGCCGACCCACAGCAGTTCCTGGCGGCAGCCGACAACCGCACGGGCGCGCCGGTCGCGCTCGGCACAGACCTGAACCCGAACTGTTACACCCACAGCATGGGGTTCGTCGTATCCCTGGCGTGCAACGGGATGCGGATGGCGCCCGCGGACGCGGTGCTGGCCGCGACCGCGTGGGCCGCGAGCGCACTCGACCGCAGCCAGGACGGCACCGGCACGCTCCGGGAAGGCACCGACGGGGACGTGCTCGTCGTGGACGCCCCGAGCCACGTACACCTGCCGTACAACCCCGGTGTGAACAACGTCGAAGCCGTGCTGACGGACGGCACGGTCGCCGTCGGGGGTGGTGGGGCGTGACCACCGAGGGCGTCGTCATCGACGGCGAATCGCTGACCCCGGCAGGCGTCGACGCGGTTGCACGACACGACGCGCCCGTCAGCATCGCCGCCGGCGCGCGCGAGGCGGTGCGCGAGTCGCGAGCCCGCATCGCGGACGTGCTCGGCGGCGACGAAGCGGTCTACGGCGTGAACACCGGCTTCGGGTCCATGAGCGACACTCGCATCGACGCCGCCGACCGGGAAGCCCTACAGGCGAACCTCGTGCGTAGTCACGCCGCCGGTGCCGGCAGCGAGCTCGACACGGCGGCGGTGCGTGCGCTCCTGGTGACGCGGCTGAACGCGCTCGCGAAGGGGTATTCGGGCATCCGCGAGCGCGTCCTGGACGTGCTCGTGGGGCTGCTGAACGAGGGCGTCCATCCCGTGGTGCCGTCACGGGGCAGTCTCGGTGCGAGCGGCGACCTCGCGCCGCTGGCACACATGAGCCGCGTGCTCATCGGCGAGGGGCAGGCCGACGTGGCGGGCGAGCGCATGCCCGCCGCCGAGGCGCTCGCGGCGGCCGACCTGGAGCCGGTGACGCTGCAGGCCAAAGAGGGGCTCGCGCTGATCAACGGCACGCAACTGACCACCGGGGTGGCTGCGCTGGCGCTCGTGGACGCCGAGCGCGTGCTCCGCAGTGCGGACACCGCGGGCGCGCTCACGACGGAGGTGACGATGTCCACGACGGCGAGCTGTGCCCCCGCGATCCACGAGGTCCGCCCTCACGACGGGCAGGCGGTGAGCGCGCGACACATCAGGAACCTGACCGCCGGCAGCGAGGTTCTCGACCACCACCGGGACTGCGACCGCGTGCAGGACGCCTACTCGATTCGGTGCCTGCCACAGGTCCACGGGGCCGTTCGGGACGCGCTGGACCACCTCCGAGCGGCCGTGGCGACGGAGCTCAACAGCGCGACCGACAACCCACTGGTGTTCGCCGGCGACCGCGTGGGGCCGCGGGCCAGTGGCACCGACCGGGCGGCGGTCGTCTCCGGGGGGAACTTCCACGGCGAGGTGTTGGCGCTGCGCCTCGGGTACGCCGCCAGCGCGCTCGCCGAGCTCGCCGCGATCAGCGAGCGCCGCACCGACCGCCTGCTCAACCCCGAAACCCAGGAGCCACACCTGGAGCCGTTCCTCGCCCCGGACAGCGGGCTGCACTCGGGGCTGATGATCCCGCAGTACACGGCCGCGTCGCTGGTCAACGACCTGCGGTCGCTCGGCCAGCCAACACTCGACAACGCGTCGGTGTCGGGCGCACAGGAGGACCACGTGAGCATGAGCGCGGGGGCGGCGTACAACTTCCGGGAGGCCGTCGAGAAGGCCGCCACCGTGGTTGGCGTGGAGCTGCTGTGTGGCGCGCAAGGCCGGGAGTTCCTCGATCCGGATCTCGCGCTCGGTGCGGGCACAGCCGCGGCGTACGACCTCGTGCGCGAGGTGTCCGAGCCGGTCGCCGGCGACCGGGCGCTGGCTGATGACATGGCTGCTGTCGGCGATCTCGTCCGTGCAGGGCTGGTCGAGGACGCAGTTGCGCGTGCGCTCGACGCGCCCCTCGCGTAAGCCCGCGCCGTCGGCGATGGGCACGCAGTACACATCGCTAACACGGCACCACAAACCACACCTTACTGTGAAGGGGGAAGATTGACTATGTCCGCCGCACAACAGACATACGTTCACCGGTCAGCTTGCAGGTCCGGTGGACGTGCCTCTGACATCGGGTGGCCGCTGCCCACGGCCACTTTTGACCGACTTCACTGCCACGCGACGGCGACTCGACGACCCACCAGCGAGTGCGCCCCCGATACCGAGCGCTCGGCACCACGTACCCGCCCGGAGACCGCGCTGCCTATGTGCCAGCCACCCCAGGCCGTGGATATGCGCGTGGAGAACTCGTTTCTGCCGGCCGCCGGCGTCGGCGAGCGGACCGAACGCCGCCTCTGGCAACACGGCGTCACACACTGGACTGACTTCGACGGCGACGGCCCCGGCATCGGGGACGCCACCGCCGAGAACATCTACTCGTTCATCGACGCCGCCGAGCGCGCCCTCGACGCCGGCAACACGTCGTTTTTCGCCGACGCGCTGCCGTCGGGCGAGCTCTGGCGGCTCTACGAGAACGTCGCCGACGACGTCGCCTTCTTCGACATCGAAACCACCGGGCTCGACCAGCACAGCAGCGTCGTCACCACGGTCAGCGTCCACCGCGGCGGCGACACCACCACGCTCGTCCGCGGCAGCGACCTCACGGCCGAGCGCCTACAGGCCTTGCTCGACGCGCCCATGGTGGCGTCGTTCAACGGCAAACGCTTCGACGCCCCGTTCCTCGAGCACCACTTCGATCTCTCACTGGACAGCCCCCACCTGGACCTGATGTATCCGTGCCGACGCCTGGATCTCACCGGCGGGCTGAAGCAGGTCGAACGCGACCTCGGGGTCGACCGTGCGGAGGTCGACGACGTTGACGGTCGGGAGGCGGTCCGGCTGTGGCGTCGCTACGCCGAAGACAACGATGAAGCCGCGCTCGACCGCCTGGTGACGTACAACCAGTACGACACGCAGAACCTCCAGGCGATCCTCGATGCGGTGGCCGAACGCCTCCACCGGGACGTGTTCGAACCGCACGTCTGACCCGACACGACGGCGCACGCAAGCAACAGCGTATCAAGCCAAGGGTGGGATTTGAACCCACGAACTCTCGATTACAAATCGAGTGCTTGGACCACCCAAGCTCCCTTGGCGCACCCGGATGTTACGGGTCATCCTTTGAGTGGGTATCGTTTTCGACTGACTGCTCGAAGGTCACCCGGTGGGGGGCGTAGCCGCGGCGTTCGTACAGCCGGCGGGCGGCCGCGTTGTCCGCGAGCGCTTCGATTGCCAGCGCGTCCGCGCCCCGTGATCGGAGTTCGCGCTCGGCGTGCGTGAGCAGCGCCGACCCGCGGCCGTCGCCCCGGAACCCGGGCGCAACGTAGAGGTTGTCGATGACGCCACGGGTGCGGTCGGTCTCGTAGAACCCGGTTTCGGTGTGAAACATCACGAACCCGACCGTGCGTCCGGCCTGGGTCGTGACAGCGACACCGTCGGCGTGGACGTACTGCCCGATCAGGTCGCGGGCTTGGGCGTGGTTTTCGGCGGCCAGCAGGTGCGAGCCGTGGGCGCGTTGCTCGGCGGCCAGTTGGACCCATAGCTCCGCGACGGTGTCGATGTCCGTGCCGCTGGCGGGCCGCACCGTCATCGCAGCGCCGCCACCGCGGGCAGGTCGGCGTCGGTCAGGAGGTTGATCGCGGCACCGCCGCCCGTGCTCACGTGGTCGAAGCCGGTGATGTCGAAGCGCCGGATCGCGGCCGCGGTGTCGCCGCCACCCACGATGCTGTGCTCGACTTCCGACGCCGCGTCGAAGACGCCACGCGTCCCGTCGGCGAACAGGTCGTCCTCGAAGACGCCGGCCGGCCCGTTTACCACGACGGTTTCGGAGTCCGCCAGCACGTCGGCGTACGCGTCGACGGTGTCACTGCCGATGTCACAGACGGCTTCGTCGCCGGCCGGGGGCAGGGCGTCGGTGGAGAGTTCACACCGCGCGCCGTCGCGCTCGACGGCCACGTCAACGGGCAGGTGGAGGGCGTCGTTGTGCGCCGCGAGCAGGTCGGCCGCGCGCGCGATCTCCGTCCCGTAGTCGCGCTCGTGGATGAAGTCGGTCGACGCCCGGCCGAGATCGACACCGGTGGCCGCCAGGAAGACGTTCGCCACCACGCCGGTCACGAGTACGTTGTCGGCGAGCCCGTGGGAGAGGGCGTGGGCCGCGACTTCCACGGAGTCCGGCACTTTCGCGCCACCGACGACGTACGTGCGTGGCGTTGGCGTGTCGGCGACGCCGCTGAGTGCGTCCAGTTCGGCCTCCATCACGCGCCCCGCGTAGGACGGGAGGACTTCCGGGAACCCGACCAGGGAGGGTTGTGAGCGGTGGGCGGCGGCGAACGCGTCGTTCACGTACGCGTCCAGCGCCGGCGCGAGGCCATCGACGAGCGCGGTGTCGGCCGCGCGCTCGGGGGCGAACGTCATGTACTCCTCGCTGTAGAAGCGGGTGTTCTCAAGCACGACCGCCTCGCCGGGTGCGAGGTCGGCGACGGCGTCGCGTGCCCCCGTGGAGAACGTCGCGTCGCAGTAGGAGACGGGCGCATCGAGGAGCGCGTCGAGGCGGTCGGCATGGCGTTCGAGGCGCGCGAACTCGTCGCCGCCCGGTCGGCCCTGGTGGGCGAGCACGGCGACGCGCGCGTCCGCAGCCAGCAGTTCGGCGAGCGTGTCGACGTGCGCGCGCAGGCGGGCGTCGTCGGCCAGCCCGCCGGCGGCCGTCAGCGGGCTGTTGATGTCGACGCGCACCCCGATCGCGCGGTTGGCCGCCGCCAGGTCGTCGAGGGTCCGTATCGCCATGTATCGGAGCCACTGCGTGTGCCTGTAAATGCGTTTCCGTACGGACAGCCGCCCCGAACGGCAGTACTCGGGACCGAGTAAAGGTGCGTGCAGGCGGCTCGTTCACAACGACCGACATTCCGTACACAGCAGCCGGCCGTTGACGCGTCCGAGCGCCGCCGCGAGCCCGCCACAGCGCTCACAGACGCCCTGCTCGGAGTACGTGTTCGCCCCCGCCGTCGTGGGGTCGCCGTCACGTGATCCGGGAGGATCGCCCGGTGCGCCGCCGGACGCACCGACCGGTGTCCGATCGGGGCCGCCGAGTGGCGGCCTGGAACCGCGGCGCTGGTCGTTGGTCGCCGCCAGCGCCGCGATCGCTTGGGCCGACGCGACACCGATCGCCTCCGCGTCGGCGTCCACGACGAGCACGCACCCGTCCCCGGTGCGCGCCATGGCGTCGATGGCGTCCGCAACCGTCGCGTCCACCGACAGCGACACCGGCGTGTCCGCCATCACGTCGGCGACGGTCACCGAATCCAGCCCGTGGCCGTCGGCGACGGCGTCAACGACTGCGTCGGCGGTGAACACGCCCGCCAGGTCGCCCGCGCGTTGCACCACCGCAGCCGTGGCGTCGTGCTCGCGAAGCGTGGTGGCGGCGTCGGGCACCGCCGCGGACGCGCTGACAGTCACGCGCGATGCTGACAGTGCCTCTTCGAGGCGCACATCGTTCATACGTCGGTATAGCAGACCACGGTAGTAAAAGCCATGCACGGACCGCGGTGGTGGACCCAGGGCCACCGCCATGACAGCGGTGGGCGTACAGCCCGCAAAACGCTGCATTCAACACGCCTCGCCGCCGTTCGCTGTGTCAATGACCATCCCGTCGTTCGCGATCGGCATCGCCGGAGGCACGGGTGCCGGCAAAACCACGGTCGCCCGCGAGATCACCGACAACGTGGGCGAGTCGGCGACGCTGATTCCGCTGGACAACTACTACGAGGACCTCTCGGACCGCCCCTTCGAGGAGCGCGCGAACGCCAACTACGACCACCCGTCGGCGTTCGAGTGGGAGCTGCTTCGCACACACATCGACGCCTTGCTGTCCGGGCAGTCGATCGAGATGCCCCAGTACGACTTCGAGAGACACGTCCGGAAGGCCGACCGGGTTGTTGTCGAACCCACGGACGTGATCGTGCTGGAGGGGATTCTGGCGCTCTCCGACGAGACGGTCAACGACATGCTTGATCTCCACATCTACGTGGAGACGGACGCCGACGTTCGCATCCTGCGCCGCATCGAGCGCGACGTCGTCGAGCGCGGCCGCGAACTGGAAGGCGTGATGGACCAGTATCTCTCGACGGTGAAGCCGATGCACGAGCAGTTCATCGAACCGACGAAACGACACGCCGACATCATCATTCCGGAGGGCGCAAACTCGGTCGCGGTGAACCTGCTCGAAGAGAAAGTGCAGGCCGAAACCTCCGAGATGGCGGCGTGGGCCGCCCGCGACGACACCGCCTTCGAAGACGCCACCTACAATCCACAGTAGCACCCCAGCGGCTGTGGTGGGGCCGGCCGGCCCGTGTGGCCCAGCGCGTGGCGACCGTTAGGCGTCGGGGTGGTAATCGAGGAAGTCGGCGTCCTGGAGCGCAGCACCGACGGTCTTGTGGAATCCGACTTTCGTCTCGAACTCGTCGGCGTCGATGTGCTCGAAGATGTCCGCCACCGACACGACCGTCTGGTGGTTGAGCCGAACCGGGTATTCACCGTACTCCGCGACGAACTCGGCGGCGTCCAGTGGGAAGTCTTCGCCCTCCACGGTCATCTTCGAGAGCACCGCCAGCCCGTACTTGCGGCCGCCCTCGCTGCCGTGCTCGCCGTCCGGGTCGTGGACCCAGTCCCGCCCCGAGGGGTCTTCCATCTCTGCCATACTCCCTTGGTCCGCCGCTGGCCTCAAAACGGTTTCTCAATCCGGCCGCTGGTCGCGGTCCCCCACCCCAAGTCTCAAGTGTTAGTCGGCGAAATCCCAGGCCGGATTGAACAGGACCGCTCGGTCGACAGTCCGTTCCCAGTAGCGGTCGGGGCGCGACTGTGCGGCCGGCTCGCCGGCCGTGGGCGGCACGCGATCCGACTCGGCCGGGGTCAAGCGAGTGGCTCGGGCTGGGACGGGCGAGGAGCACGTCGTGTTGTCGGTGGTGCCGTAACTGCCCACGAAAGACGTCGAGAAGCGGTGAGGCTGGGATTCGAACCCAGGAGGCGTGACGCCACCGGTTTTCAAGACCGGCGCAATAGGCCGCTCTGCCACCTCACCGCACACGACGCGATTGAACGGGGGGAGGGTTGAAACTGTCGTTGTCCGGCGAGCCCGGGGTCGGCTCTCCCACCCACCCCGTATTTCGAGTGTTTTGCGGTGCGGACACCCCACCCACCCCCTCCCCCACCCCGATCTGCAAATGTTCGACTGTGTGCTCCGGGGGCCACCCCCCAACGGTGGCAGGGATCGGTGACACCGTGCCATCGGTTTGCACTGCCGCGGTCCGAGTCGTGACAAAACACCCGAAACAGCCGAAACACGAGAACCAAAGTGTTATGAAACGGTGGGTAGAAACTCTCGGCAAGCGATGAAGACGCCGTTCCGGGACCGCGTCGAGCTGTTCGCCAACAAGGATGTCCTCAAGGACCACTACGAGCCCGAGGAGATCCGCGAACGCGACGAGGAGATCGACCAGTACGCCAACGCCCTCCAGGATGTCGTCGACGGCTGGGAGCCTGATAACGTCTTCGTCTACGGGAAAACCGGCGTCGGGAAAACCGCGGTCACGCGGTACATGATGGACGCCCTGGAGTACGAGGCCGACGACCGGGACGGCGTCGACAGCGTCACCAGCGTCGAAGTGAACTGCCACCACCATCCGTCGTCGTATCAGGCAGCGATCGCACTCGTGAACGAGCTGCGTGGGGATACCGACAGTGACCCACTCACAACCGGGCTGTCCACCTCCGACGTGCTGAACGCGCTGTTCGACGAGATCGAAGCCCGCGAGGGCACCGTGTTGATCGTGCTCGACGAGATCGACAACCTCGACGACGACGACATGCTGTTGTACCAGCTCCCGCGCGCGAAGACCAACGGCAACATCGAGGACTCACAGGTCGCCGTCGTCGGCATCTCCAACGATTACACGTTCCGCAACGACCTCTCGCCGAAAGTCCAGGACACGCTCTGTGAGCGGGAGATCAAGTTCCCGCCCTACGACGCCAACGAGTTGGTCACGATCCTCGACGACCGCGCCGAGCGTGCGCTCAGCAGCGGCGTGCTCACGGGCGGCGTGATCCCGCAGTGCGCGGCGCTTGCGGCCCGGGACCGGGGGAGTGCACGCCAGGCCATCGACCTGCTCCGCGAGTCGGTGAACGTGGCCATCGAGGACGAACGCGAGACGGTCACCGAGGACGACGTCGAGACGGCAGTTCGGCGCGTGGAGCGGGGTCGCATCAAGGACTCGATCAAGGACCTGACGACCCACGGGCAGTACGTTCTGTTGGCGGTGACACAGACCGCGATCGCGGACGACACCCCAGTGCGTGCCAAGGAGCTGTACGAGGTGTACGCCGACATCGCCGCGGAGTACGCCTCCGACCCGCTCAGTCAGCGCAGCGTTCACGATCACCTCAACGACCTGTCGATGTTGGGGTTCCTGCGCCAGCACGACCGCAACTACGGGCGCGGCGGCGGCCAGTTCTTCGAGTACGAGTTGGACGTCGACGCCACGATGGTCCAGGAGGCCATCGCGGACGCCGACGACGCGACCGTGTAGACCCCGGGCTGTGCTCTGGAGAAACACTCGAAATCCGGGGTGGGGGTGTTCGCCCGCACCGTGTCACTTGCTGTCATCCTGCAGCAGTCCCCACACCCCACCCCACCCAATCAGCACGCCCAACATTCGAAATCCGGGGTGGGGGGGCTACGTTCGGCGCAGCGCCGGCAGCCCGGACTCGTCAGCCGCCACCCGAAGCCCGAGTGATTCGATGATCGCGGTGGTGTGGGCGGGCACCAGCCGCCCCGACGCGTGGCGCGCCCGGATCGCGGCCACCAGTGTCTGCAGCGCTCTTGCGGACCCGATGCGTCGCCGCCCCGGGAGGAAGTCCACGTCGTAGCCGGCGTCGACGGCGCGCGCGTTCACGTTCTCGACGGCCGGCGCTTCCAGGGCGCGCTTGAAGTCCACGGGCTCGGTGAATCCCGCGAAGTACACGTCACCGCCGTCCGCCGGCCCGAGCACGACCTCGCTGCGGCGGAGCTTCATCGTCGCGCTGTCGATGTCCTTCCGGAGCAGCGTCGGCGCGTCCGGCTCGATCACGGCAACCGACTGCGCGCCGCCGTTCTCCAGGAGGTGTGTCACCGTGTTGCCGACCCGCGCCGACCGCGACGATCCGACTTGCACTTCCACGCGCGCGGCTTCATGCTGGTCGCCGTCCAGGGCGTCTTCGACGAGCGCGCGCACCTCCGATTCGGCGTCGCCGTCGGGCACCGCGTCGGGCAGCTGGTCGTCGGGGCGGTAGTTCACGAGCAACTCGCTGTTGCTCTCCGCGACCGCGTGCAGGATGTCGGCCACCATCGCCTCGTAGAGGCGGGTGGCCTCACTGGGCGAGAGTGGCGTTTCGTCGGGCAGCGTGGGCAACACCAGGCCATCACGTGGCGGGTCAACCAGTACGGCGGCGACAGGCATAGTATGGCGTGGGTGCTGGCGTGGCTTGAACGACGCGGTCCGGGGTCGACCGGGGCGGCTAAGACGCGGGGCGACACAGCACGCAGTAATGGTGACCGCTGCGGGTGTGTTCGCGCGGGGAACAGTGCTTGTGATCAGCGCCGTGGTCGGCGGCGCACTGGTGGCCGCGGCGACGACCGTCTCGACATCGGTCGCGGCGCTGGTGGCGCTGGTGGTCGCCGCCGCCACCGTCGCCGGCGTGGTCGGCGTGGGTGTGATGGGGACCACCACGACAACCCCGTACTGGTAGCCGGACGGGTGGCCTACCGCGACCGCCGGCCTTTCGTCTGGCGGTAGTCGGTGTCCTTGAACGACAGGAAGAAGTCGATCCACGCGTCGGTCTGTGCGTCCGACTGCTCGCGGGGATGGATCATCGGGACCAGTTCGAACCCGCGCCCGCGGACCGTGTCGCCGTGCAACTCGGTGACAGCCAGGCTGTCCGCCGGGGTGGTGGTGTACTCCTTGCCGAGCTCGGTGAGCGCGCGCTGGCCGACGGGCACCAGCACCTCGGGGTTGATCATCCGGATGTCGGCGTTGAGGTACGGCTCGCATCGCGTGCGTTCGTCGGCGGTGGCTTCCCGGTCGGGGTGGCGACACCGCGACAGCAGGGTCACGTACGCGTTCGCGAGCTCCGGCTCAGTGCTCGACGGGAGCGAGTGGTTCAGGCCGACGCTGCCGAGGATGTGTTGGAAGCGCTCGCCGGCGTCGTCGCCGACAAGCGGCACGCCCGCGGCCTCGCTTGCGGCGCTCGGTGACTCCGCGACGAACACGAAGTCAGCGCCCACGTCGCCGTAGCCGTGCACGACGCGCTCGCGCTGGTCACAGAGGCCGGGGCAGTTCCGGCAGTCCTCGTCCATCCCGTAGGGATTCCGGCGGGTCTCCTGTGCGGCGTCCATTCGTCCGGCAGTCGGTGCGCCGCCCGGAAAGCAACTTCGCTGGCGAACGCCCCGCGAGTACAGTGGCGCTCGGCCGGTGAGCACACGGCCGGTGTGAACTCTGCCACAGTCGGCCAGCACACGACTCGTGTGTCACGCCGGTATTCCTTTGCACGACTGGGGTGAACACCCGTCTATGGAGAATCCGCGTGCGATCGGTCTTCCCGCATTGGTCCTCGGCGTGCTGACCGTGGGGTCATCCGCCAGCGAGCTTCTCGGGGCGTCGGCCGCGTGGACAAGCCCCGGCGGGGTTGGCAACATCGCCGGTCTGATCGGCGGGCTGGCGTTGACGCTGATCGGGGTCGCTGTGCTTCAACAGTGGGGCGAGTTCGCGATCGATTGAGCGAACACGCGCCAGCAGCGACTGGTAGGCGCGCTCACTCGTTGCGCGGACTGCTCGGGTGGTAGTCGGTGTCGTACTGGCCGGGGTGGCCGTCCAGCCGGTCGGGGTTGATGCGGCCGCCCAGCAGCATGAAATCCAGGATCGTGCAGTACAGCATCGCTTCGACGACCGGCACCGCACGCGGCGGCAGCGAGGGGTCGTGGCGGCCAGTCACGGTGACCGCCTTCTCCTCGCCGGTCTCCCAGTCGACGGTCGCCTGGGTTTTCGGGATCGACGTCGGCGCGTGCCAGGACGCCTCGCCGTAGATCGGTTCGCCGGTCGTGATGCCGCCCTGGAGGCCGCCGTGGTCGTTGCCCGCGGGGATCGGGTCGCCCTCGTCGGCGACGACGTGGTCCTCGTCGCCGTCGGCGACCGTCCAGTCCTCGTTGCGCTGCTTGCCCGCCACCGAGCGGGCGTCCCGCCCGAGGCCGAACTCCACGCTGGTCGTCGCGGGGATCGCGAACAGCGCCTGCCCGAGGCGCGCGGGCACGCTGTCGAAGCGCGGCGCACCCAGCCCTCGCGGGACACCCCTCGCCTCGAAGTAGATCGACCCGCCGATGGAGTCGCCGCGCTCCTGGTAGTCGTCGATCAGCGCCCGCATCCGTTCAGCGGTCTCGGGGTCCGCACACCGCACCTCGTTGTCCTCGCTGTGTTCGCGGATGTCCTCGAAGGACACGTCCGGCGCTTCGATCTCCCCGATCTGGTTGACGTGGGCTTTCACCCGCACGTCGTGGTCAGACTGCGCCAGCACAGCCTTCGCCACTGCGCCCGCCGCCACCCAGTTGACGGTCTCGCGGGCGGACGACCGGCCGCCGCCGCCCCAGTTGCGCGTCCCGAACTTCGCGGAGTACGTGTAGTCGCCGTGGGAGGGGCGGGGTGCGGTCACGAACGGTTCGTACTTGCCGGACTCGGCGTCCTTGTTCTCGATGGTCATCCCGATGGGCGTGCCGGTGGTGGCGCCGTCCTGGAGCCCGGACTGGATCGAAACCTCGTCGGGCTCCCCGCGGGAGGTCGTGATCATCGACTGCCCGGGCTTCCGGCGGTCGAGTTCGTCCTGGATCATCCGTTCGTCGAGTGCCACGCCAGCCGGACACCCCGACACCACGACGCCCATCCCCGGACCGTGGCTCTCGCCGTAGGTCGTCACTTCGAACAGCCGCCCGAACCGGTTGCCGTTCATTGGCTGAACATACGCGCCGAGGGGCTTATGACTTGCAGTCACCGCCCCTCTAGCCCGCCCACCGCACCCGCCACGACTAAGTAACGCGCTGGCCTGCACTGTGACGGATCACGATGGACCTCCGAACTGGGCTCTCCTACGGGGACGCGCTCTTGGTGCCACAGCGGTCGTCGGTCGACAGCCGCAGCGACGTCGACCTCTCCACCCGGGTGACCGCGGACGTGGAACTCGGCGCGCCGCTGTTGGCCGCGCCGATGGACTCGGTGACCGAGGCACAGACGGCGATCGCGCTGTCGGCCGCCGGCGGACTCGGGACGATTCACCGCTTTCTCAGCATCGACGAACAGGCCAGCCAGGTCGAAACGGTGGTTGAGGCCGGCGAGCGCGCCGGTGCTGCGGTCGGCATCAACGAGTCGTTTCTCGAACGCACCGACGCTGTCGTGGCTGCCGGCGCGGACGTCGTGATGGTGGATGTCGCACACGGACACATGGAGGTCTGTCTGAACGCGGTGGCCGACATCGCGTCGGCGTTCCCGGACGTTCCGCTGGTCGCCGGCAACGTCGCCACGCCGGAGGGCGTCCGCGATCTCTACGCCGCGGGCGCGGACGGCGTGAAGGTCGGCATCGGGCCGGGCAGCCACTGCACCACGCGGAAGGTGGCTGGCGCTGGCGTCCCGCAGCTCACGGCGGTCGACGACTGCGCCGACGCCGCCGCCGACCTCGGCATTCCGATCATCGCGGACGGCGGCATCCGGTCGTCGGGCGACGCCGCGAAGGCGCTGATGGCGGGCGCTGACACCGTCATGATGGGGTCGTTCTTCGCGGGGACCGACGAGGCTCCGGGCCGCGTCGTGCGGGTCGACGGCGCGCGCTACAAGGAGTCCCGCGGGATGGCGTCGACGGACGCCAACGACGCCCGGACGGACAAGGACATCGAGATTTCGGCCGACGAGGGCGTCGCCGGCCTGAGTCAGTACCGCGGCGCGCTCGCCGACGCCGTCGCCGAGTTCCTCGCCGGCGTGCGCTCGGGTGTGAGCTACTGCGGCGGCCACACGATTCCGGCGGCCCGCGAGCAGGCGGAGTTCATTCAGGTCGCGGCGAGCGCCGCTGAACGCGAGGGTGCCCACGGCATCGCCGGCGTCGAAGAGCTCGTTCGGAGCGAGACTGCCGACGGCAACTGACGCAGCGGTGTGGGTCCGGGGGCCGCCGAGCGCGTCGACGAACAGCACACCGACGTTCGCGGGACCGGTGTGTCAGCCGTCCGCGTCCGCGCCGAGCCCCGCCAACACCTCGAAGAAGTCGGGGAAGGAGACGTCGACGTGCTCGCTGCCCGCGATGGTGGTCTCGCCGTCGGCGACGAGCCCGGCGACGGCGAGCGCCATCACGAGCCGGTGGTCGCCGCGGCCGTCGACGCTCGCCCCCGAGAGTTCGGTGTCGCCGCCGTGGACGACCAGTTCGTCCGGTCGCTCCTCAACGCTCGCGCCCAGCTTCGACAGGGATTCGGCCATCGCCGCCACGCGGTCGGTCTCCTTGTACCGGACGTGCTCGGCGTCCGTGATGCGCGTCGTGCCGTCCGCGGCGGCACCCAACACCGCAATCGTCGGCAGGAGGTCCGGCGTGTCCGCGACGCCGACCTCGACGCCGGACAGCTCGGACCGCTGTACCGTGATCACGCCCGACTCAGTGTCCCAGTCGATGTCGGCACCCATGCGGTCGAGCACGTCGACGATGGCGGCGTCGCCTTGCGCGCTCGGGTGCATCCCTTCCACCACGACCGCCGCTCCGTCCGCGGCGGCGAGCGCGCCCGCGGCCAGGAGGTACGACGCCGACGAGAAGTCCCCGGGGACGGCGTACTCGGCGCCCGACGGGGCGTAGGCCTGCCCGCCTGGCACGCGGTAGCCGGCGGCCGTCTCGCTCGCGCTGACGCCGAACGCGTCCAGCACGTCCAGCGTGATGTCGACGTACGGCGCGGACTTCAGTTCGGTCGTCAGGTCGGTTTCGATGCCGGTCTCGGTCACGGCCCCCGCCATCAGCAGCGCGGTGACGAACTGCGAGGAGACGTCACCGGGCAGCGCCACGCTGCCGCCGGAAACCGGGCCGTCAACGACGAGCGGTGCCTGGCCGTTCCCGCGCGTCGAGCGCGCCGTCCCGCCGAGCCCCGAGAGCGTGTCCAGCAGCGGCCCGTGTGGGCGAGCGCGCAGCGAGGCGTCCCCGGTCAGGACGGTTGTGCCGTCGGCGAGCGCGGCCGCCGCCGTCACGAGTCGCATCGTCGTCCCCGAGTTCGCGCAGTCGATGACGGCGTCCGGGACTGCGGGCCGGCTCCCGAACCCGGTCACGACCCAGTCGCCGTTCTCGCGTGTCGCCGCCCCGCCCAGCAGCCCAACGGCGCGCGCCGTCGCGCGGGTGTCCGCGCTCACCAGCGGGTCGCGGACGACCGTCTCCCCGTCCGCGTACCCCGCCGCGAGCAGCGCGCGGTGTGTGTAACTCTTTGATGGCGGCGCGCGCGCCCGCCCCCGTACCCGGGACGGCGAGACTGTCGCGTGCATACCGGCGAGGAGGGCGGCCCACGGCATGAGGATTCCGGCGCCGGCACCGCCGTCGCGGCAGAGGGCGGGCGGCGGTTCCGGAGGCGGTAGCGTTTAGGCGTCGCCCCGAACAGTTCCGGGCATGGACCCCGACTTCTCGCAACTCGACGAGTTCCTTGAGGACAGCGGCGTCGACGGCTACGCCTTCCACGACGACGACAGCAACTCCGACCTCTACTACCTCGCGGGCTTCGACGCACCGGACCCCTTCTTCGCCGTGTACACGCCCGCGCAGACCGGCGTGCTCGTCTCCCCGTTGGAGTACGGTCGCGCGAGCAAGGCGGCCCGCGCGGATGTCGTCGCCCGCCACTCGGACTACGACCTCCAGGCGAAACGAGAGGAGTACGGCCCGCGGGCGGCCAAAGAGCGCGTACTCGCCGAGTTCGTCGCGGACCTCGGTTGTGAGTCGCTGGCGGTCGGCGAGCGCTTCCCGGTGGGCACCGCGGACGCGCTCCGCGACCACGAGATCACCGTGGAACCGGACGAGGACAACGTCGTCGAGGACATCCGCGCGACGAAAACCGAGGCGGAAATCGAGCACGTCCGCGAGGCACAGCGCGCGAACGAGGCGGCGATGGCGCGCGCCGAGGAACTCATCCGGGGCGCCGACCGCGAGGACGGCGTCCTCGTGCGTGACGACGGTCAGCCCCTGACCAGCGAGTACGTCCGCCAGGAGATCGAGATCGAGCTGCTGCGCCACGGCTGTGCGCTCGACGACACCATCGTGGCTGGCGGCGCGCAGGCCGCCGACGCCCACGAGCGCGGCAGCGGCCCGCTGCCCGCCGACGACCCTGTCGTCGTCGACATCTTCCCGCGGAGCAAGGACTCGAAGTACCACAGCGACATGACGCGGACGTTCGCCAACGGCGACCCGAGCGACGCCCACCGGGAGCGCTACGCGGTCACCCGGGAAGCCTTCGAGGCTGCGCTGGACGCCATCGAACCGGGCGTCACCGGCGAGGCGGTCAATCAGGCGGTCATCGACGTCTTCGACGACCACGGCTACCCGAACGTCTTCGCTGACCCCGACACCGAGTCCGGGTTCATCCACTCCACGGGCCACGGCGTCGGTCTCGACGTCCACGAGATGCCCGCCGTCTCTCAGGGCGGCGACGAACTCCACGCGGGCAACGTCATCACCATCGAGCCCGGCCTCTACGAGCCCGGCGAGGGCGGCGTCCGCATCGAGGACATCGTCGTCGTCACCGAGGACGGCTACGAGAACCTCACCGACTACGAGATCGCGCTGACCGACTGACACGGCCCCCGGTGGTCACTGCGTTGCCGGCGTGATGACGATATCGCCGTCGTCGACGCTGACGGTGCCGCCGGTCTGCCTGACGATCCAGTAGACCACCCAGAGCCCGACCCCGGAGCTGTGCTTCAGGGGCGTTTCGGCTTGCCCGGACAGCACGCGCTGCTCCGCCTCCGGGATCCCAGGGCCGTTGTCGTGGACGCGAACGGCCAGGGGGTTGCCGGTCACCGACACCTCGACGCGCGGGGCGTCGGTCGGTGCGTGCTCGGCGGCGTTCGACAGCAGCTCACGGATCCCGAGTCGCAGCCGTTCGTCGACCGCCGCGTCCGCCTCGACGGTCACGACGACGGCGGTCTCGGCGTGGGCGTCCCGAACCGCCGTCGCCTCCGTGCGCACGATGTCGGCCACCGACTCCGTGCCGGCGTCGCCGCGTGCGAGCGCATCGGCGAGCGCGCGCGACTTCTCGCTGGTCTCCAGCAACCCCGTCGCTGCGTCCTGGATCGCGGCGAGATCCGGTTCGTGCGTCGCCTGCCCCGCGGCGTCGTCCTCGTCGCCCAGCCTGGACTCGATGCGGTCGGCGCGCCCCAACACCACGTTCAGGGCGTTTCGCGTGTCGTGGCGGAGCACGCGCCGGAGCACGCGCAGCCGCTGGCTGTGGTCGCGGCGGTCGGTCACGTCGCGACACACCCAGACGTAGCCGTCAGCGACCGCGGTCATCGTGAGTTCCTGTGGGTACGTCGTGCCGTCCGCACCGCAGGCCGTCACGATCCCCTGCCACTGCTGTTGGTCGCCGTCGTCGAGGGCCACGAGTGCGTCCGCGATCGGTCCGTGGCTCTCGGACGGGTACAGCGACTGCCAGGACTGTCCGCGGACGCGCTCCGCGTCCGTGCCGCCGGTGAACGACGCGTTGGCGTACTGGACGGTTTGCTCGGCGTCGTCGATCATTGCGATGCCGTCCATCGCGGAGTCAAGCGCCGCCATCAGTCGCGCCCGAGAGCGCCCCCGCCACCGGTCTCGCTCCGCGTACGTTCCCGCGACCGCGCCGCCGAGCGCGCCGAAGCTCGCGTGCTGGATCACCACGTGCTGGACCGTGATCGCGCCGTACGCGCCGGCCAACACCGCCCACAGGTCCAGCGCGAGCACGAGGCCAGCGCCGCCGACCGCCCACACGGCCACCGCGTCGCCACGCGGCACCGACGACGCGAGCAGCCAGAACCACAGCCCGTACCCGAACACCCCAAGTGTCGGGATGATCATTGCGGCGACGCGTACCGGGTGCTCGTAGTCGTCGTGTAACAGGAAGTGCGCCACGCTGGCTGCGGCGAGCACCGCGCCGAGCGCGGCGACCGCCCACTGTCGTTGGCGTGGCGGCGCGTCGATCCGCGGCATGTCGCCCAACACACCGAAACCGAACACCCCAACGGTGAAAAAAATCCCGCACCCGGCCGGATCGGGTGCGAACGCCTTTTAGCAGCCGGGACGCTACACTCGCGTCAATGGAGGTACTCGTTGTCGGGGCCGGCGCGGTCGGACGCTGGGTGGCTGAGACGGTCGCCGCGCCAGTGGCGTTCGCCGATACCGACCCACAGCGCGCCGTGGCCGCCGCCGACGCCACCGAGAACGCGCGCGCCGTCGCCGTGGACACGGCGGCGTCGTTCGCGGTCGTCGCGGTGGCGGTCCCGATGCGCGCTGCGGGCGCCGCGATCGACGCTCACGCCGCCGCCGCCGAGCGCGCCATCGTGGATTTCACGGGTGTGATGGACGAGCCGCTGGCGGCGATGGCCGCGGCGGGGCCGCCCGGCGTCGAGCGCGCGAGCTTTCACCCGCTGTTCGCGCCGGCGCACGCGCCGGGCCGCATCGCGGTGACCGACGGCGACGGCGGGCCGACGGTCGACCGGCTTCGAGGCTGGCTCGCCGACGCCGGCAACGAGCTGGTTGAGGTTCCAGCCGCCGTCCACGACGACGCCATGGAGACCATCCAGGGGCGGACTCACGCCGCGATCCTGGCGTTCGCGCTGGCGGCCGACGACGTGCCGGACGCGCTCGCAACCCCGGTCTACGAGGAGCTATCGCGGCTCGCCGACCGGGTCACCGGTGGCACGCCGGGCGTGTACGCCGACATTCAATCGGCGTTCGGGGGGAGCCAGGAGGTCGCCGCTGCCGCCGACCGCATCGCGGCTGCGGCGGCCGGCGACGGTGACGCGTTCGCGGAGGTGTACGAGGATGCCAGTTGATCGCGGGGCGGTCCGGGACGCCGCGAAATACCTCCGTGGCGTTCGCCCCCTCGACCCGGCGGCGCTGCGCGAGTACGTCCCCGGGCAGCCCCACGAAGCCGTCGTGCGCCAGGTGCTCCGCGAGCAGGCCGCCGACCTGGGGATCATCGAGCGCGCCAACGGAACGTTCGTGGTGCCACCCGAGGAGCCAGTGGGGCCGCCGTTCAACGGCGTGAGTGCGCTCCCGGAGCGCTACGAGCGCGTGGTCGAGGCGGAGCTCACCGCGGCGTACGGCCCGGACTGGCACCGCGGGGACACCGGGGACAGCCTCCGAGAGACGATCCGCCGGTTCAAAGACGACTACTACCGCCGGAACCCCGTCGAGTACGACCGCGAGGTCGCGTTGGGGTACGCGGTCTACCATCTGGCGGGCTACTACGCGGCCGTCCAGTACGTGCTCGCGGGGCTTGCCCGTGATGGGCTGCTCGGCCACGACCTCCGTGTGCTGGACCTCGGCGCGGGGGTCGGCGGGCCGGCGGTGGGGCTGTTCGACTTCCTGCCCGACGAGGCGCTGGTGGAGTACCACGCCGTCGAGCCGAGCGCCGCCGCCGACGTGCTCGACGCACTGCTGGCCGAAACCCCGCGCAACGTCCACACGACGATCCACCGGGAGACCGCCGAGTCCTTCCAGCCGGACGGCGAGTACGACCTCGTGTTGGCGTGCTCGGTGCTCTCGGAGCTCGCCGACGCGGCGTCGGTCCTCCGGAAATACGCCGATGCGATGGCCGCCGACGGGACGGCTCTCGCGCTCGCGCCCGCGGACAAACACACGAGCACGCACCTCCGAGCGGTGGAGCGCGCCGTCGAGGACGACCCGTTTACCGTGTACGGGCCGACGCCGCGGCTCTGGCCGGATCGCCGGCCGACCGACAGCGGGTGGTCGTTCGACGAGCGGCCCGCGGTCGAGGTGCCCGCCGTGCAGTCGCGGCTCGCGGACGCCAGCCAGGACCCCGGGGAGTTCCGCCACACCGACGTGCGGTTCTCGTACTCGCTGTTGCGCCGCGACGACCGCCGCCGGCACGCCGTCGAGCTGTCCGGCGACCGCCTGCTCGCGCTGGGTGACGCCGACGACCGGGTGACCGATCGCGCCGACCTGCTCGTGGCCAAGCTCTCTCGGAACCTCGCCGGCGCGGACGCCAACCCCGTCTTCAGGGTGAGCGACGGCAGCCAGACGACGGACTGCTATGCCGTGCTGGTTCGACCGACGAGCCTGAACGGCGGCATCGAGGCCGCCGACTACGGCGACCTGGTGTCCATCGAGGACGCCCTCGTGCTCTGGAACGACGACGAGGACGCGTACAACCTGGTCGTCGACGAGGAGACGGTTGTCGACGCCGTCTGACGCCGGGCAGCGGCGGTGACTGCGACAGACCTTTTTACGGGCCGTCGGGATTACCAGTCATGACACTCGACGGGCTCGACGACCTCGACCGAACGATCCTACACGCACTCCAGCGGGACGCCAGAAGCACGTCCTCCCAGGACATCGCCGACGAAGCCGACGTATCGGCGAGCACCGTCCGCAACCGCATCGGACGCCTCGAAGAACGCGGGATTCTGACCGGCTACCACGCCGACGTGGACTACGAACAGGCGGGCTATCAGTTGTACACGCTCATCGTGTGTACGGCACCGGTGCCACAGCGTGAGGAGCTGGCGGCGGCGGCCGTCGACGTGCCCGGCGTGGTGCGCGTCGAAGAGGTGATGACCGGGACGGAGAACATCCACGTGTTCGCCGTCGGGGCCGACAGTGACGACCTCAGCCGGATCGGCCGCGATCTCGACGAGTTGGGCCTGGAGGTCGCCGATGAGGACCTCATCCGGAGCGTACACGCGGGACCGTTCGATGGGTTCTCGACACCGTCTGCAAACGATACTGAATAATATACTCTCTCTTTGGGACGGAATAGCAGATAATGCGGTTATTTTATATAGTTTTGTCCCCACCGATGGGATAGGCGGCGAACCCGGACCGACGCCGCACACCACCCATGCCCGACACCACAACCACGGCCGACACGCCGACACACGCACCGACGGCCGTCATCGGTGGCGGCCACACCGGCCACGAGGTCGCCACACGACTGCTCGCGTACGACTCCCCCGTCACACACATCACGACCAGCCCACCACCGGCCGACACACCGGACTCACTCACCGTCCACGTCGTTCCCGCCCTGGACGGCACCGCCCTCCGCGCCGTTCCTGGTGACCGGCCACACACGGTCGTCGTCATGTGCGTTGACGACGCCAACTCCCTGCTGGTCGCGCAACTCGCCCGCAGCCGGCTCGATCCCACCCACCTCATCGTCCACATCACCACACCGTCACGATCCCCCGCGTTCGAACGTCTCGACGCCGACATCATCACCACCCCGCACGCGCTCGCGGCCGCCACCGTCGACTCACACCCGGCCCCGCGAGCCAGCACCCACCACAGCAATGAAAACGCTTGAGCGAGACCTCGGCCTCGGCGCGGTGTTCGCGATCAGCGTCGGCGCAATGATCGGCAGCGGCATCTTCATCCTGCCGGCGCTCGCGCTCAAAATGGCCGGCCCGGCGGTCATCGTGGCGTACCTGCTGGCCGGCCTGCTCGTCGTCCCGGCCGCCCTCTCGAAATCCGAGATGGCGACCGCGATGCCGGAAGCCGGCGGCACCTACATCTACATCGAGCGCGGCATGGGGCCGCTTCTGGGCACCGTCGCCGGCGTCGGCACGTGGTTCTCGCTGTCGTTCAAAAGCGCGCTCGCACTCGTCGGCGGCGTCCCCTACCTCGTGTTGCTGTTCGACCTCCCCGTCCAACCCGTGGCGCTCGGGCTCGCGGCCCTCCTCATCGTCGTGAACCTGCTCGGTGCGAAACAGACCGGTCGGCTCCAAACCGTCATCGTCTCGCTCATGCTCGCCGCGCTGGGGTGGTTCGTCGCCGGCAGCGCCGGCCAGGTCCAGCAGGCGAACTTCCAGGGCTTTTTGACCGGCGGCTGGGAGGGGCTGCTGGCCGCCACCGGACTCGTGTTCGTCTCCTACGCGGGCGTCACGAAGGTCGCCAGCGTCGCCGAGGAGGTCGAAAACCCCGACCGGAACCTCCCGCTCGGCATCCTCGGCTCGCTTGCGTTCACCACGCTGCTGTACGTCGGCATCGTCGCCGTGATGGTCGGCGTCACGGACTCCGGTGCCGTCGCCGGCTCGGCCACCCCGGTCGCCGTGGCCGCCGACGCCACCCTCGGCACCGCCGGCGTCTACGCCGTCATCGCCGCCGCGGTGCTCGCGCTCGTCTCCACCGCCAACGCCGGCATCCTCTCCTCGTCGCGGTACCCGTTCGCGATGAGCCGCGACCAGCTCGCGCCACCGACGTTCGCCGAGATCCACGACCGCTTTGGCACACCGACGACGGCCATCACGCTCACCGGCGCGGTCGTCCTCGCGCTCATCGCGTTCGTCCCCATCCTCGACATCGCGAAGCTCGCCAGCGCCTTCCAGATCCTCGTGTTCGTGCTCGTGAACCTCGCGCTGGTCGCGTTCCGCACCGGCACCACCGACTACGACCCCGACTTCGAGTCGCCGCTGTACCCCTGGATGCAGGGCTTCGGCGTGCTCAGTGGGCTGGCGTTGCTCACGCAGATGGGGTGGGTCCCGATCGCCGGCGCGGCCGTCATCACGCTCGGCAGCGTCGTCTGGTACCGCGTCTACGCCCGGCCTCGCGTCCGCCGCGAGGGCGCTGCGACGGACGTGGTGCGACGGCGGCTGGGCCGCGATGTGCTGACCGAGACCGAAGCCCTCGTCGACGCCACCGGGGCCGAGGCGGGTGGCCCAGAGGTACTGGTCGCGCTCACCCGTGAGGCCAGCGCCGACCGCGAGCGCGCGCTGCTCTCGCTGGCTGCTGACCGCGCCCGAAACGAGGACGGGCAGGTCGTCGTCGTCCGGTTCGACGAGGTGCCCGATCAAGCACCCCTCGACCACGCCGCCGACGTGCAGTCGCCGGCCGACGTACGCTTCGAGGAGCGCACCGAAGGGCTCTCCACGGAGTTCGACGTCGACATCACGTACGGCGAAGTCGTCAGCCACGACACCAAACGCGCCATCCTGAACGTCGCCGAGCAGCGCAGCGTCGACACGGTTGTCGCCGAGCACGAGCGACTGCGGCTGCGTTCGCGGCTGCTCGGCGACCCCATCGACTGGGTGGTGCGACACGCCCCCTGTGACGTGTTGCTCGTCGAGAACCGGGGCTACGACGCCCCACAGAACGTCGTGCTTGAGGGCGACGGCGGCCCCTACGATCCCGCGACCGTCGCCGTCGCCGACGCAGTCGCCGGCGCAGCCGGCGGCACCGTGACCCTCCAGTTCCCGCTGTCCGCGGACCACCCGGACAAACGCCAGGAGACCGTCCACGCCTACCAGGACGAGCTCGCCGGCCTGCTGTCGGCACCGGTCAGAACCGCCGACCTCCGGGCGGACGGCGGCGACCAGACCGCCCCCGACCTGGTCGTCCGGACGGGCGCTCACCGCCGCGTCCGAGGCGGCCGCGGCAGCCACACCCAGACCGCCGCCGACTGCACCGAACTCACGGTCTACCCCCACGAGTCCCGCCAGCCAGGTCTGCTGCGGCGGCTCGCCGAACGACTCGTGTTCTGACCCACCGGGCCGCCCCGCAGCCACTGCCCGCCGCTTCCCGAAACGCTCTTTCGCCGTCGCGCCGACGGCTACACGATGGACGCCGACGAGCCCGAGATTCTCGTGACGAACGACGATGGTATCGACGCACCGGGCATCCGCGCCCTCGCCGACGGCCTCGACGCGGTTGGCAACGTCACCGTCGTCGCGCCCGCGGACAACCAAAGCGCGACGGGGCGCGCGATGTCCCAGGAGGTCGCCGTCCACGACCACGACCTCGGATACGCCGTCGAGGGGACGCCCGCGGACTGCGTGGTCGCCGGGCTGGAGGCGCTCGGCCCGTACCCCGACCTCGTGGTGTCGGGCGTGAACGAGGGCGGGAACCTCGGGATGTACGTCCTCGGGCGCTCGGGCACCGTCAGTGCGGCCGTCGAAGCGGCGTTCTTCGGCGTGCCCGCGATCGCAGTCTCGATGTACATGCGCGAGGAGCAGTTCGGCGAGCCGACCGCAGTCGCCGACTACGAGCACGCCGTCGACGCCACCACACACCTCGCACACGACGCCGTCACCGACGGCATCTTCGACACCGCTGACTACCTGAACGTCAACGCCCCCCACCCGGACGCCGACGCCACCGGCGATATGGTGGTCACCCGTCCCTCCCACGCCTACGATATGACCGCCGCCCAGACCGGCGACACGGTCACGCTGTACGACCGCCTCTGGGAGGCGATGGCCGCCGGCGACATCCACGACCCCGACGGCACCGACCGCCGCGCCGTCCTCGACGGCCACGTCTCCGTCTCGCCGCTGACCGCCCCGCACTCGACGGAACACCACGACGCACTCGACGGGATCGCCACGGAGTTCTGAGGCGCGTCAGTCGATCCGGCAGTCCCGCAGCATCGCCGCCGCGTCGACGCGGTCGGCGGTGTTCGTGGGTGCCCCGTCGAACCAGCCGGCCCGCTGGATTTCGCCGCTGTGCGCTCCGAGGTCGTCGCCGAACTCGGTCGCGGAGCGCGGCGACAGCGCTGTCCATGGCTGGCGTACGACTGGTTGGTGGCAAAAACCTGCCGCCACCGTCGGGCCAGCGCACCCCCAGCGGGGTGGTCGGGCTACCGCGTCTCCCGCTGCTCGATTTTGTTCAACTCGATGAGCAGCCGGAACACCGCCTTCACGAGGTTGTCGTCGACGCCGAACGCCGCGGCGTTCTCGCCGGCGCGCTCCATCACTGCGTCCTCCTGGGACTCGTCGGTCGTCGACAGCCCCTGCTCGGCTTTCACGTCGGCGATGGTCTCGGCGACGTACGTGCGTCGCGCGATCAGATCCACGATCTCGCGGTCGATGCTCTCGATCTCCGCGCGGAGTTCGTCCAATGTCATGTCGTCCGGGCCCCGGCCAGTTGCGTCGTCGTCTCCCTGACCGTCCCGGGGTTCTCGTGCCATCGTGTGCTCACCTCCTCGATGCCGTCCTCGTCGCCGACCGCGACGTAGCTGGGGCCGGTGCCGGACAGCGACACACCGGCGGCGTGTGGGAGCGCCGTGACCGCGGGCGCGGTCGGGAAGTCAAGGGCGGCACAGAACGCCAGACCGTTGACCGTCATCGCGGTGCCGTAGTCGCCGGCCGCCGCGAGCGCCGCGACGTGCTCGGCAAGTCCCGAAACGCGCTCGCACCGCGCCACGTCGGCGTCCGCGGAGTACGCGCGCTCGGGGGGCGTCCAGACGGCGGCGTGCCACTCGACCGCGTCGCGGAACAGGAGGTCGTCCTCGCGGTTGTCGGTCATCGCCACCCCGCCGAGCATGCTTGCCGCCGCGTCGTCGAACGCGCCGGTCACCGTCACGCCCGCGTCTCGGGCGGCCTGCACGCCGAGCCGCGCGGCCTCGATCCGCGGGACGCTCTCCGCAACGCCCAGCGCGTCCAGCGTCGCCAGCACGGTGGCGTTGGCCGCTGCACTGGAGCTTTTCAATCCGGCGGCCAGTGGCACCTCGCTTTCGGTGCGGACGTGGCCACCCTGCCCGTCACCGTAGCGGTCGATCACGCGCGAGACGCAGCGCTCGATGAGCGCGGTGTCGGCCTCGGGGTGGCCTGCGATCTCCCCGCTAACGCCGCTTTCCGACGGCGTCACCGAAACGGACGCTTCGGTGTCGATGTCCAGCGCGAACGCCGCCCCGACGCCGGTCGCCAGGGCGTTCAGAACCGTGCCGGCGGCCGGTGCCACCGCGCGCCCGTCCATGCCCACGCCTGGGGGCCGCCGTACTTGGTGTTGGCGCTCCGCGCAAACCGCGGGCTTTTCGGTGGGTCGGCGGCTACACGAACCCACGAATGAGCGCCCGCAACGACATTGCGCCGAGCACGCTCGGCGTTGAACTGGCCGAAGAGGGCGTCTACGTCGAATACACTGACGGGCGGGAAGCCTTCTACAACGGCGTCCCGGAACCCATCGAGGGCACGCTGCACACCAATCCGGGGAAGGACGTCCACGTGCTGGTCACCGACCCCACGGAAACCGAGGGCGTGCTGGTGTACGTCAACGACCTGAAAACCCACGACGAGATCCTGGAGTCAACCGGCGTCGGCCGCCTGCTGCTCGACCCCGGCGAACGCGAGGAGCTGTTCCCGGGGGTCACCGTGCAGGCCGACGGCTACGCGATCGACATCGACGCCGACCCCGAGACCGCTCGGGGCCGCGTGTTCGTGTTCGCCGAGGACGAACTCTCCGAGTACGCCTACGAGATCGTCGGCCCGGCGTGACTACCGCAGGTACGGTGGGTCCTCGGCGGTGCAGTTGGCTTCGTGTTGCTGAGCGTCGGCATCGATGTCGAACACCAACCCACACTCCTCACAGCGGTACCACGTCGCCTCGTCGCGGGTTGTCTCTTCGACCATACGTCGCGTCTCGTCGCGAGCGCTAAAAACCGTTTTCCCGGTCGAGCAGGCGGTCGTAGACGCTGCCCGGGTCGTTCGGCGCGGCGGGCCGGTCCCACGAATCCAGGAGGCGGCCGTCCCGGACAACCGTCAGCGTCGCGTAGTCGTCCGCGAACGCGTTGAGGTGATGGGTGGACGCAACGACCGTGTGCTCGGCGCTGTATCGCGTGACCGTGTCCACCAGCCGTCGCCGCGTCGCCGGGTCCAGGTCGGCCAGCGGCTCGTCCAACAACAGGGCGTCGGGCCGCTTCAACAGCGCAAGCGCGAGATCCAGTTTCTTCTGGAACCCCCCGGAGAGTGCGCCCGCCGTCCGCCCGGCCACCGGATCGAGGCGCAGTTGATCGACCAGCGACGCCCGCCACTCGTCGGTCGCCCCCGCGAGCGCGCCGAACACGTCGAGGTTCTCCGCGACCGTGAGGTCCGCGTAGACGTTCGGCGTCTGGAACGCGACGCCCAGCGACTCGGGCACGGTGACGCTGCCGCTGTCGTGTCGTGTGAGCCCCGCAAGCACGCGCAGGAGGGTCGTCTTCCCCGAGCCGTTCGGCCCGGCCAAGCAGTGCAACCCCTCGTCCCAGGCGACTGAGACCGCCGCCAGTGCAGTCGTTTCGCCGTACGTCTTCGTGAGGTCCGTGGCTGTGATCACGGTCAGGCCCTCCGTTCGTACAGTTCGATTGTGCCCCCGGCCACCAACGCCGCCACGCCGACCGCGGCGACCAGGCCACCCAGCCAGTCGGCGTACGTGCTGATGGGTTGCCCGCGGAGCACGAGGCCGCGGACCGTGACCACCGCGTAATGCGTCGGCACCTGTCGAACCACCCACCGGCGGGCGGGCGAGAAGAACCCCACGGGGTACACCACCCCGGAGAACCCGAGCACGAACAGCAACACCAGCAGGTTGAGGATGCGCCCCCAAACGCCGAACCCGGCGAGCAACTGGATGGCAACCGCCACCAGCCCCAACAACAGGAACGTCACCACGACGACGGCCAGCGTCGCCACTCCCAACACGGACACCGAACCGCCGATCACGGCGGTGACGGCGTCGAACACGACCAAGGGTACGACCAGCAGCGCCGCGAAAAACAGGAGCTTGCTCGCGACGACCGCGTACAGGCTGGTCTCCACACGCAGCCGATCCAGCACGGCCGCCTCCGCCTCGAACGTCTGTGGGAGGTAGCCCAACGCCACGATGGCGGTCAACGACACCACGAACGACGGCACGAGGTACGTCGACAACGAGTACTGGGTGCCGACGAACTCCCGGGACACGGTCACGTCGCGGGGAATTGCGGTGCCCAGTCCGGACTGCAGCAGGCGCACGATGGCCCGCGACGGCTCGTGGTACGGCACGACGCTGCCGTCGATGTAGACCGTGAACGCGGCCGCGCCGCGCGCCGAGTCGGCGAGCGCGGGCGGCACGGAGACGACGGCGTACACCTGCTCGCGGCCGAGCGCGGTCAGTGCGTCTGCCCGAGACTGGTAGATCACGGGATCACTGAACACCGTGACAGCCGCCCGCGCGACGCGCAGATCGTCCCCGGTGACGGCCGCCGTCCGTGGTGCGACTGCGATCGGCGCGTCGGTCGGTAATACGTGCTGAAAGCCCACCGTGACGTACGCGAACACCGCCGGCAGCACGACGAAAACAGCCGCAAGCGCGAGCAGCTTGTGTCGTCCCCATCGGAGTTCCTTCCCGAGCAGGGACGGGACGTCCATCTATGGGCGCGCCACTGACGCGGCGGACGAGTTGTCGAGCGTTGTCGTGTTGTCCGCCGTTTCGTTCGTCCCGAACGCCGCCTCGATCCGCGACTCGATGGTGTCCGCGGATTCGGCGTACGTGACGATGACCGTGTTTCCGTCCTGTTCGATCGAGCCCGCCTCGAACGACGGCCGCAGCTCTTCGGGGCTCACGCTGGCGTACAGCGACCGCGTCCCGTCGATGAGATCGTAGGCCCGCTCCGCGCTGTCCTCGGAGTCGGCGATGACGTGTTCCGTGGATGTGATGTCACCGTCGTCGGTGCCGAACGACACCGCGGTGTACTCGATGCCGCTCACCGCCGAGAGGTTGACCGGCGCGTTCTCGGCGACGCGCTCGTATCCAAGCAAGCTGTCGGAGCCGTTGGGTGCGGACAGCGCGTACTGTACGTAGCTGCCGCCGTTGACGCCCTCGAAGGCGCTTCTGAGGTCGCCCTCCAGGTGGTCGGCGTCGCCGCTGCGCACGTCGAGCATGCTCTCGACGCTGTCGCGGTCACCGACCACGAACTCGCCGTCACCGAGCGCGGCCAACACGTTGTCGAACCCGCCCAGCGAGTCGTCGCTGTACACCGTGACGTTCCCGTACGTTCCCTCGTTGAGCGTCGTGTCCGTCGACGACTCGATGGCGTTGACCATCCCGGATTCGTCGTACGTCGTCGACAGCAATGCCGCCCCGCTGCTGGTGCCGGGCTGCGTGGTCGCAGTCGACGCCGTGAACATCGTCATGTTCTGGATCTTTCGCGGGTTGATATCGGTGGCCTCCTCGAAGTCGTCGAGCATCGACGACACGTCACTCGGGGCACTCGGGCCGAGGTCGGCCTCGGCCAGCGTCGTGTTCGTCACCGATCGGAGATCCGTGTCAGTTCGCATGCCAGCGACATCGACGTACGCGACGTACTCAGCGGACGCCGGGACGCTGTCGAGTTTCGCGTTCGTTGTGGTGGCATCGGCGCTCGATCCACCGGGCATACCGGTACACCCAGCGGCAACCAGCAGCACTGCGAGCCCGACGGCTAACAGTGCAGTTCGTGGGACGTGGAGGTCGCGTACCATGGTCGTGCGTACTCCCAGGCCACTTGAATAGTTTGTGACCTGTGTTTGGTGTGACTCCCGTTCCCGCGGTGTGATGGCTCCCGCTACCAGAACGCCTTGGTGCGCGCGTACTCGCGCTCGCGCTCGAGGATGTCCCGGTAGAACTCCGCCTCCGTCTCCCGGTGGCGGTTGATGACGCGGGCGGCGTTCCGGGGGCCGACGCCGCGCGCCGACAACGCGATCACGGCCCGCTTCCCGTGGCTCTGCACGATGCTGGCGTTCCGGTACGCGCGCTGTGTCCGGTCGTCCTGCTCGTCGTCCTTGTCGTCGGCACGCACCGCCGTTATCACCTCATCCGCCCACGGCGACAGCGCCGCGATCCGCGTTGACCCACACCGGGGGCACTCCGGCTGGTCGGTGACCCGACGGACCATCGTCTCGTGGCTCCAGTCGGCGCAATGCACGCAGAACAGCTTCACGCGGTCGTCCTGGATGCGGTCTTTGATCGTCTGCACGACGCTGGCGTCGGCGTGCTCCGGCGTGAGCAACTCCGTTCCCGCCGACCGGCCGCCGGCCCCCACGGCCGTGCGCTCGCCCACGATCTCGACGCCGAGCTCGCCGGACTGCACGCGCGCGAGCACGTCGCTGGCGCGCGCCACGTCCAGCGTGGTGTGGAACACCTCCCGGATCGCCTCCTCGTAGACGGGCGTATCTTCAAGCGCCCCCAGCAGCCGGGACAGCCCCACGCCGTCCCGCCCCTTCCAGCGCTTGAGCGCGCCGAACTTCGCGGCGACCTGTGCGAGCGTGAACTTCAGCGTCTCGGACTGTTTCAGGCTGAGTTCGAGCAACCCGGCCACGTGATCGGGGTCGGTGTCGCGCAACACCGCCACGACGTCCGTGGCGCTCACCCGGCTCGGGACCTCCAACTCGATGCGGTACGGGCCCGCGTCCAGCCCCACCGACGACCCCGTCTGCTGACCGAGCAGCGCCGACACCAGCCGCCCCAACGTCTCGTTGACTTCGTGCCCGAAGCACGCGTTCACCACCACCGTCGAGCCGGCCTGCTCGACGACGATCCGCTCGGCGCTCGGCACGGGCGCGTCCTGCTCGGTCACGTGGCGGGCCATCCGGTCGAGCGCGCTGCCGGCGGTCCGGTGGGTGGTCGGATACCTCGCCGCCACGTCTCTCGCCACCGCATCCTTGGGCGTCCCGGTGCCGAGCTGCCGGCCGCCCGTCGCCCGCATCCCACCGACTGCCTGCGCGACCGCGTACGGCACCGGGATCTCTTGGCCCGTCCAGGACGGCACCTCGCCCGCTGGGTCCTCGATGGGCGAGACCTCCACCTGCTGGTCGTCCTCGTCGATGTTCGTGATGCGCCACATCTCGCCGCGCTGCACGAACGTCGCGCCCGGCTCCGCGAAGTTCACCACGAACCGCTCGTCGAGCGTGCCGACCTGCCGGCCGCCGGCCATGTCGTACACCTCGTAGGTCTCCTCGTCGGGGATCATCGAGAGGTTCGCGTAGTAGTACTGCCACGTCCCCCCGGACGTCGAGATGGTGTCGTCGTCCTCATCGACGTACACCACGCGGTTCCGGTGGAGCTCCATCGCCACCGCCCGGAACGTCTCCTCGGTGAGCTGCTTGAACGGATACGCGCGCGTGATGATGTTGTACGCGTGCCAGGCTTCGGTCTCCCCGACATCCATCACGACGCCGACGATCTGGTTCGCAACAGTGTCGAGGCTGCCGTGATGAACCTGGGTGTCCTCGACGGCGCCATCGTTGGCCCGGTCTGCGACCGCCAGCGCCTCCAGGGTGTCGTCGGTGCTGCCCGTGATGACGGTGCCCTCGCTAACCGCGTCCCGGCTGTGACCTGCCCGCCCCACGCGTTGGAGCAGGCGCTTGACCCCCCGGGGCGAGTTGTACTGCACCACGTGGTCGATCCCGCCCACGTCGATCCCGAGCTCCATCGAGGACGTGCACAGCAGGCCGTCGAGTTCGCCGGATTTGAAGCGGTCCTCGACGTCGATACGGGCGTCTTTCGACAGCGAGCCGTGGTGCACGCCGATGTCCGCGTCCAGCTCCTTGAACCGCGACCCCAGCGCCTCCGCGGTCTGGCGGGTGTTCACGAAGATCAACACCGAGTCGTGGCGGTCGACGATCTCCCGGATCGCGCGGACGTGGCTGGCCATCGCCGGCGTGGTCAGCAGTTCGCTCGCCAACCGCTCGTCGGCGTCCGTGACGGCCGGCTCCCGCACCTCGAACGACACGTTCGACGTCACGTCGACTTCGATGATCTCACACCCCCGGCCGCCGGTGAGAAACGCCCCGATCTCGTGGGGATCCCCGACCGTCGCCGACAGCCCGATCCGCTGGACGCGCCCGGCCACCTCCACGAGGCGTTCAAGCCCGATCGCCAGCTGCGCGCCGCGCTTCGCGCCCGCCAGCTCGTGGACCTCGTCGACGACGACGTGCTCGACGTCTGCAAGTCCATCCCGGAGCGTCGACCCGGTCAGCATCGCCTGCAGGGTCTCCGGCGTGGTCACCAGCACGTCCGGCGGATCGGTGGCCTGCTGTCGGCGCTGGTAGTCCGTCGTGTCCCCGTGTCGCACGTCGACTTCCAGGCCCAGCGTCTCCCCCCACCAGTCCAGGCGCTCGCGCATGTCCCGGTTCAGCGCCCGCAGCGGCGTCACGTACAGCGCACCGAACCCGTCGGGCGGCCCGCCGTCTGAGACGAGCGCGTCGAAGACGGGCAGCATCGCCGTCTCCGTCTTCCCGGTCCCCGTCGGGGCGACGACCAACCCGTTTCGCCCGTCCGCGAGCGCGGGCACCGCGCGACGTTGGGGCTCCGTTGGCGTGGTGAACCCGCGCTCGGAGAGCGCGTTCCGGACCTCGCTGCCGAGGTGAGTGAACGCGTCCATCCGGCCACCACCGGTCTCCGACATACTGGCGTAGTCGTACGGTTGGCGCGCGAATAAGCACACTGCTCCCGGCGGTCGCGTCGGCTACACCCGATCGAATCGTCCCAGGCGCGTGCCGTCCTGCAAGTAGAGCTCCGCGTCGGGGCACCCCGCCGGCAGGAACGGCGCGAGGAACCCCTGGCCGTCGACGTTCACCCACGTCCCGCCGGAGAGGTCGTTAAACGCCGGGAAGACGGCGAGGTCGCCGTGCGCGTCGACGGCCTCGCCGTAGTGGTCGGTGAACGGCGCTGGGTCCAGGGGGCCGCGCAGCCACGCGCGCTGGACGCGCGTCCCGCCCACATCGTCGGTCAACCGCACCGCCGGGTGTTCGTGGCCGATACAGACCGTCTCGGCTTCGAGAACAGCCTGACTCGGCCACGTGTGTCCGTGTGCGAACCCCACGTCACCCAGCACCGTGCCGTCGCTTGGGGTCACCGTCACGTCAGCGGGCACCACGTCCTCGATGCCGCTGTCGTGGTTGCCCACAACGACCGTCGCGGGCACGTCCACCGCGTCGAACAGCGCCGCCAACTCCTCGCGCTCGGCCCCCTCCGGCGCGCCGATCGCGTGCCCCACGTCGCCCAGAACCACCAAGCGGTCCGCGCCCTCCTCGCGTACGAGCCGCCGCAGCCGGCGCCGCCGCTGTGGGCCGCGGCCCTCCACTTCCAGCCCCTTCCGGCGCAGCGACACCTCGATGCCGGCGTGGTAATCCGCCACCACGAGCGCCCGGCCCCCGCCGGTCTCCGCGACAGCCGCGGGCTCCCCGAGCACGGGCTCGACGAGCGCCATCAGATGGCTTTCAGGCGGTCGTCGCCGGACTCGTAACACCGCCCGCTCATCAGCGCCGACGTGACCGCCGCCTCGATCTCGTCGGCGTCGGCGTCGAGGCTGTCGGCCGCGGTCGACACCACCTCACTGCGGGGCACACCGTCGCCGTCGTCGAGATCGTCCATCAGCTCCACGACGTACTCCTCGACGTCGACATCGGCGGGCGGTGAGTCATCCCCGGTCCCGTCGGCGTCGAAGTCACCGGGATCGGCGACGGCGTCACCGCCGTCGTCCGTCGATGCGGCCGCCGCCTCGGACTCGACGCCCTCGTCGGGGCCGGGCGCGTCGATGTCGTGCTCGCCCGCCTCCGGGATCTCGTCGCCCGTCGAGAAGTCCACGCCGTACTCGTCTTTGACTGCCTCGCGCTCCTCGGCCGAGAGTTCGTACATCTCGCCGTCCTCGTCGGCGGCACCGCTCTCGCCGTCCGTGACCGGCCCCGTGCTCGGGCCCGCGTCCCCGTCCGGCGACGCCGTCTCGGATGCCGGCTCACCGTCGTCCGTGTCGACCGAGGACGCGGTGCTGTCGGGTGTCCCCGCCGCCGTGCCAGCGTCACCGGCCGACGAGTCGGGCTGTGTCTCGGCGTCCGTCTCCGACGCCCCGCCGAACGACGCATCCGCGCCGAGGTCGGCGGCGAAATCCAGTGTGGCGTCGCCCGCCTCGCTGGGAGCCACCGCAAGGCCGCCAACCGTGTCGGTGTCGCCGGCGACGACGCGGGCCGCGTCCGCTGCGAGGTCGCGGACCGCCCCGAGATACGCCGGTGTCGTCCCGTAATGGTCGAACGCCCGCGGGATGCCGGACGCGAGCCCTGGCGCGACGCCCGCCGCCGCCAGCGCCGACTCCAGGCTGTCGCCGCGCTCGACGCGGTCGTGGGCTGCCGCCGCGGTCCGCACGCGCGACAGCGTGCGCTCGGCGGTCGCGACGACCCACCGGTCGCGGGTGTCGGCGTCAACTTCGCTGACCGTCTCCGGGCGGACCGACGTGTACACCACGTCGGCGTCATCGGGCTCGAACGTCCGGGCTTTGCCCGTGACGGCGACGAACGACGGCGTCTCCGCGGCTTCGAGCGCCGCCAGTGCTTCCGGCTGGTACTGCCCGGCGTAGACGACGAACGCCCCCGTGGGGTCGACGACGCGCGCGCGCACCACGTCGTCGTTGACCGCCTCAACGGCCGTCAAGACGCCCACGACGAACAGCCGGTTGACGCGCGCACCCGTCGGCGTCACCACGTAGTTCGGCGCACGCTCCTCGTCGCTTTCGGCGTACGAGAAGTCGGCGTCGTCGAACTCCGCCGCGAACAGTCGGTAGGCGACTTCGCGCCGGTTGCGCTCGCCGTCGTCGTCGGTGTCGGCGTCGCTCATGCGTCCACCTCCGCAAGGAAGGCCGCTGCGCGCGCCGCTGGGTCGTCGTCGCGCTCCGCGAACGCGATCGTTTCGAGGTTCGCGCCGTACTCGTCAACCGAGAGGTGGCCCCGAACCCGGAACTCGCGGCCCACCACGTCCTCGGCGATGGTGTCGGCGACCACCGAGTGGTCCATGGCTTCCCGGGCCTGCTCGCGGGCGTCCGCCAGCGTACCGCCGTAGACGTCCGCGGTCAGCTCGCGGTCCAAGATCGCGGTGACGCTGTCGGTGCCGTCGTCCAGCACCGCCTTGACGCGCAGGTCGTCTTCGGCCTCGACCGCGCCGTGCTGGCGACACTGCCCCGTCTGGACCACCCGCCCACAGTCGGGACACCGCTTGATCAGCCCCGAGCCGTCCCGGATGTCGATGACGCTGCCCACGAGTTCGACGTCGTAGGCACCCCCGCGGGCGACGGCGTCCCGGATCGCCATCCGGGTCGGACCGCCGACCTCGACCTCGTGGTCGAGGCGCTCAACCGTGGAGAACTCCGACACGTTCACCGATGGCACGCCCCGGAACTCCCGGACGTAGACGTCCTCGATGCGGACCGACGCCCCCGCTTCGATCTCGCCGTGGGGATCCCAGTCGGTGAACGGGAGGCGCGCGGTCTCGTCGCCGAGCACGCCGGAGAGGATCTCCGTCTCGCCGTCCCGCCCATCGATGGTGCGCTCCTCGACCTCCGTGACCACGGCTTCGACGTTCCGCCCGCGATCGCCCGCCGAGAGCGCCGCGAGGTCGCGGTCCCCGCCCACCTCGGCGGCCATCTCAATGTCGCCGTCGGCGGTCGTGACCGTCGCGGACTCCCCGAAGTTCAACTCGGGGCTGCCCTCCCACTCGCGGACGCTGGCGTTCCCGATAGTAACGGTGTCGCCGGGTTCCAGGCCGAACTCCTCCCACGCCGTGTACGAGATGCGCCCGGTCTCGTCGGCCAGCTCGCCCTCGCCGATGACGTGGTCGTCGCCCTGATAGCGGATCGAGCGCTTCCCCGCGGTCAGCACCGTCGCCGTGACAGTGACGTTCCCGCTGTCCGTGTCGACGTCCGCGATGTCGACGGCGGTCGGCCCCCCGGATGGCGCCCCGTCATCGTCGCCGTACTTCCGCCGGAGGCTGCGCTTGGCCTCCTCCAGCGGCACGCTGTACTCCACGAGGTTCTGCAGGTTCTCTTTGACCTCCGCTTTGTCTACACCGAGGTCGGAGGCGAGCTCCTCGGCGTGATCGTCGACGTTCATACAGCGTACTGTCGGTCGTCCTGGGGCATAAGGGTTGGCGAGCCAGCGCCGGGCGCATACCACCGAACGAAAACCGGTTTCAGGCGGCCCCGACACCGCGACTGTATGCATGTTGTCGTGAACGCCGCAATGAGCGCGGACGGCAAACTCTCGACCCGCCGCCGCGAGCAAGTCACCCTCAGCGGCGACGCGGACTTCGAACGCGTCGACGAACTGCGCGCGAGCGTCGACGCCGTCATGGTCGGCGTCGGCACTGTCCTGGCCGACGACCCGTCGCTGACGCTGGACGACAGCGACCACGTCGCCGCCCGCGAGGAGCGCGGCGAGTCCCCACACCCGGCGCGCGTCGTCGCGGACTCCCACGCCCGCACGCCGCCGGACGCACGGCTGTTGGACGGCGCTGCCGAGACGTACGTCCTCGTCGCCGAGGCGGAGCCGGTCGAACACCGGGAGAGCCTGGAGGCCGCGGGCGCGACTGTGGTCGTCGCCGGCGAGAACCGAGTCGACCTGCCGTCAGCCCTCGACGCCCTCGAATCCCGGGGCGTCGACCGCCTCATGGTGGAGGGTGGCGGCGAACTCATCTTCTCGCTGTTCGCCGAGGAGCTCGTCGACGAGCTGTCCGTGTTCGTCGCCCCCCAGCTCATCGGCGGGCGGGACGCCCCGACACTCGCCGACGGCGATGGATTCGTCGCGGAGTTCCCCACCTTCGAGTTGACCGGCGTCGACCGCCTCGACGACGGCGTGCTGCTGGCCTACGACTGCCGATAGCGCAGGCTCAGTGCTGGTGGCCGGTCGCTTCCGCGTACGTCTGCCCGAACCGCTGCTCGAACTGATCGAGGGTGGCTTCCTCGATGGCCTCCAGGTCGTCGTCGACCTGCCCCTCGCTGTGGTGGACCACGGCGTGTGCGCGCTGTGCGAACGCCATCAGCGCGATGTCGCCGACGACCTGGGCGTCCGATTCGTCCTCGGCTTCCGCGAACAGCTCCACGAGCCCCGTGGGAAGCGTGACATCGTTCGCGTTGCCGGCTGCGTCCTCGATCGTGAACGTCGTTTCGTCCATGCCAGTGCTGACGGGACGCCGCCTAAAAGCGGTGTGGGTACAGCGCCGTCAGTCGTCGGCCGGCGTGGCGTCGGCCGTCTCACCGGTGACCCCATCGGCGACGCTCTCCAAGTATTCGTCGGCGTCGATGGCGGCCTTCGACCCCATGCCGGCGGCCGTGACCGCCTGCTGGTAGTGGTAGTCCACGACGTCGCCGGCGCCGAACACGCCCGTCACGTCGGTTTTGGTCTGGCCGCCGCCGGCACCCCCGACCGTCTGCACGTAGCCCGCATCGTCACAGACGACGCCGGTGTCGGCGAGGAACGACGTGTTCGGCGTGTGGCCGATGGCGATGAAGAACGCGCCGACGTCCAGCTCCAGCTGTTCGGTTTCGTCGGCATCGAGCTTCGCCGTCGGATGCCCCTCCGGGTGACGGACCAGCGACGCGCCCGTCACGCCCTCCTCGGGCGACCCGTGTACTTCGACGGCTTCCGTGTTCCACAGCACCTCGATGTCGCCGTCGGCGACGTGCTCGCGGATGCGGTCGGCCCAGTAGTCCTCGGCGCGCAGTTCGTCGCGGCGGTGCACGAGATAGACGGTGTCCGCGAACTTCGTGAGGAAGCTCGCTTCCTCGGCGGCGGCGTCACCGCCACCCACCACGATCATGTCCTCCCCGCGGAAGAACGCGCCGTCACACGTTGCACACGTCGAGACGCCCTGCCCCATGAGTTCGTCCTCGCCAGGGATGCCCAGCGTGCGCGCGCTCGCGCCGGAGGCGACGATCACCGCGTCGGCGGTGTAGACATCACCGTTGGTGAGCGTGAGCCGGAACGGCCGCCCGGAGTCGTCGACGGATTCGACGATCCCGTGCTCGACCTCAGCGCCGAAGCGCGTGGCCTGGGTTTTCATCTCCTGGATGAGCTCCGCGCCCGCGATGCCCTCCGGGAACCCCGGGTAGTTCTCCACCTCGCTGGTGAGCGTGAGCTGGCCGCCGGGCTCGTCGCCCTCGAACAGCAACGGGTCGTTGTTCGACCGTGCGGCGTACGTCGCCGCGCTCAACGCCGCGATCCCCGATCCCACGATCACCAGTTGCCGGTGCTCCACGACATCACGCCCGCCATCCGTCAGTGCCGTCCTGTCGGTCGTGGCCTCAGTCATACACGTACGTCGGCGGCCGCGCTGTTTGTACGTTGTGTTGGCGTGCGCGCGTGCCGGTAGCGAAGCCGTCGCCCAGCAAAGCACTTAGTGCCGTCCGCCACGCAGACGCCAGTATGGCTGCCGATCTCGCGGAGAAAACCGACCGCTACGAGGGCCTGCTTGCGGACGCACTGGCCGCCGCTGATCCCGTTCCCCCCGCCGGGTCGCCGCTGGGTGAAGCCGCCGCCGAGTACTTCGAGATGGCCGAATCCTACCTCGAAGACGGCCGGCACTTCCGCGCGCACGACGACCCCGTGAACGCGCTGGCAGCGTTCTCCTACGGGCACGCGTGGCTCGACGCCGGCGCGCGGATCGGGCTGTTCGATGTGCCCGCTGCCGGGGAGTTGTTCACCGTGTAGCCACCGCGACGGCGGCCCCGAACACCACCCTGCTGCGAGCGGTCGCTGCCCTGGCGTTCCCCACCGTGTCCCAACACCACGCGTGTTGTCGCGCGCCGAGAGTGGCGACAAAGCTTTTGGCGCTGTCGCGCCCACGACTACGTATGCCACACGAGGCGTTCGTGCAGCTGTCCTGTCCGGAGTGTTCGAAGAGCTGGGAGAGCACGCCGAGCGAGCTGCCCGCTCACACCGACAATTTCAGCTGTCCGGGCTGTCACGCGACGCGCCGCACGGCATTGTTCGCACGCACCGACCGCGACCTCGAAACCCTCAAAAACCTCCAGTAGCGCCCTACACTGTCGAGCGCGCGCCACAGGCCTCGCAGTGCAGTTGTATCGTGTCGCCGTCGGTCTCTAGGTTGGTGTCCGGAAGCCCACACTCGGGACACGTGACGTACGTTTCGACGTACGCGTCTAGGGTGTCCGAGACCCGCCGTTGGCCGAACTCACCGGTGAGTCGCGCGCGCCCGCTCTCGTCGATGCTGGCGCTCGTCCCGACTTCGTTCTGGAGGAACTTCAGGACGTGATCCTGTGTCCGGCTCAGCGCGTCCAGCGTCGCCTGGAAGTTCTCGTACACCGTCACGTTGCCCTCCTTTCTGACGTTCGGATCGGGGACCTCGAATCGGGTTTCACTGCCCGTGACGTCGGGCTTTTCGTCCATTGCGCGGTCGAGTTGCTCTTCGTAGTCCATACCATTCGGAAGTGGTGGCCACCACAAAAGGGTTTCAGGACGACCCAGAAACGCGTTACAACCTCACTCGCGTTCACACACGGCCGTGTGAATGCCTCTCAGGATAATACTATAACCCCGTGACCGTAAGGACGTGTTGTCATGAAGAAGCAGGAGCTCATCCACCTTCACGGCCTTCTCGCCGAGGTCAGCAACTACTACGAGGAGAACGCAGCAGAGGACGTTGACCTGACCGACTACAACGACCTCGGCGTACGGCCGACCTCGATCCACAAATCCAAGACCGACCACAAGGCCGCTGTCTTTGCGCTCGCCGGCGGTATCACATCCACGATGGCAACCGAAGACGACGAGACCGAAGCTGTTCCCGCTTCTGCGGACTGATCTCCACGCACGACGGATCCACGTCGGCGCTCTATCGACGCCAGCCGACAGCCACTGCGCCGCCGATGGCCGGTGCTACGCCGTCTCGGTGTCCCCACCGGTCGACTCCTGGGTGTCGTCGTCCGTGACGGTGTCGACCTCAAGCACCGCCAGGGGAATGTTCGCTAGGCGTTGGCCGATCTCCTTGCGCGCGATGCGCGCGGCGTGCTCGTCGCGTTCGACGTTGAACACCGTCATCGAGAGCTCAAGCGCGACGAGGCTCTCGTCGGCAGCGACGAACGCTGGTTCCGTGTCCGTCCCGCAGTGCGGACAGGACCGCGACCCCATCTCTATCTCGACGTAGTTCAGATCCGGGTTCAGCATTTCGCCCGTCTTCGAGATGGCGATGCGTACCGCTTCGTCGGTGGACTGCACGTCGTACACTGGGACTGCAGCCTCGACGACCACCCTACAATCCATGCTCACGTGTGACGTTCGCAACCATTATAGAAGAACTTTGGCCCGGATCGATGGGGCCTTTCGTCGGGATCACCGAACACGGCCATGGAACGCGGGGCGATTCCTCTCGACGACGTGCCAGGTGCCGTCGACGTGCAAGCCACCCTCGAAAGCGGGCAAACCTACCTGTGGTGGCGTCCCGACGGTGACACCTACCGCACCGACGGCCTCTCGGGCGGCGACGCCTGGTACCGGACCGTCATCGACGACGACGTCATCGACGTCCGCCAGACCGCAACCGCAATCGAGTGGCGTGGCACGACCGACGCTGCCCCCATCGTTCGCGACGCGCTCGGCCTCCACGACGACTTAGACGCCGTTCGCGGTGCCGCTCGCAGCGACCCCCTCATCACAGCCGCGTGGGACGCCTACGACGGTCTCCGGATCGTCCGCGACCCGTTTTTCGGCTGCCTGGTTTCGTTCATCTGCTCGGCCCAGATGCGGGTCGAACGGATCTTCGAGATGCAAGAACGGCTCCGCCGGGAGTACGGCACGCCGATCACGTTCGACGGCCAGACGGTCTATAGCGTCCCCGAGCCGTCGGCACTGGCGGCCGCCACGGAGTCCGACCTCCGCGATCTCAAGCTCGGCTACCGCGCCCCCTACGTCCAGCGGACTGCTGCGATGGTGGCGTCGGGCGAACTCACGAAGCGGGATATCGATGGCCGCGCGTACGAGCTGGCGCGCGAGACAATGACCGACTTCGTGGGCGTCGGGAACAAGGTCGCTGACTGCGTGTTGTTGTTCTCGCTTGGCTATCTCGCCGCCGTACCCCTCGACACGTGGATGCAGACCGCCATCGAGGATCACTACCCCGACTGCGAGCGCGGGCGCTACGAGGACACCTCGCGGGCGTTCCGGGAACACCTCGGACCACACGCCGGCTACACGCAGACGTATCTGTTCCATTACCTTCGCAGCGGGGGATCCGCCCCCGAACCGACCGAATGAGCGGCCCAGACAGCCCCGACGCCGAACCACAGCACATATTTTAGTTGAAACATAAATCAACGCAATGCCCTCCAGACGACGCCTCCTGCGGACCGTCGGCGCGCTCGCCGCTGTCCCCCTCGTCACGAGCGCGCCCGCTGCGGCAGCCCCAACTCGCGAGTTGTACGACCCACGCGCCGTCACCGACGCGCCCGTGGTTGCGGCTGGCGCCGCCGTGCCCGGCGTTCGCAGCCACGTCGCCCTCCCGCAGACGGTTACCAACAGGCTGCGCAGCATCACTCAGCGCTACGACTCGATCACAGCGAGCGACAGCACGCACGTCACGGCCGGCGTTGCGCGGTCGCCCGAACACGTTGCAGGCTGTCTGACCGTCCACGGATCGTTTGATGCCGCCGCCGTCCGGTCGGAGGCGCGTGCCGACACCGCGCTCACCGACGTTTCAGCGCGCGACGCCGACGCTGCCAGGTTCGAGGGAACCGACACGACACACGCGGTTTCGATCAGCGACGCCGCGATCCGGGTGGGTCACGCCCCGTCGCTGACCCGGGCGCACGCACACATCGACGCGGCGCGCTCGTCGACCGGGTTCGACGGCGACGCGGACACGTTCGGCGGCCTACGGGACGCGCTCTCCGGGGACGCCGTCGGATACGCGTCGCTGAGCGCCGACGCCCGTCCCGCGGTTCGGGCTGCGCTCCACGACATCCCCGGCGCACTCGACGCACTCCTGGCGCACGCCTCGGCAGTCGGTGTCTCGGTGACCACTCGTGACGACGCCGACACGCGCCTTCAGTACGGCGCGGTCTCGGACGCAGCGGACCTGTCGGTGGGCGAGACACGGCGACTGGTTGCGGCCGCCGACGCCACACTCGCCGACCCGGTCATCAGCCAGGACGGCCACACTGTGGTGCTCGAAACCACAGCCGACACCCCGCCGCTGACGACGCTGGCGGTCTGACGGGTGGTGGTCAGTTTGGCGCAGTGTGCCAGCAAGCGAAACTCTGCACCCGATCGTGGACCGCCGTCCGGCTGCGTTGGACACCCAGATCTTCGAGTGATTCGACGGCATTCGCCAGCGACAGTCCCGTGATGTGCGATTGAATACCCTGCGCCGCTATCCACTCGGGTGTCCGTTCACGCTCCACAAAATACACCCTCTATGACCACTGAGGCGGGTGATTTCTGCCATAGACCAGCAAGACATTCTCCTGCCTCACTTTTCACCCTTAACTAAACACGATCTTTCAGTCGATCCTGTAAGATCTCTGAATGACGTTAAATTATCTTGAGATAGCCAGTATGGTTTACTAGCGTTAGACGTTCCTAGATCTGAAAATGTTATTGTGTTCTCAATATATTCACCATTTGTAAGGGTGATGTTGAGTTCGATCCGACGGACTATATCCCCTTTAGCGACATAAACTTTAAACGAAGATTGTTCAATCTCACTACTATTGTAAACTAGCTTATCTCTACTGCTATAATCGTATATCTCGATAGATCGTCCTGGATTTGGAGGGTCTGTAGTTTCGAACAGAGAGACAGAGGTCCCGCTTATGGATCCTGGACCAATATAGTCATATTGTACCTCACTAGGTAGATATGATGATATTCCTGCTGGGTTGGCAGTGACAATATCACCATCAAACATAGACACATTACGATCGGAATCGGGTCCGTTCAAATACGAATCATTCCCATCATAGTATATTTCATATTGTTTTCCAAAAGTTTGAATATTGTATCGTGAGCGCGTGTCAGTTGAATTTACCTTAGCACTGACAACGTACGAGCTATTTACACTAGTTCCGTTTCCAATAATAGTTACCGTATATGTACCAAACTCAGGAATGTTTTCAGTATAATGGCCTGTCCCGCCACCGAATATCGTAGGACCTCCCTTACCAGCAGTGTCTGTGTTCAAAAAACCGATCATTCCGATCTCAATAAATATTGAAACAGCTAAGAAGAGAACAATTACTAATCCCAATTTCAATAACTTGTCTCGATTCATACTCTTCAAACTGAATATCACAACATATAAACGATTCGTACGTGTTCAGCTCTGGCTGAGTTCGCCACTGTCTCGTAGATGGTGGCACGTGAGGTACACATAACCTGTCAGTCGGGATTGGATATGTCTTCTCAGGGATGTCTCCGAGCAGCGGAAACCATCCCGACGGACTAGTGGCAACACCTTCTGGGAAGGTGGAAGGTGTGCTCGATCACTGGCTCCCCGGCGAATGATGCCGCAGAGAATGCACGTCGTGAGCTGGTCTTGTTACGGAAATCATCGGAACACCCCAGAACGACCGGGGCATGTTCGTTTGCGGGAATGTCTTGTCTCTGACGGCGACGTGGCGCCAGCAGGGACACAACCCATGAATTATCATACACGTAGGTGACACATATACAGCAGATCTAAATATCAAAACGACATTGTGATGACTATCATGCCATTTACACTATTTCATTTCGGCCCCGGGCTTCTATTTGGACTGCTATTGGTGAAGTATATTGATTTTCCCACGTTTGTGATAGCGAACGTGCTCATTGACTGGCGAGCTGCTCTCGTTGTGTTTGGACTCTGGCCAGGTCCGAGGCACAGCTGGATGCACACATATCTCGGTGCAATACTCTTCTCTATGATCCTAACCATAGGCATGGTACTGATCCGGCCTGAGTTAGACAAACTGATGGAGTCAATGGGCCTTCACCAGCGGGTCTCAGTGACGAGAATTGCTGTTGCTGCTTTTCTCGGATCGATGATCCATGTAACAATTGATGCATTTCACCACCCCTTGATGTATCCCTTCATGCCGTACGACATTAAGCCACTTTATGGCCTATTTTCAACACGCGAAATGCGGTTCTTCACAGCGTTTTGTGGTTTTCTTGCTATATTGTGGTATATAGGCGATTATTTTGGCCTCATCCATATTCCGACGAAATGACGTATTAGTTGTAGGTATCCGATCAGACCGTCCGGCATATTTCACTCATAATCGGGAACACCCCCCAAGTCAAAAACAGGTCACAACGGACAGGGGGTTAGATTCTCAGGAAGCATCTGGATGTGGTTTGAATCGCCGCTCCCGTCTGACGACACCACACTCTTTTAGCGCGGCCGCCGAACAGTCGGGCGTGATCTCAAGCGACCGGATGGCAGCAGTCGACCGCAACGCCGCTGCGCTCGGCGTTCCCCGGGCGCAGCTCATGGAGTCAAGCGGACACGCCGTCGGGCGCGCGGTCAAACGCGTCGCGGACCCCGGCGCGGGCGTCGCCATCGTCGCCGGCCGCGGCAACAACGGCGGCGACGCGTTCGCGGCGGCGCGCTTCCTCGACGACTACGCGGTGTCGGTCAGCCTGCTCGGCCGCCCCGAGTCGATCAACGACCGGATCAGCCGCGCGAACTGGGACGCCCTGCAGGCCGGCGGCTACGACACCACGGCAGTGCGCGACGCCCACGCCCTCGCGCTCGACGACCCCGATGTCGTCGTGGACGCGCTCCTCGGAACGGGGATCTCGGGGCCGCCCCGGGAGCCCGAGGCGACGGCGATCGAACGCATCAACGCCACGGACGCCCCCACCGTCGCCGTAGACGTGCCGTCCGGGCTGGACGCCGACACGGGCGCGACGCCCGGGAGTGCCGTCGACGCTGACCGCGTGGTCACGTTCCACGACACCACACCCGGGCTGGCCGACCACGACCACGTCACCGTCGCCGACATCGGCATTCCAGAGGCGGCTGAAACCGTCGTCGGGCCGGGCGACCTGCTGGGGGTCGACCGCGACCCCCACGGACACAAAGGCGACGCCGGGTCCGTGCTCGTGATCGGCGGCGGCCCGTACACCGGCGCGCCGGCGCTCTGCGCGCAGGCCGCGCTCCGCGCCGGCGCTGACCTCGTGCGGCTTGCCGTCCCGGACGCCGTTGCGGCCGAAGTCCAGGGGTTCGACGAGACGTTCATCGTCGACAGCGTGATCGGGACGCGACTCGTCGAGGAACACGTACCCGACCTGCTGGCGCGCGCCGAGGACGCCGACGCCGTCGTGATCGGGCCCGGGCTCGGCGACGCCGACACCACGCAGGCCGCCGTCGCGGCGTTCCTCGCGGCCTTCGAGGGGCGCGCGGTCGTCGACGCCGACGCCCTCACGGCTGTTCCCGACGTGGAGACCGACGCCACCCTCGTGTGCACGCCCCACCGGGGAGAGCTGCAGGCGATGGGCGGCCCGACTGTTGACGGCTCGCAGCCGTCCCGGGACGCCGTCGAAGGGTTCGCCGCCGAACTGGGGCAGACGCTGCTGGTGACCGGCGCGCGAGACGTGCTCTCCGACGGTGACACGACGCGCGTCAACAGATCCGGGACGCCCGGGATGACCGTCGGGGGCACGGGCGACGTGTTGGCGGGCGCAACCGGCGCGATGCTCGCGACACAACCCCCCATCCAGGCCGCGAGCGCTGCCGCGTACGCCACTGGTGGGGCCGGTGAGCGCGCCGCTGAGGCCCGCGGGCACGGACTGCTCGCGACCGACATCTGTGACGCGCTGCCCGCCGCCATCTGGGGTGGCCAGGATGCCTGACGGCGACGACGACGCCCTCACGCATACGACCGCCGACGGCGACGCGCAGATGGTGGACGTGGGCTCGAAGCCGGACACGGCGCGGCGCGCGGTCGCCAGCGGCGACCTCCACCTCGCGGAGTCGACCATCGACGCCGTCCGTGACGACGGCATCGGGAAAGGGAACGTGCTCGCGACGGCCCGAGTGGGTGCGATCCAGGCGGTCAAACACACCTGGGAGACGATCCCGATGTGCCACCAGATTCCCATCACGAACGTCGACACGACCTTCGACGTGCGAGACGACCGTGTCGCACTGGAGGTCGCCGTCGAGACCACTGGCAAGACCGGCTGCGAGATGGAGGCGTTGGAGGGCGTCACGACCGGACTCAACGTCGTCTGGGACATGGTGAAAGCCGCCGAGAAGGACGGCGACGGCCAGTACCCGGGCACGGCCATCGAGAACGTCCGGGTAGTCGAGAAGCAGAAGCACGAGTTGTAGGTCGGGATCACGGAACCAACGGTGCCGAGAAGAATTTTGACAATCGCAAAGCTAACCCGCCACCTGTTGGCTCTGTTTAGAGCCGTCGTTGAGTCGCCGCTCTGATCGCTGTTGGTGACGCAAAGCAGCCCTCACTTGACAGGTAACTGTGTGTGGCCCGCGTATTCGCTCTCCCAAATTGTAGCCGTTACGTACGTATACAAAACACTCATGTCCTGAGTCATATTATCGAGAACACATGTCAGGAACTACACGCAGAGGGATAATAAAGAAAGTAGGGATTACGAGTATAGGGGCACTGTCGTTCAGTGCAGGAAACGTTACCGCTGCGAGTGGTCGAAGAGGCCTCAAAGTCTCAACCCCTTCCCGAGCCGGAACGGATTACGAGATCTGGTTCACGACGACGGACATCAACCTCGAAAAGGAGGAACCCGAGGAAACCGTCTCTACCGAGAGAATACACAACAGAACCTACGGCGTAGTCTCTGGACACGTTGCGTCGGGCCTGTTTTCGAAGTACGACAAAATCCGAATCCCTCAGGACGAATTCATTTACAAGGTGGACTCGATTGGGCGTGGACGGACAGTGGTCAGAGACATGAATAACGGCTCCGAGAAGGACAACACGCATGGTGAAATAGAGATCACTGCGGATGACGACACTGGACGGCGTATGTACAACGTTAAGAGTACCAGCTCGATGTCGGAGACGTACGCGGATAATTTAGACGGCGCCGACCTCATAAGCCAGAAATTAGCCTTTGGTGAGATCTGGAAAGACGGGGTCGACTCCTACGAAATCGGCGGGCAGGCGACGAAGGTTGAGCTTCCCAGTGATTCCATGTACACTCGAACGGATACGGTGACTCCTGCAAGCACTTATAGTAATCCCTAGAACCTGATTAACCGGTCCCTCCCGGAGCGACGAGTTTAGATACCAGTGTCTCCACGCCGGTACTCAAACCTCACGGGACTGTCGGCTGGTCAGCGGTCGCCGACGAGTACCGATAATAAAACGACGATTCGCTATTTTTCGACCAGATGCGAGATATCCGTCTCAGGTCGAACACAGTCACGACTCGGATGGGGAATATGTGACCGGGAGCTCACACCACACTCTGTCTTTTTGCTGTTCGTTAGAAAATTCGGCATGTACTTTCACGGTAAAGGTATCGCCCCACTGAGCTGACTCCGGCACAGGAAATTCCGTCACGAATATATCGGTAGTCGCGCTGACCATCGGCGTTTGACATCGGACTTGCCACACATGCCTGGCTGAGTCGTCGGTGGTCGCCATCCGATACGGTGTTTCAGCGTCGTCGGTTGGGGCTTGTACCAGCGTAGCACGCCGGGATAGGCCCCCTTCACCATCGTATCGGGTTCCTCCCCAGCGGTGTTCGACGTTGAATCCAGTTGACTTCCAACCGTTACTCTCGTACGACTCACCAGGGTTCAGTTGGAAAATAGACACGAGCATCAGCAGCTCCGGCGTTTTGTGGACGTGGACGCGGAGTTCCACGACTCCGTTCTGGTCGGCGCCGGCCGTCGTCTTGTTTTCTCCGACAACTGGAGTGGAAAATGGGCGGTCTATCGGCTCTTCCCGACGAACTGCCGAGGGTAGTCGTTGGGTTGTCGAGGTTGAACAGCCGGCAAGTCCGGCCGAAATAGCCGCTGCGGTTCCGGAAAGCACGGTACGTCTGTTCATAAATATCAGAGTTAGTTTTCAACGTAAACATTTTTCCTGTTGCACCGAGTGAGATACTATTCATCCGGTTACGCTGATACCACCGATGTCGACTCTTCGGTGTTCGCCTGCAACTACTCTGCGACGGAGGACCAACTCTCAACGTACATGATGGCTTCGTCGTTCGTGTGGCGTAAGTCGCCGAAACGGGCGTGACCATGGAGCCACGACTCCCTGGTGTCCTCGCTCATCAGGGGAATCGACTACTGACCGTCCAGTCGAGAGTACGGCGTCGACACGAAGGAGACCCGCCCGCTGGAGTCGGCAGTCAGGCCTCGGCCACTAGGTCGCTGGCCTTCGCGTGCGAGCGCTCCACGATCGTCGGGCGCGCCTCGAAGTCGATCACGACCTCCTGGTCGCCGTAATCGACCGTCCGCACGTGGGCGTGGTCGTGCACCCAGGAAACCACGCTCATCGTGTCCTCGGTCATCGGGAGCACGAGGCGTTCGCGTTCGCGCGCCGGAAGCGCCGCGTCGATGCGCTCGCGCAGCTCCTCAAGGTTGCTGGCGTCTCGGGCGCTGACCGCGACCGGGGCCGGCGCGAGCGCCGCCAGCGCCTCCATCTTCTCGGCGAGCGCCGCGTCCTCAACCCGGTCGGTCTTGTTGAACACCGTGACGATCGGGGCTTCGTTGCGCTCGTACAGCGTGTCGTGGCTGGTCGCGAGCTTCTCCTGGATGTCCGCCAGGGGTTCGCTGGCGTCCACCACGAGCAACACGAGGTCCGCCTGGTAGACCGATTCCAGCGTGGATTTGAACGACTCCACGAGCCAGTGTGGCAGGTCGCTGATGAACCCGACCGTGTCCGTCAACAGGACGTCCCGCCGCGCCAGCTCCATCCGGCGCGTCGTCGTCCCCAGCGTGGTGAACAGGTCGTCCTGGGACTCCGCGGTGGTGTCCAGATCCGGATGCCGGTCGTCGTTCTCGTCGACCGCGACGTCGGCGGCCAGCCGGCGCAACAGCGTGGATTTGCCGGCGTTCGTGTACCCAGCCAGCGCCACCAGGTCGAACCCGGACTCCCGGCGGGTTTCGCGGCGCTGCTGCTCGGTTTTCTCGATGTTCGACAGCTCGTCGCGGATCCGCGAAATGCGGGCTTTGATGTCCTGCTCGCGGCTCTCGTCGTACTCGCCGAGCCCCATGAATCCCGGCCGCTCGTTGCGCTTGGCGAGGCTGGTTTTGGCCTCCGCGCGGGGCAGCTCGTAGCGCAACTCCGCGAGCTCCACCTGTAGCTGTGCCTTCCGGGTGTTGGCGCGCTGCCCGAAGATGTCCAGGATCAGCCGGAACCGATCGACGACCTCGGTGCCGTCGGGCAGCTCCTGGCCGAGGTTGAACGTCTGATAGGGACCCAGCCGGTTGTCGAAGACCACGCGGTCGGCGTCGGTGCGCGCGACGCGCTCGGCGAGCTCCGTCACCTTCCCCGCGCCCAACTGCAACGCCGGGTCCGCGGTCCGCGACTGGGTGACTTCGCCGACCAACTCGTAGCCCGCAGCCTGGACGAGATCCCTGATCTCGGCTGTCTCGGGTGTGCCATCGTCGACGCGCTTCGCGACGACGGCCGTCGCCGTGGTGTCTCCGGTCACTCTCTGTACGGTACGCACCCGGCGCACTTAAGCCTCCGGCGCGGCGGCCTACCGCGTCTTCAGCTCGTCTTTGTCCTTCACGACGCTGGTCTCGCCGTTGCCCTCGGACACCTCGTTGACGCGGCCGTAGAACTCGTCTTGCATGCCCGCGGGGAACGTGATGACGCCCACCCACGAGCCGTCGGCCTGCCACTCCTCGCGCTCCAGTTCGCCGAACTCGCGGAGTTTCGCCTGCCCGCTGCCGGCGTAGTCGGCGGGCAACTGGACGGCGACGGTCATCTCCTCGAACCGGATCGGGATGACGGGCCGCAGCGCCTCCAGGGCGTCGTCGACCTGTTCGTCGGCGGGCGTCATCGGATCGACGGTGAACCCCGCCTCGTCGAGCGCGCTCTCGATGCGGTCGGGTGGATGCGGTGCGCCGTCCATCTGTGGGTTGATGGCGTTGCGCGAGATCGTGTTGATGAGGCTGCGCTTCTTGCGCTGTTGCATCGCCTCGCGCTGATCGGCGGTGATCTGGATCTCGCCCTGGCCGATGACCTCGGGGATGATCTCCAGGGGCTCGGTCGTCCCGAACACCGTCTCCAGGTCGGACTCCGCCGGGCGGTCGCCCCGGGAGGCGTTCTCGAAGACGTCGCGGGCCGCGATCACGTCCGTCAGCTCACCGTCGAACTCGTCGCGTCGCATCTCCAGCGCCGCGTCCGGGTCCACCAGTACCTCGAAGCGCTCGCCGTGCGTTTCCAGCCGTGCGGTCACGGCGTCGTCAAGCGAAATCATACTGACTCCTTCGACGGGGCCACCAAAAGACCTTCTCCCATCCCGTGGTGCCGACCGCACTCACTCCCCGTCCGTCCCGCAGTCCCGGCGGCGCGCCCCCACCCAGCCATCGTCGCCGGCAACGACGTCGACGTTCTCCCCGCGGCACACGCCATCGCGGGCGTCCCCGTCGAAGGCGACATCGCTCCGGCGTTCGGGGGTGTCGAGGCCGTCGAGATACCGCTCCCTGGCGGCGCGCATCGTCCCGGAGACGCCGCGGACGCACACCCGAACGGGGTGTTCTCGGACCGCGCTCACGCAGGCCACCGCGGCGCGCGCTCGTGACACGGTCCCGCGGCGCGCCCGCACCAGCGCCTCCCCGCGGCCGTCCCGGAACGAGTACGCGACGACACGCACCCCGGCGTCGGCGCTGCCGGGGTCGCCCAGCAGGTTTCCGGCGGCAAACCACAGGGCGCGCTGGAAGTCGCTGCGCTCGATCCCGGCGTCGGGCCACGCCTCGATCCCGACGGCGAGATACCGCCACCGCGGTCGCACGTGCTTGGGGAGGTGTTTCATCGCGTCTCGGCCACCAGCACGCCGACCTGCTCGTGGACCATCTCCACCGCCGTCACCGCGTACCCGGCGTCCGTGAACGCGTCGGCGAGCACGCCGACCGTCGCCGGGTCGTCGACTGCCGGCGAGTAGAACGGGGCATCGGGGTTCGGCCCCCCGAACAGCATCACGTCCCCGAGCACGATCCGGTGGGGGTTCAGCCCGGCGATGGTGTCGATCGCACTGCGCTTTTCGGCGTCGCTCAGGTGGTGCATCGCGAAGTTCGACACCACCACGTCGGCGTCGCCGTCGTAGTTCGGCTCCCTGAACCGCCCCGTGTCGAACGCGACGTTGTCCACGCCGCGTGTGGTCGCCTTCTCGCGGGCCTGCGTCAGCATCCCGTCGCTGATGTCTCGACCCACGACCCTGCCGGCGTCCGCGGCGAGGCCGAGCGCGATCGCGCCCGTGCCACAGCCGAGATCCAGCACCGTGTCCGCGCCGCCCGCGTCAGCGTGCTCCAGCACCAGCGCCACACACTCGTTGTACTCCGGGGTCTGGTCGTCGTCGTAGGCCGCGGCCACGTCGTCGAAGCGCGCGGCGTGCTCCTCAAGGGTCTTCTTCATACCGGCCACGTTTGACCCCCGGTGCAATGAACTCCGCGGACAGCCGCCGGCGGTTCCGCGCCGCCAGGTGCGTCCACTCCCGCAGGCCGGCCCGCACCTGGGCGTCCGTGAACCCGATCTCCGCGCCGACGGCGACCAGTTCCCGGGGCGACCGCACGTGCAGGTGGCTGGCCGGCCGCCCGCTCACCACGAACGGCGCGTCGTAGTGCTCGACGAGCTCCCGGAGCTTCCGCAGCCCCCGCAGCGCCTGCACGCGGTCGCCCCCGCTGGCCCGCAACACGCCGGCGAAATCGAACTCCAAGCGCACCCCGTGTGTCCGCGCCGCCTTCACGATGACGTGGTTCACGTCCCCGCCGTCGGCCATCGGCGCGGCGAGCACGTCCACGCGCTCGGACTCCGCGACGAACCGATTCAGCGACGGCGACGACGCCCGCGCCGCCACCACCACCGCGTTCTCGCGGCGGCGGCGGATCCGCTCGCTGGCCCCGGCGCGGTCCGTCACCGACACCGTCGTCCCCCTGACAACGTCCGCACCCGTGTCCGCACCGACCGCGTCCGGGTCGGCGCTCGTGGCCCCCCAGTTCCGAACCACGATGCCGTCGTAGCCGGCGCTGGCCGCGGTCGCCGCCAGCCGCGCGACCGTGCTGTCTCCGTCCGGGTGGGCGCACACCGCCTCGTACACGCTCACACGTTGGCGACCCCGCGGTAAAAACGCGTGCGGTCTCCCTTGTTGCCCGCGGGCGGACACCGCCCGGCGACACCACGCAGCCGGCCGGTCAAGCACCCGGTGTGGCTCACTCCGAGCCGGTGAACGTCTGCATGACGCTGCTGGTCACGCCGTGCTTGGAGAACGCGGTGATGAGGTCGCCGGCGTGGATCGTTGTCTCTCCGCGCGGCGTGATGACGTCGTCGCCGCGCTCGATGGCAACAACCAGGACATCGTCCCCGAGGAGTCCGTTGGTGTCCGCATCCTGGAGGGTCTGTTCGGCCAGCGGTGCGTCCTCGGTCACCGTGATTTCGAACACTTCGGCCTCCCCGCCGAGCGTCATGAAGTCCTTGATCGACGGGCGCTGGACCGCTCGAACGAGGTACTCCCCGATCAGGCGCTGGGGGTTTTCGAGGACGTTCACCCCGATCCGGCGGAAGAGCTCCATGTTGTCGGGGTCCTGGACGACGCTCACCTTCGACTCGATGTCGAGTTCGTCCGCCAGCAGCATCACCATGATGTTCGTGGGGTCGCGGTCGGTGGTGGTGATGATGGCGTCGGCCTTCTCGGAGCCGGCGTCGACGAGCGTGTCCTTCGCCGTGGCGTCGGCGTTCAACACGAGACAGTCGTAGTCCCGGCTCACCTGGTCGGCCACGTCGGGGTCGGTCTCGATGACCACGATCTCGTTTGCGCTTTTCGTGAGCAGTTGGATGACCTGCGATCCTATGTCACCAGCACCGACCACTATAATGTACATACTGCATCGTAAATCTCCGCCCTGCTAAGTTTTTCTCTCCTCAATTAGCGGATGGCCTCGGAGAGGATGTAGGCGGCGAACCCGACGGTGTACGCGACCGCGAGCGCCAGCGACACGGGCGTCCGGCCGAGCAGCCGGATGGCCACGATGACCACCGGCCCCAACACGAGCAGCGCGTCGAAGACACGGTCGTCGGCGCCAGCGGCCAGCAGCGGCCCGATAACCGGGATCGCATCGAGGCGCATCAGTCGTACACCTCCAGCGTGCTGAACAGGCCACGCAGGAGCACCAACACCGGAATGATCTCCAGGCGACCGATCCACATGTTGAACAGGAACATCGCCTTCGTGACCGTCGGCATCCCCGGCCCGGTGATGCCCGAGGACAGCCCGACGTTGCCCTGCGCGGACGCGACCTCGAAGAGGACGTTCTCGACGGTGTACGCGTCGGGCCCCATGGGGATCGCGAGCATGAACACGAACGCCGCCACCCCGAGGAAGACGAGCCAGAGGAACGTGATGATCGCGGCCTCCTCGAACTCCTGGGCGGCCTCGGTGTCAGAGAGCGCGCGCCCGTCGAGGCGGAACGTGCGGACGGCATCCGACGGGTAGAACACCCCCCGAATCCGGAACAGAATGCCTTTCACGAGCGTGAGCAGTCGAATCAGCTTGATGCCGCCGACCGTTGATCCGGCGGCAGCCCCAACGACCATGCCGAACGCCACGGTCAACTGCGCGGGGGCCGTCCACCCCGACCCCAGCGCGCCCGCCGTCTGAAAGCCCGTACACGAGGCCGCGGACACGAACTGGAACAACGCGTACCGGACCGTCTGGAAGAGCGTCGCTGCCGACCCATGCAGCACGACGCCGGCAACGGCGACTGACTCGGTCACGTAGTACCCCTGCTGGAGGAGGACCGCCGTCAGGAGCGCCGTCCCGAGCGCGAAAAACCCGAACACCCACCGGGTCTGGAGGTCCGTGTAGAGGTTGCGGAGGTCGCCCTGGAGGACGAGGTAGTGGATGGGGAACGCGATGCTCCCCAGGACCATCACCGGGATGAGCGCGAAGTCGATGGCGGCGCTCCCGTAGGTCGCGATCGAGTTGTCCGTGATCGAGAACCCACCGGTCGCGAGGCCGGTCATCGCGTGATTGATGGCGTCCCACATCGGCATCCCGGCGATCCAGAGGAGCAGGATCGAGAAGAACGTGAACAGGAGGAAGATCCACCAGATGGTGCGCACCGTCGAGACGATGCTGGGGTGGATCTTCTCCGAGCGCGCCTCGCTCTCGTAGAGGGTCAGCGAGCCGCTGCCGGGTCGCGCGAGGATCGCCGTGGTAAGCACGATGACGCCGACGCCGCCGACCCATTCGATGAACGACCGCCACCACTGCAGGGTGTGGGGCAGCGCGGCCTCGTTGTCGGCCATCGTCAGCCCCGTGCCGGTGAACCCGCTCATGCTCTCGAAGAACCCGTTGAGCGGGTTCTGGAACGCGGCAAGCGTGCTGAACGTTCTGGTTCCCGGGACCGTGAACCGCGCCGGCACGTCGAGCATGCCGGGATCGAGCTGGGCGGTCCATGCGGCCAGGAGGAACGGCACGGAACCGAACGCGGCGACCAGAAACCACCCCGACGCAGCGATCATCATGCCATGCAACCGGCCGGGATCGGCGGCGTGCTCGAACGTCCGCCTGAGCGTGAGCCCCACGACTAGCGGGATGAGTCCTGAGACGACCATCGCCGGCACCACCCAGAACTCCCCCCACACGAGGGGGACGAGCACGGAAACGAAGATGAGGCCGGCCAGCGCCTCAAGCATCCGCCCGAGGTCGCGCGCGATTGTTCCGAGACGATCGACCATGGCTTCTCGCTTGCCGAACAGGGAATTTAAGCTAGCTGGTTTCCACTGGGTTTGTGGCCACCTGAATTGCGTACTACTAAGTCTCCGTCGCCGAGCCGCGTTTCCCGAACACCGACAGCGTCTCCTGGCTGATGCCGCCCCGGCAGAACACCGTCACCAGGTCGTCCGGCCGCACCCTCGTGTCCCCGCGCGGTGTCAACATCTCGTCGTCGCGCTCGATCGAAACGACCAGCACGTCGGACTCGATGACGCCGCGCTCGTTGGCCTCGCGCAGCGTGTGCCCGGCGATCTCGGCGTCCGCCGCCACGGACAGCTCCACGACCTCAGCACCGCCGGACAGCTCCATGAAATCCGCGATCGTGTGTCCGTCCTGGGAGTCGTCGGGGCCGAACTCGTGGTACGGCCGGATCTCCTCGCTTTGGAGCAGGTTCTCCTCCTCGATGTCCAGCCCGATCGCCGACAGGTCGTTCGCGATCCGGGTGAGCTCCTGCATGTCGTCGCCGACAGCCGTGACGTGGAGGTTGCTGCGCCCTTTCATCAGCTGGCGGACGCTCACCACGCCGGGGATCTCAGCGACCTGTTTGGACAGCCGATCCCGGTCGGGCACGGGGCTGGTGCAGATGTAGAGGTTCGTGAGCCGACCGCCGACCTGTGGGTACGAGACGACCGCGTGATAGCCGCGGATGATCCCCGCCGCTTCGAGATGTGTGATCCGGTTTCTGATCGTTCCTGTGGACACGTTGACCTCGTCGGCGATGTCGGGGGCGGACGTGTTGCGCGCGTCACGAACCAGGTTGTAGAGGATTCGCTTGTCTACCTCGTCCAGTCGGTCGCTCATACGTGTTCCCTCCACGTCGAGGAGGATAACCAGTTTGGATCAGGGGCCGGCCACCGACCGGGTCCTAGTCCGCGAGCGCGTCCCGCGCGTTCTCGACGGCGGCGTCCTTCTTCGCGGGGTAGGCTTCGACCTTCGCGCGCAGTGAGATGCCGTCCCCGAGCTGGGCGTCCCCCAGGTACGCCGCCTGCTTGTCGAGGTGCACGAACAGCGAGCAGTTGTCGTCGACGCGCTCGTCGAGCTGGTCGCGGATCTGCTCGATATCAGCGCCGTCCCGGAGCTGGTCGAGCACGTGGCGCATGTCGTCGGCGCGCTCGACGCGGGTCGACAGCACGCCGATGCGGTCGCCGAGATGCCCCTCGCTGTCCGTGCGCTCGATCTCGACGTCCTCCGGGAGGAAATGCCCCAGCGCGTCCGCTACCCGGGAGTCGGCCTCCGTGTCGTAGCAGAACACGCGGAGATCGATGTAGTGGAACGGAACCTCACTCATGATGGCGGCGTACGCCGCCGACGCGTAAAAGACTCGTTACTCGGCGTCGGCTTCCGCGTCGTCGTCGTCGGCTTCCGCGACGAGGTCGAGGCTGTCCTCGGGAACGCCGGCTTCCTGGCCGTCTTCGAAGCTGATCGTGTAGTTCACGTCGCCGAACATCGTTTCGGCGGTCTGCGTGATCTCGCCCTCCTCGCCGTCGTAGTCGCTGTGTTTCTCGTGGAGCACGACCGTGTCGCCCTTCTCGAAGCTCATGGCATCCGATTCCACCCCAGCAGTCAAAAGTGAATTGATTACTGGCGGCGACTCACTCCGGCCCGAACGACACGCCGTCGCGGTCCTCGGCGTCCAGCCTGCGGAGCGCCGCCCGGGCGTTGCTGGCTTCGTACCCGAAGAACACGTCTTCGCCGTATTCGGCGGCGACCTCGGCGGCGTGCAGCAGGTTCTCGATGTCGACGTTCACCGCGTACAGCTCGATGCTGAACGGCGCGTCGACCGCGTCCTCGAACCCCGCGGCGATGGTTTCGATCCAGTACGTGGTCTCGTAGGCGGTGTCGTACAGCGGAACGACGAACTCGTCGACCAGCTCCGCGAGCGCGTCGAGATCCAGGCCCGCCCGCTCGTAGAGGTGGCCCGGGTAGGGATCCGGGTACAGCGTGAGATACGTCTTGCCGTCGATGCGGTCGACGGCGTCCGCGACGAACGACGTGATGACGTCCGCGCGCCACGCCTGCCAGTCGTCGAACGCCGACGCCTCGAACGCCGCCGTGCAGCGATCGCAGTGACAGTACTCCGCCCGCGGGAACCCCACGTCGTCGAGTCGAACGTCGCCGCTCACGTCGCTGCACGTCTCCACGACGGTGAGCACGCCGTTGCGGTAGTCCTCGGCCAGCGGGCAGATGTACGCCCAGTCGAAGTACTGGCGCTCACGGGTCGCCGGCCTGCCGTCGTCGTCGACGGGAACGAGCTCGGGGTCGGTGCCGGCGGTGGCGTTGTCACCGAAACACGACACCATGCTGACGGCGTTCTCCACGGGGTCGACGTGGCGGCCGGTCACGTCCTTGACTTCGTAGAACCCGGTTTCGAACTCCGGCCAGTCCAGCTCCTCGGCGTTCCGCGTGACGACGCCGTACATACGTTCGCGGTAGGAATGGGGGCCGCGTAAGTGGTTCGACTCAGTCGATGCGGTCGATCTCTTCGAGGTCTTCGGCGTCGCCGCCCGCAAAGAGCTTCCAGACGAGGACGATCACCAACAGCGCGACACCAGCCTTCAGGAGTTTCCGTGCCATACCCCACAGCACTCACGGGGGCATTAAACGCTTTGCGGGCTGTCGGCGCGCGCGTTCGCCGACAGTCGGCGTGGTGGCGTTACTCGTCGTCGAGCTCGTCGACGATCTCGTCGGCGTCGACGTCGGCGTCTTCGAGGGCGTCCTCGACGTCCCCGAGGTCGCCGCCCGCACCGCCCATCATGCCGCCCATGCCCGGCATACCGGCGGGCTGGCCGTCGATGATCTCCTGGACGATGACGCGGTCGATGTCGAGCATGTCGATGACCTGGGACAGCACCTGGCTTTTGCCCATCATCCACTGCTGGTTGAACTGGAGCTGCGGGGACTGCTCGATGTAGAGGGTCTCTTTCTCGACGCTCTCGGTGGTGGTCTCGGCGTCGCCGTCCTCGGTTTCCTCGGTGACCTCCTCCTCGACGGTCTCGGTGACGAGATCGACGTCGAGTTCGACGTCGAACATCATCTCCAGGAAGCCGACGGCCTGCTGCTCGCGGTCGGTGATCTCGTCGAGGACCTCGTACTCGTATTCGATGTCCTCGCCGGCAAGCGGGTGGTTGAAGTCGACGCGGGCGCGCCCGCCGATGATGGCTTCGACGTGGCCGTGCTCGCCGTCGACGTCGACGTGTGCGCCGGGGTAGCGGTCGTCTTCGGGGATCTTGTTGGCGCTGACCGTTCGGACCTCGTCCTCGTCGTACTCGCCGAACGCCTCCTCGACGAGAACGGTTCCGTCGTCGCCGACGGACTGCCCGACGATGTCGTCTTCGACGGCTGCGAAGATGTGCTCCTCACCGAGGACGATCGTGCGCGGGGAGAACTCCTGTTCGTCCGTGTCGACGCCCTCCGACTCGGCGATCTCCTCGTCGGTGGTGTCGACAAGCTCCTCGCTGTCGACCGTGTAGGCCGTATACGACAGTTCAACGAAGTCGCCCGTCTGGAATCCGTCCTGTTCGTCGCTGGATGAGTCGGCCTGCTCGGCCTCGGGTTCGTCGCTCATACCAATACGCACTCTCGTTCCATCCTTAAGAATCACGTTTCGAACCGGTGAGCGAGACGGTCAGCGGGCGTCGGCCAACGACACGACAGCGCCCGCGTCAACTGACAGCCACGTGGTCGTGACGTCGCCGTCGACGACCGACACCGGTGTGACCGTCGCGCGGTCGGCGTCGTCGCTGTACCGGACAACGGTGAGCTGCAGCGGTGAACCTGCGGTGGGGCGGGACTCACATGTGGGGCTGTTGGCGGCCATGTCGTCTCGGTGTGTGCCGCCAGTGCTCTTGAACGCTGCTAGGAGTGGACTATACGGCTATTGAGACCGGGAAGCGTCGGTCTTTTTGAATCAGCGTGCCGAGTACGAACGTATGTATGAGGTCGAAGTGAAGGTTCCGGGGGAGTACGAGACGGTTCGGGCGGCGCTTGCCGACGTGGATGCCGCCGAGCACACGACGGTTGCGCAGGCGGACACGTATTACGATGCGCCCCACCGGGCCTTCGAGCAGACCGATGAGGCGTTCCGGTTGCGGCGCGTCGCCACCGCTGCGCGGGGGTTCGAGCGCGGCGACGACCTCACGGCGGACATCGATGCGGTGCTTTCGGGGCCGGCGCGCGCCGACGGCGAGTCCCGCGTCACGTACAAGGGGCCGCTGGTCGAGGCCGAGTCGAAGACCCGCGAGGAGTTCGAGACTGCGGTCGGGGACGACGCACAGATGGCGGCCATCATCGAGCAACTCGGGTTCGAGTCGGCCGCGGTGGTGCGGAAGCTCCGCACGAAACACCACTTCGAGGGGTTCACTGTGCTGTTGGATGCCGTCGAGGACGTCGGCGAGTACGTCGAGATCGAGACGACCGTCGAGGCAGAGCACGCCGTTTCCGGCGCTCGGGAGGACGCCTACGCGGTGCTCCGGCGTCTGGGGTTGGATCCGACCGATCAGATCCGCACGTCGTATCTCGGCCTCCGCACGTCGAATGCGTAGCACGCATAATTGTCGGCGTCTCCGTTTCCGGAAGTTATACGAACCGAGACCGGGTACGCTCAGCCAATGACTGACCGGAACATCCAAGTACAGTCTCTCGACCGCAGCGCAGTCGAGGACGACGCCGTCGAAATCGTCGAGCGAAAGGGGCTCGGTCACCCCGACTCCATCTGCGACGGCATCGCCGAACACGTCTGTGAAACCCTCGCCCGGGAATACCGCGACCGGGTGGGCCACGTCCTCCACTTCAACACCGACGAGACCCAACTCGTCGCCGGTGACGCCGCCCCCGCGTTCGGCGGCGGGAACGTCATCGACCCGATCTACATCCTGGTCGTCGGTCGCGCCACCAGCCACTACGTCGAAGCCGACGGCACCGAACACCACATCCCGGTCGAATCCATCGCCCTGGAAGCCGCCCGCGAGTACCTGCGTGAGACGCTGCCCCACCTGGACCTCGAAACCGACGTGATCGTCGACGTCAAGCTCGGCGAGGGATCGGGGGACCTCCAGGACGTGTTCACCGACGACGACGACGGCCCCGCCGTGCCGATGGCCAACGACACGTCGTTCGGCGTCGGCCACGCCCCGCTCACCGAAACCGAGCGCATCGTCCTCGAAGCCGAGCGCTCGCTGAACGGGCCGTACGCCGAGCACACGCCCGCGGTCGGCGAGGACGTGAAAGTGATGGGGAAACGCGAAGACGACCACATCGACCTCACGATCGCCGCCGCGCTCGTGGACGCGCACGTGCCGGATATGGACGCCTACATCGCCCAGGTCGAAGCCATCCGCGAGCACGTCTTCGATCTCGCCACCGAGCACACGGACCGCGAGGTCACCGTCCACGTCAACACCGCCGACGACTACGAGTCGGGCTCGATCTACCTCACCACCACCGGCACCAGCGCCGAGCAGGGCGACGACGGCAGCGTCGGCCGCGGCAACCGGGCCAACGGCCTCATCACCCCCAACCGCGCCATGAGCATGGAAGCCACGTCCGGCAAGAACCCGGTCAACCACATCGGGAAGATCTACAACCTGCTTTCGACGCAGATCGCCGAGGCGGTCGTCGCCGAGGTCGACGGCATCCGCGACCTCCGGGTGCGACTGCTCTCACAGATCGGCCGCCCGATCGACGAGCCCCACGTCGCGGACGTGGAAGTCGTCACCGAGGACGGCACCGCGGTGACCGACGTCGACGCCGAGATCGAGCGCATCGTCGACGCGCAACTCGCGTCGGTCACGGACCTCACGCGCCGCGTCATCGACGGCGAACGCACCACGTTCTGAGCGCGCACCCCCGGTCTGCGAGTGTTCTTCAGTGGGGACCGATAGGTGTTTACTCGCGGACTGGCTTCCACCACGCATGCTTCCACCCGGGGCCGACAGCGTCGTCGTCAGGCACGGCGATGTCGGCGTGAAATCCAGTCACGTCCAGTCCGACATGGAGCGGACGCTCCGGGACAACGTCGCCGCGATGCTCGCCGACCGCGGCGTGCCCGGCGATGTCGAGCGCGAATGGGGGCGCGTCCTCGTTCGCAGTCCCGCGCCCGGCCGCGCGGCGGGTGCGGCCGCTGACACGTTCGGCGTCGTCTCCGCCAGCCCCGCCGTCTCAGTCGCCCCCGACCTCGACGCGATCAGCGACGCGCTCGCCGCCGCCGCCCGCGCCCACTACGACGGCGGCGCGTTCGCGGTCGACGCGCGCCGCGCCGGCACCCACGACTTCGACAGCCACGACGTCAACCGCGTGGGCGGCGACGCCGTCTGGGCCGCCGTCGAGGACGACTTCCAGCCGGTCGTTGATCTCGACGACCCGGACATCACGTTCTTCGTGGAAGTCCGGGACGCCGAGGCGTTCGTGTTCCTGACACACCGCGACGGCCCCGGTGGCATGCCGCTTGGCACCCAGCAGCCGCTGGTCGCGCTCGTCTCCGGCGGCATCGACTCGCCGGTCGCCGCCTGGGAGGCGATGCGCCGGGGCGCGCCCGTCATCCCGCTGTACCTGGCGTTGGGCGACTACGGCGGCCCCGACCATCGCGCCCGCGCCGAGGCGGCCGTGCGCACGCTCGACGACTACGCGCCCAACCACGACCTCTCGCTGCGGGTCGCGCCGGCCGGCGACGCCATCGACCGGCTGGCCGCGGCGACGGGGCGCACGCGCATGCTCTCGTTCCGGCGGTTCATGTACCGCGTCGCCGAGCACGTCGCCGAGCACGCGGGCGCGGCCGGCATCGTCACCGGGGAAGCCGTCGGCCAGAAATCCAGTCAGACCACCGCGAACCTCGGCGTCGTCGACCGCGCCACCACGCTGCCCGTCCACCGACCGCTGCTCACGTGGGACAAACAACGCATCACCGCGGCCGCCCGCTCCATCGACACGTTCCGGGACTCCAGCCTCGACGTCGGCTGCAACCGGCTCGCGCCGCGCCAGCCGCTGACGGCCGCCCCCATCGAGAGCGTGCGCGCCGACGAACCCGACGCGCTCTTCGAGTGGGCGCGCACGGTCGCCGCCGACACCGGCCCCGTGGAGGTGGCGGTCGCGTGACCGACGTGCTGATCCTCGGGACCGACGACGACCCGTCGCTGCGGGCGGCGCTGTTCGAGTACGAGACGGCGCGGCGCGCGCTGTCGACCTACGACGTGCGGTCGCCGTACGCCAACACCGTGGCCGTGACCACCGTCAGCCTCGGGGCGGCGGTGTCGCTGTTGAACGACCTGAACTGGTATCTCGCCCGGCTCGCCGACGCCGCGATGGTTCGCGACCCGTCCGTGGCGGAACACGAGTGGCTGTCACGCGACGTGGCCGCCCGCGTGCGAGCGGGCGATCTCCCGGCGGCCGAGACGGACGCCCGCCTGAAGCTCTACGGGATCGTCGACGGCGCGCTCGTCGAGCCGATCTACGCCACCCGGGAGGGCGACGAGGTGCCGGCGTACGACCGCCGCGCGGTCGACGACACGCTGCCGGTGCGGGTGACCGCCGCGGAGTTCCAGTAGCGCCGCGGATCGGTCAGTCGAACACGCCCGCCGAGAGGTATCGCTCGCCGGTGTCGGGCAGGATCGTGACGACCAGCGGGCAGTCGTCGGGTCCGTCACCACCGTCCGCGATGGCGTCCGGATCGCCGACGGCGTCGGCGTCGAAGCTGACGTCCGGGCAGTCAAGCGAGGGGTCGGCGATGCGCTCGGCGGTCCGGGTGGCCGCCAGCGCCGCCGCGCCGCTGGACTGGCCCACGAGCACGCCCTCCTCGCGGGCGAGCCGCCGCGTCTCGGCTTCCGCCGCGTCCACCGCCACGGTTTCGACGGTGTCGATCAGCTCCCGGTCGAGGTTGTCGCTGACGAACCCCGGCCCCATCCCCTGGAAGTCGTCGTCGCCCGATTCGCCCGTCGACAGCACCGCGTTCGCCTCCGGCTCGACCGCGACCACGGACATCTCGGGATGGGCCTCCCGGAGCCTGGTTGCGGTCCCGGTGATCGTGCCGCCGGTCCCGACGCCCGCAACGAGCGCGTCGATCTCGCGGCCCTCGACCTGGTCGAGGATCTCCTCGGCGGTCGTCCGGTAGTGGGCGCGCGGGTTCGCGGGGTTCTCGAACTGTCCCACCCGGAACGCGCCGGTGTCGGCGGCGACCCGGTCGGCCACCTGGTTCGCGGTCTCCATGCCGGCGTCCACCAGCTCCAGGTCCGCGCCGTACGCGCGCAGCAGTTGCTTGCGCTCCGTGGACATCGACGCCGGCATCACGATCGTGAGGGCGTAGCCGCGGGCGGCGGCGGTCAGCGCCAGCCCGATCCCCGTGTTCCCGCTGGTCGCCTCGACCAACTGGTCGCCGGGCTGGATCTCGCCCGCGCGCTCGGCGGCCAACACCATCTCCCTGGCCGGCCGGTCTTTCGCCGAGCCGGCGGGGTTGAACCCCTCCAGCTTCGCCGCGATGGTCGCACCCTCGGGTGCCGTGAGCCGAACGAGTGGCGTCCCGATGGCGTCCAGGATGCTGTCTTTCATTGCCCCGACGTACGTGGCTGTGGAGTAAACGTGTAACGGGCGCGGCCAGCGTTTCCCAGTCGTCGCTTGCCAGGGGGCCGGGGTTTTTGTCCGCGAGCAGCCAACCCCCAGGCGTGTCACTCACCACGATGGAGCCGAACCCGGCGTGGGACGCGGAGTCGTATCCGGCCGTGATCGAGGCGTTCGAATCGCTGCCCGCGGACGCGACCGTGCACGTCTGGGGCGGGGACTGGTGTGGCGACTGCCGGTCCCAGCTCCCGGATTTCGCCGCCGCGCTCGCCGCCAGCGGCGTCGAACCGGCCGTGCACCCGGTGTCGCGGGGCGACGACGGAAAAACCGGGCCGCGCGTCGACGAGTACGGCATCGACCGCATCCCGACGGTCGTCGTCGAAGGCGCCGACGGCACCGAACACGCGCGCTTCGAGGAGCGCGACTCGCTCCCGCCCGAGCGCTATCTGGCGGACGCGCTCAGCGACTGAACTCGGCGAGCCACTCGGTGATGCCCGCAGCGTCGTCCAGCGGCGGCGAGCACGCCCGCCGGCAGACGTACGCGCGCGGCGTGCCGTCGTCGCCACCAGTTCGGCCCGCCCACAGCGGCGGCACCGACGCCTGGTCCAGCGTGGACTGCCAGGCGTCCAGGCCGTCCTCGGTCGGGGGCCGCCTGGACAGCAGCCGGTCGGGCAGGTACGCCGCGCCGACGGCGTCGCGCCACGCGTCGGGGAGGTCGTCGGCGGCCACCGTGATCTCGCGGCGGCCGCCGGCGCGCGTGTCCGCCGCGAGCACGAGCTCGGGGTGGCGGCCTGGAGACTCCGCGATGTGGCTGCCGTACCGCGACAGCAGCGCCGCGGCGGCGTCGTCGTAGCCGGCCGCGGGCGCGAACGCAGCCAGCGCGTCGAGGGTGTCCGCGGCCACGCCGACCGGGCTGGGGGTAGAGCCGGTCCCGGTCGCCTGCGAGCGCACGGCCACGTCGTCGACCGACGCGGGCGTTTCATAGAGCACGCCCGCCGACGCGTCGTAGCACGCCTCAAGCATGGCGTCGGCGAGATCCAGCGCGAAGTCGAGGTGGGCCACGGCTCCGGTGGCCTCGTAGGTGGCCAGCGCGCCGGCGGCGAGGAACGCGTAGTCGGCGGCGTACCCGACGCCCGCGACATCACCGCCGATGCTGCGGCGGGCGAGCCGGTCGCCGTCCCAGAGCGTGTCGCGTGCGAACGCGATGGCGTCGGCGGCGCGCTCGGCGAACCGGTCGTCGAGTGCCAGCCCGGCCTCGGCGTACGCGCGCGCCATCAGGCCGTTCCACCCGGCGAGCACTTTCTCGTCGCGCGCGGGCCGTGGGCGGTCGGCTCGGGCCGCCCGCAGGCGCGCGTCGATCACGTCACACCACGCCTCGGCCGTGGCGGGGGCGGTGTCGAAGGCGTCCGCGATGGCACCCACCGACGCCGACACGGTGGGGACGGTGGTCCCGCCCTCGAAGTTCCCCGTGTCGTCGATACCGTAGCGCCGGCACGCGGCGTCAACGAGCACGTCCGCGTCCGCGGTGTCGCAGGGTGCAGCGGCGGCGTGATCGCGCATCGCGGCGGCGACGCGATCGGGCGTCCACACGTAGTATGCGCCCTCCTCGCGGTCGCCGTCGGGGGCGTCCGGGGGTGGGCTGCGGGCGTCGAGTGTGGCGTAGAACCCGCCGTCGGGGTGGCCAAGCTCGCGGTCGACGAACGTCAGCGTGGACCGCGCGACATCGGCGTACCGGCTGTCGCCGAGGGCGCGGTAGCCGTCGACGTACAGCCGCGCCAGCGCCGCCTGGTCGTACAGCATCTTCTCGAAGTGGGGCACCGTCCACTCGCGGTCCGTGCAGTATCGGTGGAACCCGCCGCCGACGTGGTCGTGGAGGCCGCCGTCGGCCATCGCGGTGAGGGTGTGGCGGGCGGCGCTGGCGGCGCGCGCGCCGTCCCCGGCGTCGCGCTGTGTCGCCCGCAGGAGCACGCGCAGGCGGCCCGCATGGGGGAACTTCTGGCCGCGCCCGAACCCGCCGTGTGTGGCGTCGGCCGCGTCGGCGATGCTGCCGGCGGCCGCGGGCAGCGGCGAGTCGGTGCCCGCGTCGTCGACGGGGTCGGGCACGGATTCCAGTTCCCCGCGGGCTGCCTGCAGCCACTGCTCGGCGCGCGCGTCGAGGTCCCCGCGGTTCTCCCGCCAGTTCGCGGTCACATCCTCAAGCAGGCTCTCGAACCCTGGCTGGTCGCGCGTCGGTTCCTTGGGGACGTAGGTTGTGATGTAGAAGGGCTTGCGCTCGGGCGTGAGGAACACCGACAGCGGCCACCCCCCGCTGCCGCGCGTGACCTGTGAGACGGTCATGTAGAGGTCGTCGACGTCCGGGCGCTGCTCGCGGTCGACTTTCACCGGGACGAACTGCTCGTTCAGGACGGCAGCGATCTCCGGGTCGGCGAACGACTCCTCGGCCATGACGTGACACCAGTGGCACGCCGAGTAGCCGATCGAGAGGAAGATCGGCACGTCGTGTTCGCGGGCGGCGGAAAACGCCGGTTCGCCCCACGGCTGCCAGTTCACCGGGTTGTCGGCGTGCTGGCGGAGGTACGGGCTGGCCGCCTCGTCCAAGCGGTTGCGGGCGGTCGGATGGGTCATGCCCCCCGGTAGCGCGCCCGCGCGGGTAAACCCCGGTGTCGCGTCACCGCCGGCCGGTGGTATACCACGTCCGTGGATAGATCCGCCACGAGAAAGGAGAACGTTTACACTGTCGTGGGGAGTCGGTGGCGGGTATGACCGAACGTGTCCTCCTGCTCGGCGGTGGCGGCCGAGAGCACGCGCTGGCAGACGCGCTCGCCGACGACTGCACCCTCTACGCGGCTGGGTCCACCCGTAATCCCGGCATCGACGCGCTCGCCGACGACCTCACGATCCTCGATCCGGCAGACCCCGCGGCGGTCGTCGACCACGCCACGGCCGTCGACGCCACCCTCGTGGTCGTCGGCCCCGAGGCCCCGCTCGCCGCCGGCGTCGTGGACGCGCTGTCCGACGCCGGCATCTACGCGTTCGGCCCCACACAGGCCGACGCCCGCATCGAGACGGACAAACAGTTTCAGCGGGAGTTCATGGCCGCCAACGACGTCCCCGGGCAGGCCGACTTCGAGACGTTCGACGGCTCGGACGCGGCCGCCGACTACGTCACCGGCGTCGACGGCCACGTCGCGGTCAAGCCCGCGGGGCTCACCGGCGGCAAGGGCGTCCGCGTCACCGGCGACCAGCTCTCGAAGCCGGCGGCCGCCGACTACATCCGCACCAGCGACCACGACGACTGGGTCATCGAGGAGCGCCTCGACGGCGTCGAGATCACGGTCCAGGCGCTGGTCGCCAACGGCGACATCCGGACCACGCCGGTCGTCCACGACCACGGCCGCGCCTACGAGGGCGACGACGGCCCGAACACGGGCGGCATGGGCAGCATCGCCGGCCCCGGGCGGCTGGTGCCGTTCGCCACCGACGCCGACTACCAGGCCGCCGTCGACACCATCCGCGCCGTCGTCGACGGGCTCGAAGACTACCGCGGCGTGCTCTACGGCCAGTTCATGCTCACCGCCGACGGCCCCAAAGTCGTGGAGTTCAACGCCCGGTTCGGCGACCCCGAAGCCATGAACACGCTGACCACGATGGAGACGCCGCTCCTGGACGTGCTGGCTGCGGCCCGCGATGGCGAAGCGCTGCCCGAGCTCGCCTTCTCGGAGCCGGCGACGGTCTGCACGTACGCCGTTCCGGACGGCTACCCGACCGATCCCACGGGCGGCACCACCATCACCATCGACGACGCGTCGACGGGGGACGCGGAGCTGTTCTACGCCAGCGTCGACGCCCACGACGACGGCACCCTCACGACCACCACGTCGCGGTCGTTCGCCGTCGTCGGTACCGGCGACAGCATCCCCGCCGCCGCCACCTCTGTCGACGCCGCGCTCGCAGACCTGCCCGACGGCGTGCGCGTGCGCCGGGACATCGGCAGTGAAACGCTCTTAGCGGACCGCAACGCCCGCATGCGCCGCCTGCGAGACGGTCAGTAGGAGCGCGTCTTCGGCTCGTAGGTGTCGTCGTGCCCCTCAAGCAGCACCGGGCGGTACCACAGGTCGGGGTCGCCGTCGTTCCACGACACCATCGTGTGTTTGAGCCACTCGTCGTCCTTGCGCTCCTGGTGTTCCTTGCGCCAGTGTGCGCCCCGGAACTCGTCGCGGGCCAACGCCCCGATGGTGATCATCTCCGCGACGTCCAGGAGGTTGCGCGTCTCGATCGTGTGTTGCAGGTCCGTGTTGAACGTCCGCGACTTGTCGGCGACGTAGACGTCCTGGTAGCGCTTGCGCGCGTCCTGGATGTCCGCGAGCGCCTGCTTGAGGCCGTCCTCGGTGCGGAACACGTTGACGTTCTCGGTCATCGACTGCTGGAGGTCGGCGCGCACGTCGGCGTGGTTGACGCCGTCCTCGCGGCCCAGCAGCGCCTCGATGCGCTCCTCTTCGGTGGTCGCCGTGTCCGCGACCACGTCGGTCGGTGCGCGGGTGTCCACCGCGCCCTGTGCGCCGCCGTCGGTGGCCGGCTCCGCGACGCCCGCGTCGCCGTCGGGCGCGCCCGTCGGCACGCTGAGCTCGTCGTGTTCGAGGGCGTCACTGGGCCCGGTCTCGATGAGCGGGTCGGCCATCTCCTTGCCGGCGGCGTGGCGGCCCGCGAGCGCGCCGAACACGATGAGCTCCGGCAGCGCGTTCCCGCCGAGGCGGTTCGCGCCGTGGAGACTCACGCACGCACACTCGCCGGCGGCGTACAGCCCGCTGACACACGTCTCCCCGAACTCGTTGGTTTCGATGCCGCCCATGGCGTAATGCTGGCCGGGCTTGACGGGCATCGGCTCCTCGAGCCCGTTGACGCCCTCGAAGTCCTCGGCCAGGTGGAGGATGTTCTCCAGGCGGTCGGTGATGCGCTCCTCGCCGAGGTGGCGCATGTCGAGGTAGATGTGTTCGTCGTCGACGCCACGGCCCTCGTTGATCTCCGTGAGCTCCGCCCGCGACACCACGTCTCGGGACGCCAGCTCGCCGTCGTTGGTGGCGTAGCCGTGCTCGAACATGAACCGCTCGCCCTCGCCGTTGTAGAGGATGCCGCCCTCGCCACGCACGCCCTCGCTGATGAGGACGCCCGTCGACGGCAGCGTCGTCGGATGGAACTGGATCATCTCCATGTCCTCGACGGGGACGCCGGCGCGGTACGCCATCGCCACGCCGTCGCCGGTGTTCGCGACGGCGTTGGTCGTGTGATCGAACGCCTGCCCGATCCCGCCGGTCGCCAGGATGACGCTGTCACTGGCTTTGAACCCCGCGATCTCGCCGGACTGCACGTCCCACGCCACGACGCCGTGGCATTCGCGGTCGTTGGGGTTGTCCTCGTCGGTGACCGCCAGCTCCGAGACGTACCACTCGTCGTACACCTCGATGCCGCGTTTCACGACCTGCTCGTAGAGCGTGTGCAGCATGTGGTGGCCGGTCTCGGCCCCGGCGTACGTGGTCCGCGGGAACGACAGCCCGCCGAACGGCCGCTGGCTCACGCGCCCGTCGTCCTCCCGGGAGAACGGCATCCCCCAATGCTCCAGTTGAATGACCTCGTCGGGCGCGGTCTTCGCGAAGGTGTCGATGGCCGGGGCGTCCCCGAGGTAGTCCGACCCCTTCATCGTGTCGTACGCGTGGTCCTCCCACGAGTCTCCGTCACGGAGCGCGGCGTTGATGCCGCCCTCCGCGGCCCCGGTGTGGCTGCGCACCGGGTGGAGCTTCGTGACGATCGCTACGTCTGCGCCTTCCTCTTGGGCGGCGATGGCTGCGCGGAGTCCCGCGCCGCCGCCGCCGACCACGATGACGTCGTGCTCGTACATGAGTTGTTACCAGAACTTCAGGTTCTCTTTGACTGCTTCGCGCTTGAGCTCCTGAATGTGCTCGGTCAGCGGGATGTCCTTGGGGCACACATCCGTACAGGAGAACTGCGTCTGGCAGCGCCACACGCCGTGCTCCTGTTCGATGATCTCCAGGCGCTCCTGTCGCTTCTCCGATCCCTCACGGTCGTCCATATAGAACCGGTAGGCCTTATTGATTGCTGCCGGGCCGAGATACTTGTTGTCCCCGGCGGCGATGTTGCACGAGGACATGCACGCGCCACACCAGATGCAGCGCGTCGAGAGCTTGATGTTCTCGCGGTTCTGTCGGCTCTGGCGCTGCTCTTCGAGTTCGCCGTCGGGCAGGTCGTCCGGGTCGAAGAACGGGTCGACGGACTCCATCTGGTCGTAGAAGTGATCCATCTCCACGACCAGGTCCTTGACGACGTCCGAGTGGGGCAGCGGCTCGACACGAACCGGCCACTCCAGATCCTCGATCTGGGTCTGGCAGCCCAACCGCTGGCTGCCGTTGACGAAGAACGCGTCGGACCCACAGACGGCCTGCCGGCAGGAATGCCGGAACGTCAGACTGGAGTCGTAGCTGTCCCGCGCGAAGATGAGCGCGTCCAGGACGGTCATCCCCGTCTCGAAGGGGACGGTGAACGTGTCGAAGCGCGGCTCCTCTTTGCCCGCGATCTCCGGATCGTACCGGAACACCTTCAGCTCGACCGTCTCGCCGTCGAACTCGGTCTCGGCCTGCGCGGCGGCCTCGTCGCGGTCGTCGGCCCGCGCACGCTTGTCGTCGAGGCGGCGCTGCTGGTGGCCGGTGGTCGCCGGCTCCGTGTCGGTCTCGGTCTCGGTCTCTGATTGTGATGGTTTCGTGCTCATTCGTATCTAGAACCCCGCAAGCGCGTTCGCCACGCGAATCCCCTGCACGATCAACAGCACGCCGGCAACCCCAAGCACGAGTTGCGCGGCGCGCTTGGCGTTCCCCTCGATGCCCTGGTTCACGAGGGCGTTGTAGACGCCGTTGACCCCGTGGAACGTCGCCGTCACGAGGAACAACACCATCGTGACGTAGTAGCCGAGGCTCTGCATCCGGACCTGGCTGCCGGCGAAGTCGATGTTGTAGGCGTGATTGACGAAGTGCAGGTTGAAGAAGTGGAACGCCAACACCACGACGAGGAACCCAGCGGTCAGCCGCTGGAGCAGCCACGTCGTCGATCCCGATCGGAACGAGGAGTATCGTTTCGCCATCTCAGAATGCACCCGTGAGGAACGTCGGCACGCTGGCGACGACGATCACGCCCGTCAACACCAGCGACGCGTAGAAGCTCTTGTCCTGTGCCTCCAGCCCAACGCCGAGGTCCACGAACAGCAGCCGGATGCCGTTCAGGATGTGGAACACGGCCACCGCCAGCAGCCCCACTTCGAGCAGGCGCACGATGGCCAGACTCTCCAATCCACTCAGCGTACTGTTGTAAACCTGTGCGCCCTGTAGCGACGTGCTCAGGACCGAGATGTGGGTGAACAGATAGCCAACGAGAACCCACCCTGTGAACTTGTGAAACACCCAGGCCCACATGCCGGCCGAGAACTCCGTCCATCGGCCGAAGTCCGCCACAAGGCCTCGGTCATACGACTCGCTCATACCAACTAACGGTCGGGACTGACCGCACATAGAAGTTACTACACGCTCAGCGAGTACGCAACCCTGAAAAAACCCCGAAAATAGCACGCAGAACCGGTAAGCAGCCGCTCTCGTGCGCTGGCGCGGTCACGGTGTGGCGGCAGCGACTATGCGTCCTGTGCACGCCACACGTACAGCGACGCGTACGACCGATACGGCCGCCAGCTGTCGGCGATCTCCCGCATCTCGGCGCGCGTGGTGTCCGCGCCGTACAGCGCTTGCATGCCGGTCCGGATGCCCAAGTCCCCCACCGGGAAGACGTCCGCTCGGCCGAGCGCGAACAGCAGGAACATCGACGCCGTCCAGTCCCCGACGCCGGTGATCGCGGTGAGTTCCTCGCGCACCGCCGCGTCGCTCAGCTCGGCGAACCGCGCCCGCGTGTAGTCGTGCTCGCGGAACGCCGCCGCGACGTTGGTGACGTAGTCGGTCTTCTGGCGGGACAGCCCGGCGTCGCGCAGGACGGCCGGATCGGCGGCGGCGATCCCGGCCGGGGTCACGTCGACGGCGTCGAACACGCGCTCGCGGATCGTCGCCGCGGCGTCCGTCGACAGCTGCTGGCGGATGATCGCCACGACGAGGCGTTCGAAGAGGTCGTCGTGGGGGGTGACTGCGAGTTCGCCGTGGGCGTCGAGCAGCGGCGCGAGCGTCGGGTCGGTCCTGAGCGCGTCGTGTGCGTCGGCCATACGCCTGGTTCGGTGCGGCGACGTTTGGGGGCTGCGCTGTCGGGTGGTTCGCTGGCGGTGTGTCCACGCGCGTAAACGTGTGCACTGTTGTCAGCCACCGAGAGGGAAAGGTTCAACGGGGCAGCCGGCGACCACTCCCGCATGGACGTCGATGACATCCACAGCATCGCGGTGCTTGGCGCCGGAAACATGGGCCACGGGATCGCGGAAGTGGCCGCGATGGCCGGATACACAGTGCGGCTCCGGGACATCTCCGCGGAGCTCGTCCAGGACGGCTACGACCAGATCGAGTGGTCGCTGGGGAAGCTCGCGGAATCCGACCAGCTCACCGAGGCCGCGGCCGACGCCGCACTCGACCGCATCAGCACGCACGTCGAGGTGAGCGACGCCGTCGACGACGTGGACGTCGTCATCGAGGCGGTCCCCGAGAAGATGGAGATCAAAACCGACGTGTACACCGAGGTCGAGGCGCACGCCCCCGCCGACGCGGTGTTCGCCACCAACACCTCCAGTCTCTCCATCACGGACCTCTCGGAGGTCACCGAGCGCCCCGCGCGGTTCTGCGGCATGCACTTCTTCAATCCGCCCGTCAGGATGGAGCTGGTGGAAGTCATCTCCGGGGCGCACACCGACGACGCGGTGCTCGAATGCATCGAGTCGCTGGCCGCGGACTTCGGGAAGACGCCGGTGCGGGTGCGCAAGGACTCCCCCGGGTTCGTGGTCAACCGCATCCTCGTGCCGTTGCTGAACGAGGCCGCGTGGCTCGTCCACGACGACGAGGCGACCATCGCCGAGGTCGACTCCACGACCAAATACGACATGGGGCTGCCGATGGGGGCGTTCGAGCTCGCCGACCAGGTGGGCATCGACGTCTCCCACGACGTCCTCGATTACATGCAGGACGTGTTGGGCACGGCCTACGAGCCGTGTCCGGTGCTCGTCGACCACGTCGAGGCCGGCGACCTCGGGCGGAAGAGCGGCGCTGGCTTCTACGACTACGGCGATGACGCGGCCGGCGCGGACGTGCCGACCGACGCGATCCGGGCCGACATCGCCGACCGGCTCACCGCCGTGATGGCCAACGAGGTCGCGAAGCTCGTCGGCGGCGGCGTCGCCGACCCCGCGGAGATCGACGAGGCTGTGATGCTGGGCGCGGGCTACCCCGAAGGCCCCGCGAAGATGGCCGACGCAGCGGGCATCACGTACCTCCACGAGACGCTGGTTGCGGCCCACGAGGCGACCGGGCAGGCGCGCTACGAGCCCGCCGACACCCTCGCCGAGATGGCGGCGGCCGGCGAGTCGTTCCACGGGCGCGGCGACGAGGACGCGGACGGCCGCCGGGAGTTCGACGCCGTCAGCGTCTCCGTCGACGGCAACGTCGGCCACATCGAACTCGACCGCCCGCACCGCATGAACACCATCAGCGGCGAGTTGCTGGCCGATCTGTCGGACGCGATCGACGTGCTCGGCGACGACGACGACGTGCGCGCCGTCCTCCTGACCGGCGCGGGTGAGAAAGCGTTCTCGGCCGGCGCGGACGTCACGTCGATGGCGGGCAACGCCGACCCCGTAGAGGCGGTGGAGCTCTCCCGGATGGGCCAGCAGACGTTCGGCAAGCTCGAAGCCGCCGACGAGCCGGTGGTTGCGGCCATCGACGGCTACTGTCTCGGCGGCGGGATGGAGCTGGCGACCTGCGCGGACATGCGCCTCGCCAGCGAGCGCAGCGAGCTCGGCCAGCCCGAACACGATCTCGGCCTCCTCCCGGGCTGGGGCGGCACGCAGCGCCTCAAGCACATCGTCGGCGAGGGCCGCGCCAAGGAGATCATCTTCACCGCCGACCGCTTCGCCCCCGAGACACTGGCCGACTACGGCTTCATCAACGAGGTCGTCACCACCGAGGCGTTCGAGGAGCGCGCCTGGGAGCTCGCCCGCGACCTCGCCGCCGGCCCGCCGATCGCCATGAAGTACACGAAGCGCGCGATGCGTGCCGGCCGCGACGACACCGACGCCGGCCTGGAGATCGAGGCGCAGTCGTTCGGCCAGCTGATGAACACCCAAGACCTGATGGAGGGCGTCAGCGCGTTCTCCGCGGACCGGGAGCCGGAGTTCAACGGGGAGTAGCCGCCGCGCCGTCGGGTGGCGCGTCGGTGGTTGTCGTGGCGAATCAGATTAGAGGGATTTATACGTGAGCGGTCGTTCAGTCCGGATGCGGACGCTCGGTTGGTGTAGTCCGGCCAATCATGTTGGCCTTTCGAGCCGACGACCAGGGTTCAAATCCCTGACCGAGCATTTCTTGCGGTCGTGTGCGATACCGCTGACTGGGTAGTCCGGCTGTGAGCCGTGGCCGTCGCCGTCCCGTCGACTGAATGCTCGGATACATGTAACTAGATTTAACACCTGCCGGTCCCTCATCATCGTTGATGAGCGAGACAGACTCAGCGAGCGAGACCGTCGAGGAACCGACGACGTGGCCGGACCTCGCGGTTGGGCTTTACGACCGCCTGACCGGGCGCGGCGCGGAGATCATCTACGAGTTCGACGAACTCGATGTGGACGTCCCCAGCGGGACCGGTGATGACGCCGAGCACGCGCGCTGGCACGTGGACGGAACGATCCGCGTCACCACTCGTGAGCGCGACTGACGGCGCGTCCCACCACGACGGCCGGCCGCCGCTGTCAGTGGCCACCGACCTCGACGTTTCGATCGACGGCACGCCGGTCTCGGTCCGTTCGACCGGCGACCGCCTGCTCGTAGACGTGCCAACGCTCGCCGCGGGCGTTGACGCGCTGGGGGGCGTTCCGCGGTCCGAGGTCCCCGCCGCGGCGGCGGCGCTGGAGGACGCGGACCTCACCGTCGAGTTGCGGGTTCGGGAGTCCCCCGTCGCGGTCGTCGGCGCGGACGCGTCCCCCGGAGCGCTCTCGGATCGCATGGGTGTCGCGCCGGCTGCGTTGCGCGTTGGTGGTGCAGCCGTCGCCGCCGGCCGCGGTGTCACCGCCGCCCTCGGTGCCGCTCGGCGATTGGCCGGCGCGCTCACGTCGTGACCGGCGCCCACTGCGGTAACAACTCTCACAGTGCGGCAACACTTATGTGGCTCAGGTGACTTCGTACACGCGACGAGCGACTCGCTGACCGCGAGTCACACCGGCTCGAATCCACTCATGATCGCCGCAGCATCCCCCGCATCCGGCACCGCCGCCACGAGCAGTGGCGGGTCCGGATGCTCTCGAACGGGATGCGTGGCAACAACAGGATTTGCGCCGAAATCGGCGTCCACGTCCACCCTCGCTGCGTAACTGCGCGCGACACACCACCCGGGGGATGACGTGGACGCCATTCTAGCACCAGTACTGCTGTTGGCGCCCTCGTGTTCCCCCAGCGGTGGCCGTGGACTGCCGGGCACTCCCGGCGGGCGGTCCCGCTCCAGCCGAGTTCGACTCTCGGCGGGAGGCTATGGCTACGGCCAACCAGACGGTACAGATCACCGCGGACCTCACGATGCACGTGCCTCGGAACGCCACCGGCGACCTCGGGGACGGAGTGACGAACGTCGTGCGCGGCGTGTCCGCAGTCGCCAGCGTCGATGGGATCGACGTCCAGGACCTCCGCCCGCGGTTGAACGACCTCCAGGTCACGGCGACAGTCACGGCGGTCGTCACGGTCGCCGACGCGCCGGACATCGAGCGCGCCACCGCGGACGCGCTCGCCGACGGCTTCGGCATCGACTCCGTGGCCGACGTGGACGCCACCCGGGTGGCTGCCGACCACGACGACCGCGCCCCCGAGTACGCCTGAGCGCCGGCGTGGTGCTACGGGGGCAGGTCGTCGGGTGGGCCGCCGCGCTCGCTGGGCAGCACGCCCGGATCCGGGCTGCCGACGGCCTCGGGGGCCGTTTCCGTCAGGAAGTCGTGGAGCGCCGGGATGTCCGCCAGCGCCGGCCCGCGGTCGCTGCCCGCCAGTGACTGCCGGGTTGCGAGCGCCGCGCGCTGGCGGTCCCGCACGCCGCCGTTCGTGGCGTCGTCTCCGTGGTCGGGCGCGGCTGCGAGCTTCTCCTGGATGCGCTCGACGGACCGGTCGAACCCGAGTTGGTCGTACTGTGCGCGCGCCGCCTCCAGGTGTGACCGGCGCTGGTCGGGTTCGTCGGTGAGTATCGCGCGGCGCTCGTGGCGCTGGGCGTCGAAGTGCGTGTACATCTCCTCACGACGGGCGTCCGGCACGGCCAGCTCCGAGAGCGCCGCTCGGCCGTCGTCGAGCGCCCCGACCGCGGCGTGGTGGTTGCCACGCGCCGACGCCATGTTCGACGCCACGATCGCGCGCGTGTACACTGGCTCCCAGGCGTCCAGAAACGACCACTGGTCGGCGATCGCTTCGGCGTCGGTGAACGCCGCGATGGCGAGGGCGTGGGTGCGACTCGTTCGGTGGCGGTGGGCGCGGGCGCGAGCGCGCTCGAAGCGGCTGTGGCCGATGATCCAGTCGTGGTCGATCTCCCGGCCGGCCACCACAGCGCCGTCGAACAGCAGCTCGTCGATGCGGCTGTCGCCGCGGTCGACCTCGGCGGTCCAGTACAGCGCGTTCGCCAGCGCGTACGCGAACACTGCGTCGGACTGGTCGGCGGCCGTGGGGACGGCGCTGCGCCACGCGTCGCCGCGCGCCCAGTAGTCGGCGGCTTCGGCGTCCGCTTTCGCCGCGCCGAAGGTCTTCGACGCCGGCCACCGGGTCGCACACCGTTTCGCCGCCGGGAGGCCACGCGTGGTCGCGGCGTGCGCGAGCAGCGCGGCGAAGAACACGCCGTCGCTGTCGTCGGCCAGCGCCCGCGGCTCGACGCCGTGGTCGGCGAGGAACGCCCGCGCCCCCCGTGGCGTGTCTGTCACCCGGTGCATGGCTTCGGCGACGACGGCGCTCACCGACACGTCCCCGACGGCGTCGATGGCGTCAACCCCCTCACAGAGCGCGCGCACGTCCGCCGCGGTGTCCGTCGGCGGCCCGGCGGTGGTCGATAGCATGCCCACGAGGACGCCGTACCGGCGCGCGTGCAGGTCGTCGGCGGCGCTGTCCGAGGCCGCCGTGACCGCGTCCAGCAGGTCGCAGAGACCGGGCTGCGTGAGACACTCGCCGGCGGCGAACGCGAGCGCAGCGACGCCACCGGCGTGCGCCGTGAGCTGCCGGGCGGCAGTCGGGTCGCCGTCGAGGGCGGCGTCGATGCGGGCTGCGGCTGCCGGCCCGGGGAGCCACAGCCGCGTCGTCCCGTCCGGCGTTGTGAGCCGCAGGCGCGTGAGCCCGGCATCGGCGGGCAGCGAGACCGAAACGGCGTCGGCCGCGGGCCGCGTCACGTCGCCGCCCGCGGCCCGAGCGCGCACCCAGTCGGCGGTGGCGTCCACGCGGAACCGCCGGGTTTCGGCCCCCGACTCGGGGAGTTCGTGGTCACCAACGACGCGCGTCACGGTTGCGTGCTCGCCGCCGGGGAGCGGTCGCTGCCAGCGGACCCGCTGAGTCATTGTCCCGTGGTACGTCGGTGGGCGATTTCAGGCCTCCGCATTCCCGGTGCCGAGGCCCCGGCGCACCCGGCCACCAGTATGTTCAAGTACACTACGGGTTCAAGCATACTCGTGTGCATGTCGCGCCGCCGTTCGACAGCGGTGGCAGCCGTTGTGGTCGTTGTCGCCGCCAGCGTCGCCGTCACAGCGGCCCCAGCGGCCGGCCGCATTGACACCGGTGGCGGCGTCGTCACGGTGGGCGTCTCCGGTCCGGGCAACGCCACCGTCGAGAACGACACGCAGTTCATCTGGCGCAACGCCCGGACCGACATCGTCGCGACGACCCAGGACATCGTCTTCGAATCCACGAGCCGCTACGACACCTACCGACTGCGGCTGACGAACGACTCGCTGTCCAGCTTCCAGCCGGTGTTCGACGACGCAGTCGCCACCACGACGGTGACGATGCGGGAGCGCGAGCAACGCGCCGTTTCGCTGCCCGTGCCGGCCGGGGAGTTCGAGACCGGCGTCCACGAGCTCCACGTGGGCATGTACGACCCCGAGACACGGGTCGAGGAGCGCGTCAACGAGACCACGATCACGGTCCACGCGATCAAGCGCAACGGCGACCGTGACGGCGACGGCCTCCGGAACGACGAGGAGGTGCGCGCCGGTACGGCGCTGCTGACCCGGGACACCGACGACGACGGACTCTCGGACGGCGTCGAGGTACGGGTCGCCGGCACGGATCCGACCGAGCGGGACACCGACGGCGACGGCGTCGACGACGCCGCCGAACTCCGTGCGGGGTCGCTCCCCGAGGCGACGGGGAGTCTCGCCGAGCGCCTCCAGGGAACGCCGGCTTCGGCCGTCGACGCCGACTTCGACGGGCTTCCGAACACCGCTGAGGCGGAGCTCGGGACGAGCCCGACCGAGCGGGACACCGACGGCGACGGACTCACGGACGCCGTGGAAGTCGGCGTTTACGACAGCGACCCGACCGTCGCCGATACGGACGGTGACGGGCTCACCGACGGGATCGAGGTGCGGCGCTTCGGTAGCGATCCGACGGCAGTCGACACCGACGGCGACGGCGTCAACGACGGCCGGGAGGTGCTCGACGGCACCGATCCCACGCAACACAGCGCGCTTGAGACCGCGCACGCGTCGGTGATCCGTCCGAGCGGCCCCAGCGCCGACGCGTTCGCCACACAGCTCGGGCGAGTACTGTTCGGGCCTCCGGAGGGGAATGCATGAGGCGCGCCGTGGTGTGCTTGCTCGCCGCGCTCGCGGTGGGGCTCGTGTTCGCGGCCGCCGCGCTCGGTGCCGGCACATCGGCGGCTGCCACCGGCGACGCGACGTACGTCGGCACGAACGTCACGACGAACACCACGTGGACCCCCGGTGAGGGCCCGTACGTGGTGACGACCGAACTGACCGTCACGGAGAACGCGACGCTCACCGTCGCCCCGGGCACGACGGTCCAGGTCGCCAAGGACGCCTCGATCACGGTGGCCGGCAGCCTCGATGCGGCCGGCACGAGCACCGACCGCGTGTCGTTCACGACCGCGCGCCCGAAACCACAGCCCGGCTCGTGGACCGCCATCACGTACGCCGGCACCGCTGACTCCCGGTTGCGCCTCGCAAACACCACCGTCGAATACGCCACCACGGCGGTTCGCGTGGCGTCCGCAGACGGCCGCATCACCGTCCAGGACAGCCTGCTGCGCAAGCACGTGCGCGCTGGCGTGGCCGTCACGACCGCCGACGGGCCGCCGTCGCTGCGGCTCGCGCGCTCGACGATCGCCGACACCGGCTACGCGGGCGTGGCCGTCACGACCCCCGGAACGGACCCGTTCGCGCGCCGTGTGGCCGGCGTCACGATCCGGGACACCGACTTCCGGAACCCCGGCCAGTACGGCGTGGTGGTTCGCGCCCGCCACCTGGTCGGTGTGTCGGTCGTCGGGGGGTCGATCACCGGCTACGAGTCCGGCGGCGTCGCCGTTTCCACGGGCAACCGTGCGGCCGACGTTCCCGGGCCGGACGACCGCAGTGTCACGTACACCACCGTGCACGGCGTCGAGTTCGCCGACGCCCGCGGCGACGCCGTCACCATCGAGAGCGGGCACCTCGATCGGGTGCGCGTCTCCGACATCGACGTCCACGGGGTCGACGGCGACGGGATCGGCGTTCGGCGCGCCATCGACCTCGATGATGTCGTGCTTGACGACAACACAGTGCGTGGCGCTGCCCGCGGCATCGCGCTCACGCACCGCCGCGCACAGCGCCAGCCGCCACACGTCTCGGTCGCCGTGACCAACAACACGCTCCGCGAGACCGTCGGTGCGGGCGTCTCGATCGACGCCCAACGGCTGTTCGTCTCCCGACTCGACGTTCGGAACAACACTGTCACCGGCAGCGGCGGCGACGGCGTTGCGCTCCACGCGCCGGTGCTTTCGGGTGCCACGATCGCGGACAACACGGTTCGCGGGAGCCACGACCGGGGGGTGAACGTTCGGGGCAGTCGCGTCCGGAACCTCACTGTCGCGGGGAACCGTGTGGCGGCCAACGGTCGGGGCGGCGTGCGCGTGCGTGCCGCGCGCACCCCGGGGCCGCTGACGGTTGCGAACAACACGCTAGTGAACAACGTGGCCTTCGGCGCGCGCGTCTCCGGCGCGGCGAACGGCGGCCCCGTCGCCGCGCGGAACAACACGGTCGCCGCCAACACGCGTGGCATCACCGTCGACGGGCCGTCGCCGGTTCGGCTGACGGGCAACACGATCGCCGTCAACACGCGCTCAACCGCCCGCAGCGCCGACGCGAGTGCCGTCGGCCCGTCGGTCGGTGTGACCCTGACCAACGCCTCCGGGAACGTCACGATCACGCGAAACGACATCTACGGCCACCTCGTCGGGCTGCGAGCCGCGACCAACGGCACCATCGACGCCGAGCACAACTACTGGGGGGCCCCAAGCGGGCCGTTCTACGCCAGCGTCACGCCCGACGGCGACGGGGACACGATCCGCATGCGGCGGGGCGTCGCCGACATCGCGCCGATCGCGGAGACACCGCATCGCGCGCTCATCGAGCGCCCATCAGTCAGCCTCACGGCCAACCGGTCGACGGTCGCCGCCGGCACCGATGTCCGGGTCACGGCGGCGTCCCCTGCCGGGCCGAACGCGACCTACCAGTTCACCGTGGACGGGCAGCGCCGCCCCACGCAGGCGTCGCCGTCGCTCGTCAGCGCGTTCGACGACCCCGGTGCACACGAGATCGCGGTGGCTGTGGTGAACGACCGGGGGGTGGCCAGCCGCCCGCCCGCCACGACGACCGTCCGGGTTGAGGACGCGTCCACGGCCCCAGCGACGACGGCACCGCCCCCGACAGCCGGCCCACCTCAGCCCGCGGACAGCGCCGCACCGCCGTCGCTTCTGGATAGCGTCCTGTCGGTCCCTGGACTGCTCGGGGGCGCGCTGTGGGTGCTTGCGGTTGGCGTCGGCGGGTACGGCGTCGTCGCGTCGATGCGCGGTGCCCAACCCCCGGTTCGGGGGCGGGTCGCGCACGCACTCGCGGTGGTCGCCGCCGGCGTCTGGATCGCCGCCGGACTGCTCGCGGTCCCGCCGCTGCTGTCGGCGGGCGGCGTGGCACTCGCTGGGTGGGGTGTGGTGACCGCCGCGGTCGTGGCCGCGGCGAGCAGGTAGCCGGTGGGGTCTCAGTTGGCGCTCGTGCTCCACGTCCAGCGCAGATCGAGCACGAACCGGTAGCCACCGCTGACGAGGATGCCGACGGCGTTCGAGAGCAAGTACGGCAGGCTGTACCACTCGACGAGCGCGAACAACACCCCCAACTGGATCGGGATCGCGGTCCCGCGAACGACGTTGGTCTTCACCAGCCCAACGGCGTACTCCACGCGGCCGCTGTTCCGGATCGCCTGAAAGGTCCACGCGTTGTTCAAGACGTACGTCAGCACGATCGTGGCCTCGATCGCGGCGACCGCACTGGGGATGTAGGCCACCTCGACCGCGTCAACGAACACCCACAGCAGCGCCATCTGGGCGCCCGCCGCAACCACACCGACGGCGGCGAACCGGCGCAGCCTGGTTGCGGTCGGCCCGGAGTTAGCGCGGCGAAGCAGCCGCCGAATCATCCACACAGCACCACCGTCGGAGTGGCCGACGCAGTCGCTCTCGTGTGAGTCACGCCTACCGAGGCGTACGTGTGTAACGATGTATCACTGTTCCGGTCGTGTCAACGCACACCGCAACCCAGCCGGGAGTTGCGTTCGCCGTTATCATGGCTGATATCACGAGGCATACTCTTATCTGTGTGATCCGGAATGAACGGATACGGTGGCACTAACGGGTGTCACACGCTCCCTGATAGACTGCCACCGGATCCCCGAGACGTTTTCACCTGCGGTCCGCTGACACCCCTTGGAACCGTTCCACAGCTGGGCGGCCACGCATGCTTTATGCCACACCAGCCGGTGATCGGTGATCGTAACGCGACTGCAGGAAGTTGGAATGCTCCGTCAGGGATTTGAACCCTAGTCCTTGCCGTGAGAGGGCAAGATGATTGGCCGGACTACACCAACGGAGCGCGTCCACTCTTCGGTAATTGGGAGACACAAATAACCGTTTCGTCTCGCGGGCAGACTGTCACTCCCTCCCGTAGCGCCGGGGGACACGCGGCCGGTCAGGGCGCGAGCCGGTTCTTCCGGTGTTTCATCTCCGCGTCGTAATATTCGAAGGTGTGGGGACACCACTGAGCGGCCGCATCGAGTAGCTGTTCGGTGAGCTCGCGGATCTCCCACTGTGCGTCGGCGGCGGCCCGCATGTCCGCGACGTGCATCAGCGACCGCGGGTTCAGCGTGATCACCACGTTCACTTCGGTCCCGATGGGGAGCACGAACCGGGCGTCCTCCGGGGGCATCCCGAGCCCCAGCAGTTCCTGGTAGTCTTCGACGGCGCGCCGCACCGACGCCTGGAAGACCGCCTCGCGTTCGGCCATGGTCTCCTCGTCGATGTCGCCCGCGTCCTGGTTGCGGCCGACCCAGTCGGGGTCGGTCGCCGACGGCGGCGTCACCACCAGCTCGCCCTCCGCAACCGCCGCCGGATCGACGTCGTCGAACGCGACGTAGCGCATCGACTGCACGTCGAAGCTGGCGTGGCGGTGGCGAGTGAGCTGCGCCATACACGACCGGCTCACACCCTCGATGGCGAACGTCGCCGACGGATGCTCGAAGGGGCCGTAGTGGCCGCGAGTGAGCAGCTGTGCGATGAGGTTCGACAGCTTTTCGTCTGTGGTGTCGCCGTCCACGGACGCCATCGCGGTGTCGAGTGGCGTGTCACCGACCCAGTCGGACATGTAGTCGTTGCGGGCGCTCTGACAGATGAGTTCCTCCGGGTTCTCAGTCGCTTCGAGGAGACGGACGCGCATGCTAGACGGTGTGCCTGCCGGTGGCAAAAACACTCCGAACCCACGCGCCGGTACCATGAAGTGGTGCCACGAACCACGTCGAAACATGGCCCACAAGGACGTGTCAGTGGACGACGTCGACTCGGCGCTGTCGGCCGACGCGGACGCCGACCTCTACTTCATGAAAGACGCCCTGAACACCGACGAGGTCGCCATCTCGGTGTACCACATGGAGCCGGGCGCAACCGGAATGGAGCACGACCACGCCAACGACGGCCAGGAGGAAGTGTACTACGTCGCCGACGGCGGTGTGGACGTCGTCTTCGACGACGAGACGGTGTCGCTGGACGCCGGCGACGCCATCCGCGTCGACGCCACCGACGACCGACAGCTCCACAACGGCGATCACCACTCCGAGCTGGTGTTGGTGGGCGCACCCCGCTGACCGCGCGCGCCGCGTGCGGCAACCCCTAAGTGGTGGCCGGCATACGGACAGCCATGCCGACGAACCTTTCGGCGGGCGTTCAGGCGTTCACGAGCAACGTGTTTCTGGTGACCGGCGACCGCGACGTGGTGGTTGACGCGGGCGCGAACTACGACGTCGTCGCCGCGGTCCGCGACCACGGCGTCACGCCCGACGCGGTCGTCATCACACACCCGCATCCCGACCACGTCGGCAACCTCGACGCGCTCGTGGACGCCTTCGACCCGACCGTGCTCGGGTTCGACGGCGTCGCCGACGCCGACCGGGCGCTGGCCGACGGCGACGAAATCCGGCTCGGCGACGACGACTACGTGGTTCTGCACACGCCCGGCCACGAACCCCACCACGTGTGTCTGTACAGCCCGGCCGCCGGCGTGTTGTTCTCCGCGGATCTGGTGTTCGCGAACGGCAGCTTCGGGCGCACGGACCTCGACGGCGGCGACCGGGAGACGCTGGTCGAGAGCATCGACCGGCTCGCCGACACCGTCGCGGGCGAGGAACTGACGGCGCTGTATCCCGGCCACGGCCCCAGCGTCACCTCGGATCCGGCCGCCGACATCGACCTGGCGGCCCGATCCGCGCGCTTCCAGTGAGCCGCGGTTAGCTCGTGTCCAGGCCGTAGTATCCGGGTTCGTCGTCGGTCCGGGGTTCCGCGACGACGAGCGCGCCGGCGTGCAGCATCACCCACGGGATCGCCCAGTCGAGCAACACGTCCTCGGTGCCGCGATCGATGTCCGCGTCGGGCTCCAGGTCCTGCAGCAGGCGCGCGATCTCGTAGACGGTGTACATGCGGTCGTCGTCGAGTAATGCCGCTGGCTCGTAGAAGTCACACGGGTACAGGTCGTCGAACTCGGATTTCGCAACCGGCATGTGCTGACAGGCGGCGGCGACGCCGAAAAACCCAGCGAGTTGACCCAACGGTTATCTGTCTCGCCGAAGTCCATGTATCCGCCCAACATGTCAGATAGTTCACCGCAGTTGGACGACCAACGCACAGACGCCATGCAGGCGCTCGTGGACGCCGTCATGGATCGAGTCGGAGACAGCCTCCGGGACATCTGGGTGCTTGACCGGCACGCGCAGGCGCTGCTGTACATGCGCGATGACGTTGCAGCCCGCACGACGACCGTGGACGCCCAGCGGTACCTCGACAACGAGCGCTACGGGTTCATCACTCGCGCCACCTACAACCGCCTCCACTACGCCACGCTGCGGTACACGCACCGTGGGTTCGACACCTGGGAGCTGTTCCGGACGTTCCTTGATGCCGCCGATGGCACCACTTCCGCTGGCGTCGTCATCGGCCTCGACGCCGACGGCACCTGCTACGATTTCGACGCGCTCACCGACACCGTGCACGCGGTCGGTGACGAGCACAGCGTCGCCGCACTCACGCCAGCCACTGATGAGCCGCCATGACGCGAAAAAAACACGGGAGCGTGTTCGGTCACTCGAACAGCGACACCACGTCGTCGTAGTTCGCCGCGATGGGGTCCCAGTCGATCACCTCGAAGAAGGCGTCGACGAAGCTGCCGCGGTCGGGGCCGTAGTCGTAGTAGTAGGAGTGCTCCCAGACGTCGAGGGCGAGGATGGGGTGGCTGCCCCAGAGCGCGCCCTCGTCGTGGTTGTCCACGGCCACGTTCCGGAGCTGCTTGGCGACCGGATCGTAGACGAGCAGCGCCCAGCCGCTGGCCGCGCCGGCCGCCACCTCGAATTCAGCCCGCCAGTTCTCGTAGGAGCCGAAGTCCGCCGCGATGCGGTCGGCGAGCGCCCCGGACGGCTCGCCGCCCCCGTCGGGACTCATGTGCTCCCAGAACATCGTGTGGAGGTAGTGCCCACAGCCGTTGTGCGTGACGTCCCCGAGCGCGCCGGCAGTCGAAGCGTGGTCGCCGGTCTCACGGTTCTCCGCCAGCGTCTCCTCGGCGCTGTTGAGGCCGTCCACGTAGCTCTGGTGGTGGGTGTCGTGGTGCCACGTGACCACCTGCTCACTGATGTGTGGTTCGAGTGCGTCGTAGTCGTACGGCAGCGATGGGAGTTCGTGCTGGCTCATCGGTGGAATCCACCGGATCAGTGATCACGCGGCGTCATGTTAAATGTTCGTGAGGATCGTGGGCTCACTCGTCGCCGCGCGCACGCTCGAACATCGCGATCGCGTCCTCGCGGCGCTGGCTGTGGTCCACGATGGGGTCCGGATACTCCGGGGCGTGTCGGCGGCGCTCGGACAGCGACAGCTCGTGCCAGCTGTGGATCGCGTCCGCGGGCACGTCCCGGAGTTCGGGGACGAACTCGGTGATGTAGTCGGCGTCGGGGTCGTAGCGCTCCCCCTGGGTCATCGGGTTGAACACCCGGAAGTACGGCTGGGCGTCGGTGCCCGTGGAGGCGGCCCACTGCCAGCCGCCGTTGTCGTTGGCGGTGTCGTGGTCCGCGAGCTTCTCCCGGAACCAGTCGTAGCCCGCCCGCCAGTCCACCAGGAGGTCTTTCGTGAGGAAGGCGGCGACGATCATCCGCACGCGGTTGTGCATGTACGCTTCCGCGCGGAGCTGGCGCATGCCGGCGTCCACGATCGGATAGCCGGTTTCGCCGTCCTTCCAGGCCTGCAGCGCCGCGGGGTCGTCGCGCCACTCGATGGGGTGCTCGTACGCTTTGAAGTTCTCCGAGACGACGTTCTGGTTGAAATACAGGACTTGTGCGTAGAACTCCCGCCACGCGAGCTGGCCGATGAACGCCGCGACGTTCTCGCGTTCGTCGTCGGTGTCGGCGTCGGATTTCGCCGCGCGTGCGGCCTCGTAGACCGTTCGGATCCCGATCGTGCCGAACTTCAGGTGCGGGGAGAGCCGCGACGTGGGTTCCTCGTGGGGGTAATCGCGGCGGTCCTCGTAGCGGTAGATGTCGCCGGACTCGCGGAAGGCATCGAGCAGCGATCGCGCCGCCGCGGTTCCGGCGTCGGGGACCGCCGCCTCCGGCTCCGCGAAGCCGAGCTCCTGGACGGACGGCAGCGGGCTGGTGTCCGCGAGCGCGGTGTCGGCCGCGAGATCCGCGGGCTCTGGCTCCGGGGCCGGCGGGTTCTTCTCGCGGTCCTGCCACTTCCGCCAGAAGTACGTGTACACCGAGTACGGGTCGCCCGCGTTCGTGCGGATCTCGCCCGGCCGGTGGTGGACGGCGTCGTGGAACTGGGCGTGTGCGACGCCCGCCGCGTCGAGGGCGTCGCGCACGCCCGCGTCGCGGTCGGTGGCCAGCCCCGAGTAGTCGTGGTTCCAGACGACCCGGGTGGCGTCGAGATCGTTGGCGACCGCCGGGAGCACCGCAGCGGGGTCGCCGTGGCGGACAATGAGGTCGCTGCCGAGGTCGCGGTAGCGCTCCCGGAGGGCGGCCAGCGCGTCCAGCATGAACGCGACCCGGGGCGGGGCGGCGTGAGCCAACACCTCGTCGTCGAAGCAGAACACCGCCGCGACAGGGCCCTGGTCGTGGCCGCCGTCGACCGCTGTCACGCCCGGAGCGGCCGCTGCGAGGCCGCGGTTGTCCGTGGTGCGGAGGTCCCGTCGGTGCCAGAACAGTTGCATGCCGGGGGGTTGGGCGGCCGGCATCCTCAACGTGTGGGTGTCAGTCGTCGCGGAACACGCGGAACGACCCGCGTCCCACGGCCACTTCGGTGGGCTCGGCGTCCGCCGTGTCGGCGGGCGTGACGACCGAGATCTCCGCCACGCCGACGGTTGAGCCGACGCGCACGACCGACGCATCGGCGATCAGGTCGCCGCGGGCCGGCCGGAGATAGGACACGTTCAGATCGATGGTGGCGACGTTCGCGGCGACGGGTTTCGGGAGCGCGCTGCGCACCGCCAGCCCGCCGGCGGTGTCGATCAGCGTCGCCGCGATCCCGCCGTGGACGTCTCCCTCGCCGGGACCGTGGTTCGTAAGCTTCTCGTGGTAGGGGATGCGGAGGCGCATCTCGCCGTCGCTGGCGTCCTCGACGGACACCCCGAGAAACGACAGCAGCCCGTGGTCGTCGACGTAGGACTGGATGAGCGCGGCCGCGTCGTCGGCGTCGAACCCGGTCATGGCTGCGACTGGAACCCCGGTGTCTATAAGCCCACCGAGCCGCCACGCCGATCTTATCAGTGAACGTATGAGAACTGCTAAAGTGTGTGCGATCACACGACATGGTAGTGACTTCAGCCGCCGGGACCGTGTTGGTGACCGTCGACTCGCTGCGAGCGGACGCGCGATCCCGGGTCGAGACGCCGACCCTGGACGCGCTCGCGGACTCGGGCACGGTCTTCGAGCGCGCGTACGCCCACGGGAACTGGACGCCGTTCTCGTTCCCGAGCGTGCTCGGGGACAGCCACGTGTTCGCTGCCGACGGCGCGATCGGCGTCGGTGACACCACGCTGGCCGGCCGTCTCGCCGACGCCGGCGTCCGGACTGCCGGCGTCAACGCCGCCAACGGGTTCCTCACCGAACACTGGGGGTACGACCGCGGTTTCGACACCTACGACGCGTTCACGGACACGAACTCGCGGCTCGGGCGCACGCTCGCCGCACACCCCACCGTCCAGGGGTGGCTGCAGGTCGGGGCGTCGCCGTTCCGGCGGCGCAGCGACGGCCGCGAGCGCGTCGACGCCACGCGCATGCTCGACATCGAGGACCGCGCCGTCGAGTTCCTGTCGGCGGCCAGCGAGCCGTTTTTCCTCTGGCTGCATTACATGGACACCCACACGCCGTACGTCCCCGCGCCGCGCCACCTGCGTGCGACGACGGACCGCCGGGGCGCAATGTTGGGCATGCTGTCGGCGCACCTCCGCGTCGGCCTCGGGCTGACGGTGAGCTCGGCCACGGCCGGCGAGCTGCACACCCTCTACGACGCGACCGTGCGCCAGGTCGACACCAGCATCGGGCGCGTGCTGGCGGCGCTCGGCGACCGCCGCGAGGACACCATGGTGGTGGTGGCTGGGGACCACGGCGAGGAGTTCCTCGAACACGGCCACCTCGCGCATTACCCGAAGCTCTACGACGAGCTGGTGCACGTGCCGTTGCTCGTTGACCATCCGGCCGGCGCGGGCGGGCGGGTGTCGACGGCGGTCGGCCTCTCCGACGTGCCCGCGACCGTGCTCGACGTGATGGGCGGCTCGACACGGGGGTTCACCGGTGAGAGCCTCGCCCCCGAGATCCGCGCCGGGACGGAGCCGACCCGCGGCCCGATCACGTCGGTCGCAGTACGCGGGGCGTCGGTGACACAACAACCGATCCCGCGCCACCTCGGTGCCGGTCGCCCGCTCGTCAGCGCGCGCGACGGCCGCTGGACGTACATCCGCGACCCCGAGCGCGACACCCACGAGCTGTACGACCGTGCCAGCGATCCGGGCGAGCAGACGGACGTGTCCGGCACCGCGGATCCACCGCTGGACGCCCTGCACGCAGCGACACGCCAGCGGCTGGACGCGATCCGAACCGACGGCGACGCCGCGGCCGCCACGCCGGACGACGTCGAACGCCGACTCTCCGCGCTCGGGTACCGCTGACCAGACACCAATACCGGCAGCGGGCGTCCATTTGGAAACGTATTTGCCATGGTCTATCGTGATGGTGAACAACCGATGTCGAATCTCGTTACCAACGTCCAAACCTCGGCGACCGAGCTTCCGGATCACCCCGCAGTCGTGTACGACGACCACACCCACACCTACAGCGACCTCTGGGAGCGAACCGGACAGTTCGCGGCCGCGCTCCGCGACCACGGCGTGACCCCGGACGACCGGGTCGCGCTGTACCTCCCGAACCTCCCACAGTACGTGACGGCGTTCCACGGCGCGCTCCGCGCCGGCTGCGTCGTGGTGCCGATGAACCCACAGTACAAGACCCGCGAAATCGAGTACTTGCTGTCCGATTCCGGGGCGTCAGTGGTGGTGGCGCTGGCCGACGGTGCGTCCACCGTCGAGGACGTGCGCGCGGAGACCGCCGTCGACACCGTGGTCACGGTCGGCGGCGACGCCGACGTTGGCACGCCGTTCGAGGCTTTCCTCGACACCGGCAGCGACGACACGGTTGCGCCCCGCGACGACGACGACCTCGCCGTGCAGCCGTACACCTCCGGCACCACCGGCCAGCCCAAAGGCGTCCAGCTCACACACCACAACCTCGCGTCGAACGCCGAGCAGTCCATGGACATCGTGCCCGACGGCCTCCAACCCGCGGACCGCAAGATCGGGGTGTTGCCGTTGTTCCACATCTACGGCATGACCGTCGGCATGAACGCCGCGCTGTTCGCCGGCGCGACGTTCTACCCGATGCCCAGGTGGGACACCGAGGACGCGATGTCGCTGGTCGCGGACGCCGAACTCACCCTCTTCGACGGCGTCCCCACGATGTACAACGACATCATCACACACCCCAACGCCGAGGAGTTCGACCTGTCGTCGGTCCGGCGCTGCACCGTCGGCGGCTCCGGCATCCCCACCGAGGTGTTGCGGAAGTTCGAGGAGCTGTACACCGCAAAGATCGACGAGGGGTACGGGCTCACGGAGACCAGCCCGGTGACACACTTCAACAGCCCCAACTGGGGGCGTCGCGTGGGCTCGATCGGGAAGCCGCTGGCGGGGATCGACGCCCGCATCGTCACCGACGACTTCGAATCGGTGCCACCCGTCGACGAGGGCCCCGTCGACGAGTCCGACCACGACATGGACGACATCACGGGCGAGCTGGTGGTGTCGGGGCCGAACGTGATGGCGGGCTATCTCGACCTCCCGGAGGCCAACCGCAAGGCGTTCACCGAGGCCGACGGGAAGCGCTGGTTCCACACGGGTGATCTGGGCTACCACGACGCGGACGGCTACTTCTACATCGTCGACCGCAAGACGCACATGATCAACACCGCGGGGTACAACGTCTACCCCCGTGAGGTCGAGGAGTTGCTGTTCGAGCACGACGCCATCGCGGACGCCGCCGTGGTCGGCGTGCCCGACGAGCGCCGCGGCGAAACGGTCAAAGCGTACGTGGTGCGGGCACCCGACACGGACGTGTCCGCCGACGAGATCCGGGAGTTCTGTCTGACGAACCTCGCCGAGTACAAACACCCACGCACGGTCGAGTTCGTCGAGCAGCTGCCCCGCACCACCACGGGGAAGATCAAGAAGCACGAACTCGTCCCCGACGAGGACTGACCCGGCGCGACCCGCTCAGAAGCGGGCCGCGAGTCGGGCGGCGTCGCGGGTGTCGTGCCCGCAGAAGACGTCCGCGGTCGTGCGCCGGGCGAGATCGCGGACGCGACGGCGGCTCTCCCGCCAGTCGGCAAGCGAGGACAGCAGACTGGTGGCCATCGGGACGCCGTCCTCGTAGTTCTCGCGCTGGTAGGCCTCGTCGCCCGCGACGATCGCGGGCGCAGCGCCGTCCTCGGGTTCCAGGTACAGCCCCAGGAGGCCGGGCGTGTGGCCGGGCAGATGCAACAGATCGAGCCCGGGGTAGAGCTGGCGGCGGCCGCGGTCGACGGCGACCACGCGCCAGTTCAGCGCACGGTCGAAGTCCGGACTGTGGTACGCGATCGACCCGGTGTCCGTCGCCGCGCTGCGGTAGGCGTAGCCGAGCTCGCGCTCGTGGACGTAGATCGGCGTGTCCGTGCCCGCGAAATGCCGAAGGCCGCCGGCGTGGTCGAGATGGAGGTGACTCGCCACGACGGCGTCGATGTCGCTGATGGCGGTGCCGGCGTCAGCGAGCGCGGCCGGCAGCGTGTGCTCGTCGGCGTCCTCGTGGTGGAACGCCTCGAAGAGGGGTGTCGGCCAGTAGCCGTCGCCGGCGTCGGGGTGGCTGCCCGTATCCCAGAGCACGGTCCCCTTCGGGTGGTCGATGAGGAGGTTGTACACCGGACACTCGACGAGCGCGTGCTCGGGGTCGGGGTCGGCGACGGTCGCCATCGTCGAGGAGTCGATCATGTACGCCCTGTCCGCGGTGATGGTGCCGCGGTCGAGGTAGTGAACGTCCACACCGGGTGGTGACGTGGCGGCCCCAAAGTTCGGTCGGGGGAACCGTCCGGTAGTTGTTAGACGTTGACATAGATTTATCCGGGGCGGCGGGGAAGCCACGACCATGACAGACAGATCTGTGGTGTCCGGGACGGCGATCGTCACCGGCGCTTCCAGCGGGATCGGCCGGGCGACCGCCGAGCGACTGGCGGCCGACGGCGCACGCGTCGTGCTCTGCTCGCGCGACCACGCGGACGTCGACGCGGTTGCCGACGCCATCCGAACGGACGGCGGCACCGCCCTCCCCGTCGAGTGCGACGTCACCGACCGCGACGCCGTCGACGCGCTCGTCGAAGCCACCGTCCACGAGTTCGGCGGCCTGGACGTGCTCGTGAACAACGCCGGCGCGAGCTTCGTCGCGCCGTTCGACGACATCTCGCGGAACGGCTGGGACCGCATCATCGACGTGAACCTCGGCGGCACCTACAACTGCACGCAGGCCGCCGCCGAACAGCTGAAACGCGACGGCGGCGGGGCCGTGGTGAACGTCGCCAGCGTCGCCGGCCAGGAGGGGTCGCCACACATGAGCCACTACGCCGCCGCGAAGGCCGGCATCATCACGCTCACGCGGACGCTGGCCGCCGAGTGGGCACCCGCGGGTGTACGCGTGAACTGCATCGCCCCCGGGTTCGTCGCGACCCCCGGACTGGACGCACAGATGGGCGTCAGTGCGGCCGACATCGACCGACGGGAGGTCGCCCGGCGCATCGGCACCAGCGCCGAGATCGCCGACGCGATCCGGTTTCTCGCCAGCCCCGCGGCGTCGTTCGTGGTCGGTGAGACGCTCACCGCCGCCGGCGTCCCGCAGGGCGAGGAGGTGCCGTCGCCGTGACCCGCCGCACCGTCCACCTCCCGGTCGCCGCCCAGGACAGTCTCGCGGACATCACCGACATCGCCGAACGCGCCGAAACCCTCGGCTACGACCGCGTGTGGTTCCCCGAAACCTGGGGCCGGGACGCCGCAACGACGCTGACCGCGATCGCCGACCGCACCACCGACATCGGCATCGGCACCAGCATCATCAACACCTACTCCCGGAGTCCCGCGCTCGTCGGACAGACCGCCGCCACGCTCCAGGAGCACTCCGGGGGCCGGTTCCGGCTCGGAATGGGGCCCAGCGGCCCCGCGGTCATCCAGGGGTGGCACGGCCAGTCGTTCGAGCGCCCGCTGCGCCGCACCCGCGAGTACATCGATGTCGTGCGCGCCGTCCTCACCGGCGACCCGGTCGACTACGACGGCGACCTGATCCAAACCCAGGGGTTCCGACTGCGCCAGGACGCCCCCGACCCCGCGCCCGCCATCGACGTGACCGGCATGGGCCCGAAAGCCGTCGAGCTCGCCGGCCGGTTCGCCGACGGCTGGCACGCGTTGCTGTTCACCGCGGACGGCATCCGGGAGCGCCTGGCCGACCTCCGGCGCGGGATGGATCTCGGTGACCGCGACGCCGACGCCGTCCAGACCACGCTCGTGGTGCCGTGCTGTGCGCAGCCCGACGCCGCCGCCGCCCGGGACCTGACCCGCCAACACCTCGCGTTCTACGTCGGCGGCATGGGCGAGTTCTACCGGGACAGCCTCGCCAGGCAGGGCTACGAGGCTCCCGCCACCGATGTCTACGACGCCTGGCAGGACGGCGACCACGAGCGAGCGGTCGGCCTCGTCACCGACGACCTCTTGGACGCGTTCGCAGCGGCGGGCACGCAGGCCGACGTGCGGGACCGACTGGCGGCATTCGCGGGTATTGACGGCGTCGACGCGGTCGCGGTGTCGTTCCCGCGGGCCGCCGACAACGCCGTGATCGACGACACACTGGCGGCCGTCGCGCCCGCCCCGGCGCACACGCCCTAACGCACTGCGTCGGCCGCTACGTCACGGCGTCGATCGCCGCGCGTCGCCCGTCGAGCACCCCAAACGCCTCCCCACGGCGGGTTTCCAGCCACCGCAGGAGCCGCGCCGCCCACGCCAGCTTCCGGCGCTTCTCCTCGGTCACCGTGTGGTCGTCGAACGCCCACCCCGGGAACCGGAGGGCGGCCGCGCCACAGTGGTCAGCGAGAAACGCCGCGCGGTCGCCGTCGGTGAACCCGCCGTGGTCCACCACTGGCCCCGTGGGCGCGGCCTGTGTCGTCGCCAGCACGTGAGTGGTGTCGTAGGTCGGGACGTGCTCGCGGATCGCGGCGATGTTGTCGCCGTGCGCGTGCACGGCCACCGGCGTCCCCTGCGCCGTCAGTCGGCGCGCCGTCTCGGGGTTCTTGTCCAGATCCGTGACCATGAGATCGACCTCGATGCCGGCGTCGGCCAGCACGTCCACGGCCGTTGAGGCCGCGAACACGCGGTCCGCGGCGGCGGCCACCTCGCGTTCGTCGGCCAGCGTCGGTGCGCCGCCCGCGATCGCCACCGTCTGGCCCGTGCAGTCCAGGCGCGCCATATCGAAGGGCTCGGCGTGCGCCGCCAGCACGTCGCGTGCGCGCCTGTCGGCGGCCTGCTCGTAGCCGAACGCAGCACACACGTCGTCGTACACCGGCTGCCAGTCGTCGTACTCCATGCGCGCCGCTACAAGCCCTGAAATAATGAGGATTCCGTGGTCCGAGCCGGGATCCCCCGCAGCGTACCCCTACCCAGCGGGCGTCCGGCTTCCATGCTGACGTTTTTTCGCCGCCGGTATAAGTTTTCTCGTTACTCCCCGGCCGTCCGGAATATCTCCGCCAGGGTTGCAAGCACGCTGTCGCCGTCCGTGGCGGCCGCCAGCCCCGCGCCAGCCTCACGGAGCGCCCCCGCTGTGCCGGCGACGAGCGTCGGGTCCGTGCCGGAGACCGCGACCCCAGTCGCCGCCAGCGCGTCCCGGTCGTCGGCCGACAGCCCCGTGACCTCGTAGGCGCGCGCGACGGCGTCGGCCGCCCCATCAGCGCCGAGCCGGTCGGCGTGGCGCATCGCCGCCGGGAGCGTCGTCACGTCCAACTGTTCGATGTGGCTGGTGTGCGTGCGGTCGGGCGTGAACTCGTGGCCGATGAGCGCCGCGTCACGCGTCTCGGCGACGTCGTGGGTCCGAACCACGTGTGCGCCGCGCTCGACGGCCATCGCGGTCGCCGCCAGCGACACCGGCAGCGCCCCCGCCGTGTCCCGGCCGGCGATCTCCCGCAGGAAGTTCTTGCGGTTGATCGAAACCAACATCGGGTAGCCGTACCCGCGGAACTCCCGCAGCCGGTCGAACGTCTCGCGGTCGTCGGCCAGCGTCTTCTCGGTGCTCCACCCGCCGAACGCCGGATCAACGATGGTCTTGTCGGTGAACCCGTGCAGCGACAGCGCGTCGTAGATGTCGTCGACGGATTCGATGGCCCCCGGGCGTTCGAGGTCCGGCGGGCTCGCCATCTTCGCGACCGCGACGTCGTGGGCCTCACAGACCGCCGGCATCTCGGGGTCCGCGAACCCACAGATGTCGTTGACCATGTCGAAGCCAGCCGCCAGCGCCTCGTCGGCGACCTCGCTGTACCGGGTTTCGATGGAGAACACCGCCTCCCCCTCGACGCGCTCGATGGTGTCGATGGCCGTCTGGAGGCGCTCGCGCTCCTGGTCGGCCGACAGCACGTCGAGGTCCTTGTTCGCGGACTCCAGGCCGACATCGACGATGTCAGCGCCCTCCCCGATCAGCTCCGAGTCGACGTACGCGGCCGCCGCCTCGGGGTCGTCGTACACGCTCGGGTCGTACGGCGACTCCTTCGATACGTTCAACACGCCCATGATTCGTGGCGGGTAGTCGTCACCGATGGGCAGCCCGGCTGCGTCGACGGTTCGCATATCCCTACTGGATGGCGGCACGCTCATAGGTCGTGTGGAATCGGCGCTGGCTTCGGGCGGCTTTTGTGGGTGCGCCGCCAACGCAGCGCCATGAGCAAAGTGAGCATCGGCCTCCGAGGGTGGCGGTTCGACGAGGATGAACTGTTCGACGGCGACGGGTTCCGGTCGCGCTCGGAGATGGACGACGACACCAGGCAGCGCCTCGAACGCCTGCCACTGTTGCTCGGCCAGCCCTGTGACGTGTGCTATCTCAGCGACGGCGACGACGACGCCACTCCGGACGCCGTCTACGGGGAGCCGGGCGCGGAAGTGCTCGTGTGCAACGCCCACGAGCCGACGTTCTACTACTGGTTCCTGGAGGCGGGCGGCGACGAACACGAGGGCACGGCGGCGCTCCAGGACGCCTTCCACGAGTGGGTGGCCGCCGGCAACCGCGAGCCCGACTGGTACGGCGGCCCCGAGCACGTCGAAACCGACCCCGACGCGGTGCCCGACCCGGGGCCGGATACGTCACAGCTCGCACCCGGTGAGCCGGTGCCGGTGACCGTCGACCTCCCCGAGGACGAACAGGCCAAACTCGACCTGCTCGAAGCCGCCGACTTCGACGGCGTCAGCGATGACCTGGACATCGACGCCGACTACCCGACCAGCGATGAGTAAGCCCGCCGTCGCCATCGTGGACGCCGAAACCGCCGGGAACGTCGGCACCATCGCGCGAGCGATGAAGAACTTCGGGTTCGAGGAGCTGTTGCTGGTCGACCCGCCGTATCTCGGCCGCGACTCCGAGGCGTACGGGTTCGCCGGCCACGCCCGCGAGGACATCCTCCCCGAGGCCCGCGAGCTATCCTTCGACGCGCTGGTCTCGGAGTTCCACACGGTGGGGTTCACCGCCATCACCAACGAGGACGCCACCAGCCACACCCGCTTCCCGTTCCGCACACCGGCGGAGCTCGGGGACAGCCTCCGTGACGTCGAGGCACCGACCGCGCTCGTCTTCGGCCGGGAGCGCGTCGGCCTGACGAACGACGAACTCGCGCGTATCGACGAAGTGGGGTCGATCCCCGCGAGCGACGACTACCCCGTGATGAACCTGGGGCAGTCCGCGACGGTCGCACTGTACGAGCTCCGCGACCTCGCGATGAGCGAAACCCAGCTGCCGGACGTCGAGCGCCACCGCGCCGACGAGGCGGAAATCGAGCAGTTCTACGAGCACGCCAGCGAGTTCCTCGATGCCGTCGACTACCCCGCCGAAAAGCAGGCCAAGACGATGCGGATGCTCCGCCGGATGCTGGGCCGCACGCATCCGACCGGCCGCGAAATCAACACCGTCCACGGGCTGTTGCGCCGGGCCGAGACCCAGCTCCCCGAGGACGACTGACGGCTACGTCGGCTCGCCGGGTGTGTGGCGCGCGTACAACACGATGGGTTCCATCGTGAGCTTGGGCTCGCCGGCCTCGTTTTCGGTGGTCACGCGGGTGCGGACCGTGCCCCGATCGGGCTTGCTCTCGGAGGGCGTCTTCTCCAATACCTCGACGGTCACCGACAGCGTCTCCCCGGGGAACGTGGGGTTGGGCCACCGGAGCGCGTCGACGCCGACCGCGCCGTAGCTGGCGGTGTCCGCGAAGTGGTTGTCCACGAGCAGCCGCATCGTCATCGACGCGGTGTGCCAGCCGGACGCCGCAAGCGACCCGAACAGCGACTCCTCGCGGGCGCGCTCGGGGTCGGTGTGGAACCACTGCGGGTCGTAGGCCTCGGCGAACGCCAGCACGTCGGCCTCGGTCACGTCGTAGCTGCCGAACGACTGCGACTCGCCGACGGTCACGTCCTCAAAGTAGACGGGCACGGCAGACCGTTCGCTCGGCGCGGCGGTAGTCGTTGTGTTCCCGGCAGGCGGCGTTAGAGCTCGGCGTCGTCGGTGGTGTTGCGGACGGCAGCGCCGATGTACCGGTGTTTGACCAGCGCGAACCCGGCGAAGATGACTGCGAACCCGGCGAGCGCGCGCGGCGAGACCACGTCACCGAACAGCGCCCACGCGACGACCGACGCGCCGATGGGTTCGAGGTACGAGACGAGGTTGATCTCGGTTGCGCCGGCGCGCTCGAGCAACACGAAGTACAACAGGAAGCCGCCGGCACCGCAGACCAGCGTGAGGTACGCGAGGCTGGCGAGCGCGGTCGGCGTCCAGTGAACGGCCGTGACGTTCTCGCCGCGCACTGCGGCCCCGACCCAGAGGGCCAGCGACCCGATGAGCATCGCCCAGGCCTCCATGGTCTCGACCGGCAGGCCGCCCCCGCCAGGGAGCTTCCCGGTGAGGACACCGCCGAGCGCGAAGCTCGCCGCCGCGAGGAACACCAACAGGAGGCCGCCCAGGTCGACACTGCCCGCGCTGCCGGGGTTGGCGACGATGACGACGCCCGCGAGGCCGGCCAGCAGGCCGGCCGCCTGCGTGCCGTCGATGGTCACGTTCTCGTGGAGTTTGCTCGCGAACCCTGCGGTCAGGATCGGCGCGAGGCTGATGACGATCGCGGCGATGGGGGCGGAGACGTCGTGTTCACCGAGGTAGAGTGCGCCGTGGTAGATGCCGATGACGAACAGGCCAACCGTGGCGGCGAGCACCCACTCTCGACGGCCACGGGGTCGCCAGCGGTCCGTGGTGTGGGCGGCGTACGCGAGCACGATCAGGCCAGCGATCGAATACCGGATCGCCGCGAACGACAGCGCCGGAACGTCCGCGATACCGATCTTGATGGCGACGAACGAGGACCCCCAGATCGCCGCCAACAGCAGGAACAACACCGTGGTGGGGGTTTCCCCCAGCGTCGGGCGTCTGAAACTCATTATAACTATAACTTGTGCGGAGTACTTTAGACTTTTCTTTAACAGTTGTATCTATACTAGTTGTGCATGGCACTTCACGCGAGAGAATTGGCTCTGAGTGGAATGGCCACAGGTTTTTCACCCCGGTGCACAACCCACGCACATGGACGACCGAGACATCACGATCCTGAAGGCTATCGCGGACCTCGGCACGGGCAGCCCCGAAGCCCTCCAGGAGGAAACCGGCATCCCCGTATCCACCATCCACTATCGGCTCAACAACCTCCGTGACGACGGCGTCATCACCAACGACCTCTACGACATCAACCCCGACTCGATCGGCCTCGACGTCACTGTCGTTCTCGAGGTGCTCACGAGCTACGACGGCGGCTACGAGGACGTCGCCGACGAGATCAGCGCCGTCGAAGGCGTCACGCAGACGTTTTTCACGATGGGTGAAACCGACTTCGTCGTCGTCGCTCGGCTCCCTGGCTCCGACGACGTCGAACGCCTGATCTCGGATTTCGAAGCCCTCGACCCCGTGGACAGAACGAACTCCACGTTCGTCATCGACCGCCACAAGGACGCCCAGCGCGCCCTCGAAAGCTACAGCCTGGACAGCCTCGTCACCGCGCTGGCCGACGAGTAACGCGCCGCTAGGACCGCTGTTGGATCTCCTCGCGGAGCACCTCGCTGACGAGGTCGCCGTCCGCCTTCCCGCGCAGCGCGCCCATGCACTCCCCCATCAGCGCCGAGAACGCGCCCATGCCCTCGGCCGCGACCTGATCGCTGTTGCGCTCGACGACTCCGACGACGGCCTCCCGGACCTCGTCTTCGGCCGCGGAGCCGAGGCCTAACTCCTCGGCGAGAACGGCCGGGTCGCTGCCGGGCTGCTCGGCCAGCGCCGCCAACAGCTCCGGCACCCCCTCCTGTGCGAGGTCGCCGTCCGCGACGAGCCCCAGCACACCCCGGAAGTGGGCGTCCGTCAGCCGCCCAACCGGCACGTCGTCGCGGCGGAGTTCGGTGACCGTCGACTCTAGGGTTTGGGCCGCCAGCGTCGCGTCGACGCCCGCCTCGACCTGCTGCTCGAACAGCTGCCAGCGCCGGCCGTACGCCACCTGCTCGGCGAGTCCGGCGTCCAGATCGAAGTCGGCCTGGTAGCGCTCGACTTTCTCGGTCAGCAGCTCCGGCGTCTCGACGGCCGACGGGTCGGGGTCGACCGGCGGCACGTCCGTCTCCGGATACATCCGCGCCGCGCCCGGCAGCGGCCGCAGGTACTTCGAGGTGCCGTCGTCGTTCGCGCCCCGGGTTTCCTCCGGGACGCCCGCCATCGCGGTCTCCGCGCGCTCCGCGACCGCCTGTATCGACTGGGCGGCGGTCTCGGGGTCGTCGGCCACGATGGCGACCGCGTCGTCCTCGCCCGCGCCGACCGCGTCCCGGAGCGCCGCCACCTCGGCCGCGGTGACGCCGTAGGCCGGCAGCTCGTCGGTGTGGAAGATGCCGCCCGCGCCGTGGCGCGTGGCGTGGTCGGAGAACTCCGTCCCCAGCCGGCGGTCGGCCTGCAGCTCGCGACCCACCAGCCCGTCGAAGCCGTGCAGCGGGACGGCGTGGACCTCACCACCGTCGTCCAACGCCCCCCGAATGACGCCCGACTCGGTGTCCGCGAACACGTCGGTCACGTCCCGGGGCTTGCCCACGGCGGCGTCGCGGGCGTCCAACTCGTCGACGATGTCCAGCAACTCGACCTGCCGCCGGACCTCCTCGCGCACGAGGTCGTCGATGTCGTCGAGGCTCTGCACGCCTTTCATCTCCACGCGCGCGCCGTCAGCGATCGAGACGTTGACGTCCTGGCGGATCGTCCCCAGTCCGCGCTTGACCTTCCCGGTCGACCGCAACAGCATGCCGATGCGCTCGGCGGCCTCCCGGGCCTGGGCGGGCGAGGAAATGTCGGGCTTCGTCCCGATCTCGACCAGCGGGATGCCCAGGCGATCCAGCGAGTACAGCACGCCGTCCTCGCGGTCTTCGATGCGCTGTGCGGACTCCTCTTCGAGCATCAGGTCCTCGATGCCGACCGGTCCCTCACTGGTGTCGATCGCGCCGCCCTCGGCGACCATCGTCGACCGCTGGAACCCGCCGGTGTTCGACCCGTCGATGACGACTTTCCGCATCACGTGCGCCCGGTCGACGGCGTCCATGCCCAACAGGTGGCCGATCTCCAGGGCCGCAGCCAGGGCGTCCTCGTCGAGGCGGTGGGGTGGCTCGTCGTCCTCCTCGACCAGACACGTGGTGTCGTACGCGAGATACTCGAACTCCCGCTCGACCCGGCTCTCCTCCAGGGCGGCCTCGTCGATCTCCCCCAGCTCCGAGCGCGTCGGATGCAGATACCGGGTGAACGTCCGGTCGGCTTCCGCGGGCTCCCGGCGGGTCGTCGGGCACGCACAGAACAGTTTGGTTGCCGTGTCCAGTTGCTGGTGGATCTCCAGCCCGGCAACCAACCCCAGCTCGTCGTAGTCGAACTCGGTCATTATCGATGCGTGGCACCGCGAAGGCAATAAAACCGTTCAGTCCGCGGCCGACCCGGCCGCCGCGGTGTCGTCCCCGCGAACGCCCACGGACAGCAGCGTGCAGTCGACCACGTCGTCGGCCAGCGCGTCGGCGTCACCGCCGTCACGGTCGATGGCAACCGCGCCCCCGCCGGAGAGCGACCGCGACCCCGCCGTGTCGATGACGACGCTGGTCAGCGCCCAGCGCCGCTGGAACACCGTCTGCTTGCGGAGCACCGTCTGCACGCGGTGAGCCGGAACGACCGTGGTCTTGCGCCGCCACCATCCCGCCTGCGTGACGACGTGGTCGCTGTCGCTGTACACGCCCCGGGTCGCGTGCGCCCGCCGGGCCGCCGGCACCGCGAGCGGCACCAGCACGGCCAGCGCGTACCACGGGAACGACACGACGAGCCGGCTCACGAGCGCGCCCGCCGCCACCACGCCCAGCCCCGCGAGCGCGTACCGCCGGACGTAGCGGTCCTGAGCGCGCTCGGGCGGCCGCGAGAGGTCGATGTCCGCGACCGGTTCGATCTCCCGCGCGAGCTCGAACACCGCCGCCCGCGGCGCGATCGGCACCGCCGCCTCCGACCCGCCGCTTGGCGACTGCCCCGGCGCGTACCCCGCCGTCTCGACCGCCAGCGACGCGAACCCGTACCGCCGCATCAACACGCTGTCCTCGACGGACACCGTCTGGAGCTTCGACAGCGGGATGGTGCCGTCGCGGCGCTCGAACAGCCCGCGCTCGTAGCGCAGATCACCACCCACCCGGCGCAACCGGAACCCGTAGAACTGCACGACGCGCACCGCCGCCGACACCAGCCACACCCCGAGCGCGAGCGCGACCGCTCCGGCGACCAGCACCACCATCCCGACATCCGGCACCGCCATGCGTCCGCCGAGGCTCGGCGCGGCGACCGTCGCGACCGCGATGATGCCCGAGAACAGCCGCGGGTTGAACGACAACAGCCCGTACAACAGCAGGTCGCGATTCGACAGCGCGAACAGCAACTCCCCGCGCTCGCCGACGGGCGTCGGCTCACGCGCGCGATCCGCCGCCGACCGCGACTCGCTGTCGGCGTCACCCGCGTCCGGAGTGGCTGCTGTGGCGGCGTCGGCCGCGTCGCCCGGTGTGGTGCGGCGCGTTCGCACGTCGGCTTGCAGGTCCGCAGCCGCCTCCCGGCTGACGAACCGCAGCGACGCCTCCGTGCTGCCGCCGCCGGCGGTCTCCACGTCCACCACCGCCAGCCCGAGCAGCCGCGCGACCAGCGACCGCGTCACGTCGACGTTCTGGACGCGGCGCAGCGGGATTTCGCGCTCGCGCCGGGAGAACACGCCCGACGCGATGTCCAGGCTGTCCTCGGTGAGCTCGTAGTCGAACCGCCTGTAGTACGCGATCTCGTAGGCGACCACCGCAACCACGGCCACCATGACCCCCAGCACCGCCACGCCGGTGAGCGCGGCGTTCCCGCCCGAGAGCGCCGCGCCGCCGATCAGAAACGCCCACCCGAACCCCAGCGCCCGGGACAGCGCCCGCACCGGCACCGACAGCGGATGCAGCTTCATACGGCGTCACCCTCGCCGCTCTCGGGCTCGCTCTCGATCGCGAGCGCGCGCAACGTCTCCTGGGCGTCGGCCGCCCGCTCGCGGGACAGCCCCGGGATCGTGACGTCAGCCCCCCGGGAGCCGGCGGTGTAGACGACGACCCGCCCCAGCCCGAGCACGCGCTCCAGTGGCCCCCGCCGCGAATCGACGTGTTGCACGCGAACGTACGGCACGGTGGTTCGGACCCGCACCAGCACGCCGTGCTCGATGTACAGCGTGTCCTCGCGCACGTCGAACCGCCAGATCCGGTACCGCAACAGCGCGTGTGTCGCCCCCAAGAGGGCCACCACGCCGAACACCGCCACCGCTGCGGCGGCCGACGACACGCCCACGTCCAGGGCGCCGCTGCCGATGCCCGCGGCTCCGGCGAGCACCACGGCAAACACCAGAACACGCCACAGCCAGACGACGACAACGCGCGCGTCGAGTCGCTCCATACGCCGTGTCAGGCCTCCCGACACAAGAAGGTGGCCGGCGCCCGCTACGTGTCGTCGCCGGAGAGGATGCCCCGGTGGGTCATCCCCTCGGGGTCGAGCACGTCAGCGGCCTCCGCCTCCGAGAGGTATCCCTTCTCGACGACGACCTCCGTGACTGTTTTCCCCTCCTTCAGCGCGGCCTTCGCGACCTCGCTGGCCTTGTCGTAGCCGATCGTGGGGTTGAGCGCGGTCGCCAGCGCCATCGAGCGCTCGACCTGCGCCTCGCAGGCGGCCTCGTTGGCTTCGAGCTTGGCGACGAACTTCTCGCCGAAGGCAGCGCTCGCGTTGGCGAGCATGTCCGCGGACTGCAGGAAGTTGTGCGCCAGCACGGGCTTGTAGAGGTTCAAGTCGATCTGCCCCTCCGCGGCCCCCGCGGCGATGGCGGCGTCGTTGCCCACGACCTGCTTGTGGACCTGGTTGACCGCCTCCGCCACCACGGGGTTGATCTTCCCGGGCATGATCGAGGAGCCGGGCTGGTTCTCGGGCTGCTCGATCTCCCCCAGCCCGTTGCGGGGGCCGGAGGCAAGCAGCCGGAGGTCGTTGGCGATCTTGTTCAGCGACCCCGCGACCGTGCGCAGCGCGCCGTGGGCCTCGTTCATGGCGTCGTGGGCGGCCTGCGCCTCGAAGTGGTTGTCCGCCTCACGGAACGTAACGCCGGTCTCCTCGCTGATGTAGCCGGCCGCCGTCTCCGGGAACTCGGGGTGGGTGTTCAGCCCGGTGCCGACGGCGGTGCCGCCGAGCGCGAGCTCCGAGAGGCGCGGGGCAACGGCCTCGATGCGGTCGATGCCCTTCTCGACTTGGGTGCGGTAGCCGCCGAACTCCTGGCCCAACCGCACCGGCGTGGCGTCCTGCAAGTGCGTGCGCCCGGTCTTCACGACGCCGTCGAACGCGTCCGCTTTGTCGTCGAGTTCCGCTGCCAGCGTCTCCAGGCCGGGTTTGACGTCGTTGACGAGCGCGTCGAGGCTCGCCACGTGCATCGCGGTCGGGATCACGTCGTTGCTGGACTGGCCATAGTTCACGTGGTCGTTGGGGTGCACGACGCGATCCCCGATCTCCTCGCCGAGGAGCTCCGCGGCGCGGTTCGCGATGACCTCGTTGGCGTTCATGTTCGAGGACGTCCCGGACCCGGTCTGGAAGACGTCGACCGGGAACTGGTCGTCGTGCTCGCCGGCGATGACCTCGTCGGCGGCCGCGACGATGGCGTCGGCGCGCTCGTCGTCAACGAGGCCGAGGTCGCGGTTCGCCTGCGCGGCGGCCTTCTTGACGACGCCGAGCGCGCGCACGAACCGCCGCCCGAACGCGATCCCCGAGATCGGGAAGTTCTCGATCGCGCGCTGGGTCTGTGCCCCCCAGTAGGCGTCAGCGGGAACCTGCATCTCGCCGAGGCTGTCCTGCTCCGTGCGGTAATCCTCGCTCATACGTGGGCGGTCTCCCGGCGGCGCGTAAAAGCCATCGGAACCAGTCGCCGTGGTTGAACACACGCCCTGACGGACCGACCCGACTCGGCGGCGTGTATGCACGCCCCAGACGGCATGCGCGGCGGCTTGCAGTTCCCGGCCAAGTGGGCTGGCGACGGTCGCCGCGACCCCGCGGCCCGCCGGCTACCGAGCGCCCGCGTGGCTCATGCGTCGCGGTCGCTGCGTGGGCGTGTCGTGAGCTCCAGCGCGTGGATCTCAGTCGTCATGGCGTCGCCGAGCGCGTCGTACACCATGTCGTGTTGGTCGACCAGCGACACGCCCTCGAAGGCCGGGGAGACAACGACGGCTTCGAGGTGGTCGTCGTCATGGGGGCCACGCGCCCGCGATACGGTGGCGCTGCAGTCCGCCTCGAACCCGGCTTCGATCCGCGCTTCGATGTCGGCGAGATCCATGCCTGTGCGTGAGCGCGCGGTCGGTAAACACTCCCGGATCAGCGCCGGTCACGTCCACCGGTCGAGGCCGGTCTGTGCGGCCGCGGCGTCGATGCGCTCGAACCCCCGGGCGACCGCGTCGGCGTCGACCTCCCACTCGTCGGTGACGAACGCGCGGGCCGCGTCGATGGCCGGCGACACGTCGGGGTCGATCACGTAGTCGTCGGTCACGTCGGGGTTCAAGAACAGCTCCCGGATGCGGTCGCCGTGGGCGACGTGCTCGCCTTCGGCCGCCAGCACGTCCCAGAGGTCGCCGTGCTCGCCGATCGCGTCCAGGGCCGTTGTCGGTCCGAACCCGTCGATCCCGGGGTTGAAATCCGTCCCACAGAGGATTCCGACGTCGACGAGTTGCTCCCACGTCAGGTCGTGTTCGGCGAGCGTCGCGTCGAAGTCCATCAGCTCCGGGTGGCCGGAGCTCGTGAGCTGGCGCAGCGTCACCGGCGACCCAAGCAGCAGGCAGTCGTAGTCGTCGCTGCCCGCGTAGTCGACGGCGTCGTCCGTCCGCGTCATGTATGCGGCCTGTGCTTCGCCCTCCGCGGGGGCTTCGACTTGCGGGATGTCCAACAGGTCGAACAGCTCCCGGGTGGTCTCGTGGATGGTGGGCGTGAGTCGCTGCGTGCGCGCGTCCAGGCGCGCCGCCTCGGCGGCGTCGCCCGCCTCGCGGGCGTCGTCGAGCTGTTCCTCGTAGCGCTCGCGTTGCTCGCGGCGGTCGGCGATCTCGTCGTCTTTGAGCTCGGTGACCCCGCCGTCCCAGACGAACACGGGCGTGAGGCCGTGTTCGAAGAACTTCGGCAGGCCCTGCACCGCGCCGACGAGGTTCGCCACTTCGGTGCCGTCGCTGGTGGTGTAGACGTCCGCGCCGGTCCACTGGACGGTCGTGGTGAGGTACTTGTACAGCCAGTTGTGGGCGTCGACGGCCACCACACTCCCTTCGAGGTCCGCGAAGGGAGTCTCCTCGATGGCCGCGAGCTGCCGGAGGTCCGCGTTCCCCATCACGCCCAGTTCGGGTGCCCGCGGTTTAACCGTTGAGCTGTGGCGGCGTTACCACTCGACTCGTGCTGGCGGCGACGCCCCACGTGTGCGGTCGAGAAACGCCGCCTCCTCGGGCGAGAGGTCGCGCTCCCGGTACCGGTCGAGGCCGTCCTGGTAGCCGGCCGCTCGGTGCTCGCAGGGGCGTTCCAGCACGAGCTCGGCGATGCCCGTCTCCTGGCCCGTGAATCCGAAGCCGGCCTTGTGCAGCGCCTCGTACGCGAAGGGGTTGTTGACGGCGATGCGCACGCACTCGTGGTCGCCCAGCAGGTGGGCGGCGGCGAACGCGCAGAGCCGCGCACCGATGCCCGCCCCGCGGCGGTCGCCGCGCACGGTCACGTACCGCAGCCACGCCGCGTGGGCGTCCGTGCGGTCTTCGTTGAACGAGACGGCACCCACAACGTCGTCGACGGGGTCGTCAGCCGCCCGCGCGTCGGGCGGCCAGTCGTCGCCGCGCTTGGCGAGGGGCGCGCCCTCGTAGGCGACCGCCTTCCCCGTGTTCGACATCACGAACTTGCCGGCGTAACTGAACGCCTCCCAATCCAACAGCAGCGTCGGCCCGTCGTGGTGATCCCCCAGGACCGCATAGCGCACGCTCGGCCGTTACGCCGGCAGGCCAAAAGACTGCGTGGTTGCCCGTCGAAACCGGGACATCCTTGCCCCACGAGGTGGAACCCGCGGATATGACGCTCACTGACGTCGACGGTCGCGCCGTCGCACGGTTCCTCCCGGGGGACGTGGTTGTGATCCTGGTGGTGATCCTGGCCGGCACGCTCCGCCACGGCACGTTCACGCCCCAGGAATACGCCGGCGTCCTGTTGCCGTTCCTCATCGGGTGGCTGGCCGCGGCCCCCCTCGTCGGCGCGTACAGCGCCAGCACCGTAGCATCCAACCGGCGCGCCATCGTGCTCGCGGCGGGCACCTGGTTGGCCGCGGACCTCATCGGTCAGCTCATCCGCAACACCGCCGCGTTCCCCGGGAACGCTGACCCGACGTTCTTCCTCGTGATGTTCGCCACCGTCACGGCCGGCCTCGCGATCGCCCGGTTCATCACGCTCGTCGTCGTTGATCTCCGGGGGTCGTAATCCGGGCATCGCCAGCCCGGAGTCCCGCCGCCTCCTCAATCCTTTTCGTGGCTTCGGACGAATCAACAAGCGTGACAGCGACGATGTTCCTTTCGGCTGACGAGATCGCAGGACTGGCCACACCCGCCGACTACGTCGACGCGGTGCGCAGCGGCTACCGACAGCGCGGCGAAGGCGCGCCCGCCGAACCCCGCACCGCGCTCCTCCGCGAGGACCCCGCGGGCATGTTCACGGATTACTCCGCGCTCCTCCCGGACGACGGTGTCATGGGCGGGTACACGTACAGCGCCGGGTTCGGCTCCGGCGACGCCTGGTTCATGACGCCGCTGTACGACGCCGACTCCGGCGCGCCGCTGGCGCTGCTCGACGGCGCGTCGATGAACCCCCTCAAGACCGGGGCGGCCGGCGCGGTCGGCGTCGACGAACTCGCCCGGGCGGACGCCAGCGAGCTGGCGGTCATCGGCAGCAGCGCACAGGCCCACGGCCAAGTGCAGGCAACGGCCACCGTCCGCGACCTGGACACGATCCACGTGTACTCGCCGACCCCCGAGAGCCGCGAGTCGTTCGCCGCCGACCTCGACGCCGACCTCGACGCGTCGGTGTCGGCCGTCGAATCGAGCGCGGCCGCGGTCACGGGCGCTGACATCGTCATCACCGCCACCAGCGCCAGCGAGCCGGTGTTCGACAGCGACAACCTGGACGCCGGCACGCACGTGACCGCGATGGGCCAATACCACCCCGAGAAGCGCGAACTGGACACGGCTGCCATCGAGCGTGCGACCTACGTCCCGGACCTGCGCGGGCGCACCACGCAGGACGCGGGGTCGTTCATCGCGGCCGTCGACGCCGGCGTCGTGGACAGCGACCACATCCACGCCGAGCTCGGTGACGTCGTCGCCGGGACGGCACCCGGCCGCCAGAGCGCCGACGAGATCACCGTGTTCGACAGCGGCGGCACGGGCATCGAGACGGTGGCGGCCGCGAACATGCTGTACGAACGCGCCGTCGAGCAGGACCTGGGCTCGGAGCTCGACTTCGCGCCCGCCAGCGAAGCGCTGTACGGCGAGTAACTACAGGTAGGCAGCCACGCCGAGCGCGTCGAGGATCGGAATGCCGGCGGCGACCGCGCCGACGAGGTAGCCCGCGATCGCGCCGCCGTTCAACAGCGGCAGACCGGCGTGGGCGCGGCCCGCGAACACCATCCGCATCAGAACCAGCAGCCCCACCAGGGTGCCCGCCATCGCGGTCAGCGGTGCCAACTCGATCCCGGCGACGACCGGCGGCGTGTCCAGGAAGAACGCCGCGCTGGCCACCATGATCGACGGCATCACGGCGTCACCGAGGCCGATGAAGTACGCGGGCCGGTCGGCGGGCGCTGCCGCCTCGCGTTCGCCCGCCTCGGCTTCGTCGGCCGTCTCGGCGGCGTCCTCGACGAACGAGTACGCCAGCGTCGTCGGAACGACCAACACGATCGGCAGCCGCAGCTCCATGACCCCGGAGGCCAGCGTGAGCATGTGCTCGGTGCCGTAGACGCTGATCGCGTCGTACACCGCCAGCGCGGTCAACAGCACGATCGCGGGGAGCACGCCGAAGCTGATCCCGAACAGGGCGGCCGCGCCCATCCCCATGATCGCGCCCGCGGCGTCGATGACCCACCACTCGGGGTACGCGTACAGCGCCCCCACGAGCGCCAGGGCCGGACCCCACACCGCGAGGTTCACGCCCGCAACCACGACCGCGGGGATCGCCACGGCGAAGACGTACGACGCGACCAGGCCGCTGGTCACCAGGACGACCCCCCGGAGGATCCATTGTTTGTCGTACTTGATGACCAGCAGAATGCCGCCGGTCGCAACCAGCAGGAACGCCACGTAGACGACGCTATTGAGCGGGTTCTGTGGGTTCTCCGTGGACTGCAGGCCCGCGCTCTGGAAGGGCTCAACCAGCGCGAGCGCGCCCACTTGGACGACGACGAACAGCGCGACGACGCCGGCGAGCACGGCGGCAACACGCGTCGAATCGTTCATGCTCCGAGTGTGTGCGCGCCCCCCGTTTTGCAGCTTCGGTCTGTCGGGTGGCGGCCTACCGCTTGTAGAGGGTGTCCCCGACGAGCCCCGGCAGGTGAACGCCGTCGTCCGGTGACACCGCCAGGTAGGGGCGTTCAACCGGCCCGAACACGTCGACGACGCGGCCAACGGTGTCCAGTTGTTGGTCGACAAGCATCGCGCCGATCGGCGGGTGGGCGTCCGCGTCGGTGCGCACGACCGCGATGGTGCCCGCGGTCCGCGTGACGCTGCCGGCGCGCTCCATCAGTCCCGGAGCGCGCCGACGTACGCGGCGACGGCCTGGACGAGCGTGTTCTTCGCGTCGTCGGCGTCTTTCACCAGGACGCGGCCCGCAGCGTCCCAGTGCCGCCGTGGGTACGCCACGTCGCGCTCGACGACGGCGTCGTAGCCGACCTGCTGGACGGCGGTCGCGATCTCGTCGATGGACGGCTCCTCGACGGCAAGCTCCATGGGGACGCGGCGGCCGTCGCGGCGGGACAGCGCCGCGTCGAAGTACGCGGGCCAGATGACGTTCTCAACCATACGCGTCGCTACCGGGCGGAGGAATGAAACGGTGTCGGCCTACCGGCGTGCGACGAGCGCAGCGCCCGCCAGCGCGCACACCGCGGCTGCGACCCCGAATCCGGGTGCCGTGCCGTCCGCTGCGTCGGTGGGCGGCGCCGTCGACGTCGCCGTCGTGGTCGCCGACGGCTGTGCGTCGAGCGTCGTGTTGATGGTGGTGTTGTGGAACGCGTTCGCCATCCGCGCCATCGGCTCCACGATCCGCGGCGCGGGCTGGTTGATGTGGTTGGTGTTCACCGCAACCACGTTGCCGGTGGCGTACGCGGTGGTGTTCCGGACGACCGACGACGGCGCAACGAGCGCGGACGCCGTGGCGTCAAGGCGGTCCGCGGAGACGCCGGTCACCACGACGTCGGGGTCTTGGGAGACGATGACCTCCTCGGAGAGCTGCGGGTACGATGAGGTGGTGTTCACGTCGGCAGCGATGTTGTGGCCGCCGGCCGCCTCGATGGCCGCGCCGATGAACGTGTTCGGGCCGGCGGTGTAGCCGTCACCGAGGTGGTAGTAGACGCGGGGCCGCGCGGAATCGGTGTCCGGCACGGCGTCCGCGATGGCGGCGACGCGGTCCCGCATCTCGGCGGTGGTGGCGGCCGCCGCCGCGCAGTTGCCCGTGAGCCGGCCGATGGTGGCGGTCTTTTCGACGACGCCGTCGATGCTCGTGGCGGCCCGGAACTGGAAGACGGTGATGCCGGCCGACCGGAGCCGCGTGACCGTGGTGTTGCGGACGGTGTTCGGCGCAAGCACCAGATCCGGGTCGAGGCCGACGACCGCTTCGACGTTCGTCTGCGAGGGTTGGCCGCCGGAGACGACCGTGCGCTGGCTGGCCGTGGGCAGATACGTGCCGAACTGGGAGACGCCCACGACGGCGTCGCGGTCGCCGAGCTCCCACATGGTTTGTGCCGCACTGGGGTTCAGCGTGACGACGCGCTCGGGCTCGCTGTCGAGTGTGATCGCGGTGTTGCTGGCGTCGGGTTCGGTGACCGGAAACGAGCACGCCCGGTCGGCGTCGGCGTGCTGTGCTGGCGGCTGTGGCGCGAGCGCGCCCGCCGGAGCGGTCATCGTCACGGCGAGCGCCACGATCACGAGGGTGGCGAAGCGGCCCCGATGCATACACCACCGGTCTCGCGACCACAATAAATATTTGACTACCGAAAGTACGCTTGGGCTCAATGCGTGAGGCGTCCGCGAGAGCGGTGGCGTGGTCGGCGGCTGCCGGGGTGTTGCTCGTCGCGGTGCTGCTCGTGAGCGCCACGATCGGCCCGGAACCGATCACGCTGCGCACCGTTGCGATGGCCGCACTCACCGAGCTTGCGGTGCCGGTTGGCGCGTCCGTCACGATGCACACGCACGCCGTGCCCGTCGTCAGCGGTGGGCTGCCGTGGCCGGCGCTCACCATCGCCTACGCCGCCCCGCTGCAGTTCGGCGTTCCGGAGACCGCCCAGGTGATCGTCGGCACGATCCGGCTGCCGCGGATCGTGCTCGGGGCAACCGTCGGGGCGTCGCTCGCGATCTCGGGCGCAGTGCTACAGGGGTTCTTCCGGAACCCCATGGCCGACCCGTCGATCGTCGGCGTCTCCAGCGGGGCCGCCGTGGGTGCTGTCGCCGCCATCACCCTCCCGTCGGTCGTCGTCATCGGCGTGCAGCCCGCGGCCTTCGCGGGCGCGCTGATCGCGGCGTTCACCGTGTACGCCATCGCCACCAAGAACGGCCACACGCCGACCGCCACCCTCCTGCTGTCCGGCGTCGCCGTCCAGACCCTCCTGGGCGCGGTCACCTCCTTTCTGGTCGTCAACTCCGGCCGCGAGATCCGGCCCGCGATGTACTGGCTGATGGGCACCCTCCACGGCAGCCGCTGGCACGACGTCGAGGCCGCGCTCCCCGTCGTGGTGGTGGGCAGCGCCGTCCTGCTGGCGTACGCCAGGGAGATGAACGTGTTGCTGGCCGGCGAGGAGGACGCCCACACGCTGGGCGTCGACGTGGACCGAACGAAACGCCTGTTGCTCGCGGTCGCCAGCGTGGTCACCGCGGCCGCCGTCTCGTTCGCCGGCGCGATCGGGTTCGTGGGCCTCATCGTCCCCCACGCGGTCCGCCTCGTTGTCGGCCCCGATCACCGCGTGTTGCTGCCCGTGAGCGCGCTCACCGGGGGGGCGTTCCTCGTTGCCGCCGACACCGTGGCGCGCGCAACCGCCACCGAACCACCGGTGGGCATCATCACCGCCCTGATCGGCGCGCCGTTCTTCCTGTACCTGCTGCGCGACCGTGAGGTGCGCGCGCTGTGACCCTCGACGTCACCGGCCTCGACGTGGAGTTGGCCGGCACCCGCATCCTCGACGACGTCCACGCGTCCATCCGGGACGGCCACCTGGTCGGCGTCGTGGGGCCCAACGGCGCGGGCAAGTCGACGCTGCTGCGCGCCATGAACGGCCTCATCACGCCGACCGCCGGGACGGTGCTGGTCGCGGGCGACGACGTCCACGCGCTGTCCTCGGCGGCCGCCAGCCGCCGCATCGCGACCGTCCCCCAGGACGCCAGCGTCTCGTTCGAGTTCACCGTGCGACAGGTCGTCGAGATGGGACGCCACCCCCACACGACGCGGTTCGGGACCGACACCGACACGGCGGTCGTCGACCGCGCGATGGCGCGGACGGGCGTCGCGCAGTTCGCCGCCCGCGACGTGACCTCGCTGTCCGGCGGCGAGCGCCAACGCGTGTTGCTGGCGCGCGCGCTCGCCCAAGCGGCACCCGTCCTTCTGCTGGACGAACCAACCGCAAGCCTGGACGTCAACCACCAGATCCGGACGCTGGAGGTGGTTCGTGACCTCGCCGACAGCGAGGACCGCGCTGTGGTCGCCGCGATCCACGACCTCGATCTGGCGGCGCGATACTGCGATGAGCTGGTGGTGGTGGCTGACGGGCGCGTGCACGACGCCGGCGCGCCCCGCAGCGTGCTCACGCCCGACACCATCCGGGCGGCCTTCGACGCCAGGGTTGCCGTCGGCACGGACCCCGCGACGGGCGCAGTGACGGTGACCCCGCTTCCCGACCGCACGTCCGCGGCCGCCGACACCAGCGTGCACGTCGTCGGCGGCGGCGACAGCGCCACACCGGTCGTCCGCCGCCTCGTCTCCGCCGGCGCTTCCGTGAGCGTCGGCCCCGTCGTCGAGGGGGACACCGACCACGAAACCGCACGCCGCGTTGGCTGTCCGTGTACCAGCGTTGCGCCGTTCACTCGCCTCGAAGACACGACCGCCGCGTCGGCGACCCGCGCCGACATCGCGGCCGCCGACGGTGTCGCGGTGCCGGTTGCCGCCGCGGCCCGGCCCGGCGTTCGGGGCCTGCTGACCGACGCCGTCCCGACGCTTGCCGTCGGCGACGCGGCGGGTGCTCCGGAGTGGGCCGACAGGCTCGTGGCCTGCGACGCTGTCGTGTCCGCAGTCGGTGCACTTGCCGACACACCGTCGGACGGCGTGTAGGCGGTCACGGCCGGACAAGCTATGCGTATTGGGAACGTATTACGTGGACATGGATCGCACGGCAGCCATCAGGCTGGCCGGCATCACCGTCGTGGTGACGGCCGCAGTGGTCGCCAGTCAGCCGGCAGTGTTCGAGCACACGGCCGACCGGGGTGCAGACAGAACGCCGCCCGCGACGGCCAACGGCGCCCCAACACCCCACTCGGAGACGATCCACAAATCCGTCGTGCTCTCCAAGACGCCGGACGAACCCGGCCGCATCGACGCCACAGTCACCTACGACATCCCCGACTCCGTGACCGAACTCTCGGTGTCCCCGCCGAACCGCACGACACGCGTGTCAGCCAGTGGATTCGACCCGAGCACCGACGGCTACGAGTGGACCGGCCGGCAGGACGCACCAACGCTTCGCATAACGGTCACCGCCAACCAGAGCGCCGCCGCGCCGCCCAGCGACGAGCGCCACCAGGCCGGCGAGTACTCGTTCGTGGACGCCGGCGACTGGGCGCTCGTCACGGTGCCCACGGTGCGGACCAGCTGGCGGTGGTCGGACGCCGACGACGTGTCCGTCTCGGTGTCGGAATCGGTCTCCGTCGACGGCCCCGGCGCGACTGGCGGCGAAATCGCCTACCTCGGGCCGGTCATCGAGCGCACGCGCACCGCTCACGGACAGACCATCACGCTCGTCACCCCCGAGCGCGCCGGCCTCGTGGAACCGCCGGCGGCGATCCTGGACACCGTCACCGCGGCCGCAGGCCGCCTCCAGGTCGGCGGGCGCGACGATCACGTCTGGCTCCTGGCAGCCCCACGAGCGCCGCTCCTCGGGCCGCGGGGCGTCGAGTACGGCGGCAGTGACGCCTGGGTGGGAGCCGACGAACGGCTCAACACCGCCACGAACGTCTGGCTGCACGAATACGTCCACACGCGCCAGGCGTACGACACGACCGCCTCCGCCAGGTGGACCATCGAGGCCACCGCCCAGTACTACGCCGCGTTGCTGTCGCTGCGGCTCAACGCCACGACCAACGACGCGTTCCGGCGAACGATCGCGAAAGGCGCCGACGAGCCGTGGCGCAGCGCCGTGCTGTCCACCCCGGAGACGTGGGCTGTCGGCGCGAACTACCGGAAGGGCGCGCTCGTCTGGGGCGCGCTCGACCGCCGTGTCCGCGGTGCCACGGACCGGACGGCGGACGGGCAAGCAGTCCTCCGGCGGCTGAACGACCGCGAACAGCCGGTGTCGAACGCGGACGTGGTGGCTGCCGTGGCGGCAGCCGGCGACGACGACGCCGCGGCGGCCACGAAGCGGGACACGACATCCCCGACGGCCCCGTCGATGTGGCCCCCGACCGCTCGCCCCGCCCCACTGGACTCGCCCGCCGGATCGACACCCATCGGCCAGCCCGCTCGCGGCCCGCTCCCGCCGTTGAACGGCGCGCTCGCTCCGGCAGCCACCACGACAGCCACGGCCCACCATCGATGACCGTACACCCCCGCCGGTCACGCGTGGTCGTCGGCGCCGGCGCCACTTCCCGCCCCGCGAAACGAACGCACGCCGTTTATGACACCCGACCTCCACAGTCGAACACGACACAGCTGCCCGGCGAGGTGCCCACCGATGACACACACCCCACCACACTCGTACGCCGACGTGCTCGCCGCCGTCACGGACCCCGTGGTTGTCGTCCAGCATGGAACCGTCACGTTCGCGAACCCGGCGTTCAGCGAGCTCACCGGCGTTGCCGACCCGGTCGGAGCGCCCATCAGATCGTTCGCCCCACAGGACACCGCCTCGGACCTCGATCGCTTCTGTGACGCGGTGGCGGCCGGCAACGCCACCCGGACGCACGCCCGGGTCGTGCTCGCTGGCGCGGACACCGACCGCCGGCTGGTCACCGTCGACGCCACACGCCTCAACGCTGCCCACCAGGACGCGCCCGCGACGGCGCTCGTGGTGGTCGCTGCGCCCGAATCCGGCATGGAATGGGCGCACCACGAGCGCATCCTCGACGCCCTCCCGGTGGGCTCGTTTCGCACCCGCCTCGGGGACGGAGTGCTCCTCGGCGTCAACGACGAGCTGGTGGCGTTCGCCGACGCCCCATCGAAGGCCGCGCTCCGCGGCCGCCCGGCCACGGAGTTCTACGCAACCCCGGCGGCGCGCGAGGAGATCGTCGCCACGCTGCGCGCCGACGGCGTCGTCACGGAGACCGAACTCGAACTCGAAACGCTGGCCGGCAACACCGTCTGGGGGACGCTCACGGCGGTCACGGTCACGCACGACGGCACCACCGTGGTCGATGGCGCCATCCGGGACGTGACCGAGCGCCGCCAACTCGAAACCGAGCTTCGCCAGCGCGCGCGGCGGTTCCGCCGCATGTTCAAACACCACTCCGCGCCGATGCTGCTGATCGACCCGGACTCGGGGGGCATCCAGAACGCCAACGACGCCGCCGCGGCGTTCTACGGCTACTCGGTCAGCGAACTCACGGGCATGACCGTGAGCGACCTCAACACGCTGCCCAATGGCGCCCTCGACACCCACCGCGGCCAAGCCGAGGAGGGGGACCGCAACCACTTCGTCTTCGAACACGAGCTGGCCGACGGCGAGCGCAGAACCGTCGAGATCCACTCCTCGCCGATCGAACTCGACACCGACACCGTGCTGTTCTCGATCGTGGTCGATGTCACCGAGCGCGCCGACTACGAGGCCCGCCTGGAGACGCAACGCGACAACCTCGACGTCCTCAATCAGGTGCTTCGCCACGACATCCGCAACGACCTCCAGCTCGTGCTCGCGTACGCCGACATGCTGGCCGGGGAACTCGACGGCGAACACGCCGACTACATCGAACGCGTCCTGGAGAGCGCCGACCACGCCGTCGAGCTGACGAAGACCGCCCGCGACATCGCGGACGTGATGCTCACCGACCCCGACGCCGACCACGTCATGTCACTGCGCGCGACGCTGAAGGCCGAGTTGGCCGAAGTACGGTCGTCGTTCCCCAGTGCGGCCGTGACCGTCGACGGCTCGATCCCGGACGTCACGGTCCACGGCAACAACATGCTCGACTCGGTGTTCCGCAACCTCCTGAAAAACGCCATTCAACACAACGACCAGGACAGCCCCGAAGTCACTGTGTCGGCGGACTGCACCGACGACAACACGGCCACGATCCACGTCGCGGACAACGGCCCCGGCGTGCCCGACGCGCAGAAGGACGCCATCTTCGGCAAGGGCGAAACCGGACTGGACAGCGACGGCACCGGCATGGGGTTGTATCTGGTCGACACGCTCGTGGACTCCGTGGGCGGCCGTGTCACGGTGTCGGACAACGACCCCACCGGCGCGGTGTTCTCGGTGACGCTCCGCACGGGGCCGTAACCGTGCGCTCTCAGACCCTCTTCGCGGTCATCCTCGTGGTGACGGCGCTCGTCCTCGGCGGCGCGACCTACGCGGGGTTCCAGGCCTACCAGAACGCCGTCGTCGACAAGCACACGACCACTGTCGAACGGAACACGGCGCTCGTCAGGACCGAACTGGATGCCCAACTCAAAACCCACGAGCAGTCCGTCGAACTGTGGGCCACGCGCCCCGGCGTTCGCGCACACGGCACCGCCAGACAGCGATCCGCCCTCCGGGCGCTCGTCAACAACTCCGCGTTCGCCGGCGCATCCGTGATCGCAGCGAACGGCACGATGACCGCGCTCGCCGCGCCGCAGTCGGACGCCGCCAGCGTCGTCGGCTCCGACTTCGGGGACCGCAGGTACGTGCAGCGCGCGCTCGCCGGCACCACCTACATCAGCAACCCGGTTCCCGCGGAGACCGGCACCAACGTCGTCGTCGTGAGCACGCCGGTCCGCCGCGACGGCGACATCGTCGCCACGCTGAACGGCGCGGTGTACCTCTCGGAGACCGGCGCGTTCGATCTGCTGCGGTCGGACCTCCCGGATTCGTCGGGTGTCACGGTCACCACCGACGGCGGCGCGGACATCTACCACCGTCCGCCGTCGCCGAACCGGTCGGTGACCGCCCACACGGTCCCCCTCTCGGAGGCCGACTGGGTGGTCTCCGTCTCCGAGTCCCGCGCGGTCATCGGGCCGACGATCCAACGGCTCACGCTCCTCCAGACGGGGAGCGTGATCAGCGTGTTCGCGGTCATCGCGGTGTTCGGCTGGTGGAACTACCGCCGCAACCTCGCGCAAGTCGAGGCCCTGATCGACGGGTTCCGCGCGCTCCGCGACGGCGCGTACGGCACCCACGTCGACGTCGGCGGGGCCGACGAATGGGAGCGCATCGGCACCGGGTTCAACGAGATGAGCGACACCATCGACCAGTCGGTGGCCGAGAACCGCGAACGCGCCCGCCAACTGCACGTCCTCGATCGCGTGCTGCGGCACACGCTGCGCAACGAACTGAACGTGGTTCGTGGCCGCGCGGAACTCGTCGCCAGCCACGCCACCGGCGAGGCGGCCGCCCACGCCGCGCACATCATCTCGCGGTGTGACTCCCTGGTTGAAACCGCCGACAAGGAGCGTGCGATCAGTGACGTGTTGGACACGGACACCACGCCCGAGCCCCTGGACGTGGCGCGCATCACGGAGACCGTCGTCGAGCGCGCGCAGGCCGACGCCCCGAACGCCGACCTCACAGTCGACACGCCCCCGACCGCCGTCGCCGCCGCCGTCCCCCAGATCGGCACGGCGATCCAGGAAGTCGTCACGAACGCGATCCAGCACGCCGACTGCACGGCCCCGCAGGTCAGCGTCTCCGTCTCCGAGCCCACGGCCACCGAGGGCATGGATCACGTCCGGATCACCGTCTCCGACCACGGCCCGGGCATCCCACGCATGGAACGTCGCGTGCTCAACGGCGACGACGCCATCGACGCGCTGCACCACAGCCAGGGGCTGGGGCTCTGGCTGGTCTACTGGGCGGTCACCCACTCCGACGGCGACCTTGACTTCGAGGACAACACGCCCCGGGGGTCCGTCGTCACGATCAGGCTGCCGGCGCGCGACGACACCGCGTGACCGCGCCCGCTGGGGTCGCCACCGCGGGCGATCCGGCACGCACCATCGGACGCCCTAGGTGTCGTTCAGTCGTGCCAGTTCCACCGTCTGATCGGGCGGTAACTCCGCGGTCTCGCAGGCCTGTAACACCTCCCGGATGTGGTAGTTCTTCTTCGTGTGGTCAGTGGCTTGGAGTGCGGCTTCGAGGTGATCGATACACCCATCGCACAATTCGACCATACTGTACGGTCAGAAACAACATGTCATATACGTATCGGAATTTGCTCTAGGCGACGCGAAATCGAACCCGCCGTCAACGGCGTAGACGACACCCCAGCCGTAGGGGTGATCGCGCACGCTCGACGCCCGCCGTGGGGCAGGCGCTGGTCCGAACGCGCGGCCGGTACGTCGCCCGACAAGCGGTTGCCGCCGGGCGTGCGTTCACAGCGGCAGTTCCGGCGATTCGTACTCGGTCCCCAACACGACCATCGTCTGGGAGCGCGCGAACCCGTCCATGTCAGCGATCTCCTCGAACATGAGTGCGCGCAAATGGTCGGTGTCCTCGGCGACGAGACGCAGGATCACGTCCCACTCGCCGGTCGTGAGGTTGACCTCTCGAACACCCTCGATGCCGGTGAGCCGGTCGAGGGTTTCGTCCTCCCGGCCCTGTTCGACGCGCAGCCCCACGAACGCGGTGGTTCCGAGCCCGACCGCCTTCGGGTCGACGTCGGCGTGATAGCCGCGGATCACGCCCGCCTCCTCCAGGCGGCTGACGCGGTCATGCACCGTCGCCGAGGACATGTCTATCTCGCGGGCGATCTCGCTGAACGGCTTCCGGGCGTCGGCCTGCAGCGCGCGCAGGATCTCGCGGTCCGTGTCGTCTACATCCATGTGTCCGCGGTAGACGGTGCCAACGCCAATACCTTACTACTCGGCCGCAGCGCGGATCTCCTGGGCGGCGGCCAACACGGCGTCGTGTGCGGTCCCGTTCGACGCGACGAGCCCGGTCGCGCCCGGCGTCCAACGCGTTCCGTCGATGTCGGTCACGACGCCGCCCGCCTGCCGAACCAGATGGACGCCGGCGACGCTGTCCCACGGGTTGGCGACGACGTTCGTGATCGTGGCCTCCAGTTGGCCGCTCGCGACCATCGACAACACGGCCTGCGCGCAGCCGTACCGGCGCATGTCGCCGAACCGCTCGACGATCGCGGCGCAGGCGGCGGCGTACTCGTCGCGGCGGTCGAAATCCCACCAGATCGTGGGCGCGACCACGAACGTCTCGGGGTCGGTTTTCTCACTGACCGAGATCGGCGTGCCGTTCAGCGTGGCCCCGTCAGCGCCCGCAATGTAGGTGTCTTCGAGCGCCGGGAACCGATTACACGCCGCGACCGGGGTGCCGTCCACGACCGCGGCGACCGCGGTCGCCCACAGCTGGGTGTCACGCACGAAGTTGTTCGTGCCGTCGATCGGATCGATCACCCAGGCGGCGCCGGCGTCGGGCACCGTCTTCAGCGCGTCGGCTTCCTCGCCGACGATGGTGTCCTCGTCGTAGACGGCGTCGATCACGTCGACGACGCGGCGCTGGGCGGTGCGGTCGGCCTCCGTGACGACGTCCGTCTTCCCGGATTTCGTTTCGACGTCGATGCCGGTTCGGAACGCGTCGAGCGCAACCGCGCCGCCCGTGCGTGCCGCCCGCTCGGCGACCGAAACGCGGTCGGTGTCGTGCATGCCACCAGCACGGGTGGCCCGGTGCAAAGAGCCGTCGGTCTGGGTCAGCGACTCCGGCTGTCGCTGGTGGCGTGTAACAGTGTGTTTTGCGAGGGAAGTCCGTCCCGTGGACTTCCCGCATCCCGCGGCGCACAGTGTGCGCCGGCGATGCGAGGGAAGGGATTCGAACCCTCGAACTCCTACGAGAACGGATCTTGAGTCCGTCGCCGTTGGCCGAGCTTGGCTACCCTCGCACGCATTCAGCTTTCGGCGAGGTAGTTGTTTAGTCGTTGCGAATCTGGTCGGTTCGGGTGAAGGATTTATCATGGACGATGACAATGGTCTACTGTGACCGTCCAGTGACAGCCTGGATCGATCCCAACGAAACGCGGTCGAACTGGGGGCAAGACCAAGACGACACGCTTCCGGACCGCGCTCGGCCGACGATCGAACGCGCGGCTGAGACCGGGCTGCCGTTCCAGTACCGCGAGCAGCGGTACTTCGACGGAACGCTCTCGGACGTGCGCCTGGATGGCATCGAATACACCTCCGGCGAGTACGTTGTCAACGGCGGTGTGATGGGCGATCACGCGCTGAAGCTGCACGCACGGGGCTTGATCTGGGTCACCGAAGAGCCCGCACAGTGTCGCCGATTCAAACTCCAAGTCGTCCGCGACAGCCCGCCGGCCGACACCGTCCCGTACGGCGACTACGACGTTTGGCAGCGCTACCAGTTCGGGAGCGTCACCGTCGACCCGATCGAGGGGCCGACGTTCGAACCCGACGACAACGACATCCAGACCGAGCGCACGACGGCGCCGTTCGGCGCGCTGTTGAAGCCGGTTCGACTCCACGTCTCCGAGCTCGAACTCATCCGGAACCCGTCGTTCGCCCAGTACCGGCTCGAAGAGCGCGAGGAGTGGGAGGAGTACGGTGCCGTGTTCCGCTGGAAGGGCAACGCCTTCCAGCAACGCGTCGAGTAACCGTCGAAACCGCTAACACACGGGACAGCATACGACGACCGTGGCGAAGCCACTCCGGTTCCGGCGGTCCCGGGAGCGCTGGAGTACCGACCGTGTTACCGACGCGCTCCACCGAGAGCTCGACGCCAACCTCGGTGCGTCAGCGGACACGCCCTGGTTCGCGCAGCCGTCGGGCTACGAGGCACGGCGCTTCGATGTCGACACGGGCGACACCGCACTGTTCGCGTGGCCGGCCGACGACACGCCCGGCGGCTGGTGGCTGGGGAACACGGAAACACCGTCGCCGCTGTGGCGCACCGACAAGCGGTCGTTTGCCGACGCGCCGTTCGCGGTGAGTCGGTGGGCCCAACGCGAGTTCACTGCGGAGCTCCACCAGCACGCCCCCTGGCTGGCGGCGTACCCGTACGTGTCGTGGTTCTTCCTGTCCGTGTTGTGCTCGAAGGACGGCCGCCGGACCACGCGGGCGTTCTTCCGCGAGCACGCCGCCGGGTTTCCGGACGCCGACTTCCAGGACGCGCTGGCGTTCTACGAGTCGTTCCTGCGGACGGGTGTCTTCGACGACCACCGCCACGAGATGGCGGGCAAACTCGGGACCTCGGAGACACTCGACGTGCCCCGCGCCAGCGCGGCGATGAGCGAGTTCCACGCCGCGTGGCTGCTGGGGGAGGCGGGCTACGAGGTCACCCCGGAGATCGAGGTGACGACGGGTCACAGCCTTGATTTCCGCGCCGACCGGGAGGGCGAGCAGGGCGTGCTCGTGGAGGTCACACGGCCGGTGCCAACCAGCGATCGTGCGGCCGGCACCCCCATCGCCGCCGTCCGGGAGACGGCGGCGACGAAGACCGACGGCCAGCTCAGCGAGCACGGCGGCGGTGCGGTGCTGGTCGTGGACTGTTCGTCGTTCCCGGACGACGAGTGGCGTCGGATTCGCGGCGAGCGGCCCGAGGTCCGCCACCGGCCGGCGGTCGTGTTCCGGCTGCGGCCCAGCGGCCGCGTCGAGGGGTACACCAAGGGGTCGGTGCCGCTTTCGCTTCCGCAGTTCGACTGACCCACCCGAGCCGTTTTGTCGCTGGCGGTCACAGCGCTGGATATGTCCCGCCGTCGCTCCGGTGGCGTGCTCGCTGCGACCGGTGACGTGCTGTCCGCGTTCCTCTCCATCACAGTCGTCGTTGGGCTCCCGCTTTCCATCGTGAACCACCTTCTGGGCAGTCCGCTGTCCACTTGGGTCGTCAAATCGGTGGCGTTCGTCGTTGCTCTCGGCGGCGCGTACCCGTTTGTTGCGGGTGACTGGCCGCTGGCGAAGCTCACTGACTTCGCGGTGGCCGCCGTTCTCACGTGGATCGCCGTCGCGGTGTTCGTCACCGTCGGACTGCTCGCTGCGGTCGACGGGGGGCTGCCGTCGGACCCGCCGGTGAACACGGCTGTCAGGCTCGGCATCGTCGCGCTCTCGTTCTGCGTCGCTGCACTGTACGTCCGGGACCGCGAGCGCACCCACGTGACTGACGACGACGCGCACGGCCACTGACCCGCCGGGCTTCCGAGGGTTCTTACCCGAGGCCGCCCCACCACTGACCGAATGGGCGACGCCGACGAGCCGTGGCGCGAGTTCTTCGGGTTCGAGGCACCGTACGACCAGCAGGCCGACGCCATCGGGGCGGCCATCGAAGCCGGTGACAGCGACGGCTTCCTCGCGATGGAGGGGCCTTGCGGGACGGGCAAGACGATGGCGGCGCTGACCGCGGGCGCGCACCTCGTGCGCAACACCGACAGCTACGAGCGCGTGTTGGTGGTGACGCCGGTCAAACAGCAACTGGAGCAGTTCGTCGCGGACCTCCGAACGATGAACGCGGGCCTCGATGACCCCTTGGACGGCGTGGCGCTCGTCGGAAAGCGGGATCTCTGCCCGTACGAGCGCGAGGACAAGTTCCCCGACGACGCCGGCGTCCACGAGCGCTGCGAGGACCTCCGGGAGTCGACTGCCGGCCTCGTGGAGGGCGACGACGGCGGCGAGTTCGACGGGCAGGACGCACGCGACCTCACCGCACTGCCGGCGGCGGAGACCCCCGACGAGCCGTGGTGGGATCCCGCAGCGGGTCGGGCGCTGGCGCGGTCGGCGCGCGCCGACGCCAGCCAGACGCTCTCGCAGACCCCGCTGCGGACGGCTGGCACGGACGCACCATACGTCCCCCACCAGCCGACCGCCCCCGAGGACATGGCCGACGGCGACCCGCCGCTGATGTGTCCGTTCGAGGCCGACTGGTACGGCCGCGACAAGGGCTCGCCGGTCGGCTTCGAGGCCGGCCGGCACAACGTCGTCACGAGCGCGGACGTGTTGCCCGCGGGCGTCGACCACGGAACGTGCCCCCACCGCGTCCAGCAGGTGCTGTTGGATCACGCGGAGGTCGTCGTCGGGAACTACAACCACCTCTTCGACCCCCAGACCCGGGGGCTCACTGACCACCTCATCGACGACTCGACGTTCGTCGTGGTCGACGAAGCCCACCGTCTAGAGGAGCGCGTTCGAGACCTGCTCTCGGACCGCCTGGGGCGGCACACGCTCACTCGCGCCCGCAACGACTGCCGGACGCTGCTCACGCGGGCCAACCAGAGCCGGGAGAACCGCCAGCAGGTCACCGACCACCTCGCCAGCCACGACTGCTCGCTCGACGCCGTCGAGGCGATGGTCGGGTTCCTCGACGACGTGCTGGAGTGGCTCGACGACCGCGTGGCGCGATACCTCGCCGCGGAGGGGTTCGACCCCGACCGCCCGGGGTCGCTGCCCGAACGCGACCACGAGATCCCGCTGCGGGACCCCGAAAGCGAGCAGCCCGACGCGCTCACGCAGTGGGCCGAACAGCACGGCCACACCGGGGACGCGTGGCGGTCGCTGGCGGCAACCGGCACCGCGGTGCAGGCGATCCTCGACGACGACGGCGACCGATCGGCGGTGGCAGGCCCCGTGGGCGTCACGCTCCAGCGGTGGTGGGAACGCGACCACGCGACGTACTTCCGGGAGGTGGAGCTAGAGCACGTGCCCAAGGAGTCGGGGCGGGCCGGCGCGGCGTGGGCCGAATCCTACACCCCCGCGCTCGTGATGTTCAACTGCATGCCCGCCCGCGCGCTCCGGGAGACGCTGTCGGAGGTCGGCGGCGGCGTGTTGATGAGCGCCACCCTGGAACCACTGGACGTGTTCCGGGAGGTCGCCGGCCTAGACCGCCTGGCGGCGGGCGCGGGCGACAGCGACCCCCGCCCCGTCGTGGAGCGCCGCTACGATCTGCGGTTCCCCGAATCGAACCGCGCGAGCTTCCTCGTCGACGCCACGCCGTTCACGGCGCACAACCGCGGCGACCCCGAGCCGGGCACCGACAACCCGACGCGCGACGAATACCGCTACGTGCTGCGGACGGTCGCCCGCCAGCCCGGCAACGTTCTGGTCTGCATGCCGAACTACCGGGAGGCGGCGTGGGCGGCCGCCTATCTCAGCGACGGCGTCGTCGAGAAGGACGTGCTCGTCGACGAATCGTCGTCGAACGCCGCGACTGACGACCTCAAAGCGACGTTTTTCGCTGGCGACGGCAAGGTGCTGGTGACGAGCACACGGGGCACGCTCACGGAGGGCGTCGACTACGACGGCGCGAAACTCGGGGCGTGTCTCGTCGTCGGCGTGCCGCTGGTGAACGTCGGGTCGCCACGGATTCGGGCGGTCAGGCGCGCGTACGCCGACGCCTTCGGCGACGACCACGCCTTCGAGTACGCCCTGACGGTGCCCGCGGTTCGGCGCGCCAGACAAGCCATCGGGCGCGTGATCCGCGGCCCCGAGGAGGTCGGGGTGCGCGTGTTCGCCGGCGGCCGGTACGTCGAGGACGCACGCCACTCCGTCTTCGAGTATCTCGGCCCGGGTGAGCGCGCCGAGTTCACGACGCTCACGCCGTCGTTCCTCGGGAGCCAGCTGGACACGTTCCGCTCGGAGTCGGACTGACCGCAGTCCTCAAGCCGGTTGGCCGACATCACTGTACTGATGACCGACCTCCGAACGCCATCGGAGCGCGTCTGCACGCGCTGTGGTCGCCACGAGCACTGGTCCGAGGACGCCCACCACTGGCGGATCGGCGACGACGCCGGGCGCGTCCACTGCATCCACGCGTGGGACATCACGGCGTCGTTTCCCGTCGTTGGCAATGACACGCCGGCCACCGACGGGTCGGCATGACCGCGCGCCCGGACTCCAGCGGGGCGTCCAGCCGCCACGACCGCCTCCAGCGCCACCCCACGCCGAACGCGCGCAACTCCCTGTGGCGGTGGACCGACGCCAAACACCCGCTCCGGGTCGCGCTGAACTACGTCGTGATCGTGCTTGCACGCATCTCCCCGAGCCTCCACGCGAAAAACTGGCTGCTGGCGCGCATCGGTGTCACGGTCGGCGACGGCGTCGCGTGGGGGTTGGAGTCGACACCCGACGTCTTCTGGCCGGAGCTCGTCACGGTCGGCGACGACGCCATCATCGGCTACGACGCCACGCTGCTGTGCCACGAGTTCCTCCACGACGAATACCGCACGGGCGCGGTCGTCGTCGAGGATCGCGCGATGATCGGGGCCGGCGCGGTCGTGCTGCCCGGGGTCACCATCGGTGCCGGCGCACAGGTCGCGGCGAACTCGCTTGTCACCGCCGACGTGCCGCCCGGCGAAACGGTCGCCGGCGTCCCCGCCGCGCCCACTGGCGACTAACGCGCCGAATCGTCGGTGTCCTCCGTCTCGCTCCGTGCCCGGGCGCTCACTCGGTGCGCGTGCGCCCCGGGCACGAGCGCGCCGACCGCGGTCAACCCGCCGAGCACCGCCAACAGGCCGCCGAACGCGAACCCGCCGACAACCGACAGCGGCGGCGTGACCGCGATGCCGCCGGTCAGCGCGGCCAACAGGAACCCCGCGCCACCGACCACGAGCCCGTACCGCGTGACGCGATGGGCTGCGGCTGCGATGCCCCAGAACGTGCGGAGCCTGCGGCCCAGCGACTGGGAGCGCGCCGCCTGCCGGGCGTCGACGGCGGCCCCCGCAGCGGCGATGCCCGCCGCCGCCACGCCGACCACGCCGGTGAGGAGGAACACCGCGATGCCCGCGGGCTGGGACACCGGAAACACGCCGCTTGCGACGCACAGGCACAGCCCACTGGCGATCCACACGCGGCGCGCCCAGTGGCGGCCCGGTCGGGTCGCTGCCCACGACTGCACGCGGTCGTGCCGGCCGATCCCGTACCCGAACGCCCCCACAGCGATGGCACCGAGGATGGTGGCGAGTCCGTTCATTGGTGGTGGACGATGACGATCCCGTCCCGGAACACGAGATGGTTCGGGATGACGTACTCCCGGCTGTCGGCTTCGATCCGCGTCACGAACACGTCCACCTCCTGGACGACGCCCTCGCGGCTCCCGATGGCGACCTGATCACCGATCCCGTAGGGCTGGCGCAACAGCAGGTAGACGCCCGCCGCCGCCGACGCCAACAGCTGCCGCGTCGCGACGAGCGCGAACACCACCACGGACGCGAGGTAGACACCGAACACCACGAGCAGCGCCGCCACAGCCACGCCGAGCTGGGACAACGCCACGAGCCCCGCAGCCAACACCACCGTGTAGCGCGCGGCCACGGCCACGACCGACGCCTCCGGGAACTTCACCGACCGCAGCCGCTCGGTCACGAACACCTCGACTTTGTCGCCGACGAGCACCCCGACCACCACCACGACCACGGCAGCCAGCACCGACGGCAGGATCGAGCCGAGCAGCCGCCACAGTGGCTTCTGGATGGAGAACTGGGCGGCGTCCAGCGCCACCAGCACGGCCACGATGTAGACGACCGTCGACACGAACCGCGCGGTCAGATCGACGGTTGTGGTCCCGGATCGCCGCGCCAACCGCTCGACGGTGGTTCCCTCGACGATTTCATCGACCCCGGCGGCCAACATCACGCGCCGGTGGATCCACCCGACGAGGTAGCCCGCGACGGCCCCGCAAAGCAACACGAGCGTCGCAAGCCCGTACTCGAAATGCGGGCCGACAAGCGTCCGCAACACGTCTGTCATGCTAGTTATCCTCGGGGTCGAGCTCCAACACCAGCTCGCCGTTCCTGAACGCCCGCACCAGGCCGTCGGACTCCGAGAGCACGATCGCGACCGCGTTCGTATCCCGGGTTATCGCCCCCGCTGCCATATGCCGCGCCCCCAATCCCTTCGGGATGTCCGTGCCCTCGGCGCCGGGCTCCAGGTAGCGGTACGACGACACGATCTTCCCGGAGTCGGAGATCACGAACGCGCCGTCGAGGCGCGAGAACTCCTTGAGCATCACGTTCACGATCGGATCCCCGACGTGAACGTGGCTCTTCTCGAAGGGGTTGTACGATAGCGGCCGGCTTTTCGTCATGACCTTGCCGGCGTCCCCGACGACGAACAGCGCCCCCACGGGCTTGCCCTTCTGACCTTTCCGCCCGAGCTCGATCGCCACGTCGAAGACGTCCCGGATGACCCCGGGCTCCGCGCGCGTGCTTGCGAACAACTCGTAGACGCTGGATTGGGTGCCGGCGTTGGCGCGCGTCCGCGTCACCATGTCGACCTCCTCGCTCAGGAACGGCGCGACGCAGCCGAGCTCGTCGCCGTCGGCCACGACACCCTCGCTGAGCGCGCCCTCGATCCCGAACCGGATCTGCTCTCGCACGTCGTCGAACGCCAGGGGTAACTCGACGAACGTCTCGGCGCCGACGGCGTTCTCGGTGGCCACCACGACGACGTCAACCCCCTCGACGTCGTCAACGCGGTCGTAGTACGACCCGCTCGGCGAGAACACGAGCAGGGCGTCGATCCCATCGAGCACGTCGGCGAGAAGATCCGGTGGCCGAGTCATTTCCTGGATGGAACCACCGCACGCGCAAAAAGCTTCCCGGGACCTGGCAGCCACGCGTCAGACACACGCCGCTTGCACGCGGTCTGCGCGCCACACCGGGCCGCCGAATCGCTCGAATCGAGTGGTATGCGCGGGACCGGATTTGAACCGGCGGACCCCTACGGGATAGCGTCCTAAGCGCTACGCCGTTTCCTGGCTTGGCTACCCGCGCGCCGCACCCGCACTCTACTGCGCACCCGTAAAAATGCGTTGCGCTATCCGCCGGCCACGCCCATGAACCTATACCGCAGGCGGATCAACTGGTGGGTATGTACCGTGCGGGCGACGAACGAGCACACGACGACCGCCTCACCGAGCTTGCCGGGATCGCCGCCGACCTGGAACTGACCGCCGAAGCCGAGTCGACCGCCAAAGACCTCTTCCTGTCGACGGTCGACGGAGCCGCACCGCGCTCCGAGCCCGCGGTGCTGGCCGCGAGCGTGTACGCCGGCGCGCTCATCGCGGGCGACCAGCGCAGCCAGACGGCGGTCGCGGACGCCGCCGGCGTCTCGCGGCTCGTGATCCAAGAGCGCTGGAAGCAGCTGCTGGCGCGCGCCGGCTTCGACCCGCCGACGTGGTAGGCTACTGGCGTGGATCCCGGCCCTCGCGGCCGGGCGTGAGCGCGCCGTGTTCGTCGATCTCGCCGCGGACGATGCGCGTCGAGGAGATGATGTCCCCGTCGGCGGCGTCGACGTGGTCGACGACCTCGATTTCGAGGGGGTCGGTGCCGTCCTGGGCGCGTAACTCGTTGATGCGTTCGCCGCCGGCGGCGGTTTCCGGGGAGACCACGAGCACGTCGAAGTGGGGTTCAGTCGCGATCCCCGTCGGGGAGTCGAGCGTTCGGATCGTGTACTCGCGGTCGTGCGTCTCGGCGAGCGCGGCGAGTTCGTCGTCGAGGTCGGCATGGCGCGCGTCGAACGAGCGGACGTGACGGTCCACGTGGCGGGTGTCGGCGGCCAGGTCGTCGCTGGTGAGGCCGACGGTCACGTCGCCGCGGTCGAACGCGCGCTCGAAGAGCTTTCGGTGGCCGTCGTGAATCGGGTCGAATGTGCCACCGAGGGCGACATTCATATGCCGGCGGTCGGCCTGTGCGCGTTTAGCCGTTTGGGTTCAGGTGTCGTCGGCCGCAGTGTCAGCCTCCGGCGAGGCGTCCTCGACTTCGATGCGGACCGGCGTGTCGTGGCTGGCGGTGTCGTCGTCGCTGTCGCCGAGTCGCGCGTCGAGATTGAACACCGAGTTGAGACCGCGCTGGACGCGTCCGACGGTGTCAGCGACCAGGTCACTCGGGGGGATGGCGGTGTACTCGTATGGGTTGTTGCCCGCGCCCTCTGCGTGGCGCTTGCGCCGGTCGACGATGCTGTCGGCGGCGAGTTCGGCAACTGCTTCCCGCACGGTCGAGGGGTACAGTCCGGTCCCGTCAGCGACTTCGTCGCTGGTGCTGTACGGGTGCTGGCGGAGGTACACGAAGATGCGGGCACGGGTGTCGGTGTCCAGCAGCCAGGCAAGCACGTCAACGACGCCGTCGTCGAAGCCGGCGACGGCGCGGTCCGTGCCGTCTTCGAGGTGCTCGCGGGCGGCCGTGTTGGTGTCGCGTGAATCCTCAGGCATGCGTGCGTTCAGTTCAAACGCATGGCTGAACTGGTGAAAAGGACTTCGTCCGCGCCGCCGCTCACTGGTCGTGGAGCTCGGACACTGACTCGTCGAGATCGTGCAGCATTGCGGATTGCGCTTCGGTCTGGCTGACGATGTCCGCGACGGCCGTCGTGATGTCGTCAGCCAAGTCGGCGGTCTCGTCGACCATCGCGGCGATCTCCTCGGCGCTTGCGGCTTGCTCGTTGGTGGCGTCGGACACCTGTTCGATGCCCTCGGCGGTGGCCTCGACCGCCGTGACGATCTCCTCGAAGCTCGCCATCGCGTCCTCGACCTGCGCGACGGCGTCCTCGATCCGGTCGGTGGTGGTCACGAGATCGGTCACCGTGTCTGCGGTGTCGCGTTGGATCTCGCTCACCAGCGACTCGATGTGGCCCGCGTTCGACTGTGCGTCCTCGGCGAGGGCTTTGACTTCTTCGGCGACCACCGCGAACCCCTCGCCCTCCTCGCCGGCGCGGGCGGCCTCGATGGACGCGTTCAACGCCAGCATGTTCGTCTGCTCGGCGATGCCCGTGATGACGTCGACGACCTCGTCGATGTCTTCGATGCGGTTCTGGAGGGCTTCGACGTCGCTGGTGACGCTGTCGGCGGCGGTCGCAACGTCGGCCATCATGTCCGCGGCGTCGCTCGCCGCGGCGCTACCGTCGTCGGCAAGCCGTTCGGCCGTGGCGCTGGTGTCGACGACCTCGTCGGCGGTGGACGCGATCTCCTGGACGGTCGCGCTCAGCGTCTCGACCTCCGTGGCGACGGTGCTCACGTTCGTCGATTGGGCGGTGGACAGCTCGTCGATCTCGGCGGAGGACTCCGAGACGGCCTGGCTCGCGGCTTCGAGTCGTTCCACGTCGTTGTGCACTTCCGTGATGTGGGCGGCGAGGGTGTCCCCGAACTCGGTGAGGTTCCGCCCGATCTGGATGTATTCGTCGTCGAGGAGCGTGTCCTCGGCCGCGATGTCGACTGTCGCGTCGAAGCGGCCGGCGTCGTACGCGTCCAGCGTGTCCACGAGTTCACCGAACAGCGCCTGCAGTTCGCTCTGGTAGCGGGCGGAGCTGGAGCGGTCCTGAACGATCTCGATCACGCCACGGAACTCGCCGGTGTGGTAGACCGGGGTCGCGATGAACCAGAGGTCGGTGTTGCCGGCGACGGTGGTGTCCTCGTAGACGTAGTCGCCGGTGAGCAGCGCGTACGATTCGTCCGCGAGGCCGACCCCGTCGTATTCGTGGTGTGCGTCGATGGGCGTGTCGGCGACCTTGTTGGCGAGCGCGCGCGAGCCGTCGTCGTTGAGTCGTTCCCCGATGTCGGTGACGCCGATGGCGTCTTCGGGGGCGGTCTCCAGCAGCGCCGCGATCTGGTCGTCCCACGCGACAACGGCACCGTCGGCGTCGACAGCGAACGCGGGGACGTCGAGCGTGTTGAGTAGCAGAGGAACAGTAAACGGCGACCCCAGTTCATGTTTGTTTTTAGACATGCAGATGGGTACGGGCTACACCATCATATACATTTATGCTACTCACGAACGCGCGGTCGCTCCCGAGGACTACAGGGAAAGGTGGTTATACAGTCGTTTTTCGCCGTGTGTGTCGAGTATCCGGCGCTGCTGTTGTGCGCCTGATACATCATCGTACACGTCTCGGATGCCCGAGACGCCGAGCCGGTCGCACTCGCGATCGACGACAGTCCCCAGGTCAACAGCGCCCTGCGTCTCGCGCGCCACGAACGACGCGTCGTGGCCGTCACGCATCGCCCGCCACTTGTTCGCGTCGAGCAGCTCGCGGCGCAGGCCAGTGACACTGAACGGATCAGGGTGGTCGTCGTACCGCTGGGCGTACTCGGTCACCAGCGCGTGGGCGTACTCCACGAACGCGTCGACCACCGCCGGGTCGGCCTGCGCGTCCGGCGCACGCACCTCCACCGTGCCGTGGCCCGAATGCGGGCGCACGTCGTACCACAGCTCCCCGCGGTCCTCGATGCCGCCGTGTTCGACCATCCGACGCTCGAACGCCTGGAACGCCGCGTACGACTCGAAGGCAGTCGGCAGCCCCGTGTTCGGCAGCCCCTCGAAGATCTTCGCGCGCGCCGACGCCAGCCCCGTGTCGAAGCCGTTCCAGTACGGCGAGTTCGCCGACAGCGCCAACAGCACGGGCATATGCCACCGCATCCGGTTGGACACCCACACAGCCTTATCGGGGTCGTCGACGCCCACGTGGATGTGCAGCCCGGCCGTCGTGTTCCGGTGTTGTGGGTACTGGATGCGATCGAGCTGAGACCGATACCGTGGTTTCTCGGCGTGCTCGTGTTCGCGCCACCGCGCGCCCGGGTGGAGGCCAGCGCCGGCGATCCGGAGCCCGTGCTCGCTGGCGTACGCGACCAGCGCGGCCCGCACCTCACGGATCGCCGCCGGGGCCTCGGCAACCCCGTTGAGCGTCGGCGTCTGGGTCTCCACCACGAACTTGAACAGCTCGTGGTCGAGGCGGCCCGCGATCGGTTCCGGCGGCTCCCCCTCGTAGACTAGTTCGTCGCTGCCCGCAGTGGGCACGCCGTGCTCGTCGACCACGAAGAACTCCTCTTCGACGCCCAGCGTGCCCGACTCCGAGAATGCCTCCGGCGAACCCACGTCCATGCTGACCCGAGCTATCAGTTCGAACGCGTAAATAGTTCTGGAACCGGCGGGTGGCCCCGACTACAGGCGTTTCCGCATCGCGACGTGCTCGATGCCGGCTTCCATGAACGGCTCGCCCTCGCGGTGGTAGCCACGCGTCGCGTAGAACTCCGCGACCCGCGACTGCGCGTGCAGATACAGTTCCGCGAAGCGCTCGCGGGCGGCGTCCTCGACGGCGTCCATGACCGTCGCGCCGACACCATTGCCGCGCCGTGACGCCCGAACGGCGACCCGCTCGACTTTCCCCACGGACCCCTCGTACGCCCGGAGGCGCGCGGCCGCCACCGCCCGCGTGGCGTCCTGGCTGCCGGTCATCGTGTCGTAGGCCACGAAATGCGTCGCCGTGTCGTCGTGGTCGTCGACCTCCATGTCCGCCGGCACGCCCTGCTCGTCGACGAACACCGCGAACCGAACGCGCAAGGCGTCCTCGTACTCCTCGGTGGTTGTCGCCCGGATGACGCGCATACCACACGCCACCACCGCGACGCCCAAACGCCTACTGGTCGCTGCAATCCAGCACGGCCATCGTCGTCACTCCAGGGCCTCGGCGTACTCGTAGTCGGCCGGATACGCCGTCGGGGTCGCGTCGTCGAGGGTGATCCCCCACCCCGAGAGCGCCGACGGGTCCGCGCGCGCCGCCTGGATGACCCGCCGGATCTCGCCGACATCGACGCCGTAGTAATCCGCGGGGATGTCACCGAGATACTGCACGGCGGTGCGGAACAGGCTCCGCATGCCGTCGTCGTTCTCGAAGTCCACGTGTTTGTACGCGCCCGCGGCCACCTGGACCATCCCGTGGAGGAACGCCGACTCGTCGGTGCCGCTGCCGTAGTTGTACCACTCGACTTCGAAGCAGTCGTGGGCCTCGTGGTAGTCGCCGCTGTTGAACAGCCGAACGCCGTGCTCGACAGCGCGCCGGAGTGTGGCGTGCTCCCAAACCCGACGGTCGGTCAACCAGCCGGTGGGATCGCCGAGCGGCGGCGCGACACCCGGCGCACGGGTGTGGTCGTCCATACCGGCGCGTACTGCGGCCGGACACGTAATCCCGTCGGCGTGGTCAGCGCTCGGCCGGCGCGAACTCGACGAGCGTGAGGTCCCGATCCAGCGCGCAGTGATCGTGGGGTGGCTCGCCGTCGATCTCCGCGATCTGGTATTCGGTGTCGAACGACGCGCCAGCGGGCTCGCAGAACTCGTGGCTGGGACACTCCGTGTGGGGGCATGGGCCCGCGAGCTTGCCCTTGCTGCCGGCGTACGCGCCCTTCGACGGCACGGTTGCGGGGATCGTCGTCGGCTCGACGTCGACCGCGACCGCGCCCTCGTCGTGGACCGCACAGTCAAGCACTTGGCCGCCCTCGCGGACGTCCGTGACCTCGTATCGCACCCCCTCGGTGAGGTTGAGACACTGCTGGCGGTACGGGCACCCCTCGCAGTCGTCGGCCGGCCCGTGGTAGACGAACTCGGTGCCGGGGTCGGCGAGCCGCGGCCCGAGCAGCGTGATCGGCATGCTCGGGCGTTTGCTGTCCGCGTGAGGGTGTCATAGAAGAGTTCTCATGGTTTGCTGAATCAGCTCTAACGAATTGAAAGCGCCGTACACTTGGTGCACGCTATTTTTAGCTTGTCGTAGCTATGGCAAAAGAGAAATTCGGAGTCGCTGTTGACGAGGAAATTGTGCGAGAAGTGGACGAACTGGTCGCTGAGTGTGACGATCTCGGAGCCAGCCGCTCCGAGATCGTCGAGGCCATCCTCACAGCGTTCGTTCAATCTGAGTCAAACCACGCTGAGCGAGTGAGAGAGATCATAATTCGGAAACGAAAGGGCACTCTCTAAGCATCTCAACATACCGTGCACCAAGTGCACGACTTTCTAAGCT
>NZ_VRYN01000004.1 GCF_008124605.1 Halobacterium salinarum DSM 3754
GAGGGTGTCATAGAACCGTTCTCATACCAGAGAGCAGGGTGAACGCTGAGGTGGTATGAGCCCAGCGACCCTGCAAGATAATCCTACGGTAGAGACGTTCTTCAATGCCGTGGAGACGGAGACGCTAGCGCTGTTCGAGCATCTCTCCTTCGAGTTTCTCGAAGAATTCGACGTGTTCGCCCCGGCGGAGACGGGGCGAACACGAGACCACGAACCACCCGAGATGATGCGTGGGTTTCTGCACTGCTACTACAAGGATATCTACGGCATTCGTCCGGTTGCGCGAGAACTGAACAACACAGTCGTCTGGCTCAGCTGTGGCTTCGATCGACCGCCGTCGAGAGACGCGGTCGATCGTTTCCTCACCGATCTCGAACACGTCATCGACGAGATTTTCGACCACCTCGTCGAGCAGGCCGCCTTGCGGGGCCTGCTCGACTTGACCTACTCGATTGATTCGACAGACGTGAGAACGATGCCAGCCGATCAAGACGCGTCGAAATGCTACGATCCAACGGCTGAAGAGTACTACTACGGCTACGGCTGCACGATCGTTTCGACTGGTTCAAAGATCCCGATTGCAGCGGAATTCACCGAGAGCAAACAAGCGCCAGAAGAGACGGCGATGCGCGTCACGCGTGACGCGCTCGCCGTCGACACTCCGATCTGGATGCTTGGAGACAGCGCCTATGACACACTCGATTGGCACGACTACCTGCTGACCGCAGGAGTCGTGCCAATCGCCCCGTACAACGCACGCAATACCGACGATCCACTGGACATAGAGTACAGGGTCGAAGACCGTATCAAAGAACACAGCAAGGACGTGAAGTTGAAGCAATCGACGTTAGATGAGACGTACAACCGCCGGACAGGCGTCGAACGAACTAACGACGCAGTCAAGGACTGCGGCCTCGGGCACGTCCACGCCCGAGGCCGCGTCCATGCACGAGCACAAGTGTTCCTGTCGTTGTGTCTGCGTCTCGTTATTGCGATCACCAACTACGAACGAGGAGATAATCCGGGAAGCACGATCATCACGGTGTGACAAGAGTTCTATGACACCCTCTTGTATCTGCAAAGCACGTCGTAGAAGCAGGAAGCCCCACTAAATGAGCGAACCGTATCAGCGGTGAGCGAGTCGGGTGGGGTAGTTCACAACGGGGTACGCCTTTGGTTCTCGCCGCCAACTCCGACGTATGCTCTCGACGCTCTCCGCGCTCGCCCTCGAAGTCCACCACCTCGGGCCGGCCGCCGACTGGTACGAGACCCACCTCGGCCTCGACGGCGACCGCAGCGAGCACGAGGCCCGCTACCAGGTCGGGGAGACCACGCTCGTCCTCCGCGAGCCGTCCACGGTCCCCCGGGGCGGCCTGCACGTCCACTACGCGCTCGCAACGCCGGAGGACCGCTACGACGATTGGTTCGCGCACTTGCAGGAGAACTTCGACCCGGTCGAGTTCGACTTCGGGAGCGCGCGCAGTCTCTACGTCGACGACCCCGACGGTCACTGCGTCGAAATCGGAACTGGTGGGTCGGACGGCGACGACCCGTTGACGGGCGTCTTCGAGGTCGCCCTCGAAGTCGAGGACCTGGCCCGGGCCGAAGCCTTCTACGGGGACCTGGGCTTCGAGGTCGTGGACCGCGGCGACGGCCGCGAGCGCACGCGGCTGTCCGGGCCGATGGCGCTCGAACTCTGGGAGCCCCAGCGCGGCATCGCGGACGCCCGCGGCGCCGTCCACGCCGACCTCCGGTTCGCGACTCCGGACCCCGAGGCGGCGGCGGAGGCCGTCGCAGAGCGCGCTTGCCGCGTCGATACGGTGGGGAGCGGCGACGGGACCGGGGGTGAGCCCCACCGCGTCCGGGACCCCGACGGCCACTACCTGACGTTCCACGCGGAGTGACCGCCGAGGACGGCTCTCGTCCGGAGCCGATGGCTTGTAGGCCCCCCGCCGTCATGGGCCGAGTATGGATTACACAGTCGTCGGCGCGGGCGCCGGAGTCGCCGTGCTGCTGGTGGTGGTGCTCGTGCTGTGGCGTCGCCGGTCGTCGAGCGCCCGGCAGTCGAAGCAGGCTCACGACGCGGCCCAGGAGCGCGAGCCACCCGTCGGCCTCGGGGAGACCTACGAGTTCGGCGTGACGGAGTTCGCGGACCACCACTCGGGCGACCGGGTGGCGGTCGGGAAGGTCGAGGGGTTCGTGGTGTTCACCGAGGACATCCCGAAGCGGGTCTCCGAGGGCGACGTCATCCGGGCGACGATAACGTCGTTCAACCGGGACAAGACGTCCGCGGACGCCATCTTCGAGGGCGCGGCGTAATCGCCGCACAGTCGCAGAGTGACGAACCACATTTGTAGGGGCCTCGCCTACGCGGAGCCAAGGTGACTTCCCTGTGCGCGTGAGCATCGTCGGCAGCGGTTACGTCGGCACGACAATCGCGGCGTGTTTCGCGGACCTCGGCCACGAGGTCGTGAACGTGGACGTCGACGAGGAGCTCGTCGCGACCATCAACGACGGCGAGGCCCCCATCCACGAGCCGGGTCTGGAAGAGCGCATCGCCGAGCACGCCGGCGGTCGGCTGCGCGCGACGACGGACTACGACGCGGTGCGGGAGACGGACGTGACGTTCCTCGCGCTCCCGACGCCGTCCCGCGAGGACGGCAGCATCGACACCTCGATCATGGAGACGGGTTCGGAGTCCCTCGGCGCGGCCCTCGCCGGGAAGGACGACCACACGGTCGTCGTGAAGAGCACGGTCGTCCCCGGGACGACCGAGGACGTCGTCGAGCCGGCCCTCGAACGCGGAGGCTCCGAGGGCGCGACGCTCGCGATGAACCCCGAGTTCCTCCGGATGGGGTCGGCCGTCGAGGACTTCCTCGACCCCGACAAGGTCGTGTTCGGCGCGCGCGACGACGCCGCATTCGAACCGCTGCGGGAGGTTTACGCGCCGCTACTCGACGAGGCGCCCGACGCGGCGGTCGTGGAGACGGGGCTTCGGGAGTCCGAGATGATCAAGTACGCGAACAACGCCTTCCTCGCGTCGAAGGTCAGCCTCGTGAACGACCTCGGGAATATCTGCAAGGAGTTCGGCGTCGACGCCTACGAGGTCGCGGACGCCATCGCGCACGATGACCGCATCAGCGGCCGGTTCCTGCGGTCTGGGGTGGGGTGGGGTGGGTCGTGCCTGACCGGCGAGCAGCGCGTGCTCGCGAAAGACGAGGACGGAGCCAAGCAGATGATGCTTGCCGAGTTCTTCGAGACGTATGTCTCTGAGGGGACGCTCGAAGACGTCTCCGTACTCAGTCGGCAGGACGACGGGTCGTTCGGATTCAAGCCAGTGACTGCAGCGACTCGGCGCGAGTACGACGGCGCGCTCCACACTGTCAGGACCCGGATGAACAAGTCCGTTACAGTCACGCACGACCATCCGATGCTGACGGCCGACGGTGATGTCATCGCGACACGGGAAGCCAGAGAGCTGAGCGAGGGCGACCAGCTCCCCGTATTCACTGACCTTCCCGAGAACCCGACCGGGTCGTTCGACCTCGTTTCGATTATCGACGACTCGGATGCCTTCGAGAACGGGGACGTGTACCTGAAACCGGACTTCGATCTCGCCGAGGTCAAAGCCGAACTCAGAGACGCCCTCTCCGAGTACAACGACCAGTTCGGATACGACAAGGTACACGAGTTCACGCGGAACAATTACCTGAAGCTCGATGCGTTTCTTTCCGTCGAGGACAGGCTCCCATTCGGTAGGGAAAACGTTGGGCTGTACACGACCGTCGGTGGCGGTCAAACGTATGTGCCGGGCATTATCGACGCCGACGAGGACTTCTGGCGGTTCATCGGATACTATCTCAGCGAGGGACATATCAACGACGACGAGTCCGGCCGTGGGTCGACGACTCGCCGTCGCGTCTTCCTGAGTTTCCACCCCTCTGACGAGCAGGCCTACGTAGAAGACGTCAAGTCGTACCTCGACGAGATGGATATCCGATATCGTACTGAGACTCAGGAGACTGCGACTCAGATCGAAGTGTCCAGTCGCGTCCTCGCGGAGTTCCTAGAGTGGTTGGGTTGCGGCACCGGCTCGTACTCGGCACGCGTCCCGGACGCGGCGTACCAGGAGTCAGTCGATTGTCGGACTGCGCTGCTGGCTGGCCTGTTCCGCGGCGACGGCTACATTGAATACACGAATCACTCGAACGCCGTGGTCTACGATTACGGGTCAGTCAGCGAGGAACTGATTCAGGGGATGCAGTTCCTCCTCCATAGCATCGGCATCGTCCCGAGTTACAAGACCTCGCAGTCCGCGAAGTCAACGCAACCCGCTCACTTCCTGCGTGTGAGTTCTAAGGAACAGATTGCGTCGTTGAAGGAGATGTTCCTCCCGGAAACTCAGGCCCGTATTGAACGCCGGCTCGACGGGTACGACCGTGACATAGCTCCCACCGGTCACTCCGTCGACGGCGGACAGACGACTGTGAGCGTTCGTGATGTCGAGGTTGACGAAACTACGACAGATGTGTACTCGCTAGAGGTCGAGAACACCCACAACTTCGTCACGACTGACGGCCTCGTCGTCCACAACTGCTTCCCAAAGGACGTCGCCGCCATCACGGCCGCGGCGAAGCGCGAGGGCTACGACCCGGCGATGCTGGAGGCCGCGGTCGAAGTCAACGACCGCCAGCCCGAGCGCCTGCTCTCGCTGCTGGACGACCACGTCGACGTCGAGGGCGAGCGCGTCGCCGTCCTGGGCCTCTCGTTCAAGCCCGGCACCGACGACATCCGGGGGACGCGAGCGATTCCGGTCATCGACGGCCTCCAGGAGCGCGGCGCCGACGTCGTCGCGTACGACCCGGTGGCGACCGAGAAGATGGCCGAGAAGCGCCCGGACGTTGCGTACGCCGACAGCGCGCGCGAGGCCCTCGACGGCGCCGTGGGCGCGGTCGTCGTCACGGACTGGGACGAGTTCGCGGCCCTCGACGACGAGTTCGACGCGATGGTCGAGCGCGTCGTGGTCGACGGCCGCCGCGTCGTCGAGCCGCGGGACGGCCTCACGTACGAAGGACTCACCTGGTAGCGAGGCTGTCGATTTCGCCGAAGAGACTTTAGGTATGAACGAGATATGAATAGACATGAGTGAGGGTGAACGCCGGACGGTCGGCGAGCGTGGTCAGATTACGCTCCCGAAGGGGTTCCGCGAGGCCTACGACATCCGGGGTGGCGACGAGGTGGTCGTCCGGGACGACGACGGTCGGCTCGTAATCGAGAAGCCTGTTACCAGGGAGGACCTCGCCGAGGGCTACCGCCAGCGTGCCGAGCGGAATGCGGCGCTTGCGGACGAGTTCGACGGTGTCTCCACGGAGGCCAACGAGGAGTTGGGCGACGCTCCTGACTGGTGATTATGCAGGTGAGACGAGGTGATGTCGTGGTCGTGGAACTTGACCCGACGCGCGGTTCCGAACAGCAGGGTACTCGACCGTGTCTCGTGGTCCAGAACGACGTCGGTAACGATAACGCACCCACGACAATCGTCGCACCATTCACGACCTCGTTCGGGGACGAACTCTACCCGTTCGAGGTGTTCGTCGGTGCCGACGAGAGTCCGCTTCGGGAGGACTCCGTCGCGATGTGTAGCCAGCTCCGCACGGTCTCCATCGAGCATCGCGTCCGCGAGAATCTCGGGTCCATCCCCGACGACCGACTACCAGAACTGAATTCGGCGCTCGGCTACAGCCTGGGCCTCATCGACGTCTAGCTCCTCAATAGGATTCTCAGAGGCGACCCGCGTCGACGTCGACCCCGGGCGGCGCGACGACGAGGAACTCCCGGAAGTGGACGAGCGACCCGCCGGCGTCCTTGACGTCGCCCGCGAACCCGGCGGCGAGTTCGTTCAGGTCGCCCTCGACCGCGAGGAAGAGGACGTTGCCGCGCTGAATCTCGTCGCGCCACTCCGAGTCGGGGGTGTCGCCGTCGAGCACGCCGAGGGTGACGCCGCCCTCGAAGTTCTCCGGGATGTCGATCTCGTCCTCGGCTCGCCGCAGGTCGAGGTTGAAGCCGTCGCTCATGTCCGGGTGTGGGCGCCACGCCGGCAAAAACCTTCCCGCCCCCGCGTTTATGTCGTCCGCCGTCGTAGTTTCGGATATGCCACAGGTGACGCTCAGCGAGGAGACGGTCGAGCGCCTGGACTCGCTGCAGACAGAGGACGAGTCCTACGACGAGCTCGTCGAGGAGCTGTTGAACATCTACGAGGCCGAGGAGCTCACGATGTTCCGCTCCGGCGACGGCTGACGAGGAGCACGCGAGAACGCGCTGTTCGCCGGTCGACTACTCGCTGGCAGCGGCGCGCCGGACTTCCTCGAAGCGCCCCTCGTCCTCGAGGTGCGCCTGCAGTTGGTCGGCGTACGCCTGCGCGAGTTCCCGGGACTCGTCGGCGAGTTCCTCGTGGTCGTCGTCGCCGCCACCGATGCCGAGGGCGTCCTTGATGCCGCCGACGACCCCGCTGCCGCCCGAGGACCCGCCACCGCCGCCCCCCATCGCGCCCATCTGCTGGTCGACGTTGTCCATCTCCGGGAGCACGTGTTCAAGGCTGGAGGTGTCCGCGACGATGCGGGCGGTCTCCGGGTCGTCCGCGTTCTCGAACGCGAACTCGACGGCGGTCATCACGAGCCCCCACTGGGGCCGTGACAGGCCAGAGGCCTGCACGCGGTCCGCGAACTGCTGGTCGACGCTCATGCGGGCGCCGACAATGAGGTCCTGCCAATCGTCAGTCATGCGCACGGCTACGCGGGGCGCCGGCTTGTATGCTGCGACCAAAGAACAGGGACGTGTCGGCGTCGAGCGATTCGCGGCGTTCAGAAGGCGCCGGTCTCGCCGGAGATTTCGGCGTGGAGCTCCTCGCGGAGCGCGGCGTGGACGTGACAGATGCCCTCGGCTCGCTCGACGATGGCGTCGAACTCGTCGTCGTCGAGGTCCTCCTCCACGAGCAGGTGGAAGCGGATGGCGGAGATGTCGTCGTCGTCGTCGATGTCGCCCTCGACGTCGACGTCGATGCGGCCGAGGTCGTCGAAGCCCTCCTTCTGGCCGCCGACGCGGAACGCCGGGATGAAACAGGACGCGTAGTCCGCGAGCAGCGTCGCGTTCGGATTCGGGCCGTCCTCGTCCGTGGCGTCGATGGTCAGTTCGAAGTCCCCGACGCGGGACCGCGTGGTGTAGCCTTCCTCGGACGTACTGGTAACTTCGATGGTGCTCATTGCGTTCGGTTAGTTGCCCGCCTGCGGTGTAAGCGTTGTTCTTCCGATCACCTACCTCGCCGTGAACGGCGAGGTTTGTCGGTTGACTCCCGGTCTGTCCACTATACTGTGGAAGGCGAGTAGTCGCCGTTTCCGTTCAGCGTCCCCGACTTCAGGGCGAGGTGATTGGTCGCCCGTCCAGAACCAGACTTGAGCCGATTCTGGACATACCGATGTGCTATGTTTCGTGCCGCATTGTAGTCGCTGTGTAGCTCCTTGCCGCATTTCTGACAGGCAAACTCGTCGCCGTCGCGGTTGTCCTCGTGGGTGAAGCCACAATTGGTGTGACTGCACCGCTGGCTGGTGTAGGCCGGGTGGACTGACTCGACGGCGATTCCATGCGCACGAGCTTTGTATTCGGCTTGGCGTTTCAACTCGCGGAACGCCCATTGTTGGAACTTTGAGGCGCCAGAAATCCGGTCTCGTATCCGTTTCAGGTCCTCGAATACGATTACCGAACAGTCCTGTGAGGCGGCTTCTTTCACCAACCGCTTTGACGCCTGGTGCAAGAAGTCTTCAGACCAGTTGGCAAAAGTATCCCCGATGGACTGAATTGTAAGATGTGCGTTCCGTGTGCCTGTCTGTTGTAGGCGGTTGCGGCGACGTTCGTACTCGCGACGTTTGTGGTTCAGCAAGTCCGCGTTCCCGATGAACGCGCCTGTGCTTGTGACTGCCAGATACCCGTCCACGTTCCGGTCCACGCCGAGAACTGTTCGGCTCTCGGCTCCTTCCGACGAATCTTCACGTTCCTGCTTGACGGAAACGTGTAGGTAGTAGGTATCTGACTGACAGTCGTAGCGGAGCTTCGCGCCCTGCTTTGTCCACTCGTCACCCTCCATGTATTCAGCTTGCAGAGAGTCGTCCGGGTAGACATACTCGGCGTGAACACGACCACTTCCGTATGCGGCCAACGAACAGTAGCCGTCAAAGTACGTAATCGCGTTTGTGTTGTAGACGGTCGTATTCGAGGTGAACACCGGTTTCGAGGTTCGTTCACCTTCCTTCATCCGGTCTACGCACCCGGAGAGAGCGTCTGACGCATGGTTGACGGCGGCCACAGTCAAATCCGAGTGTAAACCGGTGTCTTCCCGTATGTCGTCGTAGACAAGTGGTTGAAGACGAGAGCGCGACGTTATCACGTAGCCACTGTCGTCACCCTGCCATCCCCGATCAGCAAACCTCTGGGAAGCGTCCCGAAACGTATCCATTGTCCGTTTCAGGTCGTCTTGGCGCTCGTTGGGGACGGAGAGCTTAACGACAGCAGTACGCTGAAGCTCCATCTACATACCACATGTGGGGTCAATATTATATAAATTTCAGGCAGTTACCATGCTACTGTACTGCGGTTGCGGCACAGAGCTTACGCGGTTCCCGCCTGCCGTGAACGGCGGGGACTCCCTCGCTGAATTAGGTGGGTGTCACCAGGGGCGACGACTCGCTCGCCGTCCCTGCCTGTGACCTACACGAGTTCGTCGAGGTCGAGCGTCTCGTCGCCGTCGAGGACGCGGACGTCGGTCTGGCTGCCGGTGGCCTTCACCTCGCGCTCGAAGTCCTCGACGTCGACCTCGATGGGCGGGAAGGTGTCGTAGTGCATCGGGAACGCGACGTCGACGTCGAGCCAGTCGACGGCGACGGCGGCCTGCATCGGTCCCATCGTGAAGTGGTCGCCGACTGGGACGGCGGCGGCGTCGGGTTCGAGGAACGTCGCGGTGACGTCCCGCATCTCCGTCTGGAGGCTGGTGTCGCCCGCGTGGTAGAACGTCGTGGCGTCCTCCTCGGCGACCTGCGTGGGCTTGGTGTCCGAGAGGACGTAGCCCGCGGGCATTCCGGCGGAGGTGCCGTAGCCGGTGTCGATGCCGTTGGAGTGGTCGGCGCGCACCATCGTGACGTAGGCGTCGCCGAGTTCGACGGTGCCGCCGAGGTTCATGCCGGTGGTGTCGTCGATGCCGTACTCGTCGGTGAGGTAGCCCGCGAGTTCGGGCGTCCCGACGAAGTGCGCGCCGCGGAAGCGGTCGACGTCCGCGATGTGGTCCGCGTGGCCGTGCGTGAGCAGGACGTGGTCGGGGTCGAGTTCCTCGGGGTCCGTGTCCGTGAACGGGTTGTCGAAGAACGGGTCGATGAGGAAGTCCGTCTCGCCGACCGTCACGCCCCACGTCGAGTGGCCGTACCAGGTGAGTTCCATGACAGTTCACTGTTCGCCTGAAGAACACTTAAAACGTGGCGGCGAGGCCGGTCGGTCCGCTTCCCACACCGTTACGTGCGAGGGCGGCGACCTCCCCGTATGGACACGCGACCACTCGGCTCGACCGGCTTCGACGTGACCGAGGTCGGCCTGGGCACCTGGGAGATCGGCGGCGAATGGGGCGAGGTCGACGAGGCGACCGGCAAGGAGGCCGTCCGCGCCGCCCTCGACGAGGGCGTGACCTTCCTCGACACCGCGGACGTCTACGGCGACGGCCGCAGCGAGCGCCTCATCCGGGAAGTCCTCGAGGAACGAGACGAGGACCCGGTGGTCGCCACGAAGGCGGGCCGCCGACTCGACCCCCACGAGGCCGCGGGCTACGACCGAGAGCACCTGGAGTCGTTCGTCGACCGCTCCCGGGAGAACCTCGGCGTCGACAGCCTCGACCTCCTCCAGCTGCACTGCCCGCCGACGGACGTCTACTACCAGCCCGAGACCTTCGACGCGCTCGCGGACCTGCGGGCCGCGGGCAAACTCGACCACTACGGCGTGAGCGTCGAGCGCGTCGAGGAGGCGATGAAGGCCATGGAGTACCCGGGCGTGGAGACCGTCCAGATCATCTTCAATCCGTTCCGCCAGCGCCCCGCCGAGGAGTTCCTCGACGCCGCCTACCGGAACGACGTCGGCGTCATCGTGCGCGTCCCGCTCGCGTCGGGCCTCCTGACCGGGAACATCGACGCGGACACCGAGTTCCCGGAGGACGACCACCGGAACTTCAACCGCGACGGCGACGCCTTCGACGTCGGCGAGACGTTCGCGGGCGTCCCCCTGGCGGACGGCGTCCAGGCGGTGGATGCGCTGCGCGAGCACGTCCCCGAGCACCTCGCGATGGCGCAGTTCGCGCTGCGCTGGATTCTGGACTTCGACGCTGTCTCCACGGTCATCCCGGGGTCGACGTCCCCCGAGCACATCGCGAGCAACGTCGCCGCGTCGAACGCCGCCCCACTCACCCACCAGACGCACGGCGCCGTCCGCGACGTCTACGAACTCACCGTCGAGGAGCACGTCCACCAGCGCTGGTGACATCCTCCCCGGCGAAACGAGCGGCCTGCCGGTCCCGGAACCCTGAAGCGGCCACCGGGGGAAGCCGACGGCATGCACCAGATGCGCTTCCGGGACCCGGCCGGCGCCGTCCGGACCGGCGAGTACGACGAGGCGACCGACACCGTCGCGGCGGCGGGCCGCACCTACGACACGGACGAGATCGACGTCCTGCCGCCCTGCGAGCCCACGAAAGTCGTCTGCGTCGGCCGGAACTACGTGAAACACGCCGACGAGCGCGACGAGGAAGTCCCCGACCGTCCCCTGCTGTTCCTGAAGCCGCCGAACGCCGTCGCGGGCCACGGCGACACCACGCCGCTGCCCGCCGACAACTACGTCGAGCACGAGGCCGAACTCGCCGTCGTCGTCGGCGAGCAGGCCCGGAACCTCGACGAGGCGGACGCCCTGAAGGCCGTCGCGGGGTACACGGTCGCGAACGACGTCTCGAACCGCACCGACCAGGACGAGGAGCAGAACTGGGTGCGGGGGAAGGCCTTCGACGGCGCCTGCCCGCTCGGCCCGGTGCTCGCGACGCCCGAGGAGGTCCCCGACGACGCGGCCGTCGAACTCCGCGTGAACGGCGAGACGCGACAGTCGTCGTCCATCGAGCACTTCGTCTTCGACGTGCCGGAACTGCTCGCCGAAATCACGGAGTTCGTGACCCTGGAACCCGGCGACGTGGTGCTCACGGGGACGCCCGAGGGCGTCGACGAACTGACCGACGGCGACAGCGTCGCGGTGGAAGTCGAGGGCGTCGGGACGCTCGAACACACCGTCGAGCGCGCCTGATGCTCCGGCGTCCGTCACGAACGCAACCCTGAAGTTTAGGCTCGCCTAAGTCGCGGGCAGATGGAGCTGACGCGCCGCGACGTGCTGGCCGCGCTCGCCGCCAGCGGCGCGGCCGCCGGCGCGAGCGTCTCGCTGGCCAGCGACCCCGGCGACGGTCCGGTCGGCGACCACGAGGTCGACACGCTCGTCGCCGTCGCCCGCGTCGTCTACCCCAGCGCGGTCGACGGCGTCGAGTCGTTCGTCGGGCAGTACAGCGTCGAGCGCGCCCGCGACAGGCCCGAGTACGCATCGGGCGTGGCGGACGCCGTCGCCGCGCTGGACGAGTACAGCCGGACCTGGGAGGACGCCGAGTTCGTCGACCTCGACGCGGAGCGCGCGGACCGCACGCTCTCCGGGTTCGAGGTCGACACCGCCGACCCCGACCCCGAGGGGAGCGACCGCGAGCGCGTCCGATACTACCTCGTGAACGAACTCCTGTACGCGCTGTTCTCGACGCCGACTGGCGGCAGCCTCGCGGGCATCGAGAACCCCCAGGGCCACCCTGGCGGCACCACCTCCTACCAGCGGGGCCCGGAATGAACCGCGAGCCGTCGGAGCGCGTCGACGTCTGCATCGTCGGCGCGGGACCCGCCGGCGGCCTGATGGCCGACGGACTCGCCAGGCGAGGGCACGACGTCGTGGTGCTGGAGGCCGGCCCGCGATTCGACGCCGACCACGAGGACCGCGAGCGACGGATGGAGCGCTCGATTCGACCCGGACACGGCCCGGACTCGGTCTGGGAGATGGGCGGTGAGCGCGACGCCTACGAGTCCACCGGCGAGCAGTACTACCCCCTGAACGCCGCCCGCGTGAAGGGCGTCGGCGGGTCGACGCTCCACTGGCAGGGGATGGTGATGCGCCTCCACGAACGGGACTTCCGCCTGGAGACGGAGACGGGCGTCGGCGCCGACTGGCCGATCGCGTACGACGACCTGCGGCCGCACTACGCCGACGCGGAGGACGAACTCGGGGTGGCGGGCGCCAGCGACAACCCCTTCGCGCCGCCGCGCGAGCACCCCCACCCCCAGCCGGCGTTCGAGCCGAGTTACTCCGACTCGCTGTTCGCCGACGCCTGCGAGGAACTCGGAATCGCGACGCACTCGGTGCCGAACGCTCGGCTCTCGGAGGGCCGCGAGGGCCGGAGCGCGTGCGTCGGCTACGGCACCTGCCAGCCGGTCTGTCCGTCCGGCGCGAAGTACGACGCGACGATTCACGTCGAGCGCGCGGAGGCGGCTGGTGCGCGAGTACTCGACCGGGCGCCCGTGCAGCGTCTCGAACACGACGACGCGGGCGAGCGCGTGACCGCCGCCGTCTACGCCACTCCGGAGGGCGAACAGCACCGCCAGGAGGCCCGGGAGTTCGTGCTCGCGGCCGGCGGCGTGGAGAACCCCCGGCTGCTCCTGCTCTCCGAGAGCGAGCAGTACCCCGACGGCCTCGCGAACTCCTCCGGATTGGTGGGGCGGTTCTTCCACGACCACCTGTTCGCTGGCGTCGGTGGCACCCTCGACCGGCCGACGCGCCAGAACCACGTCGGCTTCAACACGACCGAGAGCCACCAGTTCTACGACCAGCCACCCGACGGCTCGCGGGGCGCCATCAAACTGGAGTTCCTGAACTACGCCGGCCCGAGCCCGGTCGAGATGGCGCTCGGGGGCGACGACTGGGGCGACGAGATGCTCGACCGCATCCGAGCGAACTACGGCACTCACGTCGCGGTCGGCGCGCTCGTCGAGCAGCGGCCCCGCGCGGAGAACCGGATTCGCCTCCACCCGGAGCGCACCGACGACCACGGCAACCCCGTGCCGGACGTCGTGTGGTCGCTGTCGGACGACGAGCGCCGGACCATCGAGCGCGCCAACGAGATTCAGCGCCGCATCATGGATGAACTCGGCGCGGACGTCGAGTGGACCGTCGGCCCCGAGAGCACGGGCCCGGCGTTCCACCACATGGGGACGACCCGGATGGGCGCAGACCCCGAGTCGAGTGTCGTGGACAGCCAGCTGCGGACTCACGACCTTGGGAATCTCACCGTCGCCTCGTCGAGCGTCTTCCCGACCGGCGGCGCGATGAACCCGACGCTCACCATCGCGGCGCTCGCGCTGAAGGCCGCCGACCACGTCGACGAACGGCTCTGACTCCCGACAGAAGCGGATTTCAGCAAGCGCGCTTACAGAAGCATCATTCAGATTATCATTATGGTGGTCGGGGTGCTGTATCTACCTGTATGAGCCACCGAACCACTCGCGCGCCCGCCGAGGCGCACAGTCTCCCCGCAACGGTCCTCACCGCGGCGGCAGCCGTCGTCGCGGTGTTCGCCGCCGTCGCCGTCGTGTCCGCCCCCGGCACCGCAGTTACTGTCGCCGCCACCGTCGTCGCCGTCCTCGCCGTGCAGCGTGGCCGGAAGGCGCTCGCGACCCGCGGCCACGCCGGCCACCGCGACTCGCTCGGAACGCCCCGCCACGCGGGCTGAGTCTCCCGACGGGGCCGGATCGGGCGGCCCGGCCCGCCCCACCTCAGCAGTTTCGAGGCGGAGCCCCCGGCCTCAAGGAGCGAGGGCTTCCGGCTGGTCGGAAGCGCGAAGCAAGTAGACCGGGGAGGAAGCCGACACTCACGACACAATCCACAAGCCAATAGCTTCCCGACTCCCGGATCATTAAGTACCGATAGGCAAATATCTGAACTATGGAGGTCAGGCGCACCGCGCCGGTCAAACTCGTTGTCCCCGACGAGTACCACGACGACCTCCACGAAACCGCCGAGCAATTCATCTACTGCGCGAACGAAGCCAGTGACTACTGCTGGGACAACACCAGCTACGAGAATTGCATCACCTCGAACGTGACCGCGAGAAACGCGTTGTACGACCGGCTCCGCGAGGAAACGGACCTCACGGCAAACCTCGTCCAAGAAGCCATTCGACGTGCCGTTCACGCCGTCGATAGTGGTGTTGATCGCTGGAAAAACGGCAAGCGGACGAACAAACCAGAGTTCACCTCGTGGAGTATGGTCTACGACAAGCGGAGTGCGACGTTCTACCGGAACAAAATCTCACTGTCCACGGTGGACGGACGCATCGAGTGTGATTTCGAGTTGCCAGCGGATAGTCCAACGCCGTACGAAGAGTACGTCTTGTCCGAGGAGTACGAGTTTCGAACGAGTACACTCCAGTACGACCAAGCGACTGACGAGTTCTACTTCCACGTCAAAACGCGAAAGATGGACACAGACGGTGAGGCTGTTGAGATTGAGGGTTCGGACGATACCGGGCACCAGACAGTCCTCGGGATCGACCTCGGTGTGAACAGTCTCGCCGTCGCCAGCACAGCCACGTTCTGGAGTGGTGACGGGTACGATCACTGGATCCGGGAGTTTGAGAAACGTCGGGCGGAGATGCAACAGCGTGGCACACAAGCCGCTCACAACGCCTGGCTTCGGCTTGGAAAGCGAGAGCGAGCATGGCGGAAACAGTACATCCACATGGTCGCCAACGAGATTGTTGACGAAGCGGTTGACCACGATTGCGACGTGATAGTGTTTGAGGAGTTGACGGATATTCGAGAGCGACTCCCTCAAGCTGACTGGCATCACGTGTGGGCATTCCACCGCCTTGTCGAGTACGTTGCGTACAAAGCTCCAGAACGGGGTGTGGCGGTTGAACAAGTCGAGCCTGCCCACACGAGCCAACGGTGTTCTCGAACTGATTGTGGGTTCACCCACGAAGATAACCGCGACAGCGAACAGTTCCAGTGTCTGAAGTGCGGGTACGAAATCAACGCTGATTACAACGGCGCGAAAAACATCGCGCTCCGATATATGCGGAAGCGACAGCACCGCCTGCGTTCCTCGCCCACGTCGAGGGGCGCAGACGCACCAGTAGACGTGCGTGTACATGGTGGGACGTTGAACGATGACGGCTATCGGCCAACCGCCGACAGCTGATTCCCGGGAGTCCACATCAAAGTCCCACCCTCAACGAACTGAGGCGCGTAGCGCCGAGGGAGTAGGGTGGGGTAGTTTACAACTGGAGGTGGCTGGTCGAACTCGGCCCGTCGTCGTCACCGTCGTCGTTCGGCAGGCCGTCGTAGAGGTACCGGACGTCGTCGTCGACGAGGTACACCTGGCCGTCCTCTACTGCCACGTCCACCGACGGTAGCGTCGTGTCGGCGGCGTCCCCGTTGTCGCAGTACCCCGAGCAGGTGTCGAACAGCGACCCGTGTTTCGGACAGACGACCTCGCCGCCGCGCGTGACGGCGCCGACGCCCTCCCGGTAGAGCCGCTGGGCCTCGTGCGTGCAGCGGTTCACCCAGGCCCGGACCGGCGGCCGGTCGTCGTCCTCGCAGGGCACCAGGAAGTAGCTCGCGGTGTCGCCGTGTTCGTCCCGCACCGTGAACGCCCACGACCCCTCCTCGGTGACGGTGTCGACACTCGTCAGGCGGTAGCGGTCGGCCATGGCAGAAGCGAGTGCGCGCCCGGCAGTTAGTCTTCCCGCTCAGAGCGCCAGCGAGACGAGGTAGCCGGCGTCCAGCAGGAGCGCGACGGCGAGGACGGCGCCGCCGTAGAGGAACGGCGTGGCGTCGTCGCCGGATTCGATGCGGCTGCCCGCGGCCTCGGTGACGCCGGTGAGCAGGAACCAGAGGACGACCATGCCGAGGACGGCGTGCCCGCGGCCCGTGCCGGTGAGGACGCCGCTGTCGGTGTACCCGCCGAGTGTGAGCATGTAGCCGCCCGTCAGGACGAGCAGGACCGCGGAGGCTCGGGAGACGTTGCGGAGCGTGCCCGCGATGGACTCCCGAACGCTCGTGGAGACGTTCGCGGCGATACCGGGCACAGTGAGCGCAGCGAACAGCACGCTGCCGGTGAGGAGCCCGGCGAACACCATGTGCGTCGCGTAGACTGCTGTCTCGATGACTGTCATGTGCTGTCCGAGGGACGGCACGCTCCTAAAAGCGGTGGTGGCGGAATCACGACACTCGGTAGGTGGCGTTCAGCGAGACCAGCGCGCGGAGGCCGACGACCCAGGAGACCGCTATCGCCGCGAGCATCGCGGGCGACGGACCGATGCCCGCCACCGTCGCGTCGACCACGCTTCCGGTCACGGCCCCGGCGACGGTGCCGGCCGCGACTCCCAGGGCGGCGGCGGCCGCGTGCCGCTGGAGTTGTGTCTCCCGCTCGACTTCCTCTGCGAACCGATCGAAGTCGAACTGCTCGGGCGCGGACCGAAGTCCGACTCGCAGCGCGTACGTCGGCGCGACCGCGCTGGCGAAGACGACCACCGTCTTCGGGTGGATACCGCTTGCGACCGCTTTCGCGGCCGTTCCGAGAGCGACACCGACGACCCAGAGCACTGCGATACTTCCGAGCAGTTCCAGCCGCGCTCGCATCGTACAGACGTGTCGGACTGGGGATAAATATAGCTTCACACCGCGGCCGCCCGTCATCCCGTGAAGGCACGCTTAAGGCCCGTCCGCCACTCCCCTCGGACATGGAACTACGGGACCTCTCCGACCACATCGAGTACCGGGCGGGTCGGGGCATCGAGGAAGTCGCGCGCGAACTCGGGCGCGACCCCTCGGACTTCGTGAAGCTCTCGTCGAACGAGAACCCCCACGGCCCGAGCCCGAAGGCGGCGGTCGCAATCCGGGAGGCCGCGACGGAGGTCCACCGCTACCCGAAAGCCGTCCACGCGGACCTGACGGCCGCGCTCGCCGAGCAGTGGGGCGTCACCGACGAACAGGTCTGGCTGGCGAACGGCGGCGACGGCGCGCTGGACTACCTCGCGCGAGCCACCCTCGACCCGGACGACGAGGTGCTCGTCCCCACGCCGGGGTTCACGTACTACGGCATGAGCGCGCGCTTCCACCACGGCAGGGTGTCGGAGTACGCCGTCGAGGAGGGGCCGGACGGCTTCGAGATGACGCCCGAGGCCGTCCTCGACGCGTACGACGGCGAGCGCGTCGTCTACCTCACGAGCCCGCACAATCCGACGGGCGCTCGGTTCACGCTCGACGAGGTCGAGACGGTCGCCGACGAGACTGGCGAGGACACGCTCGTGGTCGTCGACGAGGCCTACGGCGAGTTCGCGGACGCGCCCTCCGCGGTCTCGCTGCTGGACGAGCGCGACGATATTGCCGTCCTCCGGACCTTCTCGAAGGCGTACGGGCTGGCGGGCACCCGGCTCGGCTACGCGGTCGTCCCCGAGTCGTGGGGCGACGCGTACGCTCGCGTGCAGACGCCGTTCGCGGCGAGCGTGGTCGCCTGCGAGGCCGGGCTCGCCGCACTGGGCGACGACGAGCACGTGGCGAAGACGACCGAGAGCGTCGAGTGGGGCCGCGAATACATCCACGACGAACTCGACGCCCGCACCTACGAGAGCCACGGGAACTTCGTGCTCGCGAACGTCGGCGACGCGGCGAGCGTCACCGAGGCGGCGAAACGCGAGGGCGTCCTGATTCGGGACTGCACGAGCTTCGGGCTGCCCGAACACGTCCGCGTCACGGTCGGCACCCGCGCGGAGACCGAGCGCGCCGTCGACACGCTGAACGAGGTGCTGGGCGAGTGAGAGTCGCGGTCACGGGCACCCCGGGCACCGGGAAGACGACCGCCACAGAGCTACTCGACACTGACCTCGACGTCGAACACCTCAACGACCTGGTCGCCTCGGAGGGCCTCTACAACGAGGTCGACGACGCCCGGGGCAGCAAGGTCGTGGACGTCGACGCCGCCCGTGCGTACTTCGAAGGGCGCGACGACCTGCTCGTGGAGTCCCACCTCGCACACCACCTCGACGACCTGGACCGCGTGGTCGTGTTGCGGTGCGAGCCCGGCGAACTGGACGACCGGCTCCAGGACCGCGGCGAGCCACCCGAGAAGGCGGGCGAGAACGCCGAGAGCGAGGCGCTCGACGTCATCCTCTCGGAGGCCGTCCGCGACCACGGCCGGGAGGCGGTGTACGAGATAGACACGACCGGCCGCGACCCGGAGGCGGTCGCGAGCGACGTGCAGGCTGTCCTCGACGGCGACCGGGGCCCGTCGGCCGGCGACGTGAACTTCACCGACTACCTATGACGCTCGACCAGTTCCGTCCCGTCGCGAACCGCCTGCTCGCGCCCTGGGTGCGCGCCGCGAAGGCCGTCGGCGCGACGCCGAACGCCGTGAGCGTCGTCGCGTTCGGACTCGCTATCGGCGCGGGCGCGGCGTACTACGTGGCGACGCCGCTGGCGTACGCCGGTGGCGCGCTGCTGGTGTTCCTGAACGGCTGGCTGGACCTGATGGACGGCGCGCTCGCCCGGGAACTCGGCACGGAATCGGAGGCCGGGGACATGCTCGACCACGTCCTCGACCGGTACGCCGACGTGGTCGTGGTGTCGGGGCTCGCCGCGGGCCTCGACCAGTTCGGGCTCGGACTGGCGGCAGTCACGGGCGTGCTGCTCACCTCCTACCTCGGCACGCAGGCGCAGGCAGTCGGTCTCGACAGGGTATACGGCGGGCTGCTCGGGCGCGCGGACCGCCTCGCGCTCATCGGCGCGACGACCGCCGTGACCGCGCTCGTCCCGACCGTCGCGGGCTACTCGCCGGTGGCGGCGCTGCTGGTCGTGTTCGCGGTCGTCGGCCACTTCACGGCGGTCCAGCGGTTCGTCTCGGCGTGGCGGCAGCTCGCCTGACGGGCGTGCATTTTAAGCGTCGGCCACGGCTACCCTTCTCCATGGCCCAGTGCGAGATGTGTGGCAAGGAGGTCTCGAACCCGAAGACCGTGAAGGTCGAGGGAGCAGAGATCGACGTCTGCGACGACTGTGCCGACTTCGGCACGGAAGTCAAGACGGACTCGTCCTCGTCCACCAGCACGAAGTACTCGACGTCCTCGTCCAGCCAGTCCTCCGGGTCCTCCGGTAGCTCGCAGTCCTCCGGGGAGTCCTCGGGCGGCCGGCGACGCCGGGACATGTTTGACGAGATGGAGGAACTGGCCGGCGACTACGACGACCGGCTGCGGAACGCCCGCGAGCAGGAAGGATTGAGTCAGGAGGAACTGGCCGGCGAACTCAACGAGAAGGCCAGCGTCATCCGCAAGCTGGAGCGCGGCGACAGCCTCCCGAGCGACGACGTTCGAGAGAAACTGGAGAACCACCTCGGCATCTCGCTCACCGAGAGCGGCGACGCGGACGCCGACGAGGACTGGTCGTCGAGCGGCGGCAGCGCCGGCCTGACGCTCGGCGACAAGGTCCGGCGCAAGGGCGACGACGGCTGAGCGCGGACCGACGCGATAGCTACCTTTTTGCCGCGTGCGGTCCCCGACTCGCGTATGTTCGTACTCGTCAATCTGAAGGCGTACCCCTGTGACCCGGTCGCGGTCGCCGAGGCCGCAGCGGACGTCGCCGTCGACACCGAGGCGACGGTCGCGGTCGCGCCGCAGGCCGCCGACCTCGCGCGGGTCGCCGACACCGGCGTCACCACGTACGCACAGCACGTCAGCCCGAACGGCCACGGCAGCCACACCGGCAGCACGCTCGCCGAGTCCGTCGCCGACAACGGTGCCGTCGGCACGCTGCTGAACCACTCCGAGGCCCGCCGGAAGCTCGCAGACATCGACGGCAGCCTCGACGCGGCGGCGCGCGCCGACCTCGACACGGTCGTCTGCGCGAACAACCCCGAGCAGGTGGCGGCCGCCGCGGCGCTCGGTCCGGACGCCGTCGCAGTCGAGCCGCCGGAGCTCATCGGCACCGGGACACCGGTCTCGCAGGCCGACCCCGACATCGTGGAGGACGCAGTCGCGGCGGCCGAGGCCATCGACCCGAGCGTCGACGTCTACTGCGGTGCCGGCATCAGCACGGGCGAGGACGTCGTGGCCGCAGAAGAACTGGGTGCGAGCGGCGTGCTGCTCGCGTCGGGGGTCGCGAAGGCCGACGACCCGCGGGCAGCGCTCGAAGACCTCGTTGCACCGCTGGACTGAGAACGGTCACAACGCCGAAGTGCGGTCGCAGCGACCCACCGGTATGGCTGCCAGAGACGCGACTCTATTCGGCATCGCTCTGATACTCGCTGCCGGGTTCTTCATGGTGAACGACCTGATTCAACGAGGCAGTCCGACGTCGCTCTCTGTCTACGGCGTGCTCGGCGGGCTCGTCGTCTCGTTCCTCGGGGCAGTGGCGGGCCTCCCCGAGGAACCGAACTGAGAGCGCACTGCTTGTGACTACGGCCAGCGACCGCACTGTCGGCATCGACGGCGGGGTCGCGAAATCAGTTCGAGAATCAGACCGGTTCGATGACGTAGTGGCCCTCAGTTTGCTTGCGAAGCACGCTGTCCTCTCGCAGTTTGACGATGTGGCCCGTGGGCTGCTGTTCGGTCTCGTGGTCGGCCGTCGTGCGGACGAGGTGCCCGACAATCTGTGCGCTCGGCGGGGCCTGGGCCGCGCCGCAGTCGTAGATGGTCAGCAGTTCACCGCCGTCTAGCGCCTCGTAGACCACGACGTGGGCGTGGCGGGCCAGCGTCCAGGTGTCCTCGCCCGCGCTCGGGAGCTTGTTCACACCGCTGGCTACGCCCGCCCAGACAAAAGCCTACTCGAACTCGCCGAGACTCGACTGCCCCTCGCGCTCGTCGTCACGGCTCCAGTCGCGGTCGCCCTCGTCGGCGTCGCCGTCCTCGCCTCCGGTCGACGGCTCGTCGCCGCCGAACCCGGTGAGGCTGGTCTGGTCGCGCTCGGAGAAGTCCAGATTCGAGACGCGGACGCCGACCTTCCGGACCGCGTCGTCCGCGAACTCGTCCAGGAGGTCCTGAGACACGTCGTGGACGAGGTCCGGGTCGTCGACGGGACCGGGCAGCGACTCGGCGCGCGTGTGGACGTCGTAGGGAGGCGTGACGACTTTCACTCCGATGGTGCGGTAGAACGCGTTCTTGCGGCTGGCGCGGTCGGCGACCGCCTCGCCGAGCGCGGCGGCCTGCTCGCGGACTGTGTCGAACTCCTCGGTCGCACCGTCGAAGGAGGACTCCCGGGAGAGGCTCTTCGGGTCGCCCCGTGGCTCGACCGGCCGGTCGTCCTCGCCGCGGGCGCGCCGCCGGAGCTCCCGGCCGCGGTCGCCGAACTCGGCTTCGAGTTCGTAGGGGTCGGCGTCGGCGAGGTCGCCGGCCGTCTCGATGCCGAGCCCGCGGAGTTCTCTCGCGCGGACGGGACCGACGCCGTGGACGTCCGCGATGTCGATGGGCGCGAGGAACTCCCGGACCTCGTCGGGCTGGACGACCACGAGGCCGTCGGGCTTGTCGTAGTCGCTCGCGAGCTTCGCCGTGCTCATGTCGGGGGCGACACCGACGCTCGCGGGGACGCCGACCTCTCGCGAAATGCGCTGTTTGACGTGGCGGCCGAATCCCTCGGCGACCTCCCACGCGGTCCGCTCGGTGACGTCCAGATAGGCCTCGTCGATGCTCACTTCGCGGACGGTGTCCCCGAGTTCGTAGAGAATCTCCTTGACCTCGCTCGCTACGTCCTGGTAGTAGTCGAGGTCGACGGGCCGGTAGTAGCCCGCCTCGGGGTTCGCCGGCTCGTTGGTCTTCCGGGGGAGCCGGTCGAGGGCGGCCGAGATGGCTTGCGCGCTCTCCACGCCGTACTCCCGGGCCTCGTAGCTCGCGGTGGCGACCGCGCCGACGGTCTTGCCCGCCTCGTAGCCCATGCCGACGACGAGCGGCTCGCCCGCGAGCTCGGGTTCGCGGCGGCGCTCGCAGGACGCGTAGAAGCAGTCCATGTCGACGTGGAGGACGATGCGCTCCTCGCGTGTCGAACTCGCGTCCTGCGTGTACTCGTCCAGCGTCAGCGCCCCTCACCCCGGCTCTGGTCACCCGAGTCCGGTCCACTGCGCGTCCCGGCCACTGTCCAAGGACGCGGACGGCCGCCGGCAGTATGCGTCGCAGCGGTCACGTGACGCGGAGAGGTTCGGCCCACACCGAAAAGACGTTGACGACCGTGCCCGCGGTGGCCGGGCCGACACCAGAACTGGTTACTGCCAGCCCCAGCTACGCCCACGCATGGGTCGACTCCGACAACTCGGCTTCCTGCTCGGCATCGCCAGCATCGCCTACGTTCTCAAGAAGGGACTGGACGACACTGTAGACCACTCCGATCCCGTTGCGCCGGCCGACTCCGGCACGACCGGCGAAGCGTAGCTCTGGCGTCGCGGACGGACCACGGCCACCGACGTTAATTTCTGTCACACGACGCGAGTGTTCAAGTTCCAGTAGCCCGTTACAGTACCTGTAGTCGCGTCCGCACTGCGGGCGACGACCCCAGTTGGTGAGACGATGCCCGAAGACACAATCACGATCGACGGCGAGTACGCGACAGTCGAAATCAAGACGACGAACGTCGACGAGGCCACGCTCGACCAGGTCGAGTCAATCGCCGACCACGAGGCGTTCCGGAACGACATCCGCGTGATGCCCGACGCGCACGCTGGCGCTGGTGCCGTCATCGGGTTCACGATGCCGCTCGGCGAGCGCATCTGCCCGAACACGGTCGGTGTCGACATCGGCTGCGGGATGACCGCCCTCGACCTCGGCGAGCAGCCACACGACCGGCTGCAGGACGACCCGGCAGCCGTGGACCGTGCCATCCGGGAGCGGGTGCCCCTCGGCGCGGACACGTTCGGGGACGTCGACGAAGCCGTCGACTTCCACATGATAGACGACTTCCCGTGGGACGAGTGCGAGCGGAAGGTGCGCCAGCTCACCGAGCACAACGACGTCGGCATCAGCGTCGACGCGGAGTTCGGCGGCGAGTACTTCACCGACCTCTGCGAGCGAGTCGGGTACAGCCAGCGGCGGGCCATCAACTCCGTCGGGACGCTCGGCGGCGGCAACCACTTCGTGGAGGTCGCGCGCAGCGAGGAGACCGGCCACTACTGGGTCGTCGTCCACAGCGGCTCGCGCGGCATCGGGCTGACCATCGCCCAGTACTGGCAGGACCGGGCGACGGAGCTCTGTGACGACCGCGCTGACCGCGCTCGCGAGGCGCTGACGGACGTCCCCGAGTTCGCGTACAAGTTCGACCTGGACTCGGTCTCGGACGCGACGCTCGTCACGTGGCTGCTCGGCGGCCGGGGCGAGGACTGGAAGGCAACCGACGAGATTCGGACGCGACTCGACGGCGAGGAGATCAGTGACCTCGTGGACGATCTCCGCGACATCGGGCGGATGGTCGAGGCCGCCGGCGACGACGACGGCGACGACCTCGACTACCTCTCCGGGTCGGCCCGGGAAGGATACCTCCACGACATGGTGTTCGCGCAGACGTACGCGGCGGTGTCTCGGCGTCGGATGGCCGAGGCCGTCGCCGACGTGCTGGACGCCGAGGTGCTGGACAGCGTCGTGTCGACGCACAACTACGTCGACTTCGAGGACCTCGTGATTCGGAAGGGCGCGACGCGCGTCCACGAGGGCGAGCGCGGGGTCATCCCGTTCAACATGCGGGACGGAGCCGTCCTCGTCCGGGGGCTCGGCAACGAGGACTGGCACCGGAGCGCGCCACACGGCGCGGGTCGCCGGGGGAGCCGCCGGTGGGCGTTCGACGAGTTCGACGTGGAGACGTTCCGCGAGGAGATGCGGGACGTGTACTCGTCGAGCGTGACCGAGGCGACGCTCGACGAGGCTCCGATGGCGTACAAGGACACCGACGGCATCCTGTCGGCGCTGGAGGCGACGGCGACCGTCGAGGAGACGCTGACGCCGGTGCTGAACGTGAAAGCCGAAGAGTAGTCTGGCGGCCGGTCGCGGTCAGTGCAGGTCGCCTTCGACGTCGGTCTCGTCCTCGCGTGCGAGTTCGAGCGCGTGCTTGGCTCCCATGCCGGCGTCGTGGGGCGACGCGCCCGTTCCGACACCCACCCGGAGGTCGACGCCGGCGGTCTCGCGCACGTGTTCGACGGCCTCGGCGTAGTCGTCCTCGGAGAGACCGGGGCAGACGGCGATGATGTTGTCGCCGCCGACGAAGAACGACAGCGAGTCGTGGGCGACGTGCATGTGCTTCATGAGTTCGGCGTACCCCTGCTCGATGTGGATGAACGAGGAGAACGCGTCCAGTTCGTCGGTGTACTTGCCCGTGGCGTCGACGACGTCGAAGTGCGCGATCTGGACGTCGTCGTCGCTGCGCTCGGACTCGGGGACCGGCTGGCCGAGCAGGAGTTCGCTGCGGTCGGCGTCCTGGGCGCTGCCCTCGTCCTGGATGGCCGCGGTGGCTTCGACGAGCGCGTCTGCGGGGGTGGCTCCCGTCCCGATGGAGAGGCTGACGGTGACGGGGTAGCGGTTCCGAATCGACTCCTGGATGCGGGCGTGGTCTTCGAGGTCGAGGCCGTTCGTGACCGCGACCATGTTGTCGAAGCGCGTGAAGAAGGTGTAGCCGTCACGCATCCCGATGGCCTGCGAGAGGTCGGCGTACAGCCGCGACTGGAGCGTCTGGAGGTCGACTTCCCGCCGGGGGGACGGCGTCACGGTCCACGGTCCGTAGTTGTCGAGTTGGACGAGAGTGACCTGCGTGTTCGTCACGATACCGGACACTCACCGCGCGCCGGATATATCGGTTTTGGATTGCGTTCCATATTTGGGTCCGTGGGGTGGAGACCGAGACCTGTTCCTCACCGGTGCCGATCTCCACGTGCGCGTCGAACGCCAGCCCGGATTACGCCCCGGCTGTCGGCCGGTTTCCGACCGGGTCCAGACACGCCCCGTCAAAACCTAACACGGTTGCGGCCCTCGTGGATGGTATGCGACCACTCAGCCGCGCACTCGCGTCGTCCGACACGCTCCCGGGGTGGACTGATGACTGACGACCGTCGGCACACCCGCCGCCAGGTCCTCCGCGCGGGGTTCGCCCTCGGCGCGGGCAGCGCGCTCGCAGGCTGCCTGACACTCGACACCGGCTTCGGGTCGTCCGACCAGCCCAGCCGAACGACGACCGTCCGGGACGGCGGGACGACGCCGACGGGTAGTCGAAGCGAGACGCCCGACGCCGTCGGCACCGAGTTCGTCGCCGGCGGCTTCGCGAACCCGCTCGGCGTCGAGTTCGCACCAGGCGACACGAGGACGCCGTACGTCGTCCGACCAGCCCGGCGTCGTGTACGCAGTCGGTCGCGACGGCGTCCGCGAGGAGCCGTTCCTCGACGTGCGCGACCGGCTGGTCGACCTCTCGGGCTACGAGGAGCGCGGCCTGCTCGGCCTCGCCTTCCACCCCGACTTCGAGGCCGACAGACGCGTCTTCGCGCGATACAGCGCGCCAGCGACCGTCGACACGCCGCCGAACTACAGCCACCGCTTCGTCCTGTCGTCGTTCCGAGTCACCGAAGGCAGCGCCGACCCCGACAGCGAGACACGCCTCCTGGAACTCCCACAGCCTCAGGCGAACCACAACGCCGGGAGCGTCGCCTTCGGTCCGGACGGCTTCCTCCACGTCGGCACCGGCGACGGCGGCGGCGCGAACGACGTCGGGACCGGCCACGTCGCGGACTGGTACGACGCTATCGACGGCGGGAACGGCCAAGACGTCACGGAGAACCTCCTGGGGAGTGTTCTCCGAATCGACGTGGACGCCGACGGCGACCAGCCCTACGGCATCCCCGAGGACAACCCACTCGTTGGCCGGCCGGGGCTCGACGAGCAGTACGCCTGGGGGTTCCGGAACCCCTGGCGATTCTCGTTCACCGACGGCGACCTCTACGTCGCGGACGTCGGTCAGAACCGCTTCGAGGAGGTGAGCGTCGTCGAGTCCGGCGGAAACTACGGCTGGAATGTCCGGGAGGCCACCCACTGCTTCGACCCGGAGACCCCCGGGTCGCCCCCTGACGACTGCCCCACAGAGACAGCCGACGGCGACCCGCTCCGCGACCCCATCGTCGAGTACGCCCACGACGGGGACGACCTCTCCGGCGTCTCGGTCATCGGCGGCTACCGCTACACCGGCGACGCGCTCCCGGGGCTCGCCGGCGCATACGTCTTCGGCGACTGGCAGGCCGACGGCCGCCTCTTCATCGCACGACCGGACGACGGCCTCTGGGAGACCGAGACGGTCGACCTCACGGGTGGCGACACCGGCCCGGGCGAGTACCTGCTCGCGTTCGGCCGGGGCGCCGACGACGAACTGTACGTCGCCACCACCGACTCCGGGACGCCGACGGGGCAGTCGGGTACGGTGCACCGACTCGTCTCGACCGCGTGACGGGTCGTCCCGGCAACCCGGTCCGGGTACCGAACACCAAAGACGACGGGCTTCCAGCACAGTCCATGGACCGCGACGTCACCACGAGAGACCGCATCTGGGCGTCGGTACTGCGGCACGCTCAGCGAGACGACCCGCTCTCTATCTCGAACGTCCGCAACGACATCCACTTCGACCACCGCCCTAGCGACGAGGAAGTGCGGCGCGTCCTCGAAGCCGCCAGCGAAATCGGCACGGTCGAACGGACGCCGTCCGGGCACTGGGCGTTCACCAACTAGCGCAGTCGCAGCGGCCACTGGAAAGCGTCAGTACGACGCGCCGGAAACCGGCGCTGGACCCGACTGTGTCTGTCGAGTCCGAAAAACAACAGAAGAGTGGGGCCGTTACAGATTGACGGCGTTCTTGTCCTTGAGGGACTCGGGAACGTTCGCCCAGTAGGACGTTTTCGAACCGTACTGGGTGGTCAGCGTGAGCTGGACCTCTTCGCCGGCCTTCAGACCGTTCTCCGTGATTGCCGACGAGTTCATGACAATCGTGAGGCGGTCGGACTGGTCGACAAGCACGGGGTTGTTGTTGCCTTTGATCTGCTCGGTCGTGAAGTTCGTATCGTCCGGATTACTCGTGTTGTAGACGAGGGTAGTGGCAGTGTCCGGGCCAATCCACTGGATGGTGGACTTGCTGAGGTTGATGTTGTCAGCCCCAGCCGCCTGCCGCACCGTCAGGTTCGTATAGTTGACGATGTCGGAGCTATTGACGTTGCCGTAGGCGGAGACGACATCGATACGGTTAGAGACCTGTGCGCTGGCTTCCTCGCCCGTGGCTGCGCCTTTGGACTGGAGGAAGCCGGCCGTGTTGATGAGGACGCCGGCGGCGATCGCCGCGACCAGCACCATCGCGATGAACACGATGAGTGTGCCAATCCCGACCTGACCCCGCTCGTCCTCGTCGTTGATAAACTCGAACATGTGCGTAGTGCCCGCGCGGATACCGACGCGAGTACTCGACTGGAGTCGCAGGGCACTCATAAACGTTCGCTCCGATTATCTGGCGTGAAAACCACGGTATGGCGGGCGCTCGGGTCAGACACTACCGTCGCGGTGTCTCCCGCGCTCGTTCTTCTCAGAGTTCCGGTTCAGACGCCGGGGACGCCCACCGCATCGAACGTCGAGAGGCCGAGGAACGCGAGCGCGTAGAGCACGACGAGGACGGTGAGCCAGGCGACGAACGCGATGAGGACGGCGCTCCCCCAGCCGCCGGGATACCGGGAGTTGATGACGGCGACGTACGCGAGCAACACCAGCAACGGTCCGAGCAGCGGAATCCAGCCCAACAGGAAGCCGACGACTGCCCAGATGATGGCACCGAGCAGCGCCGTCACGATGGCGTACGTGTAGTCCTCGCGGTCGGTGACGACCCGCGCGCCGACGTAGATGCCGAGCGCGCCGACCAGGAGGCTGACGACGAAGACGACCAGAGAGTCGAGGAGCGCCATACCGGCTACCGTCGACGGACGCACTGATTGTTAGTTCCGCGTTTCGCGACCCGCCGGTAGGATCCCGGGTCAGCCCGAGTCCGGGTCGTCGTCGGCTGCCGGCGGTCGGCTGGACAGCTCGCCGAATCGCCGGCGTGCACGCCCGGAGCGCCGCTCGGACTCGTCGGGGTCGTACGACACCGCAGCTACCCGGCCGTCCTCGACCTCGACGCGCAGGACGGCGTCCACGCTGCGGCCGGCTTCGGGTAGCCGAGCCCTATCCAGCGCGCGCTCGCCGACTGTCTCGCTGTCGACTTCCAGCAGCACGACCGCCAGATCCCCCTCGAAGCGGTCCACGACGCCCGTGTAGGTTCCGTCTGCCGGCATCAGTACGCCTCCCGGGTCACAGTCGACCCGTCGTCGTCCTGCACCGTAACGATGGCCCCGGCGTTGTTCCACACCGCGCGGTCCAGTCCCCAGTAGACCGCCGTCCGTGTGTCCGTTCCGGTGCCCGTGTACAGCGTCACGCGCTCGCCGGGTCCGAGTTCGAGCCCGGTCGGGAACACGTACTCGTGGCCGGCCTTGTCGGTGACAGTCCACCCGCCGAGGTTCAGTGGCTCCGCGCCGTCGTTCTCGAAGACGACGTACTCGCCGTTCGGGTTCTCGTTGTCGTCGCCGGGTGCGTCTTCGTGGACGTCCACGACCGAGAGCGAACCGTCCATCTGCTCGGTGGTGGTCGGCGGCACGTCCGCCACCGGCCCCGCCACCGGAATCACGGCCCGGACCGCGAGGTCGTCCGCCGGTTCGGCGTCGCTCGGGGCTCCGTCTCGGAGGGCCAGCGGGCCCGTCGGCGCGTCGCGCTGTGTCGCGACGGTGACGGCGGACCCGTTACTGGTCACGCGCACCGCGCCGTGGGTGGCCGTCCAGTACGTCCGAACGCCGCGCTCGGCGAGCCGCGAGAGCACCGCCTCGTGGGGGTGGCCGTACTGGGAGTCGTACGCGCTGGAGACGACGGCGACCCGCGGCGTCGCGGCGTCGAGGAACGTCGCGCCCGAACTCGACGCGCTGCCGTGGTGGCCCGCGCTCAGCACGGTCGCGTTCAGTCCGTCGCCGTACTCGTCGACGAGGAACGCTTCGCTTTCGTCTTCGCCGTCGCCCGGCAGCAACAGCGTCGTGTTCCCGAACCCGAGTCGGAGGACGACGCTGTTCTCGTTGCGGTCGCCGCCCGCGAGGTGGCGGCGCGGCGGCGCGAGCACTTCGATGTCGACGCCGGCCATCGGAATCGGGTCGCCGGCGCGCGTCTCGTACAGGGGCACGTCGTGGGCTTCGACGGCGTCGAGGTAGTTGTCGTAGGTCTGGGATGACGCCGTGATGCCGGGGTCGTAGACGGCACCGACGCCCTCGCTCTCGGTCTCGAAGTGTTCGATGACCGCGGCGTGGCCGCCGATGTGGTCGGCGTCGGCGTGACTCGTCACGAGGTAGTCGAGGCGCTCCACGCCCCGGGCGTCGAGGTACGCGAGGACGTCCTCGCCGTCGTCGCGCCAGTCCCCCGAGTCCACGAGCATCGTCTCGCCCGTCGGACCCTCGACGAAGACACTCGACCCCTGGCCGACGTCGAGAAAGTGGACAGACAGCGTGCCGTTCGGTGAGTCGACGGTTGGCTGGCTCCCCGACGCGGACTGGGAATCGGGCGGTGCGTCGGTCTGCTCGCTCGGCGCGACGGCCCCGTCGCTGACCGCGCCCGTACACCCCGCGAGGGCGACGAGGGCGACCACACCGAGAACGACGATGACTCGACGCCGGTCCATGTGTTATCCCAACACTCCCCGCGCGAATAGGTGTTCTGGGCGCACTCGCGTCCGATTCTCGGGCGAGCAGGCCGCAGTCGCGGCACCAACGAGAGGGCGCGTCCTTTGGCAACGTCTGCCAGCGGGGGAAGACGTAAGTGCAACCGCGGACTGGGGAGTGATACGATGTCTCACAACGAGACGCCCGGTGTAAGTCCGGGGGAACGGGTTCTTCGAGGGCACGTTAGCCCAGCGTAACGAGTTCGAGTCAGTCCGAGTTTTCGACACCACGCTCCGCGACGGCGAGCAGACGCCACGCACGTCGTTCAGCTACGACGACAAGCGCGACATAGCCGCCGCGCTCGACGACGCGAACGTCGACGTCGTCGAGGCCGGGTTTCCGGCCAACGGCGAGGCGGAAGCGGAGGCCGTGGCGGACGTCGCCGACGCGACCGAGGCGACGACCTGCGGGCTCGCCCGCGTCGTCGCCTCGGACGTGGACGCGGCGGTGGACGCCGGCGTGGACATGGTCCACGTGTTCGCGTCCACCAGCGACGTCCAGATCGAGGACTCGATGCACAGCACGCGCGCCGAGGTCGTCGACCAGTCCGTGGCGGCCGTCGAGCGCGCCGAGGCGGCGGGCGTCGAGGTGATGTTCTCGCCGATGGACGCCACCCGGACCGACCCCGAGTACCTCGCCGAGGTCGTCGAGGCCGTCGACGACGCCGGCGTAGACTGGGTGAACATCCCGGACACGTGCGGGGTCGCGACCCCGCGGCGGTTCGGTGAACTGGTCGAGTTCGTCGGCGACCACACCGACGCTCGAATCGACGTGCACACGCACGACGACTTCGGACTCGCCACCGCGAACGCCCTCGCGGGCGTGGAGGCGGGCGCAGACCAGGTCCAGGTGTCGGTCAACGGCATCGGCGAGCGCGCCGGCAACGCGGCGTTCGAGGAGGTCGTGATGTCCGCCGAGAGCGTCTACAGTGCCGACTCCGGCGTCGACACGACCGCCATCGCCGACATCGCGGCGACCGTGGCCGACCGGTCGTCGGTCCCAGTCCCGGTGAACAAGCCGGTGGTGGGCGCGAACGCGTTCGCCCACGAGTCCGGCATCCACGCCGCGGGCGTCATCGAGAACAGCGAGACCTTCGAGCCCGGCGTGATGACGCCGGAGATGGTGGGCGCGGAGCGCGAAGTCGTGCTCGGGAAGCACTCGGGGACACACGCCGTCCGCCAGCATCTGGAGGACGCCGGCTTCGAGCCGACCGACGAGGAGCTGCGTGCGGTCACCCGGAAGGTGAAAGCGCACGCCGCCGACGACAGGGTCGTCACCGAAACCATGCTGCGGGCGTTCGCCGGCGAAGTGGGCGTCCGACGCGAACGGGGTGAGGTGACGGCGTGACGCCGGCCGGCAAGCCTTGCGCCACCAGTCACATCTATACGTGGCCGCGCGATAGCGGAGTGTACGATGCAGTCACACACCGCACGCTCGGCCGTTCTCGCGGGCAGCGGTGTGGCTGTCGGACTCGGTATTGTAGGGGCGTAAGCTCCCCTACCTACACTTCTCACCGACCCGGCCGGTACCGAATTTCCAGACCGACAGCCACCGCAGCATCCGCAATGACACACGCAGCAGACACCCGAGACACGACACGGACCGAGGGGTATCGATGACAGACCACGGCGCAGTGCCGGAGTTCGACGACGCGGACGCGCCGGGTGAACCGACGCCCGACGCGGACGCGCCGACTCCCGAGGGGGAGACGGACGACGGCCGCGACCCGGAGCGGGAGAACAGCACCGACGAGACGACGCAGACGTCGACCGGCGCTGACGCGGTCGTCGCCGCGCTCGAAGCAGCCGGTGCAGAGACGGTGTTCGGCGTGCAGGGCGGCGCTATCATGCCGGTCTACGACGCGCTGTACGACGCCGACGACGTGTCCCACGTGACGATGGCTCACGAGCAGGGGGCGGCCCACGCTGCGGACGCGTACGGCGCAGTCACGGGCGAGCCGGGCGTCTGCATGGCGACCTCGGGGCCCGGCGCGACGAACCTCGTGACCGGCATCGCGGACGCCGACATGGACTCCGAGCCGGTCGTCGCGCTCACCGGGCAGGTCCCTTCCGATTTGGTCGGCAACGACGCGTTCCAGGAGACGGACACGGTCGGCGTCACGACCCCCATCACGAAGTCCAACACGTTCGCGTCGAGCGCCGACGAGGTCGGCGAGGACGTGTCGACGGCGTTCGCGCTGGCGGCCAGCGGTCGACAGGGGCCGACCCTCGTCGACCTCCCGAAAGACGTGACGACCGATAAGACGGACGCCGAACCGACCGATAAGACGGACGCCGAACCGACCGAACCGACGGTTCCCGGCACCGTCTCGGTCCCTGAGCGAGCCGACGAGGCCGCAATCGACGCCGCCGCAGCTACCATCGCTGCCGCCGACCGACCCGTGATTCTCGCGGGCGGCGGCGTCGTGAAGGGCGACGCCACCGACGAACTGCGGGCGTTCGCGAAAGACCACGAGATTCCGGTGGCGACGACGATGCCCGGCATCGGCGCGTTCCCGGAAGACCACGACCTCGCACTGGAGATGGCGGGGATGCACGGCACCGGGTACGCGAACATGGCGACGACGATGACCGACTGCCTGCTGGCGGTCGGCACCAGATTCGACGACCGGCTGACCGGCGGCGTCGACTCGTTCGCGCCGGAGGCGACCGTCGTCCACGTCGACATAGACCCGGCAGAGATTTCGAAGAACGTCGAGGCCGACCACCCGCTGGTCGGGGACGCCGGTACCGTCCTCGACCAACTGGCGGCAGCGATGGACGGCTCGCCGGACACGGACGAGTGGCTGGCGCAGTGCAGCGACTGGCAGACGGAGTACCCGATGGACTACGCGGTGCCCGCTGCCGAGACCGACGACGGCGCACCCGACGCGTCGGCGTTCCCCGACGACGAGCCGGTGAAACCGCAGTTCGTCGTCGAGGCCGTCGACGCCGCGACCGACGACGACACCGTCGTCACGACCGGCGTCGGCCAGCACCAGATGTGGGCCTGCCAGTACTGGACGTACACCGAACCCCGGACGTGGGTGTCCAGCCACGGCCTCGGCGCGATGGGGTACGGGCTGCCCTCCGCCGTCGGCGCGCGGCTGGCGGCCGACGACGACCAGTCCGTCGTCTGCTTCGACGGCGACGGCTCGTTCCTGATGACGTGTCAGGAACTCGTCGTTGCGGCCCGCGAGAACCTCGACATCACGGTCTTCGTGCTGAACAACGAGGCCATCGGGATGGTCAAGCAGTGGCAGGACGCCTTCTTCGACGGCCGGCGGATGGCCTCGGAGTACCCCTGGGTGCCGGAGTTCGACGCGCTCGCCGAGGCGTTCGGTGCCGACGGCTTCCGCATCGAGCGCTACGACGATGTCGCTGACACCGTCGAGGCGGCGCTCGCCACCGACGGGCCGGCGGTCGTGGACGTCTACATCGACCCGACCGAGGAGGTCTACCCGATGGTCCCGTCTGGCGGCGACAACGGCCAGTTCGCGCTCTCGGAGGCCCACCTATGAGCGGCCGGAACGAACAGCGGGGGCTCCCGGGTCCCGCGCCCGAGGACCGCCAGCGGCCGCGGGGCCGGCGGACGGCCCAGGGCGTCCGCGTCGACCCGGAGGCGGAAGCCGAGCATCCGGCCCGGCGCACGGTCATCTCCGCGCTCGTCGAACACGAGCCGGGCGTGCTGGCACGGGTCTCCGGGCTGTTCAGCCGCCGGCAGTTCAACATCGAGTCGCTGACCGTGGCGGACACGCAGAACGACGACTGGGCGCGCATCACCGTCGTCGTGGAGGAGCCCGACCCGGGCATCGACCAGGTCGAGAAGCAGCTCGCGAAGGTCGTTCCCGTCATCCACGTCCGGGAACTCGAAGCCGACGCGCTCGCCCGCGAGCTCGTCGTCGTCAAAGTGGACGCCGACCGCCCGGAGGAGGTCCACGCAATCACCGAAATGTACGGCGGGACCACCCTCGACGCGGGGCCGCGGACGGTGACGGTCGAACTCACCGGTGACGAACAGAAAATCGACGACGCCATCGACGCGTTCCGCCAGTTCGGCATCCGCGAGATCGCCCGCACCGGCCAGACGGCACTGGCCCGTGGCGAGACGAAAACAGCAGTCGTTCCAGACCACCTCAAATGACAGAGACAGACAGCAGTCCGAGCGGAGACGAGCAGTTCACGCAACCAGTGTACCACGAGTCCGACGCGGACCGACGACACGTCGACGACAAGACGGTCGCCGTCCTCGGCTACGGCAGTCAGGGGCACGCGCACGCCCAGAACCTCGCCGACAGCGACGTCGACGTGGTCGTCGGCCTGCGGGAGACCTCCGACTCCCGGAGGGCGGCCGAAGCCGACGGGCTGCGCGTAGCGACCCCAGTCGAGGCAGCCAGCGAGGCCGACGTCGTCTCCGTGCTCGTGCCGGACACCGTTCAGCCGGACGTGTTCGACGCCATCGAGCCCGAACTCGACGCGGGCGACACGCTCCAGTTCGCCCATGGCTTCAACGTCCACTACGGCCAGATCGAGCCGCCGGAGCGCGTCGACGTGACGATGATTGCGCCGAAGTCTCCCGGCCACCTCGTCCGCCGGAACTACGAGGCCGGTGAGGGCACGCCCGCGCTGCTGGCGGTCTACCAGAACGCCACCGGCGAGGCGCGGCAGGAGGCCCTGGCGTACGCGGACGCCATCGGCTGTGCGCGGGCTGGTGTCGTGGAGACGACGTTCCGGGAGGAGACCGAAACCGACCTGTTCGGCGAGCAGGCCGTGCTCTGTGGCGGCGTCGCCGAACTCACGAAGGCGGGCTACGAGACGCTCGTGGACGCCGGGTACAGCCCCGAGATGGCGTACTTCGAGTGCCTGAACGAACTCAAACTCATCGTGGACCTGATGTACGAGGGCGGTATCGGCGCGATGTGGGATTCGGTCTCCGACACGGCCGAGTACGGCGGGCTGACGCGCGGTGAGGCTGTCGTCGACGAGTCCGTCCGCGAGAACATGGAAGAAGTTCTGGAGGAGGTCCAGAACGGCGCGTTCGCGACCGAGTGGGTCGCCGAGAACCAGGCCGGCCGGCCGTCGTACAAGCAGCGCCGCAAAGCCGAGCAGGAACACGACATCGAGGACGTCGGGGAGCGACTCCGCAGCCTGTTCGCGTGGGCCGACGAGACCGCGTCCGAGGCCGAGCGGGAGCCGGAGGTGTCCGCCGATGACTGAGCGCACGATGCGGTCGGTCAGCCAGCGCAACCCCGTCGACCCCGACCACGCCGTCGGCACGGTGTTCCGACGCGGGCCGGCGGTCGTCGCGGACGGCGGCGAGCGCGGCGTGGCCGCGGCCCAGCGCCCCGACGGCGGCGCGGACGCCGAAGACGGCGGCGACGGTGAGGACAGCCAGAAGATGAAGGACGTCGACCAGACGCCGCCGGACGAGGACGCGAGCGCGAACCGCGTCTGGGAGCGCGGCGGCGAATCGGCCCCGGACGGGGACGACAACTCCGTAAACGATGAGTGACGGCACGCTGTACGACCACGTCTGGGACCGCCACGCGGTCACCGAGCTGCCGACGGGCCAGACGCAACTGTTCGTCGGCCTCCACCTCGTCCACGAGGTGACGAGCCCGCAGGCGTTCGGGATGCTGGCGGAGCGCGGGCTGGACGTGGCGTACCCGGAGCGGACCCACGCGACCGTCGACCACATCGTCCCGACCGCCGACCAGTCCCGGCCGTACAGCGACGACGCCGCCGAGGAGATGATGGCGGAACTGGAGGCGAACGTCGGCGAGGCCGGCATCGACTTCGACGACCCGACGACGGGTCGGCAGGGCATCGTTCACGTGGTCGGCCCGGAGCAGGGGCTGACCCAGCCCGGGATGACCATCGTCTGCGGTGACTCCCACACGGCCACCCACGGCGCGTTCGGCGCGCTGGCGTTCGGTATCGGCACCTCCCAGATTCGGGACGTGCTGGCGACTGGCTGCGTCGCGATGGAGAAGAAACAGGTCCGCCGCATCGAGGTCACCGGCGAACTGGGCGACGGCGTCACGCCGAAGGACGTTATCCTGACCGTCATCCGGAAGCTCGGCACGGACGGCGGCGTCGGCTACGTCTACGAGTACGGCGGCGAGGCCGTCGAGGCGATGGACATGGCGGGCCGGATGAGCATCTGCAACATGAGCATCGAGGGCGGCGCTCGCGCGGGATACGTGAACCCAGACGGGACCACCTACGAGTACCTGCGGGGCCGCGACGCAGTCCCCCAGGGCGACGCCTTCGACGAACTGCGGGCGTACTGGGAGTCCGTCGCCAGCGACCCGAACGCCGAGTACGACGATGTTGTCACCGTCGACGGCAACGCCCTCGAACCGGTCGTGACCTGGGGGACGACGCCGGGGCAGGGCGTCGGCATCTCGGAGGAGATTCCGGCCCCCGAGGACCTCCCGGCGGACAAACGGGAGACCGCCCGCAGTGCCCAGAAACACATGGGCGTCGAACCGGGCGACACGATGGCGGGCTACCCAATCGACGTGGCGTTCCTCGGGAGTTGTACGAACGCCCGGCTGCCGGACCTCCGCGAGGCCGCCGCTGTCGTGCGGGGCCGCGAGGTCCACGACGACGTCCGGGCGATGGTCGTTCCCGGCAGCCAGCGCGTGAAGGCCGCCGCCGAAGCGGAGGGTCTCGACGAGGTGTTCACCGAGGCGGGCTTCGACTGGCGGGGCGCGGGCTGCTCGATGTGCCTCGGCATGAACGAGGACCAGCTGGTCGGCGACGAGCGCTGCGCGTCCTCGTCGAACCGCAACTTCGTCGGCCGACAGGGCTCGAAGGACGGCCGGACGGTCCTGATGAGTCCGCCGATGGTCGCCGCAGCGGCCGTCGAGGGGGAAGTAACCGACGTGCGCGAACTGGAGGCGGTCAGGGAGGTGCGAGCGTGAGCCCGAACGCCGGGGGTGACGCGACGAGCAGCTCCGGTCCGGCTGATACGGTCCGCCGAGTCACCGGCACGGGCGTTCCAGTCCGGGGGAACGACGTGGACACGGACGAAATCATCCCGGCGCGCTTCCTCAAGGTCGTCACGTTCGACGGCCTCGGGCAGTTCGCGTTCTTCGACGAGCGATTCGATAGCGCGACTCCGGAGGAGTCGCGAGACGGCGGAGCCGTCGGAGCAGACGAGCCACTGGACCACCCGTTCAACGAGGAGCGCTTCCAGGGGGCGTCCGTGCTCGCCGTGAACGCGAACTTCGGCTGTGGCTCGTCCCGCGAGCACGCGCCGCAGGCGCTGATGCGGTGGGGCATCGACGCCGTCGTCGGCGAGTCGTTCGCCGAGATTTTCGCGGGGAACTGCCTCGCGCTCGGTATCCCGACGGTGACGGCCTCACAGGAAGATATCGAAGCCCTACAGGACTACGTCGACGAGCACCCCGACGCCGAAATCGAGGTAGACGTCGCCGCCGAGGAGGTCCGCTACGGCGAAACCACCATCGAGGCGTCGGTCGACGACGCCCAGCGCCGCGCGCTCGTCGACGGCGTCTGGGACACCACCGCGCTGATGGCCGCGAACGCCGACAGCGTCGAAGCGACCGCTGCCAGCCTCCCCTACACCGATGACTGAGGAGATTGCGGTCGTCCCCGGGGACGGCATCGGTCGCGAGGTAACGCCGGTCGCCGTCGACGTGCTGGACGCCGTCGGCGACTTCGAGTTCGTCCACGCCGAGGCGGGCGACGAGGTCGCCGGCGAGCAGGGGACGCCGCTCCCGGCGGAGACTCGGGAGGCGGTCGAGACGGCGGACGCGACGCTGTTCGGCGCGGCGGGCGAGACGGCCGCGGACGTCATCCTCCCGCTGCGCGCGGCCGTCGACTCCTTCGTGAACGTCCGGCCCGCGCGGACGTACCCCGGCGTGGACGCGGTCCAGCCGGAGACGGACCTCGTCTTCCTCCGGGAGAACACGGAGGGCGTCTACGCTGGCCACGAGGCCGAACTCGCGGACGGCGTGACGACCTGCACGCGCGTCGTCACCGAGGACGCGAGCCGACGGCTCGCCGAGTACGCCTGCGAGTACGCGCCAGAGGGCTTCACGGTCGCCCACAAGGCGAACGTGATGCGCGTGACGGACGGCCTGTTCCGGGACACGGTCGAGAGCGTCGCGGCCGAGCACGGCGTCGAGACGGAGGCGGCGCTGATGGACGCGCTGGCGATGCACCTCGTGGAGAATCCGGCGGACTACGACGTAGTCGTCTGCCCGAATCTCGCCGGCGACGTGCTCTCGGACCTCGCCGCGGGTCTGGTGGGCGGCCTCGGCCTGCTGCCGTCCGCGAACATCGGCCCGGAGCGCGGCGTCTTCGAGCCTGTCCACGGCACCGCGCCGGACATCGCGGGCGACGCCGTCGCGAACCCGGCGGCCGCCGTGCTGTCGGCGGCGATGCTCTTGGAGTTCCTCGGCCACGACGCCGCGGGTGAGCGCGTCCGCAGCGCGGTCGAGGACGTACTGGAAGACGGGCCGACGACGCCCGACCTCGGCGGCGAGGCGACGACCCGCGAGGTCGGCGACGCCATACTGGAGGTGGTCCGATGACGGGGCGCTCGCTGGCAGCGACTGCGCGGTCCGCGACATTTACCGCTGCGCGGTGCGAGGTGGCACCATGACCGGACAGAAGGACCCGGACCTTCCGAGCGCGGACGTGACCGAGGGGCCCGAGCGCGCCCCGCACCGCGCGATGTTCCGCGCGATGGGCTACGACGACGCCGACTTCTCCTCGCCGATGGTCGGCGTCGCGAACCCCGCCGCGGACATCACGCCCTGTAACGTCCACCTCGACGACGTGGCCGAGTCGGCCGTCGACGGCGTCGAGGCCGGCGACGGGATGCCAATCGAGTTCGGCACAATCACCATCTCGGACGCCATCTCGATGGGGACCGAGGGGATGCGGGCCTCCCTCGTCTCCCGAGAGGTCATCGCGGACTCTGTCGAACTGGTGGCGTTCGGTGAGCGCATGGACGCGCTCGTCACAGTCGCGGGCTGCGACAAGAACCTCCCCGGGATGATGATGGCCGCCATCCGCACCGACCTCCCGTCGGTGTTCCTCTACGGCGGCTCCATCATGCCCGGCGAACACGACGGCCGCGAGATAACCGTCCAGAACGTCTTCGAGGGCGTCGGAGCCGTCGCCTCCGGGGACATGACCGAGGACGAACTCGAGTCGATGGAGCGCGACGCCTGCCCCGGCGCGGGCGCTTGCGGCGGGATGTTCACCGCGAACACGATGGCGTCCATCTCGGAAGCCATCGGACTCGCACCGCTCGGCTCCGCGAGCCCGCCCGCAGAGAGCAATGGCCGGTACGATGTCGCCGAGCGCGCCGGCCGTCTCGCGGCGGAGTGCGTCCGCGAGGACCGCCGACCTTCGGATATCCTCACCAGAGAGAGCTTCGAGAACGCCATCGCCGTCCAGGTCGCGCTCGGCGGCTCGACGAACGCCGTGTTGCACCTGCTCGCGCTCGCCGCCGAGGCGGGCGTCGACCTCGACGTGGAGGACTTCAACGACATCAGCGACCGCACCCCGAAGATTGCGAACCTCCAGCCCGGCGGCACGCGCGTCATGAACGACCTCCACGAGGTCGGCGGCGTTCCGGTCGTCCTCGCGCGCCTGCTCGACGCCGGCCTGATTCACGGCGACGCGATGACCGTGACCGGCCGCACTATCGCCGAGGAACTCGAACACCTCGGTGAAGACGGCAGCGTGGACGGTGACGTGGACTTCCTCCGCCCGGTCGACGACCCGTTCCACGAGACCGGCGCAATCACCGTCCTCACCGGGAATCTCGCGCCAGACGGCGCAGTTCTCAAAGTCACCGGCAAAGATGAGACCCAGCACACCGGCCCGGCCCGCGTCTTCGAATCCGAAGAGGACGCCATGGCGTACGTCCAGGAGGGCCACATCGAGTCCGGCGACGTCATCGCCATCCGGAACGAGGGCCCGAGGGGCGGCCCCGGGATGCGCGAGATGCTCGGAGTCACTGCCGCCGTCGTCGGCCAAGGCCACGAGGACGACGTCGCGCTGCTGACCGACGGCCGGTTCTCGGGTGCCACTCGCGGCCCCATGGTCGGCCACGTCGCGCCCGAAGCCGCGGTCGGCGGCCCGATCGCGCTCCTCGAAGACGGCGACGAAGTGACCGTCGACGTCCCCAACCGAGAGCTCTCAGTGGCAGTCCCCGACGACGAGCTCGCGGCCCGCCGCGAGGACTGGAGCGAACCCGACCCCCGTTACGACGCCGGCGTCCTCCGGAAGTACGGCGACCTCTTCGCCTCGGCCGCCGACGGTGCGGTCACCGACCCCGGCGCGAAACGCGACCCCTGACCCGGTGAAAACCACCTAGCACTTTTTTCAAGCTGCTGTGAGTACCTCCAGATATGGAGGTCCGCGTACCCCCGTTCCGGGACGCCGCCGGGCCAGCACTCCGGTCACTCGCGGCCTACGACCGCGAGGACGTCGAACTCGTGTACGAACGCGACGACGTCTCCACCAAAGACCGCGTCGTCGACGACATCCACGAGGAACTCATCCTCAACGACATCGGCATCGGCCGCCTCGAACAGCTCTTCCGGGTCGGCAAGTGGCACTGCACGATGCACCGCTTCGAGCACGCCATCTGCATCCACCACGCCACCGGCGACTACAGGGGCGTCCTCGTGAGCGTCGACACCGACGCCGACGTGGACCTAGAAGCCGTGGCAAGGGCGTGTGACGGCATCTGACCGCGGGCGTTCGGAGTGCGACTGTTCTGCCGGCTCTGGTCGTGTGTGCATCGTCGCCGCGAGAGCACCCATCCAGTTCGGGTCCAGTACTTCGAGTACAGTGACGCCCAGAACCACCTCTGCGACAGAACGGTGTCTCGGCGGACGACTCCGCCGAGGCTGGCGGTACCAGACGACGACAGATTTTATCCCACCCATCAGTGATTCAGGAGTATGGGGCCCGGTATTTTCCGCCGCGGCGCAGCGCTGTCCGTCGATCTCGTCGCGCTCTCGGCGGTGCTGTTCCACCCGTTCCCGCTGTCCGTCGTGGTCCTCGTCTACTGGGTAGACCTGCTCGGTGGGACGGCCCGCCGCTTCTGTCAGACGGTGGTCGCGGCTCCACGCGAGGCGTTCTCGCCGACCGGTCCGCCCGCGATGCGGCGGAACGGCGACCCGAACCCGCTGCGGTTCTTCACCCCCAAGCTCGGGACCCTCCGGCCGGTCACGTGGCTGCCGCCGATAGCGATTCACAACCTCAAGCCGGCCGTGGTCGGACTGTTCACCGCGGCCCCGCTGACCGCCGTCGCCGTCGGCGCGACGGTGGGGAGACTCGCCCCACCGTTCGCCCTCGGGTCGTGGCCGACGGCCGGACTGCTGACTGCCGGCGGCGTCGCTGTCCTCGCGAAACACGGGTCGGCGCTCCAGCAGTTCGTCCGCTCGGAGCGTCCGCCAGCCAGACGAATCCTCCCTGGCGTGCAGTGGCTCGGGCCGGTTCTGATGGCACTCCCTGTGGCCGCCATCGACACCGTCTATGCGGGGGCCGACTTCGACCCGTCAGCTGGATTCACGGCCGTGGCACTCCTGCTCGTCGTCGGGCGAATCACCCACGAGACGCGGCGGAGCGACCCGCCGACCGGAGCGGAGCCGTTCGAGATTTCGACGCCACCGGGGCGACCGACCGAGGTGTTCCACGTCGAGCAGCGCGCGGTCCGGACCGCGGGAGCGCTCGACGGGCTCGTCCCCCGGACCGAGTGGGACCTGCTCAACGTCGTCTCCCGACTCGCGGCCCTCTCTGCGGTGGCTGTCGTGGGGTTCTCGGTGGCCCTCGCCGTCGGACCGACAGTGGGGCTCGTCGCGACCGGCCTCGCGCTCGGCGTCCTCGCAGTGGGATTCGTGCTGACCGGTATCGCGCACTTCGAACTGGCGTTCGGTACGATGGAATACCGATTGTACGGCGACGCTCTAGTCGCGTACGACACGCGACTCGACGCCGTCCAGTGGCACGTCCCGCTGCAGGCTATCCGGGCCGTTTCGATCGAACGGGACCGCTCGGAGCGGCCGCCTCGAACGGACGCAGCGACGGTCACGCTCGACCGGACTGACCTGGACATCGACCAGTCGCCGTACGGCTTCTACCGTCAGTCTCTCCCGTACGTCCAGAACCCCGAACGCGTCGCCGAACGAATCCAGCAAGCGAAGGCGCGGTAGTCGGTCGTAGCGACTACTCCGTCACGAATCGACGGCTTGCCGGCGGCAGCGCCCACCGTTACCCCGCCGACGGCGCGGTGGTTGCGCCCCACCAACTGCCGGGCACCGTGGGCGAAGCGCATACGATAGATGAGGAGTTTATTTACCTGAGGGGTTGGGTCCTCCAAAGGTCGATGTCCCGAACTGGCCCGGCATTCGTCGAGAACGAGGATGAACTGAACGCGGATCTCGAGCTCAAGGTGAACAACGGCGAGCTGTCGGAAGTCGCCGCGGAGGCGTTCTTGGACCTCTACGAGTTCGGTCACGAGATCGGTGACCGTGTCGACATCGGCGGCGCGAAAAACGCGAACTTCGAGGTCAAGGTCGACGTCCATCAGGGAACGTACCGTGGTGACCCCAGTGTCTTCACCGCGAACGTCGACGGAGAAGTACTGATCTGGCCCGCGATGATGCCGAAGAAAGAAGACGCGATGGACGACGTTCCGTGGGAGGTAGCAGACTACAAAGCCTACCAACGAGCACTCTGCTCCCTGAGCGAGGTGCGGGACTCGAAAGCCATAGACTTCCAGGCGCTTGTCTCGAACGGCGAACTGGACGAGTTCAAAGCCGTGGTTCAGGACTTCGTCGATACCTGCCAGGAGCGAAGCGCAGACTCTGCCTGAGCCGGCTCGCTAACCGATCATAATCTGCCGTGGTCGCCACCGTTCCCGCCAGCGTCCAGAATCAGGGCGGCTTCACGAACCTCGTCGGACACGGTGCCGGGTTCTTCACTGGGATACTCGTGGCGCACGTCGGCTCGTACCGTGACTCTGGCCTTATACTAACGAAAGTGGCTGGGTTCCTTTGCTTCTGACGAACAGCAACTCACTTATTTTAGGTTTTTCTTCTGTGGTATGAATGCCGCGTAAAGGGTCCGATGGGAACAGATATCTTGACCGAGAGAGTGGATCAGACGACAAATCGGAAGGCCGAGACGATGGAGACTTTCGATGGCAAAACGAGCTTGCTAAACAGGCTAAAGGGCTTCTCAAGTCGTTCTCTTCGAGGATAGACGGTTATTCGACTAGACTCACGTATCTTCTTTTGGGAGGCTTGATTTTCTTGGTAGCATCAGGACTGAATTCGCCAGTCATCGCAAGGGGTGGAATCACAGCCAGCGTTGTATACGTCTTCCACGAGACACTGCACCTGAGAGTTCACGAACTTACCAGGATAATACGCGACCGTCTCGGGGAAGGCTGGACCTTAGCGCACGCTTTCTCACCGACGATCGGGATTGTCGCGATTGATTTATTCATCTCAGTTCCGATGTTTTCGTCCGGCGAGTACGTATGGCCGTATACCGTCGCGCTGGTAGCGCATTTTGCCGTTGTCCTGCTGATTTATCTTTGCATCAAATCGGCTAATAAAGAACTGTCCGGTATTCTCCAGCCCTGTCTTCGCAAACCGTATAGTTCAATACTTGCAGGCAGTACTATTGCAATTCTTGATCTGTACTTCGCGGTTAGAGTTTTCACCACTCCAGAATTGAAAGCTATTCAAGTTCTCTCCAGTACTAGCGAGGCCATTACACATACCGACGGCTCTCTATTATTCATGTTTGCATGCATTGGTGTACTGTTTACCGTTCTTGTCCTACTGTTGTTGATACTTTATGGCATGCTCTATCTGGCCTTGGCTGTTCTCTTGGGAAGTATACCTATACTAATATATTTCCGACCTGATTTGGTGGTTGAGGGCCTCGAAACCGCGCCTCAGTCAGTCCGCATCTGGGCAGCGGTAAGTGGGATAATTTTCGCCATAATCTCGGTCACCCCTTCGGTTCTAAAGGGTAGACCATTTCTCAAGACATTCCGCTAGTTACGGTTAGACTCCCAAACGGGAAGTATAGATATGTCTGTTTGATTCTCCGGTAATGGGGGCCACGCTAATCACCAAAGCCAAGGCAGGTTCACGAACCTTGTCGGGCACGGTGCTGGGTTCTTCTCAGAGATGGTGATTCACTCGTGGCAGAATAGACCGCTGTAAGCTCCCGGTTTCAGAGACTAGCTCCTTCCTGCTCGATTCGCTGGAGGAGACGCGACGTCGGTCGATCGTCGGCGACTCGCCACAGTCCCTGCGGCCAGAAGCTGTCTTCGTATTCGAGGATGCGGTTGACAGTCTCTGGTTCGAGATCGATACTCGTCCACTGGTCGATGTGGAAGACGTCGAGTGCCGGACCGCCATTCCAGAATTCGTCCCGCACCCACTCAGTGTGCCAGAGAGGCCCGCCAATTCGCCCAGCGGCAACGTACCGACTCTCACTGTTCCGATACACGAGCAAGGGATCGCCCGGCTCCATCTTCTCTAGGTTCCGTTCGTTGCGCTTCCACGGTGCGTCGGGGTGCTCAGGGTCCGTTCTGACTCCCCACACACGTGCATGGTCCGGGAAGCCGTCGGGTTTGTCTGGAGCAGGTGTGAGGTTTCGCGACTTCGCGAGGGTTTCGTTGAACGATTGCTCGTCAGCAGGGATCAGCCAGAGCTGAGGCACAAGATACAGATGCACACCTACAACTAAAATATCTAACCTATACCGAGGTCATATCCGCCATCAGCGTTCAGTCCTCGACTTCTGGCTGCAGATACCGTTTCCCTCGGCCACTTCCCTCGACGGCGATTAGCTCGTACTCCACGAGTCTGCCGAGATATTTCCGCCGAGTAGACCGCGCGACGGGGTCCTGCGACCGGTCCTCGTAGCGGGCGTGCAGGGTTCCGGCGTCCACGTCACCGGCTTCCTGAATGATCTCGTAGAGCAGTCGCTTGTCGGTGTCCAGTTCCCGGACCCGATGCGTGCGCATCTCTGCGCGCGCTTCCTCCTCGACGTCCTCGACAATCGCCCGCGTGATCTGGTCGCAGTCGCCGGCAACTGCACGCTCGACCGCGCTCCGAAGCAGCGCAATCCCTGCTCGTGCGTCTCCCGCTGCCCGATCGGCCACGTACGCCAGCGTCTCGTCGTCGATGCTGGACATCCGGCTGAAGGAACTGTGCGACTGGCGTATCAACGTCCTCGAGCGCGGGGTGGTGGTCGTCTACAAAACGAAAGTCGACGACCACTCGGGGGAAATGACGGAGAAGCGGATGCACCGGGTTCGGTGGGGGCCGCTGGACGACCACCCGGAACACCAGGTGCTCGAGGAGAAGAAGGTCGAGCACATGGAGAACTTCGCGGAGAACTCGTATCTCGCGGGCGATGACGACGAGGACGACGAGGCGGGCGTGACGTCGGTCGACGACATCTCAAAGCCGGTTCGGGACACGCTGATTCGGCGGTTCTGTCAGGTGGGGGTGAAACAGGCGAAGATCGGGGCGGTGTTCGACCTCCATCGGTCGACGATCTCGACAATCAAAGGCGACGGGAGCACGGAGCTGGACGACGAGCACGCGTGGGACAACGACGGCGTCTCCGCAGGGGCCGACGATGACTAACGAGGATGTCTTCGATACGGTCTTGAGCGGTTTCGTCGTCGACAGCTCCCTCGATAGCGAGCGGTTCTGAGCACGGTGTTCGTGGACGTGGCCGGCTACCCGCTTGCGCTAGGATGTCGCACTTCAGTAGGCTGTAGATCGTCATAAATTCGAGTGTCTGTGGGCTATTGTGTTATACAAGCTTCATTTTGAGCAGGAGACAATTTTAAGTCATGTTGGAATTAAAAACTATCTGCATGTCCGACTATAGGGCAGTTCTTGAACACCCGGAAACAGGCGACAGAGAAGTGCTGTACGATGGCGAACGAATTGAACACGTTCCCTACGGAGACAGTTCACAAGACGACTTTTCCTGGGGATATACCGGTGCAGGTCCGAATAACGTAGCACAGTCTATCCTAGAGCATGCGATTGCTGAGACCGACGAATCATTCGATGTTAATGCCTCCAGCGTTCGAAGCGAGTTCGCTGGAGAATTCACTATACCGGTAGGCAAAAGCGAGGAGTGGACACTGAGCATGGAAGAGGTCAAGGAGTTCTTGAGAAATCACTGAGACAGACTGTTACGTCCAAGTGAGAGAACCGTAGAAACGAGAAACACTCAGGGCGGTCAACCATGTTCTCTCGACTAAGTTCCCCATTCTTGCGTTGACGCGTGGGGTTTCGCGTCCGAGAACGTGCTCGCCCGGATATGCACACGAACCCGTGTCCGCTCGTGTGCATATTCGCGCTCGGTCGTCGCCGCGCACCGGCGGAACTACCGTGGCCGTGATAGGAGGATGTGAACTCACCCCGATTTTCGGGTGTTCAGTGAGACAAATTCATTCGGTTATCCGGGGTCGTGTGTACGAGTCGAATATGCGAATCCGCACTGACGGCGAGTACGCACACCGCGAGGACACCATTGAGGCAGCTGCGAACCGCTTAGACTGCAACAAGACCCACGCCGTGCTGGTCTCCTGCGAGGTCGTCGGCGACGTCCTGAACGGCGTGGAGGACGCACTAGAGCATCCCGATCTCCCACCCCGTATCCGTCGGGAGTTGGCCGAGACAATTTCTACACGCCGAGTGGATGTCAAGGTTCCAGAGACGAAGGCGTCGGTGCGAGTCGACTGAGTCAGTGTTCTACCCTTCGTAGTAGCTTCCGTAGAGTAGACCATGAGATGATCGACTCGCATCCCACTCTTGGTCGTAGATTTATACCCAAATCGCCTGTTACGAAACTTAGTAGAAATGTCCAGATTGAATTCGGTTTCTTGGATTAAGCAAATTGATGGGGAGCTATTCCAACGGGAATACAATCGAGCAGCACGGGATGTGGTAAGTGGGGCAATTGGAGGGGCATTGTTCTACGCTGCGAACATAGCTGGTGGGATTTTGGTACACACCCTGCTTGCAGTGATTGGCTTTCTCATGATACTTTTAGCTGCGCTATTCTACTACTTCCTGAATAGGGGTAGGGCGTATTCGTTGCGAATCGAGGAGTGGAGAAGTGACGGGGGGCAACCTGAGCGGAAGCGTAACGAGTGGCCGGAGGGAAGGGCATCCTAAATTTACTGTTTTAAAGAGCGGATGAAGACGTGAATCTGGGTGTGTATGTTCTGTCCAGATTCCATAGACAGTGGGAGCCTCTTCACCTCACCAACCCAAGAAATAAGTTATATCGCTGAAGCTTCAGGGCATGGTTGACATCAGCTTCGACGCGGACATTGATGTAGATCGTAGAGAGTTTTTGCAAGGCTTCGCTGAAGAGTACGAGAAAAAGGTCGAGCAGGGAGAAATCGACTGTCCAACTGACGGTTGTGATTCAGAAGTCTTTGATGCAGAAATCTGGCTAAGTAACCAGAACCATTTGGAGGGGGCTGCTATATGTAAGTCCTGCAATAAACGGATTGACCTGAATATCGATGATTCTCAAGTACATGACGCAGTAGGAGAAATCGAATCCGAATTGGAAGACGCATTTAAGTAATGGTTGATACAGTTTCTATTGTTTTGAGCGCCGTTGTCTCTGTTGCCGTATCTCTGGCATCAGTCGAATATCGGATTCGTCGGTCTAGATCAATTCAGCAAGACGACGAAGTATCTGAATGGTATGCAGACGCTGCTTCATACGCCAATAAAGTCCAGTCCACCTGGGAAACAAAATTCGAGCGGCCGTATGAGGAGAACCAATTCACATCATTTGATGAAGTTCAGAGAGAGATGAACCTATTTCAGACTCAGCTCACCAACCACGCTGCAGAAGCAAATGGGGTGGAAGTGGACGAGGACGTGGTAGACGTAGTTGAAGAGACCGCAGAAGCGTGTCGTAGCGTATACGAGATTCGAACACACATGAACGTGCTACCCGAATTCGAGGAACAAGGACGCACGGCGAAGCAGCAAGCCGCAGAGTTAGAAGAGAAAGCTCTTGAGAAACTATCTGAGGCATAACCTCGACTGGAAGCCAAAATCTTCGCGCTTCCGTCAGGGCTAGTTGCGGGTGTCGCTGCGGAACGGTGGGAAGTGTTTTGGAATTGTGGCCTTAGCCCAGGAGGCGTAGGAGTTCCTGACAATCTGCATTGCCATGTACTGAACACACGCAATCCAGTACCTCAGCGTCTCTCCAATCCGGTAGCGGCAGCTGGGGCTGATTGCGGTGAGGGGCGCGCGTTTGCGCGCCCCGCATTTGGCCTGCCCCCTTAGGGGCACTACCGTAGCGGTATGCGGTAACTTGGGCGGACGCGCCAGCGGCCGAGAGTGCTGGATTCCGAACGCGAGCGGGCGTAAGTGGCTGCTTTCGAGCGTGTGAGCGCACGTATTATGCGCGAAAAACTGGAGTGTACAGAACAGGGCCAGTCCGTATACACCCGTGTGAAAGTAGAGAGTGCCGAGATTTTCCTCGTAATCAGCGGATCGAGGGCGTCGACGAACGGTCGAGCCGCGAAAAACAGTCGAGCGTTACAGAGGCGTCGCTATTCGTCGGGGCGAGCCCGGTTGTGAGACGCCGCTACGTGGGCGGTGGGCCGTCAGCGTCGTGTTCGTCGTCCAGGAGGCGAACTCGGACGTCGTCCTCCGCGCGGTCACCGCGGACGATCTCGTCGATTAGCATCTGCGGGGTTCCGCGCCAGTCCGCTAGGTACCGCCACCGGCTCCGCGAGCCGTCGGAGTCGGCGTCGTCGTCCTCAACGGCCTCCGTGTCGCGTTCCCGCTCACGCCGTGGGCTCCCCGACCGGCAGCCCGCACTCGGGACAGGCCCGGAGGTCCGCGTCGTGGCGATCTTCGACAGGCTCCCGGACCACGTCGGGCGTCTCGACGCCGTACGCTTCGAGACTCACCGCTGAACACCTCCGGCGGACTCGTCACGCTCACCGAGCGGAGAGAGTCCGAAGTCTTCGGGCGAGTGGCCCTCCAGAAAGTGTTTCCAGCGGTTCTCGTTCTCGGCGATGACGTAGCCGCATGGGCACGCGGTGAGCGTGTGGACGCGCCGGCCACGAGCGTAGATGTCCGTGGACAGGCTCACGCGGACCACCCCGCGGAGCCGACGCTGGTGGATTTACGTGAAGTAAACGGAAGCCGGCAAGAGCTTCCGAAGTACTTTTTTGCAGAATGGGGCCGGAGGGATTTGAACCCCCGATCGACTGATATCTCCGGTGCGCCTCGGAACTCCAGAGGGTCGTCACAGCGGACCGATGATCAGTCGGCCGCTCGGTATACCAGTCTGGAGCGTCGTCCCGGGCGCGGGCCTCTGGAGTCAGTCGCCATGCCTGGCTTGGCCACAGCCCCGTGCGTTCCATCATACGGCGAATCTCCTCAAGAGGGTTTCGATTCGGGGGCCGCCCGGACCGCCACGCAGCGAGTGGGTTTTGTGGATCGCGCGGCATCGCTTGGGTGTATGCCAGAGTATCCGATTGTCGTGCGGGAGCTCGGCGGCGAGAACCGACTGGGCGTCGAGGACGCCGACGACTTCGAGGGGGATCTACGGGACGTTGTCGTCGAGGGCTACGACCGCGTGGCGGTTCCGGAGTACGAGGACGGCGACCGCGTCGGCACGGTCGTTGCGGCGTCCACCACGGAGATCGAAACCGTGCGCTGGACGACCGACTGAGCGGCTACGACTCTCGGGCGCTCCAGTCGCAGTCCTGGCATTTGTACCCGGTGATGAACTCCGTGACCGACGGCATATAGCCGACGGTCAGCACGTCGCTGCCGCACTCCGGACAGTCGCGGTCGGCGTCACTGATCGGCTCGGCGTCCATCACCGACGTGCCTTCGACGAGTTCCGCGAGTTTCTTTGGGGTGACCATGCGACCCTGCACGACGCGGTTGTCAGCCATACATGTACGCCTGACTGTGCGCACATGAAAGCGTGTCGTCGCCGGGCACACGATGACTGCGATGCGGTGTGGTCCGAGGGCTACAGCCAGGGCGCGCGCTCCTCGGCGGTGTCCTCGCCGGGGTAGCCGTACGCGGCCTCGTCGGGCTCGTGGCCGTTCCCGCCGTCAGTTGCGGGGGGCGTGGCGCGGGCGTCGGGGCCGTCGTCGGCCGGGACCGTGATGCCGTCCGGGCCGCCCTCGCCGTCGGGGGCGGCCTCGGCGTCGTCGCTGGCCGCCTGGTCGGGGTCGAACGCCAGCAGGCCCGCCACCGCGAACACCATCAGCGGCGCTTGTGACGGCACCAGGTTGAACACGGACAGCGCGAGCGTGGCGAGCGCGACGGCGGAGCCGAACCGGAACCGGTCGATGTCGACGACGCGGCGCAGGGCCGGCCCGAGCGCGACGACGACGAGCGCGAACGTGACTGCAACGCCGCCGGCGGCGGCGGCGTGTAACAGCAGCCCGTTCTCGTACTGCGTGACGAGCCTGGCGTTGGCCGGGCTCGCGCTGGCGAGAAAGCCCAGGCCGATGATGACACTGGGCGACGGCAGGTACTCCCCGATGGTGGCGCTGGCGGTTTTCGCGGCGATCGCGAGGATGACGAGCGCCGCGAAGCGCTCGAAGGTGTGGATGTCGACGACCGTGTCGACCGTCGGCGCGAGCGCCGCTTCGGCGGTCGCGATGACGATGAGCGGGACGCCGACGATCAGCACGCTGGTGGCTTGTTCGCGGCGGGTGCCGTCCATCTCCGCGAGGATGACTGCCAGGGTGGCGCTGCCGCCGAACACGAGCAGGCCCGTCTGGAGGACGCCGGCCCACGTGTCGAGTGCGCCGGCGAGCACGAGCGCCGCGAAGATCCCATCGACGAGCGGCAACAGCGTTACCGTCGCGAGAAGCTTGGTCGCGCCGCCTACCTGTTGCTCCAGCCGGAGCGCAACGGGGTGACGTGAGCTGCTCATATGCTATCTTCTCAACGTGGGGGTGTGGTCGGAGCGACGATACAGACGGGCGGTCGTGCGTGCGCCTGTATTTGTTGCTGGCGGGAATCCGAGCCAGCGCCCACGTCGGTGGTCCATCGTCCCAAGGGTAAATTTCGGTACGTCCGGGGAAACGGCAGTGTGGTTGCCGGTCGTACGCTTCGTGTTGGGACTGATGGAGTCCATACGTGCAGTAAATTCGTTTGAATGCATAAAGATTGCGTGACAAAGAGACGCATATGGTAAGGAACCGATACCGGCATTTAAGTCGGGGCTTTGGGTTATCTACCCACGGTGGTAGTTTATCGAGAATACAACGATGCTTTAGAACGTCTATGAAGAACTGGTGGGAGAACGCCCGTCGAACTGTACACGTGTTGTTCCCCCGACGGGAATGCACAACCATGCATGGTGGTCTCCCCCACCTATCTCCGCCCGGTCACGTTCGCCCAATCTCGCAACGCTTTTGCGGTCTCACACCGACCGTTTGACATGGCGAACGATTCCTCAACGGACGGCAGATTCTCCGAGAAGCTCCGCGTCCCGGAAGCGCTCACGTTCGACGACGTGCTGTTGCGCCCGGCCGAGAGCCGCGTCGAACCGGACGACGCCGACGTCGCCACGCGCGTCTCCACGAACGTCGAACTCGAAGTCCCCGTACTGTCGGCCGCCATGGACACGGTCACCGAGTCCCGGCTTGCGATCGCGATGGCACGCGAGGGCGGCCTGGGCGTCCTCCACCAGAACATGGACACGGACCGAGTCGTCGCGGAGGTCGAACGCGTCAAGCGCGCCGACGAACTCGTCATCGACCGCGAGAACGTCGTCACGGCCGCCCCCGAGCAGACCGTCGAGGCCGTCGACGAGATGATGGACCGCAGCGACGTCTCCGGTGCCCCCGTCGTCGGCGACGACGACACGGTACGCGGCATCATCTCCGCGACGGACATCCGGCCGTATCTCGAAGTCGGCGAGTCGGATGCCGTTCGGGAGGCGATGACCGACGAGGTCATCACCGCCCCCGAAGACATCACCGCACGCGACGCGCTCGAACTCATGTACGAGCACAAAATCGAGCGCGTTCCGATCGTCAACGACGAGCAGCACCTCGTCGGCCTGGTCACCATGCAGGGCATCCTCGAACGCCGCGAACACGGCAGCGCCGCCCGCGACCAGAACGGCCGCCTCCGCGTCGGCGTCGCCGTCGGTCCCTTCGACACGGAGCGCGCGACCGCGGTCGACGAGGCGGGCGCGGACGTGCTGTTCATCGACTGTGCGCACGCGCACAACCTGAACGTCATCGACTCCGCCCGCGAGATCAAAGCCAGCGTCGGCGCCGACGTGGTCGTCGGCAACGTCGGCACCCGCGAAGCCGCCGAAGCGGTCGTGGACTTCGCCGACGGCATCAAGGTCGGGATCGGGCCGGGATCGATCTGCACCACCCGCGTCGTCACCGGGTCCGGCATGCCACAGATCACGGCCGTCTCACAGGTCGCCGACGTCGCCGCGCCGGCCGGCGTGCCCGTGATCGCCGACGGCGGAATCCGGTACTCCGGCGACGCCGCGAAAGCAATCGCCGCGGGTGCCGACGCCGTGATGCTCGGCTCGTACTTCGCCGGCACCGACGAGGCACCCGGCCGCGTCATCACGATGAACGGCAAGAAGTACAAGCAGTACCGCGGCATGGGCTCGGTCGGGGCGATGCAGTCCGGTGGCAGCGACCGCTACCTCAAAGACGACGACGAGGACGAGGAGTACGTCCCCGAGGGCGTCGAGGCTGCAACCCCCTACAAGGGGTCGCTGGCGTCGGAGCTCCACCAGCTCGTCGGCGGCATCCAGTCCGGCATGGGGTACGTCGGGGCCGAGTCGATCCCGGCGTTCAAGGCTGACGCCGAGTTCGTGCGCGTCTCCGCGGCGGGACAGACCGAGGGCCACCCTCACGACGTGATGATCACGGACGAAGCGCCGAACTACAGCCCACAAGGGGAGTAGCGGCCTCCGCGATCGACTGAACGGGATTTTGGACCGCTGGGGGTCGGACGGCAGGTCGGTCACGCAGCTTACGTGCGCGAGCGCACGGTGCATAGTCCGGGAGAGGTCGGTGCGGGGTTGCCACCACTCCCAAGCCGCCTCGTCAGGCGGCCTGCCGTCCCCACGAGATGGTGCTCCAGAGGCGCTCCCAGAGGTAGTACAGTACGGTCTTTCCGACAGCAGCAGAAACGCCGATCTTCGCCGCGGAGCCGAACTCGCCGGTGTAGAGGAACGCGATGGTGAACACCAGCGAACACGCGGTACGACGCTGCCTTCACCGCCGACCGGTAGCGTGAGTCTGCCATCGGGGGCTCACTCCACGTACCCGAGTTCGGCGAGTTTCTGCCCGAGTTCGCGGGCCTCCTGTTCGGTGATCTCGCCGTCGTCCTCCATCTCGCGGACGACGAGGTGTTTCACGAACTCCTTCGGGGAGGCGAACGGTTCGTCCTCGATGTAGGTTTCGACGTCGCTGACGAAGTCCTTCCTCAGAGAGATGGTGGTGTAGTCGGACACGACCGGAGCGTCTCGCGCACCCACATTAACTGTTGTTATATGTAATTAAACGCGGGCTGGCGGCAGCCAGCGCGTCACGACGTGGGTTTCGAGACCCATTGGCTACCTGATCCGGACGGCGGTGCACACGTCTCCGTGGACGTGCTGGGGTGTCTCCATGCGGGGGTTGCCGCCATCGTGGTACGACGACCTCCCCCGGCTGGTCGCAGACCGCCGTTCGATGTCGGCGTCGCTCGGTTGCCTCGGCGAGTCGGAGATTCCGCCTTCCAGTGAGTGAGAATTGGTGCCACGCGCACTCCGCCCAGTGCGGGAACCGGGAACAGCAAGTCACTGATCACCGGCTTTCCCAAAGTTATATGCCTATTCCGTCAAACATGTTACGTATGTCGTCCTCCACGAAACTAGTCGAATGGATCGGTCGGGTGTCGGCCGGCGCGTTGGGATGGGTGCTCGTATTCATGGGCACCTTCGGCGCCCTGTTCGGCCTCGTCCAGCTGTTCTTCGGCCCGGAATGGCGGGGACCGGTCGGCTCGCTGGTCGTGCTCGCGGTATCGCTGCTCGTGGTCGCCATGGGGATCTACGGGAACCCCACGTACCGGGAGCGCATTCACGCCACGCTCGGTTGACGTCCGCCCCGGATTGAGTTTTGCGCCGGTTCGTCCCACAGTTTGGACTGCCCACCGGCGGGTGCCCGCGTCCGGCCGCCAGGCCGCCGCGGGTTGCCGATTGTTGAACGCATATGGGCGTGGTCGTGCTACTCGGAGCCGACCATGCCACCCACGGACGACCAGCCGCTCGACTTCGTGCAGCTCGGCGACACCGGACTCCAGACGAGTGCCCTCCAGTTCGGAACGTGGCGGTTCGGCAAGCGAACGGAGTCCGGCGACCTCGAAATCAGCGAGCAACGCGCCCACGACCTCCTCGATACGTACGCCGACGCGGGCGGCCGGTATATCGACACCGCCGACGTGTACGGCGGCGGCGACAGCGAACGCTGGATCGGCGACTGGCTGTCGGACCGCGACCGCGACCGGTACACCATCGCCTCCAAGATCTACTGGCAGGTGCGCGACGGCGACCCCAACAGCCGGGGGACGAACCGCAAAACCATCCGCAACCGCATCACCGCGCTGCTCGATCGCCTCGGCACGGAGTACCTCGACGTGTTGTACATCCACCGCTGGGACGGCGACACCACGGCCCGCGAGCTCATGCGGACGCTCAACGACCTGGTCGCCGACGGGCTCGTCCATTACCTGGGCGCGTCGACGCTCCAGCCGAACGCCTGGCGGATCGCGCGGGCCAACGAGCTCGCGCGCGCCGAGGGCTGGGAGCCGTTCAGCGTGCTCCAGCCGCGGTACAACCTGGTTGACCGCGAGATCGAAGGCGACTACCTCACGTTCGCCCGCGAGCAGGGGCTTGCGGTCTGCCCGTGGAGCCCGCTGGCACAGGGCTTTCTCACCGGGAAGTACAGCCGGGACGACGGCCTCACCGGCGAGTCGAAGGCCAGCGACTCCAGCCGGTGGGCGGACACCTACCTCACGGACGCGAACTTCGACGCCCACGACGTCCTGGACGCAGTTGCGGACGAGGTCGAGGCGTCGCCGCCCCAGGTCGCGCTGGCGTGGCTGCTGCACCGCGACGGCATCACGGCCCCTATCGTCGGCGCGCGCACCCCTGACCAGCTGTCGGAGAACATCGACGCGGCGACCATCGACCTGACCGACGACCAGATGGCGCGGCTCACGGATGCGGCCGCCGGACCGTACGCGGACCTCTGAATCGGGTCAGTCGCCGGCCAACTGGTCCTGAATCGTCTCCACCACGTCGGGGTTCCGGAGCGTCGAGGTGTCCCCGAGGTCGGCGTCGTTTGCGATGTCCTCCAGGAGCCGGCGCATGATCTTCCCCGACCGCGTCTTCGGGAGTTCCGGCGCGAACACGACCGCCTCCGGGCGCGCGATGGGGCCGATGGCGTCCTCCACGCTGGCCACGATGCGCTCACGGAGGGCGTCGCTGGCGTCGTGGTCGTCCGTGGTGAGCACGTACGCGTACACGGCTTCGCCTTTCAGGTCGTGGTCGCCGCCGACGACCGCCGCCTCCGCAACCCCCGGCACGTCGACGATGGCCGATTCGATCTCCATCGTGCCCAGGCGGTGCCCGGAGACGTTCACCACGTCGTCGACGCGCCCCAGGACCGTGATGTAGCCGTCGTCGTCGACTTTCGCGCCGTCCTCCGGGAAGTACACCCAGTCCGCGGGGTCGCCGCTGTCGGTGTCGGAGTATACCCGCCAGTACTCGTCGATGAACCGCTCGTCGTTCTCGTAGAGGGTTTGGAGCATCCCCGGCCACGGCTTCTGGATGGTCAGGTGGCCCGCTCGCCCGCCCGCCACGTCGTCGCCGTCGGTGTCGATGACGCGCGCGTCGACGCCCGGCAGTGGGCGGCCCGCCGACCCCGGCTTCATCGTGGAGACGCCGGGCAGCCCCGTGACCATCATGCCGCCGGTCTCGGTCTGCCACCACGTGTCCACGATCGGGCACGACTCGTCGCCGATGTGGGTGTAATACCACGTCCAGGCCCGTGGGTTGATCGGCTCCCCGACGGTCCCGAGCAGCCGCAGGCTAGAGAGGTCGTGGGCGTCGGGGTACTCCACCCCCCATTTCATGAACGACCGGATCGCCGTCGGCGCGGTGTACAGTTGGGTTGCCTCGTAGGACTCGACGAGCTCCCACAGGCGGTCCTTGTCGGGGTGGTCCGGGGCGCCCTCGTAGAGCATCGTCGTGGTGCCAAGCGCCAGGGGCCCGTAGACGATGTAGGAGTGGCCGGTGATCCAGCCGATGTCCGCCGAGCAGAAGTAGGTGTCAGACGGCTTGATGTCCAGGACCGCCTGCGACGTCCAGGCGGCCCACGAGAGGTAGCCGCCCGTGGAGTGAGTGACGCCTTTGGGCTGGCCGGTGGTGCCCGACGTGTACATCAGGAACAGCATGTCGGTGGCGTCGCGCTCGACCGGCGAGACGCTGGCTCCGTCGTGGGCGGCGACGACGGCGTCGTAGTCGTGGTGTGCGGCCGGGCGGTCGTGGTCGAAGCCGTCGCCGTTCGCGCCGAGGCGGTCGACGACGACCACGTCACTGACCGCGTGTGACACCCCAGCCAGGCCGTCGAGCGTTTTCGCGTAGTGATCGAGGGGGTCGCCGCGCCGGTAGTAGCCGTCACAGGTGACGAGATACTCCGAGTCGGCGGCGTTCATTCGCGTGCTGAGCGCGTCCGCGGAGAAGCCCGCGAACACCACCGAGTGTGGCGCGCCGAGGCGCGCGCAGGCCAGCATCGCGATCGGCAACTCGGGCACCATCGGCATGTACAGCGTGACGATGTCGTCCTCGCCGACACCCATCTCGCGCAGCCCGGCGGCGAACTCGTTGACCTCCCGGTGGAGCTGGGCGTACGTGTACGTGCGGTTGGCTTCGTCGGCCGGCTCGCCCACCCACTCGATGGCGGCCTCGTCGCCGCGCTCGTCGAGGTGGCGGTCCAGACAGTTCGCGCTCGCGTTCAGGCCGCCGCCCGGGAACCACTCGTAGAACGGCGGGTTCGAATCGTCGAGGACCTGATCGTACGGCGTCTCCCAGTCCAGCAGGTCGGCCGCGTCAGTCCAGCATTCGGGCCAGGTCGCATCGAACTCGTCGTAGATACCCGGGTCGGAGACGTTCGCCTGCTCGACGAACGACTCGGGCGGCGTGAACTCGTCCTGGTCGGTGAGTCGCGCCTCCAGCTCCGGGGTGTCGGTGTCGTTGCTCATGTCCCAGTTGCACCCAAACCAACCATCCTGTTAAGCACGAACGCTAATTATCCTAATTGTCCATTCGGGATCGGGTGCTCGGAACCGCCCCACGACGGTGGGGTGTGTGGACACACCTAGGTTACTGTCGCGTGTCCGGCCAGGGCGTGTCCGGGTCGCAGCCACCATCGCTGTCGATGACCGTCGCCAGCAGCTTCTGCTGGGCGCGCCGCAAGTGGTTGTGCAGCGTGGGGGCTGTCACGCCCATGTCGGCCGCGAGGTCCTCGGCGGTCGACTCCCGGGGCCACTCGAAGTAGCCGGCGTGAAACGCCGCCCGCAGGACCGCCGCCTGCTTGTCGGTGAGTGCGTCGTGCAGCGACGCCCCGTCGCGCTGCCCCGTCTCGTCGCCGCGGGCGCGCTCGCGCTTGGCCGCCAGCGACACGCCGGGGAACGCCGTGGCGAGGGCATCGAGGAGCGCACGCACGTCCGTCTCGAGGGCCACGCCGGCGACGACGCGCTCCCCACCGGGGCCGGCGCTGAGATCCCGGATCGTCCCACCGTGGCTGACGACCGCCATCGCGAGATCAGCGCCCGGGGCCACCCCGACCGCGAGCACCGCCTCGCCGCCCTGGTCGCGGACCACGCGCACGCTCACGACGCCGTCGTGGTCGTGCAGCCAGTCACGGACGCCGTCCGCGGGTGCGCCGGCGATCCGCACGAAGAACACGAGTGTCTGCCGGTCACCGGGTACGACACCCTCCAGGGAGAGGTCACACCCCTGTTCGACCGCGGCGCGCGCGAACACCGACCCCGCCCGGACCTCGAACGTGACTTCGAGGACGGTGTCCGTCAGTAGGCGGTGGCGCTGCTCGGCCAGCGCGACCGCCCGGCCCACGCGACGCCCCAGGTCCGTGATGAGGGTGCGCTCGCGCTGGCTGAACCGTGCTGTTGACGCCCCCACGGCCAGGACGCCGTGGGCCGCCTCGGGTCCGGCAACCGGAACGACACCCATCGCCTGAACGCCCGCCGCCGCGGCGTGCTCGCGCAGCGCCGCGACCGCCGGGGCAGCGCTCGCGGCCGGCGTGAACAGCCCTGTCCCGTCGTCGAGGGCGGCTTGCACGAGCGTCGCGCCCGGGGCGGCGCTCGCGTCGTCGCGGATCGCACGGTCGCCGCCCGCGGTCGCGGCAACCGTCACGTCGTCGCGGGTCGTCGGCCGCGCCAGCCACGCCATCTCGTAGGCGTCGCTGGCGGCCAAGGCCTCGCAGACGGCCGTCTCGACGGCCCCCCGAGTGCTCGCATCCGACAGCGCGTCCCCCGCCGCGAGGACGGCGCGGTGCGCTTCGTCCACCCGGTCGTGTGCCCGCTGCTCGCTGCGGTCCGTCGGCGCTCGCGTCGTGCCGTCGAACGCCCGCGCGATGGCGTCCCGGTCGACGGCGTCCACCGCGGCGTACTGATCGAGGCTGGCGAGCCGCGACCAGCCGCCGACTGCCGCCACGACACGCGGGTCGACGCCCGCCCCGGTGAGCAGCCGCCTGGCGAAAAACGAGCGCAGGTCCTGGGCGGAGACCCCGTCCAAGCCGGCCGTGTCGGTGCGCTCGGCGACCGCGTTGACCAGCGTTTGGACGCGGCGCGCCGACACGTCGACCAGCGGGTCGTCGTCGGCCAGGCCCGCGGCGTCGGCGCGCCGCCGGATGTCGCGCTCGACCGCGGGCGGGAGGTAGGCGTCGCGGTCGCTGCCGCCGTCGGCACCGGGCACGGCCAGGAAATAGTGTGTGACACCGTCGTGGTCGTGGGGCGCGACGTCACACGGGCGGACGCGCGGTATCTCGGCGGACGTCAGCCCGACCTCGCCGGCCAGCCCCACCACCACTGCCTCCCGGGGGGTTTCGGTTGCGCCGCGCAGCTCCCGGTAGTCGGCGTCGGTCACGCGACCGTCAGCCCCACGCATACTTCGTGATTATTTTGAATGCCGAACCATCAACCTTGCGTGGTCGTCCGCGCCGACTGCGCCGGGCTGACGGGGGCGGCGTCGCGGCGTGGCCGCGTCCGAGTGGCGGCGTCAGTCGTCGTCTCGCCCGGCGATGAGGGCGTCGATGTGCGCGGGGCTGATCGAGCACCCGCACGGGCTGGCGGTGGCGTCGGTCGGCCCGTGCTGTGTGACCGCCTGCACCCCCCGCCCGCAGTTCGGACAGTCGAAATGCTGTGCGCCGTCGGAACGCTCTTCAGCGTCGTCGGTGGACTCTAGCATGGCTTCTGTAGCTGCGGTACAGGAGCCCGCGCGAGCCTGCTGCCCTAACAGCGAGGCTCGCACTTTTCGAGGTGATAGGTTGGTCGCCTCTCGAATAGCTCCTGTAGCCGACAATGCTGTAGGCAAGCCACTTAGTGCTTACCGACAGTCTTGTACACATAACATTGGTTATTGTACACGCTTCCATCGTGATGAAAATAGTAATCCGAGAGGCACTGCGTACAGATTTGCATGCCCCGGCCGGAACTCGCGGAGTGGATGACACCGATGGACCGGGATATTTTGGAACTTCTCTGGAATGATGGCCGCCGAGAGCTGATCCTGAATCCGGGTACTATCGAAGCAAACACCGACTGGAAACGCCAGTCCATCAGACAGCACATCCTAAAGCTTCGAGAACACGGACTTGTCGAATACTACGACGAAGACCGCGCGCTCTATCAGCTTTCTGAGCACGGCCGTATGTGGCTGGTGGGGAACCTTCCAACAGAAGAACTCGAAGAAAAATAGACTCCGATCGTCTCTGGTGTGTTCTGTGGGCAGGTTGGATTTAGACCCCCGTTAGCCTACAAATCATTCCCGGAATATTACCCCCATTACTATTTATACGGGGAATAAATAATCGACTGATGACAGACTTCTCCAGCGACTCTGAAAAGGATATCCAGAGGTGCTCGGTCGATAAGTTAGTGAGAATTATCGACAGATCCCCTGACGGGTCCTATTCCTTCCTTGTCGGTGCTGGCGTTTCTAACCCTTCACCGGCAGATATCCCACTAGGTGGAGATATGGTTGAGGAGTTTAAACATGATATCTATTCAGAGCAAGAGCGGGATTCGAGTCTGAACGAATGGGCGAATCAGTACGAGTCTGAACACAGGGAAGACGAATCGGAATACGGCTTCTGGTTCGCTGAGGCCTATCCCAACCTCACCGCTCGAAGAGAGAAAATCAGCCAGTTTGTCGAGGGAGCTGATCCGCCGCTGGGTCAAATGATTCTTGCCTCGATGCTTCAACAAGGCGTGGTTTCACACGTATTCACTCCAAATTTTGACGACCTACTGGTGAACGCCTCAATTGACCTGCCGGGTCGAAGGCCACTATTTGTCGACCATGACGCCCGTGCATCCCGAATTCAATTCCCGTCTGATCGTCCGGCGATCATGAAAGTCCATGGCGACTTTCTCCACTACACGAAAAACACCGATGAAGAAACTTCAAGTCTGAATGAGCCGATTGAACAGGCATTCAAGAAGTCACTCCAATCTTGGGGCTTGGTTGTACTCGGTTATGCAGGGTGGGATGAATCCATCATGGGGGTCTTGGAAGAAACCGAAGTATCTGAGAAAGGCCTATATTGGTGCAAACTGTCCGGCCACAACGTCAATGACCGTGTTGAGAAATTACTTGAGTCTAAAGATAATGCCTACCTTGTCGAAATTGAGGGATCAGAAGAGTTCTTTACCAAGATACTAAATAGATCAACTGAAGATTATCTTCCAAACCCAGAGGAGTTCGTCGAAAAGGCCAAGAACACTGCTGACAGAATCCGCGACCTACTGCGTAATCAAGAAAACGTTTCCAAACGCCATTTTCTGGAGGCGATGAGTGAGGACCGAGACTATTCAGGAGAAATACCGGATTCCGTTGACGAAACAGACGAACTTTCTGAAGTCGTTAACCTAATAGAAAAAGATAAAAATAAGTCTGCAATTGAAACACTCAATTCAATAATTGAGTCTACTGGTAATCCTCATTTTGCATATTATTATCGTGGATTGGCAAGGCAATCAATTGGTGAGGATGAAAAAGCAATTCGCGACTTCGATACTGCAATCGAACTTGATACTGAGTTTACTGACGCATATCGAGGTCGGGGCATTTCGAAAAGACGCATTGGTCGCCATAGTGAAGCCTTAGAAGATCTCAACGAGGCGATCAAGCTTGACTCCGAACACTCCGCGACCTACGTTGGCCGAGGGCGTGTGAAGCGGGAACTTGGAGAGTTGGAAGCGGCCATCGAAGATCTCAACGAGGCGATCAAGCTTGACCCCGAACACTCCGCGACCTACGTTAACCGGGGGATTCTAAAGCGGGAACTTGGTGAGTTGGAAGCGGCCATTGAAGACTACAATGAGGCGATCAATCTTGGCACCGAACACTTCGCGGCCTACTTTAACCGGGGGAATGCAAGAAAGGAGCTCGGAGAGTTAGAAGCGGCTATCGAAGACTACAATGAGGCGATCAAGCTTGACCCCGAAGACTCCGCAGCCTACTTTAACCGGGGGAATGCAAGAAAGGAGCTCGGAGAGTTAGAAGCGGCTATCGAAGACTACAATGAGGCGATCAAGCTTGACCCCGAAGACTCCGCAGCCTACTTTAACCGGGGGAGTATAAAGCGGGAACTTGGAGAGTTAGAAGCGGCCATCGAAGATCTCAACGAGGCGATCAAGCTTGACCCCGAACACTCCAGGGCCTACGTTAACCGGGGGAGTCTAAAGCAGGAACTTGGTGAGTTGGAAGCGGCCATCGAAGACTACAATGAGGCGATCAATCTCAGCACCGAACACTTCGCGGCCTACTTTAACCGGGGGAGTCTAAGGCAGGAACTTGGTGAGTTAGAAGCGGCTATCGAAGACTACAATGAGGCGATCAAGCTTGACCCCGAAGACTCCGCAGCCTACTTTAACCGGGGGAGTCTAAGGCAGGAACTTGGTGAGTTGGAAGCGGCCATCGAAGACTACAATGAGGCGATCAAGCTTGACCCCGAACACTCCAGGGCCTACGTTAACCGGGGGAGTCTAAAGTGGGAACTTGGAGAGTTAGAAGCGGCCATCGAAGACTACAATGAGGCGATCAAGCTTGACCCCGAAGACTTCGCGGCCTACGTTAACCGGGGGAGTCTAAAGCGGGAACTTGGTGAGTTGGAAGCGGCCATCGAAGATCTCAACGAGGCGATCAAGCTTGACCCCGAAGACCCCCGTCCGTTCATCAATCGCGGCGCCCTAATGCTAAAAGATGGATCCGTTGAGGAGGCAATCAATGACTTTGATCAAGCTATTCGGTTTGACTCGCAGGATGTATCTGCTCTAAGTGGTAGAGCAGAGGCTAAAATTGTGTGTGGAGAGTTTGAAGACGCGTATCAAGACGCTCGTAACGCAAAAGAGGCAAGTAAAACTAAAAAAGATGAGTTTTCTAGCCTGATGTTAGTGCTTATATCAAAAGTCTGTCTAGGGGATGAAACAGATTCTCTTGAAGAAGAGTATCAGTCAATCGGAAAAAGTGAATTTACGATAACCTGGGACTACTCCATCCTCAATAATTGGTTGGATTCAACTAATCTTTCGCGGAGTGATGAGCGCCACATTGAGGACATTATTGATTTCCACAAAGAGCACACTGAGGGGTAATCTAAATACGCGAATTCAGTAAATATAACCTAAACGACATTTTGCTACCCACGACGGCCATCAGGCACCGACCTCCGCCGTCGTGAGACACGCTTCGGGCTCGTACGTGATTCGGGCAGTTCCGAGAACGCGTTTTGAAAGCAGCTGTCAGAAATGTTGCCCTCGCTGTCTACTGGTTCAGCGCAGATGTCCGCATTCAGGTTCTCGTTGAACTGTGACTCCCTTCTGTTGGTGCTCTCTGTATCCTCCTGTCCACCCTCACGCTTGGTCCCGCGAATTCCGTGAACGCGTGGTGGCCGCCACAGTCTCCCCCCTCGAACAGGCGCTCAAACAGTGCTCCCCGTCGCCATCGGCGTCAACAGCCCAGATCGATGACGAACCGATCCTGTTATTGACCAAAATCCATACAAACGCTAGACCAATACCTGTTGATATGACCGACCGCCCTCCTCGAATCGCGCTCGTTATACTCGCACTGTGTTTACTCACGGTTCCATTCTGGGCACCCCTGTTGGACGTCACAGGAACCGAGCACGAGTACAGTGCCACACAGCTCACTGTTGAAGACGACCGAATACAGGTTCAGCAAGACTCACCGAGGCTCAAACAGATCAACGGACTCGATTGCTTCAGGGAGCGGTCGCCGACTCGGACCTGTGGGTTTGAATCCGCACTGCTCACTGAGCGCTCACGTTCCGCATCGTATCCCGGTGTCCGGCACGTCGACGGACACCCGTCGCTTGCTGCCCGAGATCGGTATCTTGCGTTCCCCGGTGACGGACGTGTCTTCGAACGCGTCACGGACTGGAACGAGTCGGCACAATCATATCGTCTCAGCGTAGAGCGAGTGAACGCCTCACAGGCGGTAGCGGACGTTTCGCACCCCGTTGATCAGTACTCGCCAGCGGTCCAGCGGGCGGTTGAGACCGGGGCGAGCCAGTCTCAGACGGATCTGCGAGAAGCGGTTGTGGCCAACGTTAGCGGCCGATATTATGCGGTGTACGCCTCAGGCACGACGTCGCTGCTCTCCGAAGCGCCAGGTTCGGAGCGTGTGCTCGAGTTCTTGGCGGTCATCACCGGTGCCGTGCTATTGTTCAGGGCGGGCGCGATGGGGAACGAGCCAGCGTCCGGGGACGGCGATTAGCTCGCTGAGACGGCCATGTGGTGCGCTCTCACGCCGACGTGGTGTACACCTCGGCCCAGAGAAATGCAGCACCGATGCCAACGTACAGAAGCCCCGAGGCCGAGTATCCGAGGTTGCTGTTCCACGCAAACGAGGCAACCTGGATGAGACCAACAGCGATCAGTGCCAGCCCGAGGACTGTCTTGGCTCGCTGACTCACCATGCAGGCCGGAGCACCGCACCCCGGATTAATCTACTGCCTGTCAACAGCACGACCGCATCGCTCGTTCCCGAGTCGCCGACGCCGATGAGGTCCCGGCAACGCGACAAGGTCGTGTCTCGAAACGCGTTGTCACGGACGCACGTGGGAAACGCGATGTGAGTATTGAACAGGCTTGGCCTGGTGATCAGAGTGTCGCAGCACCGATTCACCACTCCGTCGCGGTTCTCGATCCCGAGCTGTCCTGTGGTCCGTCCTGTAATGTGGCTCGGTCAGGCCGGGCGCGCCGGGACACCGCGACGCCGAGTGGTACGGGACATGCTCTCCGGATAAGCGGAGCGGTGGTCCAACCGGTACGAGCCAGCAGGCGCTATCAACCAACGCTGTGTTCGGCTTCGAGAAAGCGGGCCGGGCGCGATTTGAACACGCGACCGACGGATTAAGAGTCCGTCGCTCTGCCAGACTGAGCTACCGGCCCGAACGCATCCCCATATTACCGGCTGGCACTCAAATACGTTCTGATTCGCGGCAACTGACCGACGGTAGTTGACATACGCGGTGGGCCAGACGGCTGCGCTGCCCACTCGCGGACGTGTCGTCGGCTAGCGGTCGGAACGCGTAAGTGACGGCCGCCGCAATCCCGTGACAACATGAGCAGCCGGGCCACCATCTCCTCGATGTCCACCTACGCGATCCTTGGCTGTGGCAGCGTGGGCCACGCTGTCGCCGAGGAGTTGGTCGAACGTGGCAAAGACGTTCTCATCGTTGACAAGGACGAATCCCGCGTGGAAGCGCTGCGCGATCAGGATCTGAACGCGCAGGTGGCAAACGTCCGCGACCAGGAGGTTGCGGCGCTGATCGACACGCGGGATGTCGTGTTGGTGATGGCGTCGGACGTGGACGCAAACGAGGCCGCAGTCGAGAACATCCGCGCCCGAAACGACGACCAGTTCGTCGTGGTGCGGGCAAGCGACCCGGTGACGAGCGACGAGCTCACCGAGCTCGGCGCTGACGTGGTCATCAATCCGTCGTCGGTGATCTCCGACGCGGCGCTGCGCGCCCTGGAGTCCGGGGAGCTCGAATACAAGGCCCGCCAGCTCGCGGACGTCGTGTCGGGGACCGAGAGCGGGTTCGCGATTATCACCCACGACAGCCCCGACCCCGACTCCATCGCGGCCGCCGCGGCGCTGCAGGCCGTCGCCGGCCATCTCGGCGTGGACGCCGAAATCCTCTATTTCGGGGACATCGGCCATCAGGAGAACCGCGCGTTCGTGAACCTCCTGGACATCGAACTCACGCCGTACAGCGACGTCGACATCGACAACTACGACACGATCGCGCTGGTCGACCCCGCGAAAGCCGGGGCGGTGTCGATCGACCGTGATGTCGACATCTTCATCGACCACTACGAGCTCGAAGACGAGTCGCTCACCGCCGAGTTCGCCGACGTGCGGCCGAGCGTCTCCGCGACCTCGACGATCCTCACCAAGTACATCCAGGAGTTCGACCTGTCGGTCAGCCAGACGGTCGCGACGGCGCTGCTCTACGGGATTCGCGCGGAAACGCTCGATTTCCGCCGGGACACGACGCCGGCCGACCTGACCGCGGCCGCCTACCTCTACCCGTTCGCGGATCACGACACGCTCGAACAGGTCGAGTCCCCGAACATGAGCCCGGAGACGCTCGACGTGCTCGCGGAGGCGATCGCGAGCCGCGAGGTCCAGGGCAGCCACCTGGTGTCGAACGCGGGGTTCATCAGCGACCGGGACGCGCTCTCGCAGGCCGCCTCACAGCTCCTGAACCTCGAAGGCATCACGACGACCGCGGTGTTCGGGATCGTCGACGACACGATCTACCTGGACGCGCAGTCCAAGGACATCCGGCTGAACATCGGCCGGGTGTTGGCCGACGCGTTCGTTGATATCGGCGACTCCGCGGGCCACTCCACGCAGGCCAGCGCGGAGATCCCGCTGGGCATTTTCACCGGCATCGAGACGACCGAGGAGAACCGTGAGACGCTGCTGGATCTCACCGAGGAAGCCGTCACGAGGAAGCTCTTCGACGCCATGGGCGTCGAATCGGAGAGCGCGAACAACGGCAACTAGCCCGCAGACCGCCCGGTTCAGACTGCGATCTCGCTGTCCGCATCGTCGCTCTCGTAGCGCTCGACAACGTCGTTGATGAGGATGATGTCGCCGACCGCACGCACCCACCGGTAGGGAACGATCACGCCTTTCTGCCCGGTCATCTGTGCGGCGAACAGGTCGGCGTTGAGCTCCGTGAGTGCGAGCCCCGTGACGGCCTCCGCGTTGAGGTTCAACTGGATGTCTTCGACTTCGCCGACGAACACGCCGTTGTTCGAGTACACCTCGCGACCGACCAGCGAGGTGATCTCGTCTGCGTCTGCGTCCATGCTACCTGGGTAATGCGGGAGGCCCTTAAGTCTTCAAGCCGCGGCCGACCGGCGTCAGACGGCTGTCCGTCGGGCGATCCTACGGGCCGTCCGCGAGCACGCCCGCCAGTGCGTCTAGGGCCGCGACGGCGTGGTCCGGTGTGCGGCCGAGGCTGACACGGATCCGGCCGGGATCGTCGAAAAACCGGCCCGGAACGACCAACACGCCCTCCGACCAGGCCGCCGCCGCGACCGCGTCCCCGTCCGCCTCGCGCGGGTCGAGGAACGCGTACGGCGCGCCCTCGTGGACGGTGCCGGCGACGAGGTCGTCGTGGGCGTCGCGGAACGACGCGAGCAGGCCGTGGTTTTCGGCCACGAGGGAGCGCGCGCGGTCGGCGAGCGCGTCGCGGTTGTGCAGCGCCCGCATCCCCAGCGCGCGGTTCGACGCGGCGGGCCCCGGGATGTGCCGGAGCACCGACCGAGCGCGATCGACGAACTCGGCGTCGGCGATGAGCCAGCCCACACCGCTGTCGTGCAGCCCGAAGAACTTCGTCAGTGACCCGGTCACGACTGCGGAGTCGATCCCGACCGCGGTCGGCCCGCCGAAGGGGCCGTCGCTCGCCGTCTCGGTGAACGGCGCGTACACTTCGTCGACGAGCAGCCGCGCGCCCACCTCCCGGGCGCGGGCCGCCGCGTCGGCGAGCGCGTCCACGTCAGCGAGGCGACCGCTGGGGTTGTGCCGGTTCGTCACGGTGACCACCTGGGTGTCCTCGGTCGCGGCGGCCGCGATCCGGGCCGGCGAAATCCGGTAGTCGTCGTCGGCCGGCCGGAGGACGCGGTTGGTCTGCCCACCGACGGCCCGGGGGGCCGCCACCAGCGGCTCGTAGCCGGGCTTCTCGACGAGCGCCGTGGGCGTTCCGCCGTCACCGTTCTCGTCAGTGCCGGCCGTCGGGTAGAGCGCCGCCGCCGTCGCGACGAAGTTCGCCGTCGATGCGCCCGGAGTCACCAACACCTGTTCCGGGTGGACGCCGTACTCGCCTGCGATCTGGGTTTCGAGGGTTGCGCCGGCGGGCGGATCTGACAGCCCCGCGAGCGGCTCCGGAACCACCGCGGGCTGGCGGTCGCGGTCGCCGCGCAGGGCGCTCGACCCGAGGTCGTACAACGCGACCTCGGGCCGGCCGGAAAGCCAGTCGATGTACTCCAGCCGTGGGAACATACCAGTGGGGTCTGTGCTGGCGGGTGAAATGCCTTGTCGGTCGCGCTGCGGGACTCCCCGATCCTGGCCGTTGCCGTCGGTGCCACAGTCCCGCACCGACAGTCCGTCCGATCCCTCCGTGAGCGCCCGCCTGCGGTCACCTGAGCGCGAACGCGACCGCCGACCGGTCCAACACCAACAGGGAGTGATACCGCAGGAACGTCATCGAGACCACGCTGACGGCGGCGACCGCTACCACGCCCACGACCCCTGTCACAGCGAGCACGGCTGCGCCGCCCCCCGAAACCGCGCCCGCGAGCAGCGCGCCCGCCCCGAACGGCACCACAATGACAGCCACACAGAACCCCACCGCGATGCTCGCGCCGAACAGCAACACCGTTTTCACCAGTACGTAGACCGCGAACTCCTGCCAGTCGGCGCGCACAACCGGTGAGAGCCGTCGCCACCCCTCGCGCACACCGCAGCCGTCGGCGGCCATCAGCGGCACCACGAACGCCGTCGTGAACTCCGACGCGAGCGCCGCGCCGACACCGACCACCACACCCAGGGGCAGCGTCACCACCAGCGCCAGCAGCCACCACGCCTGGTCGAACGCCAGCGCCGCGCCGATGGGGCTGGCAACGAGCGCAGTCGCCACCAGCCCACACCCGACGATCACGATCCGAAACGCGAGCAGCCGAAGCCCGGCGGCGAGGTGGGCGCGGAAGGGGGCCGCGATGCGGACGACCTGGGAGCGCGCGGCAGCAACCAGCACGAACTCCATCACCGCGCCGAGGGCGGCTGCCACGGTAGCGACCACCACCACAGTAACGCCGATGGCGGCCACGGCCAGACGGATCTCCGCGGTGGTCACTGCCTGCGCCACGTTGATTACGGCGTTGGGGGGCGCGTCCACGGAGACGGTCGGCGTCTGGGGCGCCGACAGGCCCGCGAACAGCGTGATCACGGCGAGCCGGCTCCACACGCCGAGATCCAACGGCGTCAGCAACGCCCGGGTCTCTGCGAGTGCGTCGTCGAGTGCACCGACGGCGTCCCACGTCATGGGTCGTGAGTCGGTGGCCGGGATGAAATGTGTGCTGCCGGCGGGTGCCCGACCAATGACAGCACCCCGTCACGATTGCGACAAGACTTTACCCCACAGGTTGCCAACTGAACAGCATGGTATCCGGTGGCGACCAGGACGACGACGACCGCGTGCTCTCCCCCGACGAGCTTGCCATCGAGGAGCAGGACGAGGTCGCGGCCATCGGCGAGGACCGGTACGTCATCGGGCCGGACGGACCGCCGAGCGCGCCCGCCGACGGCGCAGCCGAGGGTGGCGCCCCACAGCGAGAGCAGCCCCCACAGGGTGACCGCGGTGGCGGGAACACGACGGAACAGCCCCCCGAGCCACAGATCACCGGCCGGGACGTCAAAGAGTGGCTGGCCGAGGAGTTAGACACCCACGACAGCAAGTACGCCTACCACATCGCCTCGAAGTACGGCGACGACATCTCCCACCAGCAACTCGCAACCGACGACGTCGGTGCCGCGTTCGACGGGTTGCTCGTGTGGTACGCGCGCCAGCTCGCCGGCTCGACGTCGATCGATCGCGCGCTGGGCATCCTTCTGGGGGAGTCGAGCGTGCAGGTGAAATATCCCACCAAGCGACTGATCGCGTACCTGGAGGCCAACGACCTCGGTCCCGACGACTCGATCAAGGATCTGGTGCAGACCGTCGACGACGACGACGGCCTCAAATTCCCCCGGTAGCGCTCCCGTCGTGGTGTGATGCGCGAAACAGTTTTGAGGCTGCTGCCCCCTGAGTAAATCAGTGATGAACCTCGAAGACGCCGACCGGGTGGTCGAGGAGGCCGCACACGTCGTCGAGTTCAAACTCGGCGACGAGGTGTGTGCGATCGACATCGCGGCCGTCGACAGCATCGTCGAGTCGAAGCAAGTGACGCGTGTGCCCCGGGCGCCGGACGCCGTCGAGGGGGTCATGGACTTGCGGGGTGAAACCACGGCGATCGTCGATCCGCGGGAGTTCCTCGCGATCCACGGGGACCACGACTCGGACAACATTCTGGTGCTCGATCGCGCCGACGACAAACAGAAGATCGGGCTCCGTGTGGCGGAAGTCACTGAGGTGTCGGGCTACGCAGAGCACCAGATCGACCGGGGCAGCCGCCTCGACCGCATCGGCACGTCGGCCATCGAAAGCGAGCTCGTCCGCGGCGTCATCCGAAAAGGGGCGACGCCGCCGGGCGAGGCGGACGCCGCCGAGGAGGACGTGGCGCTCGTGCTGTGGTTGGACATCGACAAGCTCATCGGTTCGGTGTCGGCAGACGAGACCATCGACAATCAGGTCTGATAATCGGTCAGTTGGGTTTATTAGCCCCTTGGCACAACGAGAGGGCATGGCGAAGCAGGTCTTACTGGTCGACGACTCCGAGTTTATGCGGAATCTCCTCCGGGAGATTCTTGAGGAGGAGTTCGAGATCGCTGACGAGGCCGAGAACGGGGTTGAGGCCGTAGAGATGTACAAAGAGTACGATCCGGATCTCGTGATGATGGACATCGTGATGCCCATCCGAGACGGCATCGAGGCCACGTCCGAGATCAAGGAGTTCGACGCCGGGGCACACATCATCATGTGCACCAGCATCGGCCAAGAGGAGAAGATGAAAAAGGCGGTGAAAGCCGGTGCTGACGGCTACATCACGAAGCCGTTCCAGAAACCGAGTGTGATGGACGCTATTTCGGACGTGCTCACCGCATGACAGAGGCACTGGTGGTCGACGACTCGCATTTCATGCGCACGGTCATCAGCGACATCCTCGAGGACGGCGGGGTCGACGTCGTCGGGACCGCCGAGAACGGCGCACGCGCCCTGGACGCGGTTACGGACGTCCAGCCGGATGTCATCACGATGGACGTCGAGATGCCCGAAATGGACGGGATCGAGGCGACCGCGGAGATCATGCGCGAGCAGCCGACGCCGATCCTGATGGTGTCCGCGCTCACGACCGAGGACGCCGACGCCACCCTGGAGGCAATGGAGAAAGGCGCGATCGACACGTTCGCGAAGCCAGGGGGCACGATTTCCACGGAGCTGTCGGGGCACAGCGAGGAGTTGGTGGCGGCGGTCGAGCGCGTCGCGAGCGCGGACCCAACCGCCGGCCACGACGTCGAGATGGAGCCGGCGTCGCCGCCGGACGCGACCACCAGCGAGTACGCGAACAATCCGACGCTGCTGATCGGCGCGTCGACCGGCGGGCCGAACGTCGTCGAGTCGATCCTCGCGTCGCTCCCGGCGGAGGCTGACTTCCGGGTGTTGATCGTCCAGCATATGCCCGACCAGTTCACGTCCCGGTTCGCCGACCGGCTGGACGCGGCGAGCCAGTACGACATCACCGAGGCGGAGGACGGCTCACGGATCGGTGGCGGCGAGGGGCTGGTCGCGCGCGGCGACTACCACATGCGCGTCTCGGGGTACTCGAACGGCCGACTGCGGGTGCGATTGGACCAAAGCGAGCGCCTGCACAGCGTCCGGCCGGCGATCGACGTGACGTTCAAGAGTGCTGCCGAGCGCGTTACCGACCCGCTCGTGTCGGTCGTACTGACCGGAATGGGCAGCGACGGAGCGGACGGCGTGCGTGCCGTGAAAGACGCCGGTGGCGCGACGCTCGCGCAGAACGAAGCCACGAGCGCCGTGTTCGGGATCCCCGAGCGCGCCATCGAGACGGGATGCGTTGACGACGTGTTGCCGGTCGATCAGCTAACTGAAGCGATCGCGGATTCGATACGGAGGACGACGTGACATGGACGACTACCTCGAAGCGTTCGTTCGTGAAGGCGAAGAACACGTAACCAGCCTCAACAACGCCCTGCTGGAGCTGGAGTCGGACCCGGGCAACGAGGAGGCGATGGACGAAATATTCCGGACCGCCCACACGCTGAAGGGGAACTTCGGCGCGATGGGCTTCGAGGACGCAAGCGATCTCGCCCACGCCGTCGAGGATTTGCTCGACGAGATGCGGCAGGGCAACCTCGAAGTGACCTCCGACAGGATGGACCGCATCTTCGAGGGGATCGACGGCATCGAAGCCTGCCTCGACGAGATCCAGGCCACCGGTGACGTGGACCGAGACGTCACCGGCACCATCGAGTCGGTGCGGGCTGTGCTGGATGAGGTCGACGAGGACGGTGGCAGCGACACCACCACCAGCAGCGGCGACGCCGGCAGCCCGGCCGGCGACGGTGACGTGGACGCGACGCGGGTCGTCGAGGCGGACACCATCGACGCCGCCGAGGACCCCGTCTACCACATCCACATCGACATGGGCGACTCCCAGATGAAAGGCGTCGACGGGATGTTCGTACTCGAGGAGGCCACGGAGGCCTTCGATCTGCTCGGGGCCGAGCCGTCGCCGGACGCGATCAACGACGGCGAGTACGGTGACGGCTTCGAACTGGTCGTCGCGACGCCCAGCGACGAGGTCAGCGACACCGTGGCGGCGTTCCCCAAGCTGTCGGACGCAACGGTCACCGCCGTCGGCGACGACGAGCACGCCCCAGACGCCGACAGCGGGACCGAGGCGGACGCCAGCGCCGACGACGATGCGGACGATGCCGGGACGACCGCCGACAGCGGGAATTCCAGCGGCGGGTCCTCGGCGATCGACAACACGGACACGGAGATCCAGTCGGTTCGCGTGGACGTCGATCAGCTCGACGAGCTCCACGGGCTGGTCGAGCAGTTGGTCACCACCCGCATCAAGCTCCGGCGGGGCATGGAGGAGAGCGACCGCGAGGTGCTCGACGAGCTGGACGAGCTGGACAAGATCACCTCCAGCCTCCAGGACACCGTGATGGACATGCGGTTGGTCCCGATGAAGAAGATCGTCGGGAAGTTCCCCCGTCTCGTTCGGGATCTGGCCCGCGAGCAGGACAAGGACATCGACTTCGTCGTGGAGGGCGACGACGTCGAACTCGACCGCACGATCCTCACGGAGATCAGCGATCCGCTGATGCATCTGTTGCGGAACGCGGTCGATCACGGGATCGAGAAGCCGGCGGTGCGCGAGGACAACGGCAAGGACCGCGAGGGGACGATCACGCTGTCCGCCGAGCGCGACCGCGATCACGTGCTCATCCAAGTCCGAGACGACGGCGCCGGCATCGACCACGACACGATGCGGGAGAAAGCCATCGAGAAAGGCGTGAAAACCCGCGAGGAGGTCCAGGACATGCCCGACGACGACGTCGAGGATCTGGTCTTCCATCCCGGGTTCTCGACGAACGACGAGGTGACCGACGTCTCCGGGCGCGGGGTCGGGATGGACGTGGTCAGGGATACGGTGACGCGACTCGATGGGAGCGTCTCCGTCGACAGCACGCCCGGCGAGGGAACGACGTTCACGATGACGCTGCCGGTGACCGTCGCCATCGTGAAGGTGCTGTTCGTGGAGAGCGGTGGCGAGGAGTACGGCATTCCGATCAAGACAGTCGACGAGATCTCGCGGATGAAGTCCGTGAAATCAGTCGACGGCGAAGAGGTCATCACCTACGACGAGACGGTGTACCCGCTGGTTCGACTCGGCGACGCGTTGAACGTCCCCGACGAGACGCGGAACGGCGACGGCATGCTCGTCCGGATCCGTGATTCGGAGCGACAGGTCGCCGTGCATTGCGACGACGTTCGCGGCCAAGAAGAGGTCGTCGTCAAGCCCTTCGAAGGCATCCTCTCCGGGATTCCCGGGCTGTCCGGGGCGGCCGTCCTCGGCGAGGGTGACGTGGTGACCATCCTGGACGTGGCTACGCTGTAATCATGAGCACAATGATCGACATTCGGCGGTTACAGACCGTCAACGAACTCGCCCGGGAAGGAGCGTCGACGGTCGCCGAGAACATGAGCCAGCTGACCGGCGTCGAGACCCAGATGCAGATCACGAAGATCAACGTCATCGACGTCGAGGACCTCGGCGCACACCTGGGAGCCGCCAAGCAGGTGGGCGTGAGCGTGCCGCTCAAAGAACAGCCCTACGGGTCGGTGCTCGTGTTGTTCGACGACGAGAGCGCACGCCGTGTCGCCGGAACGATGATGGGCGGCATCGAGAGCGAGGGCGGCGGCTACAGCGACATGGAGCGGTCCGCGATCCGTGAGGTCGGGAACATCATGACAAGCGGGTTCATCGACGGCTGGGCGAACGTGCTCGGCCGCACCATCGACATCTCCACGCCACAGCTCATCCGGGCGTCCGGCGAGGACATTGCGAGTCATTGTGTCGACCCCGGCGAACACGAGATCGCGATGGTGTTCGACGCGGAGCTACACGCCCCAGACGCGAACGTCGAGGCGAAAATCTACTCGTTCCCCGACATCGAGGCGTTCGTCTCGATGATCAACAGTATCTAAAATGCGTGTCGATCTCGACGCCGTTGCGTCGTTCAGCCGCACGGGCGACGAAGGCGGTCAGCGCGCGGCGGACTCTCTGGAGACGCTTACGGGTATTCCTGCCAACTGCCAGCTCACGCGAACCGCGCTCGTCGACGCCGACGGACTGTCGGTGTTCCTGGGGGACTCCTGGGAGCGCATCAGCGTCGAGTTCGACGGCGCACTCACCGGTCGTGCAGTGCTGTCGTTTGACGAAGCGTTCGCCAACCACGTCGAAGACGAACTCGGCGTCGGAGCTGCCGCGCTGCCCGAAGTCGCGAACATCCTCACCAGCGGGTTTGTCGACGTCTGGGCGGCCGACGACGAGGACACCATCGAGATCGAGCCGCCCGACCGCCTCGAAGACGAGCACCGCGTCGTCCAGGACGCTGCGGTCATCGACGACTGTGCGTTCGTCTTCGAGAGCCAGATCGTGTTGTCCTCGACGCAGGGCACCTGCCGGTTTGCGGTCCTCCCGGACGTCGAGTCGTTCGGGTCGTACGTCACCGAGCCGGACGCGGAGTTCGCGCTGTCGGATCTCGCCAACCACATCCAGGTGGCGTCAGTGAGCGCCGAAGCCGTCTCCTCACACCTGGAGATGATGACCGGGACGGACGCGACGCTCGTGGAGTCACACGTGGACTTCGTGCCCGTCGAGCGGGTGCCATCGCTGCTCGACGACGCCGCCTACGAGGGCGCGATCTTCGAAAGCGAGGGGGTCGTCGACAGCGTCATCGCGATCCTGTTCGACGAGACCGAGCCCGGTGCGGTCGCGGAGCTACTGCTCGGGGACGCCGATGCCGGCGCGGAAATGGCCGAAAGTGCCGTCTCGGAGCTGGGCAACATCACCGCCAGTGGGTTCATCGACCAGTGGGCGAACGCACTGGACACCACGATCGACATCTCGACGCCGTCCCACGTCCGTGACGCCGGTCGTGCCGTCCTTGACACCGTCGCGGCAGCCTACGGCGAGCGCGCGGACACCATCGCAGTGGTGAACGCCACGATCACACTCGGGCCGGACGTGACGTGTCGGGTCTGCACGTTCCCCAGCCCCGAAGACGCCGATCAACTCGCGGACATCGCTGACAACCTCGCCGCCGACGCGAGTGAGGAGTCGTGACGATCCGCGTTGGCGTGGCGGACTGGCGTGTCACGGACGACGACGACGCGGTGTTGGTCACGAGCGGGCTGGGATCGTGTGTCGCCATCGCGGTGCGTGATGCGCGCAGCGGTGCCGGCGGGCTGTTGCACGCGATGCTGCCGGAAGCCGACGGCCCCGTGGACACGCCCGCGAAATACGTCGATTCGGGTCTCGACGAGATGGTGTCGGCGCTGCTCCGCCTGGGCGCGAGCCCGAGCAGCCTCACGGCGAAACTCGCCGGCGGGTCGACGATGCTCGACCTCTCGATCGGGGACAGCGTCGGCTCCCGGAACGTGTCGGCCGCCGAACGCGCGCTGGCCGACGCGGACATCGAGTTGCTCGCGTCCGAAACCGGCGGGGACAGCGGACGGTCGGTGTCCTTTAGTCCGAGCAGTGGGGATGTTACCATAGACCGAGTTGATGCCGAGGTGCACGTAATTTGACTGACTTCCAAACCCTGCTTGAGTTCATCGAGACCGAGACCGGCTTCGCAACCAGCTACTACGACGAGTCGTACCTCGACCGGCGCGTGTCCGCGCGGATGCGCCGCCGCGGCGTCGAGGAGTACGCCGGCTACCTGACGCTGCTCGAGGAGGACGACGACGACGAACGCGCCGAGTTGCTCGACACCCTCTCGGTGAACGTCACTGAGTTCTTCCGCGACGAGAAAGTGTGGACCGCGCTCCGGGACGTGCTCTTGGAGCTCGCGGATACCGTGCGCTCGATCGACATCTGGAGTGCGGCCTGCGCGGACGGCCGCGAGCCGTACTCGCTTGCGATGCTCGCGTTGGACGCGGGCCTCGACCCCCGGAACGTCTCCATTCTGGCCACCGACATCGACGAGGACGCGCTGGCGAGAGCACGCGCGGGACGATACGAGAGCACGCGCACAGCCGACATCAGCGACCAACTGGGGTTCTTAGACAACCCCCAGGAGTACGTCGACCGCGAGGGCGATCGCGCGTTCGTCGTCAACGACCGCGTCAAAGACCTCGTGACCTTCGAGCGCCACGACCTGATCACTGGCGACCCCAAATCGGGGTTCGATCTGGTGGCGTGTCGGAACGTCTGCATCTACATCGACAAGCAGTACAAGCTTCCGATCCTCGACACGGTCAGCAAATCCCTCCGTGAGGGTGGCCACCTCGTACTCGGACAGACGGAGACGCTGCCCGGCGAGGTCAAAGAACGCTTCGAGGCGGAGGACCCACGCATCCGAATCTACAGTCGGGTCGCTGACACGTGACCGGCGCGGCAGAGGAGTAACGCTTATTCACCCGCCTCCACGACGTATAATTGAGTATACGGGGGTATGTCGGAATCAGCAATCGCAGACTTCGTCTCGTCGTTTATCCCGGATACAGCGACGCACGTCGAACCGGTGCGTGGCAGAGTCGTCATGAGCAAGCGCCGGATCGTGCTTGCCGCCGACGACGAGAAGACAACGATCCCCCTCAACGGTGTGTTCGACGTCCAACACGAGACCGCGCCCGGCGACCTCGCGCGGTTCTTCGAGGACACAGTCACGATCGCCTACGAACACGACGAGGACCGTCACGTCGCGGTCATTGAGGGCGGTGGCAGCACCGTCGACCGGTTCGTCACTCTCGTGTTCAAGGCGCTGGTCCACGGCACGACCGTCTACGCCAAACACCCGGCACGCCGCGGCGGTCGGATCACCGACCAACCCTTCGAGAAGGGGAACCTCGCGCTCTCGCCGGGTGACCTCACGATCACCGGCGACGCCGACACCACCATCGACCTCTCGACGGTGTCGCATTTCGAGCGCGTCGACCGCGAGGTCAACGGCTCGAACAAACAACTCCTGTCCGTGCGACACATGGGATCGACCGGCCCGATCACGACCGAACTCGCGCTCAGCTCCGGCCGGAAGATGAACCTGCTCGGGCGCTACATCCGCCTCCAGTACACCCACCTCAAACAGGAGTTGGCGGACGTCACCCTCACCAGCGAGGAAATCGAGGCCCTGGTCGCGATCTACTCCAGCGGCCCGAACGCCAGTCTCGCGGCCGTGCTAGGCGTCGACGCCTCGCGTGTCACGATGTTACTCAACGACCTCATCGAGAAAGAACTGGTCACCGACGACGACGGCATCGCGCTCACGTCGCTGGGGCGGGCGGCGGTCAGCGAACACATCGAGGACGTCAACCTCTGAGTGGCGTCCGAGGGGAGCAGCCCCACGATCACTCCTCGTTGATCGCTTCGCTGGCGATGTTGCGGCCCCGCGTTTTCATCGTGACCTCGCGGCGCTTGCGCACCTCCTCGAGGACGTCGACCTCGATGAGGCGCTCGAAGATCGACTCGACCTCGTCCACGTCCATCCCCAGGAAGTCCGGGATCTCGAACGACGACACTCCGGAATACAGCGCCATCAGCACCCGCTTTTCCGTTTCCGAGAGCTCGACTGACCCCTGGCTTTTCTCGGCTTCTTTGGTCAGCAGTGACTCCAGTATCGACGCCGTGTGCGAGTCGGTGGCGAAATACGTCTGCACGCTCGTGTCCCGGTTGACGGTGTGTTCGACTTTCAACACCGGCTTCGTGTCACCGTTCACCTCCAGGGACGCGGCCTCCGCCGATCCGACGTCGTCCAACTCAACGGAGACGAACGACCCGTTCGACATCGCAACGCTCAGCTCCGATTCGTCGACCTTGATGCGGGCACGCTCGAACTGCTCGTCGGTCACCACACCGCCCTCGACGGCGGGATGCTTCACCTGTAGCTCCGTCTGGTCCAGCAGCGCCCCGTAGAGCTTGCTCTCGAAGGTTTCCGTGTTGTCACCCAGCGAGACCAACATCACGCTCTCGTTGGTCATCCTGATGCTCACGTAGTTCCCGACCTTCGCGACGGTCTGGTTCACGTCGTGCCGGCCGCTCAGCCCCTGGACTTCCGACAACGGGAGGTTCCGCTTCCCCTCGCTGCCGGCCAGCACGATCCGCTTGTTGGACAACAGGATGCGACCTTTCGACCACTGGGCGTCTTTCATCCGCCGGCCGTCTTTGACGGCCTGCAGGAACTTCCCGGACCCGTCGGCTATCTTGTACTCTGACTCGCTCATTCCTCACCTACGATCGGCGCTTCGGGCGCGGCCCACACCTGCCCCGTCTGATACCGCGCACCCGGACTCATTCACACATCCCTTTTCTGCAAACGTATTTAATGCTTTGCGTGCAATTCTCGCGACTGAAACCGCCACCAGTGCTACGTTTTTCCGCCCAGCTTCGAGATCGCCGAGAACGCCCGCCGCCGCACCTCTTCGCTGTCCGTTTCGTCAACCAGTCGCTCCAACCGCTGGCGGGATCGATCCCCGCCGACCTTCCCGAGCGCGAACGCCGCCATCGCAACCGCGTCCTCGCCGTACTCCTGTGTCTCGACGACCTCAAGCAGTGACGTCTCCACGGACGCGCCACCGATCTCTGCCAGCCCCGTGGCCGCGAACTGCGCGATCAGATCGTCGTCTTCGCCCAGCAGCTCCCGGAGCGCCTCGATCGCGTCCATCTTCGTGCGCTGATCACCGGCGACCCGCCCCAGCATCCACGTGGCGTTCCGGCGCTGGTGTAGCTGCGTTCCCTCGTCGATGATCTCGATCAGCGACTTGATGATACTCGGGTCGGAGCGCGCCGACATCCGGTCGACGATCGTTTCGCGCAGCTCGTGGCTCTGATCCGGTGGCACGTTCGACAAGATCTCGATCAACGAGAAGACGGCCGCCCGCCGCACCAGGTCGCTTTCGTCACCCAGCCGCTCCACGAGCGCGTCCACCGGCTCGGCGGTCTCGAACCGCCCCAGCGAACTCACGGCTGTCCGCCGCATCGCCTCGCTGTCGTCTTCAACCACCGACAACAGCCCATCAAGGGCCTGTTCAGTCGTCAGTCGTCCGAGTGACTCGGCGGCTTCCCGGCGAACTTTCAACGGCTCTCCGTGCAGACAGTCGACGAGAATCCCCGTCACTGCGGGCTGTTCGATCCGTCCCAGTGCCCGCGCGACCCGCGCCCGAACACCGACGTGCTCCTCGGTCTGTAGCTGCTTCGCAAGCGGCCGCGCGGTGTCCTCGACGCCGAGCAATCCCAAGACGTTCGCGGCCGCCATCCGCAGCTCCGGCGTCTCCGACTCCAGGTTCTCCACGAACGCTTCGGCCTGCGCCCACGTCGCTCCACTGTCGGGCACTTCCTGGTCTAACCCACGCATCAGCGCGTCGACCGCCTCTTGCTGTGTTAACGCGTCAATGGCGGCCGCACGCACCGACTCGTCGTCGTCGCTCATCGCGTCAACGAGCGCCTGGATCCCCTCCGGTTCCGGCTCGTCTAAGTTCCCGAGGATCTCCGCCGCGCGCCGACGAACCGTTTCCTTCTCGCTTTCCTGCAGCAGCTCCACGAGTTTCTCGACATCCCCGGAGCGCTCCAGCCCGTACAGCGATGGCACGCCTAGACAGACGACACGCGACTACAAAATGATATCGTTCAACGGGGGCGGCGGTGCGAAACGCGCGTCTTACAGCTTGACGGCGTTTTTGTCCTTGAGCGACTCAGGGACGTGCGCCCAGTAGGTGGTTTTCGAGCCGTACTGCGTGGTCACCGTCAACTGCACTTCCTCACCGGAGCCGAGGGTGGAGCTGACGCCGCTGGCGTACATGATGACCTTGATGCGGTCGGACTGCTCGACCAGCACGTCAGCGTTGTTCCCCTTGATGGATTCGGTGGTGAAGTTTTCACCCAGCGAACTCGGGCTGTTCGACGAGTACGTCAGGGTGGTGGCTTTGTCCGGGCCGATCCACTGGATCGTGGATTTCGTGAGGTTGATGTTGTCGGCTCCGGCGGCCTGGCGAACGGTGAGGTTCACGTAGTCGACTTTCTCGCTGTTGACGTTGCCGTACGCGGAGACGATGTTGATGCGGTTGGAGACCTGTGCGGAGGCTTCCTCACCGGTTGCCGACCCCTTCGATTGGAGGTAGCCGGCAGTGTTGATGAGGACGCCGGCGGCGATCGCGGCGACCAGCACCATCGCGATGAACACGATGAGCGTGCCGATCCCCACTTGGCCGCGCTCGTCCTCGTCAGTGATGAACTCGAACATGAGCGTGTGTGTTATAGCGTGACGGCGTTTTTGTCCTTGAGCGACTCAGGAACGTTCGCCCAGTAGGTGGTTTTCGAGCCGTACTGCGTGGTCACTGTCAGCTGGACCTCTTCGCCAGCCTTCAGTCCATTGGTGGTGATCGCAGCCGCGTCCATGACGATCTCGATGCGGTCGGACTGATCAACCAGCACGTCCGCGTTGTCGCCCTTGATCGAATTTGTGGTGAAGTTCTCGGCGTCGGCAGCACTACCGTCGTAGGTCAGGGTAGTGGCGGTGTCCGGGCCGATCCACTGGATCGTGGATTTGCTGAGGTTGATGTTGTCAGCCCCAGCGGCCTGGCGCACCGTCAGGTTCGCGTAATTGACTACCTCGGTTGAGCCAGACGTGTCCACGTTGCCGTACGCGGAGACGATGTTGATGCGGTTGGAGACCTGTGCGGAGGCTTCCTCACCGGTCGCAGAGCCCTTTGACTGGAGGAAGCCGGCGGTGTTGATGAGGACGCCGGCGGCGATCGCGGCGACCAGCACCATCGCGATGAACACGATGAGCGTGCCGATCCCCACTTGACCGCGCTCGTCCTCGTCTGTGATGAACTCGAACATGAGCGTGTGTGTTATAGTGTGACGGCGTTTTTGTCCTTGAGCGACTCAGGGACTTGCGCCCAGTAGGTGGTTTTCGAGCCGTACTGCGTGGTCACCGTCAACTGCACCTCGTCACCAGCGCCGAGGTTGGAGCTGACGCCGCTGGCGTACATGATGACCTTGATGCGGTCGGACTGGTTGACCAGCACATCGGCGCTGCTGCCCTTGATGGATTCGGTGGTGAAGTTTTCACCCAGCGAACCCGGGCTGTTCGACGAGTACGTCAGGGTGGTGGCTTTGTCCGGGCCGATCCACTGGATCGTGGATTTCGTGAGGTTGATGTTGTCGGCTCCGGCGGCCTGGCGAACGGTGAGGTTCACGTAGTCGACTTTCTCGCTGTTGACGTTGCCGTACGCGGAGACGATGTTGATGCGGTTGGAGACCTGTGCGGAGGCTTCCTCACCGGTTGCCGACCCCTTCGATTGGAGGTAGCCGGCGGTGTTGATGAGGACGCCAGCGGCGATCGCGGCGACCAGCACCATCGCGATGAACACGATGAGCGTGCCGATCCCCACTTGGCCGCGCTCGTCTTCGTCAGTGATGAACTCGAACATGAGTGTGTTGTTGTCCCGCCCCCTCTCCCGATCGAGACTGCTGGGGCTTACCCATACAGATCGGCCATCGATACAAAAGTGTAGGGCTGTGGTTATCACTGGTGAAAACCAATAATTTGCGCCGTACCGAACCGTTAACGGCGAGTCAGCTCGTCCTCGTATCTATGGATCAGATGGATTTTTCAGCGATCCGCCATCGGGTAAAACTATTGGAGGACACCGGCCGATCGCGGCTGTTCGAGAACCGGGATGCGGTCGCGTGCCCGGTCTGTGGCCAGCCGTTCGACCAGGCGCTCGTGTCACGGAACGACACTGAACAGCTCGCTCCGGATGCGGAGCTGTCGCTGTGCCTGCACAGGGGAACCGACCGAATGGTCGTGTTCACGCACGCGGACGATTCTTAGAACTGATACACGGTGGGGAACTATTTTGTATGTGGTTCTCCCGACCTACTGACGAATGCTGCGCATCTTTCGCAAACTGCTCGGTCGCGGCGCTGGGACGCCGGCGACGGACGGCGGCACGGCAGCGAGTGCCGTGTCCTTCGAGGACGCCGACGACGCAATGGCGGGCCTTCAGGAGCGCTACAGCGTCGACCAGCGGGATCTCGATCCGACGCTTCCGGCGGACGCCGCCGACCATTTCGACGGACTGTTAGACGAGACAGCGCCGACACCGGAGTCGTACCTCCCGGTGTACACCGCGGCCGATGTCTCAGCGGGGGCATTCGTCGACGCGTACACGACGCCCGCGGACGCGGTTGTCGACGCGGTGTTCCAGCAGCTCCGTGAGGGCGGCGTCGACGGTGCAGCCGTTGACCACGCCGAGCGCCAGCTCAAAACCGGGATGCATGCGGTCGTTGAGGACGCAGCCACGGGTGTTGCTGCGTACGAAACGGCGGCTGGGCCGGCCGACGACTCGTCCGACGGCGGCACCGAAGAGGAGCTGAACGTCGACGACGACGCGCTCTTGGACAGCATCGGCATGCCGGTGTTCATGCTGGACGCCACCGGCAGCGTCGTCGCGTGGAACGAGACCATCGAGGAGCTCACCGGCTGCAGCAAAGCCGACGCGATGGGGATGGACCACGCCAGCGAAGCCTTCTACCCCGATGACCGGCGCGTCAAAACGCTCGCCGACAAGGTCATCGAGTCGCCGCGGTCGGCGGCCGCGGAGTTCGACATCGAGCGCTCCGAAGAGAAGGCCCAGCTGTACGCTGACACGAGCGTCATGACCGACCAGGGCGGCACCGATAGGCACATCCGGTTCAAGGCCAGCCCGATCTTCGACGACGACGGGGAACTGCTGGCCGTGGCCGAAACGATCGAAGACCGCACCGAAGACGTGCGTCGCGCGGACGCCGTCGAGGAGCTGGTCGACGAACTCAGCACGACCATCGATGCGCTGTCCAGCGGGCAGCTCTCGAAACGGGCGTCGTTCGAGCACGAGGGGATAATCAACGAGCAACTCGTGTCGGTTGTGTCGGCGCTCAACGGGATGGCCGACCAATTCGAACGGCTCGTCGGGCAGGTGGACGGCCAGACACAGGAACTGGCCGACACCATCGAGCGCGCCACCGCCGACGCGACCGACATCGCCGACACGGTCAGTTCCCAAAACGAGATGTTGTCGTCGGCCGCCAACGAGATGGAGAACTTCTCGGCGAGCATGCAGGAGGTCGCGGCGAGCTCCGATCAGGTTGCGTCGGCCGCCGAACAGGCCCAGGACGCGGCTGAAAGCGGGTTGGAGGCCAGCGAGGGGGCGAACCAGGCCACCAACGAGGTCATCGACATCAGCGACGACCTCATGGAGAGCGTGTCCAAACTGGAGTCGAGAATGGACGAGATCGAGGACGTCGTTGAGGTGATCGCGGAGGTCGCCGACCAAACGAACCTGCTGGCGCTGAACGCGAACATCGAGGCGGCGCGGGCCGGAGAGGCCGGCAGCGGGTTCGCCGTGGTCGCCGATGAAGTCAAGGAGCTGGCAAACGAAACCCGCGAACACACCGAGCGCATCGCGGGCAGCATCAGTGATGTCCAACAGCAGGCCAACGAGACCGTGCTCGCCGTCGAGGAGTCCCACGAGCAGATCCACCGGGCTGGCGACGAGATCGACGACGCGCTCACCGCGCTCGAGGAGATCGCGACCTCCGTGGACGAGGCTGCGACCGGCATCACAGAGGTTGCGCGCGCGAACGACGAACAGGCATCGACGGTCGAGGACGTGATCGTCACGATCGAGGACGTCCAACAGCAGGCCGAGGCGGCGGCGGCGGCGTCCGATCGGATCGTGTCCGCGACCCAAGAACAGTCGACGGCTGTCTCGCAACTGAGCGAGCGCGTCGACAAACTGACCACGGATAGCCAATGACATTGAACCCACGCGAGTACGACCCGGAAGAGTTGCGCAGTGCCGCCCGCGCGGGCGGCGACGAGAACATCCGAGAGCTCAAAGAGCGCCTGAAAGAACACGAGCAGACGACCGAGGAGGCGGTGCGCTCGGCACAGCTGAAACAGCTGTTGTTCATGCATTCGAGCGCGTCGGTGGAGAGCCTCGAACGCCCGTACTTGGAGACGATGCCGGGGCAGTACGCCGCGGAGATCACGCTGTTCGAGTGGTTGGACTTCCTGCTGGAGCGTGGCGGGGTCAAGCGCGCACTGAAGGCGATCGAGTATTACGAGACCGTGGGCTGGGTGAGCGCGGACGCCGCCGAGCGGCTCCAGGGGCACGTGCGTGGGTTTTCGGGGCCGGCGGACGACGACTCACACAGTGACCTAGAGATGTCCGATCACGTCCTGAGCCTGGTGTATATCGCGCGACTTTCATCGATGCAGTGATAGGATCGAAAACCGAGTCACTGGGCGGCGACTCGGGGTCCGATTTATCTGATTGAGAACTGGGGGAGAACATTAATTACCTGCGGCTCTCGTTATCTATTCCGATGACGATTATCGACCTCACCCCGACTGCCGTGGTCTTCGTGCAGTTCGGGGCACTGGCCGTCGGAATGGCCAGTTGGCTCGACGACGAGGGGTCAGAGGACTCCGGCGGCGGTGGTGGCGGTGGTGGCGGCGACGACTCAGATCTGGACATGGACGAGGACTTCGATGACGACTTCGACGACGAGTTCGGGTCCTTCGATGACATGGACGGCGGCGGCGGCGACGGTGCGGGTGGCGCCGATTCGTCCGTCAACGAGCTCGAAAACCGTATCGAAGATCTGGAAACCGAGGTCTCAAACGTCGCGTCGAAAGCCAATACCGTCCGGAGCGAGAACGAACAAATAAGCGAGAGTGTCGAGGACGTCGAGGAGAACGTTCGAAAGCTCCTCGAGATCTACGAGATGGTGACACGCGGTGTGAACCCGTTCGTCGACGACGTGGATCCGAACGCCGCTGGTGGGCCTGGGGGCGGCGGCGACAGCTTCGGATTGTTCGACGAGGACGAAGAGGACAGCGACGAAACCGGGGATCTCGATACGGATGTCGCCGAGGCGGAGGCCGACGAGTTCTTTGAGGACGACGCGTTCGACGACGACTTCGAGGATGACGACGGCGAGATGGACGACGAGTTCGGCGACTTCGAGGACGACGATGACGAGGAGATGGACGATGAGTTCGGTGACTTCGAGGACGACGATGACGAGGAGATGGACGATGAGTTCGGTGACTTCGAGGACGACGACGAGGAGATGGACGATGAGTTCGGCGACTTCGAAGACGACGACAGCGAGGATGCCGATGACGGCGAAGGTGGTGGGGGAACGTCCTTCGAGGAGCTCAAAGAGGAGTACGAATCCGGCGACGCGGACTGGGCGGAAGGCGAGGAGATCGAGGGCGAGGCGGGAATCGAAGCCGAGGACAAGCCCGACATCGGTTTCGACGACTCGGACCTCGAAGAAGACGACGCCGACGACGCGTTCGAGGACGATCTCGACGATGCCGGTGACGACTTCGAGGCCGAGGCGGACGCCACAGCGGACGACGACGAGGAGATGGCTGCGGACAGCGGCGACGACGGATTGGTGTCCGAGCCGGACGCGGACCCGGGCGGACGGATGAGCGCACCGACGGGACCGGGAGCAGCCCCCGGGCTGGCAGTCGGGGGCGAGGACGGCCCGCATCTCGCCGAGCCGCCGACCGGGTACCTCGCCGATGTCGTGTGCTTGGAGTGGTTGGAGTACCTCCTGACCGAGTTCGGCCCGAAGAACACGGTTCGGACGATCAACTACTACGAGCGCATCGGGTGGATCGGAGAGCCGGTGCGCGACCAGCTGTTCGACTTCCTTGAAGGGCTGACCGACTCGGATTATCTCTACCGCGAGGAGTTCGGAAGCACTGAATTGACAATGGACGACCACCTAGAGAGTCTCGAATATATCGAAGAGCTAGCAAGCGAAGACATCGAGCGCGTCATCGTTGACCGCTGCGAGGACCTCCATAGGAATGGGATTCAGCGTTAGCGGGTCCGCGGCGATCCTGTTCATCGCCGCGTTCGTGAGCGTTGGAATCCTCTATTCGGCGGCGTTCAACGGGTTCGAGCGCGTCCAAGACGCGAACAACGCGCGCAACGACCGCGTGCTGACTGCGAAGAACACGGTGGTGGAAGTGGCGAACACAACGTACGACTCAGTGAACGACACCGTGACGGTGAACGCAACCAACAACGGCTCGACGACGCTGTCCGTTTCGCAGACCGACGTCCTCGTAGACGGTGAGTACGTCACCGACAGCGCGTACGTGTCGTCGTCGGTCGCTGGGAACTCGCAGACGGACCTCTGGCTGCCCGGCGAGACGTATTCAGTGACAGTGCCGACCGGGTCGGCCCCAACACGAGTGAAGGTGGTGACGGGAACGGGCGTCACAGCCACGGAGGTGGTCTGAGTGGCGAGCGTGTCGTCGTCGACGCTGATCATCTTCATCGCGTCGATCCTCGTCGCGGCGTCGGTCGCAGGCACGATGACGAACGGCGTACAACGCTTGAGCGGGGCGTTGAGCGACCGGAGCGTCGACGTGAGCCACCAGATCGAGACCGACGTGTCGATCATCAGTGATCCGGGGAGCCCGAGCGCGGTGTACGACGGCGCGAACACGACCCTGACGCTGCTGGTGAAAAACACCGGCTCCGAATCGTTGCCCGCGGACGCGAGCACGATCAACGTTATCGTGGACGGAGAGTACAAGACTGCAGTGAGCGTGTCGGTGGTTGACGGAAGCGGGTGGCGGCCGGGAAACGTGTTGAAAGTGGACGCGACGAACGTCGATCTCAGTGCCGGTGACCACCGCGTCGTCGTGCTAGCCAACGGGGATCGAGAAGTCCTGGAGTTGAGAGTCTCATGAGCACGCGCACACTGTATTCGCTTGGACTGGACGAGCACGACCGACTGAACAACGAGCTCGGTGGCGGCATCCCGGGCGGCAGCATCGTCCTCGTCGAGGGCGATTACGGTGCGGGGAAGTCAGCCATGAGCCAGCGGTTCTCGTACGGGCTCTGTGAGGAGGAAAACGCCGTCACGCTGGTGTCCACGGAGCTGACCGTCCGTGGGTTCATCGACCAGATGCATTCGTTGAGTTATGACGTCGAGGAGCATCTGCTCAACGAGAACCTCCTGTTCTTGGAGGCCGACGTCGACACCGGGAAGAGCGCGCTGCGGGGTGGGGCGTCCAGCAACGACGACGACGGGAGCCGCAGACAGCTGTTGAAGCGGCTGATGGAGGCCGACCGGATGTGGGACGCCGACGTTGTGGTCGTGGACACCTTCGACGCCATCCTGCGCAACGACCCGAACTTCGAGGCGCTGGTGCGGGAGAACGAGGAGCGCCAGGCGGCCCTCGAAATCATATCCTTTTTTAGGGATCTGGTGTCGCAAGGAAAGGTCATTGTTTTGACCGTGGACCCCAGTACTGTTGACGAGGAGGCGATCGGTCCGTTCCGATCGATCGCCGACGTCTACCTCGAACTCGAGATGGTCGAGGTGGGCAACGACGTTCGGCGGTCGATCGCCGTTCGACGGTTCGCGGGGATGGGCGAACAGGTCGGCGACTCCATCGGATACTCGGTGCGGTCCGGCACTGGAATCGTCATCGAAAGCCGCAGTGTGGCATAACAGGAATACACATGGCAGACCATGGGAGTCGACAGATCGGTCACGAACTCCGGGAGACGGCGACCCGCTACACGCACCTCCAGGAGTATCTCCAGCGGTTCAAACAGTTCACCGGCGAGTTCCCGGAACTGATCGACGAACCGACCGACGACTGGGAGGCCGACAAGCCGAACGTCGTCTACCCCGTGGGCGGCCCCATCTTCTGTCACGTGTACGGTGACCTGGGAAAAGACACCAAATACTACACCATCGAGCCGGAGCTGTCGGGGCCCGAAGCGGCGGTGTTCAAGAACGTCCAGGAGCGCATCCTCGAGAAGTCGGTCAACAAACCCGCGCCGGAGGCCGAGGCCGAGTACGACGACCGCATCGAAGAGCTGCTAGAGGAGACCGTTCGCATCTCCGACGACAAGTCCGACGACGTGTTCCACAGGGTGCGCCAGCTCCCGAACAACCTGGGATCGCTGGTGAAGAACTTCGACGCGTCGACGGTGGCGGATCGGATGGTCGGCGACGATCGCGGCCAGATGTCCCTGGACTCCGGTGACTTGTCCGCCCAGCAGATGCGTGCGGGAGCGCGCCGGGTCGCGTCGTCGCCCCGGAACGTGATCAACCGCGTTCAGCGCGCGGTCCCGATGGTCCGGGAGGCGCTTGAGGAAGCGTTCGGGTTCGGTCGCATTCCGGTCTCGGAGACGACCTACGAGAACATCCGGTACCAGTTGAACCGCGACATCGTCGGGTTCGGACCGCTGGAGCCGGTGATGCGTGACCCCTACAACGAGGACATTCACGTCATCGGCCCGACCGGCTGTTACGTCGACCACGGCACCTACGGGATGCTGGAGACGACCGTTGACTTCGGGACGCCCGACGAGTTCGACGGCTGGCTGCGGAACATGGGCGAGCGGATGGGCGACCCGGTCTCCGACAGCGACCCCATCGTGGACTCGACGCTGCCCGACGGCTCCCGTATCAACATCATTTACAGCGACGACGTCTCCCTGAAGGGGCCGTCGCTCACCATCCGACAGGGCGACGACGTGCCGCTGTCGGTCGGGCAGATCACCAAGTGGGGGACGCTGTCGCCGGAGCTCGCGGCGTACCTCTGGCTGTGCCTGGAGAACGAACAGACGGTGTTCGTCGTCGGGGAGACGGCGTCGGGGAAAACCACGACGCTGAACTCCATCATGTCGTTCATTCCCCGGGATTCGAAGATCTACACCGCGGAGGACACCGCCGAGGTCATTCCGCCACACGACACCTGGCAGCAGCTGCTCACCCGTGAGGGGCAGGGCGAGAACTCCGCGGACGTGGACATGTTCGATCTGGTCGCGGCGGCGCTGCGGTCGCGCCCGGATTACATCATCGTCGGCGAGGTGCGTGGGGAGGAGGGACGGATGGCGTTCCAGGCGGCCCAGACCGGCCACCCGGTCATGCTGACGTTCCACGCAAGCGACATCGTCTCGATGATTCAGCGGTTCACCGGGGAGCCGATCAACGTCCCGGAGACGTTCATGGACAACGCCGACGTGGCGCTGTTCCAGAACCGCGTGAAGCAGGGCGACGACGTGTTGCGACGCGTCACCTCGGTCCAGGAGATCGAGGGGTATTCCAAGGAGATGGGCGGGGTTGTCACCCGGCAGGCGTTCTACTGGGATCCGGTCGAGGACGAGATCGTCTTCCAGGGCCGGAACAACTCCTTCGTGCTCGAAGAACAGATCGCGACGCTGCTGGGGTACGCCGACACGCGGGAGATCTACGACGAGATGGATTTCCGCGCTGAGATCCTCGAGCGCATCATCCAGGAGGATCTCATCGGCTACCACGATTTCAACGACACGATTGCGGCCTTCCAGCGTGACGGCGTCGAGGGACTGCCGTTCACGATCTCACGCGGGTTCTGAGTCAGCATGGCAGCCGAAGCCGAGGGCGAACACGTCGAGAGCGAGGGGTCACTGAGCGACGTCGACTTCGGGGAGTTCGTGGAGTCGGTCGTGGAGTCCTATCGGACGATGCCGATGCCGGCGTTCCGGTACGTGGCGTTCGCGCTCGTGCCTGCGGTGGTGTTCTTCTTCGTGACGATCGTCGCGATCGTCGCGCTCTCGTTGCCGACGTATCTGTTGATCCCGACGCCGATGTTGGGGCTACTTGCGTTGATCGCGGCCGTGATGTATCCGAAGATTCGGATGGATCAGCGCCGCACGCGGATGGAAAACCGGTTCCACCTGTTCATCACGCATATGACGGTGTTGTCAACCACCAACATCGACCGCGTGGAGGTGTTTCGTCGGATCGGTGCCGAGGAGGAGTACGGGCCGCTGTCCGAGGAGGCGCGGCGGATCGTCCAGCTCATCGACGCCTGGAACCAGAGCCTCGACGACGCGTGCCGGATGCGCGCCAACAAGGTGCCAAGCGACCTCATTGCCGACTTTCTCGATCGGCTGGCGTACACGATCAACTCCGGGGAGAGCCTGGAGTCGTACCTGATGAGCGAGCAGGAGGCGATCATCCGGAACTACGCGACCACCTACGAGGGCCAACTGGAGAACATCGAGGTGATGAAAGACCTCTACCTGTCGATGGTGTTGTCCGTGACGTTCGCGCTCGTGTTCGCGACTGTGTTGCCGATCCTCTCGGGCACGGACCCGACGATGACCGTGTCGGCGGTCGTCGTGTTGTACACGTTCATCCAGATCGGGTTCCTGTACACGATGTACACGCTCGCGCCGAGCGATCCGCTGTGGTACTTCCCGGAGGACCGGACCACGAGCGTGGAGTGGCGGATGCGGGTCGCGACCGCCGCCGGGAGCGTTGCTGCGGTGGTGCTCGTGGTGGTGGTGATCGCCGTCCAGTTGTCGTGGACGCCGCTGGCACCCGACGTGTTGCCGCTGCCGATGTACGCGGCGGTCCCGACGACACCCCTGCTCATCCCGGGACTGGTGGCGCGCGCCGAAGAGGGCCGTGTCAAGGACCGCGACGACGCGTTCACGAGCTTCATCCGCGCGCTGGGGTCCAGTGAAACGGCCCGCCAGACGACCACGACACGGGTGCTTGAGACGCTTCGTGACAAGAACTTCGGGGCGCTCACGGAGCTCATCGACGACCTCTACAAGCGGCTCAACCTGCGGTTGGACGCGTCCCAGGCGTGGCGGCATTTCACCGCGGATTCGCACTCGTATCTCATTCAGAAGTTCTCGGAGATGTATCTGATCGGGCGCCAGATGGGGGGCGCGCCGAAACACCTCGGGGAGCTCATCTCCGAGAACATGAGCGAGGTCTTGCAGCTGCGCCAGCAGCGCAGCCAGTCCGCGTCGACGCTCGTTGGCGTGTTGTACGGGATCTCGGCGGCGGCGACGTTCGCGTTTTTCATCGGGCTGGGGATCGTCGACGTGATCTCCGGACTGGGCCTTGATTTCTCCAATCCGGCGTTCGACGTGGGGTCGATCATCAACACCGAGGTGTACGACATCGAGACGATCAAGTACCTGCTGGTGTTGACGCTGCTGATCAACGCGTCGCTGTCGTCGCTGATGACGCGGGTCGTCGACGGCGGTCACAAGGTCAACGCGTACATTCATTTCGTGGCGCTGACCTGGATTTCCTGCGTCATCGGGTCGGTGACGCTGGAACTCGTGAAGTCGCTGCTGGCGGTCTGACGGGGAGCCACACTTATGTGCGGGCCTCCGCAAGGACGCATACGATGAGCGAGGCCGGTCGGGAGGGGTATGTGTTCGCTGTCGCCAGCGGGAAAGGCGGCGTCGGGAAGTCGACGACAACGGCGAACCTCGGAGTCGCGCTCGCTGATGACGGCTTCGAGGTGGCGCTGGTCGACGTTGATCTCGGGATGGCGAACCTCGCCGGGTTGTTCGGCCTCACTGGGGACGTGACGCTGCACGACGTGCTCTCCGGCGACGCGTCCCCGGCGGATGCGGCCTACGACGCTCACGGCGTGACCGTCGTTCCGGGATCGACCGATTTGGAGCAGTTCGCCGAGGCCGACGCGAAGTCCCTGCATCGGGTCGTGACGCGGCTGCGCGCCGACCACGACGTGGTTTTGTTGGACGCCGGGGCTGGGCTGAGCTACGACATCGCGATGGCGATGAGCGTCGCTGACGGGGTATTGTTGGTCACGACCGCGGAGCTGAACTCGTTGACCGACGCCACGAAGACCGGACAGCTCGTGTCGAAACTCGACAAGCCGGTGGTCGGCGCGGTGTTCACGCGGACCGGCGACGGCGGGTTCGATGACGTCGAGGGGATCGCCGCGGCGCTGGGCACGACCGACGCGGTCACGGTCAGCGTCCCACACGATGACGCAGTCAAGCTCGCGGTGCGAAAGGGCCATCCGGTTGTCGATCTCACCCCTGAAAGCCCGGCCGCCCGCGCCTACGACCGCCTTGCAGCGAGTCTCGCGGACAGTATTGGGATGACACCACCACAACCACCAGCCGACAGCGAGGACACCAGCACAGACGACGGCGACGCCTTCGAGTGGGTCGACCCGGACACGGGAGAAAGCCAGCCCGACGACGACGACGACGAGGCGGATGCTGAGGGGCCGGTCTACGAGATCTCCATCGAGGAGATGTTGGCCGAGGCCGGCGTCGACGCCGACGAAGAAACCGCCGAACGCCGCGTGAAGCTGTTCGACCGCGTGAAGTCACGCCTCTCGTAGATCACTCCGAGCGGATGATGCTGTACATCACGAACAGGTAGCCGGCCGTCGTGATGAAGTAGTTAGCCGTCAACAGCGTGCGCGTGTGTTCGAACCCAGTCAGAAACGCCAGGACAGTCGTGCTGACAGCGGCGGCTACGACGAGGCCGAAACCGGCCGAGAGGTGCATCATGGACGGGCGGCCCGTGTCCTTGTACGCGCGCACCGCGAACACGACCATGCTGAGACCGGCGACCGCGAGAGTTCCGCTGAACAACACGTAGAGTGCTTCGATGAGACGCATTCCGTTCCTACCGAATACCATCCCGAGATCCCGTAAAAATGTAGGGGCGCGATTATTAGCCGCGAGAATCACTCACTACTATCCGCCCCGAGATCACTCCACACGTCGACCAGTGCGTTCTTGGCTTCGGTGCGCTCTTTGGTCTCGACGGTCGTCTCGTTGACGCCGAACTGGACGCTGATCTCGTCGACTTGGCGCCGGTACACTTTCGTGCGCCGCCCCTCATCGGAGAGTTCCTTGCCTTCGAGTTTGAGGAGGTCGTGCTCGCTGAGTTCCTCGATGCGCCGATAACTGGTCGCGATCGGGATGTCGAGTTCGTCGCTGAGCTCCTGGGCGGACTTCGGCGCGTGCGTCGCTTCGAGTATCTCGGCGTTGTACTTGTTACCGAGTACCCGT
>NZ_VRYN01000005.1 GCF_008124605.1 Halobacterium salinarum DSM 3754
TCACTACTTCAATCCAGTTGTCGGGCTCACGGTTTTCGCGTCCGGATTCCTCGGAACTATTGGTGTATTCATGGATACTGAGTAGGCGAATTCGCTCAATCCGCAATCCCACTTAGCGGGTGATTCGATACATATGGCCTGAAACTAACCCTTGTGAATCGTTCTATGACACCCTATATGACAGGTTAGTCGAACAGGGGACTGTCCATATTGACGACGACCCGGTGCTGTACAAGGGGGAATTCGATACTCCTACTGGACGGCTCGAAATATACGACGAAGACGCTCCAACCGAAGACGGCGACGACATCGATGGAGAAGTCTCACTTGAAGTACCGGACCCAATTGAGAGCCGAACGGACGACGATGGGGACTACCGGGATGAATACCCACTCATGTTCATGCAAAAACACTCGAAGTGGCGGATCCACTCACAGTATGAGTACCAACCCTGGGTTCGAGAAATAAACGAGCAGCCACAACTGGACATCAATCCAAAAACGGCCAAGCGGCGGGGAATCGAGGACGGTGATTACGTTCGGGTGTTCAACGATCGTGGCCAAATGATCGTGAGGGCGAAATACAACGACGCGATCCGACCAGAGATTGTCAACACTGATCAAGGTTGGTGGGAACGAGACTACATCAAGGGCCATCACAACAACCTCACCCATATGGATATTTGCAACGCAACCGGGAATTTCGCCTTCTACGACACGGCCGTTGAAGTCGAACCGGCCCCGGAAGACCTTGACACCAGCAAATACACCGAATCTAATCCGCGTGGATCGACGCCGGACTCAGCGGGAGGTGAGTGATTATGACGAACTATGGTCTCGTGATCGATCAAGAACGGTGTATCGGCTGCCAGACCTGTGCCATGACGTGCAAACAGGAGAACAACGTCCCGATGGGGCAGTTCTGGAACCGCGTGCTGACGGTTGGTGGAGAGCACGTCGATACACCGTCGGGGACCTATCCGGAGGACGGCGAAAGTGGCGACCTGGACATGAATTACCAGCCGACGGCGTGCCAACACTGCGAGAACGCGCCCTGTGTGAAGGTCTGCCCGGTGAACGCCACGTACACCCGGGACGACGGCATCGTGGAGATCGATTACGACAAATGCATGGGGTGTCGGTACTGCATGGCGGCCTGCCCGTACAACGCCCGTGTGTTCAACTGGGACGAGCCCGAGCACCGCCCCGAAGACGGCACGGGAGACGTGGCCGAACGACCACAGGGCGTCGTCGAGAAATGCACGTTCTGCAGCCACCGCGTCGAGGACGGCCTTGACCCCGCCTGCGTCGTGAACTGTCCGGCGGACGCCCGCATCTTCGGTGATCTGGACGACGACGACAGCACCGTCTCGAAGTACATCTCGGAATACAATACCGAACAGCTGCTCAATGAGAAAGGCACCGACCCAAGTACGTATTACGTACAGGGGAAGATGACACCAGGCCGGCCATGGACAAGCGATAAGCTTGAAACCGAGCTTGGGGACGATGAAGCGGCACAGGCGACGCGGCGGCGGAACGGTGCCCCAACATCAGAGCATGGGCCAACGCCGCACGTGCCGGCGGAGACCGCGGGAGGTGACGACTGATGGCGGACGCCGACACGACCGCACGCCGCCCCGTGCTGTCGTCGTTCGGGACACTCGGGCGCGGCTGGCTCGGCGTGCTCGCGCTCCTCCTGGTGATTGGCCTCGGCGCGTGGGCGTACCAACTCCAGCACGGCCTCATCGAAACCGGGATGCGCAACGTGTTCTCGTGGGGACTGTATATCATGCTGTTCGTGCTGTTCGTGGGGCTGTCGGCCGGCGGGCTGATCCTGTCCAGTGCGCCGAAGTTCTTCCACTCCCAGCGCTACGAGGGGTTCGCTCGGCTGGGCGTGCTCGTGAGCCTGGGCTGCATCATCGTCGCGGGGCTGTTGATCCTGCCCGATATCGGGCGTCCGGACCGCATCTACCAGTTCGTCACCTCCCCGGACTTCCGGTCGCCGATGGTCTGGGACTTCGGCATCGTGATGCTGTACGGCGCACTCAACGTCTGGTACCTGTGGCTGTTGACGCGCCGCGATCTCGCCGCCCGAGGGTCGCGGCTGTCGCTGTGGGTGTCCGACTCGGCCGCCGGCCGCGACCGCGACCGCACGCTCATGTTCTGGACCGCGGTCTGTGCGCTGCCCGCGGCAGTCGCGTTGCACTCCGTGACCGGCTGGATCTTCGCCACACAGGTCGGCCGCGGCGACTGGTTCAGCCCGCTCGTCGCGCCCGTGTTCATCGCGAAAGCGCTGGTCTCGGGGCTTGGACTACTGCTCGTGGTGTCGATCCTCGCGGACCGATTCACGGCGTTCACCGCCGACCGCGGGGAGCTCACCAGCCTGGGCAAACTGCTGGGGATCTTCCTGGCGTTCCACGTGGTGTACCTGCTCGCCGCCGAGCGCCTCCCGCACGCGTGGGCGCACCACTTCGGGTTCTGGGCGATCACCAGCAACTTCCTCATCGGGGACACCGTCTACTTCTGGCTGTGGACCGGTCTCGGCGGCGCGGTGCCACTGCTGTTGTTGGCCACGCCGTCGCTTCGCAGGCGCACGTCGGTCATCTTCACTGCGAGCGTGCTGGCGGTGTTCGGCACGCTCTTCGAGGGGATCCGCCTGGTGTTCACCGGCTACCAGCGCGTGAACATCAACGCCGCCCCGGGGATCGCAACCGGCGGCGAGTACGCCGGCCTCACGACCGACGCCTGGGCGACCGCCGGCACGTACACGCCGACCGCGGTCGAGATCGCGGTCACAGTCGGCGTGATCTCGATCGGCGCGTTGATCGTGATGGCGGGTCTCCGCTATCTCCCCCTGCAGCGCGCGGCACCCGATGCAGCGTACGCTACTGACGGCGGTGATCGAACACAATGACACCAGCCACCCGGAACAACGACAGCGCAGTCGCAGTTGCCGACGCGTTCGATGACACGGGCGACGGTCCGCCGACCGCAGCCCGCTTCGCGGCGCTTGCGGCCTGCTGGCGACAGCCCGATGACGACCTGCAGGCGGCGCTTGCCGCCGAAACCGACACGACAGTCGACGCACAGTCGCTTCGGGCCGAGTACACGCGACTGTTCGTCGGGCCCGGCCCGTCCCAATCACCGCCGTACGAAAGCGTCTACCGTGACGGCGAACGCGACGCGGACCTCGGCCCGGTGTACGGGCCGTCGACGCAGGCGGTCGCCCGCTGGTACAGCGAGTACGGCCTCCAGCCCGCCGCCTCGGAGTCAGCACCCCCGGATCACATCGCAACCGAACTCGAGTTCGCGGCCTACCTGCGCGAGCACGAGGGCGCCGAAACACTCGAACAGTTCCTCACCGAGCACCCACGGAACTGGGTCGAGTCGTTCGCCCGACGCGTCCGGGACGCCGACCCGAAGCCGTTCTACCGAACTCTCCTCAACGTGACCGTGGACACGCTGGCCCGTGCTGACACGCCCCCGTGACTCCCCGCTGGGGCCCGGATCTCCGGCAAGCAGAAGGGTCATAATGACCGACCGAAATCGTGAGACATCAGTATGCCTGACACCCAGCTAGCATCACTCCTTCAAACAGCAGCGATGCGAGAGGCAGCGAGCGCCGTCCTCGAAGAAAGCGACGCCCGAACCGGGGACCTCCAGTGGGACGACGTCAGCGACGCCGTCTCCAGCAGTCAGTGGGGGCGACTGATCTCCGCGGGCGTGCTCACGAGCACCGACACGGGGTTCGTGGTTGCGGACCCCGACGAACTGGCGGCCGAGCTGGCGGCACACACTGACGCCGAGTCGACCGAACACACCGACGCGCCGGCGATCGAATCCGCGTCCTGGACGATCTACGACAAGGCGGCAGCCGTCGGCGCGATCGGGCTGTTCGCGGGATACTGGAACAGCTCCATCCAGACCACGATCGCATCGGTCGACAACCAGCTCCTGGCCCCGGTGATGAACCTGTTGCCGTTCCACATCGTCGTGTTGGTGTTGGCTGTCACCACCGGCGTCTACTCCACGTACCTCCAGTCCCGGCTCATGGACCACGAGACGCTCCAGGCGTACAAAGACCGGATGGCGGCCCTGAAAGAACGCCGGGAGGCAGCCAAAGAGCGCGGCGACGACGAAGCACTCGAACGCATCCAAAGCGAGCAGATGGACGCCGCTGGCGATCAGCTCGGGCTGTTCAAGCTGCAGTTCCGGCCGATGGTGTGGATCATGCTGTTGACGATCCCGGTGTTCCTGTGGCTCCGCTGGGAGGTCCGTGGCGGACACCTCGGCGCGAGCGAGCACGGAATGGTGGTCCCGCTCGCCGGACACGTTGCCTGGCAGCACGCACTGCTCGGACCGATGGCGACGTGGATCGTATGGTATTTCGTGTGCTCGATGGCGTCACGCCAGTTCCTCCAGAAGACGTTCAACATCCAGGCCTCGACGTAGCGAGCGCGGCTCTAGCGGTCGTCGTCGGGCAGCGTTGCGGCCAGCCGATCGGTTACCGTTGGGTCGATGATGCTCGCCAACTCCATTGCCTCGGATTCGTGGGTCTCCAAGTCGAGCACGCTTCGGAAGAACCACGACAGCGTCACGTAGGATTCGTGGAGCTCCGTGGCGCGCTCACGACCCGCATCAGTGAGGCGTGCACCCTTATACGGCGTGTAGGTGACGAGCCCGTTCTCGTCGAGTTGCTTGAGCATCTCCGTCACCGACGGTGCGGCCTTCTCTAGGCGGTCGGCCAGCTGTCCCGTCGGCACGGGGCTGTCGTCGCGATGGGATTCGATGTAGATCGCCAGTAGGTACTGGTCCGCGCCACTCATTGGTCGGTCCACCGGGAGCCGGGTGTGGATGATTGGGTCTGTGCCACTCGTATGTGAACGTTGGGCTGCAGCGGGATAAGACTGCTACCGCATCGGTGCGCGCGCGACCGTGGTTTGACTACATCACTCGCCGCTGGACGGTATGACTCGCTCGTGCAGCCGAGTGTGTACATAGCACATATCATTCTGAGAGTGGATTCCGGGGTCGTGGTGCCGGGTTCGACCGGTGCTCCGCCAGCCGCTCAGTCGGTGGTTATCAACGAGTGCGAATCTAGCAGGCAAAACACTTCCGGATTCTAGGCTAGCCTACATTTCTGGGGTGCGTACAAACCACCACCTCACAACGTGCCACGTGCGTTCACGCAGCTCCGCGAAAAGGCCGTGGACCTCGGCTACTCATTCGCCTGGAGTGATACTACCCTCACCGTGGCTGTTACTGAGACAGAAGACTTCAAACGCGAAGTTGCCTCGTATGAGCTTCAGGACGCGGCAGAAAACAGTCGTGCGGGGATCATTCTCGGACGCCACCCCGAATCCCAGGAGATCGCCATTGCACAGCTCGACGTCGAGCGTTCCCACGACGATGGCGCATTCAAAAAGCTCGAACGAGACGACCTGCTGGGCGACGATTCATCCGAGACCGACCCAGCCATTGCGACTGACCGTTCCGGCGGAATCGATGGCTCGTTCACGAAGACAACCGAGGAACCGAGCAAACAGGCTGTCGAGGCGTTGATCGATGACCTCAGCCACGTACAGGATGCAAAAGGCCCGAGCGCGCAACTCGACCTGCCATCCCTAGATGACCTCCCGGACCTTCCGGATGAGCTAGACGTCAGTGGCTGCGATGGCTGCTATTTCGCCTCAGGAATTATCTGCAAAAAGCTCTGTGGGGCCTTCGGCGGGGTAGTTTGTGGGGTTCTCGGCAGAAGCGTTGTCGGAGGTGTTGGGTATGGTACGCTCGTCACGGCTGTCTGTAAGGTCGCCGAGGCCGCAACCGATGGATGCGGCGACAGCATCGGTGCGACAATCTGTAAGTCCTCTGGGATTGGTGTGTGTGGACCGGATAAGCCAGGTGAAATAATTGAAGTACCGCTCCCGAATATATAACGTAAATAATGGGAGACGTTACTATTGGATTCGGACTAGGCAGCGTTTCCACGCGGGCAGCCGCTGCTGCCGTCGCTGTCGGCTCATCGCTGCTGATGCTAGTGGCCTACATCGCCCTTGGTCGGAACCCGATCGCCGCCCTCTCTGAGGCTACATTGAGTGGGATCGTTATTGGCGTCGCCTACTACATCGGTCTGTCAGTCCGGTCCGTGGCGAACTAAACCGTCTCGTCCCGAGGAACAATCGTTACCGTAACTTGGGGGCGCTGGCTGGTAGATCGGATCCAATCACTACGCCGCTGGCACCACCACCATCAAGTGACAGGTACAGCAGCCAGTTATCGCGGCTTAGCCATTTGATTGCACTCAATCCTGCACGCTTACCGGTGGTTGAATCCACCTAATACGCTCAAACCCTCGAATCCAGTACAGGCCGTGCTTTTCGTATATCACTCTCAGATTTACGACTGTCTTCATTCCAATACCAGGAATCGTGTGTTCCAAGCAGCTCGCTTCCGCAGACAGACGCCACACACCGGATTTGGTGATCGTCGGTTCACCACCTCGCACGGATCACAGTGGAAACTACGCGATGAGGAACTTACCATGCGCAGATTTGGACGTGAACACCGGTTGGCGGAACATAGCCACCGCTTGGCAATCGTTGTCTTGCTGTTGCAGGGGTGTACAACAGTTCTACAGGACTGCGTGATCCGCGTTTTCCCCACTCAAAGGGATAGAACCAAAGAGTGCCGTGGTGATGACTGTCCCGGAAATTCTCTGGCTAACTCCGACAGTATTCTGCGTTGACCTGAGTAACGTCGTCAAACGGAAGATCTTGATACGCTGTGTTGATTCCCCACGTGAGCGTCACGGTAAGTTCCACCCGTGTACTATGAGGAACGCCGCCAAGATAATCAACCAGCTGTGTGCGTAACGCAATCACTCCGGCCACCGACCAGTGAGACAGGGTGATGCATTGGTCCACCATGGTCGATACCAAAAGTTAACGCGATTATACATATAGTTTGGCCGATGTAACTGTGGCCACGAGCCGCGGACTCCACAGGGCATCCAGACAGTAGTACGGTACTCACTGACCCACCGCCTGCCGAGCTTGGGCAAACACATTCTGAGCCGAGCTGTGGCGGCCTTGCTGGTCGGCGCAAAGCGGCGCACCACCGGCTCTTCGATACCTGCGTTCAGATGCCATCGGATCGTCAATACTCTGTGGCGAAGCCTTCGGCACCGGGAATTGGTCCAACATTGCATCACGAGGAACTCACGATTTGAACATCGCTGATGTTACGCCGGGCTCCGTTCGGATAGAACGTGGTGTCCCCTTCAGGTTGGCTGTTTTGTGGGCTGGTCTGAGGGCGCGACACGTATACGGCTGCGCTAGACCACGCAGCTATCGACGGTCGCCTACCGAGTGTGCCGGGGTCGCCACTGTGCCGGCGTCAGTGAGTTGATCGCCGAGTGCCAGGTTTCCGGCTGTGTACGAGTTCAAGACCGCCCACTCGATACACGGTTATACACCGGCGTGCAACCTCCCCTCATCCGGTGGCATCTATTTATCTTTTTGTGTGGTACTCCACGTTCCAGCGGGAATCCTCTTCTATGGAATCAAATCGAAAGAAATCCTCTTGTCTAGACCTTCTTTGGCGACCTGAACCAGGCCCGGAGAACCGATAAAAACACTTATCTCTGTATGGGGAACATTGAAGTGAGCCGTGGCTGTTGGCCCTGTATGGGAGACACTGATCGCGCCGTCGTGAAGACGTACGTGCCAGCGGACCAGAAAGCCACGTGGCAGGATCACGCCGAGCGATTAGATATGACGCAAAGCGAGTTCCTCCGAACGATGGTGCAGGCCGGACGACGGGGGTTCCTGGACGACAGTCCAGACGGTGGTTCTAGCGACGCAACCCCTAGGGGTGATGCCCTCGAAGACCGGGTTCAATCGATGGTCGACGAAGGGGATGCGGTGTCCTGGGATGAGTTAGTCGCTCAACTGGCGGGGGACTTCGAGGACCGGATCGACACCGCGGTGCAGTCCCTCGCAGACGATGGTGTGATTCGGTTCGACCCGCGACGCGGTGGCTACGTTTCCCAGGCTGATGAGTGAGCCACGTGATTCCTTGGCGAGGGAGACCGATGCTGATGCGCGTGACGATCCTATCGGCTACTTCCTCGAGGACATGCAGTATCACGGCAAAGCAAAGCGAACCCGGGACGCGTACGCACGCGTCCTCCGGTCGTTCGAAGCGTTCCTTTCGAACGCCGGCGCGCAGCCGGTCGACGCCGGCCGCCGGGATTGCTTGACCTGGGTGCATCACCTCCGCGAGCAGTACGCCGAAAGCACGGTCGCGACGTACGCGTCGTACGTGAACCGGTTCTACAGTTACATGCAGCAGGTCGGCGTCGTTGACGGGAATCCGATGGCGTTGGTCAGCCAGGAGATGGACGAGGCCATCGACACGAACCCCACTCGGAGGGACATCTCGGTTGCGGCGATGCGGGAGTTCATCGCGGACATCACCCACCCGTTGGAGCGCGCCGTGATCGTTGGACTGCTGAAAACCGGGCTTCGAGTCGGCGAGCTCTGCAACCTCGACCTCCGGGATGTCAACCTGGACGCGCCGGCTGTCTCCTCCGCCTACGAGGTGGGGGTACGCGGCCAGCTCGGCAGCCACCCCGACACGCTGTACGTTGATCCGGCGATGAGCCGTGGCGAAACGGTCAACGGCGAGCAGCGCTCGGCGTCGAACAAGCGCAAGCGTGCCACGCTCGTCCCCCTTGACCGGGAGTTGAAAACCGAACTCGTCCGGTGGTTGGCGATTCGACCGGACACCACATCGCCTGCCGACCCGGTGTTCGTGAGCACGCAGGACGCATGGGGCAAGCGTCTGACGCCGGAGATGGTCCGAGGGATGGTGCGGCGACACGCCGAACCCCGCGGGTGGTATCACAAAGGTGGGGACGCCGCCGAGAACGTAACGCCACATTACTTCCGGCATTTCTTCACGACGCATCTCCGGAACCGGACTGGTGATCGCGGCGTCGTGAAATACCTCCGCGGCGACGTGGCCGACGACATCATCGACACGTACACGCACAACTGGGGGGATCGAGTACGGGAGGTGTACCTCAATCACATCTATTCGCTGACTACCACCCATGGAGGAGGTTGATAAACCGCATTCAACGATAGAGAGACGTTGGAGGTCGGCGTTGTGGCCACAACAGGCTTAATCGGCTATTGATGCGTCTTTTTGCCCGATCCAGTGAATGGACCCCCCTCAGACGGCTCTCCAAACGCCCACTCTCAGATCCGACGTCACGGATGTGGGAGCATTCAGTTGTCGGGTTCTATATTCATCCGTTCGTTAACTATCGGGGGCGTAGCATCGAGTTCCTGATGTCTGTCTTCGGCGCCGATATACGGTTCGGAGGGTCAGATGAAAGAATCCAGTTTCTTGCGTAGGGTCTTTCGTAGCTCCGCCGAGCCACCCAGCCCGTAGTAATCACTGTTCCCGAGGATGTCCGCAGCTTTGACCATCACCGCACCACGTCCCACCTCGAAACATCGTTCATAGATATCGAGATCATCGTCGATGGTCTCGTCGAAGCTAGTGGCGTCCGCGATGTTCGCAACGTCGTCTCCGAACTCCGAGCGAGTCTCAGCAGACGTCACGTGTGTATCTACCACAGATCGTGGAGGAACCCAGATGACGACAGACGTGTCATACTCCCTGTTGTAGAGGTCCGTTCCCACCGTACTGTGGCGGATCACCGGTTTCGGATTCTCGCCCGAAGAGCGCAGTCCGCCGCGGTTAGTAACTCCAGAGCCGAGTGATCCGTGACGCGATTTCGGGCGCTTGCTCGCGGAGCGCCGATGGGTCGGTTTCGCCGTCGACGTTGATCACGTGTGCTTCGCCACGGGAGCCCGGGTACACGTCCTGGAAGTCGTACACCGCGCCGACGACCGAGACGTCGTCGTCGACGCGGTCGCTTTCCAGAAGGAACTGGACCTGCTGGTCGACGTTGTATTCGACGAGTCGGTTGATCGCTGCGGACTCTGAGAGGTCCGCCGGGAGCAGATCCACCCCGGCCGCTAGTCGCGTGCGGATGGGAGTCAGCGAGTGCGCGATCCCCGGCGGCTCCGCCCCAGTGTCGCCGGTGAGATCCCGGTACGCTGCTGTGACCGCGCCACAGCCGGTGTGACCCACCACGACGGCTGTCTCCGTTCCAGTGTGCTCGATGGGGTAGAGCACGTCGCCGGAGACGACGTCTCCGTCGGGGGTTTGTTGGATCACTCGGTTGCCGATGTTCGCGCAGGTGAAGATACTTCCGGGGTCCGTGTTCGCCCACAGTTCGTCCTGAAGCACCCGTGAGTCGGCACAGCAGACAGTGACTGCGTCGGGGTGTTGTGCGTTCTGGACGTCGTCGAACCGGGACTGGAACTCGGCGGCATGGCGCTGGTTGCCCGCCAGCATGTCGACGATCACGTTGTCCATGCACACACCGACGGGGTGCCCCATGATATATGCGGGGGCCAAGCAGCCCGTTGCCTCCAACGGTGGCCGCCGTGGGTGGGTCAGGCGGCGCCGTCGACGACGCCGCGGGCGAGGAGGTACTCGACGCGAACCGTGTTGTCCGCGAACCACTCATCCAGCGTGGCAAGCGCGTCTTCGCGGAGGGCGCTCCGCGCGCCGGGGTCGTCGAGCGCGCGCAGCGCCGGTGAGAGCGGGCCGGCCTCCTCGGCGAAGTTCCGCCAGAAGTGCTCGGGGGAGACGTACCGGAAGCGCGCGATGCGGCGCTCGAAGGTGAGCTCGCAGGCGTCACCCAGGTGGTCGCGGACGAACTCCGGGTTCCCCCACCGGAGGTGCGCCCAGGGGTCGTGGTCGTCGTGTCCGACGTAGTCATCGAGCACGTCGGTGAGCGCTCCCACCAGGCCGTCGGGGGACCACGCGGTGAACGCGACGCGGCCGCCGGGCTGGGCGACGCGCAGCATCTCGCGGCCGGCCTCGGCTGCGGCCGGGGAGAACACGTGGCCGAAACTGGAGAGCACGACGTCGAAGGCGTCGTCGGGGAACGGGAGCGTGCTGGCGTCCCCGGCGACCCAGGAGATGTCGTTGTAATCCGTGAGCTGTGTGGTGTCACGGGCGAGTTCGAGCATCGACCGCGTGACGTCAAGCCCGGTGACGGTTGCGCCGGCGCGGCGGGCGGTGAGGGCGGCGTTCCCGGTGCCACAGCCGACGTCCAGGACCGTGTTCCCGGGGTCGACGCCGCAGGCGCTCACGAGGCGTGCGATCGCGGGCAGCAGGTTCGGGGCCAGTGAGGGGTACCGGCCCGCCGACCACGTGTACGTCGCGCGTTCGGTCCCGGTGTCGGGAGCGGTGTTCATCAGCGTGAGAAGGGCGTGCGTGCTCAAGAATACCACGGAAGGCGAGGATGTGGTGGGAGTCGTGGCGGCGCCCTGCCGTGGTCGTGGGGACACGTGCCAGGCAACGTTTATCAGCGTCGGGGGCCAGTCGGGTGTATGCGTTTCCGAGCAGCGGTCGCGTCGCGTCTCGGCGTCGACACGCGATCGTTGGCCGCGTTCCGTGTCGGACTCGCGGTGGTCGTGCTGGTTGACCTGGCGTTGCGGCTGCAGTCGTTGACGGCGTTCTACACCGACAGTGGCGTGCTCCCGCGGGCGGTCATGCGCGCACAGTATCCGGTCGTCAGCCGCGCGTCCTTGCATATGCTTTCGGGGGCGGCGTGGGCACAGGCGGCGCTGTTCGCGGTGACGGCGGTGGCCGCGGTCGCGTTGCTCGTTGGGTATCGGAGCACAGCCGCGACGTTCGCAACGGGAGTGCTCGTGGTGTCGATGCACGCCCGAAACCCGCTGGTGTTGAACGGCGGTGATCTCGTCCTGCAGATGCTGTTCGTGTGGGCGCTCGGGCTTCCCCTGGGGGAGCGCTGGAGCGTGGACGCCGTGGATCGGGGGGCGTGGCGGGACCGCGTCGTCTCGGTGGCGACCGTGGGGGTGCTGTGCCAGCTCGTGATCATCTACACGTCGAACGCCGTGTTGAAGCTTCGCGGGGACGCGTGGGTGTCCGGGACGGCCGTACGGACGGTGTTCAGTCTGGAGATGTTCGTCGTCGGGCTCGGCCACGTGCTGTCGGAAACCCCGCGGTTGTTGGTGGCGTTCGACCGAGTGTGGCTGGTGTTGCTCGCGGGGTCGGTGTGTCTGATCGTGTTGACCGGGTGGTGGCGGGCGGCGGCGGCGGCGGTGTTCGCGGGGATGCACCTGGGGATGGCGGCGACGATGCAGCTGGGCGTGTTCCCGCTCGTCGCAGTCGTCGGACTGGTGCCGTTCGTTCCCGGTTGTGTCTGGGAGGCGGCGGCTGCAGCCCGCCCACAGCGCACCGTGCATCCCGTTCGATGGATTGCCGACCAGCGTGAGAGGGCGCCGTCGGTTCCAGTGCCGTCACTGCCTCGATCCGTTCGAGCGCGCGCTCGAACCGCCGTAACGGGCGTGTTCGTGGTGTTGCTGGTCGGACAGGCGGCGTACACGGTCGTCTCAGTCGGGGGTGTGGAAACGCCGGTCAGCGTCGGGCCACTCGACGCCGGCGACGCGCCACCACCGCGGTGGTACATGTTCGCCCCGGAGCCACTCAGCGTCGATCACTGGGTGAAAGCGCCGGCCACCACGCCCGGCGGCGGGCGCATCGGGGCGTTCGCTGGCGGCGCGTTCTCCTGGGGGAAGCCCCCCGACGTGTCAGCCCAGTATCCGAGCGCGCGGTGGCGCAAGTACGTCGTGAACATCGCCGACAGCGACAGCCGCGCGGTCCGGGCGGGGTTGGTGGCCTATCTGTGTCGGCGGTCGGCGGCCGGAACGCCGCACCGGAGGGTGACGAACGTGACCGTCTATGACGTCCGGCAGCCGACGCGGCTCGGCGGGTCGGAGCCGACACACCGGCGTCGAATCGGGGCAGCGGACTGTCCCGTGAACGCTGCCGAACGGGTGTAGCAAGCGAGCAGCGGCGGGTCGGCGTTACTGTGGTGGGATCGCGGTCTCCGTCGGTGCGGTGGTGAGCGCCTGTCGCACACTGGCAACACGCTCCCCAGTGGCCTCGTGTTGGTTCTCCATGAGCACGGTCTCGCTCGGGAACAGTTGCTCGCCGACGGTGAGGCCGTGGTCGCGGGCGGTCGATCCCGTGACCGTGAGGTAGACACCGACGCCGGCGTCCGCGATCGCGGCTTCTTCCTCGTCGTGGTCGGCATCGGGGTAGGTGAACGTCAGGCCCTCGGTCACGGCGGTGCCGAGCACGGCTTCGACGAGGCGCTCGTAGCGGGGGCTGATGCAGACGGGGCCGCTGTAGGCGTCCAGAAACGCCCGGTCGACGCCCGCCGAACCGTGGGCGTCCGGCGTCGCCAACAGCGTGTGATAGACCGTGTCGCCGAGCCCAGAGGCGACGCGCACGTCCGTGTCGACGGGATCGATGCGCTCGTTCACGTCCGCGATCGAGGTCAGTGGCTCGGGACGGAGCCCCACCACCTCCTCGAGCACGAGGTCCGCGCTGTCGAACCCCAGGGCGAACTCGTGCGTGCGGAGCGCGCGAAACGGCTCCTCGCGCCCGATGAGTTCGACGCGCGTCCCCGCCACGGTCACGGTGAGCGAGTCGAACACGATCCGGCGTGGTTTCCCCACACGGGAGTCCCGCAACAGCGTGTAGTCGGGGGCCGTCGGCTCGTCGGGAGTGCTGTACGCAGCGAGCCGCTCGTAGACACCACGAGCGTCGTGGTGGTCGCCTTTCGTGAGCCCCTTCTCGTAGCGCAGCGTCGTGGCGATGTCGTCGGCGACCGACGCCGCGTCGGCGAGCTCGCCGACGCGGTCGAGAACCGCCTCCAATGGCCGTCCTTTCCGCGGGACGGCGATGCGAACCGGCGGGGGTGTCATTGTTGGGTGCAGCCAGTGCGCGCCGAAAACCGTTGTGATCCCGAGCGCTCAGGCGCTGAACACGTCCGACAGCTGGTCGCGCCAGTCGTCGATGGCGTCGACGTGCTCGGAGAGCTCGGCGACGTCGGCTTCGAGGGCGTCCACGTCGCCGGAGACGTCGGCCAGCGCCAGCACGTCGTCCTCGGTGTCCGCGAGGCGCTCGTCGAGGGCGTCCACGTCGCCGCGCAGCCGGTCCAGCGACGATTCGAGGTCGTCGACAGCCCCGACCGTGGCTTCGACGTCGTCGACGCGCTCGTGCAGCGCCGCCCGGTCGTCGGCGGCAGCGTCGACGGACTGCTCGACGCCAGCCACGTCGTCGCGCACCGTCGATAGCTCGGTTTCCAGGTCGGCCACGTCGTCTTCGAGGTCGTTGAGCACGTCCTGTGCCGTGCCGTTGTCGTCGATGAACGACTCCAGGGCGTCGGTGTACGCTTCGATCTCGGAGACCCGGGACTGCAGGTGTGTGAGCTCCACGCGCGTCGATTCGGGTACCCCACCCATCGCGTCCTGGATGGTTGCGAGGTCCTCGTCGGCGACGGCGTCGTTGCGGATCGCGTCCGCGAGCGCGGCCACGATCTCCGAGCCGTCACGGGGCGCAGCGTCCACACCCGCAGCGTCGTCGGCGGCGCTGGTGTCGGCGGCCACCGTGTCGGTTGGCGGGTCGGCGTCGGCGGTGTCGTCGCCGTCGGTGGTCGCCGTCGCTTCGAGTGCGGCGCCCGTCCCTGTGGTGTTGTCCGCGGGCTGGCCGTCGGTGTCGGGGCTCGTGTCGTCGGTGTCCTCGGGCTCGGTCCCACCGATGTCGGTGAGCCCGGCGTCGTCGCCGAGGATTTCGGCGTCGTCGGTGACCGGCGTGTCGACATCGGCGTCGCCGACGTCCGCTTCGACGGATCCGAACTCGTGGTCGGTGGTGTCCTCGTCTTCGAGCCCGGGGACCGTGTCGCGGTCGCCGCCCGCCAGCTCCCGCACCACGTCGCTGGACTCCGGCGGGATGGCGTCCTCGATGTCGGGGCCGTCGACGTCGATCTCCGGGGCCGAAAGGAACGGCGTCTCGTCTTGGTCGTCCTCCATGCGGACGCCGTAGACGGTGGTGAACGATTCGCCGGCGTCGATCTCGCGCTCGAAGCGCACGACGCCGTCGCCCGTCGCCGTCCAGTGTTCGCTGCCGTATTCGGGGTGGAACCCGATCTGGTCGATGCCGAACTCCTCGGGGATCTCGTCGGTGATCGTCAGCGTCACCCCGCCGTCACGGGTCGAAGACACGTCGAAGGCGACGGCCGGCACCGGGAAGTCCTCGGCGTTGAAGAACTTGCTGACGGTCACACCGTTCGTTTCGACGACTGTTTCGTCACTCACGGGCATCACCCTGGAGTGCGTCGTTCATACAGCAATCTACGCGGAGAGGCCCTTAAATTGCCGGGGGGTAGGTGTATGCGCGAGGTGGGGGCCTACGAGACGTCGATGCGGTCGCCGATTTCGACGACGTCGAGGCGCTGTGGTGACGCCATGCTGCGGGTGTGTGCGTGCAGCGCCGTCGGGTCCGCGGTCAGTCCTTTCCACATGTCCCAGTGCGTGGGGACCAGCCGGTCGAGTTGGAGGGCGTTCGCGCACGCGACGACCTCCGTCTCCGTGTTGTACCACGTCGTGACCGACGGTTCGCGGGTCTGTTTGTCGGGGATCTCGCCCGTCGATCCGAACGCCAGGATCCCCACGTCGATGTCGTGGGCCGCCCCGATTTCCGCGAGGGCGTCGGCGGGTTTGGTGTCGCCGCCGTGGAACACCGTGCCGGCGTCGTGCTCGAAGACGTACGACACCGGCTGGACCGCGTCGGGGTCGTGTGCGGGTGTGACGTGGACGGTGAACGAGCCGATGTCGTAGGTGTCACCGACGGCGACGCGCCGGTACTGATCGGTGGTGACGGCGTAGTCGTCCTGCCAGCGTTCGTCGTCGCGGGCGACCGCGATCGAGGCCTCGGGGGCGTACAGCGAGCAGCCCGTGTCGGCGAGCAGCGGGGCCTGGCTCGGGCCGTGGACGTGGTCGGTGTGCTCGTGGGTGGCGAGCACTGCGTCGGCGTCGGAGACGTCACGGGGATCGAACGGCACGGGGATCATGCGCACCGTTCGCGGCGGGTCGCCGGTCCCCAGGTAGGGGTCGACGAACAGCGTCGTGCCGTCGCTGGCCTTCAGGATCACGCCGTTGCAGCCGAGATACCAGACCGCGATGCCGTCGGGATCGGCGGCGGCGACGGCTGCGGGCAGCCAGTCGCCCCAGTCGGAGTGCACCATACCGGCCGTTGGTGGCCCGCGTCCTAAGCGTTCGGTGGTTCGGCCAGGGCACTTAACAGCACGTGGACACGTGTACGATGTGATGAGCGTCATCGCTGAACTGTCGATGTCGTCGCCCCGCATGATCCTCTACGAGGCGACCACCAGCGTCCCCAACGTGACGTTTGATGTCGAATCCGTCGACGTGGCTGATGGCGGGGACACGGTCAAAACGGTCGCGTGGGCGATCGGCGATGACCTGTCCGCGTTCGACGACGCGATGCGGGCTGACTCGACCACGACCTCGGTAACGCTGCTGGATCAGCTGGCCGATCGGCGACTGTACAGCTACCAGAACGCCGACGCGTCGGAGGTCCAGATGTACACCGAGTGGCTGGATCTCGGTGCCGCACAGCTGCACGTCGAGTCACAGAACGGCGTGTGGTTCGTTCGCGTTCGGTTCCCCGACCGGGACGCACTGGCGTCGTTTCGCGAGATCTGCACCAGCCAGGGGGTGGCGTTCACGCTGCACTGCATCTACAGCGGCGTCCCCGAGGCCGACGCCACCCATCAAGACCCGCTGACCGACGCCCAGCGCGAGGCCGTCCGGGTCGCCTTGGACGTGGGCTACCTCGACGTGCCGCGGTCGGCGTCGCTGTCGGCGGTCTCCGAGCAGCTCGGCGTCACCGAGCAGTCAGCGAGCGAGCGGTTGCGCCGCGCGACGCGGAACCTCGCCGCCAACGCCGTTGACTGACGGCGCCGTCAGTCCTGACAACAGGCACCGGACTCCCCGACGAAATCCACGTCCAGGGGGTCGCTGATGAGGTCGTTGAGTCCCTCAAACCGTGCTTCCAGGGCGTCCTGGGCGTCGAGGTAGTCCGCCATCACGGGGTGGTCGTGGAGGTGCTGTTGGGCCTCCTGGACGCGGTTGAGGGCGGCCTCGTCGGCGTCCCCGGACTGGCGGGCGAGCATGAACTCCTGGCGGAGTTGCTCGAACTCCTCGATCCGAGACTGCACTTCATCGGTGGTCTCGACGGCGCGCTTGGTCTCCATGAGGCGGCGGTACTCGGGGAGGTCGGCGATCGCGTCGCCGAGCTGGCGCGCGAGGTCGTCCGCAGCGTGGTCCGCGCTGGGGCCGGCGGCGTCGGTCTCAACACTCATGTTCCGGGGTTGGTGCTGGCGTCGTTTCAAACTGCCGGAACCCCCGAACGCCGCCCCCGTACCGCGAACCACGGGGGTTAAACGAGCAAGCCCCCATACCGCAGCTAATGAGCAACGAGGAGGCACGGTCGGCGGGCGATCTCCGGAACACTGGACTCTCGCTGCGCCACGACCGGACGTGGGATTACGAGCTCGACCGCATCGTCGACGAGGTCGAGCGGAAAGACGCCGAGAAAGTCGGCCTGCAGTTCCCCGAGGGGTTGAAGCGCCGCGGGCCAGCGGTCGCCGACGACCTGCGGGCGCGCCTGGACGACACCCGCATCATGCTGTCCGGCCAGCCCTGTTATGGGGCCTGCGACCTCGACACGTATCTGATGCGGCGCACCGACGTGTTCGTGCACTTCGGGCACTCCCCGATGAAGGAGTCGGATTCGATCATCTACGTGCCGCTGTTCTCGAACGTCGATGTCGAGCCCATCATGCAGGAGGCCCGCGACGAACTCCACGACGGCGACGTTGGGCTGGTGACCACCGCCCAACACATGAACCAGTTCGAGGAGATGCGCACGTGGCTGGAGGAGCGCGGGTACACGGTGCACACGCGCCGCGGCGACGACCGCCTCACCAACGAGGGCCAGGTGCTTGGCTGCAACTACGCCAGCGCGGACATCGACGCCGACCAGGTGTTGTACGTCGGCGGCGGGAAGTTCCATCCGCTCGGCCTGGCGATGGAACACCCCGAGAAAAACGTCGTCATCGCGGACCCGGTCAACAACGCGGTGTCGATCGCGGACGCCGAGCAGTTCCTCAAGGAGCGCTACGCGTCCGTTCACAAGGCGATGGACGCCGAGCAGTGGGGCGTGATCTTCTGCACGAAGATCGGCCAAGGCCGGTTCGATCAGGCCGAGGAGATCGTGGAGAACAACGACAACGCCTACCTCATCACGATGGACGAGGTGACCCCCGACCGGCTGATGAACTTCGACATGGACGCGTTCGTGAACACGGGCTGCCCGCGAATCACCACCGACGACGGCCCGCAGTTCCACAAGCCGATGTTGACCCCCGGCGAGTACGAGATCGCCGTCGGGAACAAGCCACTGGAGGACCTCTCGTTCGACACCTTCCACGGCACCTGGTAGCGCCGTGCGGGCGCAGGGTTCTTCGCCGCCGCCCACCACGGGTGGAGCGTGAAGCGCGCGCTCGCCAGGCGGCTCGGCGCAGTCGAGGGGTTCCGGGATCCGGACCCGGGGCTCGAACAGTACGCCACACCGACCGAGCTGGCCGCCCAGCTCATCGCGCTCGCCGACCTCCACGACGACCTCGCCGGTCGCACGGTCGCCGATCTCGGAGCCGGCACGGGGATGCTCGGGATCGCGGCGGCAACCCGCAACCCCCACCGCGTTCTGGCGGTCGAGCGTGACCCCGACGCGGTGGCCGTCGGCCGGGCCAACGAACCCCGCGTTGAGCCGGGTGTGGGCGTCGAGTGGACGGTGGCTGACGCCACGCGGCCGCCGCTGGCAGCCGTCGACACCGTCGTGATGAACCCGCCGTTCGGCGCGCAGGACGGTGCCGAGCACGCCGACCGGGCGTTCCTGGCGGCCGCCTCGGAGGTCGCGGCGGTGTCGTATTCCGTGCACAACGCCGGCAGCAAGGCGTTCGTGGAGTCGTTCGCCGGCGACCGGGGTGGAACCGTCACCCACGCGTTCGCCGCCGAGTTTGCGGTGCCCGCTCAGTTCTCCTTCCACACCCAGGACCGCGCCGTCCTCGACGTGGAACTGTTCCGCGTGGACTGGGGTCGTCAGTCGTAGGATTCGCTGTGCGCGACCGTGACGGTCGTGTTGCCGGTGTGCGCGAGCAGCCGGCCGGCCGTATGTTCGAACGTCAGGCCGCCCGCCGTGGCGGTGGCGTTGGCCGCCGGCACGCCGGTGGTGGCAAGCGCCGTTTCGTTTCGCAGCACCGTCAGCGAGAACTGCCCGGCGTCGGCGTTCAGCCGGACGTGGCGGCCGTCCAACACGGGGGCTGCGGTGCGGTTCGCCGACGCGAACACCGGCCGCAACGATCCGCCGTCCGGCGGTCGCAGGTAGACGTTGTAGACCGGCTGGCCGCCGGTGGCGACCCACCCCTCGCGGTGCACGCCGACGGTCTCCCGCCAGTTCAGCCCGCCGACAGTGATGGCCGCGTCACCACGGAACGCGAGCTCGTCGGTGCCAACGCGTTCGGTCCACATGCCGCGGTCCGGGTTGGCGACGATGACGCCGCTGGCGGAGACGTTCGTCGCGGCCCCCGAGTACGGGATGTCGACCGCCGCAACCCGCTTGTTGGTCGCGTTCTCGGCGTACGTAACCTCGTAGCCGTTGACCGAAACCGCCGACTGTGCGACGTTCGCGTCCTGGACGGTGGTGAGGTTCACGGGCACCGCGACGAACGCCATCGTCACCACGGGGATGATCAGCGCCGCCGCCGCGAGTTTGCGCGCCGTCGCGGTGGTCTCGCCGCCCCGTCCGGGGAGCGTAACGCCGCCGTGCGTGCCCGCGACGACCGCAAACACGACCGCAAGCACCACCACGAGCAACAGCCCGCCGGCGCGGAACAGCACGTACTCGGCGCTCCGGCCGTACCACCACACCGCCCACAGCGACAGCGACGTGGCGATCACGACCGCGCCCAGCCAGACGCGGGCCGGGTTGGGGTGGTCATCGCGGTGCACGAGCACCGCGACCGCCGCCAGCGCGCCCAGAAGGAACCCGAAGAGGTGGCCTTGGACCGCGACGCCCGCCCACCACGGCGGCCCGAACGACTGGGACGCCGACGCGAACGTCACGGGCTCCAACAGCGTCCGCCAGAACACCGAGATGGCGTCCCGGGCGGCGACGGCCACCACCGTCGCCAGGGGGTATTTGAGGAGCGCGAACCCCGCGAACGCGAACACGACCCCGGAGAACCCGACGGCCGCGCCCCAGGAGAACACGCTGGTGAGAAGCGCCACCGCGAGCACGCCGGCGGGGAACACCACGCCGGCACGGACGTAGGGGTTCGTTCGCCACGACCCGAACGCGGCGGTGCCGCGGGCAGTCGGGTAATGCGAGAACGCGTACTCGGCGACCGGCGCGAGCGCCAGCGTGCCGATGAGGTTGCCGGTGACGTGGCCGAGGTTGGCGTGGGCGATCGGCGACGTGAGCACGCCCAGCGGGTAGGCGTACGACCAGGAGATGAACGGCACCACAAGCAGTGTGCCGTCCGGGCCGCGCTGGACGAGCGTGTAGAACCCGGCCACGATCCCGGCAACCAGCAGCGTCCCCCAGGGCACGCCGAACAGGAGCCGCGACCGAACCGCCTGGACGGCGTCTTGGCCCGGTCCACGGGTGAAAACGGCGGTGCCGGTCGCAAGCAACACCACGACGGCGGCGTATCCGACGGCCCGCCACAGGTCCAGGAGGCCGCTGCTCCCCGCCACGACGAGCCCGGCGAGCACCCCGCTGACGGCAGCCCCGGCGAGCCACCGCGCGCGGCGAAAGCGCGGGACGACACTGACAGCGAGCACACCACCGACCGCCGTCAGGGCGACGACCGCGGCGGCGTCCGACGGCACGTGCATACATCACGTCTCCGTGTTGGGACGTAATAAACCAGCGGGCGCACCCCGACGGGTCGGCCGTTCGAAACGTTGAAACGCCGGACGGGCGAAACCGGAGCCATGGATCTGCGGGTTATTGAGAAGGACGACGCGGAGCTGACCATCGAAGTCGCCGGGGAGAACCACACGTTCATGAACGTGCTGAAGGGCACGCTGCTGGAGACCGACGGCGTCACCGCGGCGTCCTACGACATGAACCCCGAGCAGTCCGGCGGCCAGACGGAGCCGCTGCTCACGATCAAAACCGACGGCGACGTGGACCCAGTCGACGCCCTGCAGGCGGCGGCCGGCCACACCAGCCAGAAACTCCAGTCGTTCGCGGACACCTTCGAAGCCGCGGTCTGAGCCGGCTCACGCGTCCGGGGCGCGGATCGGATAGCCGGCGTCAGCGAGCGTCTCTTTCGTCTCCGCGATGCTGTACTCGTCGAAGTGGAAGATCGACGCCGCCAGCGCCGCGTCAGCGCCGGCGTCGTAGGCGTCGGCCATGTCGCCGGGCGCGCCACACCCCGAGGACGCGATCACGGGCGTCGAAACGGCGTCACAGACCGCCGCCGTGAGCGGAACGTCGTAGCCGTCCTGTGTGCCGTCGGCGTCGATGGAGTTCACGAACAGCTCGCCCGCGCCGCGTCGCTGTGCCTCCTGGACCCACTCGATGGCGTCCATGCCGGTGCCTTCGCGGCCGCCGTGGACCGTGCACTCGAACCAGCACGACTCGCCGTCGACCTGCGTGTAGTGTTGGCCCTGTTCGTCGAAGCGCCGCCGGGCGTCGACGCTGATGACGATGCACTGGCTGCCGAAGGCTTTCGCGCCGCGGTCCACCAGCGACGGGTCGGCGATCGCGCCCGAGTTGATCGAGACCTTGTCGGCGCCCGCGCGCAGCGTCTCCCGGATGTCGTCGGTGTCCCGGATGCCGCCGCCGACGGTCAGCGGGATGAACACCTCGTCGGCGACCGCCGAAACGGTGTCGAGCATCGTCTCCCGGCCCTCGGCGCTGGCCGTGATGTCGAGGAACACGAACTCGTCGGCGCCCGCTTCGTTGTACCGCTTCGCCATCTCGACGGGGTCGCCCGTGTACGCCAGCTCCTCGAAGTTGACGCCGGTGTACACTGCGGGCTCCCCGTCGTCGTCGAGGTCCACGTCGATGCAGGGGATGACGCGCTTGGTGAGTGTCATCGGTCGGGTACGACGGCGTACATCCGAGACCCGGATAAGGTGTCCGATCCGCGCGCTCCCCTGGCGTGGCGTGTGGATCTCGAAACGCTGACGGGGCCCGAACGCCCAGGCGAACCCATAACATACGTCGTCGCGTTCGACAGCTCGCCGCTCGCGGAGGCGGCGCTCCGGCGTGCCGTCACGTTCGCCGACGCCGCCGACGCGGCCGTGGTGGCTGTCACCGCCGTGCAACGCGATCCCGCGATGGCCCGCGACCGGGGCTGGCTGGGCGCTGACGAGTCGTTCGATGTCGGGACGGTTGCGGCCGCGATCGCGGCGGACGTCCACGAGATCGCGCCGGGCGTGCCGGTGGAGTACGAGGTATTGGACGCATACGCGCCCCGGGGGCGTGTCAGTCGCACTGTCCGCGAGCTCGCGGTTGATGCCGGCGCGACGGTCGTGTTCGTCGGCAGCGACAACGCCGGCCACGTGGTCGGCGGCCTCACCTCCGTGGGGCAAGGCGTCTCCGCGGACGACCGCTACGACGTGCACATCGTCCGGTAGGCAGTCACTGCGCTTCGATACTGCCAAGTGCGGGCGCCGAGAACCGCCGCGTATGTCCGACGATCACGGCGACGACGGGGGCCGCGTCACCGCGCCCATGCAGGAGTTCTCGATTGGACAGGTCACGAACGGGCTCATCGTGCTTTTGGTTGGGCTGGCGGTCGCGTACGCCGTCCCCGTCGTCGTGTAATCGCCGGTCAGTCCAGCTCGCGGGCGATGACGCCGCGGTGATCCCGGATCGTGGCGGCGTCCCGCGTCACAGTCTCGTCGTCGACGGTCACCGACAGCGTGCCGTCCGTGGTCGCCGACCCGAGGCGCACGACGGGCACATCAAGGGCCGCTTGGAGCGCGTCGGCGTCGCGTGTTTCGACGACCGCACGACCAGGGCATTCCGAGAACAGCGCCGCCAACCCGGGCACGGTGACGGTCGCGCCGGCGTCCGCGGTCACCATCTCGGCGAGCGTGACCGCCAGCCCACCGTCGCTGATGTCGTGGACGGCCAGCGTGTCCGCTCGCGTGGCGGCCTCGCGGACGGCGTCCACGCCGGCTGCGTCGGCGGCCGGGAACTGGTCGGTGCCACCCAGCGCCTGGAGGTAGACCGACCCGCCGAGGCCGTCGGCGTGCCCGCCGACGAGCACGAGATCGCCGTCGCCGGCGAGGCCACTGCCGGGGACGGGGTGCTGGTCGCGGTAGCCGACCACGGCGAGCGTCGGCGTCGGCGCGATGGGGCCGGTCGCGGAGTCGTTGTACAGGCTGACGTTGCCGCCGACGACCGGCGTGTCGATCGCACGACAGCCGTCCGCCAGCCCCGCAACCATCGCCTCGAAGCCGCCGTACACGTCGGGGTCCTCGGGGTTGCCGCCGTTGAGGCAGTCGACGGCCGCCAGCGGCTCGGCACCGGCCGCCGCGAGGTTCGTGGCGTTCTCGACGGCGGTGGCGTACGCGCCGGCGTACGGCTGGCAAGCCGTCCACCCCGGATTCGCGCCCGCGGACAGCGCGACCGTCGTCCCGTCGTCGGCCTCGTGCAGCGCCAGCCCGGCGGCGTCCTCCCCGGGGCGCTGGACGGTTCGCGCGCCGACCTCGTGGTCGTACTGGCGATACACCCACTCGTTGCTCGCGGTGTTGGGGGCCGAGAGCACGGCGTCGATGGCCGTCCCGAGCGCCGGATCCGGCCGGTCCGTGGCTGGCGCTTGGGGTGCCGTCGACGGCTGGTCGGTTGCCGGCGCTCCGTCCGCGAGAACCGTCGCGGGCGCGTCGACGACGGTCTCGCCGTCGAACTCGCAGACGTAGTTGCCCGTGGTGACCTCGCCGATGACCGAGCAGCCCAGGTCGTATCGCGTGGCGACCTCGCGGACGGCGTCGACGTCGGCTGGGGCGACCTCGTAGCACATGCGCTCCTGGGACTCCGCCAGCAGGATCTCCATGGCGTTCATCTCCGGTTCGCGCTGGTGGACCGCGTCGAGGGTGATGCGCGCGCCGAGTTCGCCCTGCGCGACCATCTCCGAGGACGCCCCGCCGAGCCCGGCGGCCCCGAGGTCGCGGGCGGCGACCACGAGGTCGCGGTCGAGCAGCGTCTCGTTGGCCTCGATGAGGAGTTTCTCCGTGTAGGGGTCGCCCACCTGGACGGCCGGGCGGTCGGCGGTTTCGGCGTCCTCGGCGAGGTCCTCGCTGGCGAAGCTCGCGCCCCCGAGGCCGTCCCGGCCGGTGGCGTTCCCCACGAGCACGAGCTTGTTCCCGGGCGATTTCGCCGCCGCCGTGACGAGTCGGTCCTCGGTCACCAGGCCGACGCACGCGACGTTCACCAGCGGGTTGCCGGTGTAGCCGTCGTGGAACTGCGTGGCCCCGGCGACCGTCGGGACGCCGATGGCGTTGCCGTAGTCGCTGATCCCCTCGACCACGCCGTCCAGGAGGTATCGGGCGTGCTCGTCGTCGAAGTCACCGAAGTACAGCGCGTCGGCGAGCGCGATGGGATAGGCCCCCATCGAGAGGGTGTCCCGGACGATGCCGCCGACGCCGGTGGCGGCACCATCGTAGGGGTCGACGTAGCTGGGGTGGTTGTGGCTCTCCACGCCGACGGTCACGAGTTGGTCGGTGCCGGGGACGCGCACGACGGCGGCGTCGTCACCCGGGCCGACGACCACGGCTTCGCTGTCGCTGTCGAACGCGGACAGCAGCGACCGTGAGGAGCGGTACGCGCAGTGTTCGCTCCAGAGGTTCTCGAACAGCGCGGCTTCCGCGGGTGTGGGGTCGCGGCCGAGGGCTGCCACGACGCGCTCCCGATCCGAGTCACCAAGAGACATTCACTTTCGTGGTCTGACTCGGGTGGTTTAGTCGTTTCCATATGCATAGTCGTGGTGTGTTCGGCGGCGCACCGGTACCGAGTCGTTTTTCTTCCCACCACGGCAAGCGTTGACTGTGCTGTCTGTCGAACTCCACGCGCACTCCGAGCGCTCCTACGACGGCCGTGACCCCGTCGAGATGCTGCTGGAGCAGGCCCAGGCCGTGGGGCTCGACGCGCTTGCGGTGACAGATCACGACGAAATAGACGCAAGTCTCCGGGCCGCGGAGTTGGCCGCCGACTACGATCTCGTCGGCATTCCCGGGATGGAGGTGACGAGCGCGGACGGTCACGTGCTCGCCATCGGTGTCGAGCGCGCCGTGCCCGCCGGGCTGCCGTTCGCCGAGACGCTGGCCGAGATCAGGGACCGCGGTGGCATCGCCATCGTCCCCCACCCCTTCCAGTCCTCGCGCAGCGGCGTTGCGCCCCACATCTCGCGGCGCGAACTGGCGTCCGCGGACGCCATCGAGGTGTACAACTCCCGGCTGCTGACCGGGCTCGCGAACCGGAAAGCCGAGACGTTCGCGGAGCACAACGACTGCCCCATGACCGCCGGCAGCGACGCGCACATCGCCGAGATGGTGGGGCAGGCGGTCACGCGGATCGACGCCGACGGCCACACGGTCGAGGCCATCCTGGACGCCATCCGGGCGGGCGAAACCACGGTCAACGGGAAACGAACCCCGTGGCATATCAGCTTCCGGCAGGCGGCCGGCGGCGCGAAGCGCCGGATCACGAACCGCCTCGCGGAGTTCTTCTGATGCGGGGCGCTGCCCCCGACGCAGTGCTGGACGCCGTCCAGTCGGGCGACCCGCTGCCCGGAACCGGCGGGTTCGCGGGCGAGCTGCCGGACGGCCGGCTCGCACGGGACGTGTTGGGCCGCCGGCTGTGTTACGTCGACGGCGACGAGTGGAGCCACGACCCACGGGATCTCGCTGCGCCGACGCTCCTGCCGGCCGGCCACGTTCGCGCTCCGGGCGCGACCGGCAGCGGACGGCCGGTGTGGTCGCTCCCGGAGCCGGCGCCGACCGGCGACGAGCCGGTCGAGCGCGTCCGGGACGCCGTTGCGGGCGCGCTCGGGGGCGTTCCTGCGGGCGACGACCTGGCGGTGGCGTTCTCCGGCGGCGTCGACTCCGCGCTCGCCGCGGCCGCGCTGGACGCGCCGCTGTACGTCGTCGGCTACGCGGACAGCAGCGACATCGCGGCGGCCCGCGAGTCGGCGGCCGCCATGGGGCGTGCCGACGACCTGCGCGTGCACGAAGTGACGCTGGCGGACATCGAGGCGGCCGTGCCGACGGTGGCGCGGGCGATCGGCCGCACGAACGCCATGGCCGTCCAGATCGCGTTGCCGTTGTTCCTGGTCGCCGCCCGGGCGGCCGCCGACGGCTACAGCCGCCTCGTGGTCGGGCAGGGGGCCGACGAGCTGTTCGGTGGGTACGCGAAGGTCGCGAAAGCGCCGACCGACCCGCGCACCGACGCCGACACTGTGCGCGGTGCGCGCCGGGAGACGGTGCAGTCGCTGCCGGCCCAACTGGAGCGGGATCTGCGCGCGCTGCGGGCGGCCGGCGTGGAGCCGGTGACGCCGCTGCTGCACGACGACGTGGTGCGCGCGGCGCTCGCGCTGCCGGGGGAGTGGCTCGTGTCGGGCGACACCCGGAAACGCGCGCTCCGGGAGGCGGCCCGATCGTGGCTGCCCGACGCGGTAGCCGACCGCGACAAGAAAGCCGTGCAGTACGGCAGCCTGGTCGCCCGCGAGGTCGACCGGCTCGCCCGCCAGGCGGGGTTCAAGCGCCGCATGGACGACCACGTCACACAGTACGTCGAGGCCCGCATCGAGGAGTGACCGGGCAGCCGGGGGTTACTCCCCGGCGGCCGCTTCGATGGCTTCGATACCGATCCGCGCCGTGTCCGGGTCGACGGCGGCGTCCGCGCGCAGGGCGGCCGGCGAATACCACTCCCAGGCGTCCGGCGGTGCCTCGCCGTCGTCGGGCGCGACCGTGCGGGTCGGCACCGTCCCGAAGTAGACGTGGTCGATGTGTTGGTGGCCGACCGAGCCGTCCTCGTGGACGTTGATGTCGTAACAGAGCTGGTAGCGCGGCGTCGGCAACGCGACCCCGGCGGGAGCCGGGATCTCGGGGCGATCCCCCAGCAGGGTCGGTTCCTGGCCGAGTTCCTCGCTGACTTCCCGCAGGCCGGCCTCGTGGGGGAGCTCGTCGCGGTCGACGTGGCCCCCCGGCGGGATCGTGAGGCCGAGGCGGGCGTGCTCGTGGAGCGCCGTCGCGCCGTCGTTGACGACGTAGACGGTGGCGGTGAAATGCCGCGTGGTTTCCATACCCAGCGGTGGCGCGACGCCCCGAATATGGGTTACGCTTCCACGCCGGGTTCACCGCCCGCGTCCAGGATCTCGTGGTAGCGGTTGCGGATGGTGACCTCGCTGACGTTCGCGACGGTGCTGACCTCGTTTTGCGTGACGCGCTCGTTCGTGAGCAGCGCCGCCGCGTACACGGACGCCGCGGCGAGGCCGACGGGCGACTTCCCGGACGTGATGCCGGCGTCGGCGGCGGCGGCCAGCAGGTCTCGGGCGCGCCGTTCGACGTCGCCGGACAGCTCCAGGTCAGAGCAAAACCGGGGAACGTAACTCGCGGGATCCGTCGGCGCGACTTCGAGGCTGAGCTCGCGGGCCACGTAGCGGTACGTGCGCGCGATTTCGCCGCGGTCGACGCGGCTGACGCTTGCGACCTCGTCGAGGCTGCGGGGCGTGTTTGCCTGCCTCGCGGCGGCGTACAGTGCGCTGGTGGCGACGCCCTCGATGGAGCGCCCGGGCAGCAGGTCCTCGCCGAGCGCGCGGCGGTAGATCACCGACGCGGTCTCCCGGACGCTGTCCGGCAGCCCGAACGCGGAGGCCATGCGCTCGATCTCACCCAGCGCCTGCTTGAGGTTGCGTTCCTTGCTGTTGCGGGTGCGGAAGCGCTCGTTCCACTTGCGCAGGCGCTGCATTTTCCGCCGCTGGCGCCCCGACAGGGTGTTGCCGTAGGCGTCTTTGTCCTGCCAGCCGATGTTCGTGGACAACCCCTTGTCGTGCATCATGTTCGTGGTCGGAGCGCCCACGCGGGATTTCTCGTCCTGTTCTTGGGCGTTGAACGCGCGCCACTCGGGGCCGTGGTCGATGCCGTCCTCCTCGACCACGAGGCCGCACTCGCCGCAGGTGGTCTCCCCGCGATCCTCGTCGGTCACCAGGTCGCCGTTGCACTCCGGGCACCCGTGGTCTTCGTCGGTGGACTCACGGCTGCGCTGCGTGGGTACTGATTCCGTGCCGTGGCTCCCGTCTCGTGTTGTGCGCTGGTTTGTCATTGTGGGGCTGGCTGCGGGGGGCCGGTGTGGTTGTCCGCTCGTGTGGATAATGCACATGCACGGGCAAAAGTACTTTGATAACTGTTACCACATATCATTAATTTGCGTGCTCGGTCCCGCCATCGAAACGCTTACCGCCGGCACGCGCGACCACTCGCGTATGACTGACGCCGTCGACGCCGAGGAGATCCGGCACGTCGCGGACCTCGCGCGCCTCCGACTGGACGACGAGGACGTCGACACCGTCGTCGACCACTGTGGGGACATCCTCGAACACTTCGAGCGCCTCGAAGAGGTCCCTGAAGTCGACGCCGAGCCGGAGCTGGTGAACGTGATGCGGGCCGACGAGATCGCGGACTCCCTCGACCAGGACGACGCGCTCGCAAACGCCCCCGAAACCGAAGACGGCCGGTTCAAAGGCCCCAACGTCTCGTAATGAGCCTGAACGCATTCATCACCGAGACGACCATCCAGGGAGCGGCCGACGGCCCCCTCGACGGCACGACGGTGGCCGTCAAGGACAACATCTCCACGAAAGGCGTGCCCACCACGTGTGGCTCGAAGATGCTGGCCGACTACGAGCCGCCGTACAACGCCACCGTCGTCGAGGACCTCCTCGCGGCCGGCGGGACCATCGTCGGCAAGACCAACATGGACGAGTTCGGCATGGGGACGACGACCGAGACCTCGTACTTCGGTCCCACGAAGAACCCGGTCGACGAAACCCGGGTGCCCGGCGGCTCCTCCGGCGGCTCCGCGGCCGCCGTCGCGAACGGCGACGCCGACCTCGCGCTCGGCTCCGACACCGGCGGCTCGGTTCGCGCGCCCGCCGCGTACTGTGGCGTCGTCGGCCTCAAACCGACGTACGGCCTGGTCTCCCGGTACGGACTGGTGGCGTACGCAAACAGCCTCGAACAGATCGGGCCGATCGCGCCCACCGTCGAGGGCGCGGCCGAACTCCTGGACGTGATCGCCGGCCCCGACGAACACGACGGCACCACCCGCGACGCGGGCGCAGACGCTGACTACGCCAGCGCCGCGACCGGCGACGTCGATGGGTTGACCATCGGCGTCCCGCAGGAACTCACCGACGGCGCTGACGACCGCGTCGTCGAGCGCTTCGAAGCGGCGCTTGCGGACCTCCGCGCGGAGGGCGCGACAACCGTCGACGTGGCGTTGCCGTCCTGTGAGTACGCCGTCGCCGCCTACTACGTCATCGCCATGTCCGAAGCCTCCTCGAACCTCGCGCGCTTCGACGGCGTCCGGTACGGCACCGGCGGCGGCTTCGACGGCAACTGGAACGAGACGTTCGCGGACGCGCGCGCCGACGGGTTCGGCGACGAGGTCACGCGCCGCATCCTCCTGGGTACGTACGCGCTGTCGGCGGGCTACCACGACAAATACTACAAGCAAGCCCAGGAAGCCCGGGCGTGGGTGAAACAGGACTTCGACGAGACGTTCGCCGACGTCGACGTGGTGGCGTCCCCGACGATGCCGGTGCTCCCGCCGAAGCTCGGCGAGAGCCTCGACGACCCCGTCCAGATGTATCTCGCGGACGCCAACACCACGCCGGCGAACCTCGCGAACCTCCCCGCCATCTCGGTGCCCGCCGGCGACGCCGACGGCCTCCCGGTCGGCGTTCAGCTTGTCGGCCCGAAGTTCGGCGAGGAAACGATCATCAACGCCGCCGCCGCCGTCGAACAGTAGCCGCCGCTCACAGCTCCTGGTGTGCCTGCTCTTCGTGAGCCTCCATCGCCGCCGCCCGCAGGCCGGTTTCGGCGTCTGACTCACACGCCAGATCCGGGACCGGGATCGGGGAGCCGTCGTCGTCGACCGCGACGAACGTGAAAAACGACGATGTCGTCTTTCGGGTTGCACCCTCACGGGGGTCCTCGGCGTGCACGTCGACTTTCACGTCGATGCTGGTCGAGCCGGTGTCGAAGACGTACGCCTCGACCACCGCCACCTCGCCCATCTCGATGGCGGTGATGAAATCCACGTGATCCATCGACGCGGTCACGCACTGCGAGCCGGCGAACCGCATCGACGCGATGGCGGCGCAGATGTCCATCCAGTGCAGGACTGTCCCCCCGAGCGCCCGCCCGAGGTTGTTCGTGTCGTTCGGCAGCAGCATCTCGGTCATCTCCGTGTACGACTCCATCAGCCGGACCGTGTCGGTCATGCGCCGTCGTTTTCACCGGAGCGGTTGAAAGCTTGCGGGAGCGGCCGGCCAAGCATCGGGCCATCGACAGGTGTAAGGCTGGGCCCCCGTATCCGCTAGGTAATGAGTGAGGACGCCGCGTCGGCCGACCGCGAGGGGTCGGTGCGGGTCGTCGGCACGGCGCACGTCTCCTCGGACAGCGTCGAGGAGGTCGAGCGCGTTATCGACGACGAACACCCTGACACAGTCGCCGTAGAGCTCGACGAAGGCCGGTTCCGGCAGATGCAGGGCGACGCCCCCGATGACTTGGACGCCACGGACCTCCTGAAAGGCAGCATGGCGTTCCAGTTCCTGGCGTACTGGCTGTTGTCGTACGCCCAACGGCGCCTCGGCGAGAAGTTCGGCATCGAGCCCGGGGCCGACATGCAGGCGGCCGTGGACGCCGCGAACACCGCGGGGGCCGACGTGGCGCTCGTCGACCGCGACATCCAGGTGACCATCCAGCGCTTCTGGGCGCGGATGTCGCTGCCGGAGAAGCTCCGAATGGGCGGCGAGTTGGCGCTCGGCGTCACCGACAGCCTGACACTCGGCCTGACCGTCGGCGGGCTGATCGGGGCGTTCGTGGGTGTGATCGCCGAGCTGCTCGGCGGCCTCTACGTGCTGCCCAGCGTGCCACCCGGACTCGGTGTGTTGGCAGGTGTGGTTGGCGTGATCGCCGCGATCACCGAAGTCGGACTGTTCGCCATCGCGGGCGGTGCCGTGTTCGGCATCGCGTTCACGGCGGTGTTGGCTTGGACCGCGCCGGACACGGAGACGGATGTCGCGGAGTTCTCCATGGACGAACTCACTGACGCCGACGTGGTGTCGGCGATGATGGCCGAGTTCCGACGGTTCAGTCCGGGCGGCGCGCAAGCGCTCATCGACGAGCGCGACGCGTTCATCGCGCACAACCTGCTCGCGCTTCGCGCCCAGGGCAAAGACGTCGTCGCCGTCGTCGGTGCGGGCCACCGTGACGGCATCATGAACTACCTCGAAAACCCCGATTCGCTGCCCCCGATGGAGTCGCTGACGGGGAAAGAGACCGGGGGGTCGTGGCTGCTGAAAGGCGTCGGGCTGGCGTTCACTGTGGGGTTTCTGGTGTTTTTCGCGCTGCTCGTGATGGCCGGCGTGGGCAACGACGTGCTGTTGCAGGTGTTCGGCGGCTGGTTTCTGTTCAACGGCGTGTTCTCGTTGACCACCGCGAAGCTCGCGGGTGCCCACTGGACGTCGGCCGGCGTCGGCGGCGCAGTGGCGTGGCTCACGTCCGTGAACCCGCTGCTCGCGCCGGGCTGGTTCGCCGGATACATCGAACTGCGCTATCTCTCCGTGCACGTCACCGACATCGAGACGCTGAACACGCTGTTGGACGACGAAACGCGTCCGGTCCGGGAGATCGTCTCGGAGATGCTCGACGTGCCGTTGTTCCGGCTGATCGCCGTCGTCGCGATGACCAACGTCGGCAGCATCGTGGCGTCGGTGCTGTTCCCGCTGGTGGTGTTGCCGGCCATCGGCGGGCCGTTCGACTCGCTGCACGCGGTTTCAGACGCGATGGTGCAGGGCGCTGAGAACAGCGCCCGGGCGTTGTGGGGGCTGCTGTGACACGGTCGTGGGTGTCCTGGCACGAGGCGCGGGATCTCGGCGCGGCGTGGCTGCTGCTGGGGCTGGCGTTCGCGTTCTACCGGGTGCCGGTGTCGCCGACGACGCTGACGGACGTGCTCGCCAGTCAGGTGTTCGCCCGCGCGTTCGCGTTGAGCCTGGCGACCGTGGGCGTGGCGTTCCTGCTGCACGAGCTCGCACACAAGGCGGTGGCACTGCGGTTCGGACAGGAGGCGGAGTTCCGCGCCGACTACGGAATGCTGGGGCTTGCGGTCGCCGGCGGGCTCGCGGGGTTCCTGTTCGCCGCGCCGGGCGCGGTCCACCACCGCGGCTACATCACGCCACGCGAGAACGGCCTCATCGCACTGGCCGGCCCGCTGATGAACGTCGTGCTCGGTGCGGTCTCACTGGTGGTGTTGGTGACGGTCGCCCCCAGAGTCGGCTACTGGGGGGTGTTCATCAACGTCCTGCTGGCGGGGTTCAACATGATCCCGTTTGGCCCTCTGGACGGCGCGACGGTGCTGGAGTGGAGCACGACGGCGTACGCGCTGTCGGCGGTGGTCACGATCGGGCCGGCGGTGTTGTTCTTCGCGGGCGTCCTCGTGTAGTTGGGTGGACGCGCATATACCAGTACGCTTAACGCCACGAGTTGCGCACGTGCGTGTATGACTGCTGGCGAGAACGCCGATGGCGACCCGGACGGACTGACCTACGCCGACGCAGGCGTCGACATCGCCGACAGCGAGGCCGCGACGGCGGCGCTCGTCGACGCGGCGTCGACGGGAACCGACGACACCGCGTACGCCGGCCTGGTGGACCTCGGCGACCAGTATCTCGCGCTCGCCACCGACGGTGTGGGCACGAAACTGCTGGTCGCCGAGGCTGTTGGGGACTACTCCACGGTGGGCATCGACTGCATCGCGATGAACGTCAACGACCTCCTTGCGGCGGGCGTCGAACCGGCCGCATTCGTGGATTATCTCGCTGTTGACGAACCCAACGAGCGGCGGGCGGCCGAGCTCGGCGACGGCCTGGCCGCCGGGGCGGACGCGGCCGGCGTCGCACTCGTGGGCGGCGAGACGGCGGTGATGCCCGACGTCGTGCGGGGGTTCGACATCGCGGGCACCGCGGCGGGCGTGGCCACCGACGCGGAGCTGTTCCCCGGTCGGGCCGAGGCCGGAGACGCGCTCGTTGGGTTCCCGTCCGCGGGCATCCACTCCAACGGGCTCACGCTCGCCCGCGAGGCGGCGACCCGGGACGGCGGCTACGACGAGCCGTATCCGTACGAGGGCTACGAGACAGTGGGGGACGCGCTGTTGGAGCCGACGCGCATCTACACCCATTTGCTCGATGCGTTCCGCGAGCACGGCGTCCACGCCGCCGCACACATCACCGGTGGCGGGTGGACGAACCTCGACCGCATGGGCGGGTTCCGCTACGAGGTGTCGGACCCGCTGCCCGCCCAGCCGGTGTTCGACTACGTGCAGGACGCCGGCGGCGTCAGTGACGCGGAGATGCACCGGACGTTCAACATGGGCACCGGGTTCGTGGTCGCGCTCCCAGAGGACGCGGCGGCGGCGCTCGCGAGCCAGACGGACGGCGAGGTCGTCGGCCGCGTCGCCGACGGCGATGGCGTCTCGATCCGCGGGCTGTCGCTGTAGCCGGCGGTAACGGCCAGCGCTGGCGGGGCCACACGGCGCGTTCAGCCGGCACCGCCCGGTCGAGACCCCCGGGTTGGCGGGCGGGTCAACTGATCCGGGCGGCGATGTCCGCCTGGGTGATGATGCCGACGGTTTCGCCGTCTTCGGTCACCATCACCGCCTTGTAGTGGTCGAGGAGGCTGGAGATCTCGTCGAGGGTCGCGTCCGCCGACACGGTGGGGAAGCTCTCGCTCATCACCTCGCGGACGGCATGGTCGCCGACGTCCTCGCCGGCGTGGACGATGTCGTTGTCGCTGATCGAGCCCACCGGGACCCCGCTGGAGATGACGGGCAACTGGGAGTAGCCGGCGTTCTGCATGCGCGCAACGGCGTCGCTGACGGCGTCGTCGGGGGCGACGCTCACGAGGTCGGCGTGCATGAGTGTTGCCGCCCGCACCACGTCGCCTTCGGCTTCTTCGAGGGCTTCGACGATGCGCCGAAGCGTCGAGAGCCGTGGGTCGACGTCACCGCCTTCGATGCGCGCGATCAGCGGCTGGGAGACGTCCGCGCGGTCGGCAAGCTCGCTTTGGGTCAGATCGAGGGAGGTCCGCCGCTCGCGGAGATCTTGGGGCGTCGGTAGATGCACACGCCCAGATAACTAGGAGTTATTAATAAGTCTTCGGGGGTTACGCCTCCTCGGCCGGCGCGTCGCCGTCCTCGATGACGTCGATCACTTCCAGGGGAACGTCACGCAGCGCGCCCCCGACCTCGCTTTTCGCGATGCGCTGGGCGTGCTCGTCGCTGTCCGCGTTGAACACGGTGAGTTCGAGCACCAGCCCGACGAGGGCGGTGTTGGCCGCCAGGAACGCAGCGTCGAGGCCCTCGCCACACGCAGGGCAGCCGGTCACGCCGGCCTCGACCTCGACGTAATCGAGGTCCTGGTCGTTCAGTCGTTTGCCGGCTTCGCTCACGGCGACGCCGATGGCGTCGTCGGAGTTCTCGACGTCACGGACCAGCCACGCAGCTTCCATCGCAACGACGTAGTTGCTCATACCACAGTGGACGTGACGGGGGAAGTCGTGCTTTGTGGTTCCGAACGCTCACGAGACCGCCGCCAGACTGTGTCTCCCGCCCGCCAGTCGTCATCTCACCGCTCACCGCGCTGCATCCAACTCACCCGGACGGTGTAACCCACAGGTAGACGGCGTATCAGCCGGTGTTTCGGACTCCCCGCGGAATCCCCGGAAGAGATGCTTTTATCAGTCCCGGGCTGGTATCAAGTGGTAATGTTCAACCCGAACAACGGCTCTGAGTTCGCCCGCAATCGGGCGCGACTCGACGACACGCCCAACCCCTACGAGCCGGAGGTCGGCTCGCTCCCCGAGGGCGACCGCTCGCAGGCCGGCTCGGACACCGTCAACAAGACCGGCACCACGATCGTCGGTCTGACCACCCAGGACGGCGTGCTGATGGCGTCGGACATGCGCGCGAGCCTCGGCGGCCGCGTCATCTCCAACAAGAACGTCCAGAAAGTCGAGGAGATCCAGCCCAACGCCGCCCTCTCGATCTCGGGATCGGTCGGTGGCGCCCAGAGCTTCATTCGGTCGCTGCGCGCTGAAGCCAACCTCTACGAGGCGCGGCGCGGCGAGTACATGTCCATCGACGCGCTCTCCACGATGGCGTCGAACCTCCTGCGCGGCGGGCCGTTCTTCCGCGTCGTCCCGATCCTGGGCGGCGTCGACGACGACGGCGGTCACGTCTTCAGCCTCGACCCCGCCGGCAGTTCGATGTCCGACACGTACACCGCACAGGGCTCGGGGATGCCGTACGCCCTGGGTGTGCTCGAACAGGAGTACAGCGAGGATCTGACGATGGCGGACGCCGAACAGGTCGCCGCCCACGCCGTGAAGTCCGCGAGCGAACGCGACACCGCCTCGGGCAACGGCATCCACATCACGAAGATCACCCACGACGGCCTCACGACCGTCGGCCACAAGGAATTCGACGCGCTCCTGTAACGCGCCGACCCAGAGCCGGTGTGACGGCCCCCGCGCGGGCTCGCCGCGGCAGCCCGCGTCGCGGCGGCTCACCGCCGTCTGTTTCTCCACTGCCGCTGCGGTTCGCGCCGCTTATCCGCGACTAGTCGCTACGTTATCGCAATGAAGTTCGGCTCGTTCGCCACGTTCGCTGCCGACATCGAAGCCACCGACGCCGACCTCGACGTGGTGGCGCTGGTCGCGGAGCTCTTCGACGCGGCCGACAGCGACCTCGATGTCGTCGCGCGGTTCGTCCAGGGACGCGTGTTCCCCGCCCACTCCGAGACGAAACTCGACATCGGGCCACAGCTCTGTTACACGGCGCTCTCGCGGGCTGCGGGCCGGAACGTCGACGCGGACGACATCGAGGCACGACTGGCCGAAACCGGCGACATCGGGGCCGTCGCCGGCAGCCTGGACCTCGGCGGACAGACCGGACTCGCGGCGTTCGGGGGCGGCGACGACCACGCCGACGGACTCACTGTCAGCGGTGTTGCGGACGAACTCGCGGCCCTGGCGGCCGCCGCCGGCGACGGCAGTCAGTCCGAGAAAGTCACGCTCCTGTTCGGGCTGTTCAACCAGTGCACCAGCCGGGAAGCCCGATACCTCGCGCGGCTGGTGTTGGGTGAGATGCGCATCGGCGTCGGCGAGGGGGCCGTCCGGGATGCCATCGCTGAGGCGTTCGACGTGCCGACTGCGGCCGTGCAGCGCGCCCTCCAGGTGTCGAACGACTACGGCCTCGTGGCCGAAACCGCACGCGACAGCGGCACCGACGCGCTGGACGCGATGGGGCTGGAGGTGGGCCGCCCCGTGCAGGCGATGCTCGCGCAGGCCGGCACGGTCACGGACGCCCTCGACGAGTGGCACGAGGCCGCCGTCGAAACGAAATTCGACGGCGCACGCGTGCAGGTGCACTACGACGGGGACGACGTGGTGCTGTACTCGCGGAACATGGAGAACGTGACGGGGGCGCTCCCGGAGCTCGTGGAGTTCGTCGAGAACAACGTCACGGCCCCCGTGATCATAGACGGTGAGGCCGTCGCGGCCGACGAGGACGGCGACCCACTGCCGTTCCAGGAGATCCTCAAGCGGTTCCGCCGCAAGCACGACGTCGCCGCGATGCGCGAGGAGATCAGCGTGGAGCTGCACGCGTTCGACTGCCTGCACGCGCCGAGCGCCGACGGCGGCGAGGACCTACTGGACGCGCCGTTTTCCGACCGCCACCGGCGACTGCGCTCGGTGGTCGACGACGCGTCGGCGGTCTCGGAGGTGCTCGTGACCGACGACGCCGACGAGATCGCGGCCTTCGAGGCGACCGCGCTGGAGGGCGGCCACGAGGGCATCATGCTGAAGAACCCGGCCGCCCCGTACACGCCCGGCGACCGCGGGAAAGACTGGCTGAAGCGCAAGCCCGACGTGGAGACGCTGGATCTGGTCGTGACCGGCGCGGAGTGGGGGGAAGGCCGCCGCGCGTCAGTGCTGGGGACGTTCCTGTTGTCCGCGCGGGACGCCGCCGGCGACGGCTTCGAGACCATCGGGAAGGTCGCCACCGGGCTGACAGACGAGGAGCTTGCGGCCCTCAGCGACCGCCTGGAGCCACACGTCCGCAGCGAGGACGGCCAGACGGTCGACATCGAGCCGGCGGTGGTTCTCGAAGTCGGCTACGAGGAGATCCAGGCGTCGCCGACGTACTCCTCGGGGTACGCGTTGCGGTTCCCGCGGTTCGTCTCCGTCCGCGAGGACAAAACCCCGACGACGGCCGACACCATCGAGCGCGTCGAGCGGCTCGCCGCCCAGCAACAGCAGTGACAGCCGCCCCGCACTGACCAAAGACCTTCACGCCCACGCGCCCACACTACCCACGTGACCTACCGTGGCGTCGTTCTGGACCTGGATGGCACAGTCCTCCGTGGAGACACGCTGCTGCCCGGTGCCAAGGCGGGCGTCGCCGCGCTCCGCGAGCACGCCGACGCGGTGTTGTTCCTGACGAACAACCCCATGCGACCGGCCAGCGAGCACGCCGCCCGCCTGGAGGGCCTCGGCGTCGACGCCACCCCCGGTGAGGTACTGACCGCGACCGACGCGACGATCACGTACCTCCAGCGATCCCACGACGGCGCGGCAGTGTACCCCATCGCCGCGGACGCGATCACGACCCAACTGCGCGCCGCCGGCGTCGCCATCACCGCCGATCCGGTGGCCGCCGACGTGGTCGTCGCCGGGTTCGACCCGGCGTTCGGCTTTCAGGACCTCCAGGCAGCGGTCGACGCGTTCGCGGACGGCACCACAGCGCTCGTCGGCACGGACCCGGACATCACGATCCCGGCCGCGGACGGAGCCAAACCGGGGTCGGGGGCGATCGTGCAGGCCGTCGCGGGTGTTGCCGAGCGCGACCCGGACGCGGTGCTCGGCAAACCCTCCGAGACGACTGCGCGGCTCGCGGTCGACCGCCTCGGCGTCCCGCCGGCGGAGTGTCTGGTCGTCGGGGACCGACCGGACACGGACGTGGCGTTAGGTGCGGCCGCCGGGATGACGACGGCGCTGGTTCGCACGGGCGTCGACGCCGCCACGCCCGCTCACGCCCAGCCCGACCACGTCCTCGATTCGCTCGGCGAGATCGGGCGGCTGATCGCGTAACCCCGGTGGCCAACGCGCTGGGAATCACGGCCGGCCATTTATCCACACCGAGCATACACGACGCCATGACAGTCACTGCCGCCGGCGTGACCGTTGATTGGCTCGGGTACGCGACCACGCGCATCGAGTGGGCGGACGGCACCGTCGCCTACACCGATCCCGGCCGGTACGGCGTGCTCACCGGCGAGTGGACGCCCGGCGGCTTCGAGGGGGCGCACGAGCACCCGCCGGGGGCGGAGTACCGCGCCCAGGACGGCGATCTCGTCGTGATCACGCACGCCCACCACTACGACCCCCACGGCATCGCGCGCGTCGCCAGCGCGGACGCGACGGTCGTCGTCTACGACGCGATCGACGCCGCCACCACCAGCCGGGATGTCACACCGGTCGACGCCCTGGACTACGACGTCAGGCGCGTCGAGTACGGGGCCCGCCAGCGAATCGCCGGCGTCGCGCTCACCGTGACCGAGGCCCAGACGGCACCCGACGAGCCCGGCGGCACGTCCCTACACCCACCCGGCGTCGGCTGCGGGTACACGCTCACCCGCGGGGACACGACGGTCTTCTGGCCGGGTGCCTCCGACGCCCTCGCCAGCCACGACGCCATTGACTGCGACGTGTTGCTGGCACCGATCAGCCGCCGCATCACGATGGGAGAAACGGAGGCCGCGGACCTCGCCGATCGGCTCGACCCGGCGCTGGCTGTGCCGATCCATTACAACACCGTCGAGCGCCTGGCCGGCGACGGCCGCAGGTTCGCCTGTGCCGTGGCGAGCAGCGGGGTGCCGGTGGCGCTTGACGAACAGGCGTCTACAGCACGCCCATCTCAGCGAGGCGCTCGGGGAGGTAGGTGTCCGTGACGAAGTCCAGGCCACGGGACGCCAGCGCCTGCTGTTCGGCCTTCTTGTCGATGTCCAACTGGAGGCCGATCTGCTCGGTCCAGAAGTCACTCTGGAACCGGGGGTCCTCGAGCTCCGATTCGAGGGCGTTGACGTCGGAGTCGCTCAGCGGGTCCGTCGGCAGGTCGTAGTCGACGATGTCCTGGGGGCGGATGCCGATGAACTGCGCCTGCGGGGTGGCGAGATACTCCGAGAGGTGTGCGGACTTGATCGAGCCGTAGGCGACGGAGCCGTAGATGCGATACGACCACGGGTCGCCGTCGGTGAACACGGTCACCGGAAGCTCGAGTTCGTCGTGGAGGCGCTTGGTGAGCCGCCTGGTGGCGCGGGCGGGCTGGCCGCCGAGGTGAACGACGATGGCGTTGTAGTCGTCGTCGAAGCCGTTCTCCACGAGCCGGTCGCGCATCCCACCGGTCTCCACGCAGAGCACGAAGTCGGCGTCGGTGTCGAGAAAGTCGATCGTGTCCGGGTTGTTCGGGATCTGGTAGCCGCCCTGCCCGACGTCCTCCTGGCAGTGGATCTCGCGGTCGCCCCGCCGGGTCTGCTCGCGCAGCCGCAGCGGCCCCATGACCTTCGCGCCGGACTCCTCGGGGCGCATGTGGAAGTCCTCCCGTTTCACCCCGGAGACGATTTCGAGGTCTTCGACGAGCTTGTCGCTCTCGCTTTGGTCGTTGAACTGGGCTTCGGCCTCGTCCCAGGACTCCGAGAGGTAGTAGAGTTCACGCAGCGTCGACGACCGCCCCTCGTCGAGTTGCTGGGCGAGGAAATCGACCGTGTAGACGGATTTCAACAGCTTCCGAGCGCCACGGACCGAGTTCGCCGAGCGCGTCGACTGGCTGTCACCGTACACCCAGACGTCGGCGTCCTCGTCGTACTCGATGTTGGATTTCGAGCGCGTCGGCAGCGACATCCGGGGGATGTCGCCGTCGGCGAACTGGTCGTAGAACTGCTCGGCGATCGCCAGCAACTGGTCGCGGGCCTCGGTCTCGTCGGAGGTGTGTGTCTCGCTCATGTGTCAGCCTCGGATACGGTGAGTCGTGCGTCCGCAACGCCCGATACGGAGAGCTCGCAGTCCGCGTCGGCGTCGACGCTGTACGTCAGCTCCGCGGCGTCGTCGCCGGCCACAGCGGGCGTCCACTGCACGAAGTATTCGTCGTCCATCGCCACGACGCTGGCGTCGTCGCCGACGCCGTCGGGTTCCGCGGAGACGATGTCGGTGACATCGACGTCCACGCTCCCGGTGCCGTGGTTCTCCACGCGCAGCGTCACCGTTTGCCCGTCGTCGCTGCGCGCACGCTCGACGAGCACGTTGTTCATGATGCGGGCAAGCGAGTCCGACACGTCGACGCCGCCGCGGCCGGTCAGCTCGCCGACTTTTTCGGCCATCGTCGGCAGGATGTCCATGATGACGTCCTGTTTCTGCTGGCGTTTCCGCATCGACTGGCGCTTCTGCAGGAAGGATTTCAGCTCGCGGGCGGCCTCCCGGACCGCCAGCTCGATCTCGGCCTCGATCTCGGGCACGTTGGCGATGGCGTCCTTGGATTCGCTCGTGAACGGCACGTTCGTCGAGGCGACGTGCACCATGATGACCGCGGGCCCCTGTGGCAGCCCCGAGCCGCCGGGCTGGCTGAGGTTGTAGTTGCGCCACCCGATGTCCCCGAGCACGTCGGTGGTGGCGCACGCGCCCCGTTGGTAGACGAGGGGCACGCGGTTCGCGAACCGCATCAGCTGGACGCCGCCCTCGCTGTCGATGTCGCCGCCGTACGCGATGCCGGCTTCGACGATGAACGGATCGCCGCCGTGCACGTCGGCGTCCCGCGTGGCCGCCGCGTAGAAGTCGGCGTCGAACTCCGTGCGCAGCCCGGCCTCCAGTTGGTCGGCTTCGATCGGCGACAGACACGACGTCGGCGGGGCCATCACGCTGACCGACGCCATCGCCGCCAGCAGGTCGCTGGCCGCGTCGCGGTCGTCGGCGAGCGCGCTCGTGTTCGGGGGGTCGTCGGGCACCGTTGCCATGCGCGCCCAGAGCGCGTCGGCGACGTTTTCGCGGGCCGTCTCACCGATCGTGGCGTCGGCGTACTCGGCGGTGTTCTCGGCGGCCCGGAAGACGTATTCGTCGAGGGTGTCCCGCGTGACGCGGTCGGTGTCACCATCGGACTCGAACTTCGCGGCGATCCGCTCGGCGAGCCCGCGTACGGTGGCGTCGTCTTTCTGGACGGTCGTCGCCTCATCGACCGGGCCGAGCACGTCGGCGACGCGGTCACTGGTGAGCGCGTCCCGGACGGCGGCCACGACGTTCGCCTGCACGGTCTCGCCGAACGACGTGCCGGTGTCGTCCTGTGCGTCGGCGGCTGCGTCCGCGACGAGCGCCCCCAACTCGGCGGGCGCGATGCTGTCGGCGTCCCGGACGGCGTCGGCGACCGTCCGCGCGAACACGGCCGTGTGTGTGGCGTCCTTGTTCGCAACGGCGTCGGCCACCGTCGCTTCGAGGTCGGCGTCGGCGGGCGGCCGCCACCGCATCTCGCGGCCGAAATGCTCGTCGCGGAACGCGTCGATGATGCCGGTGGCGGTCTTGGAGCCGACGCGCGTGAACTCCGACTGCAGGAACCCCGAGACGGAGTGTGAGTCCGTCTCCGCCAGCATCTTGATGAGCGTGCCGAGCTCGACGCCGTGCGGGTGGGGGAGGATTTCGTCGGTTTCGGCGGGCAGGCTGGCCTCCTCGGCGCGCTCTGATTTGAGCTCGCCGCCGGGCTCCTGTAACTCGATGCGGGCGTGTGGGTTCACGACCGCCGTGTGTTTGATGTAGTCGTGGAGCTGCCCGCGAGCCCGCATGTTCGCGTCGAGGGCCATCTCGATGCGCGTGCCATGCGTTCCCCGAAGGTCGCTTTTCGCGGCCGAAACCTCCGTTTCAGCGCTGATCTCCGGCTCGTTGGTGTCGGTGTCGATGATGAGCTCGTAGACGTTGGCGGTCTCGGAGTCCTGGGTCCGGCTCTCGATGCGCACCGGCTTCCCCGACGTCAGCTGCGAATACAGGACCGCCGCGGAGATCCCGATGCCCTGTTGGCCGCGGCTCTGCTCGCGGGCGTGGAACCGCGACCCGTACAGCAGCTTCCCGAAGATCTTCGGGATCTGTGCGTTGGTGATGCCCGGCCCGTTGTCCTCCACGATGAGGGTGTAGTAGTCTCGTCCCTCCGAGATTTCGACGTAGATGTCGGGGAGGATGCCCGCCTCCTCGGTGGCGTCGAGGGCGTTGTCCACGGCTTCTTTGACGGCCGTGACGAGCCCCCGGGCTCCGGAGTCGAAGCCCAGCATGTGCTTGTTCTTCTCGAAGAACTCGGCGACGGAGATCTCGCGCTGGCTCGCGGCAAGCTCCTCCGCGATGCCGTCCTCGTCGTCGTCGAGTGTCGACTGGAACGACGTCATTCAGTGTCCCGTGGTTCACGACCAGCGGCTAAAACACCAGCGGTGCCGGGGTGAAAGTGAAACCGGGCCCACAGTCGGCACACGCGCACACGCGTGCGAGCCTTTTTTACCACCCGACCGTCTACTGTGGTCTAACGTTCATGTCTGATCAAAGCGAGTACAGCGCTGGCCAAATTCAGGTTCTGGAGGGGCTCGAAGCCGTCCAGAAGCGGCCAGCGATGTACATTGGTTCCACTGACGCTCGTGGTCTGCATCATCTCGTCTACGAGGTCGTGGACAACTCCATCGACGAGGCGCTTGCAGGGTACTGTGATCGAATCGACGTAACGCTGCACGACGACGGCTCGGTGAGCGTCACCGACGACGGTCGTGGGATCCCGGTGGCCACCCACGAGGAGTACGACCGACCGGCGGTGGAAGTCATTCTCACTGTGTTGCACGCCGGCGGGAAGTTCGACGCGAAGTCCTACCAGGTGTCCGGCGGCCTCCACGGTGTCGGCGTCTCCGTGGTGAACGCCCTCTCCGAGCGCCTCGCGGTGGAAGTCTCCCGGGACGGCGCGCGGTACCGCGAGCAGTTCGAGCGCGGCGAACCGGTCACCGACCTCCAACACGTCGGGGACAGCGACGACTCCGGGACGCTCATCCGGTTCCGTCCGGACAGCGAGATCTTCGAGACGACAGCGTACGACTTCTCCACGCTCGAAAACCGGCTGCGTGAGCTGGCGTTCCTGAACTCCGGCGTCGAGATCACGCTCACCGACGAGCGCGGCGACGAGCCCACGCAGTCCACCTTCGAGTACGAGGGCGGCATCCGGGAGTTCGTCGAATACCTCAACGAGACCCGCAATGCGCTGCACGACGACGTCATCTACTTCCAGGGCGAGGACGACGGTATCTCCGTCGAGATCGCCATGCAGGCCTCCGAGGACGTCCAGTCGTCGACGCACGCGTTCGCGAACAACATCAACACGCGGGAGGGTGGCACGCATCTCACTGGGTTCAAGACGGCGCTCACGCGCACCGTCAACGACTACGCCAACGACAACAACCTGCTGTCGGAACTCGACGGCGAGAACCTCACCGGCGACGACATCCGGGAGGGGTTGACTGCGGTCATCTCCGTCAAACACCCCGACCCCCAGTTCGAGGGCCAGACCAAGACCAAACTCGGGAACAGCGAAGTCCGCGGCATCGTCGAGCGCGCCGTCAACGACGGCCTGGGGACGTATTTCGAGGAGAACCCCGCCACCGCCAAGGCGGTCGTGCGGACGGCCGTCGAAGCCGCGAAAGCCCGAAAAGCAGCCAAGAAAGCCGAGGAGCTCACGCGCCGGAAGTCCGCGCTGGGCTCCACGAGCCTCCCGGGGAAGCTGGCGGACTGCCAGAGCAAAGCCCCCGAAGACGCCGAGCTGTTCGTGGTCGAGGGCGACTCCGCCGGCGGCTCCGCGAAACAGGGCCGCAACCCCGGGTTTCAGGCGATCCTCCCGCTCGGGGGGAAGATCCTGAACGTCGAGAAACACCGCCTCGACCGGATCCTCGAACACGACGAACTCCGCCACATCATCACGGCGCTTGGCACCGGCATCGGCGACGAGTTCGACATCGACGAGCTGCGCTACGAGAACATCATCATGATGACCGACGCCGACGTCGACGGCGCGCACATCCGCACGCTGCTGTTGACGTTCTTCTATCGGCACATGAAGCCGCTGCTGGAGGCGGGATACGTCTACGCCGCCCAGCCGCCGCTGTACCGGATCCGATACCGGGGGAACACCTACGACGCGATGACGGAGGCCGACCGCGAGCGCATCGTCGAGGAGCAGTGCAACGGCAACCCCACGCAGGTCCAGCGGTTCAAGGGCCTCGGAGAGATGAACCCCCAGCAGCTCTGGGACACCACGATGGACCCCGAGAACCGCATCCTCAAGCGCATCACCGTCGAGGACGCGGCGGCCGCGGACAAGATGTTCTCCGTGTTGATGGGGGACGCCGTCGAACCACGCAAACAGTTCATTCAGGAGCGCGCCGGCGACGCCGAATGGGTCGACATCTAAGATGAGTTCCGAATCACCAGACGTACCCGACGACGTGGCGGATCGAGTGAAGAACGTGCGCGTGGACGAGGAGATGGAGCAGTCGTACATCGACTACGCGATGAGCGTCATCGCGGGGCGCGCGCTCCCGGACGTCCGGGACGGCCTCAAGCCCGTGCATCGTCGCATCCTCTACGCGATGCACGAGTCCGGCGTGACGAGCGGGTCGGGCCACCGGAAGTCATCGAACATCGTCGGGGACACCATGGGGGATTACCACCCACACGGCGACTCGCCGATCTACGACGCGCTGGTGCGGATGGCCCAGGACTTCTCGATGCGGTATCCGCTGGTCGACGGCCAGGGGAACTTCGGCAGCGTCGACGGCGACCCGGCCGCAGCGATGCGGTACACGGAGGCCCGGATGGCCCCCATCGCCGAGGAGCTGCTGACCGACATCGAGAAAGACACCGTCGCGTTCCAGGCCAACTACGACGACCGCCTGACCGAGCCGGCGGTGTTGCCGTCGTCGTTCCCCAACCTGCTGGTGAACGGCTCGTCGGGCATCGCCGTCGGCATGTCGACGAACGTCCCGCCGCACAACCTCGGGGAGGTCATCGACGCCACCATCCACCTCATCGACACCCCCGACTGCACGGTTCTGGATCTGATGGAGTACGTGAAGGGCCCGGACTTCCCGACGGCCGCAAACATCGTCGGGCGGGCGGACGTCAAACAGGCCTACCAGACGGGCCGGGGTCGCGTGCGGATGCGCGCCGAATACCACGTCGAGAGCAACGGCCGCAGGGACAGCATCGTCATCACGGAGCTGCCCTACCAGCAGAACAAGTCAACGCTGGTCGAGCGCATCGCCGACGACGTCAGGGACGGCAAACTGGAGGGGATCACGGACCTGCGGGACGAGTCCGACCGCAACGGCGTCCGCATCGTCATCGACCTCAAGCAGAAGGCCAACACCGACGTCGTGGAGAACCGGCTGCTCGAGAGCCACCTCGAGAAGACGTTCAGCGTCATCAACCTCGCGCTCGTCGACGGCGAGCCGAAGGTGTTGACGCTGAAAGAGCTGCTCGCGGAGTACGTCAGCCACCGCAAGGAGGTCGTGCGCCGCCGCAGCGAACACGACCTGGGGGAGGCCGAGGACCGCGCACACATCCTCGACGGCCGGCTGACGGCCTTGGAGAACGCGGACGAGGTCGTCGAGCTGATCCAGGACGCCGAGGACCGCGACGCCGCCAAGGAGACGCTGAAGTCGGCGTTCGACTTCTCGCAGGACCAGGCCGACCACATCGTGCGGATGCAACTGGGCAGCCTGACGTCCATGGAGGCGGCGGACATCGAATCCGAGTACGAGGACGTGACCGCGCGCATCGAGCGCCTCGAAGAGATCCTCGGCAGCGAGCAGGAGCTCCTCGATGTGATCAAAGACGAGCTCCGGGAGATCAAAACCCAGTACGCCGACGAGCGCCGCACGTCGTTCATCGAGGACACGGGCACGGTGGCCGACGAGGACCTCATCCCGGAGGAGGACACGGTGGTGGTGCTCAGCGAGGGCGACTACATCAAGCGCGTGCCCGCGGAGACGTTCGACGCCCAGCACCGCGGTGGGAAGGGGATCATCGGCTCCGATCTGAAGGACGGCGACCGCGTCTCGACGGTGTTCACGGCGAGCACCCACGACTACCTGCTGTGTTTCACCGACCAGGGCCAGGTCTACCGACTGAAAGTCTATCAGGTGCCGGAGATGTCTCGGACGGCGCGCGGAACGTCGGCGGTGAACATCCTCGATCTCGACGACGGGGAGGAGATCTCGGCGGTCGTCACCGCCGACGACCTCGACTTCGAGGCCGACGACGAGTATCTCACGATGGCGACCCGGAACGGTTACGTCAAGCGCACCAGCGTCGGCGAGTTCGGGAACATCCTCTCGACGGGGATCATCGCCATCGACCTGGAGGACGGCGACGCGCTCGCGGACGTCGAGGTGACCGACGGCAGCCACGACGTGATCCTCGGCAGCGAGGCGGGGATGGCGATCCGCTTCGACGAGGGCGACGTGCGCGCGATGGGGCGCAACGCGCGCGGCGTTCGCGGCATGGATCTGGACGCGGCCGACCGGATCGCCGGCGTCGCCGCGGTCGAATCCGAGGACGACCGCAGCCTCCTGACGGTCACCGAGTTCGGCTACGGCAAGCGCACCCGCATCGGCGAGTATCGCTCCCAGTCCCGGAACGGCAAGGGGCTGGTGGACATCAAGACGGGCGACCGGAACGGCGACGTCGTCTCCGTCGACGCGGTCGGCGACGACGACAGTCTCGTCGTGATGAGCGCGAACGGCCAGATCATCCAGATGCCCGTCGACGAGATCTCGACGGTGGGCCGGAACACGAAGGGCGTCAACATCATGGCCGTCGGGTCGGGCGACGAGGTTGCGGGGGTCTCTGTGCGCGCCGCCGACCAGGCCGACGGCGAAGAGTAGCGCCACGGCGACCGCGCTCGCGAACGCCGCCGCCCGGGAGACTGTTTCAGGAGCGTGTGGATGGCTGCCCCGCGAATAAACTGGAATCAACACCATCGCGGGTTTGAAGTACGTCTGCGGCGAACGCCACGGCATGTCATCAATCGAGCTGACCGCTAGCCAGAAGACCGTCCTTCGCGCGCTCGTCGACCGCTACACCCAACAGGAGACCGCGGTGAAAGGCGAGGCGATCGCCGATGAGGTCGACCGCAACCCGGGGACGATCCGGAACCAGATGCAGAGCCTGAAAGCACTCCAGCTCGTCGAGGGTGTCCCGGGGCCGAAAGGTGGATACAAGCCAACCGTCGACGCCTACGAGGCGCTCGACATCCAGCAACTCGACTCGGCGGCCGAGGTGCCCGTGACCCACGAGGGCGAGGACATCACCGACGTGAACGTCAAGAAAGTGAACCTGACGAGCGTCCACCACCCCGAGCTGTGTCGGGCAGAAGTCCACTTCCGTGGCTCCATCCGGGACATCCACGACGGCGACAGCGTGATCGTTGGACCGACCCCGCTGTCGAAACTCCAGGTGTCAGGCACTGTCGACGGGAAAGACGACGCGAAAGGCGTCGTCATCCTGAAGATCGACGCGATGGAAGCCCCGGCAGACGAACCGGCGCACTGAGTCACTATCGCAGGCTTTGTATCACCGGCCCACCGAATCCTGGCTATGACCACGCGAGTTGTTGTTCTCGGTGCGGGGTACGCTGGTGCGGGGGCAATCGCAGGGCTCGAGTCCGAACTCGGCCCGGACGCGGAACTCGTCTGGGTGGCCGACACGGACTACCACCTCGTGTTACACGAGGCCCACCGGGTGATCCGTGATCCGGGCGTCCAGGAGAAGATCACGATCCCCGTCGAGGACATCAAATCCCGAACCACGGAGTTCATCGAGGATTCGGTCACGGACATCGACATCGACGAGCGCAGCGTCTCGCTTGCGGACGGCGACGACGTCGCGTACGATTATCTCGTCGTCGGCATCGGCTCGGAGACCGCAACCTACGGCATCGAGGGGATGGCCGAACACCCACTGACGCTGAAGAGCCTCGACGATGCCATGGAGATCCACGAGCAGGTCCGGGAGGCCGCCCAGGACGCGACCCGTGACGACCCGGCGAACGTCGTCATCGGCGGCGCGGGGCTGTCCGGCATCCAGAGCGCGGGCGAGGTCGCTGAGTTCCGCGACCGCCACAACGCGCCGATCGATGTCACGCTCGTGGAGGCGCTGCCGGAGATCTTCCCGCCGGGCGACAGCGAGATCCAGGGCGCGCTCCGCCACCGGTTGGAGGACGCTGGCGTGACCATCCTCACCGACGACCCGATCACGGCGGCGTCCGAGGACGCCATCGAGTTCGACGAGCGGGACAGCCTCGACTACGACGTGTTCGTGTGGACCGGCGGCGTCACCGGGCCGAGCGAGCTCAGCGACGTGGAGATGGACGCCGAGCACAACCGCCTGCAGGCGTCCTCAACGCTGCAAGCCGACGACGAACGCGTGTTCGCCGTGGGTGACTGTTCGATGATCTCCCAAGGCAACGACGACGTCGCGCCGCCGACGGCGCAGGCCGCCTGGCAGGCCGCCGACGTGGTCGCGCGCAACGTCGCGCGCGCCATGGAGGGGCGACCGTTGGAGACGTGGACCTACGAGGACCAGGGCACCCTGGTGTCGGTGGGTGAGACGGCGATCGCACACGACGTGGAGATGAGCGGGATCGCAGCGCCGATCCGGACGTTCGGGAACATGCCGGCGAAAGTGCTGAAGAAGGGCGCGGCGGCGCGCTGGATCGCGAAGATCACGTCGTGGTCGCGCGCGATGAAGGCGTGGGACGCACTGTAATCGAACAGTAACTTTCGAGTACCGGCACGACGAAGCGCCGGTATGCCCTCCGGTTTAGTTGCGCTCGTGCTCGGTGCGCTCGTCTCGGTAACAGTCCTTTCGTTCGGTGCCTACGTCGGCGCGCTCCGAGCGCTCGACGTGTACTTCTCCGATCAGGACAGTGTGTTCCTTTCGGACGACGCCGGGCCGCGTGAGTGATGGTCGGGCTAGCGCGCGACACGGTCGAACTGGAACCCCACGACTCGGCGTGGCACGACGCCTACGAGCGCGAGGCCCAGCGCCTCCGCGAACTCGTCGGCGACCGGGTGCTGGACTTCCAGCACGTGGGTAGCACCGCCGTCGACGGCCTGCCAGCGAAACCCGTCATCGACGTGCTCGCCGTCGTTGACGACGACTCGACTGCCGACGACCTCGCCGTGGTGCTGGCGGCTCACGGCTACGAGCACCGGCCGAACGACGACGTGCCCGATCGCGTGTTCCTCGCGAAGGGGCCGCGCTCGGAGCGCACGCATTACCTCTCGCTGGTCACTCGGGACAGCGACTGTTATCGCGAGCAGATCGCGTTCCGGGACGCCCTTCGCAGCAGCCCCGACCGCCGCGAGGAGTACGCCGACCTGAAACGCGAACTGGCGGCCGAACACGCCGACGACCGGCGCGCGTACACGGCGGCGAAGAGTGCGTACGTCGAGCGCATGCTAGCGCTCGTGGACTCGGATTAGTCGAGGCTCATGCCAGCGTGCCACTGGTCGACGCCCGCCGCCGCCTTCCGCTGGTCCATTTTCGCGAGCAGGTGGACCGCCAGGCTCGCCGTTTCCGAAGCGGTTGATTCGCCCTCGGTGAGGAACTCGCCGGTCTCGCGGTTCGCGAACACCGAGCAGACGGCACCGGCGCGCAGGCCGTAGACGTTCGCGAGCGTGCAGATGGCGGCGGCCTCCATCTCGATGTTCTTCACGTTCGCGTCGCGGAGTTCGTCGAGCATCGCGTCGGCGCCGGGCGCGCGGAACCCCTCGAAGCCGTCGCGGCCCTGGCCGGCGTAGAAGGAGTCCGCAGACATCGTGAGCCCGACGTGGTAGTCGTGGCCGAGGCGTTCGGCGGCGGCGATCAGCGCGGCGACGACTTCGTGATCGGCGACTGCCGGGTAGTCCTCGCGCACGTACTCGTCGGTCGTGCCCTCTTGACGGACCGCGCCGCGCGTGATGACCAGGTCGCCGGGTTCCATGTCGGCCTGGAGCGCGCCACACGATCCGACGCGGATGAACGTGTCAGCGCCCGCACGCGCGAGCTCTTCGACGGCGATGGCGGCCGACGGCGAGCCGATGCCCGTCGACGTGACGGAGATCGGCGTGCCGTCGTACGCGCCGGTCGCGGTGCGGTATTCGCGGTGGTGGGCCATCTCCTCGTGGTCGTCCCACAGCGGCGTGATGGTGTCGACTCGCTCCGGGTTCCCCGGCAACAACACGGCGTCAGCGATGTCCTCGGCGGCGACTTCCAGGTGGTATTGGACCTCGTCGTTGGGGTCCTCGCTCGTTCCGGGCATACACCCGCTTCGATGTGCGCCCGCAAAGTGTCTTGGTGTTCGCGCCCGCTGCGCTACGCGTCCAGGTTCGACGCCGTGATGGTGTCCGGCAGCAGCTCGCCGAGCGTGTACGTGACCACGCCGGCGGTGTCGTCGCCGCTGTCACAGAGGATCGTGAGGTCGTCGGCGGCGAACTCCGCGAGCGTCTGGCGGCACATGCCACACGGCGTCACCGCGTCCCGCTGGCTCGACGTGACCGCGAGGCGCTGGAAGTCGGTGTCGCCGGCGCTGACCGCCTTCCCGACGGCGACCTCCTCGGCGTGCAGGCTGTTCGAGTAGTTCGCGTTCTCGATGTTGCAGCCCGTGTAGACCGCGCCGCTTGCGGTGTCCAGTGCGGCCCCGACCTTGTACTCGGAGTACGGAACGTGGGCGGCCGCGGTTGCGTCACGGGCCGCCGCAAGGAGGTCATCGGTGTCCATACCACATGACAGTTCGAGCACGGACAAGAGTCCGGTGTTCCCGGCGCGGGTCAGCGGTCGTCGCCGGACTCGTAGTACTCGCCGGCCGCCTCCGGGATCCGGGTGCGACCCACGAGCACGAGCACCACGACGACCGTGACGTAGGGAATGACTTGAATCAGCTGGGAGGGCACCTCGTAGGGCGTGAACTGCTGGATGCCGATCTGGAGTGATTCCAGTCCGGAGAACAGCATCGCGGCCCCGAACGTCCCCAGGGGGTTGTAGTTCCCGAAGAGGTAGGTGGCGATCGCGATGAAGCCCTTGCCGTCGATCATCGTGGTGCCGTTGCCGACGAACGACCCGACGTGTCCGACCGAGAGCGCCGCGCCGCCCATGCCGGACAGCAGCCCCGAGACGAGCACGCTCGCGTACCGGACGCGATGCACGTTCACGCCCGCGGTGTCGAGGGCGTTGGGGTTCTCCCCGGAGGCCTCCACCCACCGCCCGAAGGCGGTGTGGTTGAGCACGTACCACGACACCGCGACCGCGCCGAACATCAGGTAGACGATGGGGTTGGCGCGCAACAGCACGTGGCCGACGTACGACAGGATGCCGACGCCGGAGTTCACGAACGCGTCGTGGAGGACCGGCACCGTCCACTCGCTGAAGCGGTTGATCGAGGTCGTGTTCTTGCCGCCGAACACGACCGAGGACGCGAACGGGGCGAGCCCGAGCGCCACCAGCCACACCGCGAGCCCGGCGATGATCTGGTCGGCCTCGTACTTGATGCAGACCACCGCGAACAGCCCCGCGAGCAACACGCTTGCGAGGACGCCGCCCGCGAACCCGGTCCACAGCGCGGCGCTGGTGGTTCCGCCCAGCGCCCACGCGACGAGCACCGCGGTGAACGAGGAGATGATGAGCAGTCCCTCCAGGCCGATATTGATGACGCCCGACTTCTCTGCGAAGATGCCGCCCAGCGCCGCCAGCGTGATGGGGACCGCGAGCCGGAGCGCGATCTCCGCCATGATTGGGCGGGACGCGATGCCGAGGAGTTCCCCGGCGACGCTGCCCGGGAACACCACGCCGAGCGCGACGACGACGGCGGCGAGCCCGCCGAGCGCGGCCATGAGGGTGCCGCGGTCCGGCTTACGCATCGACGTCACCCCCGACGCCGAGGCGGCCGCCAAGCAGCCTGAAGAACTCTGGCATCGCGACGAACAGGATGATGAGTCCGCGGAGCACGTCCACCAGCGCCGGCGGAACGTTCGTCCCGAACCCGATGGCAGCGGACCCGCTTTTGAGCACGCCGAACAGGAGCGCGGCGAACCCGACGCCGAGCGGGTTGTTGCCGGCGAGGATGGAGACGGTGATGCCGTCGAACCCGAGCTGTGGGAGGTTCGAGAGCCACCGCCCCTGCACCATCAGCACGAGCATCGCGCCCGAAATACCCCCGAGCGCGCCCGAAATGCCCATGCTCGTGACCATCGTGCGTTTCTCCTTGACGCCGCCGTAGGCGGCCGCCTCGGGCTGCGAGCCGCTGGTGCGGAGGTCGTACCCGAACGAGGTGCGCGCGAGCAGGTACGCGACGCCGACGACGAGCGCCACCGCGAACAGCAGGCCGAGGAGGCTGAAGTTGTCCCGTGGTTGGAACCCGAAGGGGACGTTGGGGATCCGGGCGGCGGCCGGAATGGTGGCGGTCTGCACCAGCGAGCTGTCGGCGGGCGTGAACCACGTCGACACCGCGACGTACGCGAGGTTGGCGGCCACGAAGTTCAGCATGATCGTGGTGATCACCTCGTTGGCGTCGGCGTACGCTTTCAGCGCGCCGGGGATCGCTCCCCAGACGCCGCCCGCGAGTGCGCCCGCGACGATGCCGACGGGGACGAGCACGAGCGTCCCGACAACGCCACCCGGAACGAGCGGGGCGGCGTAAACGGTGGCGAGTGCGGCGGCGAGCGCGCCCAGGAGCAACTGCCCCTGCACCCCGATGTTGAACATGCCCGCGCGGAACGACACTGCGACCGCGAGCCCGGTGAACACCAGCAGCGTCGTGGACCGGAGCAGCGACGCCACCCGGAAATCCAGGGGCGTCCAGGTGCCGGTCCCGAACAACACCTGCTCGGGGTGGCCGATCGCGCCGAGGAACAGCTCGCTGTAGACCGCAAACGGATCGTAACACGACGGCGTCCGCACGCCGAAGATGGTGGGGTGCGTGGTGCACGAGGCCGCCAACCCGGCGAGCGTGACGATCACGAAGCCGACGGCGACCGCGAGCACGAGCGCGGCGACGCTGATGACGAGGCGTTCTTTCACCGATGCGTCGACAAGCCGTGCGATCGCGCGCCGCCATCGTGGTGTGTCCTGGCTCATTGTTCCTCCGGGTGTTGGCCGGCCATCAGGAGGCCGAGTGCTTCTTCGGTCACGGTGTCGGGGTCGACTTCGTCCATGACGCGGCCCTCGTACAGCACCGCGAGGCGGTCCGAGAGGCTCGTCACTTCGTCGAGTTTCGAGGACACCAACAGCACCGCAGTCCCCTCGTCGCGGAGCTCAAGCAGGCGCTCGCGGATGAACTCCGTCGACCCGATGTCGACGCCCCGCGTCGGATGCATGACGACGACGAGATCGGGGTCGCGTTCGAACTCGCGGCCCACGATGAACTTCTGTTGGTTGCCCCCGGACAGCGAGGCGGCGGTGGCGTCGGCGTCGCGCGGCCGCACGTCGTAGGTGTCGATGACGTCGGTGGCGTGCGTGCGCGCCGACTGCCAGTCGATGCGGCTCCCGGTGGTGAACGCGGGGGCGCGCTGGCTCCCGAGGATGCCGTTGGCGACGAGGTCCGAATCCATCACGAGGCCGCGCTCGTGGCGGTCCTCGGGCACGTACGCCATCCCGGCCTCGATGTGGTGGCGGCGGGAACGCTGGGTCACGTCCTCGCCGTCGAAGGTCACGGCCCCGGCGTCGGGGACGCGCAGCCCGGTGATCGCTTCGACGAGTTCGGCCTGCCCGTTGCCGTCGACGCCCGCGATGCCGTACACTTCACCGGCGCGAACGCGCATGGACACGTCGGCGACGCGGTCGATGCCGTCCCCGTCGGTCACCGTGAGCGAGTCCACGTCGAGCACCGTGTCGCCGGGCGCGCCGGCGTCGGCGTCGATGTCGAGTAAGACCTCGCGTCCGACCATCAGCTCGGCGAGCTCTTCGCGGGTGGTGTCCGCGGTCGGCAGTGCGCCGACGGTCTTGCCGTCACGCAGAACGGTCACGTCGTCGGCGGCGTGCAGCGCCTCCCCGAGCTTGTGCGTGATGAAGATGATCGTCTTCCCCTCGGCGGTGAGTTCCCCGAGCACCTCGAAGAGGTCATCCACCTCCTGGGGTGTGAGCACAGCGGTCGGTTCGTCGAGGATGAGCACGTCAGCCCCCCGGTAGAGGGCTTTCAGGATTTCGACGCGCTGCTGGACGCCGACGCTGACGTCCGCGACGCGTGCGGTGGGGTCCACGTCGAAGCCGTACCGGTCACAGAGGTCGTCGACGGCGGCCCGAGCGGCCTCGCGGTCCACGCGCAGCCCCCGCCACTTTCGGGGTTCGTTGCCCAGGACGACGTTCTCGGCGACGGTCATCGAGTCCACGAGCATGAAATGCTGGTGGATCATCCCGATGCCCGCGTCGATGGCGTCCCGGGGCGAGTCGAACGCCCGTTCGGTGCCGTCTACGGACACCGTCCCTTCGTCGGGCTCGTACAGCCCGTAGAGGACGTTCATCAGTGTGGTTTTGCCAGCGCCGTTCTCGCCGAGCAGCGCGTGGACGGTTCCCTCTTCGACGGTCAGCGTGACGTCGTCGTTGGCCACGACGCCGGGAAATCGCTTCGTGATTCCCGACAGGGAAATCGAAGTCATCAGTGTGGTCGGGTGTCGGTGCGGCTACGGCTCCGTCGGAACGTCGATGTCCCCGGCGATGAGTTCAGTGCGACTCTTCGAGACGGCGTCTTTGACCGACTGCGGGATCTCGGCGCCGAGCTGGTCGCCGTAGACCGCCGCGACGCCGTCGTCTTCGAGCCCGAGGCGGGTCGTCTCCCCGCCCGCGAAGTTCCCGTTGGCGACCGCGTTGATGGCGTTGTAGACGGCGGTGTCGACGCGCTTGACCATGCTCGCGAGGACGACGTCGGCGAAATCCGACTTGGTGACGGACTGATCGCGGTCCACGCCGATGGCGAACCGGCCGATGTCCTGTGCGGCGCGGAACACGCCATCGCCGGTCGCAGCGGACGCGTGGTAGATGATGTCCGCCCCGGAGTTGAACATCGACCGTGCCTGTGACTGGCCCGCCGACGGGTCGTTGAAGCTGCCGACGTACGACGACAGCACGTCGATGTCCTCGCTGACGTCGTTCACGCCGGCGGTGAACCCGGCTTCGAACTTCTTGATGAGCGGGGTTTCTATGCCGCCCACGAACCCGACCGTGGTGGCGTCGGGGTTGGTCGCGCCGCTGCCCGCGCTGAACTCGCGCTGGGTGAGCAGCCCCGCCAGCTCGCCCACGAGGTAGGAGCCCGCTTCCTCGCGGAACCGGTAGCTCGCGACGTTGTCCTGGTCGACGGTTTCGTCGACGAGCGCCCACCGCTGGTCGGGGAAGTCAGCGGCGTTCGTCGCCAGTGCGTCCTTCTGTGCGTACCCCACACAGTTCACCAGATCGAAGCTGCCGTCCTGGGCGTACTGCTGTTGGTCGGTTGCGAACTCGGAGTTGTTCTCCGGCTGGGACTCCTCGTACGTGATGTCCAGCTCTTTTTTCGCCCGTTCGAGGCCTTGTTTGGCTTGGTCGTTGAACGAGCCGTCGCCGAGACCCCCAGTCCCGTACACCGTGCCGACCTTCGTGGTGTCGCCGCCGCCGCCGCCACTACTACAACCTGCGACCAGCGATGCGCCAACTGTTCCCCCCGCTAGTTTCAGGAATTCCCGTCGGTCGAAATCGGCCATGCGTGCCAATGTTGAGGGTGACAAGTTATGATAAACGTGCCGCTTTCGCCAGCTACTGTGGCCGATTTCGACATATGTGTGTGGCTGTTGTCCGCGACGCGATCAGACGTCGCTGACGGTCGACGCCACGACGTCGGTAACGGCGTCGACGAGCTCGTCGACGTCGCTGCTCTCGGCGTACACGCGGACGTACGGTTCGGTCCCGCTGGGGCGCACCAGCGTCCAGGATCCGTCGGCGAACGCGAGCCGGACGCCGTACTCGGTTTCCACGTCGGCGTCCGGGTGGGCGTCGGGCAGCCGGTCCGCGACGGCGTCCATCACGGCGGCTTTCTTCTCGTCCGGGCAGTCGACGCTGACCTTCCGGTAGGGGCGCTCTGTCACCGGATCGCGGAGCGGCGCGAGACCGCCGGCGTCGGCGACCAGCCGCGACAGCACTGCGGCGGACGCGACGCCGTCGATCCAACCGCCGAACGCAGTGTGGATATGCTTCCAGGGTTCGGCCGCGAACACGACGTCGCTGCCGTCGTCGCGGGCCGCGGCGATGCCCTCGTGGAGCGCCCCCAACTGGACGCGCTCGACGCGCCCTCCGGCCGCCGTGACCCGGTCGTCGATGCGGCCGCTGGCGTTCGGCGTGGTCACCACGACCGGGTCGGCGGCGTCGCTGGTCCGCGTGTAGTGGTCGGCGAGGATCGCGACGATGGTGTCCTCGTGGACGATGTCGCCGTCGCCGTCGACGATGACGATGCGGTCGGCGTCGCCGTCGTGGGCGATCCCGAACGCCGCGTCACCGGTGGCGACGAACTCCCGAAGGTCGGTGACCGTCTCGGGCGTTGGTTTGCTCGGCCGCCCGGGGAAATGCCCGTCGACGTTGGCGTTCAGCGTGACGACGTGCGCGCCGAGCGCCCGCAGGACGTGGGGGGTGGCGACCGCAGCGACGCCGTTGCCACAGTCCACGGCGACCGTGGTCCCGTCGAGGGGCGCGCCGTGGTCGCGCGCGAACGCCTCGACGGCCGCCCGGTAGTCGGGGCGCACCGTCGCCGACTCCGCGCTGCCCCACTCCGCCCACGCGGCGTACTCCGTGTCAGCCGCCACCCGCGTTTCGATGGCGCGCTCGGCGTCGCTGTCGTACTCCCGGCCGTCCGCAAACAGCTTGATGCCGTTGTCCGACGGCGGGTTGTGGCTGGCGGTCACCTGGATGCCGCGTCGCCCCCGGCTCGCGTACGCCAGCGCCGGGGTCGGTAACACGCCGCCGCGGATCACGCGCGCACCGCCGGCGGCCAGCCCCGCAGTGACCGCGGCGATCAGTGCCGGGCCGGTTTCGCGGCCGTCCCGGGAGACAACGAACTCCGGCGTGTCGCCGGGCGCGGTGGTTGCGGCGGCGGTGCCGACAGCCAGGGCCAGCTGTGGCGTGACCGTCTCGACCGCGTCCCCCCTGATTCCTGCCGTCCCGAACAGCTCGACACGACCGTCGTCGGTGTCGTCCATGCGCGACGCCAGCGCGCCCGCACACTTAGCTATCCCTATCTGGGGTTAGAGTTCGACACCGCTGGGGATCAGGCTGCGCCCCCGCAGGAGGTCGCCGTCGCTGCTGTAGACGAGGAACGTGGCCTTCTCGTGGACAACCAGCTCCGTGCCGTCGACCCGGATCTCGACGCGGTACCGCCCGTCGGCGTCGCGTGCGGCGTCGGATTCGCCGTACCGCCGGGCGGCACGGACGAACTGTGTGACGTCGTCGGCGGCGACGTTCAGTTCGAGGATGAAATCACCGGTGACGCGGTTCGTGACCGAAACGACGCCCGCGGCGTCGGTGTCGTCGGCGGCGTCCGTGAGCCGGAACGCCGCGTCCGTCTCCGTGGCTTCCAGTACCGCCCCCGTGGTGTCGGTGAGGCGGTCCCGGAGCGCGTCAGTATCGCCCGTGAACTCGATCACGACCGTCGGCTGTTTCGGTTTGCCGCCGTTCGCAACCCAGTCGACGTTTGACACGTCGAGTTCGAAATAATCCCGGCGCATTCCCTGGCAACACCTTGGGCGGACAGGGAAATGAACGTAACGCTCGTTGTGTGACAATAATCCCGCCCCCGGAGCGGGGGCGACCATGGTCGTGTTAGTTTGGCAGCCGGTCGCCAGCGAACGCATGCCGACGACGTTAGGGTTTTCAGGGTTCGGCGACTCTCAGTGCTGACAACATGGCGGTCGGGACACTCGACTGGATCGGACTGTTCGCACCGTTCGTCGCCTACCTCGTGGCGCTGGTGGTGTACTACGTTTGGGAGGGGCGCCGCGAGCGGCGGCTCCGAGAGCGATACGGGCTCACGGGTGACCACAGTGAGTAACGCGCTCGCCGGGAGCGCGAACGCGTGGGTGCTGGGCGCGTTCGCCGCCTACCTCGTGGTGCTGATCGGGATCGGCGTCTGGGCGAGTCGCTTCATGGACTCCGTGGGGGATTACGTCATCGGCGGCCGCGACGTGGGCCCGGTTGTGACGGGGTTCTCCGAGCGCGCCTCGGAGATGAGCGGCTGGCTCACGCTCGGCGTGCCCGGTGACGCCTACACCACGGGCATTATGGCGTTCTACAACGGCGTCGGCATGATCCCCGCGGACCTCGCGGCGTGGGCGGGGTTGGCCAAGCGCCTCCGGAAGTACAGCGAGATCGTGCGCGCGGTGACGCTGCCGACGTTTTTCGCGACCCGACTCAACGACGACACCGGCGTCGTGAAGGCGGTGTCGTCGTTCGTGTTGATCGTCTTCGAGGGGAGCTACGTCGGCGCGCAGATCGTCGCCGCCGGCACGCTGTTGCGCGTGCTCACGGGCGTCGACATGTGGGTGGGCATCGTCGCGGGCGGCGTCATCGTCGTCGGGTACACGATGCTCGGCGGCTACTTCGCGGTGGCGTGGTCGGACTACTTCCAGGGCGCGATCATCCTCGCGGCGTTCGCGATCCTGCCGATCATCGCGTACACCACTTGGGGGCTGCCGTTCGCCGACCTCGCGGCGATGGACAACGGCGCGTCGCTGACGAGCATCACCGGCGGCGCGACCGGTTGGGCGGCGCTGTTCGGCATCATCTCGTACGCCGCGGTCGGGCTGGGCATCCCCGGGAACCCACACATCATGGTGCGGTTCATGGGGATCGACCGCGTGCGCAACGTCCGCACCGCAGCGGTCGTCGCACAGCTGTTCATGTTCGTCGCGTACATCGGCGCTGCGCTGGTGGGACTGTACGCACTCACGCAGTTCGGCGGCCTCGAAAACACCGACAACGCGATGCCGCTGGTGACGCTGGAACTGCTGCCGAGCGCGGTCGCCGGCGTCGTGTTGGCGGCGGCGCTGGCCGCGATGATGTCGAGTGCGGATTCACAGCTGTTGGTCGCGACGAGCGCCGTCGTCGAGGACGTCTACCACGGCTTCCTGAACGAGCAGGCAACCGAAGCCCAGCTGGTGCGGTACTCGCGGTACGTCACGCTCGCGATCGGGTTCGCGTCTATCGGGTTCGCGTACGTCGCCCGGAACACGCCGATCTACGAGCTGGTGTTGAACTACGCGTGGGGCGGGCTGGGCGCGGCGCTGGGGCCGTTGTTGATCGCCGTGCTGTGGTGGCGCCGCGTCACCGCGGCGGGCGCAGTCGCGAGCATGGTCACGGGCACGGCGACGATGATCCTGTGGACGCAGTGGCCCACCATCTTGGGGCCGGAGACGGTCAACAGCGTCCACCCAGCAGTGTCGGGGATGCTGACCGTGTACGGGCTGTTCCCGGCGTTCGTGGTGTCCGCGGTCGTGCTCGTGGTTGTGTCGCTGTTGACAACGCCGCCCGACCAGGACGACGTTTCGGAGGCGTTCGACATGATGCATCGGCCGTTGGCGGCGATCACGGACGACGACAGCGACGGCAGCGAGTACGCCACCGACGGCGGGCGCCCCGATCCGGCGCCGATCACTGAACACGACAGCATCCGGTCCCACGTCGCCGACACCGACTACTGGACGGATGACGACTGACGGCGGCCAGTCGATCCCATCGGTCCCCGCGGGTGACGACGACCAACGGGTCCGCGAGCACGCCACGCTGGACGTGATCGCGCCCGCGATCAGCCGCGACGAGGTGGCTGCAACCGGCCGGGTCGGCGCGGTCGCGTATCCGTATCTCGTCTACCGCGCCACGGCCACGATCAGCCGGCGGTTCCTCGGCGACCGCGACACCGAGTACGTCGTCAGCCTCGACCGCGCCCGCAGGCTCCCGCTGCGCGCGGACACCCACCCGGAGACAACCACCCGAACACTCGCCGACGTGCTCGTGGTGCCGCCCGCCGTGGACCGCGAGCAGTCCCGGGCGCTGGCGCGCGACGCCGTCTTCAAGTGGACGCTGCGGTCGTATTCGCTGGGTGCCGCCCCCGAGATCGAGCTGTCGGCGCCGGTCGCGGCGCACAAGCTGTTCTGGCTCGCCGCCCGCGACGGCGGCGACGTGATCGTGGACAGCGTCACCGGCGACGAGCGCCCGCTGGCACCGTAGCGCGCCGGCGAGCACGCCCGACCAGAACATCTTCAACCCGGTGGCTGTTAGCCACTGCATACTGACCCCATGACGACAGCACAGCACGCGACCGCCGTGCCCGCGGGTGAGACGCCGGCAGCCGTCTGCGAGTACTGCCAGCGCCCCTTCCCGTCGGCAACGCGGCTGACCTTACACAAGGGCACCGACCACCCACAGCGCATCGACGACGCCGAACGGGCGGCCTTCCAAGACGCATACCTCGCCGAAGAGAACGACTTGCGGTCGTTCCGCCTCCGAGCGCTGGCAGTGCTGGTGCTCGTGTACTTCGGGTTCTTGATCATGTATGCCATCCTCGCGTGACTGGGAAGGTGTCGGGCGCGTGCTGCGAACGCCGGCGGTCCGCATCGGCGCGCAGTTCGTGGTGTGGTGTGTGGCGCTGGCGGCGCTGGCGGGCACCGTTGGGGCGTCCAACGGCCTCACGCTCTCGAAGTCCCCCAAGGACACCTTGGCGGTGCCGCGGTGGTTGTACCTCGCGACCGGCGGCGCGACGATCGGGGCGTCGGCGTTGCTCGCGAGTTTCGTCACCGACCGCGCGTTCATCGCGCGCCTCGACGACTGGTCGTACCCGCTGCCGTCGGCCGGCCGCCTGCGCCGGCTGGCCGTGTGGGGCGGCCGGACGCTCGGCGTGGTCGTGCTCGTGTTGGCGGTGTACCTCGGGTTCACCGGGCCGGCGCTCCCGACCGCGAGCTTCACGATCCTGATCGCGTTCGCCGGCGGGCGGGCCGCGCTCCCGATCCTGTCGTACGTCGTGGGCAACGTGTGGCCGATCCTGAACCCGTGGCGCGCGATCGCGACCGTGCTCCCGTCGGGGTTCGTCACGTATCCGGCGTCCCTGAAGCGGTGGCCGGCCGTCTGTGGACTGCTCGCGTTGGTCTGGGTGGAAGTCGTGTTCCCGATCAGCACGGTGCCGTCGGTGCTGGCAACGGTGTTGGTGGTGTACTCCGTGGTGACCGTCGCCGGCGCGGTGCTGGTCGGGCCGGAGGCGTGGTTCCACAACGCCGACCCGGTGTCGGTGATGCTGCGGTGTTACGGGGCCGTTGGGATCGTGCAGCGATACCCCGACCGGGTGCGGGCCGTGCTCCCCGGCAGCCGGCTCCAAGACCCCGACGTCGTCACGGACCGCTCGGACATCGCGTTCGTCATCGGGCTCGTCTGGGAGCTGACCTACAGCGGGTTCATCACGACGACAGCCGGCGACACGACGATCCGAACGCTCACAGCCGTGCTGCCGGCCGGCTCCACGACCAACCGCGCGATCGTCGTGTACACGGCGGTGTTCCTCGCCGGCTACGCCGTGTTCTTGGGCGCGTACCTGTACGCGGGCCGGTGGTCGCGCCGGCTCTCGGGGACGTATCTCACCAGCAGAGCGCTCGCGGTGCGGTTCGCGCCGCCGCTGCTGGCGGTCGCGGCCGGCTACCACCTGGCACACTACGCCACACTGGCCGTCTCGTTGGCCCCCGCGATGGTTGCCGTCAGCGCGTCGCCGCTGGTGCCGCCGCCGAACCCCGTGGTGTTGTCACCGCCGGGCTGGTTCAACGCCGCCAGCATCGCGTTCGTGCTCGCGGGGCACCTGCTGGCGGTGTGGGCCGCACACACCGCCGCCTACGACGTGTTCCCGCGGCGACTGGTTGCCATCAAAAGCCAGTACCCGTTCGTGCTCGTGATGATCGGGTACACCGTCGTCAGCCTGTGGCTGCTGTCGCTTCAGGGTGCCGTGCCGCCGTTCGTGGGGTAGGACACCGTGGCCGTGCCGCCGGCGGCCCGGAACGCGGTCTCGTAGCCGTCGTGGCGCGCGAGCTGCGGCGGCGTGTCGACGGTGATCGTGAGTGTCTCGCCGCCCGCAAGCCCCTCGACCGGCGCGCCGTAGTAGGCACCGAGATCGGGGTCGAGCGAGGGGGCCAGCGCGCCGTCGAAGCGCGTGACACCGCTGGCGTCGGTCGCGGTCAGTGACAGCGCCATCCGCGGGAGGAGAATGCGGTTGTACGGGGTGCGTGGGGACACCACCACGTACGGCTGGCCGTCGGCACCGAACCGCGCGCCGTCGCGCACCACGGACACCGCCAGCTCCATGCCGTCGACGGATGGCGCTCCGAGAACCGTGCCGGGCAGCGCCGACTCCGCGGGCGCAACCGGCTCCGGCACCCCGTCCATCGACATCAAATCGACGGTCCCGGGGTCACCGGCCCGGTCGCGGAGGCGTCGGTATTCGAGGTTGTAGGTGTCCGCCGGGTCGAACGTGAACGGGATGGTCGTGGACGCGCCGGTATCGAACGCGTCGCCGAACGGCGCGGTGCGCGTGATGCCGACCGGGCCGACTGTGAGCGTGGCGTCGTACGTCCCCGACCCCGGGAGCGCGACGTTGTCCCCGTAGTGGAACCCCATGTTCGGGGAGAGCATCGGCCAGAGCGTCGTGGTGCCGACAGTCGCACCGTCGTCGTCAGTGATCGTGATGGAGGGATCCACCGGCAGGATCGCCCCGGACTCGGTGTCCCAGACGGTCGCCATCAGGTGGACGGTGTCCTCGGCGTCGACGACCACCTTGGTCTGTGCGGTGCCGGTGACCGTCCAGAACCGGTGTGGGAACGAGTGCATGAGCGCGAACCCGACGCGGCCGCTGCTGTCAGTGCCGTAGACGCTCATGCCTTCGACGACCGCCGGATAGTACACGCTGTCCGGGCGGTCCTCGGCGAGCGGCGGGTCGCGCCACGCCGACTGGCGCTCGAAGCCAAGCGCGCCGAGGCAGCCTGCGAGCGCGGCGGTGCTTCCAAGCCCGGCGCTTGCGGTGAGGAACGCGCGGCGGTTCATACGCGTGCTACGGGCACCGGCGGAGGTATGGGTTCCGGTCCAACACTGGCCACGCCGGCGGGAGCGTGCCAGCCGGCACCACGTTTATCGGTCTGACACCCCAGGAGGCAGGTATGGACGACGGGGCGTTCGACGCGTCGCGGTCGGCAGCGCGAATGCGGGACGCGGACGCCGCGCTCACCGGGCTCCGGGAGCGCTTCGAGCCGCCCGGCGACGGCGTCGCGTTGACCGCCGCGACGCTCGGGGCCCACGGTGACGACGCAGCGGCGACACTGCAGCGGGCGGTCGACCAGTGGCGCGCCCGTGGCGACGGGGCGTGGACCAACGCCGAGCCGGCGTGGGCCGACTACGCCGAGCTGCTGGGGGATCGCGTGGCGGGACTCATCGGCGCGAAGCCGTCGGAGTGTGTCGCCGCCGGCGGGTCGCCGAGGACGATTGCGCGCCGGCTCGTCACCGGGTTCCGGCGTGCCGCCGACGGCGACACCGTGGTGGTCCCCGAGGGTGCCGCGGGTGCCACCGGCGAGGAGCCGGCCAGCCCCGTCGTGACCGTGGCTGCGGACAGCGCCGGTGCCATCACGCCGGCCGCGGTCGCGGACGCAGTCACCGACGACACGGCGGTCGTGTACCTGCCGTCCGTGCGCCCGTGGACGGGCCAACTGCTCGCTGTCGACGCGATCACCGAGATCGCGCACAGTCACGGCGCGTACGTCGGCTTTGATCTGGCGCACTCGGCGGGCGTGGTCGACCACACGCTCCACCGCAGCGTCGTCGATTTCGGGGTGTGGTCCAGTCACCGCTACCTGAACGCCGGCCCGGGTGCCGTCGCCGGGCTGTTCGTTCACGACGACAACGCCGACATCTCCGCGCCGGCGCGCACGGCGTGGCTGACCCCCGACGACCCACCGTCCACGGGGGCGGCCGCCTCCCACGCCGCCGAGTGGCAACACACACCGGTCGACGTGTACGCCGCCGCGCCGCTGTTCGGCGCGCTGGACGTGAGTACGGCGGTCGGGATCACTGAGCTCCGCGCACACTCGGTGGCGTTGACGTGGTACGTGATCGGGCTGGTGGACGCCCACGTGCCGGACTGCCACGTGCGATCGCCGCGTGCGGCCGAGCGCCGCGGTGGCCACGTCACGCTCACCCACCCCAACGCCGAGAGCGTCGCGCGCGCCCTCGATGCGCGCGACGTTGCGGTCGACGTTCGGCCGCCGGACGTGCTGCGGGTGGCGCCGTCGCCGTACTACGTCAGCCACGAGGACATCTGGGTGGCCGTAGACGAACTCGAAACCGTGCTCTCGACGGCCGCCCACGAGCAGTCCCCGGACACCGACGCGAACCCGCCGTAGTCGTCCTACGTCCGGAAGGGCGCGCCCGGCGGCGTGCCGTCGGTGCGGAACTCGAAGCGCGCCCCGCCGTCGGCGCTGTCGGTGAGCGTGACCCGCCACCCGTGTGCGTCCACGACGTTCTCGACGATGGCCAACCCGAACCCGGTTCCCGTGTCGCTGAACGTCGTCCCGGATTCGAAGACCACGTCGCGTCGGTCCGGCGGCACGCCGACGCCGTCGTCAGCAACGTAGAACCCGGGGCCGTCGGCGTCCGGGAGCGCGCCGACGGTCACGGTGATCGGGGCGCCGTCGACCGGCGGCTCGCCCGCATCGGGGCGTCCGTGCTCGACGGCGTTCCGGAAGAGGTTCTCGAGTAGGGACCGGAGCCGGGTCGGGTCGGCTTGGACCGTCGGTGGGTCCGCGACCTCGATGGTGGCGGCGGTCGTGGCCACGGTCTGCCAGGCGTCCGTGGCGGCCTCGGCAAGCGCCACCGCGGTGGTGTCGTCGAGGCTGTTGCCGTGGCGCGCCAGCGCCAACACGTCCTCGATGAGCGTGCCCATGCGGTCGAGGGCCTGCGTGGCGCGGTCGAAGTGCTCGCTGGCACCCGTCTCTTCGGCCAACTCGACCCGGCCGCGGGCCACGTTCAGTGGGCTGCGGAGGTCGTGGCTGACGATGCTTGCGAACTCCTCCAAGCGCTCGTTCTGGCGTTCGAGCTCGCGCTCGCGTTCCTTGCGGTCCGTGATGTCGGTGTAGACGGCGAAGCCGTGCACGCTGGGGTCGGCCAGCCGGAACGGCGCGACGTCAAGCAGGAAGTCGCGGACGCCGTCGGTGGTCCGGCGCTGGACCTCAACGTTGACCGTCTCCCCGGCTTTCATCTTCCGGTTGTACGCCGCGGCGTCCCCGCGGGTGTCATTGGGGACGATGTACTCGTCGATGTTCTCGCCCGCAAGATCCGCTTCCGTCCACCCGAACACCGTCTCGAAGGCGTTGTTGACTGACTGCACGATGGGCGCGCCGTCCTCGATGACGAAGCTCGCCGTGGGGCTGGGGACGTTCTCGAACAGGGCGTGCAGCCGGTTGCGCTCCCTGCGGAGGTCGGTCTCCCGGTCGCGGAGGTGGCGCGCGTGGCGCGCGTGATCGAGGGCGGCGGTGGCGTTCGCCGCCAGGATGCCGGCGAGGTCGCGGTCCAGGCGCGACAGAACGCCCGAGCGTTCGGCACCGACGATGAGGACGCCGTGGTCACCGAGCGGGAGCAGGTACTCCTCTTGGATCTTCGTCCGAGCGTTGGCGACGTTCGGGTGGGAGGGCACCTCGGTCACCCACCGTGGGGTGCCGTCGGTGTAGACCTCCCAGGCGATGCTGTCGCCGGCTTCCAACGCCGGGAGATCGGTGCCGGTGACGGCGTCGGCCGCAGCGGCGGGCACGAGCGCGTCCGCGTCCGCGAAGAACAGGCCCACGTGGGGCAGGTCGATGAGCGCCGTTGCGGCGTCGATCACGATCGACGCGATCGCTTCCCGGTCTTCGGTGTCGAACATCCGGCGGGTGGCGTCGTGGAGGCTCGTCAGCGCGCGCTCGCGCTCCACGTGCTCGGTGACGTCCCGCAGCTCCGCGAACGCGTCGACGCCGTTGGCCGCCGGCAGCGGATGGACGATGACCGTGACCACCGTGTCCGTCGCGGTCACCGTCGTGGTGATCCTGCGGCTGCTGTTGCCCGGCGCGAACGCGTCGGCCGCCGCGTCCACGAGCGTTGGGAGGCGGTGCCCACACAGCCCGGGTGCCGGCAACTCGAACAGCGCGTTCGCCGACTCGTTGGCGTGCGTGATCGCGGTCGGAGTACCGTCTTCGATGCCGTACAGGACGAGGGCGTCGTCGGCTGCCTCGAAGAGGGCGTGGAAGCGCTGCTCGCTGGCCTCGGCGCGGCGCTGGGCGTCGAGGCGCTGGATCGCGCTCGTGGCGTGGGCGGCGAGCTGCGTGAGCACTGCCACGGTGTCGTCGCCGCCGGCTGCGGGGGGCTGGAACACCTGCACGACTGCGTGGTCGTCGACCGGCACCGTGACCGCGTCGCGAGCGGTGGTGCGGACGACGGTCCCGGAGTCCAGGGCGCGGGCCGCCGGCTGGGTGGCCAGCGTCTCGGGATCGGCGTCGCCGGTCCACCCGTGGACCGATAGCCCGTCGGCGGCGGCGGTGGCGACGCAGGCGGGAGCCGCGACCGCATCGTCGACCGCCTCGACGAGCGCGTCGAAAACGCGGTCCACGCTGGTCGCGGTGGTGATTGCGGCCGCAGACTCCAGGACGGTGGCGGCGTCCCGTCGGCTACCCGTCATCAGTGTCGCCGTCGGGACCCGATAGCTGCCGGAACAGCACCTCGTAGTCCGCGTCGTCGAAGTCCGCGACGACGTCGTCGAGGTCGTCCCGGAGGCTCGCGAGGTCCGATTCCAGGGCGGAGAACTCCGCGGAGTCGGTGATCGTCGGGTCGTCCGACTCCGAGAGGAGTGCTTGCTTGCGCGCTGCCGCGAAGAACTCGGCGACGGTGTCGTCGTACGTCGACCGGCGCTGCAACCGTCCAACCGTCTCAAGCAGCGTGTCCCTGTCGACCGGCTTCTGGAGGTAGTCGTCGAACCCGAGGCCGATGATGTCTAACTCCGGTTCGACTGCGGTGACCATTGCGACCCGGCATTCGATCCCGCGCTCGCGGAGTTCGTCGAGCACGTCGTCGCCGGACACGTCCGGCATCTGGCGGTCGAGCAGTGCCACATCGATGGTGGGGTCGATGGCGTCGATCGCCTCAGTTCCGCTGTACGCCGTTTTGACGTCGTAGTCGTCTTCAAGCCAGATTCAGTACCTCACAAAGCATCGCCAGTTAGCCTGACCTGAGCCATCTGTTCTGTTGTGATGAGTCGTCAGTAACGGTCGAGCAACGCTGATCGAAGAGGGAGCTGTCGCTGTCGGCGGCAGTCAGCCGCCGACGCGACAGCGTTGCCACTCCTGAAGGGAGCTTGCTCGGTCGGTGACTACCGGTGGAACCGGTCGTCAGGTGGCCGATTCGCGGGGACGGCCCGACGCACCGCGAGGGCCGTCCACGCAGCCCGCCGAACCATATTCACGAACTCCTTGTACGGCCACCACCAGAGGCGACGCCCGCCTCGGCGCGGCGTCGCCACGTATTCGTAGTGCAGATACCGCCACGCAT
>NZ_VRYN01000006.1 GCF_008124605.1 Halobacterium salinarum DSM 3754
CGGATCGAAGAGCAGCAAGAGCGGATCGAAGAACTCGAAACACGTCTCCGGAAGTACGAGAATCCACACACTCCACCCAGTAAGCGACGGTCGGGGACCGACGAGTCCCCGACCTCGCAGGACGACGAAGACGACGATGTCCGAACTGATGGTGGTACTCCCGGTCGAAAGGACGGTCACAACCCGGAGTGGCGCTCTCCGCCCGATCCTGATGAAGAAATCGAGGTCACCTCTGACTGTTGTCCCGAGTGTGGCGACCACTTCGACGAGTCGGTGGGCGTCAGCCCCCGACTCGTCGAGGAAGTCCCGGATCCACAGCCACCAGAAGTCACCCAGTACAACCGACACCGCTACCAATGCGACTCCTGTGGAACTGAGACGGTTGCGACTCACCCCGACTGCCCCGATGAGGGGCAGTTCGGGGTGAACGTCATCGCGCAATCTGCCCTGTCACGGTACGATCACCGCCTTCCCTACCGGAAAATCACGGACCGCTTCGAGCAACTTCACGGACTCGAACTCTCAGGTGCATCCGCGTGGCACGCGACCGAGCGCGCTGCGCGCGCCGGTCGCTGTGAGTACGAGCAGATCCGTCGAGAGATTCAGGAGGCTGAAATCGTCCACGTTGACGAAACCGGCATCAAGCGTGACGGTGACCAAGCGTGGATCTGGACGTTTCGGACGGACGAGCATACGCTGTACGCGGTCAGAGAGAGTCGTGGGAGTGATGTTCCCGCGGAAGTCCTTGGCGAGGACTTCGCGGGAACGGTCATCTGTGATGGGTGGACGGCGTATCCAGCGTTCAGCAGTACGCTTCAGCGGTGCTGGGCACATCTTCTCCGGGAGGCTGAAGACGTTGCTAGTGACCACGAGGAGGCAGAACCGGTGTACCGGTATCTCAAGCAGATGTTCGTCGGTCTCCAGTCGTGGCTGGAGACCGACCCAGATCCTCGTGCGAGAGCACAGATGCATCGAGCGTGTCAGGACGGCCTCAGATCGCTCGTTGAGCGGTCAGTGACCGACGAACCAGTGGCAACACTCCTCGGGAAGATCGAAGGTGGACTCGACCACTGGCTCACCTTCGTCGGTGAGCCAGCGGTCTCCCCGACGAACAATGCCGCAGAAAACGCCCTTCGTGAACCTGTTGTTCTCCGGAAAATCATCGGAACACTCCGGAACGACCGTGGCATGTTCGTTCACGAGACGATCTTGTCCCTGCTGGCGACGTGGCGCCAGCAGGGACGCAACCCATACGAGGAACTTACGCGGGTTGTCCACGACAACGAAATGATCTCACGAGAGCAGACTGTGCCGGTTGTTGAGACCTCGGGGTAAACACGTACCTTTTTTGTAAGTGCGGTGTAAGTATCCCAACACAATAGTGAACGTTCGTTCCTGGCTCCGCCACGCCCTCCAAATCGCGCGCATCGAACGCACGCGGAACAAGCGCCAACCCGGCCACTCCGCTACGTGGCGGGCGCTCCGTATGATCACCCTCATTGTGCTCTCTATCGGGGGCGGCACCGGCGCATACTTAATTGGGAAGTTGATAGCTCGTGGCGACTTCACACTGCCGGTCAGCGCCATTCAGACCGCAGCAGTTGCGGGGTTCATCACATTTCTTTCGCTGGGAATACAGCGGACGTCAAGCGTGAATGAGCGTCTCGATACGGGCTACCTGTTGACGACGGTCGGCGCGCACGAGGCAGCGCTTGGACTGGTGTTCACCGTGTACCGCCAAGTGGCTGTCCCGGTGTTCCTCCCAGCTCTCGCTGTCGCCGTTGGGCTCGCACTCGGCTCACAAACACCCGCTACGGCCGTTACCGTCGGTGTCGCGGTTGTGGGATTTGTCACGCTCGCCGCCCTGCTCGGTGTTGTCCTCAGTCTGGCCACGAAACTCGCTACGAGCCGGTCGCCGCGCCTCCGGCGATACAAGAATTACACCTACGTCCTCACTTTCATTCTCGGGTTCCTCATCTGGATCACCATACTCCAGGGCCCCCTCTCGAATCAAGGTGCCTGTGACTGGCTTCAAGTAGTCCCACCGGGGTGGTTCGTCGATCTTGCCCTGTTCGGGCTGACAGACGTCCCCACTGAGCCAGCTCGCGGTCTCAGTGCGCTCGGCGTGACTGTTGTGGGATTTCCCGTCCTAATGGGAACCACGATCGCGTTGACTGAGCGTGTCTGGACGGCTGACCGCGTCAGCGGGTCAGTACTTCACCGCTCCCGGTCTCTGGTCGGCACAGGCCTCGCCGAGTGGCTGTTCGCCGGCTGGGTGTCGCGGCCGGTGTTGACGGTCGCACGGAAGCGCTGGCTCCAAGAGCGCCGTGTCCCCATTGGACTCCTCTTCCAGGGCTATCTGCTCATGCTCGCCCCACTCGTGTTTCTCCCGATCTTCGCCGCTGGCGAGGTGCCTGGCGTGGCACTTGTCGGACTCGTATTTCTGTCTGCGGTCGGAACGGCACTCGCCTTCGGAGCCGAGCTGGTTGGAACCGAATACGCATCGTTACCGATGACGCTCACCTCGGTGTCGGGACGACACTTCATTCGGGGGACCGTATTCGCTGGCATCACGATTAGCGGCCCGTTCACACTGCTGGTGGTTCTCTTGCTGGGCCTTGGGAGTCCACTTGTTGGCGTTGAACTGCTGGTGCTGGGTGTTGTAGGTATCGTGCTCATCGCGTGTAGCGTGGTGGTTTCGGCTATGCTGGGCCTGGATGCGCCGTACTATGCGATCCGAGCAGAGGCAATCCCATTCACCGACATCACAGCGTACACCGAGAGTGGTGGCGTTTTCAAGTGGGGAAAGGTGTTCGCAGTCGTTGGACTCGTCTGTATTCCGGCATACATGGTGTATGGAGCCAGATTCGTCGGCGGGCCAGTAGCGACGGCACTCGGCGCCTCTATGCCAGTAGTTCGAATCGGGGCACTCATCGTGACCAGCCTTTTCGCTATCGCCGTAGCGGCTCTGGCTTATCGACGGGCAGTCGCCCGATTCAACGAGTACACCCTCCCATGACCACGAGATCCAGCCATGGCGGGATTCTAAACGGTGCGAATGAGAACAGTAACAGTGGTTGCTGGCGCGGTTTCGTCATTCAGACGGTCCTGAAGCTGAAGCGACTGAATCGGTACGTACAGAGCGCGTGCCTGTCACGCCCCCAATACCCTAATTCAAGAAGTCCAACATGAAATAATACTTGGATATGGTTCCAGTGACCACTGTTTCGCCACAAGCAGTATCTATCCAATCGGTATTCACAGAGCCGCGAGGTCAAGAATTACTAAACAACTGCGCTCTCAGAACGATTGGTGTTTAGCGACGAGCTAAAACCGCCCAATTGCGGAGTGCTGCGGTGAGGCGGCCTACGACGATGGCGAAGACAGTTCGCATGTCATCTGGCGGCGGAAAGAGAGGGCCCCCGCTATTGCGACAGCGATCACTACCGCACCGGGGATGAATCTAACCTGTTGACTTCGCGGCGCATCCGTGAACGTGGTCTCGCTCATAGCCAACTGTTCATCATAAACGGAAGATAATAATTCCGGGAGGCTGATCAGCGAAACGTACGTATCGTCTGCGTTCGCTGATAACAAGGGCACTCTCAATACGGGCGAAGTTCAATACATCAAGTAATGACCGACCACCTGGCGATCACCACAGACGATCTCACGAAAGAATACGGCGATACGACAGCCGTTTCAGGCTTTACTCTGGCCATCGAAGCGGGCCACGTATATGGGTTTCTCGGGCCGAACGGCGCGGGGAAAACGACGACAATCCGCATGCTGACGGCGCTCACCGAGCCAACCAGCGGCGCCGGCCACGTCGCCGGCCACCCCATCACGAACCGACAGGCAATCATTCCCCACATCGGGTACTTACCTGAGTTGCCACCGATCTACGACGAACTCACCGCCCGTGAACAACTGGAGTACCACGGCGGCCTCCGCGATATGGACCCAGTCGAGATCGAAGATCGCATCGAGGAGTTGCTGGATCGGTTTGATTTGACGGGTGACGCAGACGACCGGATTTCGACGTACTCCAAGGGAATGAAACAGAAGACTGGGCTGGTTCAGGCACTCATGCACGAGCCTGATGTCGTTATCCTCGACGAACCAACCAGCGGACTCGACCCGCGGGCGGCGCGCACTGTCCGAGACACGATCACCGAATTAGCCGCTGGTGATCGGACGGTCTTCCTCTCAACACACATCCTCCCAGTCGTGGCGGAGTTGGCGACTGAGGTCGGGATTCTCTACGACGGCGAATTAGTCGCGGAGGGAGCGCCCGAGGAACTCAAAGACCGCATGGAAGCGGGCGGCGAGAGCACCCTCGAAGATGTCTTCCTTGAAGTCACCACCGACGAGGCCTACGAGGCGGATGAATCGCCAAGCGATACCGGAGTAAGCAGGTCAGCGTAATACTCCTTTTCTCCCCAACTGTGCATGGTCGACTCAATGACTAGGTGGACGATGCCGAGGAACGTTGCCGACGCTGTCTCGTTCGTGCTATGGCGTCACTTCCGAGATGATTGGCGAGACCAACAAGGGCGCTCGTGTCAGCGATGACCGTTCGCAGTCCCGGTCGCTCATCGATCGTCGTCGCTCGCAGACTCAACCGTCGTTACCCCCCGCCGCCCTCGTAGATGTCGGCGTCGTCTGGCACAGCAAGATCGAGAGGTTCGTCCTCGAGATCCGCTTTGAACAGGCGGAGTCGCTGGGCGGTCTCGGCACCGACCAGTTGCTTGACCGTCTCGAACTCGAGATGATTGTCGTAGTACTTCGTCGCAACTAGCTCTTGGAGCGACTCGCTGTCGGCCGTGTATTCCTGTTCACTCCGAAGTATCCTCCTCGGTGTCAGGGCCCCTCGCACAACGAGCGGGCTCGTTGCACGTAGCTCTTTGCGTCCCAGCTACGGGCGTCGCTGATCCCATCGTCGTAATAGCCGGCAGCGATCTCCTGGGTGAGTGCGTCGTCATGAGCGGCGTCTTGGAGGTACTCCCGAAGCGCGGTCACGAGGACATCTGTTCGGTCTTCCCCGGACGACTGCGGCCAGTGCGTCGGCCCGGTCGATGAGCCGATCGGGGGCCCGGAACTGTACGCGTTTCTTATCGGTACTCATAATGTGTACAATTGAGCCTCACTTGGCCACAGGATGTTTCTTGAGGTCACGAGTCCAGTACGTGGCGGGGCCCACCAGGGCGACACCGAGCACACAGTTGGAGCGATCCCTTGAGATGGGCGAGTTCGACGCGAAAGCGCGTTGACGACGATCCCACAGCCGTCCCAAGCGTGGTGATCACGCTCGATGGGTGGGAAAACGGCGACTTCGGCAAATACGTGACCACTGCCAGCATCAACAGCGACCTCTACTCGGCTATCCGAAACCAGGCCATTCGAGAGGCTAAATCGGATCAAAGTAACGATTGGGAGAATTCGCCACCCAGGGAGTCAGCCATTCGCCGTCAACAATCAGAACTGGGAAATCGACACAACCGAGAACGGTACGGTCGTCGTCGGCTTCCTGTGCGTCTCCCGATGAACCCTTCGTCACTCCTCAGTAACGAGCTGGGAAAGGGAACAGAAGAGATCGGTAAGCGTACCGTGGCGTGGTCTATCCGCCGGAGAGAACTGAACTGCCACAGCGTCGGCTTCCTCATGGACAGAGAGTGCCGAAACGGCATCACTTGGGAGATCTACCCGAGCAGCCGCCGCTCCGGCAAGCCCAAGGTCTCGACGGAGCGCGGCTGCAAGTGTTGTGGTGGGTACCTGTGAGTCCAGCGTCATTGACACACGAAGCTCTCCGTCGTCCGAGATAGCCCCATACCGACGTGTAACGTGGTCGTACACTGGCGGTTTCCGAACAGGGCTAACGGAGTTACACGGTAATTGAATGTCGCCGAGGCTGAACCGAAACGGGGACTGTCGCTGGGTCAGGGAGTACGTCCGAAGAGTCGATTCGCCGATTGGGTCCGTGTCACCATGCCAGACTCCGATGGTGTCCGCGACGATCGACGGGTGACCGACGACGAACGCGGTCTCTGCGAGCACGCTCCCGGCCGTTTCCCCGGTGGTGTACATTGGCCGACCGTGGCGCATCTCAGCCTGGCGGTCGGTGGAACTATCGACACCGACGAAGTCAGCGAAGTGTTCTTCCGTCCAGTTTGCCCAGACGACGACCGCACCACGACCACCGGCAGAGCCGATGAATGCGAGTTTTCCGATGCGCGACGCATCGACAGCCTGGGACGAACCCGTGGACATCAGCCTACGGAGTCGAGCGGGAACTGAAGCAAACGGAAGAGCTTCGGCGACGGATCCGGCGACGGCACGGACAGGCTCCGGAGGCTCTCCTCGGTTGATCTGAGCCACGGCGAGTGTGTCTGCACTCGCCGGAATCGTTCCGGCGGTAAGGTCATCAGCGCCGAGTTGGGTGGAACCAGTTGCGTTTCCGTTGACGGTGATGGCGTCAGTGCCGAAGGCTGCGACACTCCCGCCGAGTATGACGCTACCGGCACCCGCGAGGACTCGCCGTCGTGACTTACCGGATGGCATTTTTTCTAACAAGTAGACAGATATCTAAATAACTTGCTGTCAGGGATTCTCTCACCCCCAATTTTCGATCAAGGCATCTAACTCACCCGTGTTCGGGAACCTGTGAGACAGGCCCGTACTCGTGGGGAAACCAATCGTCGCAATTCTCCTCGCTGGGAACCGTGGAGGTGCCGGAAGTTGCATTTCGTTGATGTCAGCTTGGGCCTCTGCGAGCAGTTCGTCAGCCCCCCATGTAGTCGATCAGGTTTCGTCATAACTATGTGGTTACAAGTATCCACTGTCTGGAACGGTTATTAGAGAATATTTGAAACGATGGTAAAAAACACACTAACAGACGTTCGAAACGAGCTTGAAGAGGATCTCCGTCGTCCACTTCTCGGATACACGCTTCTCGGCTTGACAACCGGAATCAGCGTGTTAGCGACCGGAGAGTTGCTTTCGGCAGCAGCAGTCCCAGAGTCCGTCGTCGTCGCAGGTGTCCTTCTCATAGCGGGTGCTGTACCGACGTTCACGTGGTACGTCCTTCGCAAACTCGGACTCTAACCCATCCACATTCCACTCTCTGGTACGAACAAAACCTATGTGACTGTATTTCTTGCTCGTGGTAAATTCGCTCAGTTCTGGCTAGTATGGTTGCTTAATTGGTAATTCGTAGATTTCCAAACGCAGAATCTGTGCTCGAAAGTGACTGCATTCTATATATCAATATAAGATTTATTAGTCGTTCGATAGCTGCTGGGCACAGCGTGCTAGCTCATTGGTATGTAGAGAATAGCTCTCACCCAAATGAGTGTGATTAATTACTGCGCTAATCACACCCAATCTTTACAGAGCTAGCGCTGGCAATAGCTGATTACCGATGAAATCAAGGCAGTACGAGTCGCTACGGCAGCCCTGGTGGCGAGTCGACGCTAACACACGGGATCGGTCTGGTCGGGGGAATCACGGTGTCGCATAACAAATCCGGGACTCGGATCGAAGCGAGCTTCCAGCCATATCTCCGAGACATCGGCAAGGGTCGCGACGGAGGGGGCGGCCATTACCGGCGGAACGTCGAGCGAGAGCTCAATCAATTCCGTGACTGGGCAAGCGGTGACGGAGGACCGGACTCATGGGTCGGAGTTGTTCCGGCGGCTGACAGCCGCGAGCCACGGTTTAGCGACCTCTCTGAGACGGTGTTCCGCGACTATGCACGGCATCTCGCCAACGAGCGCGGGTTGAAGCAAAACACCACACAGACGTACTACGCTTACCTGTCCTCGTGGACTGGGTGGTGTGTGACGGAGGGATATCTCGATGTGCACTACGCGAAGCGCTCGACAGCTCGGGGACCACTGCCGGACGACGATGGGCGCCGCCCTGGAGATCAGCAAGCATGGAGTCCGGATCACCGTCATCAGCTCACTGAATTCGTGACAGAACAGTTCAAAACCGCACTCCAACAACACCGTCAGACAGGTGCGGAGTCACCGGAGCGCGCCAGCAGCAGGTATTACGCGATCAAGGCGGCACGGGATAGAGCGCTCGTGTACGTGGTTGCCTACACCGCGGTTCGAATCGGGGAACTGCTCCGAGATCCATCCGATCCTCGTCGACGGGGGCTTCGGTGGGAAGAAGTCAACGTCGACGACGGAAGCATCACCGTCTACCGGAAAAAGCAGCAGTGGGATACGGCAAGTCTGCCGGATCCAGTTGTCCAGCCACTCGAAGCATACCGGACTCTGCTCGATCCGCCCTCGGACCGTTGGCCCGTCTTCCCGACGTTTAGCCCGCGGAGTCTGGGGAACCTGCTTCGAGAGACGCTGGCCGATCGGGGGGTCACCGACGCGGAAATCGAGCGTCGCCGGGCAACCCATGCACGTGACTTGTTGTTGGCGCTTGATGAGAACGTTCGGCCACAGTCGATGACCACGAAAGGGGCGCGAAACGTGCTTGACCGCCTCACCGACGCGGCTGACATCGATGTTTCGGATCCGAACCACGACTATCTCGCGCCCCATGGTGGGCGTCGCGGGATGGGGGAAATCCTCGTGCGGTCGTTCGGGTATACCGTTGCAGCTCGGTACCTGGATAACTCCGAGGAGATGGTTCGACAGCGGTATTCACACATCGAAGCCGGGAAGCTCGGTGATAAGGCTACAGCGGGGATCGAAGACGTGGACCCGGCGCCGCGTTCGTGGAATGGAGACGAGGACAACCCCTCGTCATAAATTATATACCGCGATATCTTTTGCCTGGGTGCTGTTTGGATAGGGTCCTTTGCGCGTGCCTGCAAAGCGCACAGCGTTCAGCATGGAAGGTCGCTCGTATCTGTATACGGGTCATGGACCAGACTCCCGCATGAATTTGAGACATAGTAAGTCTGTCCCAGATTGCGGTTCGATCCATCCACGGGACGTAGGAAGCCAGTGAATACACTCTCAGCAGCATTTCCCAATAAAAGCGACAACGTTCAACTGAAGCACGAGAGTGTCGATCACCCCCGACAGACGATGTACAGCGAGTCGTTCGGACACGTCCGACCCGCCTCTATGGTGCACGACCGAATGCAACGGTCGCTGTTAATTCGTGATTTGAGGGTGGTCTCTCGACTGGGCTGTCTCGTGTGAGATGACATCCCAGTGTTCCGGTGACACCGTTTCACCGTCGAACGATCCAGCTTCGGGATACGCGGTTGTCACCAGGATCTCGGCCGTGTTCTCTAGATACTCGATCATGTGCCGAATGTGTTCCGCTGCGAGCTGTCCGATACCATCCAAAAGAATGCACGGAACCCGGTCGCCGACACTGAACGTTCGGTAGCCCGCCAGCGCCGTCACGATCCCAACCAGCTCGCGCTCCCCCTCGCTGAGAGTGTCTAAATCGGTTGTGTGGCCGTCGCGCGCCAGATTGATTTCGAATCCGACAGTGTCGTTTGCATCGGTCTTCTGGTCGAGGTACGCCCCGTCAAAGCCGGGTGCGAACCGACCGATGATGTCCGCCATCGCTGCGTCGAACTGGTTGACGAGCTCGTTGTACTTCTGTTTCCGGCGCTGTCTGAGGGTTTCAAGCTCGTCTCGCTTCGTCTCCAGCTGTTCTTGGCGGTCGTTTCGCTTCTGCAGTTCCGCTTCGATACGCTCGAGTTCGGCTTGGGCTCGATCCAACTTGGTTTCCGTGCTGCCGATCTTCTGCTGGATCGTTTTCAGTTCGGCGCTGTGCGATTCGCCCGCCTTCTCAGCCGCTTCGTACTCGGCTTCGCGTTGTTCGATCTCCGCCTGAAGCTCCTCGATGGTCGCTTCGATCGACCGGACCTCGTGTTGGTCCTCCTGAATATCGACGCGGAGTCGTTTGATCTCGTCTTCGAGCTCTGCCTTTTGCTGTCGCTTCGACTCGATCTCACGCGTTCGTTGCTGCATCTGAGTCACCTCCTCGGTGAGCGTGGCCCGCTGTTCCCGCAACGATTCCTGTCGGTCACTGATCTCGTTCAGCCGCTCGGTGACCGCTTCCGCCGTGGTCTCCGCGCCGCAGACGAAACACGAGAACGTGTCCCCGGAGAGGGTGCGTTCGACGTCCGTTATGAGATCTATTTCTCCCTCGTCGATGATCGCCTTGGTGCTGCGGTGGAGATCGTCAAGCAGGTCGATTTTCACTGCTAATTCGTCGATTCGGGTCTGCTTTTCGGCGATGTCCGCCTCTGCTGTGGGGGAGTCTGGGATGTCGAGTGATTCGAGCGCCGCCTCCTTGTCGTCGAGTTGCGCTTTCCGGCGGTCGACCTGGTTTTCGAGGCGTTCGAGGCGGGCCTCCTCGCGTTCGAGATCCGACTGTTTGGCCGTCAGTTCGTCCCGGAGGGCGCGCTGATCGGTTTCTTCGTCGACCTTACGTTCGAGTTCGTCACGTGTCTCGTTGAGGTCGCGAAGCTCCCCTTGGAGCCGCGTCACTTTCTGCTGTGCCGCGGGCAGGTCCGCGGAGGCGGCTTCGGCTGCGGCGACTTCGTCTTCGAGCTCCTTGATCTCGCGTTGGAGCGCCTCGATACGCAGGTCGATGTTCTCAGTCTCAAGCGGCTTCTTCAAGAGCTCGGTCAGGCGTTCTTGGTTTTCCTCCCGCACGGCGGCACGGATGGGATTGTCCTCGCCCAGAACAGCAAACAAGCGAGCAGCGATCTGGTCTTGGTCTCGTGTGAGATATGGCGTTCCGCTGCGCGAGATCGCGGGTTCGTCGCTGTCGGTCGCTCGCGTGAGAGAGACGGTGTACGTCTCTTCGTCGGTTTCAAGCGTGACCTTGCCGTCGTCTTCGTTCTCCATCAACGGGTGATCCTCTGTGAGCAGCCCGGTGGTTCCGATTGCGGTCTGGATCGCAGCGAGGAAACTCGATTTGCCCTGGAAGTTCGAAGCTTGAACGATGTTTGGGCCGGGGCGCAGTGTTGCCTCGCCGGAACGAATGCCACCGATGCAAGTTACATCTACGTTCCACATACTCTGAGTTCTAGTTAGATCGATAATAAAAGGAGCGATGTTATACACTCACTAGATGATCCGAGCCGCGGAAACAATAGCGTACTAACAATAACCGGGGCGTTCTAGGCCACGTCGGAATGGGCTCGACAGATGAACCCACGTGTTCGTGCACGGCTGAGCCGGGTCTGCGTAGAACACCCGTCAACGTGGCACTGGAGAATAATCTGTGTTCGTACAGTGGCGTCCGCGCCGTTCGGAAGCTCTCCCTTTCGGTCAAGGGATTGGAGCACGTCTTCGATGTTCGTCCGCATCGTGTCCCGCGCGTATTCGATCTTATCCGATTCCCAGTCGCTGTTCGAGCGCTGTTTGCTTTTGTTCGCGCCGAGACACTGGGTGAGATGGCGGTACATCGTTGATCGCGTGGCGAAGTCGGTGGTGAGCTCCGTTCCGTCGATCCCGTCGTCCGCGAGGTCGTCGATGATTTCGCCGCGCGTCACCGCGTCGTCTGATTGGAGGGCATCGTACTCTGATTGGATGTGGACGTCGATCGCCTTTCGGTTGTGGCTGTCGTAAACCGATTTCAGCAGCTCCGTGTTGAACCAATCCGTAAGCGGTCGTGTAGCAGTCTCAGGGAAGCCGTGGTCACCAACCCAGCGTGCCGCGAGTTCCTCGTCGAATCCGTCTTCGATGGCGCGCTCCCCCAAGTCGTAGGTGGCGATCGTGCGCCCGATCTTACAGCAGTGGTCCGTCATGGTCGTCTCGGCATGCTTCGTTCTCTGTATTCAAACCTGCTGATCAGAGATTGTGCGAATCATCCACGCGTTATTCGGGCCATCACAGCCCAAATGACGCTCCACCCGAGCGACCAGTAGACCATCCCTGATCCCGGTGTGCGTTTCGACCTTGGCGCGTTGTTTGATGTGCTCAAATTCACCGAGCAGACAACGAATAAATCCGAGAGTGTCGTGCAAAAGACATTCAAAGCAGTGCCTGCAGCTATCTGTACACATAATTTAGTCGTATCAGGAGTGGTTACATGCCTTTTTTGAGTACTTCAAACACTCACGGGATGCAGATTTCCATCCTCAATTATCAAAATCTTGTACTGCTAGGACATCGTTAAAGCCTCGTTTCACCAGTTACTGTGCGATACCCGTCTACAATGTGTATAATCGACCGTTTTAGAGAACCAACCAGCGGTACTTGGTCACGGGCCCACCGGAGGCGGAATCGCTTGTACAAGGCGAAAGACTCCACAATAGTGCCATCTCACGATCAAGGACGGTGTTTTTGATAGTTTCAATCCCTGGCCGTGTATTCACGGGAGTATAAACAGTTGCTATCCATACGAGTAGTATGGACCCAGAAGCCGCCAACAACGGTGAGCCGCGACGGATAACATCCGTTCTCAACGCGGTCGAAATCATCGACGCGATCAAAGAACACCGCGGGATAACGCTCCAAGAGTTGACCACCGAACTCGACCTGACGAAAGCGACGATTCACACGTACATGGCGACCCTGCGGCAAGTCGGAATCGTCGAACAAGACGGGGACGGAACGTACCAGCTTGGGGATTGGTTCGTTCCGGTCTCGAACTATGCCCGAAACAGTACTGATCTCTACCGGCTCGGACGCGAAGAGATCGACAAGTTGGCGACCCAGACTCGGCACACGGCTCACCTCGTCACGGAGTCAGACGGCCGCCAGATCGTCCTCTACGAATCGATGGGCGAGGAGTCAGTGACCACCGAGTATCACCTCCGAATGCGGGAGACGCCACGGAAACTCCACACCAGTGCGGCGGGCAAATCGATACTCGCGTTCCTGCCCGAGGGCCGTCGGGAGACGTTGATCTCGGAGATCGAGTTCGGCACGGAGTCGTCCACCCCGATCGGCAGCCCTGATGCCCTCCGCGAGCAACTGGCGACCGTCCGCGATCAGGGATACGCGATCAACGACGAGGAGGAGATCCATGGCATCAGATCGATCGGCGCACCGATTCGTGGCCGAACGGAGGACGTCGCGGGCGCAGTGAGCGTTACCGCACCGAAGACCCGGCTGCAGAACGCGGAGTTCGCGGGGGAAGTCCCCGCACTCGTGATGGAAGCCGCAAACATAATCGAGGTGAGGTTAGAGACAGCGTAGCCGCCGCGTGTCATAAACATCGGTATATTTTGGCGACGGCTTTATCAGGCTATATCCAGAATACTCAACTGAATTCCCATGAGTAGTGAATCACCGGAGTCCGTAGATGACAGCACGAAGGTGCAGGCGACCGCCGAATGGGACCCGCTCCAAGCGGTCCGGATGCACCTCCCGGGGGCCGAAACGTTCGTTGGCATCATGGACCCCGAGCCGAACCTGTTTCTGAACGACTTCTCGCTTGTCGACGCCCAACAGGAGCATCTGAGTCTCAGCCAGGACCTGGAGGCGGCGCTTCCAGCATCGAACCCGATCCATTATCTCCACGACGATCTCGCCAACGGCAACGGCATGAACGCACTGCTCTCCTCGCGAGTCAACTTCGATCTCAGTGAACTCGGAGAGGACGAGCAGGTCAACCGGCGCGACAAGATGTGGGCACGGCTGCACGAGCTCAGCCCACATACGCAGATCCAGGCCGTGCTCGGGAACGCCGAGGTCATCCGGCACCACTCCCACTCCGACGAGGAGGTTCCTGGCTCGAACCCGGACCGCTGGGACACGACGAGTGTGCAGTTGGAGCAGCCGCTCACGAACATGTACTTCCAGCGTGACCAGCAGTTCGTCACGCAAAACGGCGTCGTGCTCTGCTCGATGAAAGAGGACACGCGCAAACCGGAGGTCGACATCGCTCGCGCGTCCTGGGAGGCCCTCGACGGGGACGAATTCGACGTCGACATCGTCGCCGACATGAGCCAGGTTCGGGAACACGACGTAACGGAGCACGTCCCCGAGCGCGACGACATCCAAGAGACGGAAGTGCTCGTTGAGGGCGGTGACTTCTATCCGGCTGGCGAGTTCTCGCTGCTCGGTGTCTCGGCGAAGATTCCCGAAGGAGAGGCGTACCCGAAACACGACATCGCCGAGGATGACACCGAGTACGTCCATCGGACCACGTACGCCGCAGGTCACCGACTCCTGATGGACGACGCCTTCGGATCCGAGGAAGTCGGCCTCGTTCGTGCGCCGTTCGAAGCCGCACAGGCCCACAAGGACGACGACAACGGGGAAGTCGAGATGGACATCATGCACCTCGACACGTGGTTCAACTTCGTCGACGACGATCTCGTTGTCGCCCACAAGGAACTCGTGGAGAACACGACGCTTGACGTGTACGCACGAACCCACGGCGGCGAGAAGCCGTACACGCTGGAACGACCCGACGTGAACTTCGGGGAGTACCTGCGCGAGAAGGGCTTCGAAATCGTCGACGTGTACGACTACGTTGACCCGTCCCATCCGGACACCGACATGGCGTTGAAGGCCATCACGAACTTCCTGACGGTTGGGCCACGGAAGATCCTGCCAGTCCGCTTCTCCGACGACGACGACGGCGTGATGAAGCAGTTCATCGATGGGATCCAGGAGGACTACGATGTCACGGTCATTCCGGACGGAGAGGGGCGCAAGATCATCAACCTCCGTGCGGGCTACGGGGCGATCCACTGTATGACGACGCCGCTTCGACGCACTCCGGAATAGCGGTCGACGCGGGCATCGGGAGTAGGCACGTCCACCGCGGTTGGGCTCTTCTTTGACTGCGTGTGTCTGCGGTGTACCGGGCACGTTCGTTCCGGCGGTGGGACGTTCACTGTGTTCTGCGGTCCGTGGCTGATCCGTTTCGTGTCAGTGCTGCGCTGTATCGCGGCTTCTGCACGGGGTCGACGGGTGGGAACCGGCGCAAGAGTTTTTGCGTCACCCGTGTAACTACGAGGCACCCATGAGTTACACCGTTGTAGCTCTGGGTGGGAACGCCCTACTCAGAGGTGGCGAAGGATCAATCCAGGACCAGCGAGACACGATCGAGCAGACTGTCCCCCACTTCGTGGATCTCTACGAACGCGGACACGAACTCGTCTTCACTCACGGCAACGGCCCACAGGTCGGACAGCTCCTGTTGCAGAACGAGGAGGCGGAGTCCGCCGCCGAGAAACCGCTGGACGTGCTCGGTGCCGAGTCACAGGCCCAGATCGGATACCTCCTCCAGCAGCAGCTCCGCGAAGAGCTCGGTGAAACACCGGCGACGGTCATCACACAGACGATCGTCGACGAGGACGACCCGGCGTTCGACGATCCGACCAAGCGCATCGGTCCGTTCTACGACGAGGACGAAGCCTCAGAGAAGGACTTCCCTGTCAAGGAGGGCACCGACGGCGACGGCAACGTGGGATACCGGCGGGTCGTTCCGTCCCCGAAGCCGGTCGACATCGTTGAGGCAGAACACATCAAGACGCTCGTCGAAACCGGGAAGCCGGTCATCAGCAGCGGCGGCGGTGGCGTTCCGGTCGTCGAAGACGGTGACAGCCTGACTGGTGTTGCGGCCGTCATCGACAAGGATCGTGCTGCCCAGTCGCTTGCGACCGACATCGGTGCCGATGAGTTCCTCGTGTTGACCGACGTCGATGCGGTCTACCGGAACTTCGGCACCGAGGATGAGGAGGAACTCAGCGAACTCACAACCGAGGAAGCGGCGGACATGCTTGCCGCCGGAGAGTTCGGTGAGGGGAGCATGGCGCCGAAAGTCGAAGCGTGCATCGAGTTCGTCGAAAGCGGCGGTGACCGTGCGATCATCACGAAGCCGGAGACCGCAACCGAGGCGCTCGATGGGGCGGCCGGCACGACAGTCGTGCCAGCCGACGAGTGACCGCGAGTTGGGAACAGTCGAAGGATTAAATAGTCGACCCGGAGATACACAACACGATGGAGCATCTAGTAGACATCAACGACGTCGAGAGCGAAGAGATCGAACAGCTGCTTGACCTGGCGGCGAGCATGAAGGAGAACCCGGGCGAGTTCTCCGGCGTGATGGACAACAAGTCTCTCGTGATGTTGTTCGCGAAGCCGTCGACGCGAACACGGCTGTCCTTCGAGACGGGAATGACCCAACTCGGTGGGCACGGCATCTTCTTCGAGATGGGGTCCTCGCAGCTCAGCCGCGGGGAGCCGATCTCCGACGTGAGCCAGGTGATGTCCCGGTACGAGGACGCCATCATGGCTCGGTTGTTCGAGCACGACGAGATGATGGAGCTTGCTGAGAACGCGGACGTGCCAGTCGTCAACGGGCTGACCGACTTCCTGCACCCGTGTCAGGCGCTCACCGACATGTTCACGATGCAGGAGAAAGACCGCCTCGATACGCTTGCGTTCGTCGGGGACGGAAACAACGTCGCCCACTCCCTGATGCAGGCGTCCGCGAAGATGGGCGTCGACTGTCGGATCGCGACACCCGAGGGAATGGAGCCCGACGAGGAGATCCAGGACCGTGTCAGCGACGCCAACGTGACCGTCACCAACGATCCCTACGAGGCGGTTGATGGCGCGACCGCAGTCTACGGCGACGTGTTCGTCAGCATGGGCGAAGAGGAGCAGCGCGAGGAGAAGCTCGCCGAGTTCGACGGGTTCCAGATCGATCAGGATCTCATGGACGCCGCCCGCGACGACGCGATCTTCATGCATTGTCTCCCGGCCCACCGTGGCGAAGAGGTCACGGCGGAGGTCGCCGACGGTCCGCAGTCGGTGATCTTTGACCAGGCCGAAAACCGCATGCACGTGCAGAAGGCCATCGTCCACACGCTCGTCAACCAATAACTGCATCGACCTCACTGCTTTTTTGTTGCCGTATGCGCTGTGTGAATGGCCAGCGTGAGCGGGACTTGTGGAACAAGCCGCGGTAGTAGTACGGAGGCGCTCATTAGTCTTGCCCACTGGCAGTGGTGTGATGAGCCGGCCTAGGTGTTTGACGTTGGCCAGCAGTGAGCTGACTCAGATGCCCCGAGCATCATATATGAATTATAATAATTATTGCTAGCTGTGGAGTTTGTAGACAATAATTTATCTGAGAATAGGATTAACTACGGCCGTAGGAATTGGCGGTAGCTTTATCCTACCCAGGGAATAACGCCAACACGTAGGAGAATAAGAGATGCTCCTGACGCCACAAACGGCAGCTGATGGATCGCCAACTAAAATGAAAACAAACAAATAATTACCAATGGTAGAATTCGAACCGAGAAGTTACGAGGACTTTGATCCGGAGAAACGACCGTCGTTCGGACAAGCGCTCCTCCCGATCGCTGGGATGATTACGTTCCTGGCCGTCGGTATCGTTCTTTTGGGCCTTGACGCCCAAATGCCCCTGCTTTGGGGGATCGCCTTCACTGGTGTGATCGCACGATACGGCTGGGGATACACGTGGGACGAACTCTTCGACGGGATTTCAAACAGCATTGTCATGGGATTGGGGGCGATATTTATCCTGTTTATTATCTACATGCTGATCGCGTCCTGGGTTGATGCTGGGACGATCCCGTTCATCATGTACTGGGGGCTGGAGTTCCTCACACCGGCGGTCTTCGTTCCGTTGGCAGCGCTCCTTTCGTTCGTGGTTGCGACGGCAATCGGTTCCTCATGGACGACAGCCGGCTCGCTCGGTATCGCGCTGGTCGGCATTGGCTCCGGACTCGGGATCCCAGCGCCGCTGACTGCGGGTGCGATCCTCTCCGGCGTGTACATGGGCGACAAGCAGTCGCCGCTTTCCGACACTACACTGCTCGCCTCGGGTGTCAGTGACGTTGACCTCTGGGATCACGTGCGCGGGATGTTCCCGAACACTATCATCGTTGGGGTTATCTCTCTTGCACTCTACGCCGTCCTCGGGTTGATGGCAGAGACCGGTGGCACTGGTGGTACAGGCGCGGAAGTCGCACAGATCCAGGGCGGTCTGGCAGGCACATACACGCTTTCTGTCCTGGTGTTGCTCCCGCTGGTCATTACCTTCGGGTTGGCGATCAAGGGGTACCCCGCGCTGCCGTCGCTCGGTGCCGGCGTGTTCTCCGCGGCAGGCGTCTCGATCCTCATCCAGGGTCGTGGGTTCGCTGAGGCATGGCAGATCATCTATAGCGGAACAGGACCGAAGACGGGTGTCGACCTCGTTAACAACCTCCTCAGTACCGGTGGGCTTGAAGGGTCGATCTGGGTTATTACCATTGTCTTCGGTGCCCTCTCGATCGGAGGTATACTTGAGGCGACAGGCGTATTGTCGGTTATAGCGCACAACACTGCAAAAGCTGTCGATAGTGTCGGAGGGGCAACTCTTGTCACCGCGCTCGGCCCGCTCGTGATCAACGCACTCACTGCGGACCAGTACATGTCCATCGTTATCCCTGGCATGACGTTCCGCGACCTCAACGACGAGTACGATCTCGACGGAACGAGCCTGTCCCGGACCCTCGAAGAGACTGGGACTGTCTCGGAGCCGATGATTCCGTGGAACTCCGGTGGCGTGTTCATGGCCAGTGCGCTCGGGGTGCCCGTGTTGAGTTATCTGCCGTACTACTTCGTGGGGATTCTCTCGCCCATCCTGGTTGTTATCATGGGTTTCACCGGCTGGAAGATGTACATGAAAGACCCCGAGGAGTCACCCGAAGAGTCGGCCGATACGGCCGCATAACGTCGGCGTCTCGGATCCGGTCTTCGAGCCGTCTTTTTTACTAGTCCGTACGGAAGACACCGGCGCTCCTGTGTCGTTCTTACAGCGATCGTAGTAGCTGCCAACCGAGTTTCACGGACCTCAAAACCGATTCAACGATGTCCAGCGCGGTTACATCTCTTCGAGCACGTCGATGCCGAGCAGGCCGAGGCCGTTGTCGAAGATCTGTGTCGTTGCCTTCGTCAGCAGGAGGCGCTCCGTGCGTGCGTTTTCGGCGTCCAAGACCGCGTTCTTGTGGTAGAAGGAGTTGAACACGTGTGCGAGCTGGAGGAGGTAGTGGGCAAGCGGTGCCGCGTCGTACCGTTCCTCACAGCGTTCCAGGACGAGTGGGTAGCGGGCCAGCTCGAACAGCAGCTCCACATCGGTGTCGTTGAACACCGATGGATCGAGGTCGTCGATCTCGGGAGCGGCGTCCGCTCCGTCCAGAATGCTGTAGCCACGGGTTGCCGCGTACTGAACGTACGGTCCGGTGTCGCCCTCCAGTGCAACCGACTCGTCGATGTCGAACGTCGTGTCGCGTTCGCGTTTGGCCGCCACCATCTCGTATTTGATGGTTGCGAGCGCGATCTTGGTTGCGACCGATTGGGCTTCGGCGTCGTCGATTCGGCCTTTCTCCGCGATGATCTCCTCGGCGCGGTCCTGGGCACGATCAAGGACTTCCCGGGCGGTGATGATCTGTCCTTTCCGTGTCGACATGCTCCCTTCGGGGAGGCTGATCAGCCCGTAATCGATGTGCTTAAGTTTGATGTCGTTGTATCCCATCTTTCGGGCAGCGACGAACAGCTGTTGGAAGTACTGGTTCTGTTCGTTTGCCACCACGTAGACCGACTGATCGGCGTCGTATTCCTCGATCCGGTACTCGATCGTCGCCAGGTCGCGGGTTCCGTACAGCGTCGATCCATCGGACTTGACGATGTAGAACGGATCGAAGTCGGCGTCTTCGAGGTCGTCGTTGGCCTCCCGCATCTGGCGTGCGCGATCGAGCGAGGCGTCCACGTCTGCCGCTTGCGGGTCGCCGACGTTCTCGTAGTCGTCAGGGTACACCGGGATGTACACCGACTCGCCCTCGCCGCGCATCGCGACGTCGTTCTCGATCGCCTTCTCGATGATGACGTCGTTCCAGCCCTCCTGAGCGTAGAAGCTCTCCCCGTTCCAAACGTCGAATGCGACATCGAGGTCGTCGTAGGTCTGCTTGAAGCGATCGATGCTCACGGTACGGAACCGCTCCCAGAGGGCAGTCGCGTCCTCGTCGCCCTGCTCGAGCCGGGTGAACCACTCCTTGCCGCTGTCGGCGTGGTAGTCACGTTCCTCGGTGACGGCGTCGGCGAACTGGTCGGTCACGGTCTCATCGTCTTCGAGATCCGCGAGCATCGAGTCCCGCTGCTCGAACTGCTGGTAGAGATCCAGGAGGTGTTCGATGGCGTCGTCTTCCAGCGTCGCTTCGTCGCCGAACTCGGTGTACTCGTGCATCAGGTTCCCGAACTGCACGCCCCAATCCCCGAGATGGTTGTCCCGCGTGACGTCGTGGCCGCGCGCCTCCAGGATGTTCATCACTGCATCGCTGAGGATCGTGTTCCGCAAGTGGCCGACGTGCAGCGGCTTGGCGATGTTGGGCGAGGACACGTCGGCGAGGATGGTGTCCGGGTCGGCGTCCGTCCGCGTGCCGTACTCCGAACCGTCGCGGAGGATCGTCGACAGCGTCGCGTCTGCCAGATCGGTCGTGTCGGCGTGGTAGTTGATGTGGCCGCCTTCGACGGTCACCGCCTCGACTTCAGCCGGCAGCCCGTTGGAGCGGTGGGCGTCGGCGATCGCCGCCGCGACATCGACCGGGGGCGCTCCGGCCGCGGCCGCGATCGAGAACGAGATCGGTGAGGAGAACTCGCCTTTCTCCTCATCGGTGATGTCTTCGAGTTCGATCGCGGACTGGTCGACTTCATAGTCGTACCCCGCGTCAGAGGTGGCAGCCCGGATTCCAGCGAGCAGTTCCTGCCGAAGGTTATAAAGCATTATATGCGAGCCTTCACCCTCCAGAACGATAAATTCTGCTACATCCGGGCCAGTGGTTCGCCCGGCAGCAGTCGAACAGTAATCAACACAATAACGAGAGAAAGCCACGAAAAACCACGAGTACGGCCGCCTACTCCGGATCTATCAGTGACGGGATGTCCTCACTGACGATCTGTTCGCAGTACTGACATCGCATCCCGTCGTCGAGCACGTCGAACCCGGATCGCACGGGCTCGTCGTTGGCGGTGATGCAGTTGGGGTTCGGACAGGAGAGCACACCCGCAACGACGTCGGGACGGTCGACGCGACGTTTCTCGTCGACCTCGTAGTCACGGACGATGTTGATCGTTGCGTCGGGCGCGATCAGCGACAGGACGTCGACTTCGTCCTGGCTCAGCTCTCGACCCTCGATCTTGACGATGTCCTTGCGGTGGTGGCGTTCCGAGGTGACGTTCATCCCGACGGTGATCTGGTCGTCGCTTGCTCCGTTGGTCCCGAGGATCTGAAGCACTTGCAGCGCCTGCCCGGCCGGGATGTGGTCGATGACGGTTCCGGCCTGGATTTTGCTGACCTGGAGGTGTTGGTCGCTACTCATCGTCGACACCCCCATCGGCGGACAGCACCAGATCCAGCAGTGCCATGCGAACCGGCACCCCGTTGTGTGCCTGCTCGAAGTAGGCCGCGTGGTCGGTGTCGTCGATTTCGGGTGCGATCTCGTCGACTCGCGGGAGCGGATGCATGATGGTCAGGTCGTCTTTGGCGGCTTCGAGGTGGGTGGCGGTGAGTTGGTACTCTCCGGCAACCTTCTGGTACTCGTTTTCGTCGGGGAACCGCTCGCGCTGGATCCGAGTCACGTAAAGGATGTCCAGCTCCGGGAGCACGTCCTCGAAGGAGTCGTGTTCGCGGACACGAGTGCCGGACTCCTGTTCGAGGTCGTAGACGACGTCTCGGGGGAGCTGGAGGCTCTCGGGACTGATGAAGTGTTGGTCGACGTCGAAGTTCGTGAGCGCGCGGGACAGCGAGTGGACCGTCCGCCCGTACTTGAGATCCCCCATGATGCCGATCGTGAGGTCTTCGAGGCCGGCGTTCTCGCGGATGGTGTAGAGGTCCAGGAGGGTCTGTGTCGGGTGATGGCCGGCGCCGTCGCCGGCGTTCAAAAGCGGAACGTCGACGAACTCGCTCGCCATCTGGGCTGCTCCCTGGTTGGGGTGGCGCAGCACCAACGCGTCCGCGTACCCTTCGATGACGCGAACCGTGTCTGCGAGTGTCTCCCCCTTCTTGACGCTTGAGGAGTCTACGGACCCCATATCGACGATGTCGCCGCCCAGGCGTTTCATCGCGGTGTCGAAGCTCATCTTGGTGCGGGTGCTCGGCTCGAAAAAGAGGAGTCCGAGCACGGTGTTTTCGTACCGGTCGGCGAACGCCGACGGGTCGGCGTCGATCTCTGCCGCGCGGTCGAGCACGGTCTCGATGTCCGCCCGGGAGAGTTGTTTGCTCGTGATGATGTGGTCGAGATCCATCACTCTGTGTCTCCGGTCCAGGTGACTTGAATCTTCCTTTCTATCATGAACAACTAACTGATCGAACGTTTCAACGGCATCCGTCGACAGCATCCGCCGATCCCGCTGTGGTCTCGCTAGCTATGGCGCGTTTTTCCGGAATATCCAAACAGGAGCTTTATTCGTGGGAGTTCAAACGCGTGTTGAGTTCCCGACGATCCCATAGCGAATGTGACGAGAACGCCACGGATACGAAGCAGTCGTCATGTGTTTTTGAAACGACGCCAGCATATGGTATCGTTAGCTTTACAGCCAGCATTTCGGAATGCTGTGCTATGTTGAACCGCCTTCGAGACGCATGGGCTGCGTATCGATCCGTTGCGATCATCTACCGGATCGCGGTCGCGTTCGTTCTCGGCTCGGTCTGTGGGCTCGCGGTCGGCGCGCCAGCCGCACAGCTTGAGCCGCTCGGAACGCTGTTCGTTCGGTTGCTCAAAATGATCATCATTCCTGTCGTCGTGTTCACGCTGCTCATGGGAGCGCGGCAGCTTTCGCCGACCCGCATCGGCAAGATCGGCGGCGAGGTGATCGCGCTCTACCTGGGGACGACGGCGGTCGCGATCGCCATCGGGCTGTTGGCGGGCAACCTCATCAACCCGGGAGTCGGGCTTGAGGTGGCTGATGCCGCCGTGGAGACGACGCAAGCCCCGGATCTGGGGACGGTGCTGATGAACGTCGTTCCGACGAACCCGATCGGTGCGATGGCCAACGGGGACGTGTTGCCGACGATCTTTTTCACGATCGCGCTCGGCATTTCGTTCGCGATCCTGCAGGACGAGTTCGAGCCCGGCACACCGGTGCACGACGGTGCACAGGCCGTGTTCAAGATCGCAGAGGCGGGCTCGGAGGCGATGTTCAACGTCGTCTGGGGCGTCATGGAGTACGGCGTGATCGGCGTGTTCGCGTTGATGGCGACGACGTTCGGGGAGGCAGGCGTCGACGCCATCCTGCCGTTCGCAAAACTCATCGGTGCGCTGGCGCTCGCCGTGGTCCTCCACATCGGGGTCACGTATCTGTTCGTCATTCAGTGGGGGCTGCTGCGTGAATCGCCGCGGGCGTTCCTCGCCGGCGCCAAAGAAGCGATGGTGACGGCGCTGAGCATCCGTTCCAGCAGCGGGACGCTGCCCGTCACGATGAACAACGCCGACGAGAACTTCGGGATCGACGAGGAGGTGTACAGCTTCTCGCTGCCGCTCGGTGCGACGATCAACATGGACGGAACGGCGATGTATCAGGGCGTGGCGGCCATCTTTGCGGCCAATCTGGTGGGGCAAACGCTCACGCTCGCCGAACAGGCGACAGTCATCGTGACCGCCCTGCTCGCGAGCGTCGGCACTGCGGGTGTCCCGGGCAGCGGGCTGATCATGCTCACGCTGGTGCTCACGCAGCTCGGGTTGCCGCTTGAGGTCGTCGGCATGGTCGCCGGTGTCGACCCGATCCTCGACCGGCTTCGGACCATGAACAACGTGACCGGTGATCTGGCGGTCACGACGCTCGTCGCGGACTGGAACGACCGGATCGACCGCGAGAACACGGTCTGGGAACGCACCGACGACTGAGCCGGTGTGGCGGGCAACGATGCCCGGACGGGCGCGGCCGCCCGTGACGTGTCCCGGATCGTGGGTCGGCGACGGCAGAGCATCGTGGATATGACTTCGATATTCTTTACCGCATACTCGAAGAATAGGGAGACATGCGTTCAGCACAGTCCAAACGATCACAGTCCACAGCCACCGGGGAGCGGACGCTGCACATCGGGCGGGATCGCCCGATCCGGATCAGCGCCGGCCACCGACTGCAACACCACGACGGCAAGTGTAGCCGCCCACACGGCCACAACTACGAGATCAGCGTCGAAATCACGGGGCAGCTCACGGACGAGGGGTGGGTTGTGGACAAGGGCACAGTCACGGCGGTGGTGTCCGACTGGGACCACCGGTTCCTGCTTGAGGACGGCGACCCGCTCGTTGACGCGTTCCGGGAGGCGGGCGACGGCGACGCGGTTGTCGTGCTCGAACAGCCGCCGACCGCCGAGGTGATGGGCGTCGTGCTGGAGCGGAAGCTCCACGACGCGCTCCCTGAGACGGTGTCAGCGGTCTCCGTCACGGTCGCGGAAACGCCGGCGCTTACTGCTGGCCCGAACTGATGCCGGTCAGCGAAACCACGGACCGGCAGGCGAGCAACGGTGGTGACGGGCCGGCGCTTCCGATCAACGAGCTGTTTTACTCCCTGCAGGGCGAGGGGAAGCTCGCCGGCACGCCGTCGGTGTTCGTCCGCACGAGCGGCTGCAACCTCCGGTGTTGGTTCTGTGATTCATACCACACGTCCTGGGAGCCCACCCACGCCACGATGTCCGTCGACGACATCATCGCGGAGGTGCAGTCGTACGAGCACGCCGACCACGTCGTACTCACCGGTGGCGAGCCACTGCTCCACGACGACGCCGTGGTGCTGCTTGACCGCCTCGCAGCGCTTGGCTACCACACCACCGTCGAGACGAACGGCACCATCCACCGTGACGCCCCCATCGACTTGGCGAGCGTCAGCCCGAAACTCGCCTCCAGCACACCCACGGCCGAGACCGACCCCAAAGGCGACGGTGAGTGGGCGGCCCGCCACGACGCCCGCCGCATCGACGTGGCGACGCTCGGCGCGCTCGCCGACGACTACGACACCCAACTCAAGTTCGTCGTCACCGATCCGTCGGATATGCCCGAGATCGAATCACTGCTTGCGGAGATCAGGACAGCCACTGACACCCGAATCGGCGACGAGGACGTGGTGTTGATGCCGGAGGGCACAACCCACGCGGAGCTCGACGCGCGACGAAACGAGGTTGCGACACTCGCGATGGAGCACGGCTACCGGTATACGCCGCGGCTCCACGTTGCACTGTGGAACGACGCCCCGGAGACCTGAAACAATGACAGACTCCACTGACGATACGATCGACACGAACGCACGCGCTCGGCGCGACCGCACAGCGACGACCAACCGCAGAACGGCCGCGGGTGCCACGCACCCGAGTGGTGGACGATGAGCGCGAAGCGCGCTGTCGTGCTTGCATCCGGCGGGATGGACAGCGCCACCGCCGCTGCGGTTGCGCACAACGCCGGCTACGAGGTGTACATGCTCCACACCTCGTACGGCCAGCAGACCGAGCACAAAGAACACGAGTGCGCAACGGCCCAAGCAGCGGCCCTCGGTGCCGCGGACTTCCTCCATTTGACCACGGATCACCTCTCGAAGATCGGCGCGTCGAGCCTCACTGACGACGAGATGGCGGTCGCGGACGCCGACATGGAGAGCGACGAAATCCCCACCTCCTACGTGCCGTTCCGGAACGCCAACCTGCTGGCGATGGCGACGTCGTACGCCGAGGCCAACGACTGTGAGGCGGTGTTCATCGGCGCGCACAGCGAGGACTTCTCGGGGTATCCGGACTGCCAGCCCGCGTTCTTCGAGGCGTTCCAGCAGACCGTCGCTGCCGGCACCAAACCCGACACCGAAATCAGCATCAACGCACCGTTCGTCGACTGGTCGAAGACCGACATCGCCGAGCGCGGCCTGGAACTCGGTGTCCCCTACGAGCACACGTGGAGTTGCTACCGCGCCGAGGCCCCCGCGTGTGGGACGTGCGACGCGTGTGCGTTCCGCCTCCAGGCGTTCCAGAACCTGGGCGAACGCGACCCGATCGAATACGCCGAGCGCCCGTCGTACACGTAATGGCGGCCGTTCGCGCGCCCCGGTGGAAACGGCGAGCGCCGGTGACCGCTCCGGTCAGGAGTCGGGAGTCACCGTCAGCGACGTGATCCGTGCGCCGTCGACGCCAGTCACGCGGAACGTGTGCGTGTCGATCACGGCACGATCACCGACCGTGGGGGCGTGCCCGAGTCGGCTGACCACGAGCCCGGCGACGGTTTCGACCGCCTCGTTCTCGAAATCCGTGCCGAGGTGGTCGTTGAGTTCGGTGATCGACACCGCGCCAGGAACCTCGTAGCCGCCATCGTCGCGGGGCTCGATGGACTGCGCGTGGGTCGCCAGATCGAACTGGTCGCGGATGTCGCCGACGATCACTTCGAGGGCGTCTTCGATGGTTGCCAACCCCTCGAAGGCACCCCATTCGTCGATGACGACCGCCATCTGGCGGTGCTCGGCCTGGAACTCCGCGAGCAGCTCGTCGACGCGCAGCGTCTCGGGAACCACGACGACCGGCCGGCTCAGCTCCCGGGCCGTGACATCGCCCGACTCGTCGATGGCGTCGCTGGCGCGCAAGATGTCTTTCACGTCGACGAACCCGATCACGTCGTCGTCCGGGCCTTCGGTGACCGGGTAGCGGGTGTATTCGCCGCTGGCGGCCATCGTTCGGAGTTCGGGGAGCGGAGTGTCTGCGGACACGCTGGTCACGTCGGGGCGTGGCCGCATGATCTCACGAACAGTCGTGTCGTCGAGGCTGAAGACGTGCTCGATCATCGACACCTCCGCCGGGCTGATCCGGCCGGCGGCGCTGGCTTCCGAGAGCACGCTCAGGATCTCCGGCTCGGTGTGGGTGTCGTGGCCCTCTGTCTCCGGGGAGACGCCGATGAGTTGGACCGACCGTGTCGCGATGCCGTTGAACAGGATCGTGCCCGGCAGGAACACGTAGTAGAACAGTTTCATCACGGGCGCAACCACGAGCGCGACGCGCTCGGCGCGCTGGATCGCGATCGTCTTCGGCGCGAGTTCGCCGTACACGACGTGCAACAGGGTCACGATCCCGAACCCGAGGGCCACAGTCACGGTGTGGCGAACGGGAGCCGGGAGCACCGGCTCCAGTAGTGGGTCGACCAGAACCGCGACCGCGGGTTCACCGACCCACCCGAGCCCGAGCGACGCGATCGTGATCCCGAGTTGGGAGACCGCGAGGTAATCATCGAGGTTGTCCGTGGCTTCCTTGACCGCCGTTGCGCCACGCCGTCCGTCCTGAACGAGCGTCTCGACGGACGCCGACCGCAGCCGCACGAACGCGAACTCTGCGGCGACGAAAAAGCCGTTCAGGACGACGAGGAGGAGGGCGAGCGCGATCCGACCAACCGCAAGTGACGTAGCTGACACTACGCACGGCGTTCGCCGGCCCCGCTCATCTGCCTTCCGAAGGGCGCTGGGGTGACGCCACCGCATATATAGGCGTCCGGACGACTATTATAAGTGGCTTTGAGCGCAGTGGTGGTACAGCCGTGTAGAGCGATCAGATGCCAACACCGCACACCACAGAGTCACCCAGTGTCGATCGGCGCACGTTCCTGGCGGGCCTCAGCGGGGCCGTCGCCGGGGGCGCAGTCGCGTCACAGTTCCAGACAACGGCGCGCGCACAGGCCACGGCGTCCCCGGCTGCGAACGCCATCGCGTACATCGTCGATGGGATGGGGCAGACACAGATCTCCGCCGCGCGCTACCTCAACGCCTACAAGACAGCGCCCGAGCGCTTCCCGCTGAACGTGAGTCCGGCCGAGACGCCGACCGGGTTCGACGCGTTCTCGTCCCGCGGTTCGATGACCACGTTCCCCGATGACCCCTACGAGACGACCACCGACTCGGCGGCCGCCGCAACCGCGTTCGCCAGCGGCGTCAAAACCTACAACGGAGCGATCGGTGGCGTCCAAACCTCAGGCGGCGGGTTTCAGCGCGTCGATACGGTCCTCGAACGGGCCAGCGCCCAGGGGTACGCGACCGGCCTCATCACGACGACCGAGGCGACACACGCCACACCCGCAGCGTTCGCGGCACACGTCGAGGATCGCGGCAACCAGACCGAGATCGCGCGCCAGTACATCGAAGAGACCCAGCCGGACGTGATTCTCGGGGGGCAGCGCCGCGACTTCGAGGCGGACGCGTCCAACGGCGGCACGCTGGTGGATGCGGCCAGGGACAACGGCTACACGATCGCCGAAACGGCGGCTGAACTGGACGCGGTCGACGACCCACCCGTACTCGGGCTGTTCAGCCAGGAGAGCCACCTCGACTACTACCTGGACCGCAAAAACGACCCCGAGAACACACAACCCAACCTCGATGCGATGGTCGACGCGGGGGTTGACCTGCTCTCGTCGGCCGGCGACCCCGACAAGGGGTTTTTCCTGCTGGTGGAGTCCGGGCGCGTCGATCACGCCGGCCACGCGAACTACCCCGCCCAGGTCGCCGAACAGTACGAAGCCACGCAGGTGGCGGGCCAGTTGGTGGAGTACGCCGAGACGACCGCCGAGCCGACGTTCCTCGTTTCGACCGGCGACCACGAGTGTGGCGGTCTCACGCTGGGTCGCGACTCGCCCTACGAGGTCGAATACGACGTGCTCGCCGCGCAGAAAGCGACCACCAGCCGGCTTCGGGATCTCCTCGCCGGGGTCCGGAGCGCTGACGAACTGGAGTCGATCGTCGCCGCTCACACGGGCATCACCGCACTGACCGACCGAGAGGTGGCAAAGCTCCGCGACGCTCCGGGTTCGATCAGCACGATTCTCGCGGAGCGAGCCGGGATCGCGTTCACCACCGACGGACACACGGGCACCGACGTGCCGGTGTTCGCACACGGCCCGAACGCGGCGCGGTTCGACGCCGCACGCGACAACACTGCGGTCGCCGACGCGCTCGCTGCGGCGCTCGGTGTGTCCCTGTAAGCCGCGGCCGCATCCGGTGTTTTTTACTGGTGGGTGTGCGGACGGAGCAGTATGTCACGCCCGTCCTGTGAGCCCTTGACAGCGAACGACGAGTTGTTCGGTGGTCTCCCGTGACCAGCCAGATCGGGAAGATCGACGCCGAGTTCTTCGCACAGCACCTGTCCCCGAACCTCGGTGCGGACGACGACGCGGTGACCGTCGGCCCCCAGTACGGGGTTGACTTCGGTGTGCTCTCGATCGGCGGCCAGCGCCTCGTCGTGAGCGCGGACCCGGTGTCAGTGAACCCCGGCGTCGGGATCGAGCGCGCCGGCCGGCTGGCCCTCCACAGCGTGCTTTCGGATGTCGCCGTGAGCGGGGTTCCGCCGTCGTTTCTCTCCATCACCCTGGTGCTCCCGGCGTCAGCACGAGACGACACCATCGCGGCGCTGTGGGACGCGATGGCCACGGAGTGTGAGCGGCTCGGCGTGAGCGTGGTCACAGGACACACCGCGCGCCAGGACGTGTCGTTCCCCTGGATCGGCGGCGCAACGGCCATGGGTGTCGGTGACCCCGCCGAGATCGTCCGCCCCGATGGGGCCACCGCGGGTGACACGGTGCTCATGACGCACAGCCCCGGGGCAGAGGTCGCGGGGCTGTTCGCCGCGCTGTTCGGCGACCACCTCGATGTCGCTGACGACACCGTCGAGCGCGCCGACGCGCGGCTCGAGGACACCACAGTGGTTGGCGACGCGTGCGCCGCGGCGTCCGCACCCGTGACCGCGATGCACGACGCAACCGAATGCGGCATTCAAGGGGCGCTGGTGGAGTTGGCGACGGCCGCCGGCGTTTCGATCAGCGTCTCCAGCGACGCCGTCCCCGTTCCCGAGGACGTGAGCGCCGTCTGTGCGGATCTCGGGCTCGACCCGTGGCAGGTTTCCTCGCGTGGCACGCTTCTCGTCACAGTCCCCGAGGCGCACGCCGACACGGCGATGGCTGCACTGGACGCACGGAACACTCCCGTGGCCGCGATCGGGACAGTGAGTGAGGGCAGTGGCGTGACCGTCGATGGGACGCAGGTCGTGCACCCGGGGAGCGATCCCGCCTGGACAGTGTTCAGTGCGCTTCAGCGGGACGCCGCCGCTCGTTCGCCGTGAGCTGCGGCCGCCGTGCGATCACACGACATCGGTGAGATCCGGCGGCGCGTCGGCGAACAGCCGCGCCGGCATCACGCCCAGTGGGTCCGCAACAGCGGGGTCGAACCCGAGCTGTGCGATCACGGCTCCGGGGTCGATGCCGGGTGCGACCTCCGTGAGTGTGAGGCCGTCAGGCGTCAACTCGAAGACGGCGCGCTCGGTGACGTACACAACCGACTGGTCGGTTTCCAGCGCGTGATCAGCGCTGAATGTGACGTGTTCGACGTCCTCGACGAACTTCGAGTGCGCCCCCTCGGATGTCACCGTGATTGTTCCGTCGGCGACCGCGACCGAGAGACCGCCCGTCGTGAGCGTGCCACAGAACACGACTGCAGCGGCGTTCTGCGTGATGTTGATGAACCCGCCACAGCCCGGGAACTGGGAGCCGAACCGGCTGACGTTGACGTTTCCCTGCGCGTCGACCTGCGCCATCCCCAAGAACCCGACATCGAGTCCGCCGCCGTCGTAGAAGTCGAACTGCTGGGGTGAGGACACGAGGGCATCGTGGTTGACTGCCGTTCCGAACTCGATTCCGCCGGACGCAGCCCCACCAACCGGTCCGGACTCCACGGTTTCCGTGATCGCGTCGCCGACACCTCCCTCAGCGGCGGCCGTTGAGACGAGTTCGGGGATCCCCACGCCCAGGTTGATGACCGCGCCCGCGTCGAGTTCCATTGCGGCGCGGCGTGCGATGATCGTTCGTTCGTCGATCGGGAGCGGATCCGTACTGGGCGTCGGTGGCTTGACTGTGCCGCTGTGTGCGGGGTCGTAGGCCGAGCCGTACGTTTGTGGGTGGTCTTCCGGCGATGCCTCGACGACGGAATCAACGACCACACCGGGTACAGCGACATCGTGGGGCGCGAGTGTCCCCGCGCTCGTGACGCGCTCGACCTGCGCGATCACCCTGCCGCCGGTGTTGTGTGCGGCTTGGGCCAGCGCCAGCATGTTCGAGGCGAGTGCCTCCCGCTCCATGGTGACGTTCCCGTGCTCGTCGGCCGTGGTGCCGCGAATGACCGCGACGTCGATCGGAACCGCGTGATAGAACAGGTACTCAGTGCCGTTGAGTGTGACGCGCTCGACGAGGTCCTCGCTCGTGACGGCGTTGGCTTTGCCACCATCACGTCGTGGGTCAACGAACGTGTCCAGTCCGACATGCGTGATCGTTCCAGGCTTGCCAGCCGCGGTGTCCCGGAGCAAGTGATCTAGGACGCCAAACGGGAGGTTGTACGCCTCGATTTCGTTGTTAACGACTGCCGCCATCAGGTCCGGTGTGAACCCCCAGTGACTGGCGATCGTCCGTTCGAGCATGCCCTCCTGCACGAGATGTGAGACGCCATGTCCTTGCCGGTCGCCCTCTGCCGCGGGCTGGTAGAGTGTGAGATCCTGCGGAGCCCGCGTTCGCTCATAGCGGTCGCCCAGCGCAGCAAGGACTGCTTCCGGGATGCCAGTCGCCACGAACCCCCCGATCCCAACCGTGTCACCGGACTCGACGCACGCGACCGCCTCTCGACGTGACTGTTGTGTTACCATACAGCCCCGTGCAAGGCCAGATAGTTTTGTCTTGGTGTTGGCTCCGTGAATAGAGCCACCGAGAGAGCAGGATCGCTGTGACAGTGAAAACTGGGGGTGCGATCGGTTCGAGCCGCTTACGCGCCGTCAGAGATCTTTACCACGCCATTTCTACTGGCAAAGAACAGGTCAGACCCATGAACTGACAGCGAAGAATAAGACTCTACCGTGGCATTCACATCCAATGACCACTTGCGAGAACCGGTATCAGCGTCGGACGCATACAGTGTCTCCTCCCCAAGCCAGAACTGGGTCCCATCAGCAACGATTGGCGGTGATGTACGGCCATCGGGATGCTTCTCGATGTTGATTGTGCTTCCATCCGCAGCGTCCAAGGTCGTGAGAACGCCACGATCAGACGAATCGGAGGCAGACACGTGGATTCGATTATTGCTAACGGCGAGCGAATGACCATACTCGTTTGGAATGGATGTTTTCCACTGTGTTTCACCCTCCCGTTCCGTCGATAACGCATACAGCTTCCCACCTTCTGCGGAATAATACACGCTTTCATCACCAATAACGATCTGTTGGTCTGTCTCAGGGAGGAGGGACCGCCGCCAGACCTGATCACCAGATTCAGGATCAACCGCTGCAACGCCTGTTTCAAGTTGGATATACACGATCCCGTCCCGAAGCCCTACACTATTGGGTCCGGTGTCTTCAAAGCTGAACGTCCAGCGTTTCTGCCCCGTCGTGGCGTCGTACGCGACGACCGAGGAGGAGTCCCAACTGAGAATCTTGCCACTGACGAAAACAGGTGCATTGCCCAGGAATGGGGAACCTGTGTTCGCCCGCCAGCAAAGGTCACCACTTCGAATATCGTAGACGCGGATGCCTCTGCTTGTTGAGGCGAAAGCCGCGTTCCCAGCGATTGTCACCGATCCACCGCTGCCGGTTGTCTCTACATTCCAGGATCGTGTGTTTTCGTTGATGTCGAATGAGGTGTACGAACCTCCGAATTCATCTGGAGTGAGTGCAAGGATGCCACGGTCACCGGTAAACATCACCTGTGAGTCGGGGTGCAGATTGAATAGCTCAAGTACAGTCGATTCGGTTGCATCACTCGAAGGGCCAGGATCGGTTGTTGCACCGGTTCTCGCGAAATCGTGTTGATACGTCGGCCACGGACCAGTCACCTCCCCAACCGGGGCATCCTGTATGTATTCAACGTCTCCGCCGAATAGAGTGCTACTGCAGCCGGCTACCGCACTCACCGATGTCGCCCCAACTGCTGCTAACAGACGGCGACGTGTACAGATCGAATCTACCATAGTTAAAACATATAAGAACAAAGTAAATATCTTGTGTTGTGAAGGAGTTAACGGTGCGAAAACGCGATGTCGATAACACGGATCGAGGGGCAGTCACAGCAACCAGAACGCACCGGGCAACGATCGAGTGCGCTCGCACCTGCGTGGCGACTGCGCTCGCGGCAACAACTGATAAGCCTCCGGCATGCGTAGGTGGGGTATGAAGCTCCGCCAGATTGCCGGGTCGCTGGCCGCGGCTACCGGTGTCGTTGCTGCCACGAACGCCGCCCTCGCGTGGCGGGCGGACGAGCTTGCGTCGCCACTAGACGGGACGAACAACACGTACCAGTGGCGTGGGTTCGACATCGCGTACACCGAGGCCGGCGATCCGGACGATCAGGACGTGGTACTGCTGCATGGACTGAACGCTGCGGGATCGAGTTTCGAGTTCCGCAACGTGTTCGACGCGCTGGCCGCGGATCACCACGTGATCGCGCCCGACCTGCCGGGGTTCGGTCGCTCAGACCGGCCGCCGATCGAGTACGCGGCGTCCCACTACACGACGTTCGTGGCCGACTTCCTCGCCGACGCCGCCGAGGATCCGATGGTCGTGGCATCATCGCATTCGGGTGCGTACGCGACCGCTGCGGCCGCCGACACCGATTCGGTCAGCGAGCTGGTGTTGGTGTGTCCGACGACCGCGGGGTTCTCGGGGACGCGCCCGCTCGTCGGCGCGCTCGTCAGGGCGCCAGTGGTCGGCACGGCGCTGTTCAACGTGGCCACGAGCAAGCGCGCCATCCGATATTTCAACGCCGATCACGGCTACCACGACGAGTCGGTTGTCACCGAGGACGTGGTCGAGTACCACTGGCGGACCGCCCATCAGCCGGGCGCTCGGTTCGCCGCCGCGTCGTTTTTCGCGGGCGCCCTGGATGTGGATATGGACTTGGGTGCCGAGCTGGCGGCTCTCGATCTGCCGGTGACAGTTGTTTGGGGCCAGGAAGCGACCATCTCGCCTGTCGCTGATGGCCGCGACATCGCCGATGCCGCGGGCGCGCGGCTGGTGGTGCTCGAAGAGTCCGACGTGCAGCCCCACGTCGAGCGCCCTGAGGCGTTCCTCCGGGACGCCGTGGAACCAAGCGCTACAGTTGAGGGCGGCGAGGATGTCAAACACGCCACTGATGGAGCGTGACGAAGCTGCGACTAGCGCGGAAACCAAGCAACCGGCGAAAAAGCGGCGGCCACGAGTAGTCGCTGTTTCGTCGTGAGGTCGTACGGAGCAAAGCGGTAGAAGTCGCGTCAGAAGACGTTGTCCCATTGTGCTGAGTTATATTTGATCGAACACGAGCGGGAGATCCGTACCATTGCCACGCCACAGAGAGAGTAGTGTGGATGGTACTGCAAGGCGCTACAACGTCGATCCGGACTCAAAGGTCGCATAACACGAGATCACAGCCACTGATTTGACGCTTTCGTTCGACCTTCGATAACTACGCTTTAGTATCCCCAAAACATTGTTAGCGTACGCTCAATCAATGGAGAACGAAGACCACAACTTCGGAACAAGCGACTGGTGGCCAAACCAGTTAGACTTGGAGATTCTGGATCAGAACAGCCAACAGGTCGACCCGTACGGCGAGGACTTCGACTACGCCGAGGCGTTCGAGGACCTCGACCTCGCGGCGGTCAAAGACGACCTCGAAGAGATGATGACCGACTCGAAGGACTGGTGGCCGGCTGACTACGGCCACTACGGGCCACTGTTCATCCGGATGGCGTGGCACAGCGCCGGCACCTACCGGACGTTCGACGGTCGCGGCGGCGCAGCCGGCGGTCGCCAGCGCCTCCCGCCGGTCGACAGCTGGCCGGACAACGTCAACCTCGACAAGGCCCGTCGCCTCCTCTGGCCGATCAAGCAGAAGTACGGCCGCAAGCTCTCGTGGGGCGACCTCATCATCCTGGCCGGAAACGTCGCGCTCGAATCCATGGGCTTCGAAACCTACGGGTTCGCGGGCGGACGTAAGGACGATTACACCCCGGACGAGGCCGTCGACTGGGGGCCCGAAGACGAGTGGGAGACCACATCCGGCGACCGCTTCGACGCGGATGGAAGCCTCAAGTGGCCGCTTGGCAACACCGTCATGGGCCTCATCTACGTCAACCCCGAGGGGCCAAACGGCGAACCCGACCTCGAAGGCTCCGCGAAGAACATCCGCGAGTCCTTCGGGAAGATGGCGATGAACGACAAGGAGACGGTCGCGCTCATTGCGGGCGGCCACACCTTCGGGAAGGTCCACGGTGCCGACGACCCCGAGGAGAACGTCGGCGCCGAGCCCGCCGCCGCCCCCATCGAGAAGCAGGGGCTGGGCTGGGAGAACGAGTTCGGTGAGGGCAAAGGTCCGGACACGATCACCAGCGGGATCGAAGGGCCGTGGAACACCACGCCGACCCAGTGGGACATGAGCTACGTCGACAACCTGCTCGAATACGAGTGGGAGCCCGAGAAGGGGCCCGGTGGCGCCTGGCAGTGGACCACCAAGAGCGGCGAGCTCAACGAGTCCGCACCTGGCGTGCAGGACCCGACCGACACCGAGGACGTCATGATGCTGACGACGGACGTCGCGCTCAAAGACGACCCCGACTACCGGGAGGTCCTGGAGACCTTCCAAGAGAACCCGCGGGAGTTCCAGCAGTCCTTCTCGAAGGCCTGGTACAAGCTCATCCACCGCGACATGGGGCCGTCCGAGCGGTTCCTGGGTCCGGAGGTGCCCGAGGAGACGATGATCTGGCAGGATCCGCTCCCGGACGCCGACTACGACCTCGTCGACGACGAGGCCGTCGCGGCGCTCAAATCCGAGCTCCTGGAGTCGGAGCTGTCGATCCCGCAGCTCGTGAAGACCGCGTGGGCGTCGGCGTCGACGTACCGCGACAGCGACAAGCGCGGCGGCGCCAACGGCGCGCGCATCCGGCTGGAACCCCAGCGCAGCTGGGAGGTCAACGAGCCCGAGCAGCTCGAAGCCGCGTTGTCGACCTACGAGGACATCCAGGCGGAGTTCAACGACGCCCGCAGCGACGACATGCGTGTGTCGCTGGCTGACCTGATCGTGCTCGGCGGGAACGCCGCCATCGAGCAGGCCGCGGCCGACGCCGGGTACGACGTCGACGTGCCGTTCGAACCGGGCCGCACCGACGCCACGCCCGAGCAGACCGACGTCGAGTCCTTCGAGGCGCTCAAGCCGAAGGCCGACGGGTTCCGGAACTACCTCGGCGACGACGCCGAGCGCGAACCCGAGGAGCTGCTGGTCGACAAGGCCGAGCTGCTGAACCTCACCGCCGACGACATGACGGTGCTCGTCGGCGGGCTCCGGGCGCTCGGAGTGACCCACGGCGACTCCGAGCTGGGCATCTTCACCGACCAGCCGGGGACGCTGACGAACGACTTCTTCACGACGCTGCTGGACATGGACTACGAGTGGGAAGCCGCCTCCGAGGACCGCGAGGTCTTCGAGTTGCGCGACCGCGAGACCGGGGACGTCGAGTGGACCGGCTCGCGAGTCGACCTGCTGTTCGGCTCGAACACGCGGCTGCGCGCCATCGCGGAGGTCTACGGCAGTGATGCCGACGAGGAGCTGTTCGTTCAGGACTTCGTGGACACGTGGAGCGAGGTCATGAAGCTGGACCGCTTCGACCTCGAATAGCGCGCCCGATCCACGCGCCGTCCACCCGTGGCGGTCGGCGTGTCGCTAACGCGGTGGAGCTGTTGCTGTTTCTGACTACGGCTGTGAGCAACTGCGATCAGGACGAATGGTATCCGCGCCAGTGTGTGACGTTCGAGCGCTGGTGCGACGGGCAGTATGTGATCTGCTTGGCAACCCCTGGGTCCGACCCGATACGATACGAATTGAATCGCGCAGGATGGAAGGTCGGCAGCGGACCGGGTGTCCACGAAGATGCTTCTAGCGATTCTGAGCCAGAAAACGGCGGAACAACGGTGTGGAAGGGCCGGCAGCTAACGGTTGGCCGGGCGGCTAATCATCACGTGGACCCGTGAATGACGAGATCGTAGTCACGACAACGGACCGCAGACGTAGTGCTCGCCACTTCGAGGCGAGGAACCCGGACAGGATGAACGCAAACCCCACGACGGTTGCTGGCGTGATCTCCTGTCCAAGCACGAGCCAGCCGGCCAGCGCCGCGAAGACGGGGATTACGTACTCAATGAAGCTCATCTCGATGGGACCGAGGTCGTCCAGTAATCTGAAGTAGAGCAGGAACCCACCGACGCCGGCGACCACAGAGAGGTATGTGAGTGCGCCGAGCGCGGACGGCGTCCAGGTGGCGGCCGCAAACGACTGGCCGGGGAGCACGAGTACAGCGACGTGGAGGACGACGGCGCCGGTGGCCATCAGCCACGCCTGGGTGGATAGGAACGGCAGCGATGGCGATCGGCTGTGTGTGACGACCGCGGCGACGGCGAACGCGAACGCGGACGCAAGCACAAGTGACACGCCAAGGACGCTGTCCGCGATGTTCGTAGGGTCGGGGTTAGCGATGATGACGACCCCAGCGAACCCAAGCATGACGCCGACCGCAGTGGCGGCGGTGAGCTGCTCATCGGTGGCGACGAGGCGCGTGAGCGCAGGCGTCACGACGGGAACGAGACCCAACAGAACAGCTGCGACACCGCCGGTAACGTACTGCTGACCCGTAAAGAGGAACGCATGATGGGCGCCGATCGTGAGGGTGCCGCCGACGAGCACGTAAACGAAGTCATCCATAGTTCGGGGGTAGACGTCAGCGTCCGAGACGAAGACGGCAGCAAACAGCAGTGCGGCAGCGATGTCGAAGCGTACGGCCGCGAATGGGACTGCGGGGAGATCGGCCAATCCAACGTCGGTTGCCATGAACGCCGTTCCCCAGACAGCGCACAGGAGCAAGAAACGACCGGTCGTCCGGTAACGACTCATTCGTGAGGGGTTCGCTGTCAAGGGGCAAATATGCGTCGAACTGCACGGACTCTCGGGGCATCCGGACCTGCGTGATGGCGGTGGCGGCTGTGTAGTATGCTGTCGCTATCGATGACCGCCAGCTACCCACCGCACGTTTTTCGCGGCTCGGTGTCGGTAACAGTAGTTGAAAACACGCCGATTCTATTCAGCAACGCGCCTCGGTAATCAGTTAATGTCTGATGCCCTCAAACTACCCTTGAGAAGATCGGCAAACAATTGTCTGATTTATGGTAATTGGGCTGAGAGTTGGGGGTCGTGTAGGTGTCTTAGTTGGCACTGTCTAGTTAAGCCAGTTTGAGAAGTGAGCAGTTCGTTGGTTTTGGTGTCTATGCGAAACCAAGAACTGCTCACAGAGACGTTGAACACAGCGAATCTTGAATGTTGGGAGCGAGAGCGGACGGCGAAGCCGTCAAGGGTCGCAGTTGACGAGACCGCTATCAAAATCAACGGCGAATGGTCTTGGCTGTACGCTGCAATAGACCTCGACACAAAATTGATTCTTGACGTGGAATTGTTTGGACGGCATGGGACTGATCCAGCGGCTGCATTTCTTCATGGACTCCGTGAGAAACACGATCTCTCCGACGCTGTGTTTCTCGTTGACCAGTTCGGCTACCGGACTGCCCTCTCCCGCTTAGGGCTCAACGGTCGGGTTGACTATATCGACAGAAACCTCATCGAAAAGTGGTTTCACACCTTCAAAATGCGTATCGCCCGTTTCCATAACTCCTGGGTCGGCAGTCGGGCGAGCGCACGCGAATGGATTGAACAATTCGTACATTACTACAACCGCCAACGACCGCATCAACCACTCGACGAACGAACGCCAGCTGAAGCCGTGCTTAACTAGACAGTGCCCTGAGGAAGAAGTAATCAGAGTTCTGCACTACTGCGATTCTGCTCCGCTTAATGATGACATTGACCGGCTTCTAAGAGCGTGTATGGATAGAGGAATAGACAATATTCGTCGAAATGACCGTGCCCAGTCAGCAATGCACGCCGTAATTATCAATTCGACGGGTGTTCAGGTTGGCCCGACTACTGAGGAGTCATACTCACGCCAGTTTGAACTCGTTCGAGGGTGGAAAAACGACGAAAATCTTAGTCCGGGAGTCCGTCGGTTTGCCCGTAATCTAGAGGGCGACCTCTATGATACGGTTGATGAGGACATAGATTCAATCTAAAATTCCTATCAATCGGCATCTGAGGGGGCCCAGTCAGCATCAAATATATCTTCGAATACCTGCCGAGTTTTTGGCGGTTCGGTCGGAATCTGAAGGTCGCGCGGATCGTCCTCGATGGCCTGCATTAATTCACCAGCGGTGACTTGCTTTCCTTCGCTTAGGTCTTCGCCAGTTTCCTCAGCGCGGAGGATGTTCGTCACCGTCCAAATGTTGAAGGGGTGGGCCGCGAAGTTGAAGTAGAACGCCCGAAGCGCCGGATTCTTCGACCCAGACTTGGCCAAGAAGTCGCGTTTGATTTTCCGGAAGTCCGTTTCGATGCCCCACCGACGGCGGTACGCCTTCCCCAACTCTTCTGGTGGGACTTCCTCCGGGTGAAGGTTCGTGTAGAAGTACGTGTAGTCGTCCATCGGCTCATTAGCCCCTGAGTTCCGTAGTTTCACCGTCTTGTCCGACTCCAGCCCAACCGCGTAGTAGCTATCTTCGTCGAGGTTGCCCACGCCGTAGGAGTAGTACGACGACCGCAGATCGGTACGGGCCATCCCGTTCAGGAAGTGCTTGATGGTCGAAATCGTGTCCGAGTTGTAGAACTCTGTCCCGGCGTCAAGGTAGACGCGGCCGATATCCACGTGTTGCCTGCTCAGCCGGAGCATCCAACGGATATACTTCGAGGCCTTCGACTTGTCTCTGACAAGGAGCACGACCAGAATCAGCGGCGTGTCGGTCCCGACGACAGCGAGCGTGATGTACTTCCACGCCCACGAGTAGTTCCGGCCCGGCTTCGTCCGGCGAATGTACTCGTCACTCTCTGAGTCGCCGTAGAACGGCCAATGCGTGATGTCGATAGCGACCTCTGCATCCTCGGGGAAGTAGTCGTACCGGGCGGCGATCTTGAACAGTTGCTCATTCGCCTCCCGGAACATCCGCATGACTGACTCCCGTGAGGACTTCCGAAGGTGGTGCGTGAGGTTCTGTCCGGTCGGGATGTCGCCGTCGTCGTAGAACGGTTTGTACTTGAGGTTCTTCGCGGCGTCGTTGACGAACCCGTTCCCGTTCGCGGCGGCGATGAGCACCCGGAGCGACGGATCTTTGGTCACTTCCGTGCTGTCGTCGCGCTTCAGTCGGAGGTACTTGAACGTCTTCGAGCGAAGCTCCCGAGCGATCACCTGAACCGGCGGGAACCCCTCGCCGTCAGTGGCTATCGTGTCCGGTGTTGGGCCTCGAAACCAGTGTTCGAGCTTCGTGCCCTGCAAGCGCCGGACCAGCGTTTCAGTCTCGCTCGCGTAGTAGTGCCGCGTCGCGTCCTCTCCATCCAGATTCTCGGTGAGGTTCTCGTTAGTCGGCTTCGACCAGTAGTACGGACGAAGCTGGACCTTCCCGAGTGCCTTTGCGAGCCGATGCTCGGGCGTCTCTAGCTCGTCGTACCGATCCCGTTCCACCGACCAATTGTGGATGCTGTAGGCCTCTGATTTGATTACTTCCCACAGCGGCGGGATGATATTCTTGGCCGGATTGCGCGTCGGGAGGGCCGTGTACCCCCAAGTGTCATACCGCGGGTTGTCGGGTAGCTTACTCTTGGCTTCTCTGTACCGGCTTGAAATCTCCGCCTTTTCTTCTGCCGCTCATGGATTTCACCCTTCGACTCAGGGTCACGGTCGGCGTTCTCGTCTTTCTCCTTTGCCACGACAAATCCCCCCTACTCATCGTCTCGCCACGACCCCCATACCTCCCGATACTTCCCGAGTTCGCGGTACTCCTTCTTCCGCTCGAAGGCATCGATGGCGTAGATCACCTCGTTGTCCTTGTCCCACTCGATCAGGACGCGGAAGTCACCGACACGAAGCTTGTAGCCGGGGTGGTTCTTCAACCGATCAAGAAAGTGGCCCGGGAAGTCGCCGATGTCCTCCAGCTTGTTGATGATCCGCTCGGCTTCCTCTGTCTCAAACTGTTCCAGCGTTTCGACCAACGTCTCCGTCAGAACGACCTCATGAGCCACCGTTCAGCCCTCAGTCGTCGATACCGAGGCGTTCTCGGGCCTCATCTGTGGACATCGTCCGGCCCGCTGCAACGTCCGCGTAGCCCTCTGAGACGCCTTCCTGCGCACCAGGCGTCAGAATCGGCTCCGTGGTATCGCGCAGCACCTCACGGATGAACTCCGAGCGGTTGGTGTAGTTCAGTTCCTCCGAAAGCTCATCAAGCTCGTCCAGAAGCCGCTTCGGCACCTTGACGTTGAGCTTCACCATCTCACCCTCCTCCCCGTTATCCCCGGGCGTGTCCGTGCTCATACGCTGTGGTACGCCGGTGGTACTCAAAGAACTGTCGCTCAGTCGTCCCGCGGATCGCTGACCAGTTCGTAGAGGCCGCTTTCATGGGCTTTTTCGACGTGTCCAGCAGCGACAAGAACGTTTAGACGGTTGTGAATGGTCTGTTTCGACAGGCCAGTCCAATCTACAAGAACAGCAGGCGTACACCGTCCTTTCTGAAGCTCATCAAGGATTTTTCGGTCACTTTCTATCAACTCGTCTGCTTCCATCTTTGTTGCTTGCATGCGTGACTATGGGCATAGGTATTACGAGTGGTTAGTTAGTCCTTTTGGATAGTATGGACTAAATGGATTGACTAACAGTAAATCATATGAGGATGGCGGTGAGAGTGATTGTTGAGAAGCGCGGGACGCCGGTCAGAAGTTGCCCGGGGCGTGTTTGGACCACGCCCGACCGTGCTTCGCTGGAGACCAACGAAGCATGTCAATGAAGACATCCGCCGGACTTCAGGATTCCGGCACGGCGAACGAATCGAACCCCGAAAACGAGGAGGCCGACTCCGCTCTTGCGGAGCTTATCGAGCAACACGAGAACACCGACTGGAGTGACGTTCCAGGCATCAGCGCCGCGGAAGCAGGTGCGTGGACGGCACGACTGATCGAGGCGCGAGAATCCACCCCGGAGGGTCTGTGATGCAGCGTCGTCAGTTCCTCGCCGCGGCCGCAGCACTCACGGCACTTCCGCAGGCGGCACAAGCTGAGGCGGCTGGCAACACGACCACCCCCGGCGAGATCGTCGAAGACCGAAGCGTGACCGACGATGGAACGTACTCGCTCACCGACTGTGGCTCCGTTCCAGGTGGGCTGAACAACGTCCACGTCACGGCAGAAATGAACGACGGCCCGCTCGAAATTGAAGGTGTTCACGAAGAGAACGGCTGGTGCGGTGTCGGGCTCCGCTGGAGTTCTGGCCCTATCGAGGTTGGCACTGGACTCGATCCAGACGACGCCCGCGAGGAGTTCGCTGGCGTGCCCGTGAACCAGTCGGTGCCCGAGGGCACGGACGGCGATGCGGCGGCGCTCTCGCGGCCTCAGCAGAAGCAAGAGCAGACCGTCCCCGACCCACAACGACCACTACCGGCTGTCCCTGCTCACCGGCGAGACGGCCTACGACCCTGGTGAGTTCTCGCAGGCGACCATCGAGATCGAGGTGTCGGACCTCATCGGCATCGAGGACGCACAGACCGCGCACGAGCGGTGGCTGGCGTCCGACGTGGCAGCCGCGTTCAACGAGTCGGTGTATCACCCGTACACCTCGTTGAAGTTCCACACGCTCCTCGTGGCGGCGCTACTGGATAACCCCCGGGCCGATCACGACTTCGGCGATCTCCGGCTCATCGTGGACCCGGCGGGCGACGTCGTCCCGTTCCGCACGGTCTTCAACGGCGACCGCTTCGCGCTCCGTATCGACGAGAACACCGACGGGAGTCCGTCGGCCCGGCTTGGAAGCCGGCCGTGGCGGTCGTGGGCGTCAGTGTGGAACCGCCTGACAGCGCACCCGCTCGATACCGGTCACGACAAGTACGACATGACCCTCGATGCCAACCTTCGGCGGATGCAGTCCTGGAGCGCGGCGCTCCAGTACATCGAAGACTACCACGAGTGGAGGCCCGACCGATGACGGCGATTCAGCAAGTCCTGTGGGAACTGTGGATGGACTACATCGGCCACCCGTACTACGTCTCGGGGAACGCCATCCTGCACGCCCTCGGCCAGCACCTCGATCCCGAGATCCACGGGTCGGTATCGGCCAGTCATGGCGTCTTCGTCCCCGGTCAGTTCGGGACGTTCCCCGAGGAACACACGCAGTCGGGCATCCGGCCGTACCTCGGGAGCGGCCTCCCCGACGTCAAGGCCTACGACGACCTCTTCCTCCAGCGGGAAGCGATGCATCCGTGGCTGCTGGACACCCGCGCTCGGGACGCGCTGAACACGCATGATCTCCGGGTCCACGGCGGCCACCCGGCGCTCGCCCACGAGACGATCATGGGTCGCCGGGAAGACCAGCGGAAGCAACAGCAGACGACGAAGTGGTACGTTCACGCCTACCTCCACGCCGATGACCCGACGGTACTCCCACTCGGCGAGGATGTGCTGGAGGGACTCCAGTTCGGCGGCAAGCGCAACTACGGCTACGGCGAGGTCCAGCTGAAGGACACGCAGATGGTGGACCTCGATGAACTGGACTACTCGCGGCTCGAAGGCGCGGAGACGTACCTCATCGAACTCGTGACGCCGTTCGTGGTGGAGTCGGAGTATCCCGACGCGGACGACCGGCCTGTCCCGTGGTGGTGGGCTGAGAACCGCGACGGTCTCCGGCTTCGTGAGGAGAAGATCCTCGAACAGCGCGAGGTATTCAGACTGGAGACGGTGGACCACGGGCAGGTCGTGAAGTACCTTGGCGACCGTCCGGTGGAGACCGCGAAGAACGGCCTCACGAGGGTCGGCTCGCACTCCCGATACGGCTTCGGTGAACTGCGGCTGAAGCCCCTCGGCGAACAGTATCAGGAATCAGAGAAGTAACGACTAACAAGCAACCGATGGAACACCAGAATCAGGATGAATCGGACGAGAAAAATACAGCGGTGCGGCTGAATAAAGAAATCGTATTACCAACAACTGGTAATGGAACCGCATCGTTCGGTGGGTGCACGAGCTACTGTGACGGGGTTGGTTTGGCGGGTTGGTCTTCGGACGCCGCGTGGTAGATCGCGTCACCGGTCTCGGGGTCAAACAGGTGGAGGCGTTGCTGATCGAAGCACAGACGGATCGTGTCCCCGGTCGAAACGTCCCGGCGAGGTTGGACTTTCACCTGTAGCTCGTCGTCACCGATGGTGCAGTGTAACAGGAGCTGTTCACCGAGCGGTTCTCGGACGGTTACCCTCGCCTCAAAGGACTCCTCGTGTCCAGTGGCAGAGCGCCCAGCCAATAGGACGTCCTCGGGTCGAACCCCGAATGTCAGGCGGCGGTCAACGAGTGCCGAGTTGGAGCCGCCGTCGGGAAGCGGGTGAGCGAACCCCTCGTGGTCGGCAACGAGACCACGGGGGCGGTCGCGAACCCGCACGGGAACCAGGTTCATTGCCGGTTCGCCGATGAATCCGGCGACGAACTGGTTTGCGGGGAAATCATAGAGTTGCTGTGGCGGCGCGACCTGTTGGACGGTGCCGTCGTTGAGGACGGCGACGCGGTCGCCAAGCGTCATCGCTTCGGTCTGGTCGTGGGTCACGTAGACGGTTGTGGTGTCGAGTTCTCGATGGAGTTTCGACAGCTCCGCCCGCATGTGGACGCGGAGCTTCGCGTCGAGGTTCGACAGTGGTTCGTCGAGCAGGAACACGGACGGCTCGCGAACGAGCGCGCGCCCGATGGCCACGCGCTGGCGCTCACCACCGGAGAGGGCGTCTGGGGTCCGGTCGAGTAACTCCGTGATACCGAGTGTTGCGGCTGCGTCGGCGACGCGGTCCTCGATCTCGGCGCTGGAGTAATCGGTGACTGACTGCATCCCGAAGGTCATGTTCTCGGCGGCAGTCATGTGTGGATACAGGGCGTAGTTCTGGAACACCATAGCGATGTCACGGTCCTCGGGTGGTGAGTCGGTGACATCAGTGCCGCCGATCCGGATGGTGCCGGCCGTGGCGTCCTCGAGGCCAGCGATGAGCCGAAGCGTCGTCGATTTGCCACAGCCCGAGGGGCCAACGACGACGAGGAACTCCTCGTCGAGGACATCGAGATCGATCCCGTCAACCGCGGCGATGCTGTCGTAGTGTTTGGTGAGGTCGGTGAGTGTGATCGTACTCATTGGAATCAGGATTGCTGAATCGCGATGGTTTCGCGAAGCGAACGGTGGAAGACCAGCAGTACGGCAAGCGGCGGCAACAACGCGAGCACCGCCGCGGCCATGATGACGCCCCACTGTGTCAAGCCGGCCTGGGCCGCCCCCTGGATGTATCGAATCCCGACCTGGGCGACCTGACTTGGTTTGTCCGTGACCGCGATGAGCGGCCAGAGGAACTGGTTCCAGGAGTAGATGAACGTGATGACGCAGACGCCGGCGATCATGCTGCGGGACATCGGGATCAGCACGGACACCAGGAAGCGAAACGGGCCGACCCCATCCACGTGGGCTGTCTCGACCAGCGAGTCGGGAATCGAGCGGAAATGCTGGCGGAACAGGAACACCGCGGTTGCGCTGGCGATGTACGGCCCCGTGATCGCTAGGAGGGTGTTCGTCCAGCCGAGATCCGCCATCAGCTGGAAGAGGGGCACGATCCGGACTGGAACGGGTAACAACAGCGTGAGCAGAACGAACATGAAGATCGCGCGCTCGTACGGGAGTTCGTAGTAGACGAGCGCGAGCGCGGCCAGCAACGAGAGGGTGACTTTCCCGATGACGACGGCGATGCTCATCACCAGCGAGTTGAGGAGGTAGGTCCCGAAGTTGTACGTTGTGAGCGCGGCCTGGTAGTTCTGGAGGGCGTTACTGCCGGGTCCGATGGTGGTGGGCTGGTAGACTTCGGCGGTCGTTTGCGTGCTCATCAGCACGGCCAACACGAGTGGGGCGGCCATCAGTGCGATCGCGCCGAACAGCCCCAGGTGCATCAGAGCGTTCTCGGGGAGGATGTCACGGTGGGTCGTCCGGGTCGAAGACTGGGCGGTGTCAGTGGCCATTGTATCACGCCCCATACTGTGCGTATCCCTCTGAAACGCGGATTTGGACGTACATCAGTACCGCGACCAGGGCGAACAGGATGACTGACTCGGCCGACGCCAAGCCCAGGCTGTTGAACTCGAAGGCGTCGCGGTAGAGCTTGAATATCAGGAGATTGGTTGCGTCGCCCGGACCGCCGCTGGTGAGGAGGTCCACGATCGGGAACGTGGAGAAGAACGCGTAGATCGTGTTCATCACCGTGAGGAAGACCAGCGTTGGTGCCATCAGCGGGAGGTAGACGCTCCGGAGGCGTCTGAGGTGGCCAACCCCGTCGAGCGTGGCGCGTTCGGTGAGCGTTTTGGGGATCGTGTTGAACGCGGCAACGACGAAGATGATGTTGTATCCGAGCTGCTTCCAGATCGCGACGACGGCGACGACGGTGAACGCCTGCGGGCCGCTGTTGAACCAGTCTAAGGTGAACGGGGTGACCGCTTCGAGGTAGTGGGTGAACACACCGAGGTTCGGGTGTAGGATGAAGTTCAACAGGATCGCGGCGACGGCCGGCGGCAGCGCGTACGGCCAGATGGCGGCGATGAGGTACGCCGACGAACCGACGGACACGGTGAAGAGGAGATATCCGACCGCGATCGACAGCAGGAGGGTTCCGGTGACGACGATGGCTGCGAACAGGACAGAGATCGCGAAGCTGTGGTGGTAGGCGGTTGAGGTCAGCAGCTGAACGAAGTTCTCCGCGCCGACCCAGGCGGTCTGCTGCCCGAGGAACAGGGTTCTGTACAGGCTGAGTCGGAACGTCTCGAGGCCCGGATAGTAGAGGAACGCACCGAGCACGACCACGGAGGGGAGCAGCAGTCCCAGGGCCTGCAGTGTCGAATCGAATGGGGTTGGCTGTGTGGACATGGGTGGTCGGGTTACGCGCTGTCGTCGATGGAGTCGGTGTAGTCCTGGATGGCGCTGGTCGCTTGGGTGTCCATCTCTGCGAGGCCCGCCGAAACGGACATGTCACCGGTGATGATGCTGACCGAGAGCTCCTCGTTGATCGTTCGGACTTCCGGGAACGCGCCCATGACTGCGCCGCGCGTTGCCGGTGTGTCGGTGGTCTCCTGGAGTTGGTCGAAGGCCGTGCGGAAGTTCGGGTGTTCGTCGAACCAGCCGTCGTCCGTGAGCCGGTCGATGACGCTCTGTCGCACCGGGAAGTAGCCGCTGTTGCGGTGCCACCGCAGCTGCTGGTCGGGCTGGGTGAGATACGCGATGAACGCACCGGCGGCCTGTTTCTCCGCAGTCGTCAGTGCGTCCGGAACCCACAGTGAGCCGCCACCGATGACGACGCCTGAGTTGTCTCCGGTCGGGGTTGGGAGGTATGCGGATCCGAGTTCGAAGCCGCGCTGCTTTGCACCGGCCACCAGCGAGACCAGATTCGACGTGGAATCCCACAGCATCGCCGCTTGCTCGGTGAGAAACGCCTGTCGGGCCTCGTCCCACGCCTCGATCCCGGGGTTCAAATAGAGGTCGGCGTTGGCCATGTCGGTCCACCACTGGTAGACCGCGCGTCCGGCGTCGCTGTCGAAGTTAGTCTCCGTGGGTCGGCCGGCACGGCCGTTGTCGTTGTTGACCAGGAGTTGGTTTTGCTTCGCGAACTGCTGTTCGATCTGCATCCACGAGTGATTCGGCCAGGTGAGGCCGTACTCTAGTTGCGTGTTCGAAACAATGGTGCTGGCCGCTGTCCGGAGTTCGGCAAGCGTCGTCGGCGGGGCGTTCGGATCGAGCCCAGCCGCCTCGAAGGCACGCTTGTTGTAGAGCATGATGGTGTTCGAGGAGTTGAACGGCATCGAGTTGAGCGTGCCATCGGTGCGGTAGTAGTTGAGGACCGACGGGAGGAAGTCCTCGCGGTCGATTTTGTCTTCGGGGAGCAGGGAGTCGATGGGAGTGAACGCGTTGCTGTCGAGGGCGATTCGGGTCCCGATCTCGAAGAGTTGGACGATCCCCGGGGGATCGCCGGCCCGCGACGCCTGGAGGGACTGGTTGAGCGTCTCACGGTAGCCGGTCTTGCTCACGGGGTTGATCGAGACACCGTCGGTCTGTGCTGAGAAATCCGCTGCCATCTGCTCGATTGTGGTCGCCAGTTCGTCGCCGAAAACGTGCCAGAAGTCCAGCGTGATGGTGCTGGAGCCGGTATCCGATTGGGTTGTGGCTGTGTTGAGTGCGCCACAACCGGCGAATGCTGTGAGTCCGGCCGTGCCGGCACCGGCGAGGACTGCGCGTCGTGTCGCTGTGGCTCTCCGTGTCTCTGTGGTGGGCGCCATCGGATAACGCAACTCGGGGTCCTCGGATGAGTGCTTATATGAGTTGAAAATATCCGTCCAGACAGTTCTGGAGACCTATTGAGCCGTGCATGGGGCGGCGCGCAGCAATACCGTCGACGTTCCAGAACTGACCCCGGTTTTTAATATCGAACCAGTCGTTGTGTGGGTGGCTGTTGGATTCATGCTCTCGAACGCAACGCGAGTGACAGTCGTGTGCATCGTTTCGGCGGTCGCGCTCTGGCTCGTCGTGAGACGGATCACCGATGCGGCCTGGGTGCAGTTGGTGACGCTCATCGGCGTTGGCGTCTGGCTGCCGACAGTGCTCGCCAAGCGGGTGGGGCGGTGACAGCGGGAGTGTCCGAGGGCCGTGCGTGGTAGCGGGCGTGACTCGAGTGCGGATCGGGAGATCGTCGACGACCACACCGCAGTCAGTTGTGAGGATGGCGCAGGTTCAAAATGAGGGGGTGGGGATGCGTGCGACACGACGCACGTGGCTGCGGGCAGCCCTCAGAACGGAGGACTGTAGTCCTGGTACTCGTCCATGTCCTCCATGCGGTCAGTTTTCGACGGCATGACCGCGGCACGGGGGCCGCCCGAGCGCACGACGGTCACGTCATCGAGGTCGTCGAGGCTTTCGGGGAGGCGACTTTCGATGGCGTTCATCGTCATCGGTGCGATGCCGCAACCCGAGCACGCGCCGCCGATCGCGACGGTCGCGGTGCCGGCTGCTTCGTCGATCTCCCGGATCTCGAAGTTGCCGCCGTGTTGCTGGATCTGGGGGACGTTGTCACTGAGATAGTTGCGCGTCTGTCGTTCGAGGTTGCCTGCGCTCATTGCGGATGTACAGACGCACCATAGTGTCATAAATCCATGGTATTTGGCGAGCCTAAACCAGCTCAAGGAGGGCGATCCGACGTGGAGGCCACTGGAAGCGGTGAACCCACCACGGGGCCAAGCCTCGTGGCACTCGCCTTGAACCGCCTGTAGACAACACCACGACAGAGTGCAGTAGGGCTGAAGGCGCGATAGAGCGAGTTACACATCGATGACGGGGGGTGAGCGAGCGCGATACATCGCTGGCGGTGCCGGTAGAGAGAGAGTGACATGGCCGAATTTAGGGCACAGATCCCGTATCACACCAGGATAAACATCGATTGGGGTTACGCTTTTCAACCAGGGGGTGTACAGCATACGTATGGCTGGTCGCGACCAAGGTGGGACGCACGGAGTCGGCGACGACGCCGGGGTGGGCGGCGATGACGCGGCCGCCGATGGCTCCGGGCATGGCGCTGGTAGCCAACTCGCTGGCTCGGACGCGGCCACAGACGAGGACGCACAGCGGTCGATCCGTGACATGCTTCACGACGACGGGGACGCGTCGGTGTTCGTCAACCGTGACCTCGTGGAGCCGGACACGATCATCGACGAGGAGCGAATCGTCGGCCGCGACGAACAACTGGAGTCGGTGGTGTCGTTTCTGAAGCCAACGCTGCAAGGGAATCGGCCACCGAACATGCTCCTGTACGGGCCCGCGGGAACCGGGAAGTCGCTCATTATCGGTGCGGTCACCCAACAGATCATCGAACTGTGCCACTCCAAGGGTGAGCGGTTCGGCGTTGTGCAGGTCAACTGCCAGCCGATCAACACGCTCGACCAAGCCGTGTACGAACTCGTCCAGACGGTCGCCAGCGATGTCGGCATCGAACCCGGAGTTCCCGAAACCGGAGTGTCGACGAAACGGAAGTACAGACGGCTCTACGACCTCATCAACGAGCATTACGACTCGGTCATCTTCATTCTGGACGAGATCGATCTGCTGGTTGGTCGGCGCGCAAACGACGAGCCGGCGTACTCCAAACTGCTGTATCAACTCTCGCGCGCTAGCAACACGAACGACATCGAAGGCCAAGTGTCGGTGGCCGCACTGACAAACGACCCCAAGTTCATGGAGAACATCGACGGGCGGGCCGAGAGCTCGTTCAATCCCCGCGATATTTACTTCCCGGATTACGACGCCACACAGCTCCGGCAGATCCTCGAAAACAGGCGTGACGCGTTCCGCCAAGACGCGTTGACCGACGACGTACTCCCGCTCGTGTCGGCGTTTGCGGCACAAAGCCATGGTGATGCTCGGAAAGCGATCGATCTGTTCCGTGGAGCCGGCGATCTGGCCGACGAACAGGGGGATCAAACGGTCCGCGAAGACCACGTCCGGGAGTCCCAAGACGAGATCGACAAGGACCGGTCGCTGAAGTTGATCGCGGGGCTGACGACCCAGAAGAAGATTTCCCTGTACGCGACGGCGGCTGTCGCGCACTGTTCGAGTGCAACGCGGAACTCGGTGCCCAGTCCGGTTGGGTTCCAGGTGTACCAGTGGGTCACCGAGGAGATCGATGCCGACCAGATGACCCGGGAGACGTACGTGAAATACGTCAAGGAGTTGTCGACGTATGGATTGGTGTCGACGGCCCGAAAGAGCCGTGGACGCGGTGGCGGAATGTATATGGACTTCACCTTCAGGGGTGATCCGGAGTCGATGATGCATCGGGTTGTCGACGACACGCGACTGGAGAGAGTCGGCACCGAATCCGAGCGGCTCCACGCGGTGGTGAACGCCCAACTTCGAGAGTTCGAGGAGTAGTTGCCAGGCGATTCCCTGCTGCCTTTCGCTTCCCTCCCCACCCCCCGTCTTCGATGTGTAATCTCCTGTCGTGTCTCTGATCAGATCGTCGGCTCCTGCTGGCGATCGTGGCAAGGCCACACCCCCTCCCCGTCATCGATGTGTAAACGATACCACCGAGGGATCGATGGCACACTGGCAACGAAGTGAGACCAAGACAGAAGCAGGGTTCAACGCCGCTGTGACAGGAAGGCGACGTATTAGACGGAGTTCGAATGCTGTCAAGCACTAGTTACGTGTTCTCCTACAACTACCAAATTAACATACAGCTATTGCAGTGCGGTTACTGTTTTCCCTGGTCTATTATAAATCTTTCCTTAATAGTAATACAGTTCGCTGAGAGGGACAAAACCGGCAGAAGGGAGCTGTCCTCGGCGTGTATCGCGGTCGTAGCTCACCTACTGGTTGGTTCGACCGATCCCCCCACCCTGCGGCAATCCCGTTTACACATCGATGACGGGGGGAGGGAGTCCCCCCTCCCTTTTCGCCGCCGACACGTCCAGCTCCCGCATGAATCTCGGCGGGCCGCCCAGCAGGAACGGTGGTACGGGACCCCGCTATCGATCCCGAACCCGCCGCCCCATCTCGTCGGCGGTCAGCAACGCATCACGCACCATTGCTGGTGTAACGTCAAACGGCTCGTCGTGGATCGTCTCGGCTTCGTCACAGGCCGCCTCCGCGACCACGTCCAGGTCTACCTGTTCAGGGTTCGTGATCCCGATCTCACCGAGGGTGACAGGCAACCCGAGTTCGACCGAGAACTCGATGAACTCCTCGATCCTCGCGTCGGAATGCCCCTCCAGCACGAGCTGCGTGATCGTACCGATGTTCACCTTTTCACCGTGGGTCGCGTCGTGCGTTTCCGCGAGCTGCGTGAGGCCGTTGTGCACGGAGTGGGCAGCCGCCAGCCCGCCGCTTTCGAACCCCAGCCCGCTGAGCAGCGTGTTCGCCTCGATCACGGCGTCGACGCTCTCGGTCACGGCATCGTGCTCGACGGCGTCCAGCGCGCCGGCACCGTGCTCACGGAGCGTCTCATAGCACAGCTCGGCGAGCTTGTGTCCCGCGCGGGTTGGTTTCCCACCGACCTCGTTGTCGCCGCCGGACTGTGCGACTGCGTCCGCCTCGAACCACGTTGCAAGCCCGTCTGCGATCCCCGAGCGCAGGAACCGAGCCGGCGCTGCAGCGACCACTTCGGTGTCAACGATCACCAAGTCCGGGTGCTGCTCGTAGTACCAGTAATCCTCGAACTCGCCGTGCTCGCTGTAGATCACTGACAGCGAACTCGTCGGCGCGTCCATCGATGCGATCGTCGGCATCGACACCATTGCGCCGCCGACCTCCTCGCGGACTGCTTTCGCGGTGTCCAGGGCCTTGCCGCCTCCGGCCCCGATAACGATGTCGGCACCCTCGTCGACAGCAACGGACGCGATCCGCTCGATCTCGTCCTCCGAGGACTCCCCGTTGAACACGACCGATGAGCCGTCGAGTCCGGCTTCCGCGAGGCTTTCGTGCACGTCGCTCTCGATCATGTCCATCACGATCTCGTCGGCGACTAGCAATGCTGTGTCACCGAGTGATTCCGCGTGCGTGCCGATGTCGGTCGTCACGTTGCGTCCCTGTACGTACGTCGATGGCGATTTGAATACGCTCGTCATGAGTTAGGCCGTACTAAAAATTCACCGGGGAGCCGCATATACTTTACGAGAACACGCATTATCTCCGGAGAAACCACGTCATACATCCATTATACTGTGCGATCTTTCACGCACACACAGGTCGTCGCGTCGAGCAGCCCCGCAACCGATTCGGCACCGTCTTCCGGTCGCTAATACCACCCGAGCGCTTCGCCGACCGTGGTCACTCCTCGAACCGAAGCAGGTCCTTTTCCCCGAGTTGCATGAGGAAGTGGCCGAGCGTCTCTTCGACCGGCGCAACGCGCTCCGCGTCGTGTTCATCGGCGACGCGAGACGCGATGTCCGCGACGGTGTTGGTGCCATCGCAGGCGCGCCAGACGGTTGCGCCAACCGCATCGAGCACGAGCTTGCGGTCGCGGTCCGCGTCGAAGAGGTCAAACAGGAACCCATCGACGCGGTTCCGCGGGGCGACCGTTCGCGTGATCGTGACCTGCACCACGTCGTCGGTCTGCGTGACCGTCCACTCCTCTGTTGTGCGCTCCGGAATCGCAGTTGGCGCGTGTGTTGTCATGTGTCCTGTGGGTCGCGGATGACGCCGCCGACGAAGACGGCGACGAGAGCGACGAGCGCCACGCCACCGAGCAGCGTCTGTGTGCCGGATGCGAGTCCCACCGCGTACGGCGCGCCCTCGTCGGCGCCGATCCCGAGCACGTAGATCCCGCCGACGACGATCCCCATGATCGCCTCGCCAGTGATCAGCCCGGCGGCAATGATTCGGCCGCGGTAGGTCGCACGTTCCTTTGCCGCCCCGTCGCCGTCGTCGCTGCGCCAGTCAACGTATCGGTCGACGCCCGCCCGCAGCAGCCCGCCGAGGAAGATCGGCGTGGCGAGCGTGATCGGGAGGTAGATGCCGACCGAGAACGGCAACACGGGGACGTCCATCATGATCAACACGATCGCGAAGACGGCACCGATGAGGATCATCCCCCACTGCGCGCTTCCAGTGAGCACTCCCTCCGAGATCAGCGCCATCATGCCGGCCTGCGGAGCGGGGATCGTCTCGCTTCCGATGCCGTACGCTTGGTTGAAAAACGACAGCACCCAGCCCGCGAACACCGACGAGATCGCGATCCCGACCATCTGTGCGATCTGCTGTTTGCGTGGGGTTGCGCCGAGCAGGTAGCCGGTTTTCAGGTCCTGTGAGGTGTCGCCGGCGACCGCCGCGGCGATCGCAACAACGGAGGCGGTCAAGAGCACCACGACCGGATCCGAGACGCCGGTGGATTTCATCGCGAGTGCGGCGATCAGGACGGTCGCGACCGCCATCCCGGAGACTGGGTTCGACGAGCTGCCGACGACCCCGACCAGGTACGCGGACACCGCAACGAACAGGAACGCGGCGACCACGGCAATGACACCGCCCAGAACGCCGAGTTCGACCTGTGGGATCGCAACCAGCGCGATCGTGATCGCGAGCGCCCCGAGCACGACCACTTTCATCGAGAGGTCGCGCTGGGTTCGGGGGATCTGTGTCGCGGTTTCCGATTTGGAGCCGCTGAGTTCGGCGGCCGCGGACGCAAGCGCGTCGCGGATCGTTCCAGCCATCGAGATGATCGCGTAGAACCCGCCCACGATCATCGCGCCCGCACCGATGTATCGCACGTACTGATCCCAGACCGCGTGTGCTTGTCCCATCAGGGTGAGATTCGCCGCCTGATCGGGCACAAACCCGCCCGTGATGAGCAGCGGGATCAACATCATCCACGCCACCAGCCCGCCACCGAACACGTACGCTGCGATCCGCGGACCGATGATGTAGCCGACGCCGATCAGGGCGGGCGTGAAGTCACCGCCGATCGCGAACCCGCGGGTCTGACCCGCCGAGAACGCCGTTTCGAGGGTCGTCTTCATCACGGCCATGCCGTTGGCCAACCACATGTAGATGAAGCTCACGAAGAATCCCAGTGAGATGAGTTTCACCCCGCCGTCGCCTTCCGAGCCGGTTTCGAGCACGTCCGCACACGCCGTGCCCTCGGGGTAGGGCAGCTGTTCGTGCTTGTCGACGATGAGATACCGCCGCATCGGGATCATGAACAGCACGCCGAGCAGCCCACCCAACGCAGCCACGGCCGCGGTTTCGACGATGTTGATGGACTGATCGAGGAACGTGACGCCCGCGATCGTGAAGATCACACCGGCGGCCAGTGCCTCGCCCGCCGAAGTCATCGTCTGTACGATGTTGTTCTCCAGGATCGTGCCGCCGATGCCCGCGTACCGCAGCGCGTAGAACAGTCCCATGCTGATGACTGCCGCCGGGATCGAGGCGCTGATCGTGAGCCCCGACCGCATCCCGAGGTACATGTTCGCAGTGAGCAGCAACACGTTGAGCGCGAGCCCGATCAACACCGCCTTGACGGTGAGCTCGGCGACGTTCTTTCCGGCGGGAACGGTTGGAGCCGGCCCAGGCCGTGTGTGGTCATTTGTCGTGCGATTCGTGTCCGCCGTGGATGGTGACTCCGATGGGTCTTGTGGCATAATCGAATCGGGCGGTCGTCTCCACACCTGCGCCGTCGTCGCGCAGCCCACCGACCACACCAACCGAACTACCGGATTTCGTATGTATGCTAAATCGTCGCTGGTGTGTCCGATGAGCGCACTGACGGTCTTGGAGAGTGATTCCGCGTTTTCGGTGACGGTAGTCAGTTCCACGCATAAATACCGAACGTTCTTAGACAATCGTTCAGTACCACTGTCGTGTCTTCACTGGGCAAAGCTCTCGATAACACTTCTCATGGCTGTGTCTCTCTCCCAACAACTATGATTCTGTACATACTATGGACGGGTTATCCGCTATGGTTTGACTGCTGCAAACGATCCGTCAATTCCAGCTCAGTTCTGTTTGGCTCCCACAATTCGTTATTGGATATTGCTGATCGTTTCTGTCCGAGATCCACACTGCAGGGCCACACCCTGGGTAGTGTATTTCTGCTCTCCGTTGAACTCGCCCTTAATTCCGTTTCAACATACATAATGAAACAAAATTATATTATTTACCGGGTAGAAAAGAAATGTGTATCATGTCACGCCAACGAACGCGACGCGACATCATCCGTACCGCCGGTACGACTGCAGCGGGGTTGGCAGTTGTCTCTAGGGTGTCATAGAACGATTCACAAGGGTTAGTTTCAGGCCATATGTATCGAATCACCCGCTAAGTGGGATTGCGGATTGAGCGAATTCGCCTACTCAGTATCCATGAATACACCAATAGTTCCGAGGAATCCGGACGCGAAAACCGTGAGCCCGACAACTGGATTGAAGTAGTGAGCAATAGCGAGACCAAGTAAACTGACCTGTGTACCCAAAATCATCATCTGCGTCCCGAGACGGTTGATATCGGCATCAGACTTCGGCACAGAAAAACAATAAAAAGGAGCCATGTTAAATATTGATAGAGCGTCAGTCTGTACTTAGCGATTCAACGAGAG
>NZ_VRYN01000007.1 GCF_008124605.1 Halobacterium salinarum DSM 3754
GACAAGCTAAAAATAGCGTGCACCAAGTGTACGGCGCTTTCAATTCGTTAGAGCTGATTCAGCAAACCATGAGAACTCTTCTATGACACCCTCAATAACTCCAACATGCAACAGTACCTAACGAGGATATGTGTGTAACTCTACGACCCAATCAGTATGGTACGCTCGTGACGGAATTTAGACCGATGAACCGTCAGACACGGAGCCGACACGCGGATTCCAAACCATACCAAAATAGCGCACCCCACCGAGTGTGTGGGCCACAGCGGCTGTGAAATGCCCGCTGCCTGCTGGTTCAACGGCCGGCTGGCGTCGAAACACCCGCGGTGAAGTCGATGCGTGCACGCGTGTTACCACTCGAAGCGCACGAAAAACTCGTGATCGTTGCGGCACTCAACCGTTCGCACCTTCTGGGTGTCGCTGGTCGGCTCCTGTCGTGACGCAGCCGTGACGGACTTCACGGTTGCACCCATCGGGAGCCCCATCTTCACGTCGGATCCGCACCGCGGACAGTGGAGGTCGGTGATCGGCACTACTCCCGGGTGTGTCTTCCCGTTCCTTAAATATTCTCCAGTTCTGATACCCCACTAGCTTGGGTCTTTTTTGATGCTCGGTAGTGACGTGTGTATTCATATGAGCAATAGGTCGCAGTTCGTCCCGTCGTGGCTCGTGCCGGAGGCAGCCGGCGACCTCCCGTTGACCGTGTCGCGGCTGTCACTGCTCGCGCTTGCCGCCGCGTTCGCGGTCGGATACGGCGCGGGCTTCGCGGTCCCACTGGAGGTCCAGGCGGGCGTCTACCTGTTGGGTATGGTCGCGATGAACCTCCCGCACGGCGGCTACGAGCATTTCGAGAACCTGCGGCGACGGGCTGCCTCCTTCCAGGGCAAGTATATCGTCGCCTACCTGGTCGGGATCGCGGCGTTCGGCGCGCTGTTTTTCGTCGCGCCCGTCGCCGGACTGGGGCTGGCAGTCACGGTGGCCGTCGCCAAAGGTGGGTTCGGTGGCGTGCAGTCGATGGACGCCCTCTACGGAACTGACCATTTGCGCACGCGCCCCCAGCGGTGGCTCGCCGCCGTCGTCCGGGGCGGCGCGGTGATGGTGGTTCCCATGTTGTTCTGGACGGACGTGTTCTACGCGTTCAGCTCGGTCATGATCTCGATTTTCGACCCCAGCGCCGTGTCGGCGCTCGGCGGTGACATCGCAACCCGGCGGCTCGTGCTCGGCGGCGGGTACGGGGCGCTCGTGGTCGCACACCTGGGGCTCGGCTACCGGCGGGCGGCCGGCACCGGGTCGTTCCTCGCCGACGCCGCCGAGACGCTGCTGTTGATCGCGTACTTCGCGCTCGTTCCGGTGGTCATCGCCGTCGGGCTGTACTTCCCGCTGTGGTACTCGGCCCGCCAGGTGGCCCGATCGTCGGCCGTCGACGACACGGCGATGACGCAGGCAGACGCCACCGGCATGCTTGACGCCCTGGACGCCGACGACCCGGCGCGCGCCACGCTTGCCTCGTGGGCGGTGCTCATCGTCGGCAGCGTCGCCACGTTCGGCCTGGCGGCCGTGCTCTGGCTGCTGTCCCCACAGCCCCTGGGTGGTGGTGGGATCCTCGTGGGCTTGGTCGCGTTCTGGAGCATCTTCGTGAGCATCATCGCGCTCCCGCACGTCGTCGTCGGCGGGTGGCTTGACCGCACTCGCGGCATCTGGTACGTCCCATGACGAGCGTCCAGAACACCGAGTCCGAGACCGCCGCCGGCGCGACGACGATCGGCGTGTTGTTCGCGGGCAGCGACCCGGAGACGGGGCCGGCTGCCTGTGACCTCGACGAGGACGGCCGGTTCGACGTGACCCAGATTCGTGATTTCGTAGCCGCACGCGATCGCGTCGACGATCCCGACATCGACTGTGTGGTCGCCGTCCACGAACCGGATGGCTTCGACGGCGTGGCGTTCCTGGAAGCAGTCCGACAGACCCACGCGGAGTTCCCGGTCGTGGTCGTGCCGACAGCCGTCGACGAGGACGTTGCGCGGCGCGCCGTCGACGCCGACGCGACGGGGCTGGTGCCGGCGGTGTCCGAGGACGCGACCGCGGCGATCGCCGACCGCATCGAGCAGAGCGCGCCCGCCCACTCCGAGGACACCGAGACGCGGATGCCGATCTCCGACCTGACCGTGGAGTCCGAGCGCCGCCTCAAAGAGCAAGCCCTCGACGAGGCCCCGATCGGGATCACGATCTCGGACGCCACCGACCCGGAAGAGCCGATCATCTACATCAACGACTCCTTCGAGGACATCACGGGGTATTCGCCCGACGAGGTCGTGGGCGCGAACCACCGCTTCCTCCAGGGGCCGAAGACCAACGAGGACCGCGTGGCGGAGTTCTGGACCGCGATCACCGAGGACCACGACACCCAGGTCGTGTTGCGGAACTACCGCCGCGACGGGTCGCTGTTCTGGAACCAGGTGGACATCAGCCCGATCTACGACGAGGACGGCACCGTCTCACACTACGTCGGGTTCCAGATGGACGTCTCCGAGCGCATGGCTGCCCAACAGGAGCTGCAGGGGGAACGCCAGTCCCTGGATCGACTGCTGGACCGCGTGAACGGCCTGATGAACGATGTCACGTCGGCGTTAGTGCGGGCGGCCGACCGGGAGGAGATCGAAACTCGGATCACCGACCGCATCGGCACCGGCGGCGAGTACGCCGGCGCGTGGTTCGGGCGGTACGACGCGACCGAGGACACGATCACGGTCGCGGAGGCAGCGGGGGACTGTGAGGGATGCGACGGCGACGTCTTCGATCTCGCGTCCGCCGGCGAGGCCGTCGCGTTGCTTCAGGACGTCGTCGAGCAGCGCGAAGCGCTCGTGAGCACGGACGCCGACGGCGTCTCCGGGACCGCCGACGGCGACGCGTGCGTGCTGGTGCCGGTCACGTACCGGTCGACGACCTACGGCGTGCTCGCCGTGTCGACCGCCGAACACCGCATCGACGACCGCGAACAGGTGTTGTTGCGCTCGCTTGGCCGCACGACCGGCGCGTCGATCAACGACGCGTTGACCCGGCGCACCATCGCCACGGACACCGTGTTGAACATCGGCGTCGAGCTGTCCGATACGGCGCTGTTCCTGGTTGAGTTGGCGGGGGCGACAGACACCACCTTCGAGCAGGAGGCGACGATCGCGGACAGCCAGACGCAGGGCGTGCTCATGCTCGTGACAACGCCACACGACGACCCCCAGGCGGTCGTCGACACCGCGTTGGGCTACGACGCCGTCCAGGACGCCGAGGTCATCGTCTCGACCGACGACGAGAGCGTGGTGCAGTTCGATCTGTCGAGTTCGCCGCTGGTGGACGTGCTCTCCGAGTGTGGGAGCCGGGTCATCCGCATGCACGCCGACCGGACGACGCTGGAGCTCGACGTCCGGGTCGGAACCGAGGGGGCGGCGCGGCGGGTGTTGAGCACGTTGCGGGACAAGTACGCCGACGTGGAGCTGGTCGCGTACCACGAGGACGATCCCGAGCAGACCCCGCATGGGTTCCGCGAGGAGTTGCGCAACGACCTGACTGACCGGCAGCTCACCGCCCTCCAGAAGGCGTACGTGAGCGGCTACTTCGAGTGGCCGCGGCGCGCGGAGGGCAAGCAGCTCGCGGAGTCGATGGATATCGTGCCGTCGACGTACCACCAGCATCTGCAGGCTGCCAAGCAGAAGCTCGTCGGCGCGTTCTTCGAGGAGTGACGCGGGCCACACGCCGGCTGTGGCGGATCCGTGTCAGTGTTCGAGGAACGTCGTGAGGTTGTCGACGGTGGCGGCGGCTTCCCGTTTGTTGTATGCTTTTGCGATCGGGGCCAGCACCGATTCGATGACCGTGTCCGGCAGGTCGTACTCGGCCTCGTAGGTCAGCGACGTGGTGTCGTCGCCGGAGAGCCGGTACGTGATGGTGCCGTCGATGGCGCCCGTCAGCTCCTGGACGAGCCGGCGCTCGGGCACGCGTTCGATGTCTTCGACAGTGCCGACGAGTTCGACGCCGGCGAGTTTGTATCGGTATTTGGCTCGTTTGCCGCCACTGGCAAGCGCTTCGACATCCGTGACGGTGATGAGTCCGGGCGTGATCTTGACGTGGTTCCGAGGGTCATCGAGGAAGGAAAAGACGTCGCCGGGCGGCGCGTCGATTGTGGCCTGTTGTTCGACCGTGAACATGGATGAGTGGTGTGGAGTTGGCGTCGTCCGACGTGTGGATGATGGTGGCGTGGGTGGGTAACTACAGCCCCCAATCAATTTGGTAGAAACTCCCACATGTCGCGGCACGCTCGAACACCCAAACACATGGGGGATGGGGCTTTAGCATTGAGCGGCAACCTGTAGGTGTGCTACCGGAGGCAGGAGGCGGATGACGCGGGTGCGTGTCACCCTCAGAGACGCCGCCGACAGGACAGCCGACGCGCCGGCTGTCGGTCCGGGCCAGCTCAGTTTCACCGCCGAAACCCGCCAGCAGATCGGGGTGGCGGAGGGCGACGCCGTCACCGTCACCGGCAGCGAGGACACCGTTGCGACTGTCGGCCCCGACACCACGGCCATCGCGGCCAGCAGCGGGCTCGCGGGCGCGGATGTGCTGCGGAACGTCGGCCCGACGGACACGGTCACGGTTGCGCCCGCCGATCCCAGTCCGGCAGCCGAGCTCACCGTGGCACCGGCCACGTCGTCGACCCTGGAGGGCGACGCCGACGCGCTTGCACGCGCGCTCGCCGGGCGTCACCTGGTCGCGGACGACCGCATCGCCGTGCCGCTGTTCAGCGGCACCGTCGTGGTGACTCTCGACGTCGAGGACACGACGCCGGGCGGTCCCGTCACCGTCACCGCCGACACGGCGATCACGCTCACGGGCCACGCCGCCGACAGCGGGCACGCGGACGCGGAGCACGCGACGCCGGCCGACACCAGGGTCGGCGGGCTCGACGACGAACGCGGTGCGCTCCGGCGGCTCGTCGTCGCGCCGCTGGTCGCCGATTCGTACGCCGCCATCGGCGTGCGGCCGCCGGCCGGCGTGCTCGTCCACGGGCCGGCAGGCACCGGGAAGACAACGCTCGTGCGTGCGGTGGCGGCGGCCGCCGACCTGGCGGTCGAGTCGGTGGCCCCCGAGGACGCCGGCGACCGGGACGCGCTGGCGGCGGTGTTGGACGCCGCCCGGGACGCCGAGCCGGGCTGCGTGGTGTTCGTGGAGTCGCTGGCCGCGGCCGCCCCCGACCCGACGGCGGACGGCGCCAGCGGTCGCGGGTCGCCGTCGGCGCTCGGGTGGCTGCTCGACCGCGTCCGGGGCCACGACACAGTCGTGGTGGTCGGGGAGACCACCGATCCCGACGCCGTTGATCCGGCGCTCCGGCGGGGCGGGCGTTTCGACGCGGAGGTGCGCGTCGGCGTGCCTGATCCGGCCGCTCGGCGCGCCATCCTCGACGTACACACGGACGGCGTTCGGCTCGCCGACGCGGTGTCGCTGGACGCGGTGGCCGACCGAACCCACGGGTACACCGGCGCGGACCTGACCGCCGTACTCGTCGACGCCGCGACCAGGGCTGCCGGCAGCGCGGCCGGCCCGCCGGTGATCCGCCAGCGCGACCTCGAAGCCGCCCTGGACGCCGTGGGTCCGTCCACGCTCCGCGACGCGTCGGTGCAGACGCCGACGACCACCTACCAGGACATCGGCGGGCTCGACCGCGCGAAACGCGAGGTGGTGCGGACCGTCGAGTGGCCCCAGCGGTATCCGGCGTTGTTCGAGCGCTTGGACGCGGCCGCGCCGACCGGCGTGTTGTTACACGGGCCGCCCGGAACCGGGAAAACGATGCTCGCGAAGGCCGTGGCGGCGTCCACGGACGCGAACTTCCTGTCCGTCGACGGCCCGGAGTTGATGAACCGCTACGTGGGCGAGAGCGAGCGCGGCGTTCGGGACCTGTTCGAGCGCGCGCGGCGGCTCGCGCCCGCCGTGGTGTTCCTCGACGAGGTTGATTCGCTCGCGCCGGCCCGCCACGACACCGACACGGGGGCGTCCGAGCGCGTCGTCTCCCAGCTGCTGACCGAGCTAGACGGGCTGTCGCCCCGCGGTTCGGTTGCGGTGTTGGCGGCGACGAACCGTCGGGAGTCGGTGGACCCTGCGCTGCTTCGCCCGGGGCGGATCGAAACCCAGGTCGCGGTTCCGATCCCGGACCAGGACGCCCGGGCCGCGATCTTCGAGGTGCAACTCGACGGCGTGGCGACCGGACGCATCGACACCACCGCGCTGGCCGCCGCCACGACCGGCTACACGGGCAGCGACATCGCGGGTGTCGTCCGCGAGGGTGCGCTGTTGGCGATGGAGGACCACCTCCGCGAGACGGAGTTCGACGCCACCGACGCCAGCGGGCTGGTCGTTACCCAGCGCCACCTGCGCCGCGCCATCGAGACGACGGCCCCGTCGGTCGACGGCGCGGGGTGATGGTTTGGCACATCGTTGAAGACGCCGCCGGTCGAAGCGGCGGTATGGAGAAGCAGGATCTCGTCGTCGCGGTGCATGTGATGGTTGCCGTCGCCATCGCGGCGTTCGGACTCGTCCGGATCTCGCGGGGCCAGCGGGTGCCGGGCGCGCTGAACGTCGGGTTCGCGATCGTCGTGGTTGGCGTTGGGGTGTACATGCGCCAGTTGGTGTGAACGACGCCACGCCGAGGGGCCACCAGTTTGGTCCGTGTTTGAAACGGGCGAGCGCCTACCACTAGCTGTGAGCGAAGACGCCGACAACTCGGGAGAGCAGGCGGCGGAGGCGACCGACACCCAAGACCACACGGAGACGGACGCCGAATCGGAAGCCAGCGAGGCCACGGAGCGCAGTGAGGACGTCGTCGTCGATCTCGATTCGGCGGCGGCCTACGAGCAACGCGTCGACGAGCTGGAGGCGGTCGTCGAGGAGCAACGCGAGCAGATCGAGGAGTTAGAGGACCTGATGCTCGATCTGTCGGTGCGCGCGGCCGACGACAAGGGGATGGGGGTGTGTCCGGAGTGTCACGGTCCGGTTGAGAAGATCGATCCGTGGTTCGGCGCGACCCGCATCGAATGTCGGCGCTGCGGGGAAGTGTACCACGAGTACTAGCGCACCTAAAGCACCCAAACTGATGGGGTGTCGGTTTGAGGCGCGAAACGAGTGTAGGTCCACACAGGTCGTATTGCGCGTCAGGCAACGCCGCACACGCACTGTCATCCATGGTCTCACCGGAACACCTACGACGGAGCAAGGCAGTCCAGCGCCGCACCGGTCGGACGTTCCACATCGCCACCCGGTTCCTCCCCGAGCGCGTCCGCTACCCCACGTACGTCCTGTACGCGTTCTTCCGGCTCACCGACGAGATCGTCGACGACGAGGCACCTGGGCCGCCCGACGAACAGCGCCGCCGCCTGGCACACGTGCGGGCGGCCGCTCTCGGTGATCGCGACCCCGACGACCCCGTGCTTGCGGCGTTCGCCGCGCTCCGCGAGGACCACGACATCCCCCGCGAGGAGGTCACCACGTTCATCGACGCCATGCAACAGGACGTCGACACCGCGCGCTACCGGAGCCACGACGACCTGGCGGAGTACCTCCGTGGGTCGTCGGTCGCGGTCGGATACATGATGCTGTCCATCATGGACGCCCCGGAACCGGAGCGCGCGCGTCCACACGCGGCGTCGCTGGGGGAGGCGTTCCAGCTCACGAACTTCCTGCGGGACGTCCGGGAGGACGTACTCGACTACGACCGCATCTACCTGCCCAGTCAGACCCTGGCCGCCCACGGCGCGAGCCACGACGACATCGCCGCCCTATCGGCCACCCCGCAGGTCCGGGACGCGATCCGTGCCGAACTCGACCGCACCGAGCGCCTCTACCGCCACGGCGTCGCGGGCATCGAGCACCTGCCCGCCGACTGCCAGTTCCCGGTGCTCGCGGCGGCCGTGATGTACGCCGACCAGCACCGCCTGATCCGCGCCCAGGACTGTGACGTGCTCTCACAGCGGCCCACGCTGACGCTGCGGCGGCGGCTCAGCGTCGTTGCGCGAACGTGGCTGCGCTGGCGGGTCAGCGACGACCCGACTGCGGTGTTCCACGCGGTCACCGGGATCGGGGAGCCCGACGCCGGTGGCGTGCCCGAGCAGTCGTTTGCGGTGCGGGAGTCCCAGCCCACGCGGGCGGACTGAGCTATCGGCCGCCGCGCAGCAGCTCTGAGATGCGATCCCGGATGCGGTCGTGGTCGCCCAGCCGGAGGTAGTACGCGCCGGTGCCGTCCTCGTAGTAGTCCTCGATCTCGCGCTCGACGGTGAACCCGAGGTTCCGGTAGAACCCGATGGCGTTCTCGTTGGTCATGCGGGCGTGACAGGAGGCCTTGCCGGCGTCGGCGGCGACGGACGCGACGAGTTGCTCGCCGAAGTTCTCGCCGCGATAGTCCGGCGCCACCGCGAGAAACAGGATGTAGCCGTCGGATCGCGCCGCCGCGAACCCGACCAGCTCGTCGTCACCGCCGCCGAGAAAACAGTGCACTGCGGCCCGTCGATAGGCGTTCGCGAAGAACCCACGGCGTTGTTTCAGGAGCCCCTCGTGCTCCCGGATGTGTTCTTTCAGCGCCCACGCCGCCTCAAGGTAGTCACCGCTTCCCGGGGGCACTACCTGTTTGTCCACCGTGACGCTCACCCCAGAGTGTTGCGTCGCGACGACTATAATTCCACCGTCCCGCACGGGGAACCGGGGCGTCGAAATCCTTTCGGGCGTCCTGGCCGTTCGCAGACCCAATGCATACCATCGAACCAGGCGGGGGCGGCGCGTGACGTTCGCGTTACGCGAGCACACCGCCGACATCGCCGTGGCGGCGGCCGCCGACAGTCTCGGCGGCGTGTTCGGCGCGGTCGCGGACGGCATGGCGGCGGCGATGATCGACGACGACGTGCCGGCCACCGGCGCGCAACTCACGGTGTCCGAGCGCGCGGAATCACGGGAGGCGGCGCTGTACGATTACCTCACCCGGCTGCTCTACGAGCGCGACGTGCAAGGCGTGTTGCCCGTGGACAACGCCGCAACCGTCGATGAACCCACCGGCGGCGGTGACTGGCGCGTCACAGCGTCAGCCCGAGGGGTGCCACTGGACGCGGTCCACGCCCGCGACCTCAAGGCGGTGACGTACTCGGAGATGCAGCTCACGCCGCCCGGCGGCCCCACCCACGCCGAGGCGGGGACGCCACCCGACGCCGTTCGCGAGCACCCCGACGACTGGGCCGCATACGTCGTTTTCGACGTGTGAGAGGCTTTTGCGTGTCGAGCGCCTACGACCACACAGCATGCCCCCAGTCGCACCCGCGTCGCCGGGTCACGTCAGGTACGTCTCCGACGGCGCGCCCACGGACCGCGCCATCGCGTTCCTCGTGGACGTGCTGTCGACGCCGCTGAACGCCGCCATCGTCGCGGCCGGCGCGGCCGCGGTCGTGACGATCCTGGTCGTCGCAGTCCGCTACCAGCCGGCCGCCACGGACGTCCACGCGCTCCGGGACGCCCTCGCGGGCTACCACACGTTCATGCCGTGGATGCTCCGGCTGGCGGTCGGGCTGCCACTGATCGGGGCGGGGTTCACCGGCTATTTCATCTCGCCGGCGGTCCAATCGCCGACCCGCGTCTTCCAGGTCACCATCGGGTTCCTGCTGTTGTTCGGGCTGGCCACCCGCGCCGTCGCCCTCGTCGGGCTGACCGCCTACCTCGCGGAGCTCGTCGTCCACCCCGAACTCGTGCTCGCAAGCGAGTACATCGGCGGGTTCCTGGGGATCGCGCTGCTGGGCAGCGGCCGCCCGAGCGCCGACCACCTGCTCCAGCGGGTCGCGGCCGCCGACGGATCGCTGTACGGGCGACTCGACCCGCTGCATCCGGTCGTCGACCGGTTCAACGACCTCATTCGGCCCTTCGAACGCTACGCACCCACCGTGATCCGCGCCGGCCTCGGGTTCAACTTCGCGCTGCTCGGGTTCTGGGAGAAACTCGCACACCCCGGGCGGGCGCTCGCGGTGGTCGAGAAATACGAGCTGACGACGGTCGTCCCCGTTGATCCCGGCCTCTGGGTGCTCGGCGCCGGTGCCACGGAGCTTGCGGTCGGCGTGTTGTTCGTGCTCGGGCTGTTCACGCGGGCCACCGCGGCCACCGCGTTCCTCGTGTTGACGACGACCCTGTTCGGCCTGCCGGACGACCCGGTGTTGGCCCACGTCACGCTGTTCGGCATGGTGTCGGCGCTGTTCGTCACCGGTGGCGGCCCGCTGTCCCTCGATCGCGTACTCGACGCCTGGGACGACCGGACAGCCACCCCGCAGCCGGCAGCCCGCGGCGACGACGCCGGGTCGTAGCCGAAACGTATTCCAGCGCGGGCGGCCGACGAACAGCCATGTCCACCTTCGACGCCGACGGCCACCGGCTCACCGAAGTCGAGCCGGACGTCTGGGCGCTCGCGGACACCGGCGACGAGTCGGTGCCGGCGCGCGTGCTCGCCAACCGCAGCCTCTTGGCGCAGATCAGCACCGACAACACGCTCACCCAGCTCCGCAACGTCGCCGGCATGCCCGGTGCCGTCGCCCCAGCGCTCTGCATGCCCGACGGCCACCAGGGCTACGGGTTCCCCGTCGGCGGCGTCGCCGCCTTCGACGCCGAGGACGGCTGCATCTCGCCGGGCGGCGTCGGCTTCGACATCAACTGCGGCGTCCGCATGCTGACCACGACGCTCACCTACGACGACGTCAAGGGCCGCGAAGCGGCGCTCGTGGACGCGCTGTACGACGCCGTCCCCTGCGGGCTGGGCGGCGGCGGCGTCCACGACGGCACGCACGCCGACCTGGACGCCGCCCTCGAACGCGGCATCGACTGGTGTGTCGAAGAAGGGTACGCCGTTCCCGCGGACCGCCGCCACTGCGAGGACGAGGGGCAGCGGCTCGACGCCGATCTGGACGCCGTCTCGAAGAAGGCCCGCGACCGCGGCGCGAGCCAGATGGGGTCGCTCGGGTCGGGCAACCACTTCCTGGAAGTCCAGCGCGTCACCGACGTCTACGACGACGACACCGCCGCGGCGTTCGGGCTCGCCGAGGACCAGGTCGTCGTGTTGATCCACTGTGGCTCCCGCGGCCTGGGCCACCAGATCTGTTCGGACTACCTGCGCCGCATCGAACAGGAGCACCCCGACTTCCTGGCGTCGCTGCCGAACAAGGACCTCGCAGCCGCGCCCGCGGGCTCCGAGCTCGCCGCGTCGTACTACGGCGCGATGTGCGCGGCCATCAACTTCGCGTGGGTGAACCGCCAGCTCATCACCCACGCCGTCCGGGAGACGTTCGCCGATGTCTTCGACGCGCCCGACTGGGAGGCCCTCGGGATGGACCTGCTGTACGACGTGTCCCACAACATCGCGAAGCGCGAAACCCACGCGGTCGTCGAGACCGAGGACGGCTACAGCCTCGCTGGGGACGGCGAGCGCGTCGAGCGCGAGCTGTTCGTCCACCGGAAGGGCGCGACGCGCGCGTTCCCCGCCGGCCACCCGGAGGTGCCGGCGGCCTACCGGGAGGTCGGCCAGCCGGTCATCATTCCGGGGTCGATGGGCGCGGGCAGCTACGTGCTGCGTGGGGGCAGCCAGTCGTTGGGCCGGACGTTCGGTTCGACCGCCCACGGCGCGGGCCGCCTGATGAGCCGCACCCAGGCCAAAGACGAGTACCAGGGCGGCGACGTGCAGGACGCCCTCGAAGCCGACGACGACATCCACGTGAAGGCGGCCTCAGGCGCGACGATCGCGGAGGAAGCGCCCGGCGTCTACAAGGACATCGACGACGTGGTCGATGTGTCAGCCGGCCTGGGCGTGGGCGACCCCGTCGTCCGCACGTATCCGGTCTGCAACGTCAAGGGGTAGCTACCGGGAGAATCCCGGGCCGGTGGGGCCACGTGGCCCCGTCGGCTCCAGCGAATCGGCGAGCGTGACCGGCTGTGACTCCTGTGTTCCGTCGACCTCCTGGCCGTCCTCGAACCGCACGAAGTTCAGGTACACGGCCTCCCCACAGCCTGGCGTGTCGTCGTGGCTGTCGGCCTCGTGTGGGGGGTGAGTCCAGTCCAGACCGTCGTGGTCGGCGTCGCCACACGACAGCGCCACGCCGTCCCACTCGTCGGCCTCGTAGTCGTCGCTGGGGGTGGCGTACGTCCAGCCCGCCAGCGGGAACGGCGTGACGGATTTGTCCGCGAGATACGCGTCCCGGTCGAGCTCGGCGACGGCGCCACACCGCGGGCAGTAGTACGAGACGGCAACCATGCCAGTGGGTTGGGGCGCGAGACGGAAAGCCCGTGTGGGAACCGGCAGGGACTCCGGAAAGCATTTGCCGGAACCGACGCGAACCATCGCGTATGATAGACGAGACCGCCGAGGAGATCCGGGAGATGCGCACGCACTCCTCCTCGGTCGTCGCGGTGAAGGCGGCGCGAGCCCTGGAGGCGCTGCTGGACAGCGACTATCCGACGGTCGCGGCGTACGTGCGCGCCCTGGAGCGCAACAGCACGGCGCTGCGGCGCGCGAACCCCTCCCACGCCTCGCTGGTGACGACCCAGCGGGAGGTCGTCTCCCGGGTTCGGGACGCCGACCCGGCGTCGATCCCGGAGGCCCAGGAGGTGACCGCGGCCGCCATCGACGACGTGGTTGCGCGGGTGAACATGGGCAAACACGACGCCGCCGCCGCGACCGCCGAACACATCACCGACGGGCAGACGCTGCTCACGCACGACTACTCGTCGACGGTGCTGGAGGCGATCGAGCTCGCAGCACAGGACGGCGCGCACCTCGACGTGTTCGTGACCGAAGCCCGGCCCCGACACCTCGGCCGGAAGACCGTGCGCGCGCTCGCCCAACTGGACCGCGTCGACCCCACGCTCATCGTGGACGGGGCCGCAGGCCACGTCCTCGACGACTGTGACCGCGTGCTGTTGGGGATGGACTGCATCGTGGCAGACACCTACTACAACCGCGTGGGGACGTACCCGATCGTGGCGGCGGCTGCGGACGCCGGCACCCCGGTCACGGTGGCGGGGTCGGCGGCCAAACTCGTCGCGGACGGCTTCCAGTTCACGAACGACTTCCGGGACACAAGCGAGGTGATCCGGGAGCCGCCGGCGGGGTTCACCGTCGAAAACCCGGCCTACGACGCGACGCCAACCCGGCTGCTGGACGCCGTGGTAACCGAGGACGGCCGCCGCACTGAGTTCCCCCTGGAGTCGTAACCGCCTGCTCAGAGCGCCGGCGGGGCGTCCCGGGCGACCGCGATCTCGTGGGCTTCGACGTCTTCGAGGGCGGCCACCCGGCCGCCGACCTCGACGCGGTCGCCGTTCTCGGTGTAGACGATGATGGTCGCGACCTCCCCGGATTCCTCGAACCTGGTTTCGACGATCCGCCCCTGGATCCTGCGGTCGGCCCCCGTGAGCACGTCCCGGCCGGTGACGGTGGCGTAGACGGATTCGTCGACGGACTGGAGGTCCCGAACGCAGCGCCGGATCGCGGCGTACGTCCGGGGCAACGACAGCTCCGTGGCGGGGTCGTACAGCGACTCGGTGGCCGTCGACCACAACACCGTGTCGAAGAAGCCCGACACCAGGAACCCCAGCGCGGACTGATCGAAGATCACGCCGTAGCGGTCGGAGTCGTCGCGGACGGCGTCCTGGGTGGCGTACACCGAATACCGGCCGTCGGCGACCGCGATGACGGGCGTGGTGATGCCGCGGCGGCCGCGCGCGGCGGTGGTGGCGGCGGCGTAGTCGAAGGCGTCGGGGTTCGGAGCGTTCCGTGCCGGGCTGACCACCACGTCGACGCTGACGCCGCGGTCGACGGCGGCCGCGAGGTCGTCGGCGAACCGCTCCAGCAGGCTCGGCGTGAGCGAGCACACCAACTCGAAGTCGGCCTCCGCGATCACGTCGCCGAAGTACCGCACGATCGTCGAGCGGGATTTCACCAGCGAGACGGCTTCGGTGTTGCGGGCGGGCTGGGTGTACTCGGCTTCGAGCGCGCCGACCATCTCCTGGAAGTCCTCCTGGAGCCCGGCGAACGCGTCCTCGGGGCTGAGCGCGACGATCTTCATGGGGCGTGACTCGCGCAACTCGACGAGCCCGCGGTCGCCGAGGCTCCGAACGGTGTCGTAGACGCGTGGCTGGGGGATGTCCGTGCGGTCGGCGATGTCGCTGGCGGTGAGTTCGCCGTGGCGCAACACCGTGAGGTAGGCTTCGACCTCGTATTCGCCGAGGTTGAAGCCTCTGCCGACCTGTTCGACGGTGCCGCGGAGGTCCTCGTCGCTCATGCGCGTACGGATGTCCACCCGCATCTTTTAGGTGGCGGTCGGCGCGCGGGAGGCGGGGCGTGGGGGCGTCAGTCGTCGGCGTGGAACCGGATGCGCCCCTCGGTCTCCGGGTTGATGCCCTCCTGGCGGGCGTACGACGCCAACACCTCGTGTTGGGTGTCCAGCTGGTCGATCCGGTGGCCGGCGTCGAGCGCGGGGAACTCGTCGTCGGAGTAAAACAGGTAGTCGGTGGTCGCGAGCGTGTACGTGGCGTCCGGGTCGACCGGGTCGCCGCCGACGGACGCACTCACGAGGCCGTCCCCGTCGCGCCATTCGAGCGTCGCACCCGAGACGTGGGCGTGCCACCAGTCCGGCTCGGCGAACCCGAGACCGCCGCTGCCGTTGCCCGCCCGGAACACGTCCAGGAGCTCCCTGCCGGTGAGCTCGGCGACGCTGACGGGCTCCGCGAACGGCACGACGCTGACGAGGTCCGCGACGGTCACATCACCCGCGAGGGCGGGCCCGTCACGGACGCCGCCGGCGTTCTGGAGGCCGACGTCGGCGTCGGCGGCCCACCGGTAGGCGTCGGCCACGAAGTTCCCGATACGGGACTCCCCCTCGAAGAGCGTGCGCTCGGTCCGCTCCATGGGGGGTGTGACGTGTCCCACGACGGCGTCGAGGCCGGCGTCCGCTAGTCGGTCGCGGAGCGCGGCCGTGACGCCGTCGTGGCGTGGCGCGTTGTCGACCTGATGGCGGGTCACGGTGTCGGCCGCGATGTCGATCTCGAAGACCACGTCACCGCCGGCGCCGGGGCGCGTGAGCAGCGTGCCGTCGAGGCGTTCGACGCGCTCGCTGGCGATGTGGCCGCCGAGCACGGCGTCAACAGTGGTGGCGGCCGCGAGTTCGTCGTCGCCGCGCCCGAGATGCGAGAGCGCGATCACGTACTCCGCGCCGGCGTCCCGGAGCGCCGCCTCGGCGTCGGTGGCCGCTTGGATCGGGTCGGTCACGGTGAGGTCGCTCGCCATCGGGTTGAGCGCGGGCGTGTCCGCATCGAGCACGCCGAAGAACCCGAGCGTGGTGCCGTCGCGCTCGACGAGCGTCCAGGGCTCGACGCCGGCAACCCGGTCGCCGTCGTGGTAGACGTTGGCCGACACCCACGTCTGTGGGGAGTCCGCGACCACCGCCGCGGTCCGCGACGGCCCGTAGTCGAAGTCGTGGTTGCCGAACGTGGCAACGTCCGGGTCGACGGCGCTGTAGAGGTCCATGGCCTGCTCGCCGTCGGTGACAAGCGACAGCACCCCGGGCGCGGTGTTGTCACCGGTCCCGGCGGTGATCGCGTCGGGGTCGCGGCCCGCGAGCAGTCCCGCCAGCCGGCCGGCTCGTTCGGGCGTGTCGTAGACGTTCTCTAGGTCCGAGTAGTGATAGATACCGGGCGACACAGTGGTGAACGGAGGTGGGTGCCGGCAAAGGGGGTTTCGGAACTGACACCCGGTGGAAAGCGATAAATGCGGGACCGCGGTAGGCGGTGGTATGCTGACCGTCGAGGGCGAGGACAGCCAGCCGCTGTACGTCGCCACGGACGAGGGTGAGACCGGCCAGGACGGCCCGTTTTTCGTGGTGTACCGCACGCCGGACCGCGAGCGCCGCTGGGGGTGGTACTGCTCGAACTGCGAGTCCATCGACAACGCGATGGATTCGATGGGCCGCATCGAGTGCAACGGCTGTGGGAACTTCCGCAAGCCCGAGGAGTGGGACGCCGCCCACGAGTGATCGCGGCGCACGCCCGGCCGGCTGGGCGGCTCCGGGGGCACAGCTTATGCGCCGCGGCGGCGTATCGCGGGCATGTTCGTTGGACACGCGATGCTGGCGTTCGGCGTGGTGGCGCTGTTCGTCGGCCGAACGGGCGTGCCCCGTCGCCGTGTGCTGGCGTTGGCCGTCGCCGCCGGGCTGTTCGCCGCGCTCCCGGACGTCGACATGGTGGCCGCGCTGGTCGGGGTCGTCGGCGTCGATCCGACCCAGCCCCTCGCCGCGGCCAACTCCTTTTGGGGCGCGTCGACGACCGCCCACCGGGGCGTGACCCACTCGGTTGTCATTACGCTCCCGGCAGCGGCCGCGTTCGCGCTCGCGCCCACCCACCGGGCGCTCGCCGCGGGCTGCTTGGGCGCGCTGGTCGCCGCCGTGTTCGCCACCAGCGGCCCGGCCGCGGCCGTCGTTGCTGCGGTGTTCGCGGTCACCGGGTGGTTCCTCGCCGCCGTCGCATCGGGGATCGGCGTCCGCGGGCGGCGCCTGTTCGCGGTCGCCGCCGTCGGTCTGGTGAGCCACCCGTTCGGTGATCTGTTCACCGGCGACCCGCCGGCGCTGCTGTCCCCCCTGGACGTCACCGTGTTCGCCGACCGCGTGACGCTCGCTGCCGACCCCACCCTGCAGGTGGTGGGCGCGTTCGGGGTCGAACTCGCGGCCATCTGGCTGGGTGTACTGGGCGCGCTCGCGATCGCCGACCGCAGCCTCCGGGAGTTTGTCACCGCCCGCGCGGTCGCGGGCGCCGGATACGGCCTGGCGGTGCTCGCCGTGCCCGCGCCAACCCTCGACACCTCCTATCAGTTCGTGTTCAGCGTGCTCGCGGTCGGCACCATCGGCGTCGTTCCCATCCCACATCGGCGACGCCCCACGGTGCCCGCCGCCGCGCTCACCGGGCTCGCAGCCGTCACGGTCGCGGTCGCCGCGTACGCGGCGCTGTACCTGGCTGGCGTCGCGTAGCACGCCCGCCGGCGCATAGTTTTATGCCGGCCCCAGCGGAATGCTGTCATATGGTCTTCAAGAAGGTCCTGCTCACCGGCACCAGCGAGGAGAGTTTCACCGCCGCCGCCGACGACGCCATCGACCGCGCGGAGGACACCCTCGACAACGTGGTGTGGGCGGAAGTCGTCGACCAGGGCGTCGAAATCGGCGCCGTCGAGGAGCGCACGTATCAGACGGAAGTGCAGGTGGCGTTCGAACTCGACGGCTCCCAGTAGTCGATCACGCCGCCTTCTCGGGTGGATTCGCACGAAGAAGTCGGCCGTGGAGCCGTCGAGGCGCGCACAGGGAGATCGTCCGCCGCGTCCGGGTCGACGTGCCAGTCCGGACGCGAGCAAGGAGGCGTTCGGTTCGGTTTACTCGTCCTCGAACCGAGCGTCGACGCTGGCCGCGTGCCCCTCAAGTCCCTCGGCGTCGGCCAGCGTGGTCACCGTCTCCCGGAGCGCCGCCAGCCCCTCGCGGTCGAGGCGCTGGACCGTCGTCGACCGCAGGAACGTGTCGACGCTCAGGCCGCCGGTGACCCGTGCAGTCCCGTTGGTGGGCAACACGTGATTGGTGCCGGCGGCGTAATCGCCGGCGGCGACGGGCGCGTACCCGCCGAGGAACACCGAGCCGGCGCTGTCGATGCGGTCCAGCAGTGCCTCGTCGTCGCTGGCCTGGATCGAGAGGTGTTCGGCGGCGTACTCCTCGGCGAACATCACGGCCTCGCTCATCGACCGCGCGACGAACACGCCGCTGGCCTCGTTGTCGAGGGCGGCCCGAATGGTGTCGGCGCGTTCGCGGTCGTCGAGGCGGGCCGCAACCGCGTCGGTGATCGCGGCGGCGGTCGCCTCGTCGTCGGTGACGGCAACCACGCTCGCGTTCGGGTCGTGTTCGGCCTGCGCGAGCAGGTCGGCGGCGACGAACGCCGGCTCCGCGGTTTCGTCCGCGACCACGAGCAACTCGGAGGGGCCCGCCAGGAAGTCGATCTCCACGTCGCCCCGCACCTCGGCTTTGGCCGCCGTCACCCACTTGTTGCCGGGGCCGACGACCGTCTGGACGGTGTCAACCGTCTCGGTGCCGTACGCGAACGCGCCGATGGCCTGCGCGCCCCCGACCTGGTAGACGCGGTCCGCGCCGGCGGCGTGCGCCGCCGCCAGGGTGACGGGGTTGATCGTCTCGGCGGGCGGCGTCGCCACGGCCACCTGTTCGACGCCCGCCACTACCGCCGGGATCACCCCCATCAACACCGACGACGGGTATGCTGCCGTGCCGCCGGGTGCGTACACGCCCACCCGCCGCACGGGCCGGAAGCGCCGCCCCAGCTCCCGCCCCGCAGCGAACGACTCCCGCCAGTCGTCGGGCAACTGGGCCTCGTGGAACGCCCGGATGTTCGCCGCGGCGTCCTCGATGGCGTCGTACACGTCGTCGGGCACCGCGTCAGCGGCGCGCTCCATCTCGTCGGTGACGTCCAGGTTCCCGACCTCGACGTCGTCGAACTCGCTGGCGAGCGCCCGCAGCGCAACGTCGCCCTCGCTCTCCACGCGGTCGAGGATTTCCGCCACGTCCGAGCGCACGGCGTCGACGCCGGCGTCCCGTTCGAACAACGCCACCCGGCGATCCGGCGCGAGGTCGGCGACGGCTTCGTACTCCATACGCCGGCTTCGATCCCGCACCGTTAGTGCGTTTTCATCGCACACAACCACCGAGACGCTTATTTATGTGTCTTTCCTACCCCATCTATGTCGATTGCCGCACTGGACGCCGACGACATGGGGGAGGAGGTGTGGCGCGGCGCACTCAGTCAGTTTTTCACGGCGTTCCCGGAGCCGCTGTTCGTCGTTGACCGCGACGGGACGGTCGTGCTCTGGAACGACGCCATCGTGGAGATGACGGGCGTCGAGGCCGCTGACGCGGTCGGCACCCCCTCGATCGAGCTGTTCGGTACCGAGGGGGAGACCCAGACGCTGGCCGAAGCCGTCCTGGAGCGCGGCGAGGCGATCCGAGAGACGTCGGTTCGAACCTCGGAACTGCCTGCAGGCGCCCAGCACGCCAAGGCCTCGGCGACCCCACTGCACAACGACGGTGCGGTGATCGGGGCCGTGGAAGTCCTCACTATCGTGACCGACGTGGTCGAACAGCGCGAGCGCGTGAAACGCGCACAGCGCACGCTCACTGACGACGTGGAGGCGGCCGTGACGGAGCTGCGGGACGTCGGCGAAGGAGTCGCCGACGCCAGCCAGGAGATCAGCGATCTCGCCGCCGAACAGGCAAGCGACGTCAACGACATCGCCGCCGACGTGTCGGATCTGTCGGCCACCATCCAAGAGGTCGCCGCCAGCGCCGACGAAGTGCGCCAGCGGAGCACGGAAGCACGCGAACGGGCCGAGGCATCCCGGGAGGCAGCCGAGCGCGTGCTGGCGGCCGTGGAGGCGTTCGCCGACGCCGGGGACACGGTCAGCGTGAACACCGCGTCGCTGCGCGAGCACCTCGACGAGATCGACCAGCTGGTGGACGTGATCAACGACATCGCCGACCAGACGAACATGCTGGCGTTGAACGCCAACATCGAGGCCGCCCGCGCCGGCGAGGACGGCAGCGGGTTCTCGGTCGTCGCCGAGGAGGTCAAGGACCTCGCCGAGCAGTCCCAACAACAGGTCGGCGACATCGAGGCGCTGGTCGCGGACATCGAAGCCGACAGCGAGGAAACCGCGAAAAGCGTCGCCGCGGCCAACGATCAGGTGTCCTCGGCGCGCACCGCCGCCGAGGAGCTCGTCGAGAACCAGGACGCGATCGCCAGCGCGATCGGGGAGACCGCGGAGGGCATCGCGGAGATCGCGGCCGCCACCGACGAGCAGGCCGAAACCGCCGCGGAGATCTCCGCGGCGATCGACACGGTGGTCGAGCGCGCCGACGCCGTGGCCGACGAAACGGCCGATGTCGCGGCCGCGAACGAACAGCAGACGGACATGCTGTCGGACATCGAGCAGTCGGTGCGTGACGCCGAACGCGTGCTCACAAGCGACGACGAGTGACCGCCTGGTTGGTGGATTTTTTGCGCCGCCCACCGTACCCCCGGCCGTATGTCCGTTCGAAATCGGCTGCACGGCTGGCAGACGATGTTCCACATCGAGTTGCTGTACGGCGTGCTGTTCATCGGTGGGTTCGCGGTACTCGTCTACCGCTTCGACCCGCGGGTTGCGGCGTTCGAAGCCGGCCTGGTGGTCGGGTATATTCTGCGCGTCTGGGAGAAGATGTCGATCTACGAGCGCGCCATCCAGGACGCGGTCTCCGAGGCCGCCGAAGAACAGGTCCAGGCCGAAGCCGAAGCGCGCGTCGGCGACGAGGTCGAGTCGCGGGTCCCGGACGCGGTCTCCGAACAGGTGGCCGCCGAGCTCTCCGAGGAGTCCACCGGCAGCGACGCTGAGCGCTGACGCCGCGCCTACAGCGCAGGCTGGGCGGTCAAACGGTGTTCGAAGGAACGGTGTCGCCCGCAACACTAACGACCGGCCTCATCCGTGGGCGGCACGCCCTGTCGGCCGGGAAACCCTCGTGGCGGGCGGGCGGGGTCGTCGACCCCGCCAACTGCCGGGGCGGCGCAAGCCACCGCGGCGCGGGACCGGAACACGGCCCCGACGTCGTGTGCCGGCGTCAGCCGGCCGTCGGTGATGTCGCACGCCGGGGTTCTCCGGGCGGTCATCGCGGCCGCATGGCCGTACTCGGCCGGGGACAGCGGCGTGCACGCATGGTATCAGGCCACGAACAATCAGGGTTACGACTCGCCGTGCCCGGAGCCACCTCCGCGGTCGGTGTCGGTGAGCGCGTAAATCTCCTCTCTGGACTCACAGAGGCCGCAAACGCATTCCGCAACGCCCTGGTCGGCGAGCTCCGCGAGGGCGTCACGAGCCTGCGGCTCGCTGAGGCGGCCCTCGTCGGCGACTTCCACGGGGGACAGCGGGCCGCGGTTGTCGAGGACCACGCGTGCGAGCTTGGCGGCACAGGAGAGGCCCTGTGGCTGACTCATCACGTCATGCTATTGGAGGTGAGTGAAAAACCCTTCGCAAAGCGGCGAGGACGGTGGTTGTCGCGGAACGCTTACACCGCGGGGTGCCGATCACTCAGCCATGACCGATGTCGTTGTCCTGCGAACGGGCACGCATGGACTGGCCGTTGATGAGTACGCCGACGCGCTCCGGGACCGCCTGCCCACCCGCGACGTGGCGGTGGCCCGCACGCCCGCCGCGGAGCGCGACCTGGTGGCTGACGCCAGCGTCGTGACCGGTGCGGCGATCGACCGGGACCTCCTCGACGCCGCCCGGAACCTGGACGTGTTCGCGTGTGCGTACGCCGGCTACGACCACCTGCCCATGGACCGGCTGCGCGAGCGCGGCGTGGCGGTGACGAACGCCGCGGGCATCCACGCACCCAGCATCGCCGAGCAAGTCCTCGGCTCCGTGTTGACGTTCGCGCGGAACCTCCACGAGGGGTGGCGGCGACAGCAGCGCCGCGAGTACCGCCACTACCAGGCCCACGAACTCGGCGGCTCGACGGTCACCGTCGTCGGCCTGGGCGCGATCGGGCACGCAGTCGTCGACCGCCTCCAGGGCTTCGATGTCGACACCATCGGCGTCCGGTACACCCCATCGAAGGGCGGCCCGACAGACGAGGTCATCGGGTTCGACGACGCGGCGGTCCACGACGCGCTCGCACGCACCGACTACCTCGTGCTCGCCACGCCACTGACCGACACCACGCGCGGGCTCATCGACGCCGCGGCGTTCGACACGCTCCCTCCCGAAAGCGTGCTGGTGAACGTCGCACGCGGTGGCGTCGTCGACACCGACGCGCTGGTTACGGCGATCCGCCGGCAGTCGATCCGCGGTGCCGCTCTCGACGTGACCGACCCCGAGCCGCTGCCCGAGGACCACCCGCTGTGGAACTTCGAGAACGTCCTGTTGACGCCACACAACGCCGGCCACACGCCCGACTACTGGCCGCGACTCGCCGACATCGTCGCCGAGAACCTCTCCCGCCTGGACGCCGGCGACTCGCTCGAAAACCGCGTAGACTAGCCCTCGACGGAGCCGAGCCAGGCGAACAGGCAGCCGAACAGGGACACGAAGAGCGCGACGTACACTCCGATCCCAGCGGCGTGCCCACGCTCAGCGCCGCGAGGAAGACGAGCGCGCCGCCGAAGCAGACGAACAGCGACCCGAGAGCGCCCGCGCCGACGAGCGAGAGGACGCGGAGTGCGCGACTGGTCGCAGGGGTGTACGCCCACTCGATGCGAGTCATATCGCAGCGTTCTCGGGCGAACGCAAACGTGTGTGCCTGCCGCTCAGACCCAGCCCTCGCGGGCGAGCAGTTCGCCGTTCAGGATGCTCGCGCCGGCCGCGCCCCGGATGGTGTTGTGCGCGAGGCAGTTGTACTGGATGCCGGTGTCGGTGGTCTGGATGCCGCCGGCGGCGATCGCCATGCCGTCGCCGCGCATCCGGTCGAGGCGGGGCTGCGGGCGCTCGGGGGCGGTGAAGGTCTCGATGAGCGGGTCGGGCGCGCTCGGGAGGTCGAGTGTCGGCGCGTCCTCAAAGGCGGCCGCCACGTCCGCGGGCGCGGGGTGGTCGCTGGTTTCGACGAAGACGTTCTCCAAGTGCCCGTCCAAGGTGGGGACGCGGTTGCAGGAGGCGGACACGACGGCGTCGTGGTGTTGGACTTCGGCCCCCGTGAACTCCCCGAGGAGCTTCCGGGATTCGGTCTCCATCTTCCGCTCCTCGCCGCCGATGTGGGGCACGACGTTGTCCAGGATCTCCATCGACGTGACCCCCGAGTAGCCCGCCCCGGAGACGGCCTGCAGGGTCGCGACGTGCACGCGATCCAGGCCGAACTCGGTGAGGGCCGCCAGCGTGGGGACCATCGTGATGGTCGAACAGTTCGGGTTCTTCACGAGCGCGCCGTCCCACCCGCGCGCGTCGCGTTGCACGTCGATCAACCCCAGATGGTCGGCGTTCACCTCCGGCACCACGAGGGGCACGTCGCCGGCGCGGCGCTCGTTGCTCGCGTTCGAGGAGACGACGAACCCAGCCTCGCAGAGGGCCGGCTCAACCTCCGCCCCCACGTCGCTGGGCAGCGCCGAGAACAGGAGGGCCGTGTCGTCTGGGATCGCAGCCGGCGTGGTCGGCTGCACGGGCAACTCCGCGATGGACTCCGGAACCGGCGTGTCGAGCCCCCAGTTCGCGGCGTCACGGTACGTTTCACCGGCGCTGTCGGGGCTGGCAGTCACGACGGACAACTCGAAGGTCTCGTGCCCGGCGAGCAACTGTACGAAGCGCTGTCCAACCGCGCCGGTCGCACCGAGTACGCCAACTGTGGTCATACCCCCGTTTCAGTGGGAGTGCGTGATACCACTTTGGGTCGCAGTACTAGTTGCGCTTGTGTGTGATGTAGCCCGCGATCCGGTTGCGGACGTTCTTCGACTCGATGTTGGTCAGCTCCGTGACGGCGTCCTTGTTGTGCTCGAAGTCCTCCCGGGAGAACGCATCCTGGTATCGCTCCATGAGGATGTTCCCCGTCTTCTTGACGTAGTCGGGCTTGATAGCCATACAGCCCGTTTGCCCCGCCGCTCGTTAAAAGGATTCGCTTCGCGTGCAGCGCTCCAACAGCCCCCGTTGCCGTCGGACGCCGACGTTACGGGTTCTCGAACGCACCCGCAACCAGCAGGGGGAACACCAGCGTCGCCTCGGCCTCGATCAGCGCGTAGTTCGGCTCCGCGTCCTCGTCTTTGATCTTCCCCCAGGAGACCGCCTCCTCGGGCGGTGCGCCGGACAGCGACCCGTCGCCCTCCATGCCCGTGGAGATGTACACCGCGTAGTCGGCACCGCCGCGGAACAGGTTCGTCATGATCGCGTGGTGTTTCGGCACGCCCGCGCCCACACAGATGAGCCCCGTCGTGTCGGCCAACAGCCCCTCCTCGATGAGGGCGTCGTAGTCGTCGAGGATCTCGATTCCGACCTCGCTGTCGTAGCCCTGGCGGTAGTAGTAGAGGAAGTTCCCGATCTCGGCGTCCGTGAGCGCCGGGCAGAACACGGGGATGTCGTTGTCGGCGGCGTTCTTCAGGATCGAATCCTCGTCGTCCAACGTCGCCCCGAGCTCCCGGGCGAACGCGGTTGGGGTGCGGACCTTCTGGTCGGCGAAGAACTCCTCGAAGAAGTCGTAGAGATACTCTTCGAGCCACACGTAGCGGTCCGACGGCACGAAGATGTTGCCCAGGCGGTTGATCCCCTCCTCGCGGAGCGCGGCCTCGTCGACGTCCCATTCGCCCATCTTGAACGGTTTCGCCGTCTTGATGATGTCCTCGGTCAGCGAGCCCGACGTGGTGATGATGACGTCCACGTAGTTCTCCCGCACGAGGTGGGCAACGACCTCCCGCAGCCCCGACGAGACGATGTTCGACGTGAGCGTCAGATAGATCGTGGCGTCGTCCTCGCGCATCTCCCGGGTGATGTCGACGGCGTCAGCCAGGTGGGAGGCCTGGAAGCCGGTCGTCGCGTACGAGTCGAGCAGCTCGAAGAAGTCGAACTCACCGCTGAAGTCGTAGCCCCGAACGTCGGGCGTGTCGAGGTCCTCATCCGAGCCCGGCACGACGTTCTCGTGCGTCTCGTCGGCGTCGTCGCCTGTCATACAGTGGGATTGTGGGCGCGCGGATTTGAACGTCCCGACATCGCGTGGCCGGCCACGCTGTGCGTGGCTCCGCTGGCCTACTGCAGAACCGACCCACGCGCGCCGTGACAGCCCACCCTTCGGATGGGCGTCACAGCAGCCACTCCTTGACGGCGGCGTAGACGGCGCGCACGCGCTCGGGGTCGCGGCTCGGCCGGCCAACGCTGACCGCGTCCGCGCCGTACGAGAGGTACTCGAAGACGTCGTCCCGTGTTCGAACGCCGTTGTTCGCGACGACGAACAGGGCGGTGGCGTCGGCGACGTCCCGAACGACCCGCCGGGAGTCCATCGCGTCGACGTGGATCGCAGCCGCGCCGGCCCGCTCGATGGCCTGCGCGAGCACGGGCAGGTGGACGCCCTGCACGCCGGCCCGCACTTTCACGGAGACGGCGGCGCCCTCGTCGCTGGCCGCCCGCACCTGCTCGCAGAGCCGGCTGGTGTCCCGGAGTAAGGTCTCGCCGGCCCCGGCGTCGCACAGCTCGTCCTGCCGGCAGTGCGCGTTCACCTCCAGGATGGCGTCGTGGGCGGCGCAGACGGCGGCGACATCGCGCAGCGGGCCGAGGCGCACCGCCCGGACGTTCACGGCCGGCCGCAGGAACGCGTCGTCGAGCTCACTGAGCTGGTCGTCGACCCACGCCACGGGATCGGCGGGCAGGAACTCCTCGCGATCCCGGTCGACCATCGCCCGGGCGGCCTCCCGGGTCGGTTCGTCGATGGCAATGCCGCCGAGGAACACGCCGCCGGCGTGTTCACCCGCCGACATCGCCCACTCGGCGTCCGCCTCGCCGCTGAGGCTGGCGAGCGCGAGCCGCGGCGCGAACACGTCAGGTCACCTCCCCGCTGGCGGCCACGAGCGCGTCCCGGCAGGCGCGGGCGACGCGCTCGGCGTCGGCCTCGGTGTCGAGGCTGGTGTCCGTCCGAACCACGGGCCGATCCAGGTCGGTGCTGTCCGCGGTGTCGAGGACGAACGCGTCCGCGAAGTCGTAGGCGTCGGCGACCCCCGCAGTCGACGGGTCGTGGCCGACGGCGGCCATGAGCTTCGCGGCGGGGCCCGAGAACACCTCGTCCTCAACGAACGGGGAGACGGCGACCACCTGTGCGTCCCGAAGTGCGTCCGCGATGCCGTCCAAAGCGAGCATCGGGCCGATGCTCGTGACGGGGTTCGAGGGGCCGACGACCACGGGTCCATCCCGGATCGCTTCGATCGCTGGTTGTGCCGCGGTCGCGCGCTCGCCACCCCGGAACTCCACGTCCTCGACCGTGGGGTCGCCGTGCTCGGCCACCCAGAACGTCTGGAAGTGTTGCTCGCCGTCGGGCGTCTGAACGATCGTCGCCACGGGGTCGTTGCTCATGGGCACGAGGTCGACGCTGAGATCGAAGGCGTCGGCGAGCCGGCGGGTGACCTCGGTGAGCGTGTGCCCCTCGTCGAGCAGGCCCGCGCGCAGCGTGTGTACGGCGCGGTCGCGGTCGCCGATGAACATGAACTCGCTGGCGGCCGAGAACCGCCGCCAGCGCGCGATGTCGCGGCCGGCGGTCTGCGCGTCGTCGGGCAGATACCGGGGCGTATCGGGGTCGATGTCGGCTGCGGCGGCGAGGTCCGTGAGGTAGTCGTGGGTCGTCGACCCGTCGTCCGCGATCCCCCACCACGTCTCTCGGTCGAGAACGCCACCACCCTCGAAGAGCACAGTGTCGAGGTCCGGACACACGAGCAGTCCGCCGAGCGCCACGTCGTCGCCGGTGTTCCCGACAACCGTCGTTTCGGCGGGGTCGAACACCCTGCGGGCGCCGGCGAGGAGCTTCGGCGTGCCCGTCCCCCCGGCCAGGAACGTCGTCATGCGAACGCCTCGGGGAGCCGGCGAGTAAACGCTTCCGTCCGACGGTCCGGAGACAGCAGGGATTTATGCACGCACCGGCGGTGCCAAACGTATGGGAGACACGCGCATCGATCGCGGCCGCGCGGCGTGGTGGGCCATCGGCGCCACGCTGACGGCCGCCCTCGTGTACGTCGTGTACACGTTCGTGGGAACGTTCGTCCTGGGGTTCTTCCTGTACTACGCCACACGCCCGGTGTACCGCCGAGTGGACCGCCATCTGCGGTCGTCATCGGTCGCCGCCGTCGTGTCCCTGCTGGTGCTTGCACTTCCGGTGGTCGTGTTGCTGTCCTACACCACCGCGGTCGGGATTCAAGAGCTCACGAGAGTGCTCAACGCACCCCAGATCGACCTCACGACCGTTGAAGCGCTCGTGCAACCGTACGTCGACGTTTCGAGGGCCGTCCAAGACCCACAGTCGCTGCTCGGCCAGCCGTCGGTCCGCGCGGCGATCAACACCACGCTGCGCAGCGCCGGCCAGTACGCCGGCTTCCTCGGGACCGCGTTCGTCCACCTGTTCGCCGTGATCACGATCGCGTTCTACCTGCTGCGCGACGACACGCGGCTGGCGGAGTGGTTCCACAGCCGGTTCGCCGACAGCGACGGCGTCGTGCGCGCGTACACCGCCGCCATCGACGCCGACTTCTCGAACATCTTCTTCGGGAACATCCTGTTCGCGTTCATCACCGGCGTGATCGCGTCGATCACGTTCAACGTCCTGCAGATCGTCTTCCCCAGCAGTCTGTCGATCCCGTATCCGACGCTCATGGGGCTGTTGACGGGCGCTGCGAGCCTGATCCCCGTCGTCGGGATCAAGCTGGTGTGGATCCCGCTTCTGGGGTGGCTGGCAGTCGCTGCGGCCCGAAGCGGGGGTGGCTACGGGTTCGTCGCCGTCTTCGGCGTGGTTGCAGCGGTGGTCATCGACTTCATCCCGGATCTCGTCGTGCGCCCCTACGTCTCGGGCCGAGACCTCCACCTGGGCCTGGTGATGCTGGCGTACGTGTTCGGACCGCTCATCTGGGGCTGGTACGGCATCTTCCTCGGTCCGATGGTGCTCGTGTTCGTGGTGCATTTCGCCCGGCTGGTGCTCCCGGAGCTGGTTGCGGGCGAGGGCATCGCGCCGGTGCCCGCCGGCGCCGACGACACGCCGGCGTCTGACGCCGACCCCGAGAGCGCCGCCGACCCGGACGACACTGCGGCCTAATCGAGTTCGGTTCCATCGTGTGGGCAATGCGTGACCGACGGGGTCCGGGTGGTGAATCCACACTCGGGACACCGTCGGGTGCGGGGTGACGACCCCTCGCCGCGCCGCCGAAACAGGAACGGCACGAACGGCACCGCGAGGACGAACACCGGCAGGTCGAACACCTGCCAGGCGACGACAGAGACCGCGAGGCTTCCGGCGACACCGACCGCCGCGGTCGCGAGCCGCGCAGCCACCATCCGTCAGGACTGACCGACGTACTGGGTTTCCCACTCGCGGCGCGCCTCCAGCTCCCGGGTGCCACGATGCGTGAGGGTGTAGTAGTTCGTGCGCTGGTCGAGTTCGCCCTTGTCGATGAGCCCCTTCTCGACGAGGGTGTCGAGGTTCGGGTACAGTCGTCCGTGATGGATCTCTGATGTGTAGTACTGTTCGAGTTCGTCCTTGATCGCCAGTCCGTGGGGCTCATCTAACCCCGCAACAACGTACAAGAGGTCTCGCTGAAACCCTGTCAAGTCGTGCATATGTCTTGGATCCGGTACTAGTTTCGTGGCTCGGAGTATAAGACTGGTGGCCTCAATCGGGGGGTGATCTCACTCGTGGCGCGCCGAGTGGCCGGTGGTTCGCCCGCGATGTTATACGTGCTGGGCGCGTTGGAGGCCACATGACAGAAACCGTCCTGTTCGAATCCGAGTCCACGCAGTCGCGTGCCGACGTCGCCGCCTACCTGCGCACCGTCGCGGACAACCTACAGAACAACGACACGATCACGCTGTCGGCCGGCGGGGACACCGAAACCGTCGATCCGCCAGCGTCCGTCGACTTCGAGGTCAAAGCCGAACGCGAGACGACGGGGGGCAGCGGCCCCGACGAGCTCAGCATCGAGTTCGAGCTGGAATGGGACGACGCCGACCACAGTGCCGACGGCGAGACGACCGACACCGGACTCGACATCTCCTGAACCCGCGCCGGCCGGCGTGACATCCGGAGCCGGGATACAGACGCTGCTGCGCGAGTCGTCACAACGGAAAAGGATGCGGAGCCGGAAACCCCGGCCCCGCAGCCGCCCTGAATTGGTCCCCGCTGACGCTTCGGCCCTCCAAGCGAAGCGTCACCTAATCCGAAGTGACCGACCATCATAAATCTGTTCCTGGCGGTGGTGATACGGCGGTTACATGTGTTCCTCTTCGAGCGCCCATCCGAGCGCCCGGCGGTAGTACGTGAACATCTCCCGGATGCCTTCGTGGCTCATCTCCTCTGACTCCAACTCCTCGACCAAGAACTCGTACTGCTCGCGGATCTCCTCCTCGTCGCGCATGCCACCCGGTAGCAACTCCAGCAGTAAGAAACGCCCCCTCCGAGGGCCCGGCCACCCGCTACGTGCGGTCCAGCCGCGAGATCCCCTGCCAGATGGCGTTCACCAGGCGGTCCTCGCCCTCGCCGGCGGCGTCCGCCCAGCCGCGTGCGAGTGCGTCCTCTAAGGCAGCCAGATCGTGGTTCTCGAAGTTGTTCACGGCCTGAAACGCCGCCAGCGCGTCGCGCTCGGCGTCCCCGAACGCGCGGCCAGGAGCGCCGTCGTAGAACCCCAGCCCGGACAGCGCCGCCAGCACCGACTCGGCGGTGTCACCCGCGAGTTCGCGGTACTCAGTGGGGGCGACACGCTCCAGCAGCGTGATGTCGTAGATGTGGAACACCCGTTCGAGCTCGTCGATGGGGTGGTCGTGGTCGTCGACGCGCACGTCGATCCAGCGGTCGTTTCCGCCGTCGTAGCCACCCCCGGGCTTGGCGACGTACAGGGCCGCGCCCTGCTCGCCACGCTGGTCGCCGCCCGCGTCGTTGCCGGCGTGGAGCGCCGCCAGCAGCCGCTCGGGCAGCCCGCCGTCGGTGTCCTCGAACGTGTCGGCCATCGCGTCGACCGTCGCCCGGTTCGCCAGGATGTTCCCCTGGGCGGTGTAGTGGTCGCCCTGCCGGTCGCTGGCGTGGTCGACGCACTCCGCGCCCGTGAACGCCGCCACGGAGCCGTCCTGGCCGACGACCCCTACCTGCCGCTGTGGGGCCTCGTCGTCAGTGTTCGTCAGCTCCGCGACGACCTCGTCGGCCGAGTGTCCCGCCCGCAGCAGGTCAAGGCCATCGGAGCCGTACGCGACGTTCGCGAGGCTCTGGGTGGCGATGGCACCGGCGTCCGCGCTCGCGAACGGGACGACGGAACCGACGGCCACGAACTTCGACTGGACGGCGACGCCGACCGCGTCGGTCTCGGGGTCCCGCGCGACGATAGAGAACGTCATGGGGCACGGTTGCCCGCGCCGGGCAAAAGACTACGGCTCGGCCACCTCCGTTGCCGTCTTCTCGGCGGTCAGCGGCTGGCGGCTCGCCAGCGCCACCGGGAACGCCGGGTGTTCGACGAGGTGCCACAGCACCATGTGTCGGCGGCCGGCCGTCAGCCCCGTGGCCGAGAGGTCCTCGGCGGTGAACGTCTCGGGGGGCCGCCGGCAGCGCCCCCGGAGCGCGTCGAAGCTCTCGAAGACCTTGCGGTTCCCGGCGGAGTCCGCGCCCCGGCGCTCGACGACGTAACTGCCGTCGGGCCGCCGCACGCCCGCCGTGTTCATGAACGACTCGCGGGCAGTCAGCGCGTCGGAAAGCGAGTCCCGTAGCTGTTCGGCGTCGTCCGTCGGGAGCACCAGTTCGTCGCCGTCCACGGAGACGACCACGCGGTCGCCGCGGCGTTCGGCCCAACAGTCAGGCGAGCCGGCGAATTTCTCGACCAGCCGCATCGCTGCGGCTTCGGGTATCCTCGGCGGCCGGAGTCTGCGTGTAACTCGGCATCGTGGCAGTCTGTTTCCCCGATATCACAATAAGTCCGGCGATGGGACAGACTCGGTCTGTCAGACCGCGCTCCCGTGAGGCGTGCCGGTTCGACGTGGGGATCGCGTCAATGGGGTCAGGTGTCGGCGACGCCCCGGACCCACTCCGCCACGTCACGCACGGCGTGTTCGGCGACGTTGTCCGCGAACTGGAGGTGTGTCATCGTGGACGGCTCGTGGCCCGTCTGGAAGTAGTGCCCGAGCCCGTCGTAGAACGCGACGCGGCCCGCCTCCCCGAGGTCCAGGTCGCGCCAGTCGGCCAGCAGCTCCCGGTGCATCTCGACGAGTTCGGGCTGCGCCTCTGGGTCGGCGCGCCCGGTCTTCAGCGCGAACACCGGCGCGTCGATGGACTCGGCGAGCGCGCCCGGGTCGTAGTCCAGCACGCTGTCCCACCACCGACCCGGCTTGTCTCTGAGCACCTCGTCGGGCTCGTAGTCGCGGTCGACCAGTCGCGGGGCGGTCTCCTGCTGCTGGGCCAGGAGCGCTTCCTGGTCCTCGTCGAGGTCGCCGTCCGGTTCGAGGAAGTACCGGAGGTGCCTGACGTCGTCGGGGTCGGGCTCCGTCCCACTCGGGCCATCGAGGGACACGACACCCGCGACGCCCCCGTGTCTGTCGGCGATTCGGGGCGCGGCCAGCCCGCCCTGACTGTGGCCCGCGACGAACAGCGCGTCCTCGTCGACCGTATCGGCGCTCGCGAGTTCGTCGAGGGCGGCAACCGCGTCGTCGACGACGACAGTGTCGAGCGTGTGCTCCTCAGGGGCCACGTCGTGGTCGTGCAGGCGCTTCTCGTACCGGAGGGCCGCGATACCCTCGGTCGCCAGCCCCCACGCGAAGTCCTGCAGAAGCTTCGACTCGTCGGCCGTCCCGTCGGGATCGTGAATTCCGGCCCCGTGGACGAGCACCACGCCGGCGAACGGACCGTCGCCGTCGGGAACTGCGAGCGTGCCGTCGAGGGCCACGTCGCCGGCGTCGACGGTCACGTCGCGCTCGGTGAAGGCGTCGGTGTCGGCGTATGCCGGCGGTTCGTACTCGCTGGGGAGCGCGAAGTCGGCGACCTCGCCGTCGGCGACGCGCAGGTCGAGGTGCTGGCTGCCGTCGGCGAACACCAGTTCGACCGATACCTCGCCATCATCGGTAGTCACGTCGCCGACGCCCGCAGACTCGCCGTACTGGCCGTACAGCCCGTACCGGAACTCTTCGAGGGCGTCTTCGGCGTCCAGTTCGCCGAACTGGAGGCCCGCTGAGAACGCGTCGAGGACCGCCTCGCGTCCGGTCTCGGAGAGCAGTGCGGCGGCCTCGGTGGCGGTGGCCGCGTCTTCGGCCGCGAATCGGGCGGCGAACTCGGTGGCCGTCGCTTTGGGGTCACGTGATGGCATATGCCGGGGTTCCCGACGCCGCGGGAAATAGGTCGGTGGTCTGTCAGACGCCGAGCCACCGGAGTTATCCCGCCACCCGGCCAACGCCGGAGTATGGACGTGCGCGGCGAGCGCGAGTGTAAGTCGTGTGGGACGCGCTGGTCGTATTTCGAGACCGGGAGCGTCGAGTGCCCGAGCTGCGGGAGCCGCCGGAGCGTCGGCGTCGGCGAGCGCGAAACGCACACCGATACCGCCGACGCCCTCGACCTGACCGCGGCCCAGCGTGCGGGCTCCGAGGACGTGCTCGACGCCCTCGAACCCGCGACGGAGGCGTGCCGCGAGTACTGTCGGTCCCGCGGGTTCGTCTCCGGCGGCACCCTCCTGGACCTCGACGACACCTACCTCGCCGCCGCGGAGCTGTGGCGCGTCGGGGTGGTGCTCGCGGGCCAACACGCGATCAGCGACGACGAACAGCGCCACGTGGTTGCGTTGCTGCACGGGGCTGCCGACGGTGACCGACCCACACCTGCCGCGGTGCCGGCGTCGCTGCGGGGGCCCCGGGGGCTGGCGGCTGCGGCGGCCGTCGACGCCTACCGGACGGACGTTCGGGCGTACTGTGGTGGCGACGTGCCGATGCCCGAGCGCGACCTCCTGGAGCGCGCGCGAGAGCACGGTCGTCGAGTGGACGCCCTCGACGGCGAGGTGGACCCCCAGGACAGCGCCCGCCTCGTGGCGGCGGTGCGGGCGATCGGGGACGCGCTCCGCGGCGACGAGGCGGGGATCGAGCGCGCCCGGACACGATTGAACGCGCTGGGGTGACAACTGAGAACAGTCCGGTCGCGGCCGCTGGCGGTCAGGGGAGCGCGACCGCAACGCCGGTCTGCTCGCTGGCGGCCGCCAGGGTGTTGTACAGCAACATCGCCCGCGTCATCGGGCCGACACCGCCAGGGACCGGTGTGATGGCGCTGGCGGCCGCCTCCGCCGAGTCGTAGTCCACGTCGCCGACGAGTTCGTAGCCCTTCTCGGTGTCCGCGTCGACGCGGTTGATGCCAACGTCGATGACAACCGGGTCTCCGGAGAGCATGTCGCCGTCGATCAGTTCGGGAACCCCGCAGGCCGCGACCACGACGTCAGCTCGCCGGGTGTGCGCGGCGAGGTCGTCGGTGTGGCTGTGGCAGATCGTCACGGTGGCGTTGCCGCCGGCGGCCTTCTGTGCGAGGAGGTTCGCCAGCGGCTTCCCGACGATGTTCGACCGGCCGACGACAACGACCTCCGCGCCGTCGGGGTCAACGCCCTGGTGTGCGAGGAGCTTCTGGACGCCGTGGGGCGTACAGGGCTTGAAGCGCGGGGTGCCGCCGACCAGCTTCCCGACGTTCTCCGGGTGGAAGCCGTCGACGTCCTTCGCGGGGTCGACCGCGGAGAGCACGCGCTCGTCCGGGACGTGATCGGGGGTCGGGTCCTGGACGAGGATGCCGTGGACGTCTTCCCGGGCGTTCAACTCGGCGACGGTGTCGAACAGCGTGTCGGCGGACGCTTCGGGGTCGATGCGGACGTCCTCGGCGGCGATCCCGACCTCCTCGCAGTCCTGTTGTTTCATCGAGACGTACGTCTCGCTGGCCTGCTTGTCGTTCATCAGTACGGTCGCCAGCCGTGGCGTGACACCCGCGGTTTCGAGTGTTTCGACGGCCCCGGTGAGGTCCGCGCGCAGTTGCGCGGCGACGGCGTCGCCGTCGATGATCTCGGTCATGCGTCTCCGTCCGCGGCGGCCGCCCTTGAATATGGCGGTGTATGCATAAACTGGTGTTTTCCAGATTACTTGTACCCACAAACATGCATTATCCGGGTGGGGCGTGCATCAGATTCGCGTCGGCGGTCGCCGGCTCGCAGCGTACGTGGCGAGGACAGCGCCCGCAGTCAGGTCACTCGTACTGCGGGTACTGCTCGCAGAGGTCCGCAACGGTGTCGGCGACATCGGCGTACACCGACTCGTCGCCGAGGTTGTCGATGACGCGCGCGATGCAGTCCGCAACCGTCTCCATCGCGTCGGCGTCGAAGCCACGGGTCGTCAGCGCCGGCGTGCCGATGCGGATCCCGGAGGGGTCGAACGCCGACCGCGTCTCGTCGGGCACCGTGTTCGCGTTCAGTACGATGCCGACGTCCTCCAGTTCGCCCTCCACGTCCCCGCCGGAGATGTCGGGGTGTGACTCGCGGAGGTCGACGAGCACCAGATGTGTGTCGGTGCCCCCGGAGACCAGCGAGAAGCCGTGCTCCTGGAGGCGCTCGCCGAGAACGGCGGCGTTCTCCACGACCTGCGCGGCGTACTCCTCGAACGCCGGGTCGAGCGCCTCGTTGAACCCCACGGCCTTCCCGGCGATGTTGTGCATCAGGGGGCCGCCCTGCGCGCCCGGGAACACCGCCGAATCGATGTCGTCGGCGAACGCCTCGTCGCACATCACGATCCCGCCGCGGCCCGCCCGGATGGTCTTGTGCGTCGATCCGGTGACGAAATCCGCGACGCCGACCGGGGAGGCGTGTTCGCCCGCCGCCACCAGGCCCGTGATGTGCGCGATGTCGGCCATGTGCAGCGCGCCGACGGCGTCGGCGGCCGCCTGGATGCGCTCCCACTCGACCTCCCGGGGGTACGCCGAGAACCCGGAGACGATCATGTCCGGCTCGAACGCGTCGGCGTGCTCGCGCAGCGCCTCGTAGTCGAGGCGCCCCGTCTCGGCGTCGACCTCGTACTGCTCGACCTCGTAGAGCTGGCCCGCGAAGTTCGCGGGGTGGCCGTGGCTCAGGTGGCCGCCGTGGGTGAGATCCAGCGAGAGGATCTTGTCGCCGGGCGCAAGCGTGGCGAAGTAGACGCCCATGTTCGCCGACGACCCGCTGTGGGGCTGGACGTTCACGTGATCGGCCCCGAACAGCTCCTTGGCGCGCGCGACGGCGAGCTCCTCGACGTCGTCGGCGTACTCGCAGCCGCCGTAGTATCGCGACCCCGGATACCCCTCGGCGTACTTGTTCGTGAGCTCGCTGGATTGGGCTTCCATGACCGCCTCGCTGACGTGGTTCTCGCTGGCGATCATCGCGAGCGTGTCGTTTTGCCGGTGGCGCTCGCCGGTGAGCGCGTCGGCGACCTCCGGGTCGACCTCCCGAACCTCGTCGTAAGCCATACTCTCAGGGGGTGGCGCACGGGCCATAAGTCTACCGAGCACGCGCGCACGCAGTGGCGTCCTGTTTGTGCCACGATAGAAATATATGCGATGGCGTCGAACCGGGCTGGTACGTGACCAAGCGGCAGTCGCCGGGCGGTCGGCGCGTGACCGAGTCGGCACCCGACACCATCACCGTCCCGCGGTCGATCGCGGGCGTTGCGGCGAGCATCACGCACGCTGGGGCCGCCCACGAGACCATGGGGCCAGCACGAAGCCTGCAGTCAAACCGGCAGCGACCGCCGGCCATCGCGTTCGGCGACACCTACTCGATTCCCGACGCAGTCGCGAACGCAACCCCAGCGACCGGTATCGAGGTGCGCCTGCCGTCGTCGCTGCGGTCGGTGTTCGTGACCGCGCCGCTGGCGTTCTACCTCGGCGCGACCGTGACCGTCGCGCCGGACGCCGACCCGGTGTTGCGCGCCCCCGACCACGGTGTCGTGTGGCCGCTGGATGACCCGCCGACTGCCGTGCCAGCGGTGCTTTCGCGGGTGTTCTGGCTCGACTGCCTGGTTCGGGAGGCGACCACTGACGGCCCGAGCGCGACCGAGACGGCGTTGCTGGACGACCTCGATCTGGACCCGGCCCGGCTGGCTGCGGCGTCGCCGGCCGGCCGGCTCGCCGCGTACCTGGAGACCCCCTTCGAGCGTGTCGCCGACCGGGTTCCGGACTGGCATCTCGGGATGCACGTTGCGCCCACCTACGAGCACGCGACGACGCTGCCGTACCTACTGGACCGGCTGGCGTTGGTGTTCCCGCCGGAAACGGCCAGCCTGGAGCGCCAAGAACTCGTTTCGCGGTCGCTGGATGACTTCTACCGGGGCGCACCGGGGCCGGTGGCGAGCGTCGAGATGGTCGATCCGGTCGACCGCCCGGGTCGCATGCAGGGGTGGCTGGCCGACGGGATCCCCGTGGACGCGTTCAAATCACATCCGGCATCGTACCGCAACCACGACGAATACCAGCGCGACGCCGACCGGGACGCGATCTCCGTGGCGGTCGTGCTCAACGACCGCGACATGGCCGGCGAGCACGACGCAGTCGCGGACATCTACGAGTCGCGCGCCGGGGACCTCCCGATCGACGTCACGCTCCACGAGCGGCTCACGCGCACCGAGCTGACAGAGGTGCTCACCACCCACCACGAGTTCGTCCACTACATCGGCCACTGCGCGGTCGACGGGCTGCGGTGTGCCGACGGCCACGTGTCGGTCGCGGATCTGCCGGCGCTCAACGTCGAGACGTTTTTCCTGAACGCGTGCGGGTCGTTCCACGAGGGACTGGCGCTCGTGGAGGGGGGCAGTGTCGCCGGTGCGGTCACGCTGCGGAAGGTCCTCGACGCCCAGGCCGCGAAAGTCGGCACGGCGTTCGCCCGGCTGCTGCTGGCTGGGTTCCCGATCGCGTTGGCGCTCCGACTGGCACGGCGCCGGATCCGCATGGGCAAAGACTACGCCGTGGTCGGGGATGGGACGCAGACGCTTGCGGTGACTGACGACCGCGAGACCGGCGTTGCACACGTCGACGCGGTCGACGGTGGCGATCAGTACCGGGTGGCGTGGACGGATCACTCCATGGCGAATCACGGCGGCGGCACGCCGGCACCGCTGTTGGCCGGTGGGAACCGGCGACTCGGCGGCAACCAGGTGACGTTCACCGCGTCCGCAACCGAGTTAGCCAGGACGCTGCCACGGGTGGACGCCCCGGTCGTGCTCGACGGACAGTTCTACTGGGCCGACGAGGCTGCGGCGGTCGTCCGTCCTGCCCAACAGAATTGCGGGGACTTCGACTGAACCATCCGAAAAACCGCGTTTTCCACCGCATGCGTCCGATAAAATTAAATAGCCACACACCATACCGGTGGGTAGAGATGACAGCAAATCTTCTTGGTACAACTGTCGCCGACACCCTGGAGGGAGTGTTCGGTGACGACCCCGACGAGCTCTACGTCGTGGATCCGAGCCGTCACGCCGTCGAGGCGCTCGTCGAGGCCGCAAACGACTACGACACCCCACTGCCGACGCTGCGCGTACTCGCCGACGAACGGACGCTCAAAGACGTCATGGACGACTTCATCGTGGCGAGCACCGCCGCGAACCTCGTCGAAGACGGGTCGCTGGCGCTTCGCACGGTCGACGTCGAGAACCGATCGCCGATGCTCGTCACCGAGGAGCGCGCCATCGCGTTGCTCGAAACCGGGCGCTTCGTTGGCGGGCTGGCCACCGACGACGACGATCTCGCCGAGACGGCGTACGATGCCGCAAACACCGACTGGGCGGCCGCCGACGAGTTCGCGCTCCGCACGCCCGCGATCGACCGCGTCCGCGAGACGCTGGGCGACGACATCAACGCCGATGTCGGCGACGACTTCGACGACGTGCTCGCGTCGCTTGAGACGGCGCGCGGCGACGGCGAGGGCCTGGACGAGGTCACGATCAGCCTGCTGGTCGCCGCGAAGAACCGCGAGCTCCTCTACGACATCAGCAAGTGGGGCGAGGACGTGGGGATCGCGTCGAAGGCAACGTTCTCGCGGACGAAGACCAAACTCGAGGATCTCGGCCTGGTCGACACCGAGAAAGTCCCGATCGACGTCGGGCGACCCCGGCTGCGGCTGAAGCTCGCCGACGACCGCCTCGAAGACGCGCCGGCCCCCGAGTTCGCGAACGTCGCGGAGTCGATGCTGGCGTAACCCGCTCGCGCAATCCCTATTGTTTTGGCGTCGCCGCGTCTCCCAGCAGGCATGCCAACAGAGGCCTGGACGGATGACTGATCGCGGTGGTGCCGACGACGGCCCGGTGGTGGCCGTGGTCGGTGATGGGCCGGCGGTCGGGGCCGTTGAGAGTGCGCTCGCCGATTGTGCTGCGGCCATCACCGACGGGGTTGCGGGCGCGGACCTCGGTGTGGTCGTGGGCGTCGCGGGCGCTGCGGGGGTTCGCGGGACGGCGGCGACCGCACGACAGCACGACACGCCCCTGGTGACCGTGGAGGTCGGCGGGCTCGGTGGCGTCCCGCTTGCCGACGTGGACGCCGGTGTTGCACTGCTCTCCCCAGCGGGACCGTGTTTCGAGTGTTTGTGCCAGCGCGTCGAGGCAGCGGCGCCGTCGCGCGCCGATGACGCGGCCGCTGACCGGCCGGCTGTCCGGCTGGCGGGCGCGCACGCCGGCCGGCTCGCCGTCGACGCGCTTCGCGGCACCGCATCGCCGGGCACAGTGATCGAGGTGCCACACGCCGAGCGCACGGTCGCGCCCGTACCTGGCTGCGCGTGCGCGCCGGCCGATCAGGACACGGCGGTGCCCCGCGATGGGGCGTCGCTGCCGCTTGCGGACGCGCTGGCGGCGGCCGACCCCCTCGTCGACGACCGCGTCGGGATCGTCTCCCAGGTGGGGGAGCGGGAGTCATTCCCCACGCCGTATTATCTGGCCCACGGCGCCGACACGTCCGGGTTCAGCGACGCCACGGCGGCCCAGCAGGCCGCCGGTGTCGATCAGGACTGGAACGCCGCGTACATGCGCGCGGTGGGGGAGGCGCTCGAACGGTACAGCGCGGGCGTCTACCGGACCCGCGAGTTCGAAACGCACACGCCGGATCACGACGCCGCCGTCCCGCCGTCGGCGTTCGTGAGGCCGGCGTCGGGTGCCGCCGGTGACACAACCCAGTGGGTGCGCGGCGAACACTTGCAGACCGGGACGGACGCGCTGTTGCCCGCGCCCCGCGTGGTGTTCCCGCCACCGAACCCGGACAGCGGTCATCCCATCACGACCGGGCTGGGGCTCGGCACCGCCGGCGCGGACGCCCTGCTGTCGGGGCTCTACGAGGTGATCGAGCGCGACGCCACGATGCTGGCGTGGTATTCGACGTTCGAGCCGCTGGCGCTTGCGGTCCCGCTGCCGTCGGACACCGCCGACGACGATACGCCGGCCGATGCGTTCGCCGCGTTGGCCAGGCGTGCCCGGGCGGAGTCGCTGTCCGTGACGCCGCTGCTGTGCACCCAGGACGTCGACGTGCCGGTGGTCGCTGTTGCGGTCCACCGGGAGGCGTGGCCGCAGTTCGCAGTGGGGTCGGCGGCCGACCTCAACGCCGAGGCGGCGGCCGCCGACGCGCTCGCCGAAGCCCTCCAGAACTGGATGGAGTTGCGCGCGTTGGGGCCCGAGCCGGCCAGCCAGGAGTCCGGCGCGATCGGCGCGTACGCCGACCGACCGCCCGCGGCCGAGGCGTTCATCGACGCCGACACGACCGTGCCCGTCGACACTGTGGGGCCGGCGGACCCGCCGACCGACCCGGCGTCAGAACTCACGGCCGTCCTGGACGCGGTTGCCGACGCCGGCCTGGACGCCTACGGCGCGCGCCTCACACCCCGGGATATCGACGCCGCCGGCTTCGAGGCGGTGCGCGTGCTGGTGCCGGCCGCCCAGCCGCTGTTCGTCTCCGAGCCGCGCTTCGGCGAGCGCGCCCGCACCGTGCCGTCGACGCTCGGATTCGAGCCGCGCCTCGACCGCCGGTTCCATCCGTTCCCGTGACCGGGTGAGGCTAGATGCCGAACGTGGCCCGGATCATGTCTCGGGTGCCGGGGCCGAGGCCCACCGCCAGCACGGCGACGAGCATCAGCGTGGTGTACCGGGGGGCGTCCGCCCGGAGCTCCTCGTTGAACAGGGACAACACGAACAGGACCGCCGCGACTTTGAGGAGGATGAACGGCCACGTGTCGCCGATGAGGTGGGTGACCGACTGCGGCAGCACGGCGTTGGTTGCGTCCACGATGTACGCGTTCAGCGGGTGCTTGGAGATCAGGTCGCCGCGCGGATACCCCAGCTCAGCGCCCCAGTCGAGGCCCACGACGTTCGCGACGCCGTCGATGGCGTGGCCCCACAGCACGACCGCGCCGACGGTTTCGGTGCCGCTGGTCACGCTGGGCAGCCAGCGCCGCGCGGCCGCCCAGGTGACCGCCGTGATGACGGTCGCACCGCCCAGCGTGAGCACGGTGAACACCGGAATGAACGTGATGTAGTCGTGGCTGGCGGCGAGCACGCCCAGCCCCAGCAGCGTCGCGGCCAGCAACACACACCCGATGCCGGCCAGCGGCCGGTGGTACGTTTCGACGGCGTCGGTCCGGCGGGCGACGGCGACGGCGGCCACGACCGCCACGAGCGTCACCGCGAACATCACGACGTAGATGACGGGGCTGATGATGAGCGTGTTGGCGGGGTACGAGAGGAACGGCTGGCCGGTGGTGCCGAACAGCTCGGCGGCGTTGTTGGCGTCCTCGACGACGCGAACCACGCCACCAAGCAACACGAACGGGGTCAACGCGTACACCAGAGCCAGGCTGTCCGCGATGCGCAATCGCTCAAGCAGGAAGTGTACGCCCACAAGCGCCCCGAGCAGCGTGGCCGCGTATCCGACCTCCGAGACCAGCGTGTACCCGGGGTACGCGACCGGGCCGCCTGCGCCCGCACACGCGCCCTTCGTCGCGAGCAACTCGACGGCACCGCCGTTCCAGGCGGCGCAGTGTGCGCCCTGTGCGTCCGCGACGACCGGCCCCCAGAAGTACTGCCACACGAACCCGCCGTAGACAGTGTCCGGGAACACGACTGCCCCGCCGACGAGTGCAACGACGACACAGCCGACGGCCGCCGTCCACGCGCGCTCGGCGGTGGTGTCCGGGAAGGTCATGTCCCTACCGGTGTCCGGGGTGGAGTTTACGGTTGCGGTCTCCACCGCCGTCCCGTATGCACGACCGCGGATAGGTCCGCGGGGATCGCGCGGAATGTGTGGCGATAAATGATCACACTTAATGTGCGGGTGCGGGACACCCAACACGCATGCGAACCGCGATGACGCTGCTCGTGGCGAGTCTGTGCGTGCTGTCGGCAGCGGTAGTGCCGGCGGGCGCAGTCCAGGCGTCGACCGACGCCGCGACCGGGACCACCGCCCCGCCGGTCGCCACGGACGCCACCACGGCGCAAGCGAACAACACCACAGTGACGATCCTGTCGTACAACGACATCCAGACAGCCGCCGCGGAGAACGACAGCCTGCCACGGTTGGCGACGCTGGTCGCCGAGCGCCGGGCCGCCCACGACAACCCGACGTTCGTGTTCGGTGCCGGCGACGAGGTCAGCCCGCACTCGCTGTCGCCGCTCACGAAGTGGCAGACGCCCGTCGACACGCTGAACGTCATCGACCCCGACGCCGAGGCCATCGGCAACCACGACCTCGACTTCGGGTTCGAGGCCGTGGCGAACTTCTCCGAGGCCTCGACGTTCCCGTGGCTGATGGCGAACATCGTCGACAGCGAGACCGGCGATCCGATCCCGGGCACCGAGCCGTACACGGTCGTCGAGAAGCAGGGCGTGCGGGTCGGCGTCATCGGCCTCGCCGACCAGAAGATCAAGCCCAAGACGGCGGTCGACTTCGCCGAGCAGGGCTACGAGCTGCGCGACTACGCCGCAGCCGGCAGCGAGTACGCCACCCAACTGCGGACCGAGGAGGACGCCGACGTGGTGGTCGTGCTCGGGCACTTCGGCGTGCCGGTCGCAAAGCAGCTCGCAAACGAGACCGAGAACGTCGACGCGGTGCTGGTCGGCGACGACGAGATCAAATACCCACCCGCGGAGACCAACGGGGTCGTCATCAGCGAAGGCGAGGCCCGCGCGAACTACCTCGGCGAGCTCAACCTCACCGTCTCCGACGGCGCGGTCACCGACTGGGAGGGGCGGCTCATCGACACGCAGAACGCAACCCACAACGAGACCGTGAGCACGCTCATCGAGGACGCGCGCGGCGAGGAGCTCGCCCGGGTTGCGGGGCGGACCGAAACCACGCTCGACGCGCGGTTCGCGTCCAACTACCACGACGAGACGGCGCTCGGGAACCTCGTGACCGACGCGTTCCGCGCGAAAACCGGCGCTGACGTTGCGGCCACGAACGCCGGCGGGATCCGGTCGAACAGCCAGTACGGCCCGGGCAACGTGACCGCCGGGAACGTCTACAACATGCTGCCGTTCAACAACCACCTGGTCACCATGCGGCTGACCGGCAGCGAGCTGACGGCGCTGCTCGAAAGCCAGGTTGAGACGGTGGGCGACGACGGCGCGTACGATCCCCAGGCGAAACTCCAGGTGAGCGGCGTGACCTACGAGTGGGCGACCCACGCGGACGCCGACAGCCTGGTCCGGGACGTGTCAGTCAACGGGACGCCGGTGGCTCCGAACGCGACCTACAACGTCACCGTGAACTCGTACATGGCCGGCTGGGATTCGGTGGCCAACGCGACCGTGCTGAACGAGGAGTACACGCTGTACGGCACGGTGCTGTTCGACTACATCGACGCCCAGGGCACCGTTTCGCCGGCCGACACCGACCGCATCCGGCGCGTCGACGCCACCGCCGACGCCGGGACCGTCTCCCTCGACGGTGCCGGCGACGCCGCGGTGTCGTTCGCCATGCCGTCGACCAACGCGACCGTCGACACGCAGGCGTTTTACGCGCTGAACGCGGTCGGCGAGCGGGTGAACGCCACCCGCACCACCGTGTCCGACAACGGCACCGTCTCGGTGGTGTTCCCGGACAGCAGCCTCAGAACGCTCGCCGCCGACGGCGACGGTGACATCGACGTGTACGGCCACTACTCGGTTGCCGGCCGCGAGTACGGGTACTTCAACGCGTCCGTGGTGAACGCCGACGTGACGGCGACCATGGCGTCGTCGAACGGGACCGCGACGACCGTCGACCTGACCGCGGAGACCGACACCACCACAACCCCGCCTGCCGACACCGACGCGGGGACCGGACTGCCAGTGCCGGGCTTCGGGATCGGCGTGGCGGTGCTGGCGGTGTTCGGTGCAGCGCTGCTGGCGAGTCGCCGATAACCACCCACAGCCGTCTGTTTTTTCGCTGCCGTCGCGGGGCCGGCCAGCTACGCTTCGATGGCGTCGATGGCGCGCCGCCAGTCGTCGGGCACCGACCGCGGCTGACCGGTGTCCGGGTCGAGGGCGACCTGGACGGTTTCGCCCGTGGCGACGACGCCGTCGTCGTCGCGGACCTCGTAGGCCATCGTGAAGCTGGTGTCGCCCACGTGGGTGATCGACGCGCCGACCGTGACCGTGTCGGCGAACTCAACGGGGCGGTTGAAATCGACGGACAGGTTCACCACGACCATGTCCAGGTCCGTGGGTGCGCGCCCGATGCCGTCGGTGAGATACGCGAACCGGGCCTGCTCCATGTACGTCACGTAGACCGCGTTGTTCACGTGCCCCATCGTGTCGTGGTCCTGGTAGCGCACGTCGACGGTCTCGGTGAATGCGAACTCAGTCATCACCGACGCTGGGGTGGGGGAGACGCATAACGCCGCTGGTTCCGGTCGACGGAGCCGGACGGCTGCGGGCGGTCACGGCGAGTGGCTGGCGTCGGATTCGGTCACGCGGACGCCCTTCGTGGAGAGGTGTCGCATCCGGCTGCGGGCGTGGTCTTCCTCCTCGGTGCCGCGGGTCGCCAGCACGAACAGCAGCGACTGGCTGCCGGGGCGCATGGTGCGGCCGGCGCGCTGTGCGCCCTGCCGGCGGCTCCCGCCGAGCCCGGAGGCCACGACCGCGAACTCGGCGTCGGGCAGGTCGATGCCCTCGTCGCCGATGCGGGACACCACGAGGGCGTCCAGTGCGCCCGTGCGGAACTGATCGAAGTGGGTTTCGCGCCTGCTGTGTGGGGTTTCGCCGTTCACGAACGGGGCGTCGAGGCGCTCGGCGATGCGCTCGCCCTGGCTCAGGTAGTCGACGAACACCAACGCCTGGGTGTCGCCGTGCTGGTCGACGAGGTGCTCGATCTCGGCTTCCTTGGCGGGGTTCTCGGCGGCGAGCCGGCGGCGGGTGTGGCCGCTGGCGGCGGCGTACTCGTAGCGGTCGTCGTCGTCGCGCCACGGCACGTACCGGATTTCGACTTCGGGCTCGGCGACGAAGCCGGCGTCGAAGAGGGCGTCCCAGTCGGTGCCGATGGGGCGACCAACGAGCGTGTAGATGTCGGCCTCCTTGTCGTCCTCCCGGACCGGCGTCGCGGTCAGCCCGAGGCGGTGTTTGCTCTGGAGGCTGGCCGACCGGCGCGCGACCTCGGCGGGGATGTGATGGACTTCGTCGTAGACGATGAGCCCCCACTCGCGGTCGTCGAAGACGTGGCGGTGGCGGTCCATTCCGGCGGTCTGGTAGGTTGCGATGGTGACCGGGCGGACGCGTTTCTCGCCGCCGTGGTATTCGCCGATCTGGTCGCCGGTCAGGCTGGTGTTCGCCAGCAGCTCCTCGCGCCACTGCGTGGCGAGTTCGCGGCTGGGAACGAGCACGAGCGTTTCGCCGCCGACGGATTCGAGCGCGCCCATGGCGGCGACCGTTTTGCCCGAGCCGGGCGGCCCGACGAGCACGCCGGCGCTGGCGTCCTCGAAGCGGTCGACCCAGTCCTGCTGGTACGGCCGCAGGTCGAGGTGGAGGTCGACGGCCAGTGGCTCCCCGGATTCGAGGTCGCGGTCGTCGCGGACGGGATAGCCGGCCTCGTAGAGCGTGCGCTTGAGGGGCGCGACCTGCTCGGCGGCGACCCACGCCTCCGTGTCCGAGATCGGGGCGCGGAGCACGTCGTCGTCGAGTTTCTGCTCGGCGACGTTCCCCAGGAGGCTGTCGGTGGCGGCTTCCAGGACGACGTAGCCGTCGTCGTGGGTGCGCAGCCGGAACCGGGTGGCGCGCGTCCACTGCTCGCGCACCCACTCGATGAGCGTCGGGCAGTCCCGGGGCAGCAGTTCCGTGATGGCTGCCACGAGGTCTGAGAGGCTGTCGAAGGGGGCGGCCCACACGTCTTCGGCGCGCACCTCGTAGCGGTAGCTCCCCGTTCGGGTGGTGTCCGTGAGGTGTGCGACCCGCGAGAGCTGGGCGCGCGTGAGCTGGCTGGGCTGATCGACGATGATCTCGCGGCGGTCCGGGAACGGCACGATGCGCTCCCGGTCGGTGAGCTCCAGCCAGTCCCGTGGATACCACACCACGGGGTCGGGTTCGACGTTCGCACGTTCGACCTCGTCGTCCGCGGCGAGTGCGGCCAGGGCGTCGGCGGCCGTGGCCTGCGTGCAGTCGAGTTCGCGCGCGATCTGTTCGGCCGTCGCCACCGGCCGGCCGACGCCCTCCAGCGCGTCGAGGAACCGGTCCTTGGAGATGTCAGTCACTGGGCGCGGGTAGGTCGCGGACGGGAAAACGGATTTCGCTTAGCCGCGGCCGCGGGGTGGCGCGGACGCCGGTCACCTCTAGGCGTTGAACTGTCGGGAACTATTTTGGTACTGCGCGCAGTAGGCAGGAGTATGTCGGCAACCACCCGGCTTCGCTGTCATCAGTGTGGACGCACCGCTTCCCGAGACGACTGGAGCTCGGCCACCCATCCGTCGCTCGGCGAGATGACACAGTGTCCCGGCTGTGGGTCGACGGACATCCAGGGGAACCACTGACCGGGCGCTACTCCGTCGGCTCGAAGTCCAGGGCGACGGAGTTGATGCAGTATCGCTCGCCCGTTGGATCGGGGCCGTCTTGGAACACGTGTCCGAGGTGGCCGCCGCATTCGGCGCACACCACTTCCGTGCGTTCCATGCCGTTGCTGTGGTCTTCTCGGCGCTCGATGGCGTCGTCGTCGGCCGCGTCCCAGAAGCTCGGCCACCCGCAGTGGGCGTCGAACTTCGTCTCCCCGTCGAACAGCGTCGTGTCGCAGCCGACACAGGAGTAGGTGCCGTCCTCGTCGCGGTCGACGTGGTCGCCGGAAAACGGGCGCTCAGTGCCCTGTTCGCGGAGCACTCGATACTGGTCGTCGGTGAGTGTCGCCGCCCAGTCGGTGTCGTCGGCGTCGGTGTCTCGTGGAGCCATTGCCAACCCGTGCCTAGGGGCTGCCGGCAGGTAAGCCTACAGGTCCACCACACGGTGGGCCGGGAACGTCCCGCCGCCGGTTCCACAACGTGGCTGGTTTCTTCTGGTAACCTGGTGTGTTGCAGAACCACTATGTGCGTGGCCACGATACGACGGGTGATGAGCGACGAGGACGACCGGTACAGCGACGCCGCGTGTCACGTGATCGACTCCCTGGAACAGATCGGCAGCCAGTGGCGGCTCATCGTGTTACACGACCTCCAGGACGGCGAGAAGCGGTTCAACGAGCTGAAACGCTCGACGGACGCCAGCTCGCGGACGCTCTCGCGGGTGTTGGATGACCTCCAGGAGCTGGGGTTCGTGAACCGTCGTCTGGAGGAGGCGTCCCCGGTCGCCACCTACTACTCGTTGACGGCGAAGGGGGAATCGCTGTTCCCGGTGTTCGACGCCATCGAGTGTTGGGCAGAGGAGTGGCTGGCGGTCGACTCCGTGGACGACGACGCCGAGCCCGCCGAATCGATGGCGGACGGCTGACCACCCCTGCGGAGTGAAAGTGAAACGCCGTTCCGCGACAGCGTCTCCGGCGAGTCATCGCCGGTGGAGTGTCGGCAGCGCGCGATCCGGGAGCGCACGGGGGTGGCTTCACTTTCACGCGCCGACCGGCAGGGATTAGCCGCCCGCCACCCACACGGCACACATGAGCGGGTACGGCACCCTGCACGCTGACTGGACGGTGTGGACCGAGGACGCGACCGCCGGCGACGTCGTTGTCTACCGCCCCGATGTCTTCGACAGCGAGTCGTATCCGGCCCCCTGCATGCCGACGCTCAAACTCCTCCAGCGGCCCCCCACGCAGCGCAAGCGCCGCTCGGGCACCGACACCGACGGATGGTGGGTGTCGCTGCTGTTGGAGCCCGGGGTGCGCGTGAAACACGCCGACACACACGCCGCGTCCCGGACCGCAGCCGTCGAGACGGTGCTGGAGCTGGCCGCCGAGTTCGCGGCCGGCGAGATCGACTACCGGAGCGCGTACCAGCAGCCCCGGGAGGCGTACCTCGCGCGCCTCGACGAACTCACGGGTCGGGACGTTTAACCACGCGGACGAGGGTGTCATAGAAGTCTTCACACACTATGATAGAGTTTCTGACTGTTATAGAGAGTTACTAGCTTAGAAAGTCGTGCACTTGGTGCACGG
>NZ_VRYN01000008.1 GCF_008124605.1 Halobacterium salinarum DSM 3754
CTAGGGTGTCATAGAACGATTCACAAGGGTTAGTTTCAGGCCATATGTATCGAATCACCCGCTAAGTGGGATTGCGGATTGAGCGAATTCGCCTACTCAGTATCCATGAATACACCAATAGTTCCGAGGAATCCGGACGCGAAAACCGTGAGCCCGACAACTGGATTGAAGTAGTGAGCAATAGCGAGACCAAGTAAACTGACCTGTGTACCCAAAATCATCATCTGCGTCCCGAGACGGTTGATATCGGCATCAGACTTCGGCACAGAAAAACAATAAAAAGGAGCCATGTTAAATATTGATAGAGCGTCAGTCTGTACTTAGCGATTCAACGAGAGCGTAGCAGCAGTATGGGAACTGTTCTATGACACCCTCAGTTGTCTCCGGAAGCGCTGTAGCTAGTGAAAATACAGCCCAGTCGGAGTCGGTTCAGCCCACCTCCACGAAATCCTTCTCGATCACGTTTGAAGTCGCTTCAAACGGCGGAACAGGCGGTTACAGGGCGGAAGTCCCAGACAGCGATGCAACCTGTGAAACTGTCGATACCGGGTTCCTAGGTAATGACACAGTCAAACGGTACGACTCAAAAACTATCGTTCAGGGGAAGGTCAAACCCGACAAAGAAGACGAAATAAAGTTCGACACTGACGACGGCGAACGGCCTCCAGGCGACGATTGGTGGTCTGCGGATCCTGGGGTCGATGTCACTCTAGACACACCTTCGGGCAGCGAAACGCTTCAGTAGACGACCGCCCCGCACAACTATTCCACCTCTGCTCGCCAACAGCAGACGATCCGGTCTGGAGTCGTTGTGCGGACCTCGAACGATCCGAGCTCTGCGTTCTTATTCACGTCTATTGGTGTCACACCGCGGCCAAAGACGAACTCGCCATTGGTAATCGGTTCCCGAGCACCGGCTTCCAGTTAGCGCAAGTGAACTCCTGTCGCCTCGCTATCCCTACCCAAAACGAGAACCTACCCTGTGTGGCCATCGCGTTGCCTGTGTCTGTACTTACCCCTTCGATCGGCATGCCGATATTAGATCTTCTCTCGGGCCTTTAGCCGGGCGTCAGTTGCACGATCGTGGGAATCGCGTGGTCTCTGGTGGGAACGCCCGTCCAAGGATTTGATACATCTAAATTTAGATTTAGATAGAAACTACTTTATAATTCTATCCGTCACGTTCCCAGTACCGATGGACGAGCAGACACACACGCACCTCTCACGCAGACGCACACTCACTGCCAGCGCCGGCGTTCTCAGCGCTGGCCTCGCCGGTTGCATAACGAGCGGCGACACCGACGGAGACCCGGAATCGGGACCGACCGTCGCAGTCGCGTCGTTTTTCAGCTTCTATGACTTCGCGCGGAAGATCGTCGCCGACACGCCGATCACCGTCCGCAATCTCATTCCCACGGGGCTCCACGGCCACGGCTGGGAGCCGAACGCAAGCATCACCAAGGAGATCCTCGACGCCGACGCGCTCATTCACGTCGGCCCGGATTTTCAACCCTGGGTTGACCGCGCAATCGAATCACTGGACGACGACGACGCCGATACTCGCCGCATCAACGTTCGGGATGGCGTCGAACTCGTTGACCTCGCTGCGAGCCTCGACCGCGACGAGGAGGGCATCGGCCAGAACCGCGGCAAAGACCCTCACTTCTGGCTCGATCCGAACCGAGCCAAGCAGTCCATCGACAACCTCACCGAGGGGTTCGTTCAGCTCGCACCCTCCCACGAAAACACACTCCGAACGAACGCCGCCGCGTACAAATCCGGGGTCCTGGACGAGCTCGACGACGCATACGCCGCCATCTTCGACCGCGCCGACCGTGACGTCGTTCAGTTGGCCGCGCACAACGCGTTCCAATACCTCGGGACGGCTTACGACATCGAAATGCGGCCGCTGGTGGTGAACTTGGCCGCCAGCGGGACGGTCAAGGCATCCGACATCATGGACGCCAAGCAAACGATCGACGACAACGACATCACGTACATCGGTGCGGCCGTGTTCGAAACCCGCCGCCCCGCCGAACAGCTGCTCAGTGAAACCGACGTGGAAGCCTATTACCCAGTCACGCCCTACGCGGGCGTTCGCGAGGACTGGGTCCAGCAGGGCTGGGGCTACGAGGAGATCGCGCGTAACATCAACATGCCCACGTTCAAGCTCCTGCTCGGGAACGCGGCTCCGGACGACGTCGGGGGCGCCGAGTGGAACGCCACATGGAGGAACTTCGAATGACACCACACCACGACAACACTGCCGACACGCCCGCCATCGAGCTCGCCGATGTCGCGTTCGGGTACACAGCCACCCCGGTCGTCGAAGACATCTCCCTTGCGGTCTCACCCGGTGAGTACATCGGCGTCGTCGGGCCCAACGGCTCCGGGAAGTCCACGCTCATGAAGCTCATGCTCGGGCTGTTGCGGCCCGACCGTGGTCGTGCCCGCCTGTTCGGGGTTCCAGCACACCAGTTCGACACCGGTTCGCGCATCGGCTACGTCGCCCAACACGCGAGCGCTTCCAAGGAGATGCCGATCACCGTCCGGGAGGTGGTCAAGATGGGGCGGTTCCCACACGTCGGCTTCGGCCAGCTGTCGGCCGACGACTGGGCCGTCGTCGACGAGGCGCTGGACACGGTCGGCATGTCGGCGTTCGCCGACCGCCGCGTCACCGAGTTATCCGGCGGACAGCGACAGCGCGCGTTCATCGCTCGCGCGCTCGCCGGTGAGGCCGAACTGCTCGTGTTCGACGAACCCACGGTCGGCGTCGACATCGAGTCCGTGGCTGCGTTCTACGACCTGTTGGACGTGCTGCACGACGACGGTATCACGGTCGTGCTCATCGAACACGACCTGGGTGCGGTCACCGAGCACGCCGAGCGCGTCATCTGTCTCAACCGAGAACTACATTTCGACGGCCCCACGGCGGAGTTCGTCGACAGCGACGCGCTCGCACGCGCGTTCGGCACCACGACCGCCGTGCTCGGTGACGACTGATGACGGACGTGATCGTCCAGCCGGCAGTCATCGAACCGCTGCTCGGCCCGCTGTACTGGCTGCTTGGCGTCTGGTCGCAGCTCATGACCGGGGTTGCGCGTGCAACCGGCCTGGAGGTCCTCCAATACGGGTTCATGCACCGCGCGATCCTGGTTGGGCTCTGCATCGGCGTGATGGCCCCGCTCATCGGGACGTTCCTAGTCCACCGGCAACTCGCCCTCATAGGGGACGCCCTCGCCCACACTGGGTTCGCCGGCGTTGCCATCGGCCTGTTCTTGAACGCCGTCTTTGAGTTCGGGATCTCGCCGTACCTGACGGCGGTGATCGTGGCGATGGTCGCGGCGCTACTGATCGAGGTGATCTCGGAGACGACCGACGCGTACAACGACGTCTCGATGGCGATCGTGTTGTCCACTGGGTTCGCGCTCGGCACCACGCTCATCAGCATCAACGCTGGTGGGCTGGCCGTCGGCGTCAATCAGTTCCTGTTCGGGAACCTCTCGACGGTCTCCACCGACAGCGCCGCCATCCTCCTGGTGTTGTTCACGATCATCATCGGCGTTGTCGGAGTGACCCGCAACCAACTGCTGTACGTGACCTTCGATGAGACCGCCGCTGCGGTTTCCGGGCTGTCCGTGAACTGGTACAACCGCATCATGGTGATGCTGACCGCCATGGTCGTCGTCGGTGCCATGCAGATCATGGGCGTCATCCTCGTGGCGGCGATGCTCGTCGTCCCCGTGGCGGGAGCGTCACAGGTCGCTCGCAGTTTCAACGAATCACTGCTCGTGTCAGTCGTGCTCGCGGAAATCGCCGTGGTGTTGGGCATCGCCGTCTCCTACTACGGGGAAGCGACTGCCGGGGGAGTGATCGTGTTGCTCGCCGTTGGAGTCTACGTGCTCGCAGTCCTGGCGGGGAAGCTACAGACCGCCCTCACCGGCACTGAAACGCCGGAGATGGGGGCGATCTCCCCGAACTCGGACCCGACGACGACCGACGACTGAGCCACTGCTACTCGCCGGCGACGAGACAGTCTCCGTCACGCTGTTCGCGTGACGGCAGTGCGGCACGCGACCGCCACGCCAACGGCGATCGCCGCACGCGTGGTGTTCGTCAGCGAGACGCCGGTAATGGACGCCACTGTCGTCGTCAACGAAAACACGACGACCACCGGAAGCACCCAGCCAACCGCCACCACCCACGGGGTCGCCAGCCCGCTGAGGCGGCCGGCACCGGCCCGGAACTCAGCTGCTGCCTCCTCGCGCAGCACCCAACCGACGATCCCGAGGAACGCAAGCAAGCCTAGGGTCAGCATGACATCAACGACGGGGCCGGAGACGAACCGGAACGCCGGCCCGGCGAGCGCCAGCCCGCTGCCGGTGGCCGCGAGCAGCAGTGTCACTGCCGCCGTCGCGACCCGCCGGGAGGCGTTGTAGTTGTCGACAAGCGTCGCCACGGGGGTTTCGAGGAGGTTGATGCCGCTGGTCACGGCCGCCAACAGCACGGTGAAAAAGAAGACCGTGGCGACAACGTTGCCACCCGGGAGTGCACCGAACGCGGTTGCGAGGGCAACGAACAGTGCGCCGGGGCCGCCCTGTCCCGGGGTGATGCCCTGGGAGATCAACAACGGGAGGACGACCAGCCCGGCGAGCACGCCGATCGCCGTGTTGGAGATCGCGATCACGACCGTATCTCGTGGCAGCGAGGCGTCGTCGTCGAGGTAGGAGGCGTACGTGAGCATCGCGCCAGCGCCCAGTGAGAGCGTGAACAGTGCCTGCCCCGCGGCGGGACCAAGCACCGAAAAGAAATTCGCAGCGAGGTAGTCGGGGTCGAAGCCGAGGTAGAACGCGTAGCCGGCGGCGGTGTTGGGTTGGGTGGCCGTCCAGACAGCCAGCCCGCCGAGCAACACGACGACCGCGGGGAGCATGACTTTCGAGACGCGTTCGATCCCCTGGCTCACGCCGAAGAAGACGATCAAAGCGATGATCCCGAGGAACAGCAGATGGAATCCGACTGCAGGGAGGCCGTGGCTCGCGTGGCTGAAGTACTGTTGTGGCTGTGCGAAGTACGCGCCCGTCGGTGAGAGCAGTGTGTACCGGAGGATCCAGCCGCCGACAACCGAGTAGAACGACAGCATCACCACGGTGGTGATGACGTTGAACGTCCCCACTGCGGTCCCCCATCGGGAACCGATCAGCGAGCGGAGCGCGCCGATGGGTGTTTGGCGGCCACGCCGCCCGAGCACGAACTCCGCGAGCAGTCCCGGGACCCCGATGCCAACCACGAGCAACAGGTACATCGCGAGGAACGCGCTCCCGCCGTTGTCGGCGGTCAGCCAGGGGAACCGCCAGATGTTCCCGAGGCCTGCCGCACTGCCGACGGCTGCAAGCACGAACCCGACGTTCGACACCCACGAATCACGATCAACCATCAGTGCACAACACTGGACACTGTAGGGTGAAGTTTGTGTCGTTTCGGACCGTCACGGCGGGTTCGACGGCGGTTCAATCGGTGGCCGCCTGGATCTCTTTGATGCGGGGTGCACCCCGAATCCCACCGAGCAGTACGAGGATCGTGAGCTCGTCCCCGCCGGGCATCGGGTTGTCACCGGTGCGAAGCTGTACGGACCCGATCTCGTCGGCCAGCCAACTCTGGCCGTCGGACACCGCCGTCTGGTGGAGCCACTCCGGCGGCCCGGACACCACGAGCAACCCGCTCCTGGCCGCGTCCCGCGGGCAGTCGAACGTCAACCGGCCGTTTGTCGCCTGCCGCAGGGTCGTCTCCACCGCCTTGATCGACTCCACCTCGTCGACGGTCGTCTCATCCATCCCAACCAGCTCTCGGGCGCGATCCAGCAGCGAGCCGTCGTCCCCGTCGGTCCCGAGCGGCTGGCGGGCGAACCCGATCGTCGCCAGCCCGCCCTCGTCGAGCGTCGAAATGACCTCACTGGCGTCGACCACGCGTTGCCCCACGGACTCCGCAGTCACGGCCTCCCCGGCGCTGAACAGCGCCCCGAGTCGCATCGCTAACTCCGCGTTTAGCCCGTCGGTCACGTCTTCCACGTCGTTTCTGTCGTCAACCCAGGCGTCGTTGTCGAACACGAGCTGTGCGTTCGCCGCGCTCTCGAAGGCCGCAATCGCGCGTGCCGGGTTCTCCGGCGGAACCTCCTCGTGGGTCGCCGGCAGCACCGACACCGCGTACACCGGCCGGTCGTAGATGCGCTGCAACGCGTCGGTGAGTTTCGGCGCGATCACTGACCCGGTCGCCCCGCCAACCCCTGCGATCACGATGATCGCGGCCGCATCCGAGGTGATCGCCGAGTCGACCGCCCGCCGCATCTCGACGTGATCGTCCTCGGCGAGCGCCTCGATGCGCTCCCGGGGACTGTCGGCATCACCCCCGAACCCGCTGTGCCCGAAGTGGTGGCGATCCTCCTCGGAGACGGCGTCGAGCGCAGCCAGCGCACCGCGGTCGGTCTCAAGCACCGACCCGCCGGCCAGGTACGACGCCTCTCGTGTGCTGTCATCTTCGTGGAGCGCATCGACGATGCGTCCGCCGGCACCGCCGACTCCAATGGCGACAACGCGCATACCACCGTATTCAGCCACGACACGTAAAAGCACTCAGGAACGTGCGTGCGCCACTCCCCCACAATCAGTCGGGACTCGCGCATTCGAAAACGCATATCGGTCCCCAGTGCCGAGTGCGGGTATGACTGAACTCGCAGGGACCGTTCTCGCCGGCGACGCCTTCGAGCCGACCCGGGGACGTGTCGTGATCGATGACGGCCGCATCGACGCCGTCGAGGAAGACACCCACGTCGATTCCGAAGACATCATTCTCCCCGCGTTCGTGAACGCCCACACCCATCTCGGCGACTCCATCGCGAAAGAAGCGGCCGTGGGGCTCTCCCTGGACGACGCCGTAGCGCCGCCGAACAGCCTGAAACATCGGCGTCTGGCGGCCGCCGACGACGACGACCTGGTGGCAGCGATGCGCCACACGCTCACGTTCATGCACCAGACCGGCACCGTTGCCTGCCTGGACTTCCGGGAGTCCGGCCGCCCCGGCACGGAGGCACTGCGCGCCGCCGCCGACACCGTCGACGTGACGCCGTTCATCTTCGGCAGCGGGGACCCGGACGTGCTCGACATCGCCGACGGCTACGGCGCGTCCGGTGCCAACGACAACGACTTCGCCGACGAACGCGCCGCCTGCACGCGTCGCGACGCCCCGTTCGCGATCCACGCCGGCGAACCCGACGCCACCGACATCCATCCGGCCCTGGACCTGGAGCCCGACCTCCTCGTGCACATGGTGCATGCCGAGGACACCCACCTCACGCGTGTCGCTGACCAGTCGGTCCCGATCGCGGTCTGTCCACGAGCAAACACGGTGCTCGATGTCGGCGACGCACCGATCCCCGCCCTCCTCGATCACACCACCGTTGCGCTCGGCACTGACAACGTGATGTTGAACCCGCCGTCGATGTTCCGGGAGATGGCCACCACCGCCAAGCGCTTCGACGTCTCCGCCACCGATGTCCTGCGAATGGCGACCACCGCCGGTGCCGAGATCGCCGGCCTCGACTGCGGCGTCATCGAACCCGGGCGGCGCGCCGCCCTCGTGGTGCTGGACGGCGATTCACACAACCTCCGCAACGCCGTCGATCCCGTGCAGGCGGTCGTGCGGCGCGCGACCGGCCTCGACGTCAAGCGCGTGCTCACGTAGCGATTCCGGGCACCCTACAGCTTCCGCGTCCACGCCGCCGTGTCGAACTGTTCGGCTGCGAGCGTGCGCGCCGCCTCCCGAGTCGCCGCCGACAGCGATCCCCGCCGCGTTTCGAACGTGTCCCCGATCGCCGCAACGAGTGCATCGACGATCGTGGCACGCGACGCGTCAGTGTGATCAGTCATCACTGCAACCCGCTTTTCGGCGGACGCCACGGCCTTATCCGAGAGTTTCTCTTCCCCGATCCGGAGCACGCGAAGCATCCGCTCGATGTCCAGATCGTAGCTCATCGTCGTGTGGTGCAACACCGCCCCGTCAGTCCGCAGCTGCGCCGCCCCGCCGAGCTTGCCGTCGGCGTGCACAATGTCGTTCAGCGGCTCGTAGCTGGCGTCGATGCCGACAGCCTGCAGGGCGTCGATGGCCCACTGGTCGAGGTACACGTAGCTGTCGGCAACGTCGTCGGGAACGTCCTCGGGCGGGAGGTACAGCGAGTACGTCAGCACCGCACCGGGTTCGACGTACATCGCCCCGCCACCGGTCGCGCGCCGCACCACGTCGATGTCGTGGCGCTCCACGTAGTCGGTGGCGACCTCGTCCTCGTAGGACTGGAACCGCCCGATCGGGACCGCGGGGGCGTCCCGGTACCACACCCGGAGTGTTGGCCCGATGTCGCCAGCCGCAACCTTGTCCGCAAGCACACGTTCGAGGGCCTGCTGGACCGGCTCGCTGTACGTGCCGTCGGTGATGACGCGAAGCGTCACGCGATCGCCTCCATGGTGGCGGCGGCCAGATCGCGCGCCTCGAACCCGATCAGACGGGCGTCCACGTCCGCGATCGCCTCCCGGAGCGTGGCGGCGTCGACGTCCACCGGGTGCCCTTCGATCGCGCGCTCCAGGTGTGGGCGCGCCTCCGGCGGTTCGAGGAAGAAATCGCCAGTCACGCGCACCGACGTGATGCGATCGTTGGCTGTCAGCGACACGCTAACGAGCTTGCCGTCCGGGACCTTGACTGTTCCGTGCTGCGCCATATCAGTCCGTGTGCGCGACCGGCCGTAAGTTCCCTGGGTGGTCTCGGACCCGGAACCGGCACGACACTATCCATCCATCACACGTTTCCCCGCGGCCCTCCTCGGTCACCCCATGATCGTCGTACACGCAACGTTCCGATTCGACCCCGACGCGCGCGACGACGCCCTCGAACTGATCGCGGACCTCGTCGAGCAGTCACAGACCGAGGACGGACTGATCGACTACCGCGCCGCGGTCGACGTTTCGGACCCCAACGTGGTTCGGTTCTTCGAGCAGTACGAGGACGCCGCCGCGTTCGACGCCCACTCGCAGACCGACCACTTCCAGGCGTTCGAACAGCAGCTTCCGGAGTTGCTCGCGGGCGAGCCGGAGATCCGCCGGTTCGATGTCGATTCCGTCACCGAGCCACCCCTGTAACCCGGCCGCCGCGCTCCTGCCGACTGGCCCCGTCTCACTGGTGTTTCGGGGGCGTCTCATCGCGCTCCCGTTCGAGAGTGCGCCGTCGAGCCGTGAACTCCTCGTCGTCAATGTCGCCGGCCGCGTAGCGCTCCCGCAGCACTGCCATGGCGGTGTCGCCGCCGGTCGCCCCATCATCGTCCATGGCACGGCGGACACGGACCACGAGATACCCCATCGCTACCACGAGTGCAGCCAGGACGACCAGCCACAGGACAGTCGAGATCAGCCCCCCGGCCATGCCGCCCCCCATCGGCCCGTGCGCACCATGGTGTGGCCCCATTTGTGCGAGCCCAGTGTGTCGAATCATTCGTTGGACACCTCCTCGTGTGTGTGTACGCCAGCCCCACAGTTAACCAAGGGGGCCGTTCTCGCACTCCGGGAACACAGCCGAACGCACATTCATACGCCGACTCCCGGTGCCTACTGTAATCCCGGTATCGCCGCCAGCAGCCGGTAGAGTCCGAAACTGAGCACCGCCCCGCCCACCATCGACCCGACCCACGCCGCCACCGTGTAGCCCGTCTTCGTGACCGACACGCCGCCAGTGTCGGCCGCTCCACCGACGAGCCCGGCCCCGATGATGCTTGAGATCATCACCTTATTGAACGAGATCGGGTAGCCGAACATGATCGCCGCCTGTGCGGTCAGAAACGCCGGGATGAACGCCGCGATCGACCGCTTCGGGCCAAGCGACGCGTACTCCCTGGCGACCGCCTGGATCAGTCGCGGCGACCGCACCCAGCCGCCAACCAGGATGCCAACGCCGCCGAGAACCAGCAGGTATATCGCCGGCAGATCCAGCGCGGACTCGAACACTGGCTCCAGGGGCCCCGTGGCAAGCCCCACCTGGGATCCGCCGCTGGTGAACAGGACGGCCAGCGCAAGCCCCACCAGCAGCCGGTGGATGCCGGTCGTCACGTCCCGCCGCAACTGCCAGTACATCGCGCCCGCGAGCACCACCGCAATAGCGCCGGCGACGCCCAGTGCGGTGGTGGGCACCACCCCCGCAGGGAGGTGGCGCGCGACGACGCCGGCGACCGTGGCCCGCGCGCCCTGTGGCGCGGGCAGCACCGACAGCCGAATCATCGCCAACGCATACCCGACACCGCCCGCGAGCACGGGCACTGTCACGTGGTCCGGAACACGGTCACCGATCAGCACCCGAGCGAGCGCGTACGCGAGCACGCCCTCGACGATCGGGATCGCGAACCAGAACCCCAGAATGTTGAGATACGTGCCGACCGCGAACCCGCCCCCGAGTGCGACGCCCGCCCCGACCGCAGCGCCGGTGACGGTGAACGCCGACGGGATCGGGTATCCCCGTGAGTTCCCGATCGTGATGAGGGTGGCGGCGGTCAGCAGCGTCGCCGCGGCGGCCAGGGGTGTGATCGTGACACCGGTGACGAGTCCATGCCCGATGGTTTCGGAGATGCTGCCGCCCTGGGAGATCGCGCCCAGCCCGGCCACGATCCCGACCAGCAACGCCCCACGCAGCGTCGACAGCGCGTTCGCGCCCACCGCCGGCGCGATCGGTGCGGAGTTGCTGTTCGCGCCGACGGTGAACGCCATGAACATCGATGCAACGAGCGCCACGAGTGCGAGAAGCGAAGCCATGAATGAAATCCGTCTCCCCGTGCTGGGCTGTTCTCACGAGTCCGTCCGTATGGATGCGTCGATCGCGGACGCAACCACGCCCGCCATCCACTCAGAACCGCCCGCGGGCGCCGTCCTCGCGAACGTCAGTGCTGAACACAGCTGTCACGTCCGCCGTGGTGCCACGGCTCGAATACACCGTTACTTCGTCACCGGGGGTGATCGTCGTCTCCGAGCGCGCGATCTCCGCCTCCCCGTCGCCCGTCCGGACCGCGACAACCAGGACGTCGTCGGGCAACACCCCCGTCGACCGCGCATCCACGAGCATCGTGTCCGCGATCGGCGCGTCAGCGCCCACCGTGATCCGGAACACGGCCGCGTCACCAGCAACCGGCATGGACTCCGATACGGCGGGCTGTCTGGCAACCCGGTACAGTGATTCGGCGGCGAGATCGTGCAGCCCGGCAACCGTGTAGACGCCCAACTCCGCAAACAGGTGGCGGTGCGCCGGGCGCTGTAGCAGCGACACAACCGTGGGGATGTCGTGTTCGGCCCCGAGCAGACACACGAAGAGATTCGTCGGATCCCGCCCAGTGGTGGTGATCAGGGCGTCGGCGCGGTCGGCCCCTGCGTCCTGGATCGTCGACTCGTCCGTGGCGTCGGCGTGCAACACCGCACAGTCGTAGGCGTCGGCGATCTCGTTCGCGCGCCCCCCGTCCTGCTCGACGACGACGACCTCGTTCCCGGATCCAGTCGCAACGTCCACCAGCGGCGCTCCGACCGTCCCCGCTCCGACGATGATGACCTGCATCACTGTCGCGTTCACAACGCGGATAAATCCTCGCTTCGGTTGTTCACCCACTGACCGCCACGGCGTGGGGGTGCCGGCTCCCGCCCCGCCTCACAGCTCCTCTTTCATCTCGCCGCGCCGGTAGCGCTCACGCAGCTCGTACCCGGTGACGCGGCCGCCGTCGTCGAGCGTGATCTCGTATCGGCCGATGATGTCCTGGGTGTCGGGGACGGCGCTCCGCTCGACCACTTCGGCGAGGATTCGCCACCCGCCGTCGGCCCCCGACTCGGCGGTGATGATGCCGTCGAAGGGGTGTTCGAGCAGCTCGGCAACGGCCTCCCGAGCACGCGCCTGGGCGTCAGCGAGCCCGATCGGCGACGATCCCGCTGTGTCGCCGTCGGGGGTCTCATCCGTGCCGTCCGGTTGGTCGGCTACTGGATCGTCCATGCGTGTGCGTAGTCGGGTGCCATCACGAAAGCGTTACTCCGCGGTCAGCCAGCGTCTCCTCGATCACGTCCCGGAGCGCCTCGACGTCGCTTCGCTGGCTCACCTTCGACGCCAGCACGTCCGTACACACGTCCACGACGGTGTCGGCGTCCGGGTCGTCGGCCGCAGTCAGCCCTTCGGCCGCCATGATCGCGGCGCGGGTGCCGACGGTGATCTCCAGGCGCTCCCGGAGTTCGCGCATCATCCCCACGATGGCCGCGACCGGCACGTCGGCCGCCTCGACGTGCGCACGAACGATGGCGGTCTCGGTCTCGGCATCGTAGAAGTCCATGTGCAGCCCGACCAGCCGGTCGAGCAACGCGTCCTGTGGCTCGTGAACGCCGGCGTACTCGACGGAGTTCGAGGTCAGGATCGTTCGGAACGCCGGATGCACGTCGACGTACCGCGACGCCCCGCGTTTGCCGGGGAGCTCGAGGACGCCCTCCTCGAACACCGACAGCAACACGTTGTTGGCCACTGGTTTGGTGCGCGAGAACTCGTTGTACACGAGCGTCGCGCCCTCCTGGACGGCCAGCGTCAGCGGGTTGTCAACCCAGCGGTCACGGACGATGTCCTTGCGCTTGACGACGTTGTGGATGAACTGGTCGTGCTCCGAGATGCGCTCGGTCTCGGCGTACTCCCCGACCAGATCACTCGTCGTGAGGTCGGCGTCCCCGTTGACCCAGACCACCGGCCGGTCACGCGTCCGAGCGACGTGCATCGCCACTGCGGTCTTCCCGCAGCCAGTCGGTCCGATCAAGTGAACCGGTCGGTCGACGCTGAGCCACCGCCGCATGCGGTCGGTGACCCGCGCCACCGCGTCGGTCTCGATGAACGACTGCTCGTCGGGAATGAACGCGTCGCCGACGCGGTCGCCTGCCTGCTCGGAATCGGTGTCCCGCGCGTCCGCGAGCCGCTTGAGTTCCTTGTCCTCGCTGCCCCGTGACTGACGCTTATCGCTGCGCGAGGACCGGATTTTCGACCCTCTGACCTTGCGGTTCCGTGAGGTGTCGGTCATGCGTGATCATCCGGCCGGAGCGGAACGTCCTCGCCGTACTCGTCGCGGTAGCCGTCGATGGTCATCTCATGGGTCTGGAGGTGGGGCTCAGTGATCGCCTGGTAGTACTCCTCGCACACCCGACACTGCACCATGTCCTCGGGCGTGTCGTCCTCTTCGGGCTGTGCCCTGGTGACTGTGGCCTGGCCCGACAGCACGTCCGTCTGGGCAGTGGTGTCGTCGGCGTCCGTCTGGGCAGTGGCGTCGTCGGTGTGTCCGTAGAACGCACGTGCGTACGCAGCAAACGACGCCGCAGTGTCGTCGAAGTCAGCCCGCGTTGCCGCGATGTCAGCGGTCAGCGCGGGGACGGCACTCTCGTGCACGTCGTGCCGGTACGCCTCGAACCCCTCCTGTTTGGCGGTGAACGACGCCGCCGTCTCAGCGGCGTCCGCGTGCAACGCCCCGACGGCGGGGGCGAACTCGTCGGTGGTGTAGTCCTCGAAGTCGGTCGTGACGGCACGGAACTCCTCGCGCAGCGCTTCGATGTCGCGGTGCAGCGCCGAAACGTCGTGCATAGCGGCGGCGTCGGCAGCGAACGCGGTGGTGTAGGCGTCGAACGCCGCTGCCGTGGCTTCGAGGTCCGCCCGGAGCGCGGCGGTCTCGTCGTGGTGAGTGCTGACAGCAGTGGCGAACGACTCACAGTACGCGTCCACGGCCGCCCGCATGTCACGGATGTTCTCCCGGTGCCGGCTGTCCGTACGGATGCTGTTGACGTCCGCGGCGAACTCCTCGGCGTACGCGTCCATCGCCTCGCGGACGTCGGTGACTGCCGCCCGGGCTTCGATCATCGCCTCTCGGTGGTCTGTAACCGTCATTGTCTGGGTGGAATGGGGCTAAGAAAGCGGCGTGGTGTGGTTGTGTTCGATGCATCTCCCTGGTTGCTCACCGGAGTGCTCTCGCTACGCCTCGGGTGCCGGTTCGGGGGCCTCGGCACCCGCAGTGAGTTCTGCCTGTTCGATTTTCGCGATTTCCTCGGCGTAGTGGAGGAACGTGTCGACCGATGCGGCCACGACGCGGGCCTCGACGGTCAGGATCTCGATCCCGACAAGCGAGATGCGAGCCCACACGTCGACGACAACGCCTTTGTCCAGTACACGGTCGAGAACCTCCGCCAAGCTTGAGGAGTCTGGTTGCGCCATAGTGATCTGGGTGGTACCCACCCGCAACTACAGGGAGTGTCCGGAAAACCGCCGTTGTGAGTTCAACCCCCGTTTCGGCGCTCGTAATAGTTCGCTGATTTGTACAAAATCTTGAACAAGATAAAAATGCGTTCGGATTGTTTCAACACTTGTAATGGTAGTCGAACTGAATATTACGGGTCGAAACTCCAGGTAACAGAGCGTTGAGACAGTCACGCCGCGAGGTGACCACCGGCACCACACGACCGACGACCACACAGACCGACCAATGAGCGCACGCACGCCACTCCACGCACCCCCATCCCACGAGGGGATCGCACACTTCCCCCGCGAGATCCGGCGGTTTTTCACCGGCGAGCCGGGCCAGACGCTGCTGGTCAACGGTGCCCCAGGCACGGGCAAAACGCTGTTCACGATCCGCGGCCTCGACGTGCTGAGCCGAGAGGGAGACGTGCTCTACGTGTCCACGCGCGTTGATCAGGAGACCGTCTACGAGATGTACGTCGAAGGGCACGCCGCACTGGACAGAACAGCACTGCTCGACCTTTCACAGGACCCGTTCGGGTTGCCGATGGATGTCGACGTTCCCTTCGAGACGCTGAACCTGGAGTCGTTGCTCTCGTGGGTCGACGCCATCAGCGCCCCGGCCACCAAGCTCACACTCGCCTTCGACAGCTGGCGGCTGGTCTACGAGTATCTAGCCGCCCGCCACGACTCCCCACCCAGCATCGAAACCGTCACCAACCAACTCGTGGCGCTCGCCCGCGACGCCGGCGTGCGCCTCGTGTTGGTGTCCGAGACGGCCACCCAGTCGCCACTGGAGTACATCGTCGACGGCGTCGTGACACTCCACGTGACGGACAACGAGCGCGGCCGCACCAGACGCCAGCTGCGGTTAGAGAAGCTCCGTGGCGTCCGCATCGAGAACCGCCTACAGCCGTTCACGCTGGCCGACGGACAGTTCAAAGCCATCACACCGGTCGAGCTGTCGACCACGCAGTCGGTCCCCGACGAGGCGACCTGGGAGCCGTTGGCGAACCCGACGGCGCGATTCTCCACGGGGATCCGAGACCTCGATACCATCCTCTCGGGGGGGTTCAATCGCGGCGGGGTCGTCCACCTCGATCTGGGGGCCGACCTGTCCCGCGATGCCTGGAGCGTGCTGGTGTTGCCGGCGATCCGGAACTTCCTCGCAAACGAGATGGGGGTCGCCGTCGTCCCCCCCAAGGAGGGCAGCCCGGGGTTGCTGCACAACGACCTCAGCGCGGTCCTCTCCAAGGCGGTGTTCGACACGCACTGCCACGTCTTCGAGACGTACGCCGGCCCCACGCGAGACCACGACGACGCAGTGGATCCCGACCGACTGCCCGGCCACGACACCACGCCGACCGAACACGGGACGCTGTCCTACGACCCGTATATCGCCCGCGCCGAACGGATCCGAGAGCACAGTGACGGGCCGCTGCTACACGTCATTAGCATGGATACAGCCTACCACGCCTTCGAAACCCGCCTGGGCGACTTCGCGAACTACGTCGCCCTGCACAACGACGCAAGCGTTCTCATCACCAAGCCAGGGACCGCCCTCCGCACGCGAGCAGACCGCGTCGCGGACATGCACTTCCGACTGGAGTGTGCCGGCGACGCCATCGTGCTGTACGGCGAAACCCCGCTCACGCCGCTGCTCGGAATCGGCGTCGACCAGTCCGGCACGATCCCGGAAATCACGCTCACGGAGATGGTGTGACCGCATGGACGACCTCTTAGCGGAGCTCAAATCCGAGATGGATGCGGCCGGCGTCGACGCCGACGTGGAGTTCTCGCTGCCGACCCTGGAGCTCACGGCGGCGCTCGACGCCACCATCGACGACACGTCCCAGCTCTACACCGATGATCCGCCACACCATTACACGGACACGCCGCTGACCGGCGACGACCTCCCGCTGCTCGAGGCCTGGCTGGACGACGCCCAGCTCCACGGCGTCGGCGACGACATCATCGCCGAATACATCGACGAAGTGTTGCTGGTGTTGATCACCGTGCGTGGCGGTGCCTGTGGCAAGGAGTTGCTACAGGACGTGCGGCGGTTGTTCGGCGCGGATGTCAGCCCGGGCACGATGTACCCACACCTCAAGCAGCTCGCCGATGCCGGCCTCCTCGAAATGAGCGAACTCACCAAGCGGAAGGTGTACCGCGTCGCGGACGCCCAAGCCGCCATCGAGCACGTCGACAGCGTCGTCCTGCAGTTGCTCACGTTCGCTGTCGGATTACAGACCATCATGGCAGACTGCATCGTGAACCAATCAGCGGACCCACAGCCCCAGGATGAGTGAGTCACACCTCTACACGTACGGCATCATCGACGACAACGAATCGCTCGCCCTGAACGTCGACGGCGTCGCCGGCGCGACCCGCGCGTACACCGTCTCGTACAGATCGCTGTCGGCGGTCGTCTCCGACATCGAGACGACCGACCCCGAGCGAACCGACGCGGCCGTTGAAGCGCACAACACCGTCCTGCAGGCGGTGCTCGAACACGACGCCACGCGCGCTGTCGTCCCAATGAGCTTCGGAATGGCGTTCAAGAACGCGCGCACACTGAAAGGCGTGCTCCGGGGGGCACGCCGGGCACTCCGGAGCACGCTCACCGAGATCGCCGGCACAGTCGAGCTCGGCGTGAAGGTGCTTGCGCCCGGTGACGACACCGCCGTCGACACGGCCGCGGTTCGGTCAGACGTCACCGCCCGGCTGAGTGCGTTGAGCGTCGGGGAAACGGAAAACGACTGCTTCACGGACCGACTGATCATCAACAAGTCGTATCTGGTCGAGCACGACACCAGGGACGCCTTCGACGCCGCCATCGACGAGATCGACGCCGCCCACGACGACCTCACGGTTCGGTACACGGGCCCGTGGCCCCCGTACAACTTCGTGGACATCCATATCGGCGCTGAGCAGGCCCAACAGGGGGGTAGATAGCCGTGTTCGTCCTCGATGACCTGTTCGTGAACCCGTTCCTCTCGCTGGTGGATATCCTCCAGACGATGGCCCTCGACGAACTGTACGACACCAGCGAGATCCGCGACCAGATCAAGGAAAACCAGCTGCTGTACGAGATCGGCGACCGGCCCGCGGACGAGTACGAGCGCCGCAAACAGGAGCTGGAAGCCCAACTGCGGACGGCCGAACAGATCCGCGACCAGATGCGCGACCGCATGGAGATCAAGAACTGATGCCCACCGACGATCCGTCCGACCGGCCGAGCGGGCTCCTCGACCAGCTCAGTCGCCTCATCGAGACGCTCGCAGAACTCGACGACGACAACGGCGAACAGCACGGCCACTCCACGATCGACCGCGGTCGCACACGAATCGACTACGATTACGCCGTTTCGATCGGTCTGGGTTCCGACGCCCGTTCGCCGTCGACGCCCGCCGGGAACGCCGACGACGCAGGCGATGCGGAGACGGCGCACATCGAAACCCGCGCGTCCGACGACAGCGACGACCTCGTGGTGGTCGCCGACCTGCCGGGCGTCACCGACGAGACAGCCGTCGATGCAGCCGTTGAGGACACAGGCGCACTCACGATCAGCGTCGGCGACGACGTTGTCGAGCGACTCACCCTCGACGACCCAGGGATGACGATCACGTCGCTGACGGTCACCAACCAGATCCTCGAGCTGCGGGTCACCCCCAGCGAGCCATCAGCCACCGACACATGACACCCACGAACCGACACACCCACGGCCAGAACGCACAGCACGCCCGCCGGAACGCCCAACAGAGCCGGGACGCCGCGCGGCGCAAACTCATCGCCCAACACGCGGCGCTCGCCGAGCAGCGGGCGCGCAACCGCCGCCGCAGCGACACCGAGCAGCCCACCAGCGACACCACCAACCCGGCCGCACATTCGACGCTGCCGGCACAACGAACGAACGCCCAAAACGCAGCCCGAAACGCCCACTCGACCGTCCCGGAACAGCCCACGCACGCCACGACCGCGGCCCGAGCGCGGCTGTATGGGCTGCGTCTCCACAACACGGCGACCACCGACAAATGAGCGACCCCAAACCAACGCGCTCACAGGGTGATCTCGCCGAAACCCTGGAGCTGCTGCTCGACAAGGGAGTGGTGGTCAACGCCGACATCGCGGTCAGCGTCGGCGACACGGAGCTCCTCGGGGTCGAGCTTCGTGCAGCCATTGCGTCCTTCGAGACGGCCGCGGAGTACGGGCTTGACTTCCCGACGGGAACCGACATGGAGCGCGTGACTGCCGCCGCGGGCGTGGACGCCGACGACAGCAAGTCGGTGCTTGAGCGCCCTGACCCACCCACAACGGAGGGGTCGGAGTAACATGGAGATCGCGCTTGACGACCACGACGACGAGGACCTCCAGAGCGGGCTCACGGCGCTCGTCGTGACAGTCGTCGAACTCCTGGTCGAGGCACTCGAAGGGGAGGCCGTGCGGCGCATGGAGTCGGGCTCCCTGTCGGACGCGGAGATCGAGCGACTCGGGAGCCAACTCCAGGCGCTCGAGGCGGAACTAGACCGCCTGCAGGCCGACCAGGACATCGAGGCGGCCGTCGACGAGTTCAAAGACGACTTGGACCACGTGCTCCGGGACGCCATCACACAGATGTCGGAGGCCGACTCCACACCGGGGTTCGAACCCCAGCACAGCGCTGACGGCGACTCCGGTGGTGGGTCAGCGTGACGCCCGCACAGTCGCAGGCTCGCGCACAGCTTTCGGACGGGCGGTACGTCTACTGCGTCGTCGACACCACGTCCGTGCCATCAGCTTCCGTCGGGGAGACGACGGGAATCGACGACGAGACCGTTCGCGTGGTCTCCGTCGACGGCGTCGGCGCTGTCGTCCACGACTGCACGTCGGTGTACGACGCCGACGACATCGATCAGGTGAAGCGGTGGCTGGTCACCCACCAGCAGGTCGTCGACGATGTCAGTGACGTGTTCGGCACGCCACTCCCGATGCGGTTCGACACCGTCTTCGCCGGCGGCGACAGTGCGCTCACCGACTGGCTTGCTGACACGCATCCCCGTCTCCGCACTGAACTGGACGGGTTTGCCGGCTGCTGGGAGTATCGCGTCACCCTGCTGTGGGACCCACAGCCCTTCGAGGCGCACGTAACCGCCACCGACGACACGCTCCAGGCTCTCGAAGCGCGCCAGGCCGAGGCTGACGCAGGCACGACGTTCCTGCTCGAAAAGCAGTACGACGCCCGGCTGGCGGAGCGCCGCCGGGCACGTCGGTCGGCGCTCGCCAGTGACCTGTCCGCAGCCGTCGAACCGGTCGCCACCCAGGTGGCGTCCCAAGACACCACAACGTCTCTGCGGGACGAGTCGGTATCCGAGCGTCATACGCCGATCGCGCGACTCGCCGTGCTCGCGCCCGAAACCGACGAATCCGCGCTGGGATCGCAACTGGACGACATCGCCGCACGCGACGGCGTGACGATCCGATTCACCGGCCCCTGGCCGCCGTACACGTTCGCGCCCGACATCTGTACCGATGAACCCAACCAAGCGTAACTCCCACGCCATCGTTGAATTCGTCGACGTACTGTTGCGCGACGGGGCCGTGATCCAGGCGGACGCGATCGTCACGGTTGCCGGCGTCCCCCTGCTCGGGATCAGCCTTCGCGCCGCGATCGCGGGCATGACCACCATGACCGAATACGGCATATTCGACGGCTGGGACGCCGACCACCGCCGCCGGAACGCCCAGCCCTGAGTTCAACTACTCCGTCTCGCCGTAGCCGTCGTTGGCCATCCGGTCGGCGACGGCATCCACATTGTCGAACGCCGCCAACAGCGCGTACTCGCGGGCGTCGGTCTTCGACACCGCGTCAGTGTCGAGGCGGGCGGCCAGCTGCCGCCGGAACTCGGCCTCCTGGGCGACCACCCTGTCGCGGGCGAACACCTCCAAGCGGTTGTCGCGCTCGTCACCAACCGTGTTTCGGCGCACGAAGTAGGGGTACGTGTGTCCGTCCGTCTCCGACGTCGCGCCCTGTTCGGTTGGGGTTGGGTCGGCTGCGTCCGGACCGGATTCCGTCGCGTCGTCGGCTTCGTCCTCGTCGGCGGTGCTGTCGCCGCCGAAGTCCAGGTCGCCAGCGCCCTGCTTGAACGAGTTCCCCATCAGTCGGCCACCTCCGGGTGTCCGTTGCCCGCCATCTGCAGGGTCTCGGTCCCGTCGTCAACGATGTCCAGGACCAACTCTTCGGGGACCGTGGCGTCGAAGGTGTCGGTGGCGATGAACCCGGCGAGTCGCCAAATCGTCTCCAGGGTTTCGAGTTCGCGGTCAGGCACCCGTCGCTTTCCGCGCTCGCTCACCATCCCGTCGTCGCCCTCGTAGGTCTTCCAGCGCTCCTCGATGACTTTGAACGCAGATCCGTGGGCCTCCCACATGGCGTCCATCAGGCTCTCTCGGGAGCCGATCGAGACCGGTGTCGCGAACGCGTCCGTGGTCTCGAACCGGTCGCGGTACTGCTTGTGGGCGTTCGTCTGCCCCACCCCACAGGGGACCACACACGACAAGCCGACGCCGATGTCGAGTTCGGTCTCCATGTTCCCGACCATCTCTTCGAGGCCGTCCAGGCTGAGGCTGCCCTTGCCAGCCGGTTTGACCGGCGCGACGAGCGTGCGAAGCGCGTACATCGCGTTGTACAGGAGGTCTTCGGCGCGTGCGTTGGGGTCGATGAGCACCACGTCGTACTGCTCGTTCACCTGTTCGCGCTCCCACAGCAGCCGGTACAGCAGCTCGTAGCGCGGGTACTCCTCGCGGGACACGTCTTTCACGCCGGTCTCGTACGTGATCTTCTGTTCGAGGTTGGACGTGAAGTCACTCAGCATGTCGTGGCTCGGCACGATGTCGACGCCCTCTGGGGACGTCTCGATGAGCGATGCGAAGTCGCCGTCCGGCATCTCGAGGATGTGCTTGACAAGGTTGTCCGCGTTCGGATCGCTGCGGTCCTCACCCACGTCGAACAGTGACGTGAGGTTGCCAGTCTGCGGGTCGAGGTCAAGCACCAGCACATCGAGGTCCATTCGGCTGAGCGCGACCGCGAGGTTCGCGGTCATCGTGGTTTTGAACGTTCCTCCGGACTCGGCGTAGACAACCGCCGTGATCATGTGTGTCCCTACGAGCACCCGGTTACATATATCTGTGTCAGACTGTCTTGACAGTTTTCTGGAACAGATATCTGTAACGACTATCTGTAACAGAAATCTGGAGGGCCATCGGTCACAGGGAACGCCCGGAACCGCACTGTCGCGGCTGCAGCCGCGTTTTCGCAGCAATCCCGTATCACCGACACCTGGCCACTGCCCGCTCGGACGACCTACCTGTCTGTCACAGGTAGTTGTTACAGCGTTCTGTAACAGATCTCTGTACCTACTGTCTGTAACAGCCTACTGTTCCGGCCCACTGTCACAGCGACACGGGTGTGGTGGCTTTCCCACCTCGACTACCCGCTACAGACCCAGTTCTCACCTGACTACTGCCGTCTCGGGCTGATTGGAAGCGACTGGTCGTCAGTCGTGTGCCGCCCACGACGGCGTCACCCCCGCATGAGGTCCCTGACCTCGTCCGCCACGTCCGCTTCGACGGCGAGCACGTATCGGCGCTCGGGTTCTAAGACCATCTCCGGGCCAGCCAGGTGCTCGCGGTCGGCGGTCGAGATCAGGAGGCTCCCCTCCGGGAGCGCGATCTCATCGAGGCGGCGGCCGGCAACAGGTGCCGACTCGGCGACCGAGATCTCGATGATGTCCAGATCACTCGTGGGGTAGACGAGCGTGCGAACGTCCTCGCCGGTGAGCATATCCGCCGCGTAGTCGCCACCGAGGTATTTCGGAAGGAGGGTGGCGTCGACGACCTCCTCGTACTCCTCGTTGCACTGCGTGTCCGCGCGGGCGAGCGTCTGAATCGCGGGGTTGAGGTGTTGGGCTTCCATGCAGATCGCGAGGTTCGCGCTGGTGTCGTCGGTGAGCGCGGCGATGGCGTCGGCGTCGTCGAGATCGGCCTGGGTGAGAATCGACGGCCGGGTCGCGTCGCCGTGAATGACGGGGCCGACGTAGGCGTCGGAGAGCTCCGCGACGCGCTGCTCATCGGGTTCGATGAGCACCACGTCATGGCCAAGCGACGAGAGGTTGCCGGCTGCTTGGAGGCCGACCTGACCGCCGCCGGCGATCACGAAGCGCTTCAGTTGTGGCATATATTCTCATTCACAGCCAACGGTCTTCAAACTATCTTGATTCAGCGAGAGAATCCCGCCGTTCCACGGCGGGCGTGAACCGCGTAAGCCCGGTGCCACAGTCCACGCGGGTCTGCCTGAGGGAATACCCACCGGCACAAGAATTGTGCGACTTGGGTGAATTGTTTTTCGTGAGGCCAAATAGAGTACAACCTGCAGTCCGGGTCGCACACAGTCTACGCGCTCTAATCTCACTTTGTAACCGTCACGAAGTACCGGGCCGACATTCTCACCGATGAGCGGCTGGGACGCGTGGCCGAAGTTGCCCACGAGATTGCAGAGGACTTCGAGACCGATATACAGAACGTCGACGGTGGCACCGACCACGTTCACATCCAGTTCACGACCAAACCCACCACCAACCTCACAAAGTTCATCAACTCCCTGAAGGGCGTCACCTCGCGCCGGATTCGCAAAGAGTACCCCAATGTTAAAGACCGCCTCGAAGATGCTTTCTGGCAACCGGGGTACTTCCTCACCACGACCGGGCAGGTCAGCATCGACGTGTTGATGGATTACGTTGAAAATCAGTAGCATGACCACCACGACCACGAAAACGCTGGAGGCCACGCTCGCCCCACCGACAACCCACAAAAAGCGCAAACTGTGTGACCTGCTCGATACCTACCGGGCAGGACTCCACGAAGCGTTCGACGCCGGGTGCGAGACGATGACCGCCACCAGCGACGTGGTGACGCCCTACGACCTACCGTATCAGGCAAAAGCGGCCCTGTGCAACTACGTCCCGCAACTGCACGGCACCTACGACGCACAGGAGTTAGACGACGACCATCCGGTTCGACTCACCAACCAAGCCGCCGAGTTCGACCACTCGCCGGAGCGGGACTACGAGTTTACGTGGTGGGTGCCACAGCCGGGCCGAGGGACGAACTTCTGGATTCCGCTTCGCATCAATCCCGCCCAAGAAGGGCTGTGGCACGACCTCGGTGACGGTGAGGCGTCGGCAGGGCAACTCCGCCTGCAACGCCACCGCACATCGTGGACACTCCACGTCACCGTCGAGTATCCGGTCGAAGAACCTGACTACGACGCGACAGACGACGACGACGTAACACCAGTTGGCTTCGATATTGGCGAAGCACACCTGCTCGCGGGCTGTGCCTACGAGCAGGGCACTCCGACTGACCCACTACTCATCAACCGCGGTCGAGCGCGACACCTCCGCAAAGCGATGTTCACGATGCTCTGCCGCCTGCAAGAGCGTGACGCCGCCCAATGGCGAATAGACGAGCGATTTGACCACTCCCAGAACGCGCTCACGGACATTATCGAGAAGGCCAGCCGGGAAGCCGTCGAGTACGCCCAGCAATTCGAGAAGCCGCTTATCGTCCTCGAAGATTTGGCCCACATCCGCGAGTCGCTGGACTACGGCGAGTGGATGAACCGACGCCTCCACGCATGGGCGTTCGCTCGCGTTCAACAGCGCATCAGGGACAAAGCACGAGAGGCTGGTATCCCGGTCAGATACGTGCGACCGGACTACACGAGTCAGACGTGCCACGAGTGCGGTCACATCGGGTATCGGAACGGCGACGAGTTCCGGTGCCAGAACGAGGAGTGTTGGGTGTCGGAGTATCACGCAGACATTAACGCGGCGGTCAACATCGCTGACCGCCACGACCCGTGGGGTGAGAGCCTGCCGCTGAAACCGGCGGGCGATGACATTTCACGGGATGGGAGCGCCTGTGACAGCGCCGCGACCCCCACCGAGCAGAGCCAACCTCGGCAGATGACGCTCGGAGAGGTCGGGTCGGAACCCCCTGCCGGTAGTTAGCCGGTATTCTCATGCAGGGAAGCCGCGCCGTTCACGGCGCGGAGGATGTCACGTCGTGGGCGTTGGTGTCACCGCCCCACCTGGTCCCGGAGCCACGTCGCCACACCTATCACCGCTCGTATGCAAGAAATCAAGTGTGTCGGCTGAGTTGTCCCGTTCACACGATGGATACACTACACCTCCACAGTAGTATCTGATGAGCAGCAGCCAAACGCGATCCCCCGACGCCGAACTCGGATTGCTCGACGCCACGATGATCGGCATGGGGGCGATGATCGGTGCCGGGATCTTCGTTTTGACCGGCCTCGCGGCCGAAATCGCTGGGCCGGCCGCTATCCTCGTGTTCGCGCTGAACGGCGTCGTCACCGCGTTCACCGGACTCTCGTACGCCGAACTCGCGGCCTCGATCCCGAAAAGCGGCGGCGGCTACGCGTTCGTGCGCGAGATCTTCGGCGATTTCTCCTCGTTCATCATGGGGTGGATGCTGTGGTTCGCGTACATGATCGCGGGCGCGCTGTACGCACTCGGGTTCGCGCCCAACTTCCTCGAACTGCTGCACGTCTACGGCCTGGTGGCCCCACCGGACCAGGTCGGCGCGATCGCCGTCCCGCTGCTCGACGCCTCAGTGCCCGCCGCGTTCGTGCTGGCGTTCATCGCAGTGCTCGGACTGGTGGCGCTTAACGCCGTGTCCACAGCGGCAAGCGGGAGCGCTGAAACCATCTTCACGATCATCAAAGTGAGCATCCTGGTGGTGTTCGTGGCGTTCGGCGCGACGTCCCCGCTGTTCTCCGGGGCCGAATTCCAGCCGCTGTTCGGAGTGGGTGGCGGCCCGGCGGCGATCCTGCCCGCCATGGGACTGACGTTCATCGCCTTCGAGGGCTACGACCTCATCACCACCGTCACGGAGGAAGTCAAAAACCCCCGCGAGAACATCCCGAAGGCGATCTTCGTGAGCCTGATCGCGACCGTGATCGTCTACCTGGCAGTCGTCACCGTCGCCGTCGGCACGCTCGGCGCTGACGGCCTGGCGGCGGCCGGCGAAGCGGGCATCGCGGAGGCAGCCACGTCGTTCATGCCCACCGGACTGCCGATCATCCAGAACGGCGGCGCACTCATCGTCTTCGGCGCGGTGTTCTCGACGCTCACGGCGCTGAACGCGGTCGTGATCGCGTCCTCACGGGTCGCATTCTCGATGGGCCGTGAGGGGCAACTGCTCCCGTCGTTCGGCCAGATCCACCACCGCTACGGGACGCCGTTCGTCGCGATCATCGCCAGCGCGGTGGTGATGTTGGCGTCGGTCGCGTTGCCCACGCAGAGCGCCGGCAACATGTCCAGTCTGTTCTTCCTGCTGTCGTTCATCATCGTCAACGTCGCCGTCATCAGACTGCGCCGCGAGCGCCCCGACATGAACCGGCCTTACGAGATGCCGTTCTATCCTGCGCCGCCACTCATCGGCATCGCGCTCAATCTCGTGTTGTCCGTCGTGCTGGTCGACTACCTCGTGCGCACGGATCCGCTTGCGTTGGCGCTCAGCGCGGCCTGGATCGTTCTGGGGACGGCTGCCTACTACGCACACGCCAGCCGGCAGTCGGCCGCCGGCGACGACGAGGACACCACGACTATTTCGGCGGACGCCGAACACACGCCACATGACCACTAACCGAGACCTCATCATCGCGGGCGGCGGGCGCGTCGGCTTCCAGACGGCTGAACTCCTCGCCGACCGCGGCCACGACGTGACGATCATCGAGCGCGACACCCGCGTCGTCGACGACATCGCCGATCAGTGGATGGCGACCGTCATCGAAGGCGACGCCACCAACCCCGCGATCATCGAACAGGCGGGCGTCGACCGGGCGGACGGGATCGCGGCGCTCACCGGCGAAACCGGGTTGAACCTCGCGGTCTGCCTGGCTGCCGCCGAGCTCACGCCGTCGATCCGCACCATCGCGCGCATCGACCACGGGGTGCGTGATTCGTACACCCGGTTCGTCGACGCCGTGGTGTTCCCCGAACGCGCCGGCGCACGCGTCGCGGCCAACGAGATCATCGGCGATGACGTCCAGACGCTGGCCGACATCACCGGCGACCTGGAGCTCATGCTCGTCCGGGTCGCCGACGGCGCGCCCGCCGCCGGCAAGCAGCTGCGCGACGTTCGGTTCCCGGCTGGGACAGTGATCATCTCCGGCGCGGACGGCCAACGGATCGCACGCCCGGACACGACGCTCACGCCGGGCAGCCGATACATCATCGCCGTTGAGCCCGACGTCGCCGGGGAGGCCATGGACCTGATCCAGGGCTGACTACTCGTCGGCGTCGCCCGCGACCTCATGCAGGGCGTTCGTGACCGTCCCGTGTTCGGCGGCGTGTGGCCTGCTCGCGGTGTCGCTGTACCCCTCTTCGGTGAGCCGGTTCCGGTTGAGGCAGAGCTTCGTGAACGTGGGCTGGAGGAGATCGAACGTCTCGAAGCGGTCGGACAGCTCCGGGAACTCCGCCTGGTACGCCGTGATCGCGTCCCGCACTTGCGTCCAGAACTCGGTTTCGTCGTAGCCGTGGTGGGCCGTCAGCACGTCCGAGAGGTATCGGAACACCCCCACGAACAGCCCACAGAAGTAGAACTGGCACAGCCCGTTCGGGGGCTCCGAGCGCAGCACGCGCCGCAGGTCGGCGTCCAGATCCGCCAACTCCGGGAGAGGTTGGTCGGAGATGTTCACGTCGTCGACGAAGTCCTTCACGCCGAGCCGCGTCGGCACGAACTCCTCGTCGAGGATGACGATGGTGTTCTCGCCGTGCGGGGAGAACACGGTGCCGTACCGGTAGAGGTAATGCAACAGCGGCGGCAACAGCGTGTCGAACAGCTCCGTCAGCCACGCCGACAGCTCCAGCGGCGAGCGCTCGACGAACTCGGAGATCACGGCCGTGCCGTCGGCCTCGTGGAGGAGCGCCGCCAGCGTGACCGCCTGCTGTGAGTCCGGGATGGCGTCGGTGATGGACTCCCGCCAGACGGCCCCCAACAGCTCGTCGTACTGGTAGGCGTTGTCCTCAAGCTCGCTGAACGCGGGGTGATCGTAGTTGACGCCCGCGACCTCCCCTGGCAACACGAGCTCGCAGTCGTCCCGCAGGAACGGGTCGCCGTCGCGGATGTCCGTGATGTACTCGGTGACCCGGGGCGCGGCCTCGGTGCGGTCGCCCGGCAGCCCGCGCCACACCAGCGTGTTCCGGATCTTCATCGGGAGCTTCACGTTGTGTTTCTCGGGGGCGTCGACGTTGAACAGCGTTCGAACCGACTGTCCCGGCAGATAGCTGTCGGCCCCGTTACCAAGCGGCACGATCGCGTCCGCGGCGAGCTCGCTCGCGTACAGCGACGTGATCGTGGTCTCCCATTGGTAGTTGTGGACGGGGAGGAGTGTGTACTCCTGGGGATCGAGACCCCGGTCCGCCAGCGTCGCCATGAAATCGTCGTACTGGTCGCCGAGCTCTCCGCGGAGCAACCCCGTGGGGGTGAGCCCGCTGACAGTTTCGAAGGTCACGCGGTCGGTGCGCACTGCCAGCCAGCCGATGGTTGTGGTCTGGCGGCGCTCGGGCGCGTAATCCCGGTAGTCCTCGTAATCCCATCCGAGACGTCCCTTGTTGAACGTGATCCATGGATGACCGGTCATTTCGCTTTCGTACTCGGCGTACGAGCAGTCCGCAAACGACTCCGGCGCGCTTCGTGCTTCGATGTGGGCGTCCGCCAGCAGGGTGTTGCGGTACTCGCGGATCAAGTGGCCCGTGGTGAGTTCCGTGGCGTCGAGCGTTTCACGGGCGTCTAGGAGGAACCGAATGGGGTCGGTGGCGGTCGCCCACGAGTCGGCGTCGGCCGGCGCGCGTTCGATGGTGTCCGGGAACACGCGCAGCGTGTCCATGAGGCGCTCCTCAGCCTCGAAGCGATACCGGACGGTGTCCGCGTCGTCTGCCGCGGGCAACACGAGCCGGTATCGGCCGCCGCGGTCGGTGTCCGTGGTGCGTTCGGGGGCGAGCAGTTCCTCGTAGGTGAACTCACGCAACAGCTTCGCGAGCAGGCTGCGCTCGACTGTCGCCCACGTGTCGGCCGTCACAGCGTCCTGGAGTGTGTCTTCGTACGTGTTCATGGGTTGGGTGGATTGGTGCGGTCTGTCATTGGTGGTGATCGTTCGGCTGGCCGGCGGCTGGCGGTGTGGTCGGGTCGTCGTCGCGGACGCGGCCGCCGGGCGCGTGGCTGGCGTACGCTTCCGGGGCGAAATCCTGGAAGACGGTGTCCCGGTCGACCGGGTACGGGGCGTCCGCGAGCAGGCGGTCGAGGATCACGGCGTTCCGGTACGCGCCCAGTCCGAGGTCGGGCGCGCCAACGCCGTGGGTGTGGAGTTCGGCGTTCTGCACGAACAGTCCTCCGGGCAGGTCGCCCCCGACGCCGTACTCCCGGTCGACGGCGAGACGGTCCTGATCGTCCCGGGCGAGCCGGGGCTCCAGGCTGCTGAGGAACCCCGGCGTGGGCCGGTGGTAGCCCGTGCCCAGGATCACGGCGTCCGTCTCGAAGGCGAACCCGGTGTCCGTCTGGCGGTGTCGGCAGTCGACGCGGTAGCGCCCACCTCCGGTCGGTTCGACCGCCCCGACTTCGGTGGCGGCGATCATCCCCACGTTGGGGTCCCGGCCGCCGATCGACTGCTCGTACAGCGTGTCGTAGATGCGGGTGCTGGTCTCGGGGTCGATCCCCTTGTAGAGGATGTCCTGGTTGGGGATCAGCTCGTCTTTCACTGGCTGTGGCAGGTCGTACACGTAGTCGGTGTACTCCGGCGTGAAATGCTGGAGCCCGAGTTTCGAGTACTCCATGGGGAAGAACCCCGCAGATCGCGTGACCCAGTCGACCCGCGGGCTGCGGTCGGATGTCGAGCGCCGCGTGAGCAGGTCGTGGACGACTTCCGCCGCGCTCTGTCCGGAGCCGATCACGGCGACGCTGTCGGCGTCACACACGGCCGCCCGGTGCTCGCGGTAGGCCGCGGTGTGGAACACGTCCGGAGCGGGTAGATCGCGGAACGCCGGCGGCACGTAGGGCCGTGACCCGACCCCGACAACCAGGTCGCGGGCGCGGTACTGGTGTGTGGGTGCGTCGTCATCGGTCGCCGACCGCGCTTCGTCGGCCGGCTCGACAGCGGTGACGCGGAAGTTCGCGGGCGTCGCGTCGTCGTCGATCGCCGTGATGTCGACGACGCGCCGCGAGAACCGGGGCGCAGCCAGCGACTCGGCGACCCACTGGCAGTAGTCGTTGTACTCCCGGCGCGGGATCTGGAACGTCTCGTAGAAGTAGAACTCGTAGAGCCGGTCGTGCTCGCGCAGGTAGTTGAGATAGCTGTAGGGGTTCGTCGGGTCCGCCAGCGTCACCAGGTCCGCGAGGAACGGCACCTCCAGGGTTGTGCCCTCGATGAGCATGCCGTCGTGCCAGACGAACTCGGGTTTCTGTTCGAGGAACGCAGCGTCCAGTGGCACGTCGTCGCTGCCCTCGATCAGGGCGGCCAGCCCGAGGTTGAACGGCCCGAGGCCGACGCCGACGAGGTCGTGAACCGACTCCGTCATCGGTCCGCCTCCAGAGTGCTGTTGCCGTGTTCCCCGGACGGACACCGGTGCGTTGCGTCGTCGTGGTTGACCGCTGGGCCGTCTGCGGGCGGCCCGTTGGCGGCGATCGCACCCGGTGAGAACGCCCCCACGAAGCGCTCGCGGTCACAGACGACGCGGGTTGCGTCCTTGTCCTCGTGCGGGAAACGAAACGTCTCCCGTGGCTCGAACCCGGCGCGTTCGAAGGCGGCGATGGCGGCGTCGTTGGTGGCGTCGGGTTCCGCGACCACCCGGTCGGTGGCGGCGTGCCGGAACGCAAGCGCGGTCATCGCGCGCAACAGCGCGGTGCCACAGCCCTGGCCGAGGTACTCCGGCGGCCCGATGAGGATGTGGATGCCCTGGTCGTTGTCGTCGGCGTCGTAGTGGTCGGCCAGCGGGTCGGCGGCCACCCAGTAGCGCTCCACGTAACTCATCGGCACGCCGTCGATGCAGCCGACGTACGCGGTGACGTGGTCGTCCTCAAGGTGGTCACCGATCGCCTGATGGAACGCCGGCAGCGGCGCACCCAGGCTCCAGTAGGGGGTGACGTGGTCGCTGGTGAGCCACGCGTGCAGGCGGCCCAGGTCGCGGTCGAGTGCCACCCGCCGGAACGCGACGGTGCGGTCGATCTGGGGGTCAGGGCGGCGATACGCGTAGTCGCTCGTGATTCGGGGCAGTGGCGCTGTCATTGTGTGTCCACCCGCGTGACCAGCGGGTTCTCGATGGCCGTGTAGACGGACTGCGTTTCGAGGTCGGCTTCGAGTTCGTCGCGCTCCTCGAACCGCGTGAGCAGGTTCGCCTTGCAGGGCACGCGGCGCTCGGTCAGCAGCGCCGACACCAGCGTCGAGTCGGCGGGTTCGTGCTCCGCCAACGACTCCAGTTCCGTGCGCAGCACCGCGAGCAACGCGCGCTCGTCCACGACGCCGCCCGCGCCGAGCGCGTTCACGACGCCGAAGGCGTTGTTGAACACGATGTAGTACCGGAGGCGTTCGTCCGCGATGGCGTCCGGGCAGACGGTGTCGGCGCGCTCGCAGACGCCGGGCAGCCAGTCGTCGACGTCGGCCGCCTGGGACGCCGGGAAGTAGTACCCCTGGTTGTCCCGGTAGAACCCGGCCGTCGGGCGGCCGTCGTCGTCGAGCCGAACGAGCGTGTTCTGCTGGTGGGCTTCCAAGCCGACGCCCTGCTGGAAGTACAGCCAGACGACCGGCCGGACCGTGTGCGCGAGGTACTGCTCGAACCACTCGCGGGCGACCGCGCTCTCGGTGCGCCCCTCACGCGTGGCGATCCGCGACACGATGCGGGCCGCCCGTGCGGGGCCGTCCAGGCCGTCCTGGCAGAGCGCCGCGACCGGGGTGACGTTGTCCGTGTCATCGCCGGCGAAGGGGTTCTCGCGCAGCACGGCCTCGAACCCGGACTCAGCGCCGTCGCCCAGTGTGAGCGTGATCGCGGCGGGGTCCTCGATGATCGAGAACGCGGGGAACCGGTCGGCGAAGGCGTCCCCGAACCCGGTCGCGAGCAGCTCCGAGACGGCGACCCCGCGCGCCAGCTCCGGGCGCTTGTTGGTTCGCTCGGCGTTGGTGATCTCCACCGCCAGTGACCCCTTGTACATGAACGGGGCGTCCGGGCTCCACAGCGTCCGCACCGACGACGTGGGGTAGAACGTCGGGCCGAACGCGCCCAGGTCACGGAGTTCGTCGCGCGCTATCGCCGCCGCGACGTGTGGCTGTGCGTGCAGGTAGTCGGCCTGCCACGGATGGACAGGCACCAGCGTGGCCTCCGACTCGGGGGGCACGGTGGTGGCGTCGGCCACCACCGACCGGAGCCACTCCGTCGCGGACGCGTCCCCGGCGGCCCACGTCTCCACGAGCGCCGGATCAGCGGCGAAAACCCGCAACTGGAAGCCGGCTCGCAGCTCCGGCGCGTACCGCGACTGCTCGTGTGGCGGGATCCCGGTACGGCTGTTCGGCGTCGGATGCATGTGGTGGCCGTACACCAGCGACTGCTCGGCGTCCCGGAACGACACCGTCGTGTCGTACAGCCGCTCGTGGTCGCGTGGCGTATCCCGGGCGGCAACGAAGCGCTCGGTCGCGGTCTGTGAGGCCAACACGCGCTCCAAGAGGTCCCGGCCCGCGGTCGGGTCGTCGCCATCGAGCGCGAGCTCGCGGCGCGCCAGCGACGCGACGCCCGCCGCGTCGATCGGGGACGGCGTCCCGGCCGGCGCGTCAGGCACGCCGGGGCGGGCGTACGCCGGCACCGCGAACAGGTGGCGGCCAGTGGCCGACGCGTACCGCAACGGGGCGAACACGGTCGTCGACTGGGCTGGGAACGGCACGCGGACGACCCGGCGGTCGGCCCGCTGTGCGCCGGCCGGCACGCCGTCGGGGACAGCCCTCGGGGAGACGACCTCGCCGGCGTCGGTCTCCCTGAGGTAGCAGTTGAGGAACGCGTGCAGGGTGGCGGACTCGGCGTGCGCGGCCGGCGTGTCCGCCACCGCACCGACACCGGTCATTGGTCGCCCCCGGCGGCGGTCGTGATCGGAGCGGTCCGGTCGGCCGCCTCGATCGTCGCGGCGTGTCCTTTGAACGCAACGAGTACCGACTGGATGTCGGCGACGGTTGTGCGCGGGTTCATGAGCGTGAATTTCACGTGCGCGCGGTCGTCGACGGTCGTTCGCGCGACCACGGCGGTGCCGGCGTCGAACAGCTGTTCGCGGGCGGCCTCGGTGACGTGATCGGCCCACGGGCCGGGATCACAGTGGGCGTGCTCGCGGACCGGCCGGTAGCGAAACGTCACCGCGTTCAGTGTCGGCTCGCACGCCAGCTCGAACGCCGGGTCAGCACGCAGCAGGCCCGCCACGTCGTCGGCGAGCGCGAGCGTTCGATCCACGAGCGCCCCGAGTCCGTCCCGACCGAGCGTCCGGAACGCGACGTACGGCTTCAGCGCGTCGAACCGCCGGGTCGTGCGCGTGGACTTCGCCACGAGATTGGGGACGGCGTCGCCCGCCGGATTGAGGTACGCCGCGTTGCGGCTCATGAGCTCGAAAGATTCCCCGTCAGCGACCAGGAGCGCCCCGCAGGCGATCGGCTGGAAGAACAGTTTGTGGAAGTCCACGGCCACCGAGTCCGCGCGGTCGATGCCCGACAGGCGCTCGCTGTGCTGGTCGCTGACTGCGAGGGCACCGCCGAACGCGGCGTCCACGTGGACCCAGAGGTCATGGGTCGCCGCCACGTCGGCCACCGCCGACAGGGGATCGATACTCCCGAAGTCGGTCGTGCCCGCGGTTCCGACGACCGCGAACGGGTGTTTGCCGGCGTCGTTGAGGCGCTCGACGGTCTCCCTGAGCGCGGTGGCGTCCATGCGGTGGCGGCCGTCCGTCGGGATCGTGACGACGGCGTCCTCGCCCAACCCAAGCAGAGCAGCCGACTGCGCGGCCGTGAAGTGCGCGTCGGCCGAACACAGGATTCGCAGGTCTTGGGCCGCCGGCGGGAGGCCGTGTTCACGAACCGACTGCCCGAACACGGTCTCCACGTAGTCGTCGCGCGCGAGCAGGAGCGCTTGGTGGTTGGACTCCGTCCCGCCGCCGGTGACCACGCCGTCGGCGGCCGGGCCAAGCTCGTAGAGCGCCGTGAGGTCGGCGATCAACCGCTCCTCGACGACAGTCGCCGCGGGGGCTTGGTCGAAGGAGTCAAGCGACTGGTTGCTCGCGGTGAGCAGCGCCTCGGCAGCGAGCGCCGGCACCATGGGCGGACACTGGAGGTGCGCGACACAGGTCTCGTCGCTCGGATGCACCGCGTTGGCAAGCACGTCCTCCCGAACGGCCGCGAGCACGTCCTCAAGCGGGTGTCCCTCCGCGGGCAGCGCCGTGGTGTCCGCAAGCCGGTCGCGGAGGCGGTCGTAACTCGCTCCCGAGTACGGCCCGTGAGCGCCCCCGATCACGTCCAGGACGGCGTCGCAGGCGGCTTCCATGGCGTCGGCGTATGCATCGTTGCCGGCGTCGCTCCCGAGGAACAGCCGGTCGGCGAGCGCCACAGGGTCAGTGTCCGTGGACGCGTTCGCGCCGGCGCTGCGCGGCGGGCTCACGCCGACACCTCGGCTGACGACGAGAGCACGGCCGTGACCGCGTCGCTGAACCGGGCCGCGATCTCGTCGATCTGGTGGCTGGAGACGATCAACGGCGGCAGGAACCGCGCGACCGCGGAATCCCGGCCGCCGGTCTCGATGATGAGTCCGCGCTCGAAGCACGCCTGTTTCACCGCCGCCGCGAGGTCGCCGTCCGGCGGCGGGCGTTCGTCGCCCGCTGCGTCCGGAGCGACGAACTCCACGCCGAGCATGAGCCCGCGGCCGCGAACGTCGCCGACGACGTCGAAGTCGGCTTCGAGGTCGGTGAGCGCGCTGCGGAGCCGCGCCCCCGTTTTGTCGGCGTGGGCGGGGAGGTCTTGTTCGATAACGTGCTCGATGGTGACGCGGCCAGCCGCCATCGCGAGCTGGTTCCCGCGGAAGGTGCCGGCGTGTGCGCCCGGCTCCCAGACGTCGAGGCCCTCGTTGTAGAGGACGACCGCCAGCGGGAGACCGCCGCCGACAGCCTTCGAGCACGTGACGACATCGGGCTCGATGCCGGCGTGCTCGAACGACCACGTCTCACCGGTGCGTCCGAGGCCGGTCTGGATCTCGTCGACGACCAGCGGGATGTCGTGTTCCCGAGTGATGCGCCTGAGCTCCTGCACCCAGGCGTCCGGTGCGGGATTGACCCCTCCTTCTCCCTGTACGAGTTCGAGCACGACCGCAGCGGGCTCCGTGAACCCGCGCTCGGGGCTGCTAATGGCGTGCTCGATGTACGTGTGGATGGATTCGTGTTCGCCCGCCGGCAGGCCGAACGGGTGGCGGTACTGGTCGGGATACGGGAGGTGGTGGACGTTCGGCATCAGCCCCGAAACCGGCTCTTTGGCGTCGATGTCGCCCATGAGGCTGAGCGCGCCCGCGGTCATGCCGTGGTAGCCGCCGTGGAACGCGAGCACGCTCCGGTTCCCGGTGGCGGTCTTCGTGAGCTTCAGCGCGGCTTCGATGGCGTCGGTGCCGGCCGGCGAGCAGAACTGCACCTTCGCCGTGTTCGCGAACGAGGCCGGCAGACTGTCGAACAACGCGTCGACGAACGCCTCCTTCTCGGGTGTGGTGATGTCGAGCGTGTGCAGCGGGCGGTCCTCGGCGAGCAATCGCTCCAGCTCCGCGGTCACTGCGGGATGGTTGTGGCCGAGCGCGAGCGTGCCCGCGCCGGCCAGGCAGTCGAGGTAGGTGGTGCCGCCGGCGTCGGTCACCTCGATGCCCTCGGCGTGTGTCACCGCCATCGGCAGCGAGCGCGGGTAGGTGCGTGCGTTCGATTCGCGTCGGCGTTGGCTTTCGAGGAGGGCAGCGTTCGACGTGTCGTCGTGGTCAGTCACGATGACCGGCCTCTCCGGGTGTCTCCGTCTTGGGTTTCTTCTGACATACGCAATTTTTAGGCTAGCCTAAAAATAAATAAAACTACCGCTATTAGGCTGGCCTAAAACTGGGGGTGACGTTGCAACGGCTCGTCGGCCGCAGTGTGTGGATACACACTCTCTCCTCGTCGCTTTCGTACACGACCACACGAAATAAAACATCCGGCGGTTTCAGTTCTCGACCCATGCCTTCATCGACCACTCACACTCGACGACCCACCGCTCGCTCCACGACGCCTCCAGCTGACAGCCTACTCGTCGTCGTGGCGCTTGTCGTACATTCTCTCCTCGTGGCTGAGCCGCTGGCGCTCGCTGAAATACCTGAACGCGCCGACCGTCACCAACGCGATCGCCCCCAACCACAACAACCCGAACACGATCAGGCGCCCAGCCATCAGCTCTTGTTCTCCTCGTCGACGTCCTTGGTCAACGTGATCCCGGCCTGCGAGCCAGCGCCGACGTAGATCGTGCTGTTGTCCTGGTTCAGCGCCTCGATATACCGGATCTTGATGAGCTCCGGGTTGTCCTTGAGTGACTCCGCAACGATCTCGTTGGCCTCTGCCTCACCCTTGGCCTGCACGCGCTTGCGCTCCGCCTCAGCCTTCGCGACCTGGATGGAGTTCTGCTTTTTCTCGATGTTCTGCTTCTCGACTTCCTTCTTCTCGACGGCGTCAGCGTACTGGCCCGGGAGTTTGATGTTCCGGATCTGGACGGCCTCGATGATCAGCCCGCTGCCCACGGCCTCCGTCTCGAGCGCCTTCTTTACCGCGGCCGCCATCTGCTTTTGGCCCGCGCCGGTGTAGATCTCGGTCGTGTCGATGTCCCCACCCTCCGTCCGCAACACGTCCTGGGTGGTCGGCCGAATCAACCGCGCCTCGGCCTGGCTCACGTCCTTGTACTCGTCGTAGAACGTCGCGGCCTCCGTCTTGTTCACACGATACCGGATCGTCACGTCAACGTTGACGCTCACCCCGTCGTTCGTGAGCACCTCAACGGAATCGTCGCGCGCTTCGGCGCCCTCCTGTTTTTCGTTCGCCATCGTGTACTCCTGGGGCCGGACCGGCACGACCGCCGTCGACTGTTTGATCGGCACGATCACGTTTGCACCCGGTTCCAGGGTTTCACCGGTGCTTGCACCCCACTCTTTCACCACCTCGATGTTCCCCTCCTGGACTGGATTCCACGCCAGTCCACCGCCAACGAGCACGGTCACCAAAACGAATGCACCGACCACTGCGCCGACTTTGAGTTGTAACGATTTCATAACCGTTGTGTTTAGCACGCAGACCGCAGTCCGACCCGCGAGGCACGCTCACGGCGACGTCTCGCACGACCAGCCGGAGCACCTCGGAGCGCGACCTCTGTATGCTGTACCCCACTGTGCCACACCACGGTATTAAAAATACTGGTCCGTGTGACGTGTAATCCCCGGCGGCGCGTCTTCGCTCCGCACGGACTCCCGTCGACAACGCCCTGCCGGCTACCCATGGCCCACTCACGCACTGTCGCGGACCGCGGGTCTCGACTTCAGAGCCGAGACATCGTTTCGCATCCACCGGGCCCGCGTCCGCAACCGGTCCCGCCGGTGCCGCAGGTCCTGCAGGAACCAGTCGGCGTCGTCCGCCAGCGAAACGTCGCTAAACGACTCCGACTCGATGTCGTACTCGGTCTGATAACAGTCCCCGACTGCGTGGTAGGCGTGCGCGTTGCTGATCTCCGTCTGTGCCGTGTCGAGCTGTTGGGTCGCCGTTGCCACCGTTCGTTTCGCGCTTGTCAGCAGCTCCTGTGGCGTGGCCTCCCCGTCGGCGATGACTGCCGCGCTGTCTCCATCAAGTCGTCCCTCGATCTCCGCGAGTAACTCGCTCACCTCCTGGCGGCTGCGCTCTATCTGTGACAGCTGCTCGGTCGCAGCCCGGTACGCGCCGAACGCATTCAGGTACGCGTGTTCGGCGTATCGCACGACCAGCGACCGGAATGCATCCCACCCGAGGTCGGCGGTGCTGCCGCGGCCGTTGAGGTCCGCGAACCAGTACTCGGTGTGTTGTTGCTTGATGAACTGGCGGAACACGGCGAGGTCTTTGTCGTCTGTGAGTGCGCTTCCGGGAATCGCGTTCCCTGACGCTGAAACCTCCGCGATAAGTGATTCAGTGTACCCGTTGCAGGCGTCGTATAGCTCCGGGGACGTTTCTTTGAGGTCCGCTGTGCACGCCCGTCGTGCCTCCTCTAGCCCGTCGTAGGGGCCCGTCAGCGCGATTTTATTGCGTGACATTGTCTCACACGACACTGTGGAATCAGAGATCGCTGCATAAAAACCTCTCGCCACAACGGCTGCCAGTGCTTGACCGATGGACCCGCCGTTACACATCGATGGTGGGGCGTCCGGCTACATCCGACCCCACAGCACGGATCCCCTCTCACCTGTGAGCCGCCCTCACCGAACGACTGTCACGGTCGTCGGGGCGCGCCGCACCACCGTTTCGGCGACGCTCCCAAGCAGCACACGGGAGACACCACGCCGCCCGTGGCTCCCCATGACGATCTCGGTGATGTCGTTGTCCTCCGCGAACGAGACGATCTCACGCGCCGGGTTCCCCACTGTCGTCTCCATCCGGAACGAGAGCGCCGCGTCCTCCAGGAGGGCCTGGGTCTCCTCGGTGAGTCCCTCGCTGCTGGCCGGATTCTGGAGGCCTTTCAGCTGCTCTTGGACGATGTCCACGCCGGCGTCGAGCATCCCGTCCGCGAGCTCGGTGACGTGCAGGAGCACGAGTTCGTCGGTGTCGTGCGTCTCAACGGCGTGTTCGACGGCGTCGTGTGCGGGACTCGATCCGTCGTAGGGGACAAGAACTGCCATACGCACCCTCGCCGAGCACTCCACATAAAACGCGCTGTTGTGTGACCAGCGCCCAGTCACTCCGCGTTGTGGGGGCCTGACGACCAGGCAGTTCCCGGCGAGAACAAACCGGCGGCCCTCGTGAGCGACACCGAGCGGGTGCGGCGTACGACGCTGAAGATCAGGACAGCGGCCTCGACGAAATCGTTGCGGACCTCAAGGAGGTCTTCTCCCGGTGGCCGTGGTACGACGAGCAAGAGACCGAGTACCAGGTTCGCTACGAGTTCTCGAAGACCGTTCTTTGCCACGTCCAGCAGACCTCGGAGTGGCTGGCCCGGGTCGACCGGGCCGATGAGACGATCCTCTTCAGCCAGCACGACCTGCGGTCGCGAGCCGCGGCGTTCACCCTCGCAGAGAGTGTCATGGAGCTCTGTACGATGCTCCATCGGGAGGTCGTCACGGAGCGGAGTCAAGCACGAAAGCCGATGTACGTCGGTCCTCGACCAGCAGGCCGCGAGCACGAGCGAGTGGGGGACTGGGCGCAGTCCAGACACAGCCTGTCGACCGTCGAATTCCCCGCCCTGCCAGCCCCCGGCGCGATCACGGGGCTGGGGCCATCGGGAGGAAGAGTACCGATGACCAGCGGCCAAGCGTACCGTGGTGAACGCTGCATGGGTGGACAGCTGGTCTACACGCCCGACGGCGACCTCCTAGACAGGCATCTCCACGTCCTGCGCCGCGTCCCTGGTGGGTTCGACTGGGGATCGGAGACCGATGAGGCCCGTATCGATCAGCTCGCAATTGCACTACTGGCCGATTCGTCGACGAAGAACATCGCGCTCGAGCACTATACGAGTAAACTACAGGTTGTTTCAAAATATATTCTACGCTGCTCGATCCATCGATTCCTTTCGATTCCGACAACAAATCACCCCGTTTATGCCACGCCACACCAATGTAATAATACATACATATTTGTGTTTTGATAGAAAATTTTTTACGAAATGCGGACATAGTTTTGGCTGGAGTCAAGGTGATTAGCCATGCCCCTTCCGACAGGTTCAACCAGTTCGTGGCTACAGAACTCCGGATTCCCGAGCCGACTGTTCGAAACCGGTCGCAACGACTACGAACTGTACGAGGAGGACGACGAGTTCGTCCTGAGCGTCGAGATGCCGGGCTTCGATCCCGAGGAGATCACCGTTTCCTGGGACGAGGGTGTCCTCAACATCGCCGCCGAACACGAGGATGAGACGCGGAGCCAGCGCAAGACCTACCACCGTCGCTTCCGCTTCCCAAAGAACGTCGAGGACGACGATATCGAGGCCCAGTACAATAACGGGATCCTCGAAGTCCGGCTGCCGGTACTGACGGGTGCCACCACCCGCGGCAAGCAGATCGAGGTCCAGGCCTGACATCGCCTCGGACAGGAGTACTGACCGACAGCCGCTTTCTTCCGTGAGTAATCGAGGTGAGAGCCATGCGACTTACGGTCAAACAACTCAAGAACCGCGATCCAGGGAGCGGTATGGCCGTCATCGACCGCGATGCGCTTCAGGAGATCGGCGTCAGCAGTGGCGACTTCGTCGCGATCGAGGGCCGCAACGGCGGACGAACGGTCGCCCGCGTCTGGCCTAGTAACACGAGCGACGCGGGTCGCGGTATCATCCGAATCGACGGCCAGCTCCGACAGGCAGCGAACGTCAGCATCGACGACCGCGTCGAGGTCGAGAAAACGGAGGTCGAGCCGGCGGACCGAGTTACCGTCTCCCTACCACAGAATCTTCAGATCAGAGGAGATCTCGGCTCGCACCTCCGCGAACATCTCGTCGACCAGGCGGTGAGGGCAGGACAGACGGTCGCGTTCCCGATCGGGTTTGGTATGTTCTCCGGTCGGTCTGGTCGACGCATTCCCCTACGGGTGGTCGATACGCAGCCCAGCGGGACGGTCGTCGTGCAGAACACGACCGAGATCGAGATCGCCGACCAGAGCGCCCAGGAGGTCTCCGTCGAATCGGGAGAACCGGAAAATACGACCGCTCCAGCCCTCACGTACGAGGACATCGGCGGCCTCGACGACGAACTCGAGCAGGTTCGGGAGATGATCGAGTTGCCGATGCGCCACCCCGAGCTGTTCGGGACGCTCGGCATCGAACCGCCGAAGGGCGTTCTCCTCCACGGTCCTCCCGGGACGGGGAAGACCCTGATCGCCAAGGCCGTCGCCAACGAAATCGACGCTCACTTCCAGACGATCTCTGGCCCGGAGATCATGAGCAAGTACTACGGCGAGAGCGAAGAGCAGCTTCGCGACGTGTTCGAGGAGGCCGAGGAGAACGCGCCCGCGATCGTCTTCATTGACGAACTCGACTCCATCGCGCCCAAGCGCGAAGACGTCAGTGGCGATGTCGAACGCCGGGTCGTCGCCCAGTTGCTCTCGCTGATGGACGGCCTCGAAGAGCGCGGCCAGCTCACGGTTATCGGCACGACCAACCGCGTCGATGCCGTGGATCCGGCGCTCCGCCGTCCCGGTCGGTTCGATCGTGAAATCGAGATCGGCGTCCCCGACCATGACGGGCGCGAAAAGATCCTTCAGATCCACACGCGCGGGATGCCTCTCGGCGACGGCGTCGATCTCGACCGGTACGCTGAGAATACTCAAGGTTTCGTCGGCGCAGATCTCGAGAACCTCGTGAAAGAGAGCGCGATGCACGCGCTTCGCCGGATTCGGCCCGATCTGGATCTCGACGAAGAAGAGATCCCCGCCGACATCCTCGACTCGATAGAGGTGACCGAGAACGACTTCAAAGAGGCGCTGAGGGGCATCGAACCCTCCGCGCTGCGAGAGGTATTCGTCGAGGTCCCCGATGTCACCTGGGACCACGTCGGTGGTCTCGATGATGCGAAGGAACGCCTCCAGGAGACCGTCCAGTGGCCCCTCGAACACGCCGACGCCTACGAGCAAGTCGCACTCGAACCGGCGAAGGGCGTCTTGCTCTACGGGCCGCCCGGCACCGGGAAGACGCTGCTTGCGAAGGCCGTTGCTAACGAGGCGAACTCGAACTTCATCTCGATCAAGGGGCCTGAGCTGTTCAACAAGTACGTCGGCGAGTCCGAGAGGGGCGTTCGTGAAGTGTTCTCGAAGGCCCGCGAGAACGCCCCCACGGTGGTGTTCTTCGACGAGATCGACGCGATCGCCTCGGAACGTGGCCAGGGCGTTGGCGACTCGAACGTCGGCGAACGCGTGGTCTCACAGCTGCTGACCGAACTCGACGGTCTCGAAGAACTCGAGGACATCGTAGTGATCGCCACGACGAACCGCCCAGACCTCATCGACGATGCCTTGCTCCGACCGGGACGGCTCGACCGTCACGTCGCAGTCGACGAGCCCGACGAAGCGGCACGGCGTGAGATCTTCGAGATCCACACCGAGGACAAGCCGCTGGCCGAAGATGTCGACGTCGACGAACTCGTCGAGCGGACTGACGGCTACGTCGGTGCCGATATCGAGGCGGTCTGCCGCGAGGCTGCGACGGTCGCCGTCCGCGAATACGTCCGTGCGACTGCGAGTGCCGAATCGGCCAACGTCGACGAAATCGAGCTGTCAATAGAGCACTTCGAGCAGGCGCTCGAAGAGGTCGACTCAAACGCTGGATCCGAAACGCAGGCGTTCGAAAAGCCAGCTGAAGCCGTGTAGCACTGGTGACTCTCCCTTACGTAGTTGAATCGTCGGCTTGATCCGATCGAGGTTCACCGGCTTCTTCGAGTTGTTCGGTCACACGTTGGTCAATCTGTTCATCTATATCCACGACCTCGGCCTCGACCTGTCGTTCGGCCTCGCTTGAAATCGTCTCTTCAAGGATCCACTCGTAGATTGACATTTTCCCCTAAATTCTCAATAAGTAACCAATGACGAGACCTCCTTCGAACGCTGCCACCCGGGGATCGACGCGGAAGACGAGAAAAGCAAAGCCGGCAATAAAGAGGATGCCGTACACGAGTTCGATGTGAAATTGCGTCTGTCTTCCTCGGAAGCGACCACTGAGCGAACTCAGCGACATCGTTGTTTCTTATCTTCGAGTCTCGTATCGAAAAGCCTGACTTGGGAGTTCGTCTGAGTAGAGGCACGGCTTCCGCTCCGATAACATCCTGGTGTGACCTGCTCAGGTGAGACGGTGGAATCGCTCGGCTGCCTCGAACGTAACGAAGGCGATAACACCGGCAACAGTCGGGGTAGCGATCCACGTCGTCACGATCCGTTTCGTCGCCGAGGGATTGAACAGATCGAGCTGGTCAGCGGCCCAGTCCGACCGTTCAGCAGTTGAAAGCCCGTCAGGTCGGACGATTGCGTGAAGAGGCACCCGACGGCTCTCCCGCCCCACCCGAGTCCGATGACGCACGCGGTGAGCACGACGGCGAGACTCGCGGGGATTCCGGCTCAGCTCAGACCGGTGAGGATCGAGGCCGCGATCGTCTCAGCGATCAGGGGACGCTTCCAGCGATAGGTCCGTGATATCTTCACCGACGGTCTCCATCGTCCGGGGACCGATAGCGAAGGCACCGACCCCGATCGCCACGCCGCCGATAGCCACCCCAGATGTCATCTCGAGCTGCCTGGAACCAACGAGGGGCGCGACGGCGCTGGCGACGTTGGAGGCCCCTGTCGAGAACCCCATGTAACAGCCGATCCCGATCACGACGAGCTCCGCGAAGCGGCCGGTGTCGTCGGATTCGAAACTGAGCAGATTCACGATCGCGTCGTAGAAGTACCGCCCAACAAACGCACAGATCCAGAAGGCGAGGGTCGTCGAGAGTACCCACCACATACCGACGACACCGACGGTGCGCCAGTCGAGGACACCGAGCGCCGCGCCCATCGCGACGACAGCGGCAACCGCCGTCTGGCTGGTGCTGGTCGACACGTTGAGGACGTTTCCGATCAGGATGCCGAGCCCGATGAACAGGAGGACGCCGATCGACGCGCCCAGCGTGAAATACTCCGCTGGGATGAAATCCGCCCCCAGGGCGTCGACGACATTCGTGCCGATGGTGAATCCACCGAGCAGCACGAACACGGCCATCAACCCGGATGCCTGTCGCATCGACAGAGCGTCGCTTCCAGTCGCGGGGCCGAATGCCACGCCGGTCGATGAGCCCCCGATATTCACGCCGACGAAGATGGCCGCTGCTACGCCGACGACGAACACCACCGACAGCGCCATACAATCGGATACCGGACATAATTCCGCAAAAGAATATTGATTTCCTGAACCGACGAGTAAGGGCTAAGTGAACGCCGACACTATGTCCTGATAGGCATGACCCTCCAGCCTTGGCTGTACACGCTCGTCGTAGTCGTCGGAGGGTTCCACGTGCTGGCTGTCCTCTATGCGTATTGGTCCAAGCAGAGCTCCGACGGTGGCGTGGAACCTGCGGACAGCACTAAAAAATCAGTACAGACAAAAGAAGTCGATTGCCCGGAGTGTGGGACAACCAACGAACGGGAATACAGGTACTGTGCGAACTGCGTGTCAGAACTCCCTGGCGGAGGCAATATCGGCAGAATGCCAACCGCGCCTGTCGGTCGACAGATTCTCTGATTACTCCAGCCGATCTCCGGCAAACGAAAGAGTCAGTTCTTCTGCCTCGTAGATATTGATGAGTTCATTGGTGATTTCGTCATAGGATTCGTCGTCGACTCGTAGATTGTCGAGTCGGTTGACTGTCTCCTCATTAAGATCAATCTCCGGCATATTCGGAGTCTGGGGTCTGTTGTTCGTAAAACTCACGAAGCGGATTGACTGAAGAAGTGCTGGGGAGCACAGCCCAGTCACTCAACCGAAGCTACCTACGTGATACAAGCGTATCACATCGTATGAGCACTGACAGCGACGGCGGTGGCGACGGCGAGATGGAGAAGATCAACGTCCGGGTACCGCAGTCGCTGCTGGCACAGGTCGACGAAGTATGGGAAGAGCGTGGCTACGCGACCAAGTCCGAATTCATCCGCGATGCCCTCCGGGATGCGGTCAATCCCCCCACGCAGCTGTCCGAGGAAGCGCTCAAGCACCTGGCAGAGAGCCGCGAACAGCGAGAGCAGGGTGAGACGGTGTCCCAAGACGACGTGAAGGACCGCCTGCGCATCGATGACTAAAGTCGAGTGGACATCAAAAGCACTCGATTTGCTAGACGGACTCGACATCGAAGCCCAAGAGCGACTGGTCAAGAAACTCGACGAGGCGAAAGACTGGACCTCTCACCGCCTCGAAAAGCTCACCGGCTACCCGTACTACAAGCTCCGCGCCGGCGACTACCGAGCGACGACAGGATCGAATGCCGTGTCGACCACGTCCTCCACGAGCAGAAGGTTTCCGTCGAGTCCGATGAGAGCGCTATTCCAGAGGGAGAGTCGCTGATCAGTTAGTGAAGAACTGTTCCCACAGGATGTCTGCAAGTGTGATTCCCGCATAGCCACCGACAACCATCACTAGGAAGGGAACGATGGCCTCGGACGCGGTGTTGGTATCTGCACTGAAAACGCGGCTATCTCCGATTGCTGGTGAGAACGGACCACCATCATACATCTCCTTTGACCACTGCCGGTCTCCACTCCCAGCATCGAACGCCACGAGTTCATAGCGGTCGTAGCTCGCGAGGACGACATCCTCCGTCCGAACTAACGGACCCGGAATATTTGGCCCAGGAATTTCCCACTGTGTCTCACCCGTCTCACGGTCCAGCGCGTAGATTCCCTGAGCGGCAGCGCCATCTGCGGTGATATACACGGAATCGGCATCGATGGCTGGCGGGGCAGGGATACTTGCACGCTGATGATCGTCACTAAACGTCCGCATCCACGGCGTGTCACCAGTGGACGCCGCAAGCGCAGTTACATCGCCCTGATCGCTCGTGGCGACAAGGAGGTCGTCAGCGACAGTCGGTGGATTGGGTCTGCCAGCTGTATTGTGTGTCCAAGTCGTCGTCCAGCTATCGGTGTCGAGTGCGACGAGCCCGTCGGTCGATGGCTCGGTATAGTCGCCAAGTACGGGCGTAACGGCGATCGGATCCGCGAGGGCTGGTGGCCCAGTTGGACGCCGATTGAGTTCGTGGGTCGTATCGGAGGACCCGTCATCGAGTTGTACGGTGGTTAGGGGTCGACCGTGGTGAGGACCTCGAGTTCGATGCGCCGGAGCACAGTGTAACATAGAACGAAACTTGTGTATAAAGAAGCTTCGAGTAATGTTACAGACCGAGAGGGACAAGAGCTTGCCCCACCGCCTTAACCAACAAAACTATGGATAGAGAGTCCGTGTTGGTTAACACAGAGAGAGTCGATGTCCTCCGAACCACCGTCCCCACCGGCGAACCTCCCAACGGAGATCGTCAACACGCTCAACGAAGCCACATCGGAGCATCTTCGGGACGCTGCCAGCTACGCCGAGGCGTTGGCCGAATACAAGGAGCGTGAAGCTCGTCTCGAGGAGGAAGCGGACGATGCCGACGTCGAGGAACGCCCCGATGACCTCCCAGACGACGTGCCGGCGAAGGCGGCGATCACGATCAAGGAGATCAACGACAATCGCTACTACTACTGGCAGTGGCGGGAAGGTGATTCGGTGACGTCGAAGTACAGAGAGCCGGTGAATCCCGACGAGTAGACGAGATGGAACTGTAGCCTGATATTCGTTTCAACGTGATTCGGAGCGCAGCAGATGACACCCCCCAGCGTGTGAATGGCTACCAACCGCCACTCTCTGACGAGACTTCACACCGAGAGAAGACAGAGCAACACGCGGATAGATTACGCCTCGTTTACCCCCACACCCCTCAGTGTGAATGGTCCACCACCCAGGGTACCGTGATTAAGAAGCCCTTAACAGCAGAAGTCCTCATGCCGTAGGGAAGCTGTCGACTCAGTGGCGAACCTTCGGCACAAGGCCTTGCCTTTCAAAATGTACTTGCTCAAAGGACTGTTTAGACTGAGGTATAATAAAGATAACTACAGGTGCGGTGCAGTAGCGGGTCGGGTCAGCCACCGTGGCAGAACGTGTAAGCCGCTCTCCGTGCCGCACTAGGTTCTTCAACTCTCGCTCTATCACTACAACCGTCGTATTCTATGGGGGACCATTCACACCGAGGGGTGAGGGTGTCACCATCCCATCAACGTCTGGAGTTCCGGCGTCGAGTTGATCAGTCCAGTTCGTGTGCTCTCAACGTCTCCTTGGAGCGAATACGATCTGAACTTCCCCTGATCTCCGCGTTCCTTCTTTTTCGATTCGAGAACTCCTGTCGTTACGTGCTTGTTCAGAAGCTCAAGCGCACGATTGTACCCCTTGGGCTCTACTTCGACGTCCCGTGCTACTGTTTGGTAAACCTCGTGAATCTCTGACGTCCGGAACCATTCTTTCTCCGGGTTATTCCGGTCAAGACGCGTGAGAGCAAACAGGAGTGATTTCCCTGACAGCGGAGTCCCTTTCACCATCTCGATAAAGAGTTGCCTTGTTTTGCCACCGATTGAGGGAAGTTTCAGACTCTCTCCCGGGAAGATTCCGTCAAGCTAACCAGGAATTGGACGCCGTCTGGCGATATGGCATCGCTCAGACGGCTTGCTTGGATGTGTCGAAACCTTGCCAAACAGCACGTTGACGATCCGGACGTACCCGCCGCGCCGTCCGGCGCGGGCGGGTACGCCGAGTGGGTGCAGATCGCGTTGATTCTGTACCGTGTCGAACTGGAAAAGAGCCTCCGTGAATCCGAGGACTACCTCAACGAGATGCCCGGTGTTCTTGCCGTGTTTGGACTTGACGAAGCACCACACTACAG
>NZ_VRYN01000009.1 GCF_008124605.1 Halobacterium salinarum DSM 3754
TATCTCGTCGAAGAAGCGTGTTAGCGACTCGTTCGAGCCGTTTGGGCTCGAACTTCGTCCGGAGATGGTAGAGGATCGTGTTGGCAGCGGGGCCGTTCTGACTCGACGCACAGAGCGTAGAGACAGAGGTCCCGTCGGCGCAAGCGCCGACGAGGACCTCATAGATGCCCTCAGTAGTGATTTCAGCGTTATTGGCTAAGGAAAGCGGAACTTCCTCCTCAAGGGTGTTGACGAGAAAGTTAAGAAGCTGGTCCTCGTGAATCTCACTGTCTGCTTGCTGGGTCGTAGACACACCTTCAGCAAGCAGACGTTCTAACTAAGCGGCTTTGTGATGTACTGAAACTTGCCACCGAGTACTTGGAAGCGTTCCATGAGGAGTACCCCGACGCCATCGCCCCCGAGTACATCCCGTACTCACAGGACATCCGCAACGCCACCCAGCAGGGCATGACTGCCTTCGAGCTGGAGGACCCGAGCACGACTGCACAGCGCGCTCGTGAGGCATACCTCGCCGACGCTGCCGCGCTCCTTGAACGCGTGGAGGACTAAACCATGGACGAAGATCTCGAACAACTACGCGAGCAGACCAGCACTGGCGACCGCCTCGATGAGGCGAGCGCCGAGCAGGAACAGCACGCCCTTCAGGAAGCAATCCTCGCAGAACTGGAGGCTATTGACGCCGGTGAGAAGCAGAAGACGGTGAGCGTGTGGGACGGCCCGATGGCCGCACTCCTCAGCGCGCTCGAAGACCGCGACGACGATCTGGTTGAGACCGGCGAGCAGCTGCGTGACGCACTGGGCATCGAGGACGAGAGTGATCCAGATCGGAGCGAGGTCCTCCGTCTAGCGCTCCGGCTCGGCTTCGAGACTGCGGCACCGGATAAACTCGATGCCACCCGTAGTGCGGTCGAAGAACACGCCAGCCAACGGCTATAGGATAGCCTATAGGATTCTCTATTGCTCATCCTATGGTAATTTCTATAGGGTAAATTGTCCGTCGCTGATGCACTGTGGGCTGGTTAGGATCTCTCGAAGAACGGCGCAATCTGGTCCATGTTGAGGGTGAGGACACCCATAGCAAGAGTGTTCGCTAACAGAGCAAAGATCGCCATGATTACCTGACCGACAAGATGGAAGGGGCCCATCGCCTCAAGAATTGGTTTGGCAAGCTTGATTTCGTGAAGCAGTATGAATAGAACGACTGTCCCGGAGATGATGTAGTAGGTCGCTACGAAGCCGAATATCTTGTGTAGTGCATTCACTTCGACAGGTTCGTCTGCATCATCGGCTTCATCGTCGTCAGCCTGACTCATGATCACCGCAAGAAAAGCGGGATGGATGGTTCTTCCCCTGTGATCGAGGCACCGCCTGCAGAAGTTGAGACCGCTCTTCTCAATGCATATGGTAGTCTGGCGCAGTTCATAAATATTCGATCCCGATCCGATGTCACTGTGGCGGGATATCCTCGGCAGAGCTGACAGAACGATTACCGAGTTTCAGCAGTTTCGCGGCGAAACTCGGCCTCAAGGAGTGACGGCTTCTGATACGTCTGCTCTGTTGAATCCGATGATTGCGTGAGGATCACTATTTGAGTGCTTGTTCAAGGTTGTAGACTACGGCGGTCATCACGAGTTCGCGGAAACCACGATCCCATACGCGAGTGTGGAGAGTCGGCGGTGGACGCTTTTGAGGCGTGGGTGTGGCGTAGTTTGACGTTACCATAACACCCACATATAGTGACCGTGCAGTGTATCGTGTCGCTGGAGGGACGCTAACGGATGACATACCCGTGACGTCTGCATCGCCTGTCGCCCCCACCCCATTCGGGGATCCCCCGGCGACACCCGCTTTGTCACCCGGATTGATGTCCGATACTGGCGAGTGCGTGGAAACACTTGTAGTGGTCCGAAAACCTACAATATCCCAGTAGATACTACTCGAGTGTGTCGCCAGTTCGGCGTCAGAAGTGAGACCACTGTCGCCATATTACCTGTCATCCACCCCATCCGTCGGCGACACATCCTTTCAGTCACCACCTCTTAGATCCGATAGTTTTGCCCTTTCAGCAGCCTCGGTGAGTGGCGGTGACTGCATTTTCTGAGCTCAAAAACTCGTCTTTGACGCTGTAAGTCTGTAGACAATTGGGCTTATCCCGATGCCGTCTTGCGTTCACCAAGGCAGTATCGATGGGAAATTGGGAGTGGCTATCGGTTGATCAAGCGGTTCATGGCTGTGACGACGTCGACGGATTTCGGGCTCCGATCCTTCTACTTCGCGTTTGCGTGTCTGTTGTACTCGATTTGGCGAGCAGTCAATTTACTCGTCCAAGTCGAGTTGACTGGTGAGTACGAACGCGCGCCGATTGTGACGGCCGACAATACGCTCACGCTGCTGAAGAAGGAGACCGGAATCGGATAAGGAGGTACTCTGTCCGGGGCCAGTGCGGATTTCTGAGTGGCAACGCTGTCAGGAATTTCGAAAATCCACCGATTTAGTTGGGAGTGCGATAGGAAGAGACGATTGAGAGGAGATTCGAAGCCGAATAGTCACTGATTCGTCCGAGACTGCGCATCACAGCCTCGCTAAACCCCCTGTAGTCTCAACTTCCACACCCGACAATTTGATATAGCAGTATATAGTTTAAAATTGTGCTTATTCAGCCATAGTAGGTGTTTCAGGGCGCGAGAGTCGTGATTTCGCTCCGACAGAGTTGGTTTGGTTTAGATGCGTAAAACAAACCAGAACTAAGAGGGTGGCCGCCCTCCGGTCAGCACGAACCATGGACCTCCCACAGCGAGCGTCTATATCCCACCAAAACGTCGATGCTGGCCCAATCGCTAAACGCGCCGTCGTAAACAACAGCGAAGTCGTCGCCTGCGCTGGCTGCGACGAGGACCTCGATACCAGCAACTACCATCTCCACACCACCATCAGATTCGGCGCTGGCGGTGGCCGAGGCGTCCGCTACAAATCCTTCGTACTCCACGATGCGGAGTGTTTCAACGCGTGGAAGCGTGATTTAGATGTCTAACAACAACGCTACCCCTGGGGTTCGCGACCTCGAAACCCTCCTCGACGACCGCATGGTCAGCCTCGAAAGCCCACAAACCCAGCAAATCACGAGGGTCGCCGTCAACAACCTGTTCCAGTTCCTCGCCGAAAACAACGACGTCGATGCCGTCGAGGACGTTGACGAACAGGACGCCCGAGATTGGGTTATCCACCTCGTGAAAGAAGACGAGCTCGCCCCGAACTCTATCCGGACGTATTTCGCGCTCGCCCGCGCCACGTTTGGCTGGTGGCAACGCAGCGGCGAAATCGACCAGAACCCGCTCGCGACGACCACCGCCGAAGAAGTCCTCCCGTCGAAGAGCAACGACGTCGAGCAACAATTCTGGAATGCGGACGCCCGCGAACAGTTGCTCACCTACGTCGACGAACGCGCCCATGCTGCACTTGAGAACGACAGCAACGACGCCGCACGCGCGTTCCGGGACCGCTCCCTTGTCTACATCCTCGCTGATACCGGCGTCCGCGGAGCGGAGGTCTGTAGCGTCAGTCGCGACGACCGCCGCAACGGCCTCCGATGGGAGGATGTCGACCTCGAGGCGGGCGTGATGACTGTCCTCGGGAAGTCCGGCGACCAAGAATCGGTGTCGCTCCCGGGGGTAACCACCGAGAAGCTGGCGCGCTACCGGCGACTCATCGACGCCCCCGACGAGTGGCCCGTCATCCCGACCGGAGACGCAGCCTCGAAATACCGGGCCGTTCGCGACGAACTGGCCGACCGTGGATACGAGGACGCGGAAATCGAGGAGGTCCTGGAAGACTGCGATATCGGCGAGGTGTTGCGCGAGTACGAGGTTGCGCCGCCCGCGTTGACGACAGAGGGCGCAAGAACGCTCTTACAGCGGCTTTGCGAGCAGGGAGACGTCGATATTGACGGGGACTATTTGAAGCCCCACGGCGGCCGGCGTGGGCTTGGTGACGAACTCTACGGCGAGGTCGCCGCCGAAAGCGCACAGGAGGTCCTTCGACACAAGTCCATCGAGACAACCCACGCCTCCTATCGAGATCGGCACCCAGAGGACTTAGCAGCAGATATCGAGAAGGTCCGTTACAAGAGCGAGTAAGTTGGGTTGAGGGAGTGGTCTAATCTCGAAGGCCCCACGGGAGTTCGCCGCCGTTCTCCTTGATGAACGCCTTTGCGTCCTCCATGTCCGTGAGGCGGACTGCGTTTCGTTGTCCTCCGTACTTTTCAACGGGGGCTTCGGGGTCGGTAGCCATCTCTTCGAGGAGTTGTTTGACTCGGCCCTCGTTGTGGCTGGCGAACCCCCAGTTGCTCGCGATATGCTCGATTGTGCGATTGTGCGCGCCTGTAGCCCGGTTTGACGCCATCTTGTAGACGATTTTCACTTCGAGGTCAGACACTCCCTCGCCACTCATTAGGTAGCCTTTATCACCCCCAACAAAAAGAGTGTCGTCCAAAACTACACACAAGAGAATTTGAATGACTCTATCAGAGTCTGATAACTAGTTAACTTAGTTGCTAACCAACACAGTTATAAGATTCTACCTAGTACTAACGAGTATGCCACCCGGCACACCCCCGGAACAACACTGGACACGACCGCCTAGCTGACGAAACGCAGCTTGGTGGGAGAATCGCGGTTAGACTGACTGGTAGGCTCTGCGACGACTGGTCTGCCCCGTCTCGACCCGGGTAGGGGAAAATCGTGACGGGGATACAAAATGGAACTCGAAACAAAAAACGAAACCTACGCTGAAGGACACGCACTAACAAAGCTCTTCGGAGAATCGGCGAAAACGAAAATCATCGCAGCACTGCTCAGCGAGAGCGACGTCGACGTGAATGTCACCGATATCGCTGACCTTGCTGGGCTGCACCGCACGACCGTCTACGACCACATCGACGACCTCGAAGACCTCGGCGTCGTCGAACAGACCCGAACGGTCAGCGGCAGCCCCATGTACCAAATCAATCGCGACAGCGACGTCGCAGAAGATATCGCCCAGCTCCACTGGGACCTCCTCGACGTCGTCGACGAGGAGTGACTCATAGACGTTTCCGCGGTTTTTGAGGGAATAATGTGGAAACGCCGGCTGCAGGACATTTGAGGGTTAGAAAACGGGCTCCGCAATCCATGGTTCTCTCTGCACCAGAGCTAAACCCTTGATGAACAAACCAGTCTCGTATCCGATGGAACCTGAAGACCAAGCGAACTTCCCCCGGTTTAGGGGCTCGGCCATCCGTCTTTAGTTAGGAGACGAACCGCGTGACAGTGGCGGCTTATCGAGGCTACGAAGGAATGAGGAGGTGTCGAGTGTGCACAACGAAACCTCCTCATCACGGATTATGCGTCGGCTCACTACACTGTTTCCCTCCGAGTTCCTCGAAGAGCACGCCGAGGAACTCGGCGTGGTCGAACGCGACCGCAAGCTCCAGATTCCCGTCTTCGTCTGGGCATTCGTGTTCGGCTTCGCCGCAGGCGAACGCCGAACACTCGCAGGGTTTCGACGCAGCTACAACTCCACAGCTGACGAGCCGATCTCACCGGGTGGGTTCTATCAGCGGTTGACGCCGACGCTCGCGGAGTACTTCCGCGACCTCGTCGAGCACGGTCTCGACGAGGTCGCTGTTCCCGACACTGTTGACGTTGACATCGACCGATTCAGTGATGTAATGATCGCTGATGGAACGGTGTTGCGGTTACACGAGTTTCTCGCTGATCAGTTCGAAGCCCGCCACGAGGAGCAGGCTGGAGCGAAGCTCCACCTGCTCCACAATGCCACTGAACAGACGATTGAACGGATCGACGTTACCGACGAGAAAGCACACGACAGCACGCTGTTCAAGACAGGGTCGTGGCTTGAGAACCGCCTCGTATTGTTCGACCTCGCGTACTTCAAGTACCGACGGTTTGCGCGGATCGACGAGAACGGCGGCTCCTTCGTGAGCCGGCTGAAACAGAACGCGAATCCGGTGATTACGGATGAATTACGGGAATGGCGCGGCCGCGCCATTCCCTTGGAGGGCAAGCAACTCCGTGATGTGCTCGACGATCTCGACCGGACGTACATCGATGTGGAAGTCGAAGTCGAGTTCAAGCGCGGGCCGTACAACGGGACGCGGTCGCTGGATACGAAGCGGTTCCGCGTCGTCGGCGTCCGCGACGAGGACGCCGACGACTACCATCTATACGTGACAAATCTGTCGCGAGAGGAGTTCTTTCCGGCGGATTTAGCGCAGATCTACCGGTGTCGGTGGGAAGTGGAGTTGCTGTTCCGTGAGTTGAAGACGCAGTACGACCTGGACGAGTTCGACACGAGCAACGAGCACGTGGTGAAGATCTTGCTGTACGCAGCGTTGCTGTCACTGCTTGTGAGCCGTGATCTGTTGGATCTGGTCACCGAGCAGGCGGATGATGAGCTCGTGTTTCCACCGGAACGCTGGGCGGCGACCTTCCGGTCGCACGCCCAGCTCATCCTCCACGAACTCGGTGAGCACCTCGGTTATTCGCCACCGCCGCTGTTGGAGCGGCTGATCGAGGACGCACAGAAGATCCACAAGCAACGACCGATCTTACAAGAGACGCTCGCTACCGCTACACAACCGAGGTGTGAGTCTTAACTAAAGACGAATGGGGGCGAGGATAACGATCACCACTTAGATTCAGCCAAGTGCAAGAAACGAGACATCTGGTTCTATATCGATGATCTAGGACATTATCAGCCACCTCTTCCAATCCCTCTATTCTTCTGGCGACAGAGTCGGATCGTGTGGAACGAATCTGAAGGTATAACAGACCGCCAATTCCACAATATCAACCCACACGACTATGTTGACGATAGGCTATTGTGCGGGATCCTGAACTCACGAGTAGTTTGGTTAACCCGTGAAATAGAAGGTAGGCATGCAGGAGGTCAGGGAATGACTCGGCTTCAGATGGTGAAGTATGAAGCCGCTCAGATACCAATACCCGACCCAAAGCAGCTCTCTAAAGAGGAAAAACAGCGTATTTTAGATGCGCTTCAAGACCTAATGGACCGGGAAGAAGAATTAGTAGAGGAGGGGGTGGTAGAGCCTGAAGAACAGCTAGAAAAGAAGGAGGACGAACTCGATGCTCTAGACCGAGCTGTGTTGTCAACGATTGGTATGGAAGACAGATTGGACGAACTCAAGAAAAGCGTTGAGGCATTAGTAGACCTGCGAAGAGAGGGAGCCGGTGAACAGACAGAGGTTCTTGTCAACCGGACCGAAGAGGAGCAGGTTATTGAATTAGAAGGTGTTTCTGAAGCAAGGGAGAGTACACGCTTAACCGACTTCTCTTCATAGATAATTCGTCGTCACAGGAGATATTAGGTATCTCCACGTGGTTGCGCGTCATGGCAGGCGATTTCTGGTATGTACACGCGAAACCACGATTTCTGTGAACGAGGTGTCGTGTCGATTCACCCGGAGATACGTTGATATTCCTCTTCGCTCATCTCGACAAGTCGTAACATCAATTTGGATGGCGGATCAATGACCAGTCAACGATGGATGAGGAGTCCGCTCAAGTCTTCCTACCATCACGTGAGCGATGTTTTGAACGTCTCCGTCTCGCCCGCTTCGGCGAGACGGTGACGTGTGTCCATTGCGAGAGCGACAACGTTGTGAAGCGAGGGACGACCGGTAAAGACGCCCAACAGCACTGGTGCAAGGAGTGTGAGACGTATTTCAACGACCTCACGAACACGATTTTCGGTCAGCATCGCTTCGAACTCGAAGAGATGTTCTACATCATCAAGGAGATGCGATCTGAGCCGACCGCTCAGATCGCTCGTGACCTTGGCCGAGACTACGAAGCTGTTCTCAACTTTGTCCACAAAGTCCAAGACGTGAGTGGGGAGATCGATGAATTTGAACTGTACGAGGTCTGTGAAGCTGACGAAGTCTACGTGACAGCCGGCGAGAAGGGGATCGAAGACGAAGATGAGAGTCCGCGCGAGCGCGGACTCAAAAAAAGGGACGAGGACGATTCGAATCAGACAAACCGCCAGTGCTGACACTCGTCCGTCGCTCCGACGGACGAGTTCGGTTTCTCGTCTGCAAGAATCTCCAAGGTACCGACGAAGACATCGCTGAGTATGGCGACGGCAGCGTCATCCTCTGTACTGACGATTACTCGATTTACGATGGGATCGAGAACAAGGAGGGGGTGGACGGCCATCTGGCCGTCACCCACTCCGACACCTATGTCATCGGCGATGCCCACACAAACACCTGCGAGAACCGCCACAGTTTCCTTCGCCAGTGGCTGGCGAAGTTCAGGGGTGTCTCGAAGCATCATCTTCAGAAGTATCTCAACTTCCTTGCACTGAAGCTCAACTCACCCGAAGATTGGTTCGAGAAACTCCTATGTTACAATGTATCGGGATGAGCGAGATGGAAAACGGCCCCGCCAGAAAAAAGAGTGTCGGGGCTGACTGAACCAAACGCTTAATCCGACCGGCCGCTGATGCAGACCTATGTCCGATGACGAGACGGACGTGCTTGAGTTCTCCCTGGGAGCAGGTCGGTACTGCATCGACATCGCACACGTCGATGAGATCGTCGACGCCGGCGAGGACGTGACCCCGATTCCGAACTCCGAGCAGCACGTGATCGGCGTAGTCGACTTGCGTGGTGAAACAACAACGGTGGTCGATCCGCGCGTGAAACTCGGCGAAGACGGCGCGGCCGACGGAACCCGCATCGTCGTGCTGTCGGATCACGACGCCACCGGGCTGCTGGTTGACGACGTCCACGAAGTGGAGGCGGTCGGTGAGGCGGCCCTGGATGAGTCGGCGGCGTCGGAGACGACGCGGGGAATCATCCGCCGCGACGACCGGTTCGTCGTCTGGGTCGAACCCGACGCCCTCGTGTAGTCGGAGCGGTGGTTAGTCGAGTAGCCGATCGGTGTCGGCGTGGTCGTGGAGGAGTCGCTGCATCACGTCGACGGTGTGTTCGTCGCGGACGCGTCCGTCTCTGACCAGCTCCTCGGCGCGTTCGAGCGTCGTCAGCGTGTCCGCGTCCACTGAGAGCACGGGCACGCCTGCGTCCGTTGCCTTACCGAGTACCGCACCCGAGGGGCGGTGGCCGCCGGTGAGCACGAGACACTGCACGCCCGGCGCGTCCAGGGCCGCCGTTTGGATGTCCGCGCGGTCGCCGCCCGTGATGACGGCTGCGTCCTTCGTTCTGCGGAAGTGACTGAGCGCGGATTCGCTGCTCATCGCGCCCACGAGGAAGCGCTCGACGATGGCGTCGGTGGTGGCGGTGTCCTCGGTGAGCACCGTCGCGCCCAACTCGGACGCGAGGTCGTCGACGGTGACCCCCGCGAGGTCGCGCTCGACGGGCAACACGCCGAGCACGGGGATCCCCTGGCTTTCGAGGAACGGCGTGACTTCGCTTTCGACGTCGTCGTAGACGGCGTCCGCGACGGCGTTGAACACGACGCCCGCACAGCGGTCGCCGAGCGCGTCCGCGGCGGCGAGTACGTCGTCGACGTCGCTGGGGCCGGTGTAGTCCGCGACCACGATCGCGCGGGCATCGAGCAGTGCCGCGATGTCGCCGTCGGTGAGGTCCACGATGCCGCCGGTCGTCGGTGTGCCAGCGCCCTCGACGAGCATCACGTCGCGGTCCGTGGCGAGTTCGTCGTAGGCGTCCTGAACGCGGTCCGCGAGGTTCGCGCTGTCTTCGCGGCCGCGGACGGCTCCCTGGATGAACGTCGGCGAGTACACGACCGGTTCGAGGTCGTGGATCTCCGCGTCGAGGTCCAAGAGGTCGCGCGCCAACAGCGGGTCGGCGTCGAGGGTTTTCCCGACGTTGCTCTGGAGGCGGGTGCCTTTCGGTTTCATGTATCCGACGGTCCGGTCGCGGTCGCCGGCGAGCCGTGCGAGCGCGAGCGAGACCGCCGTTTTGCCGGTGCCTGCGTTCGTCGATGTTACGAGTAGGGTGTCTGTCATAGTTCGTCAGGGTCGATGGTGAGTTGCACGTCGAGCGCCGTTGCGCTGTCACCGGTTGCCAGCAGCGGGTTGACGTCCAGTTCGAGGATCGCGGGGAAGTCGGTGACGAGCTGGCTGAGCCGCTGGATGGCCTCCGTGATGGCGGCCTCGTCGGCGGGGTCGCGGCCGCGGGCACCGCGCAGCAGCGGCGCGGAGTCGAGGTCGTCGATCATGTCACCGGCTTCGCGCTCGGAGACGGGGGCGACGCGGACGCTGGTGTCTTCGAGGATCTCCACGAAGATCCCGCCCAGCCCGAACAACAGCAGCGGCCCGAACTGTGGGTCGCGATTCATCCCGAGGATGGTTTCGGTGCCGGCGTCGACGTCGACCATCTCCTGGACTTGGATGCCGAGGATGGTTGCGTCGGGCTGGTAGTTGGTGGCTCGCGTGATGAGGTCCTCGTAGGCGTCCGCGACGGCGTCGGTTTCGACGCCGACTTTCACGCCGCCGATGTCGGATTTGTGGAGGATGTCCGGGCTGACGATCTTCATCACGACGTCCCCCTCGATGTCGCGGGCGACGCGGCGCGCGGCGTCCGGGCTGTCGACGACGTCGCCGGTCGGTGTCGGGATGCCGTAGGCGTCGAGCAGGTCCATGGCTTCGACGCCGAGCCGGGTTGCGCCGCGGTCGGCGGCGTCTTCGAGGATGTCGCGGGCGGCGTCGCGGTCCACGTCGAAGGCCGTGGGGGCCTGGTAGTCCCGGGATTCGACCTCGCGTTGGACCGCGAGCGCGTCCAGGCTGCCGATCGCCCGGGCGGGGTCGAAGTAGTTGGGGATGCCGGCGTCCCCGAGTACGTCGGTCGCTTGCTCGGTGCGTTCACCACCCATCAGACACGTGACCACTGGCTTGTTATGTTTTTCCTGCAGCGCGGTGATGACGCCGCTCAGTTCGGTGTAGTCGATGACCGCGGTCGGTGCCGAGAGGACGAGCGCACAGCCGACGTGCTCGTCGGCGAGCACGGTGTCGATGGCCGTGCGGAAGCGGTCGATTTCGGCGTCCCCGATGACGTCGACGGGGTTGTAGACGTTCGCTTCGTCGGGCATCGACCCCTGGAGGGCGTCGATGGTGTCGTCCTCGAAGGACGCCATCGACAGCCGGGAGTCACCGACGGCGTCGGTCGCCATGACGCCGGGACCGCCGGCGTTCGTGATGACGGCGACGTCCTCGGAGTCGGGCATCGGGAGGCCGTCGAGTGCGCGCGCGAAGTCGAACAGCTCCTGGACGTTTTCCGCGCGGACGACGCCGGCCTGCTTGAACCCGGCTTCGTAGGCGGCCTCGCTGCCGGCGATGGTGCCGGTGTGCGAGGAGGCGGCCTGTGCGCCGGCTTCCGTGCGGCCGGATTTGACGACGACCGCTGGCGTGTCCTGCGTGACTTCACGCGCGTCGTCAATGAACTCGCGGCCGTCGTCGACGCCTTCGAGGTAGCCCAGGATGACGTTCGTGTCGGGGTCGTCGGCCCACGCCTGCATGAAGTCCGTCTCGCTGAGCACGGCTTTGTTGCCGAGGCTGGCGATGTCTTTGAAGCCGATGCCCTGGTCGTTGGCCCAGTCGAGGACGGCGGTGATGAACGCGCCGGATTGGCTCATGAACGAGAGGTTCCCGGGGAGGGCGTTCGACGGGCCGAACGTGGCGTTGAGCCCGGTCGGCGTCGACAGCAGCCCGAGGCTGTTGGGGCCGACGAGGTTGATGTCGTAGTCGTCGGCGACGGCCACGAGGTCGCGCTCGCGGTCCGCGCCGTCGCCGCCGGTTTCGCTGAACCCGGCGGTGATCACGACGACGTTCTCGACGCCCGCCTGGCCGGCGTCGCGGACGGCGTCGACGACGATCTGTGGCGGCACGACGACGACAGCGAGGTCGACCGGCGGTGCGTCGCCGAGGTCGGGGTAGCATGGGTACCCGAGCACGTCGTCGCGGCCGGGGTTGACTGCGATGACGTCGTTGTCGAAATCACTGAGGTTGTCGATGATGGCGCGACCGATCGCCCCGTCGCGGTCAGTCGCACCGACGACGGCGACTCGATCCGGGGTGAACAGTCCACCTGCGTCTTCTTGGGTCGTCACGTGTGGACCGATGGCTGGGGACGGCTTAAACTTGCAGACCCGGTGTCTCCGGGAGAACGCCTCTCACACACGAAGATTCGTGAGGGATCCTGGCGCGCCATACGGGTGAGGCGGTGGGGTCCCGGACGGCGACGACGTGCAATCGGCGGTGCAGCCGGATCGTTACACTATCGCCACAGATAGTTTAGGCATCCCAAAAATTGTTTTCGCTTCGAAAAAGACTTCACACTACGAACGTATGGCTGAGACATGATCCCGTCAGGGGAGCTGTTGTTCGTGGTCTTTGCCGGCCTCCTCACGGACCTGGCTACCGGATTGGGCGCGCTGCCGTTCTTCTTCGTCGACGACATCGACGACCGGTGGCGGGTCGGACTGTGGGGGTTGGCCTCCGGAATCATGGTCTCGGCGTCGGGGTTCGGGCTGTTCCGCGAAGCGCTCAACTACGGCGGCCCCACTGAGATCGCGGCCGGCGCGCTCGCGGGCGTCGCGCTGGTGGTGGTCGCCGAACACGTCATCGACGACCACGAGTTCGAGCCACGGGACATCGCCGCCGCGGACGTGAAGAAACTCGCGCTCATCGCGGGCGTGCTCACCGTCCACTCGTTCCCCGAGGGCGTCGCTGTTGGCGTCTCGTTCGCGGACATGGGGATCGACGGCGGGCTGTCGGTGCTCGGGTTCTCGATCCCGATCCTCGCGGTGTTCATGACCATCGCCATCTCGATCCACAACGTGCCGGAGGGGCTTGCGGTGTCGATCCCGCTGCACGAGCACGGCGCGCGCCGCTGGACGCTGGTCGGGGTCGCCGTGTTCACCAGCATCCCCCAACCGATCGGTGCCGGGATCGCGTACGTCTTCGTGCAGATCGCGCGCGCCGCGCTCCCGTTCGGCTACGGGTTTGCGGGCGGCGCGATGGTGTTTCTCGTGCTCAGTGAGTTCATCCCGGAGGCACGCGAGGTCGGGCGTGCGCTCCCACACAACGGACGCCGAGAGCTCGCCGCCGGGATTGCCGTCGGCGTGGCCGGCATGGTGCCGATGTTGTTCGTCACCTGAGCGGGCGGCGGCTCAGAGGATGATGGACTTCTCGCGCACGAACTCGTGGATGGTGGAGTCCAGCCCCTCGCGGCCGATGCCGGAGGCGTCGTTCCCGCCGAAGGGCACGTCGCCGAGGCCGTGGCTCGGCGCGCCGTTGATGCGGACCGCACCCGCGTTCACGCGCTCGGCGACGCGCATCGCGCGGTCGTGGTCGGCCGTGAACACGGCGGCGTCGAGCGCCAACTCCGACCCGTTGGCGGTCCGAACGGCGTCGTCCTCGTCGGTGACCGTGGTGACCGCGCACACCGGTCCGAACTGCTCCTCGTCGACGATGCGCGCGTCACGGGGAACGTCGGCCAGCAGCGTCGGCTCGTAGTAGTGGACGCCGTCCTCGACGTGCCGTTCGCCGCCACGGACGACTGTCGCGCCGCGGTCGACGGCGTCGTCGACGAGTTCGGCCACCCAGTCGGCCTGGTCGGCGCTGACGAGCGGCCCGAGGGTGGTGTCCGCATCGAAGAGGTCGCCGATCGACCACTCGGCCATCGCGTCGTCGATGCGCGACACCAGCTCGTCGTGGACGGATTCGTGGGCGAGCACCCGGGAGACAGCCGAGCACCGCTGGCCGGCGTATTTGAGCGACCCGGCGGTGGCGGCGTCGGCGGCCGCATCGAGGTCAGCGTCCTTGAAGACGATTGCGGGCGCGTTCCCGCCCAGTTCCATGTGAAGGCGGGTGATCCCGGATTGGCGCGCGACGTGTTCGCCGGCCCCCGAGGAGCCGGTCATCGCGATGGCGTCGACGCGGGCGTCCGAGGCCAGCGGGTCACCGATGACACTCGACTCGCCGGGGACGAAGTTGTACGCGCCGTCGGGGAGGCCGGCGTCGGCCGCGATGTCCGCGAGGATCGCGCCGCTGATCGGGGTCTTGCTGGCTGGCTTCACGATGACGGCGTTGCCGGCGGCGATCGCCGGGGCGACCTGCAGCGCCATCGTGGAGAGGGGGTAGTTGTACGGCGTGATGCACAGCACGGTCCCCATTGGTTCGTGTTTCACGATGGCCTGCCAGTCCTCGTGGCCGGCGGTCGTGCCGGTGCGGTACTCCCCGGTGAGGTGGCGGAGCTCGCCCACAGCGCGGTCGAAGCGCTCGGCGGCGCTCTGGACCTCGCCGCGCGCGCTGGAGATCGGCTTCCCGGCTTCCCGGACGATGACCTCCGCGAGCTCGTCTTCGCGGCGCCGGATGCCGTCGGCGATCGACTCCAACCACTCGACGCGCTCGGGAACGGTGGTCTCCCGCAGGTCCGCGTGCACGCCAGTGGCCGCGCTGAGGGCGCGCTCCGCGTCGCTGGTGTCCGCGGCGGCGACCGACGCGAACGTGCCGCCGTCCGCGAGGTCCGAGACGGGCAGTGGCTCACCGTCGGAGACCCACTCGCCGGCGACGAACGGGCGTTCGCGCCGCTGAATCGCGTTTTGTTCCATACCACACCCTTGTCCGCCGACGGGTAAAGAGTTTACTCAATACCGAAGAAAGATTCTCCACAGCGTTGATGTGGCGGGCGGCCGTCGCTCCGGGGATGTCAGCCCCCACAGTCGCCGCCTGCCAGATCGCCGTCGCGGACCTCGATCCGGCCGCGAACCTCGCAACCATCGGCGAGCGACTCGCCGCGCTCGACTCCGGCGGCGTCGACGTGGCAGTGTTCCCCGAGTACGCGCTCACCGGCTTCGTCGCCGACGACCGCGTCTACGCCGCCGCCCTCGACCGAGACGGGGCCATCCTCGACCGGCTCGCGGCCGCCGCCGCCGAGCACGACGTGGCGGTCCTCGCGGGATACGTCGAGGACGCACCCGACAGCGACGCCTACCACAACACGGTCGTCTACGTCACCCCTGGTGGGGAGCGCACGCACTACCGCAAACGCCACCTCTGGGCGGGCGAGCAGGACGCCCTCACGCCGGGCACCGAGCCCGTGATCGTTGACACGCCCGTCGGCCGCACGGGGCTGGTCACGTGTTACGACCTGAACTTCGTGGCCGTCAGCGCGGCGTTCACACGGGAGCGCGTCGACGCGCTGTTCGTCGTGGGGGCGTGGCCGGGCACCTACAGCGAGAACTGGCGGCTGCTGCTTCGCGCCCGCGCCCTCGACGGCGTCCGGTGGGTCGTCGGCTGCGGGCGCACCGGCCGGCGCACGATCCCCGACGCGCCCGTCGTCGAGTACGCCGGCCGGTCGGCGGTGGTCCGGCCCGACGGCGTGGTCTGTCAGGCGCTGAACCGCGGCCAGCGGACGCTCACCGCCACCCTCGACCCCGACGTGCTCGCCGAACAGCGCGCGTTCATTCCCGTTCTCCCGGGTGAGGCCTGACCCGCTCGCCGGGTGAGACACGCGTCACCTGCCGACGGCCCACCCACCAGGTATCCGCCGTTTCACGGCGACACACGCCAACCGGCGGGACTCTCCGTCGCCGCCACCTAACTAAGTGCTGGCGCCGTACCGGGTGGTAATGGCTGACGCCGACCGCACAACCGACGCTGACGCGCTCATCGATGGCCTCCGAACGCGGCGCTCCGGACACAACTTCGACCCGGACGCCGACATCGACGACGACACGCTCACCGAGCTCATCCGGGACGCGACGCTCGCGCCGTCGTCGTACAACCTCCAGCCCTGGGAGTTCGTCGCCGTTCAGGACGACGACCGCCTCGCCGAGCTCGCCGAGATCGCCTACGACCAACAGCACATCGTGGACGCCGGCACGGCGATCCTGGTCGCCGGCCACACCGATCCGAAGACCGCCGACCGCGTCTTCGAGGAGTGGGTCGACGCCGGGCGCTTCGACGCCGACACCGGCGCCGAGCTCAAGTCCCAGACGGTCGCCAGCTACGAGAGCGACCAGGCCGGCCGCGACTACGCCGTCCGGAACGCCAGCCTCGCCGCCCAGAACCTCCTGCTGTCGGCGCACGCCCGCGGACTCACCGCCACGCCGATGTCCGGGTTCGACTTCGAGGCCGCCGCCGAGTTCGCCGGGCTGCCCGCCGACACGGTGCCCGTGGTGCTGATCGCGGTGGGTCCCAGCGGCGGCGAGGAACCCGACCGCCTCCCGCGGCGCAGCGTCGACGAAGTCCTGCACCGCGAGTCGATGTAACGTGTCGGCACAGTAACCACGCCGCTTACAGTTGCTGGGTCCGTTCCCGTGTGTATGCCAGACACGTACGTGGATGCGGAGGTCGAAGTCGACGTAGATTCCACCGAACTGGAGGTCGAAGCCGGCGACGAGGAGACCTTCGAGGCGGCGCTGACCGCGCCGGGACTCGACATCGAGGTCGAGGCCGAGGTACAGGTCGCCGACGAAGACCACGAGTCGGACGCCTAACAGCCGGCCGCGTCGCGGTGTGTGACCGCCACACCGTAACCAGCAAGTTCCGCCGCGAACCGGCGGAAGGCGGCAAGCACCGAGTGCTTCACCACCGCTAAACGCCACGGGCGGGTACCGTGGTGTATGGCAGACAGTTTTTCGCCACTGGAGCTCCGAGACACGACGATCCGCAACCGGTTCGCCATGTCGCCGATGTGCCAGAACACATCTAATGAGTATATACAGCGTAAACGTGAGTGTGCGACGGGGCCGGTTGGAACATTGACCTACTCCACATACGCACAGAATAAGTAAGTCGGTGCGTGAAATTTTCAGTTTAGAGCTTAGATTTACCCACAATTCACAATGAAGGGCGTCAGAATTGTCTCTGTGCCGTTTATTTTCTTTCTGAGGGGGTAACATCGTCTTGGTACTGAAATCGATTCTAAGCCACTTCACGGCGTTCTGAGAGAAAACGGGTTTGTCGCCTAATCCGCCGATTTTTCAGACTGTTGAGAAATAGTGAAACCGGGAGTATGGAAACTGCCTTAGAAACGGTTAGAATACTTCTAAAGAGTTTAGAGGCATAGAGGGAGAGAGAAACAACCGCCGACTCCATGCACCGAAACTCGCCGAACCCGGCTGTGTGTTTAACCCGATGTGAACCTCTGCGTTGCTGTGTTCACCACTACGGTCATTATACTGTGTTGGTCTGTGCGTTGCGTAGGACCAACTACTCGAAAAGAGTGAGAGGAAAGGAAAGGGACTACAGGGATAGGATAGGAGAGTAGAGTTTGACAGCGCGCGTCTTTGAGACGAGAGGAAAGGAAAGGGACTACAGGGAGAGGGAAGGGAGAGAGAAAACAGGGTTGACAGTCAGATTGCGAATTGACGCTTATTTGCGGTCTTCTACTGATTTTGATGCATCAGATTCACTTCTGGTGGAACCTACAGACTGCCCGTCATGGTGAATCGGTATGTTTGGCGGAGTATCATAGCCAGACGTAACGCTACGGTGGCCGAGAAGTTCCGCCTTGTAGTGGTCATAATTTTCTTCTTCGATAGTGAATGAAATCCTATCTCCGATTTCAATCTCGCGATTATCGCGGTCCATTACGACTGTTCTTTTCGCACCCATACCCGGTTTGATAATTGGATTTCCCGCATTGCTAAAATCATCAACAGAACCCTCATACCGTTTGCCCATCTCTGGCATGAATCATCATACTCAGAGACGGTGTAAATAGTTTTGTGGGCGATATGTTGCTGTGTGGTGGCGAAAGCCCGGACGGGCAGTGCGTAGAGTCCCGGAACGTGGAGGTGGGTGGGGAAGGTCGATGTGTGATAGCTTCTGAGGTGTATGAGACAGACTGTTTGCATCTGTGGAAACTCTTTCACTGTCCATGACCCAACCATCCTCTCAAAATCCATCCTCACAAGACGTTACTGAGTGGCGTCTGTGGTACGCTCGAAGACAGCCATAGCAGAGTCTTCTAATTCCTTAGTGGTATTAGCGAGTGATATATTTCCGTTATCTTCGGCTTTCAGACGTAGCTCTTTGAGGTTCTGTGCCAAGACTAACGAACTACTGCGGTATTCGTCAAGTTCCCTGTGCGCTTCCTGTAGGTCGGTAGCTATCTCCCGAAGGGTCATATCGGTATCTGCGTAGGAGAGTGATTCTGTGGCGACGGCGTCGGGTATTCCGATTGTGCTTTCAGACACAGAGAATCTTTTAGCGGGCTTCTACTTAGTTCTAAGGTCTTAAAGTATCGACATTAAGTCTTTGGCGGCACTTGCGGTGCGTAATGCCGCCCGTCCCAAGAAGTACGTGGAAGGGGTATCTCGTGGTGTTTACCCCCGGAGTGAGGGAAGGGAACTACTCAGAACCGGGGCCGTATCTCCGGGCGGCTTCCCGAAGGTCATTATTGGCGAATTGAAGATACCGTTCTGTGGTTTCAATCTTCGAGTGGCCCATTAGTTTCTGTAATCGGCGGGTATCCATTCCATTTTTGATACTTTGGACGGCGAAACTGTGCCTTAGAACGTGTGCCGTCACTTTTCCCCGGACGTTACCTGCGGCGTCTGTGTGAACAGTAGACTGTAATCCTGCCCGTTCTGCGGCTTCTTTGACGAGTCGGGTGATACGGTTAGGGTCAATCTGTTCTGAGTGAGTGGTCGGAAAGAGGTAATCGCTTCCAGCTGTTGCCAGAGATTTACGGTTGACATTGAGCCACCGATTTAGGAGAGTGTCAAGTTCGGACTGGTAGTAGACAGTACGGTTCTGGTGGGTTTTGTTTGCCCGGACTTTGATTGCCCGTTCGTCTGTGTCAATGTCTTCTAAGCGGGTTTCTGTTAGTTCTGTGCGGCGTAATCCCGTATGGTAGAGTAGCCGGACAATTAGCTCATTACGTAGCCGGGGGTTTGGTACGTTATCGGCTAAACTGTCTATTTCGTCCGGTTCAAGGTATTGAACGCCCTCCTTCAGATTTTGCTCTTTCTTAGTTCCGTTCTTTAGCGCCGTCCATCCTGATAAGTCAAGGTCTTCGGCGGGGTTCTCTGTTTCAGGGATACTCATAGAAGGGTCTTCAGCCATACGAGAGGCTTCCTGATAGAACATTGATATAGAAGATTCTCGCATCGAGACTGTTCCGCCAGCATATCCCCCGTTGTTTAGCATTTGTCGGAGGTACGTTCTAACGTCGTGGGTAGTAGCGTCCCAAAGTGTCTTAGCGCCCCTGTCACGGCTGTTAGGGTCGTAATCTTTAGCTCCGGGATTCTCTAACCACTCTGTCCAGTCTCTTACGTCCTGAGTGTACCTGTTAGCGGTTCCCTCCGCTTTTTTTGTAGTCTGACGGTTGTGAAATTCCGAAATAACCGCTTTGCTGTCCATTATTCAACCCTCCAATAGTACGCGTTTGAGGAACGAACCTGCCCGGTTCTGTTCGATAACCTTTCGAGAGTTTCGGAAACGTCGCTGGTATCGGCACCGATACGGGCCGCAACTTCCCGAGGTTTTTGTCCAACACTCTCCGGTTTAGGTTCCTGAGGTCCGGGGGCGTATGTTTCGGGCGCAGTTGGTAATACTTCAAGTAGCACCTGTTCCAGACTAAACAATTCCTCAGACTCTTTTTCCCGACTGACCGCTTTCACTTCGTCCTGTATGTCTTCGACTGTCCTTTCCAGCCGAGTGAGAGAATCCAGTACCTCACTATCTTCTACTGTTCCTGTGTCGGCCTGTGCGGTGCGTGGGGCCGCCTCTGTGTCTGTTATCTCCCGTTGGACAGAAAGCCGTATCAAGTGGCTAAGACTGTCGTACTCCGGGCCTTCGGCGGCGTCTTCCCATTCCTCTTTGACCGACTCATCAATCCGAAAGGCGACGGTGGTTTTCTCTGCCATCTACCCGAAACGTCTCACGGTGGCTCCTTAGTGTTTACGCTGTTAATACATAATAGGCGAGTTGTGCCAGTACTCCTGTGAGGACCGCGACGGCCTCGCGACCGACTGGCACCGCGTCCACCTGGGGTCGCGGGCGGTCGGCGGCGCCGGCGTCGTGATGACCGAAGCCACCGCCGTCGAGGAGCGCGGCCGCATCTCCCCCGAGGACCTCGGCATCTGGAGCGACGAGCACGGCGAGGCGCTGGCACCCGTCGCCGAGTTCATCAGCGACCAGGGCGCGACGCCCGCCATCCAGCTCGCCCACGCCGGCCGAAAGGCCGGTACCGCGCGCATCTGGGGTGACGACAGCGGCCCCGTCCCGCTCGACGAGGGTGGCTGGGATCCGGTCGCACCGAGCGCCGATCCCTACCCCTACGAGGACGACGAGCGCGACACCCGGAAGCTCTCCACGGCGGACATAGAAGACGTCGTGGAGGCGTTCCGCGACGCCGCGCGGCGCGCCAACGAGGCCGGCTTCGAGGTCGCGGAGATCCACGCCGCCCACGGCTACCTCATCCACCAGTTCCTGTCGCCGGTGTCGAACCACCGCGACGACGAGTACGGCGGCAGCTTCGAGAACCGCACGCGGCTGGCCCGCGAAGTCACGTCGGCGGTCCGCGAGGAGTGGCCCGACGACAAGCCCGTGTTCGTGCGCATCTCCGCGACCGACTGGATCGACGACCGCGACTCCTGGACCGTCGAGGAGTCCGTCCAGCTCGCTGACGACCTGCACGCGCTGGGCGCGGACCTGATCGACGTCTCCACCGCCGGCATCCACCCCGACCAGGACATCCAGTCCGGCGGGCCCAACTACCAGCTGCAGTTCGCCGAGCGCATCAACGCCGACACCGAGCGCGACGTCGCCGTCGGCACCGTGGGCGGCATCCAGAGCGCCGAGCAGGCCGACGCCATCGTGCGCAACGACCGCGCCGACCTCGCGATCGTGGGTCGGGAGTTCCTCCGCGATCCGTACTTCCCCCTGCACGCCGCCCGCGAACTCGGCCGCGAGGACGCCGCCGACGTGCCCCCGCAGTACCGCCGCGGGTTCCAGTGATACGCGCCCGGGGACGTCACGCCGGCTCGAAGCGGTAGCCGTCCCAGCGCTGGCTCTCGGGCTCGCGGATGCCCGCGCCGGGCGCCCGGAGTTCAGCGCAGTAGACGGGGTCGACCGCGGCCCCGATTTCGATGCCGTCGGCCGTCGTGAGCTGGCCGAGCGCGCGCACCGCCTCGCCGTCCACCTCGAACTCGACGATGGCGAGGTGGTTCGGCTCGCGCACGCCCGGCGGCGTCGCCGTCGACGTGGTCCACGTCACGACCTCGCCGGTGCGCTCGGCGAGATCGACGGTCTCGGTCTGTGGGGCACCACAGTCCGGACACCGCGCGTGTCCGGGGTAGCTCAGGTGGCCGTTCTCGCAGCGGTGCGCGTCGAGGCCTGGCTCGGTGCTGTCGTGGTCGTCGCTCATGGCTGTTCGAGGATGGTGGTGGTCACGCAGTTGCCGAACCCGCCGACGTTGCACGCCAGGCCGACCTCGGCGTCGACCTGCCGGTCGCCCGCGGTTCCGAGCAACTGCTGGTAGAGTTCGTACGCCTGTGCGACGCCGCTGGCGCCCAGCGGGTGGCCTTTCGACTTGAGGCCGCCCGAGGTGTTGATCGGGAGGTCGCCGTCGCGGTCGGTGACGCCGTCCCGGACGGCTTTCCAGCCCGCGCCCTTCTCGAAGAACCCGAGATCCTCGCTCTGCAGGAACTCCAGGATGGTGAACATGTCGTGGAGTTCGGCCACGTCGATGTCGTCGGGGCCACGACCCGCCATCTCGTAGGCCTGCTCCGCGGACTCGACGACCCCGCGCATCGTCGTGGGGTCGTCGCGCTCGTGGACGACGTGGGTGTCGGTCGCACCCGCAACCCCCGAGATCACGACGTAGTCGTCGGTGTACTCCGCGGCGACGGATTCCGGGCACAGCACCAGCGCGGCGCTGCCGTCCGTGATGGGGCAGAAGTCGTACAGCCGCAGCGGGTCCGCGACCATGGGGGAGTCCAGGACCGTCTCTAAGTCGACTTCCTTGCGGAACTGCGCGTGGGGGTTGTCGAGGCCGTTGCGGTGGTTCTTGACCGCGACTTTGCCGAGGCTCTCGCGTGGCGCGTCGTACTGGGCGAGGTATTTCCGGGCGGTCAGCCCCGCGAAGCTCGGGAGCGTGACGCCGTGCTTGTACTCCACGGGGTGGGTAAGACTCGCGATGACGTCCGTGGCCTCGCCGGTCGTTCGGTGGGTCATCTTCTCGCCGCCGACCAGCAGCGTCAGGTCGCTCGCGCCCGACGCCACGGACTGCCAGGCGGCGTAGATGCCGGCACCGCCGGAGGAACTGGTCTGGTCGATGCGAGCCGTGTACGCCGGCATCGCGGCGAGATCGTGGGCCAGCGCGTTCGGCACACCGGTCTGTCCCTCGAACTCGCCGCTCGCCATGTTCGAGACGTAGAGGTGGTCGACGTCGTCGCCGTCCACGCCGGCGTCGGTGAGCGCGGCGTCGCCGGCCTCCGCGAGGAGCGCCAGCAGCCACGCGTCCCGGTCGCCGAACGCGGTCATCGACGCGCCGATGATTGCTACGCGGTCCATGGGTTGACTGTCGGCCACCCCGACTATTTACTTTTGCACCGACGCCCGCGGTCGTCGGTCCGCCCGAACCCGGGTGGTCAGAGTCCGACGGCGTCGGCAAGCAGCTCGTGGGAGCGCAGCGCCGCGTCGTGGTCCGGGACGATCTGCTGGACCATGACCTCCTCGACGCCGACGCGGTCCGCCAGCTGTTCGAACAGCCCAGCCAGCGTCTCCGGGCTGCCCGAAATCGCGCGCGGCCAGTCCCCTTCGGGAAGCGTCTCGGGGGTGGGATCGGGCACGCCCCCGAGTTCGTCGATGGCTTCCTCGACGCCCGGGGTGGTGCCGACCGTGCCGCGTTTCATGCGCTGGTAGGACGCCTCGGCGGACGCCCGCCGTCGCGCCGCGGCCGCATCGGTGTCCGCACAGACGGCGTTCACCGCGACCATGCCGGTTGGTTCGTCGACGCCACCGGGCAGCGTGGACGCGGTGAACGACTCCCGGTAGACGTCGAACGCGCGGGTCGCGAACTGTGGGCGGATGAACGCCGCGAAACAGTACCGCAGCCCGAGTTCGCCGGCGATGGCAGCACTGGACGGACTGGATCCCAGGAGCCACGGCTGTGGCGGCTCGTCGTCGCCACCGGGGACCGCGATCCCGCTGTACGCGTGGTCCTCGGGGAAGTCGTCGTGGAGGTGGCCGAGGACCGCTTTGACTGCGTCCGTGTGGTCGCCGTCCGGATCCGAGGAGTGGCGGTCGGTTTCGAGCGCGCGGTCGACCGCGGGCGAGCCGTTGGCCCGTCCCAGGCCGGCGTCGACGCGGCCGGGTGCGAGCCCGTCGAGCGCGCCGAACTGTTCGGCCACCTTCAGCGGGCTGTAGTGGTTCACCAGCACCGCCCCCGATCCCAGGCGGATTCGGTCGGTTTCGGCGGCTAGGTGCCCCAGCAGGACTTCCGGGGTGGTGCCGGCAAGCGTCTCCATGCCGTGGTGTTCGGCGACCCAGAAGCGTTTGTAGCCGAGATCGTCGGCCTGTTGGGCCGCCGCGACGGTGTTGGCGTAGGCGTCGGCGGCAGTGCCGCCGTCCGGGACCGGAGACAAGTCGACAACGGAGAGGTCCATGCCAGTGCTCGGGCGCTCCGCGAGAAAACAATTCGCCTACCAGCAGGGATCGGCGACACCGGCTGAAAGCCAAACGTTGACGTGCAATGCACACGAGGGTACGGTCGACAGAACCGATGTCGCCACAGCGCCACGACGTCGATCCGGGTGCGGTCGCACACCACCGGGGGGCAGTCGACACCGACGACGTTGCCGAGCTCGCCGAGCGATTGCACAGCGCGGACGCCGACGAGCGCTCGGGGGCCGCCTGGCGGCTGGTTGAGGCGGCCGGAACGGAGCCGACGGCGGTTCGCGCCCATCTCGAAGCGATCGTGGCGCGCGCCGACGACGAGGACGTGTGGGTTCGACGCGGGGTGACCTGGGTGATCGCGGAGCTCGCCGAGCGCCAGCCCGACGCCCTCTCGATGAAGTTCTCGGAGCTCGTGGCGCTCACGGACGCCGACGACGAGCTGGTGCGCCAGAACGGCGCGGTGGCGGTCGCCGGCGTGACCAAGCGCTACCCCGAGCGCGCGACCGCGGGGTTGTCGACGCTCGCGTCGCTGACCCACGATGCCGACCCGTTGTTGGCGCGGTACGCCGAGGACGCCGTCGCGGAGGTGGCGGCGGAGATCGCGGCGCGCGCCGAGGACGCCGGCTATCCGATGCTCGTTCGCACCACCGCCGAGTACGCGGCGTTGCTGCCCGACGACCTCACGGTGGTGACCACCGACGACAGCGAGGACGGGCCGCCGGATCCGGTATCGGTGTCGTTCGGGGCGGATGCTCCGGTGGCCGTTGATGCCGCCGACCGCGGTGACGAGAGTGCGGCCCCCGGTCACCCGCCTGCAGAGGTCCCGGATGCCCCTTCGGTGGGGGTCTCACAGGCGGATCTCACGCCCGGCCTGGAGCTGCGGGAGACCGTGTTGACGACCGACTTCCGGGCGACCATCACCGACGACACCCTGGAGCACGGGCTGGTGACGCTGCGCCGGCTCAACGCAGCCACGGCGAACGGGACCGACAGCCGGGTGGTGGAGGCGTTCCAGCGCGCGCTCAAGCGGTGGGCCGCCGTCGACGAATACCCCCACATCGAGCGCGTGCTGGGGACCGGCGACACGTGGATCGCCACGCGATACGACGGCGCGGAGACGCTGGCCCGCCGGGGGCCGCCGGCGACGCTGAGCGAGGCACAGTGGGTGGTCGACCGGGTGACGCGGGCGGTGAGCTACGCGCACGCTCGGGGCGTCGTTCACGGCGGCCTGCATCCGGGTGCGGTGCGGTTCGTGGAGACGTCGGTCGGCGCGTGGGACGCCCCCGTGGTGGCCGACTGGGGGTTCGCGCACGCAGCGAGCGGCCACCACAGCCCCCCGATCCCTGCGGGGTTCGCGGCCCCCGAACACCACGACCCGGCGTCGTACGGGCGCTTCGATCAGTCCACGGACGTCTTCGGACTGGGGGCGCTGGCGTACTTCCTGGTGACCGGTGTCTCGCCGCGCGGCGGCGACGGGGTGGTGCCGGCCGCCCAGCAGAACCCGGCGCTGCCCGAACGCGTCGACAGCCTCTTCGAGCGGTCGCTGGCGACCAGCAAGCAGGCGCGCTTCGAGACGGTGCTCGATTTCCAGGCGGCCTTCGACGAGTGCGTGGCCGACCTCCCCGGGGCGTGGCCGGCATGACGGCCGCCGCGCCCGGTCGCGTCCTGGACGCGGTGGCGTTCACGGGGAACGGGTTGGTTGTGGTCGCGGGCGTGGCGTTCACCTACTACGCGGCCCGGAACTACGCCCTTGATCGCCTCGAAGCGCACCGCGATTTCTGGGGGTATCTGACCTACGTCGGGATCGCACTGGCCCTGTTCGGCGGCTGCGGGGTGGCCGAGGTGGTCGGGGTCGGCGGCCGGATCGTGGTGGCGTGCCGCGATCTGGCGTTGCTGTTCGGGATCGTGTTCGTGTCGTTTTCGCTGCGGGAGGTGTATTACGCGAGCGCGCTGGCTCCGGGACCCGGGGAGCGGGCGGTGTCGCTGCCGACGCTGCGGGCCATCGAGTTCGGGTTCGTGGTTGTGATCGCGGTGGAGTGGGTGGCCGTGGTGTTCGTCGGCGGTGGCGCGACAACGGGCATCCTGCGTGGGTGCGTGGCCATCGCGTTCGCCGCCTACGGGGTGGTGTTCAGCGAGCGACTGGAGGGGCTGGCGCACGGCACGGCGGTGGACACGCTGCGCCGGCATCTGGTGTTCGTGTTGGTGGCGGCAACGGGGGTTGCGGTGGTCGACGTGTTGGCGTTGGGGCTGCCGGGGGTGGCCGCCGACAGCGCCCGGTACGTCTTCGTGGTGTTGCTCGCCGGGTTCGTGGTGCCGCCGACGATCCGCCTCCAGCAGTCTGTCGCCGGTGTGACGTAATCCCCCGGGAGGAGCGCCGAGACACCGACACACACTTTAGGCCAGCCTAAATAGTGGCTGCCAATAGATGACCCAGGACATCTGTGTGATCGTGCCAACGATCCGGGAGTACGAGTGCATGCGGTCGTACTTCGAGAACGCCCGCCAGCACGGCTTCGACCTCGATCGGCTGTTCGTCGTGCTCGTCACCGAGGATTTCTGTGACACCGACAGCATGCGCGACCTACTCGCCGCGGAGGATGTCGCGGGTGCCGTCTTCGATGGGGCCGCGCGCGAGCAGTGGTACGACGACCACGACATCGGCGAGTACGACCACCTCGTGCCCGCCGCCAGCCACGCACAAACGTCGTTCGGACTGCTGTACATGTGGGCCCACGACTTCGAGTACGGCGTGTTCATCGACGACGACACGCTGCCACACGACGAGTGGGACTTCTTCGGCCGCCACCTGGAGAACCTCCACCACGAGGGGCCCGTCGAGTCGGTGTCCTCGGACGAGCGCTGGGTGAACGTCCTCTACCAGTCCGACTCGGCACTCTACCCACGGGGGTATCCGTACGCCGCGATGGACGAAACGACGACCACCGGACAGGCCGAGACCGACCACGTCGTCGCCTCACAGGGGCTGTGGACGAACGTGCCCGACCTCGACGCCGTGCGGATCCTGATGGACGGCGATCTCCGCGGGCAGGCACAGACCCGTACCGAAACGGCGGATTTCGACCGCGACTTCGTCGCCGCCGAGGGCGACTACCTCACGGTGTGCTCGATGAACCTGGCGTTCCGCCGGGAGATCATTCCGGCGTTCTACCAGTTCCCGATGGACGACAACGCCTGGGACGTCGGGCGCTTCGACGACATCTGGAGCGGGGTGGTGTTGAAACGCGCCGCCGACGTCGTCGGGGGCGACATCTACAACGGTGCGCCGCTGTGCGAGCACAACAAGGCACCGCGTTCGACGTTCGACGACCTCGCCAACGAGGTCGCGGGGCTCGAACTGAACGAGCACTTCTGGGAGGAGGTCGCGGCCGCTGATCCGGCCACGGAGACGTACGCCGGCGTGGCCGAGGCGGTGGGCCGCCGCCTCGCCGACGGGGAGTACGACAGCTACAACAACGGGGCGTTCCTCAACGAGTGTGGGGAGTATCTGCTGGACTGGGTGGCCTGCCTGGACGCGCTGGCGGACCGCGAGATCGCGGCGGCCGCCGGCGACTGACAGCCCACCACGTCGGGTCGTGTGGATGACCCACAATCACAGCCTCCGGGACTGAACCGGTAGGTATAAGCGGTTTAGGCGAGCCTAATTTTGAGTATGTCCGAGGAATCCGGATTCCGCCGTCGAACGTTCCTTGCAGCAACTGGTGCGGCGACTCTCAGCGGTCTTGCAGGCTGCAGCGGCATGCTCGGCTCCAACAGCAGCACCGACGACCGACCGGGGATCGGTGACTTCCGTGGCTCGGGCGCGATCGTCCAGGACCGCCCCGCTCCCGGGGGCGAATCCATCGAGGACCTCCCCGATCTCGAAGGCGAACTCTCGATCTATCTGGGCGGCGGCGAGGGCGGGCGCTACGTCACGCTCATCGACCTCCTCAACGAGTACTACGACGACTTCAGCGCCACCCAGCAGACCCAGCGCTCCTCACAGCTCGCAAACAACATCGTCACCGAGTACGAGAACGACACCATGCAGGCCGACGTCTTCTGGTCCATTGACGCCGGCTCGCTGGCGTACGTCGCGTCGAACGGCGCGGCACGAACGCTCTCCAGCGGAACCCGGGATCCCGTCCTCTCAGAGCAGTTCACCACCGAACACTGGGTTGGTCTCGCGGGGCGCTCCCGGGCGGTCCCGTACAACACCAACCAGTTCAGCGAATCCGACATCCCCGACAGCGTCGACGCCTTCACGACCGCCGACCGGTTCCAGGGCACGCTCGGCTGGGCACCCACCTACGGCGCGTTCCAAGGGTTCGTCACCGCCATGCGGCAGCTCCGCGGCGACGAAGCAACCCGCGAGTGGCTCACCAGCATGCGCGACCAGACCCCAACCCGGTACAGAAACGAGTACCAGGCCGTCTCGGAAGGCATCACCAACGGTGAAGTGGGTGCCGGGCTTACGAACCACTACTACCCGATGCTCGTGTTCGCCGACCGCCCGGACGCCCCCCTGGACCTCGCGTTCACGCAAAACGACGCCAGCTCGCTGGTCAACACGGCCGGCGCGAGCGTGCTCAAGGGCGCCGACGACCCCGAGCTCGCGGAGCTGTACATCCGCCACCTGCTGTCCGCCGAAGCCCAGGAGTTCCTGGCGACCCGCGGGTTCGCGTTCCCCATGATCGACGGCGTCGACCCGGTCGGCCCGCTGCCGTCCATCGCAGAGCTCTCGCCGCCGGAGATCGACCTGCAGTCGCTGTCGGACGTCCAGCCCACGGTCAAACTGCTCAAAGACGTCGGCATCCTCTCGTAACGATGGCTGCACGCGAGCGACTCGCCCGCATCCGGAGCGCTGTCGTCAGCGGCGACGACGACGAACCGGGGCTGTCGCTCGCAGTGCTTGCGGGAGCCGTCGCAGCGTTCGTGTCCCTGCCCCTGGCTGGCCTGCTCGTGCGCGCGTCGAACTACGGGCTGGGACACTTCCTCGACGTCTTCGCCGACACCAGCAGCCTGGACGTGCTGGTGAACAGCCTCTCGCTGGTTGGCTTGGTGACGGTGGGCTGTGTGCTCGTGGGCGTTCCGCTTGCCGTGTTGACCGTGCAGACCGATCTGCCCGGCCGCCGCGCGTGGACGATCATCGCCGCGCTCCCGCTGGTCGTGCCCAGCTACATCGGCGCGTTCACGTTCGTCTCGGCGTTCGGCCCCCGGGGCGATCTCGCGGGCGCGCTCGGCGTGATCGGCATCGAGCGCATCCCCTCGATCTACGGGCTCCACGGCGCCGCACTCGTGCTCATCCTGTTCACGTATCCCTACGTGTTCCTCACAACGCGGGCGGCGCTGCTGTCCTTCGACGGCACACTGGTCGAGGCCGCGCGCACGTTGAACCACTCGCGGTGGCAGGCGTTCCGCCGCATCACGGTGCCACAGATCCTGCCCGGTGTGGCGGCCGGTGGGCTGCTGGCGGCGCTGTACGCGCTCTCGGATTTCGGCACGCCGTCGATCATGCGCTACGAGGTGTACACCCAGCAGATCTTCGTCGCCCAGGGCAGCCTGGGGGTGCCCGAGGGGTATCCGGCGCTGCTGTCGATCCAGTTGCTGGCCGTGGTGGCGGTCGTGCTCGCGCTCGAATCCCGCATCGGCGACGGCGACACCGCCTACGTCTCTCGGGGTGCCAGCCAGCCCGGCCGGGTCTCCCTCGGCGTGTGGAAGTGGCCGGCGTTGGCGTTCTGCACCGCCATCGCGGTGCTGTCGCTGGGCGTCCCCCTGGGGGTGCTTGCGTGGTGGTTCCAGCGGGCCGGGGACGCCATCTTCGAGTTCGATCCGATGATCGCGTGGAACTCGCTGAAGGTGGCGGTGGCTGCCGCGGGGGTGGCGACGGTGCTCGCGTTGCCCGTCGCCGGATACGCCGCGCGGTCGTCCTCGCGGCTGTCGATGGTCTCCGACCGGCTCACGTACGTTGGGTACGCCATCCCCGGGGTCGTGATCGCGCTGTCGCTGGTGTTCCTGTCCACGGAGTTCGTGCAGTCGCTGGTCAAGACGGTGCCGCTGCTCGTGTTCGCGTACGTGGTGCGGTTCCTCCCGCAGGCCGTCGGATCCGTTCGGTCCTCGGTCCTCCAGGTGGACCCGAAGCTCACCGAGGCCGCGCGCACGCTGGGCCGGTCGTCGACGGACGCGTTCCGGTCGGTGACGCTGCCGCTGATCGCGCCCGGCGTTGCGGCGGGCGCGGCGCTCGTGTTCCTCACCACGATGAAGGAGCTGCCGGCGACACTGATGCTCCGTCCGATAGGTTTTGAAACCCTGGTGTCGTACATCTGGCTGGTTCGGGGAGCCGGGTCGTACGGCGCTGCTGCGGTGCCCGCGCTGGTGCTCGTGGGCGTCTCAGCGCTGTCGATGGTTGTGATCCTCGCACAGGAACGATACAATGGCTGAATCAGCTTCCAGACGCCACGCCGACGATACGTCCAGATCGACCGCCGAGTTCTCGGATTCCGACACGGTCCTCGAACTCGACGGTGTGACAAAGGAGTACGGCGCCGAAACCGCTGTGCGTGATCTCTCGCTGTCCGTTCGGGAGGGGGAGCTCCTCACGCTGCTGGGGCCGTCGGGCTGCGGGAAGACCACGACGCTGCGGATGCTCGCGGGCCTGGAGCGGCCCACCGGCGGCACCATCGAACTCGACGCCCAGCGGGTCGCCGGGCCGGACACGTTCGTCGCCGCCGAGGACCGCGAGATCGGCATCGTGTTCCAGGATTTCGCGCTGTTCCCGCATCTCTCCGTGGCGGAGAACGTGGCGTTCGGGCTGACCGACCGCGACGAGGACGCGACCGCTGCCCGCGTCGATGAGATGCTCGCGCTCGTGGACATGCCCGAGATGGGGGATCGCTCCGTCGACCAGCTCTCGGGCGGCCAACAGCAACGCGTGGCCGTCGCGCGCAGCCTCGCGCCCGAGCCGGACATCCTCCTGCTCGACGAGCCGTTCTCGAACCTCGACGTTCGGCTGCGCGTGGAGATGCGCGAGGAGGTGCGGCGCATCCTCAAGGAGGCCGGCGTCACCGCCGTATCGGTCACCCACGACCAGGAGGAGGCGCTGTCGATCTCCGACCGCGTCGCCGTCCTCAACGACGGCTGCATCGAGCAGGTAGGCGACCCTGAAGGCGTGTTCGAGCACCCCGAGTCCCGGTTCGTCGCGTCGTTCCTGGGGCAGGCGGCGTTCCTCTCGGCGCGCGTCGGCAGCGACACCGTCGACACCGCCGTGGGGTCGTACGACCGCGCGCTCCTGGCGGGGCTGACCGACGGCTACCAGGGCGCGATGGTTGACGTGCTCGTGCGCCCCGACGACCTGCGCGCCGCGCCCGTGGCCGACGCCACCGGTGCCGGCAACGGCACGATCGTGAAACGGCAGTACACCGGGCCGTCGTTCATCTACCACGTGGAACTGGACAACGGCGACGTGGTGCGGTGTCTGCACAACCACGCGGACAACATGGCGATCGCCGAGCCGGTGGCCGTCTCCCTGGTCAGCGACCACGCCCTGGCCTGGTACCCCACGGAGTGATGGTGCGGCTCCGTCGCGCGCTGCGGTCGCGCCCGCTCGTGGTGGCCGCGCTCGCGGCGGCCGCGGCGGTGGTGGCGTTCGCCACCGCCACGCTCGTGTTTCCGTACCGGTCGTTGAACCACGACGAGGCCGTCTACCTCCAGCAGGCCGCACTGCTGCTTGACGGACGACTGTTCCTGCAGCCGCCGGTCGCCGACGCGTTCCGGCCGTGGTTTTTCGTCTCCTCGCCGCGGGGGCTGTATTCGAAGTACGCGCCCGTGACCGCGGCGATCTACGCCGCCGGCCGGCTGGCCGGTGACTACCAGTACGCGCTGTCGGCGGTGGCGGCGGGCAACGTCGCGCTCCTCTACGGGGTGGTGCGGGACGCCTGGGACCACCGCACGGCGGCCGTCGCCGCGGTGTCGCTGCTGGCGTCACCGCTGTTCGTCGTGCAGTCGGGGGTGTTCCTTCCGTACGCGCCGACGACGCTGTTGAACCTCGCGTTCGCGTTCGCGTACTTCCGCGCCGAACGCACCGACAGCACCGTGTGGGCGGGCGTCGCCGGCGTCGCTGTCGGGCTGGCGTTCTTCGCGCGGCCGTACACGGCGGTGCTGTTCGCAGCGCCGTTCATCGCACACGCGGGCTGGACGCTGTGGGCGGCCGCGCCGGCGTGGCCCGACTGCGTGGCGCGCCGCGCCGCCACCGCAGGGCTGGGGGCGGCCGGCGTCGCCGTGGCGCTGGGCTACAACGCCGTCGTGACCGGCGATCCGCTGGTGTTCCCCTACGAGGCGTTCGCCCCCCTGGACGGGCTGGGGTTCGGCCACCGTGAGATCCTCGGCTACGACCAGTTGTACACGCTCTCGCTTGCGCTGCGGTCGAACGCCGAGGTGGTCGGGTCGTTCCTCCGCAACTGGGCACCGTTCGGCGCGCTCGGCAGCGTGCTCGCGGTGGTCGGCGGTGCCGTCGTGGCGCGCCGCGAGGCGTGGACGTGGCGGCGTGCCGTGCTCGGCGGCGTCGCGGTGAGCGTGTGTGGCGGCAACCTCGCGTTCTGGGGGAACCGCAACATCCTCGGCAGCCTCCCCGATCACACGGACGGGCTGATCCACGCCCTGGGGCCGTACTACCATTTCGACGTGCTGGTGCCGGTGAGCGCGTTCGCCGCCGTGGGCGTGCTGGCGGTCGTGGATCGCGCGCGCCGCGTCGCAGCGGTCCGTGTCGGCCGGCAGTCGGGTGTTGCCGTGGTGCTCGTTGTCGGCCTGGTGTTGGGCGCGAGCGCCGTGGCTGCGACGGCCCCACCGGTCACGGAGAACACCGACGTGACCGCCAACTACGCGGCCGCCTACCAGCCCTTCGAGCCGTCGCCGCCGGAGAACGCCGTGGTGTTCGTGCCGGACCCCTACGGGGACTGGCTGAACCATCCGTTCCAACCGCTCCGCAACACGCCCGGGTTCGACGGGCCGACCGTGTACGCCGCCGGGGACCGGGCCCCAGCGGTTGCGGCCGCCTACCCGGACCGCGACCTCTACCGGTACACGTATCGGGGGGCGTGGTCGCCCCAGGGTGATACCCCCGTCGAGCCGGTGCTGCGGGAGGTGTCGCTGGTCACGGGTGAGGCGGTCACGGCGACGGCGTCGTTCGGCGTGCCGTCCTGGACGGCGGGCGCGACTGTGACCGTGACCGCGGGCGGCGAGCGCGCCCACTACGCGCTGACGGGCGTGGACAACCGCAGTCGGGCGACAGTCGACATGCATGTGGCCGACGGGCGCGTCACGCTCAGCGGGCCGGTGGCGGGAGCAGACGCTGATTCGGTGCCGGTCAACGGGTCCACGGTGTCCATGTCGGTGCTCGTCGATGGCGGGTACGGTGCCGGGTTCAGATACCGAGTTGAGTTGCCGGTGTCGACGGCCGGCCAGCAGTACCGCGCGGTGACGCCGTCGCGGTCGCTGTGCACTGACCTCCAGGTGTGTGGGGGGCCGTCGTCGACGTACGTCCCCGGCAGCGGCCCCGAGGGGGCGTGGATCAACGTGTCGGTGGCAACCGGCCGCCGGACGGCGGCTACGGGAGGCGTTCCTCGGCGCAGACTTTGAGGATCGAGCCGAGGATCTCCGCGCCGCCCTCCAGGGGGTCGAGTTTCGTGTCGCCGAGGCGGTCGGCGTACCCGATGGGTTCCTCGATGACGTCGTAGTTCCGGCACAGCGGCCGGATCAACAGCTCCGCCGAGAGGCCGGTGTTCTGCGTCCAGTCGATGGCGTCGATGACCGGCGCGCGGTAGGCCCGCATTCCGGTGGTGGTGTCGTGGACGCGCTCGCCGACGAGCAGCGACGTGATGGCGGCGAACGCGGCGTTCCCGAGGCGGTTGAACGCGGGCATCGTGTCGGCACCCCAGTAGAGGCGGTCGCCGCTGACCACGTCGTAGCCCTCGTTGATGCGCGCGAGGAACGCCGGGATGCGCTCCATGGGGTAGGTGTTGTCGCAGTCCGTGGTGATCACGACCGGCGTGTCCGCGGCGTCGAGGGCGGCGGCGACGGCGACGCCGTACCCCTGGGGCTCCTGTTCGATGACGGTGGCGCCGTGTTCGCGGGCGATCTCCGGGGTACGGTCGCTAGAGCCGTCGACGCAGACGACGCGTGCGCGGTCGTCGGTGGCGTCGGCGATGTCAGTGAGCACGGTGTCGATGGCGGCGGCTTCGTTGTACGTCCCCATTGCGACGGTCACGTCGTCGAGGGTGTACGACCGGTCGTGCATTGGCCCTGCGTAGCCCGCACAGCCATTTTAGGCTTGCCAAAAACGGGCTGTGGTGAAAAACCATAAATACGTTCACTCCCATCACCGCATGAGACACCGGAACGAGTTTCCAACAATGAGTGATGCCGACACGGATGCTACGACGGACGAGCACGACACCACTGTGCTCGTTGTCGACGACGAACGCGGGCTCGCAGATTTATACACAATCTCAGTACATCACAAAGCCGCTTAGTTAGAACGTCTGCTTGCTGAAGGTGTGTCTACGACCCAGCAAGCAGACAGTGAGATTCACGAGGACCAGCTCCTTAACTTCCTCGTCAACTGCCTTGACGAGGAAGTTTCTCTCAACCTCGCCAACAACGCTGAAATCGGTGCAGAGGACATCTACGAGGTCCTCGTCGGCGCGACCGCCGACGGGACCTCGATCTCGACGCTGTGCAACTCCAGTGAAGACTCCCCATCGGCGAACACGATTCTCTATCATCTACGGACGAAGTTCGAGCCGGAACGGCTCGAACGCGTCGCTAAT
>NZ_VRYN01000010.1 GCF_008124605.1 Halobacterium salinarum DSM 3754
TGCACTACGAATACGTGGCGACGCCGCGCCGAGGCGGGCGTCGCCTCTGGTGGTGGCCGTACAAGGAGTTCGTGAATATGGTTCGACGGGCAGCGTGGACGGCCCTCGCGGTGCGTCGGGCCGTCCCCGCGAACCGGCCACCAGACGACCGGTTCCACCGGTAGTCACCCACCGAGTACGGCGTCTCCGCAAGTGGCAACGCTGTCGCGTCGGCGGCTGAGCGCCGCCGACAGCGACAGCTCCGCCTTCGATCAGCGTTGCTCAACCGTGATCGACGACTCACCACAACAGAACAGATGGCTCAAGTCGGATTAGCCGGCGATGCTTTGTGAGGTACTGATGATATCTTTGCCAGGCCACCATTCATTACCCAAGACAATTGAAATACGACCCAGACAAATAGCTCATAATACGCTTGTCAATCACTATGAACTGGTTGACTAGGGCTTGGGGAGGGGCTCTATCTCTGTTCTCCAGAGCGAGGCAAGCGTTTATACAGTAGAAGAACTAAGATTCGGTTGACCAATGAGTCTTGACCAAGCGGTTGACGAAGCGCTCGCGACACACAATATGTCGCGCAGCGAAGAGGCCGAGGAAACGGGCCGAACAGTCGCCACGCTTCAAGACTAGTAGAGCCGCTTAGTCGAGATTCCGGATCTTTTCCGCGAATTCTGCTTTCGAGAGGCCAGACGTGTCTTTTAGCTCCGGATAGCCGGCACGGTCGACAGCCTCCTCAACGAACGTGACCCAGAGATCCTCGTGCTTCTCCGCGTAGACGATTTTCGCCTCAGTTGGGTACATATCCAGCTCGTATTCAGTCAGGTCGATCTCAACTGCGTGTTTTCGCTCAAGCGTTCGCGCACCGAAGCTATACAGGTGCTTGAAGAGGACGTTCTTCCGTCGAACGGTCAACAGTCGCTTCGATTCGTTGATGTACTGGTTCACCCATTCCCGCCAGTCGTAGGATTTTGGATCGGTCTCTACGGAGGTTTCTGGCATAGCGAAATCCGGATTTAGACGCCGGAGGTAGAACTGAACCAATGCAACAGCGGTTCGATGGTTGGCATTCGGAAGCGCGTGTTTGAGGATCAGATTCGAGGCGAGTCGGCCCGCTACATCTGTTGCTGATCCTTCCCACGACGTCCGGTCGAGAACGTCCGGCAGTGCATCGACGTCGATATTCTTGTACGCCTCAACGGGAGTTCCCTCTTCTTCTTCGTTCTGAGCGATAAGTGCGCGGTAAATCTCGAGGAGACGAACGACGATGGTACTGTTGTCGGCACTCATCTCTGAGAGCGACTCGTTCAGGTTAAAATCAATCTCTTGGACAGGTCCACCGCCGACGCGGGATGTGTAGATAACGTAGAACGTTTTGTCAATATCGTATTTCTGGACCTTCACTGCGACGTCATCGCCGTAGCCGACGATCTGCGAGACGATTTCGTCAGGATCTGGATGGACGAAGTCAAGAGAGAACTGCTTGTCACCAAGGTGGTGGTAGTAGACGTGGCCCATCTGCGTGTGTATTACTACTCATCTATGCTTCTTAATCAAGTTCACGAGCGAGACTTTCATCGAAGAGTCAGAGAACTGCTTGATAACGTCATTGAGCGTGCCGAAGCCAACGACCGGAAGACGGTCCAGCCCCGCGATCTGTAGGCCTGCGTAACGCAGCCAACCCCAGCACTCGAACGTAGCTTTTTGAGGGTCCTGTTCAGAAGTCAGGAAACGGAGATGGCGGACGCACCGGATACCGAACGGCAGGCGGTCAACCCCGATTCGAGAGCGGTCCTCAGCGTGTCCCAGCTCAACGACCGGATCGCGTCGGCGTTGTCACTTCCCTCCGAGGGGACGCCCGGTACGACATTCAGAAAGCGATTCGCGAGCAGGACCCCACCGTCGACATCTTGGTGAAGGACACAACCGTCTAGGGGTCGGACGCGCCGACGTCCATCGTGAACGGCATTCACCATCTCGGCCGCTTGGAGGACGTCGATTCGATCATCGTCGGTCGTGGGGGCAGGAGTGATTCGAACCTCCAAGCACTTAACACCGAGAGGGTTGCAGAGGCGATCTTCACAGCCAATATACCGGTGGTTACGGCGATTGGACACACCGATGACCGACTCATCGCGGATCAAGTGGCGGACGAGTACGACCTCGACGAGGGCAGCGGCGAAGTTGTGGAGGTCGAGTAAGTGAATTTGCGCTGTTTCTTAACCAACAGGTGCTCACCAGCCTCCAGATTGTTGGTTAAGACTGTTTTCTGTAGAAGCAACTCATAATTTGGTTATAATCTACCCAACAAACTTGTATCACTTGATGGCCAGAAAGTATTTATTCACTATCCAGCTACCGCACCAATATGTACCGAGACTCAGCCGGTACATACCCATACCCGCACGTATGATTACGAGGTCAGTCACCATTGAGGACATCGATGACCTGTACCTGATGTGGAACGACCACATCAACGCCTCCGCCCTCTATCGCCGCGCCCTCCGCGAGGAAATGGAAGTCCGCGATGTTGATCCCGACGAACTCCGCGATCTCCTCGAACGGGCCCGCGAGCAGGGGTACACCCTCGAAGAGATCGCAGAGGACACCAACCGATTCGACGACCTCCAGTCGCTCGTCGAAGAGCAGCAGAACCAGCCACCGGCTGGAGACGCCACCGATGATTGACCCGCTATGTCACAGGACCAGAGTCCCTCCGACCCTGAGCGTAGCATCGACACCGAGTCACCGCTGACCAACACGATCCCTCGGCAGGCAGCGCTCACCGTCTTTCTCCTGAGCCTGTTCGCCGTCCAGCCGGTCGCCGCCCAAAGCAACGCCGTCTGTAGCGCGGACAACCTTCCGAGCATGATTGAGGGGTTCTTCCAACTGACCACCGCGCTGGGGATCGTCGGTCTCGCCATCGTCTGGCAGGCTGACTCCCTCATCGAGATGTTCACCCTCAATCCAGAGCAGAAGAAGGGCCTGAAGCGGCACAAGCGCTCGGCGATGAAGTCCGCGGTCGTCCTCGTCGTCCTCGGCCCGCTGTACACCGTTGCTGGGTCGATGATGGGCCTCCCGCTGGCGCAGTGTGTCGACCTCGTCCCCTGGTAACCACCCCGTAGTCCCCATCGCGAGCCCTATGAACCATCGAGAGCTCGCCGTGGTCATGGCCGGCTTGCTCGTGACGAGCCTAGTCACGGGTCTCGTCGCCGCTGACCCGCCGCGACCAGGTACGGAAGGGAATGGACTCTCGGAAAACGAGTCGGCAACGCTGTGGTCACGTGATGCGGACAGCTACATCAGCCAGGAGGAGTACCGCCAGCGCTACGGCGAGAACCGTTCCGCTGTCCATCAGGTCGCCAACGGGACGGACGTTACGTTCAAACGGCCGCCCGCGACCGCGGCGACGTGGACGCGCAACGACTTCGAGAACCTCGACGCCGGCGGGGCAGATACGTCCGTGTATCCGCCGCACGCGGACCTTGAGGACGGGGTCTTCATCGAAGACGCCCACGCAACGATTTTCGCGGTCCAGCCCTCTACTCGGGGGCACCTCGAGTCCGGTGAAACCCCACTCTATATCGCGCCGAATGGGACGATGCGGGGGTTCGTTGATTACCGCGTTCGCGTGCCCAACGGGAGTTCCTCCGGCAACACGACTATCTCGTGGTCGCTCACGGAGCACGAGACCGAGGAAGTCCGGTTGAAGAAGGACGGCGAGACCATCGCCGAGCGTGCCGGGTCCCATACGCCTGCCCTCGACTACCAAATCGAGGACGACTGGAGTGCGGATCTCACGCTGGAGGCGGAGATTCGCGTTCGGCTGAAGAAGACTGTCAGGACCGAGCGTGGTAACCGGACGGACACCGACGTCACCTATCGGACGGAATCACGGAACGTCTCCGATTCGATCGCCGTCGAGATCTACGACCTCTCGGCGTATCCCTACTATGCGGAGTACCCGGACGGCGACGGCGGTGTGGCCATCTTCCAGTCGCGGCCGTGGCAGGGATATACGCTCACCGAGGACGGTGAGGCACGAGTCCGTGGCATCTGGCGGTTCTACACGGCTCGGAACACCAACTGGGACACACTCGTTCGGTCGAACCGGATGGATAGCGCCACCGTCGAGTCAGACGCGATTCCGGTGTACGTCCACGCGTATCCGTCACGCATCGGCCCGCGTGCTGAGCCGGTCCGGGACGGCCCCGAACTCATCGAGACATGGGGGACTGACCGCCCGTCCCCCGTCGGCACCATCGGCGAGAACATCAACATCGACATCGTCAACCAGTCGTACACGACGACGTACGGCGTCGCCGTTCGGGCGGAGACCATCGACCGCGAAGCGCTCCACGTTGCGGGGATCGTGCGGGGTGTGAACGCCTCGATTGTCGAACCGGATGGGGGCTCCGAGCGCCAACTCCGGCGCAGCAACCTCACGGTCAAGGTCCTCGAACAGAATCAGTCACAGGCGACCCTCAGAATCGAGCTACGGGACAATCAGACCGACGCCCCAATCACGCTCGACGATAGCCGTCAGTATCCGATTGGCGGAACCACCCGGAACGGGTACATCACCGTCGCAGATCAGCGCGTTGAGACCAACGAATCAGGCGTTGCAATCGTGACGATCGACGAGCCGGGGATCTACACGGCTCGGTACCATCCGGGTTCGTGGCTTGGCCATAATCCCGCGTACGTAAGCGATTCCGCGACGGCACGCTGGCATCCACTTGGGACAATCGACGGCTGGCTTACGCTGGTGTTCGAGGTCGGCTGGCAGCTGCTGCCGTTCTTCGTGATGTTCTACGCCGGCAAGCGACTCTTGCGGATGCTCGGCCCCGAAGAGATCTTCCAGAAAAACCCATGACTCGAAACAATCCCCACATCAGTAGACGGACCGCCCTCCGAACAGTCGCCGGTACCGCTCTGGCGAGCATGGCCGGTTGTATGGATGACAACGGAAGTGCCGGCCCTAACGGTAGTTCAAGTCCAAAAGGTGAATCCGGTGTGTTCCGGCAGGTGACTGTCGAAGGAACAGAACTCATAGTCCAGTTCGATTCGGATTCGGAGTTCGACCAGATCAACCTCATCCAACCGGACGGCGAACTGCTCGGACAGCGGGAGGTCGCCACAGGTTCCCAACAAGTCTCATTTGATATCGGCACAACGTACGCTCCTGGTGAGTACGAAATAGTAGCACTCAGCGGTGAGGAAACAGTTGGTGAGAGCTCGCTTTCTGTCCAGCCAAACCTCGGGATCGTCGAGATGGGCATCGGTAGAAACCAGCCCGAAGAGATGTGGGATGAATCAGAAAGCGAAATCGATGAAGAGGCTTACGTCACACTCGAAAACCAGGGAACTGGGCCCGATGCGGTTACAAAATTGCTCTTCATCGGTGATGTCCCCTATCCGTCCGACGAAGAGGGAACGAACTATGTCGATGATGAAGACGTAAGCGGGACTTACGACCCGGAATCCGATTCCGAGGTCAAGCAGATCATAATCGTGCCCGGGGAGCAAATTACGCTCTATAGTTCACGCTCCCCGTTTGCTTTCGTTCCTGGAGCAGGCACGTCCTGCTCGGAGGAGTCGAAGACTGGTGAGTTTGAACTAATACTCGAGACGCGGGTTAGCAGGGACCGAGTCACCAAAACGTACAGTATCCAGTATTCAGGCGCCCAAGAAACCGATAACTGCGAAATTTCCATCAGTGAGACCTAACCATGGTTGATCTAATCGACGTCGTCCTTGAGGGGTTCAAAGAGGCCGTCGATTGGATTGTCGGCCTCTTCATGCACGGCCTGCGTTCCGGCTATGAGACCCTCACCGAGGAGATGTTTGGGACACCAACGCCGGAGACGGATGGTGCGTTCGTCTTCGGAGAGCCCAGTAATGCCCCGTGGCCGTCAATTCAGGACGCGCTTGTCGGTGGTGAGATCATGTTGATCTCGCTGCTCCTCCTCGTGATGTGCGTTCAGGGGCGTCACACGATCCGTATATTCAATATTGGAAGTGCATACGAGGCCAGACGCACCAAGAAAACTGCTTGGGTCGGCGCGTTTCTGATTATCAGCTGGTACTGGGTCAGTATTCTTGGACTCTACATCGTGGATGGGTTCACAATTGCCCTGATGCCGAGTCTGGGTTCTTTAGCCGATGCAATGCTCAACTTGCTCGAAGTCTCAATCACAAACCCTGGGCTTTCACTCGTATTCGCACTTATTGGAGGACTCTCGATGTGGGCTTTGGAGGCCCTCTACTACATTCGCGAAGTCCTGCTCTACGTCTACGTGTATGGGATGCCGATTGCGTTCGCGCTGGCCTACGGAAACATCCCCGTGCTCTCGGATATCGCGATGGGCTTTAGCAAGAAATTCGTCCCGTTAGCGATCCTGCCTCTGCCTGCAGCAGTGGTGTTCAAAGGATACGACTTGCTGTACTCTCAGAACGCCATCGCTCCGAGTAGTCCGTTTTTGCGGTATCTAGTCGCGGCATCACTCCCACTGATCGCACTTTACCTGACTTGGAAGACGTTCAAATACGCGACCCCACTCACGGCGAAGGTTCTCGGCGGTGCGACCAAGGGAGCGGCTCTCATCGGCGGTGTCGCCGCTGGGGCCTATATCGGTGGCGCCGGCGTCGCGACGACGGCGGCCCGATGGGGACCGAAGGCCGCAGCGGGCCACGCTGTGGCGCAGAAAGCTGCATCTCGGGGCTCGAATAGCGACGAAGACAGCGGGACGCCGTCCTACCGGCGGACCGAGAACGACCCTGGAAGCTACTAACAATCCATGTCCATCGACCAAGACGCAGCCGCACGGCGCATCATGGACCAGTTCGGTGAGGAGAGTCGCATCCCTTCCCTCAACATCGAGGAAGGCGACGTTGGCGTCCTCATCGCCTTCCCGATCGTCGGCCTGTTTGTCGCGGGCCTCACCGGCATCGAATCACTTGCTCTCCCGTTCGTCGCAGGGGGGTTCGGGTTCGGCGTTGCAATCGTCTACGTCTCGCCCGACCACCTCAACGCGTGGACGTGGACGAAAGACGTCTATCGCTACGTCAAGCGCCCCCAGATCACGTTCAGTTCCCCAGAGGAGGCCAACAGTAGTACCAACGAGACAGAGCGCAACGAGGGCGGGCTCGCGAACTACACGCCGTTCAAGCCCGACGAACGAACGCAGGACCTCACGAACATCGAACGGGCGTGGCCGGGGGCTGGTGCGATCCAGCGCGCCGACGGCACGATGGAGGCGTTCATCGAGATCGACCCGGACAACATGGACTTCGCGATGTCCGACGACTGGGCCCAGCTCCAGGACGCCGGCGAGGAGTTCGCCAACAAGGAACTCGACTCCGAGCTCAAACTCCACGCGACAACCCGCTCATTTCCGGTGGAGCAGATCACCGAGACCATCGAGGAGCGCCTCACTGACGAAGACGTCACGGAGAACCCGATCTTCCGGGAACTCCTCGAGGAGTACCGGGAGACACGGCCGAAGGAGATGCGTGACCGGGGCATCCAGCAAGTCCGGTACTACATCGGCGTCCAAGTCAGCCCGATAGAGGTCTACGACCGCTTCCGCGACGAGGGCACGCCGGCCGAGAAGCTGACCCAGTTCCCCGTCATCGGATTCCTCTTCAATCCGTTCGTGACCCGCCGAGAGGACCTTACCGACGTCGAGCGCCGTGCCCAGATGTTCGAGAAGCTGGACAGCCGAGTCAACGACGTGCGGTCGGAGTTCATCCAGCAGGCCTCGGGGTGGTCCGCCCGCCGGCTCGGCACGGTCGAACTCTTCGTGTTGAATATGGACTTCTGGAACGGCCGCGAACACGACTACGACGAAGCCGAGCGCGTCGTTCGCGAACAACCGATCATCGGCCATTCACGCCGGGAGGATGCCCACGATGCGTAACCTCGTCCTCCAGACGGGCAGCGGAGCCGTCGCCCAGCTCACGGAGTGGCTCACGAATCCGACGTCAGTCGAGGGTACAGCCCTCTACATTCTGCTCGCGGTACTGGTCGGAACCGGAAGGAAATTCCTCTGGGACTGGTACAGCGAAGACGACGAGGAAGAGGTCGAGTTCTCGGACCTGCTCGACGAGGAGACCATCGAACAGGGCGCGGCCGAACGCCAGCTCCTCGACGACATCGCCGAGTCACACAAGACGGTGACCGCGTCGGCGGCGATCGAGTGGGAGACGCGTGCGGCACAGGTCGGCGAGCAGTGGACGACGACGCTGTACATCGCCAACTACCCGGACTACCCCAACGACGGCTATCTCTCCGAGCTCTTCGAGATGACCGACGTGCAGTTCGACCTGACGGCCCACATCACGCCGAAGAACCAGGAGCGGGCCCGGAACGAACTGCAGGATATCGCTGACGACCTCCAGGTCGACGCCGACCTCGAACAGAGCGTCCGGAGCGCCTACCTGCAGGAGCGCGCCAACGAGGCCGCAGCGACGTACAAGGCCGTCGAGAACGGCGCGAACGTCTTCGACCAGGGGATGTTCATCACGGTCAGGGCCGACGAGAAGGACGACCTCCAGGATGCTGTCCAGAAGGTCAAAAGCGCGCTCCGTGACGACCCCGCGAACCTCACGCCAAAGACGGCGATCTGTCGGCAGGACCTCGCCCTTCAGTCCGCCGCGCCCATCGGCGACAACGAGTTCGGACGGACGTCGATTGCGCTCGGCGGCGCCGTCGGCGCGTTGCTCTCCTCGCCGCACAACGCGACGATTCTCGAGGAGGGCGGCGTCGAGTTCGGGATTCACAAGGACAACCAGAGCCCGGTGGTCATCGACCCGTTCGCCCGGGACAACGGGTACGCGATGTTCACCGTCGGCGATACGGGCTCGGGGAAGTCGTTCAGTTCGAAGCAGAACTTCATCCGCTCTGTCGAGCAGAGCAAGGGCCGCATCGGCATCATCCTCGAACCGCTGAACAACTGGGCCGGCGTCGCCGAAGCGCTCGACGCCAAACGCATCACCGTCGGCGGAACCCTCGGCCTGAATCCCTTGGAGATCCGGGAGACGCCTGAGCACGTCCAACGGGCGATGGGGGAAGACGCCAGCCCGTTCAACGAGAAACTCGACGACGCGATGAGCTTCCTCACGAACTTCTTCGCGCTTCGCGGCATCTCGTTGGGTGACCGCCGGACGACACTGGAACTCGGGCTCAAGCGGGCGTACAAGCGCAACGGGATCACCGACGACATCTCGACGCACGACAACCCGAGTCCGACGATTCGGGGCATGATGGACGTCTTCGAGGATATGGTCAACAACCCCGAGGAGTTCGTCGTCCGGTCCGATGAGGAGGCCGGGAAGATCAAGGAGGACGCGACGTGGCTGCTTGACCAACTCCGTCCTTTCGAGGCGGACGGCCGCCACGCCAACCTCGGCCAAGAATCGGACTTCGACATCCGAGACGAGAAAGTCATCTACCTCGATCTCGCCCAGCAGGAGGGTAGCGTCGACAGCAGCACGGCGTTGACGATGCAGTTGCTCATCTCGCTGGTGTACGAGCGGGCGAAGGTCTCGGAGAAGGAGGTCGTGTTCTACATCGACGAGGCCCGCTACATCATGCAGGACGCCGCGAGCCTGGCGTTCCTCGAGACGGTGTTCCGCCACCACCGGCATCACGACCTCTCGATCCGGCTGGTCACGCAGACGGTTGACGAGTTCTTCGAGCACGCCGAATCCGAGGCGATCCTTGACCAGTGTGCGGTCAAGCAGTTCCATCGCCTCGACGGGATGGACGAGGAGTGGGCCGACGAGTTCGGGCTGAACTACGCGCAGATGCGATTCGTCCAGGACGCCGTCCCCGGCAACGAGGACGCCGGCTTCTCCGAGGCACTGGTGGGCGTCGACGGCGAGTGGCGCGGCATCCAGGTCAAAGCGATGCCCAAAGAGAAGCAGGTCATCGACTTCGACCCAACCTCCCAAGTTCGGTCCTCGCTGCCCGGTGCCGGAGATGAAGCCGTCGATACCGAGATGCAGGAGTTCCAAGAAAAGCTCGAACATCGAACAACGAACGGAACGGACGAAACGAGCGAACTGAACGAGGATTCAGACGCCGTCGAAGCTGAGCCAGACGGCGGATCTATGGAAGAGACTAACGATGGCTGAGTACCTGCGCGTCACGCCGACATCCGAACGACTCGATCCGGAGAGTATCCCCCGAGTCCTCGACAGCCTCCACAAACTGACCACGCCCGGCTCGTTGGGCCTCGGGGCGAAACTGAACCCGCTCCACAGTGAGACACCACCCCGATTCGAGTTCCTCGCGATCAGCGATGGCCCGGACGACCCAGTAGAGTTCATCTACAGGGCCGATGCGCACCTCGATACGCTCGAAAAGCGCCTCCGTTCCATCTATCCGGCCACGTTCGACATCGAGCGCGTCGACGTCGACGTTGCCGCCCGGCTCATCCAGCCAGTCGAGCTCACACCGCAGGAATTCGTCGACCACTACGAGGCCGGACGGCTGCAGTACGAGTTTGGCCCGGCAGAACAGTACGACACCATTGACGAGGAATCAGTGGACGCCGAATCAGCCGAAGCAGACCCCGTCGTCGACGGCGGGACGGCATCCACGAGAGTCCCCGATCATCACGTTACTATCGGGGACTCAGCCCTCGAACTAGCGCCGCCCGATGCACTTCCAGACGACAACGAAGAGCGACGGGCCATCGAGAAGCCAACGATGACACCGGCAGGAACGATTCTAGCTCGCCCGGCCCAAGACGCTGTCTCGCCGCTCGGTGTCCGGTGGTGTGGCTCCACATCTCGGAAGCAGGACTGGATGACCTTGCTGACGCCGTTCACCGCAGAGGAAACGAACGGCGACCACTCGTCCGTCGACGAACCGGGCGCGGCGCTGGCGTCGCTGATCGACCATCTGATGGAGGCGATAGCGCCGACCGCGTTCCAGGTCGTCTTCCAGCGGCGTGCCAGCTGGCAGTCCGATGCGGAGGTGCGGAAAGAGGGCCTCGTCGACGGCCGGGATACGTTTTTCGAGGAAGTCGTCGGATCATTGTTCGAGGTCGAGGAGCAGCGGAGCGATCAGGACGACCGGCAGCTCAGCGAGGCCGTCGAGAAGCGGATCGAGTACATCGACGCGAAGAACGCCAAACGGTCGTTCACGGTCAACATCCGGGCCGTCGGCGTCCCCATCGACGATACCCGCGACGACCTCGATGGCCGGATGGACTCGCTTCTCCCGGTGTTCGACCCGCTTGATGGCCCGTTCTACGAGGTCGAGGGGCAACGCCTCCGGGACAGCGGCTTCCGTGAGAAAACGAAGGAGAAGAAGGCACGGGCCGCGCTTCAACGCCTCCTCAATCGCGAGTTGACGACTGGCCGGGGGAAGACCCGGCCCGAACTGGTCCTCTGTGGGACGGAGCTCGCGAACTTCGTCCTCGTCCCCTCCTCCGAACAGTTGACCGTCGAAGGGACACGGGGAACTCGTGCCGAACAGCAGAGCCGAAATCCGCTGCCGTGGCCCAATCCCGACCTGATCCAGCAGTTCCAGGAGGGTATGGAGATCGGGTACGCCCTCGACGAGAACGGTGAGCCACGGCCGGACCCGATCCAGATCCCGCCGGACCTGTTGCCGACGCATTACGGGCGGTTCGCGTCGACTGGTGGTGGGAAGTCGAAGGCCATCATCAACGACGCTCTCTCGCTCCGCGAGTCGACTGGTGGCCCCGTCGTCCTCGTCGATCCGAAGGGGGACGGCATGTGTGAGAACTACCTGCGCTGCCACTACGAGCGGTTCGAAGGCCTCGACGACGTCTACCACTTCCGCGTGCCGGAGACCATTCCGGCCTTCTCCTTCTTCGACATCCGTCCCGCGCTCGAGGCCGGTCGCAACCGTGAGGACGCGATTCAGGACAAGGTCGATCACTTCCACGACATCCTCCGGATGATTATGGGCCGCGAGCAGTACGGCCAGGCGTTCGTCGCGAACGAGATTCTGAGCTACCTGATCAAGGCGTTGTTCGACGAGGAGTACGGGAGTGACGTGTTTGGGCTGGACGACCTCTTCGCCGCCGCGCTTCGAATGCAGCGCGAGCAGACGATTCCCCTTGTCTCTGCGGACAACCAGAACATCGAGGAATCGCTGACCCGCCACTTCGCGAAGGACAACCACCAGTTCCAGGTATCGATGGACGCGGTCGGGAACCGCCTCGACAAGCTCAAAGAGGACGCGCACCTCCGGCGGATCTTCAGCCACGTCCCCAAGCAGAACGACGCCGGCGAGTACGTCGACAACCGCTTCGACTTCCGCGAATTCCTCGATGAAGATGCGACCATCATCTTCGATCTGGGCGACCTTCGCCCGGAGGCACAGCGAGCGATCACCCTGCTCCTGTTGAGTAACCTCTGGGACGCCGTCCAGGTGCGCCGGCGCGACGGTCAGACCGACTACGAGAAGCTCACGAACCTCATCATCGAGGAGGCTGCACCGGTGGCGTCGACGAAGCTCGTCTCCGAGCAACTCCTGCCGCAGGGCCGGTCGTTCGGCCTGAGTATGGGGCTCGTGATGCAGTTCCCCGAGCAGGTGCGGAATCGGAACGAGCGGGCCTACGACGAGGTGTTGAACAACATCAAGACGAAGCTCATCGGGAACATCTCGATCGAGCGTGATCTCGCAGAGTCGCTTGCCCACGAGGACCTCAGCCCGACCGACCTCCGTAACCGAATCAACACGCTCCCGAGTGGGGAGTGGATCGCCCAGCTCCCGAGCCCGTCGTTCGGGGAGACTGGGCCGCCGCCGTTCTCGCTGCAGCCGCTCCCAATTGCGCCGGGGCATCCAGAAAGCGACCAGCCGCTCACAGAGCCCCAGAAAGACCATTTCAAGTCCGTGTCCCGGCCACGGATGGTCAAGCGGACACAGGCCCAGTATGGGCTAGCAGAGGCGACTGAGTCGAACACTGCTTCGGAGGAGACTGGCTGGGGGAGTACGGGAGCCGACACTGCAGGCTCGGCTGCCGACGGCGATGCAGCAACCGACCCGACGCAATCCGCGTTCATCAGCGAATCGACGACCAAGGACGCATCGACCACCCAGCCCGAGGCGGACAGCAACCCAGATGCAGACGAGTCAGAGATGAGCCCCCTGTTCGGGCAGGCTACCGAGACGGACGGGGAATCAGCTGGTGACCAAGCAGCGGAGCCGAAAAACAGGGCAACGCCCGTTCAGGAAAGCAGCGTGCCCGTTCCCGATGACGAGCTCCGACAACGCGGGCTCAGTCGAGACGACGTCCGGTTCCTGAATCGCGTCCTCGATGTGGTGAACAGAGAAGACGACGAGTACACGCTGCTGGACAGGATGAGCCAGCTTCGGGACGAATACGAGGATCTCCACATAGAGCGGCTCACGGAGCAGGACCTCGTTGAAGCGGACTCCGCAGCAGGTCGCAAGTACTATACTGTCCTCCCGGACGGCCGCGACCTCCTTGGGAGAGAATTGAAAGCGGGCCCAGGAGCGGGCGATCTCGGCGAGAAAACGCCACACAAAGTGGGTGTCCGCCTCCTCGAGCTGTGGCTCCAGCAGCGGGACGACGTCGTTCGCGTGGAACCGTACTACGAAACCGACGACGACACGGTACTGGACGTGGCCGGCTTCGACGAGGACGGCGATCTCGTCTGGGCCGGCGAAGCAGAGCTCGCGAGTAATAACCGGCACGCCCCGGTCGAGGATTACGACAAACTCAGCGCGGCGGACGCCAAGGCGATCTGGGCCTTCAACAATCGCGAAACGGCGCTCGACGTTCTGGATAGCCTTGCCGACGTGGATCGGATCGACGAGCGAGTCAGCGGGCGGGCGGCCCGGTCGTTTGCGACTATCAGAGACGCCGTTGGAGACTTCGATGCTGCGGGCCTGACCACCGTTCGAGGCTTCAAAAATCTCGATCAAGACCTCAACCAATGACCTGGCGACAGGCGACCCGCAAGGAGATTCACGCCTACTACGCCGAGGAGTTCCCCCGCTACCTGGATGATCTGCCGGAATTCATCACGGCGACCGGCCCGAAACAGTACGCCGTCGCCTTCCGGGATTCCTACCCAGTTCGCAAAGACGAGGTGCCGGACAAGGGCTTCATCCGGCGGGATACGTGGCAGACAGATGCGTCAGAGGATCGAACGACGCCCGAGTTCGAGGACTTCGAGGACGTCGTTGAGTTCATTCGGCATCCAGCTCGCAACGACCCGCTGGGGCGGAGTGAATTCGCGCTTGCTGATCCGGAGGTACTGGAGCAGCCGGACCCACGGCCCGACGCCGTTTACTACGCGCTGGATCACTGGGAGCGACCGTGGGTCCTCCTCGTCGATATCGACGCCAAGGAGATCGCCCGAGAACGAGCTGCGGATGCCGTCTCGGACGACGTCGACGATCGAGATGATGAGGCGCTTCTTGACGCCGCCGGCATTCTCGACGCCGAGCCAACCGGGTATCCGTACGCCTTCGAAGACGTCAACCGTGCCATCGAGTACGGGTTCGAAGTGCGCGATATCTTCGAAGACGATTTCGATGCCGAGGAGACGATGGTCGTGTACAGCGGGCAGGGTGTCCACGTCTACCTCCTTGATACGGACCCGGCGCACCGGTACGATGAGCAGAGTCACGAAGTGTTGAACGACCTCCTCCTCGAGACGTACGACATCCCGATCGACCCCGTCGTGACGGCCGATCGCCGGCGGGTCGCCCGACTGCCCTACTCGCTGCACGCCGACGTCTGTAGCATCGTTCAACCCATCGAGAGCCCGGCGTTCGACGTTCGCTCGGCGACACCCGAAGTGATCGACGAGTAAGTTAGCTCACTATTAGGACTGTGAACTTTCAGCATGGACTCCCGCTCTAACCGAATCCGGTACGGGTTTTACACCGTTCGCGTTCAGCATCCCGCTGTTCAAGCGCACACCTACGGGTGCGCCTCCTTCGTCCCCGGTTTGGTTGCGAAGGAGTCTGTATCCGATATTCTTCGCTGCGTTGTAGTCCGCGTGGTTCTCGTACCCACAGGACTGGCAGCAGAACGTGTCCTGGGACGGGCGGTTTTCCGCATGGGTGAAACCACACGACGAGCACCGCTTCGACGTGTTCTTTGGGTTCACTTGTTCGACGCGGATTCCGCATTCCTCGGCCTTGTACGAGACGTATTCGTACAGGCGGCGGAATGCCCACTGGTGGAACATACGGGCGTCGGGCATCCGATCACGGATATCCGTCAGGTCCTCAAAGGCAATAACCGTGCAACCGCTCTCGGTGGCTTCAGCGACGAGATCGTTCGCGATACGGTGAAGATACTGCTCGAATCGTCCCGTCTCCTTGCGCCCGACCACTTGGACGTTCTCGTGGGCCCACCGCGACCCACACTCTTGAAGCGATGTCCGGCGCTCGACGTACTCCGTTCGCCAGTGGTTGAGTTCGCCAGCAGACCAGAACGCGCCGGTCGAGGTGACGGCGATGTTCTTGATCCCGAGGTCCACACCGAGAACCGTTCCGTTCTCGGCCGGTTTGGGATCGTCCACATCCGCCTTTATTCGGACGTGGAGGTAGAAGTCGCCACGACGGTAGTGGAGTGTCGCGCCTGTCGTCTCCCACCCATCAGACCGCAGATACTCCGAGTGGGGCGTGTCACGGGTTTCGTCGGGCAAGACGTACTCGACAGTGACGCGTCCATCGACGGTAGACAACGCTGCGTGGTCGTCGTGGAACGAGGCGTTGCGCTGGTTATAATCGCAGAACGGCGAGGAGAACGTCGGGAGCGAGGCATACTCGCCCTTCTTCTACTTTGCGATGATGCTCTTGAGCCCATCAACAGCACGGTTGCGAGCCGATTGAACGTGGTTACTGTGGAGTCGCGTCTCCTGACGAACCTCGTCGTAGGTCATCTCATGCAGGACGGACGAACGGGTTTCAGCTCATTCGCCGTCCCATGCAGCGTCCACGACGTAGTTGGCCGCCCACAGAAACTCGTCAATCGTTTCGTGAAGCAGGTCCGCCTGTTCGTCAGTCACGTCGAGTTTGACTGGGACGGTCCGACGGACCTCCATATGACTCACAATACAAGCCATGCTTAAATTGGTTAATATGATCCGGCGGGGGAACCAGTCCGCTACCGGCAACGAGAGTAGTATAGCCAAACGAATGCACTCCAGATCACGTTTGAACAGGTGGTTTTTCGCCTAATCGTAACTATGAGTCCGAGTACCCCCACCGACGACGAGGACATGGCGTATCGAGTTGCGGCACTCCCGCTGGAGTACGGTGAGACTCGCGTCAACCAGCTGTTTACGAGTGGTTACAATCGATACGTCGTCGACGGTGAAGACCAGCCTGAGGACCTCGTGAACGATATCGAGCGGTTCGGGACGGCGGCATTCAAAGAGCAGGTTCGTGCCGACGCCGCCGAGGAGCCGTTCGTCGACGAACCGGGCACGCTCGCCGTGCTCGCGACGCTGAGTGCGATCTGTGTGAAAGAGCACCCGAAGTTCGAGCACGCGTCGCCCCGGAACATCCAGGTCCTCTACGACATCCGGGAGCTGTACATCAACAATCTCGCCTCACTCATCCGCGCCCACGGTGATGGCTCGCTCCAGCAGGACATCGCCGACGTGCTGTACAGCAAGGAGCCCGGCGAGGATGGCCCACACCCTGGTCGGGTCTGTACGGGCATCACAGAGATGCCGGAGCTCGGAGATGGTCTCTCTCTCGAAATCCCGATGGCGGCGGCGTCACGGAAATGTCTCGTTCGGGAGGACGAGGCGTCGGCGGGGAGTAACGATGGCGAGGAGATACTGACGCGAGTGAAAGACAACAAGCTGTACGTTCCGGTCGGTGATTTCGACAGCAAGTATCGGGACTACGCTGAGCGGGCGTTCAAGAAGCTCCTCCGGGTGCAAGAAGACGGGCTCTCCGACGATCAGCTGACGTGGCTAACTACGAACGAGTCGGCGATTACAGAGCGGATTGAGCGCTTCCTCGAGACCGGCCATCACGAGCGGATCTGGCGGAACTGGGACCGTGGCGAACGGACGATCCGCGTCCTCCGGCAGGCGCTAGGTGACGCCCCGGACGACGTGGCGCAAAAGGGTGAGTTCCACACGGCGAAAGAACTCTATCGAGCGGTTGCGGCGTACGACGCTGAAGATGACTGGGAATCCTCTGTAACGGACTGGATCTCGAGTCCGAGCAGTCTCGCGAAGACGCTAGCCGACCACGAGTCCCACTCGGCCGTTACGATCGATCGCGACGGGCGCGTCAATACGTACCGAATCGGGCGAGCCGGGACCGGCGCCGAACAGATCGAAGTCCGAGAGATCAAGGACCTCTTCGAACTCCCCTGTATGGCGAATATGGAAAAACGGCTGCACGAGAAGAAGCCGGTTCGAAAGGATCTCTACAACTTCGCGCGGATGGTAATGTGGCTCCCCCAGTATCAGGACAGCAGCCTCGACGAGATCGTCACAGATCTCAAGGACGTCTTCTCTCGGTGGCCGTGGTACGACGAGCAGGAAACTGAGTACCAAGTCCGCTACGAGTTCTCGAACACCATCGACGGGGACACCCCGTTGCCGATGAACTGCGATAACGACGATCTGCAACGCTACTGCATCGGCCAAGACCAGTGTCCCTACTCGATCTGGGGTAGTCTCCCGTTTCCCGACGAGATGTACGAGCAGGTTGAGGAGGGATCAGCTGGTCCCACTGAGCAATTCTGAACTACAGCTATCCGATTCTATTTGAAATCCTGAAAGACGGCTTCGAGTGCGGTGGCGTTCCCGTGGATATCCCCGAACACAACCGCTTGCGATGGCCGAGTCTCTTCCATGCTACGTCTATGCATAACGGCCATGACAACCCTCGCTATGAGTTATATATATCTCAGTACGCGAATTCGGCTCCGTCGGGCTCGAACGACACTGATCCGTCGTTCTAATACTCGTGGACAGCGTGGACAACAGAGGGAGCGGGCGGACAGCGACGTGCGACCGATTCGGCCGGTCAGTCGTCGCGGGCTGGTTTTCGGGCTTCGATGGTAGCGGAAACAAGGTACTCGCCGAGGTCGCGGTCGGCGTCCCAGTCGCTGATGAACTCGGTGCTCTCGTCCTTCGGCGCGATCTCGACCGCCTCGAATCCCGCCTCATCAAGCATAGCTTTGAGATCGTCGACGGTGGATGCGCCGGCGACGCAGCCCGTCAGGGAGTCCGGGTCCATCTGGACGTCATCGGGGAACGGTGCGGTCTGGACAACGTCGGAGATTGCAACGCGACCTCCGGGTCGCAGCACGCGATAGGTGTCGTCGAAGACGCGTTGTTTCTCGGGGGCGAGGTTGACAACGCAGTTCGAGATGACGACGTTGACGGATTCGTCGGCGACAGGGAGGTGACCGATCTCGCCGAGTCGGAACTCGACGTTCTCGGCGTCGTTCTTCGCGACGTTCTCTCGGGCCTTCGAGATCATCTCGGGCGTCATATCGACACCGATGACGTGGCCGTCCGGTCCGACCTCTTGGGCGGCGAGGAAGCAGTCGAAGCCAGCGCCGGAGCCCAGGTCGAGAACGGTCTCGCCGGGAGCCATCGCGGCAAACGCCTTCGGGTTCCCGCAGCCGAGACCGAGGTCCGCGCCATCGGCGACCGACGCGACATCGTCGGCGTCGTACCCGAGGCGTTCGCTCCCAGATGCCTCCGTTTCGTCGCTACAGCAACCACCGTCGCCAGAGACATCCAAACCGACGTCACCACAGCAGTCCTGGCCGCTCGTCGCGATTCCCGCGTAGCGTTCCCGCACCATCTCGCGAGTCTCCTCGGGATCGCGATCGGCGACCATCGTCTCGTTGTCATTACTCATGGTTGCCTCGCAGGTCGTCGAGCGTTTCGAGCAGAACTTCGGTCGTCTCGGTCGGTTCGTAGTAGCGCCACGATCCTTCCTTGCGCCGCGTGACCAGGCCCGCGGTGTACAGTCGGGAGAGCGCCTGACTGACCGCGCTCTGGCTGACGCCGACTGTGGCTTCGAGGTCGCAGACGCAGACGCCGTCGTCGGCGTTCGCGATGCGTCGGAGGAGTTCGTACCGGGTGTCGTTGCCCATGGCTGAGAGCACCTGGAGGTCCGTCGCCATCGCGTCCGAGTCGACGTTGCCAGGCGGGGCGCAGCAGGCGTCGGATGCGTCCATAACTCCATCAGCGGTTGCGTCCTGAACCATATCAGCTCTAGCTTATACAATCAAGCACTAATACGTTGCCCTCGAAAAGGACACTTCCTCCGGTGTTCACAAACACTCCTCAAAGACCCTCAAGCACTGACGAACCACCGCGAGGAAACAAAGAAAGCCGAGTCCGTGACCTGTTTTGCTGGTCGAGAGGCCTCGATCGGACAGCGTGTGCCTGGTCTAGCAGCAGTCGCTACCAGCGTCACTGGCGTCGGTGTAGTCGACGCCGGTCACCTCAGTGATCGTCTCCGTACAGTCCTCGAGCAAGGCTTCGAAGTCGTCCCGGTCGCGTTCCGTTTTCGCCTCTGCGAGCGCCCCACCGAGGGATTCGGCCGCGGTCAGCACGCCGTCGACGTCGCTCAACAGCACCCACCTCCGAGCGACTGCGCGAACTCCTGGCCGATCCGCTCGCTGACGACGTCGTTCGTCTCCGCGAGTAGCTCCTCGAACGCCTCCCGGGCCTCGCGATGGCGCGTGACCGACTCGATTTCCGAGAGGTCATCTTGGATGTCCCGGAGGTCGCTCATGAGCGACGCGTCGAACTCGCCGTCCTGGAGTTCGCGCTCGGTCTCCCGGTACGCATCCAGCAACTCCTGTGCCTCGGCGTCTGCCTCGAGTGCCTCGCGTGCGTCGACCAACGCCTGGTACGTCTCGCACGCCAGGAGTTCGTCGACGAACGCTTCGAGCTCGGTCTCGACGTCCGTCGTCTCGACAGGGGATTCGCTCACGACACCGTCACCTCCTCGCGGTCGTCCTCGCCCACGCCATCCAAGCCCGTGACGTCCGCGCCGAACTCGCGGAGGTCGTCGAGACCGACGGGCTCCTCCTGGCGCAGCGGTGCGAGCATCATCGGCACGTCGAAGCGCTCACTGATCTCCTCGAGGTACTCCGCTTGCTGCGCGCGCCGATTCTCGAAGAACGCGTTATCGCCATAATCCTCGGGGAGCAGATAGTTCGCGACCACGACCGACGTCTCGATACCGACCTGATCCTGGAGGTCCATCGCGGCACGATAGGCCTCCATCATCGGCGTGAACTCGGGGTACATCACGAACGCAAACGAACTCCGACTCGGGTCCTGCATCGTCTCGATGACCTCGTCGTACTTCCCGCCGTTGGCCGGGGCAGCTCCCTTCGTGAGCGACCCAAGGTCCATGAATCCCTTCCAGTCCGACGGCAGTTCCAGTAACCGAAGCGTGTGTCCCGTCGGTGCGGTGTCGAACACCACGATGTCGTAGCCGTCCTCCTCGAAGTAACTCACGAACTTTTCGAGCGCCGCCATCTCCTCGGCACACGGCGACTCCAACTCCTCCTCGACGTTCGCGACCGCCGCCTCCACGTCGATCTGCGTGTCGTCCTTCTCGTCGTACATCTCGCGGACGTGATCGAGGACCTGCGTCCGGTACTCTTCGAGTGCGCGCTCCTGGTCGATGCGGGCCGCGTCGAGATTCGCCTGTCCGACCGACGTGGGTTCGTGACCGACAGGTTGCTCGAAAATGTCCGCCAAGTGCGCAGCCGGGTCCGTCGTCACGACGAGCGTCTCGTAGCCGGCCTCCGCGAGCGAGACCGCCGTCGTGGACGCAATCGTGCTCTTCCCGACACCACCCTTGCCCGTGAAGAACAGGTACCGCGTCTCCTCGACGGGGACGAGTTCCTCGGCGACCGCGTCGGCATCGGTGAACGTGTCGAAGTCCACGGTGTCTTCGTTGGTCGCCCGTCGCGTCGCCGCGTCCACGTCGACGGTCGCCTCTTCGCCGTCGTAGAGGACGCCACCGACGTCCGAGAGCAGCTCAAGGCCCGCGATCTCACCGGGCTGAAGCGGGTACGTCGCGAGCGCCTGCTGATCGAAGGTTGACTCCACACGGTCGATGACCGCCTGTTCGTCTGCGCGCTTGCCCTCGAAAAACGGGTCTTCGCAGACCGACTCCGGTAGGTAGCCGTTGACGACGAGGAGCTGCGAGCTGATACCGAGCTCGGCGAGGTCGCTCGCGCTACGTTCGATCTCGTCGATCGACGATGACTCCGGTTTCCCGACGAACGCGAACGACGTCCGGGACTCGTCCGAGAGCGTGTCGATGGCGCGCTCGTAGTCCGCCTTCTTGTCGTCCATTGACGCCGCGGGCCCGATGCACGTCGACCCACCCTTCTCGAGTTCGGCGTTCCAATCTGACGGGAGCTCCATCAAGCGGATGGTGTGTCCGGTGGGGGCGGTGTCGAAGACGACGACGTCGTACTCGGGGCTGTCCATGAAGTCGACGAAGTTGTCGAACGCGGCGATCTCCTCGACGCACGGACTGTTGAGTTGCTCTTCGACGGTCTGGATCTCCTCGTCGCCGAGGAGCGCCCGCATCGGCTCGATGGTCTCCTGGCGGTACTCTTCGGCGGCGACGTCGGGATCGATCTCGATGGCCGAGAGGTTCGGGACGTCGTCGATGGCGGTGACCTCGTGGCCGATGTCCTGGTTGAAGATGTCGGAGAGGTTCGGCGCCGGGTCGGTCGTCACCAACAGTGTGTCATAGTCGTTGTCGGCCAGCCACGTTGCCGTGGCACAGCTGACAGTACTCTTACCTACACCGCCCTTCCCGCTGAAGAAGACGAACTCCGTATCTTCGCTGTTCGGTTCAACAACTTCTTTCGCTGGCGTTTGTGTAGCAGTCATTTACGCTTCCTGTGGGTCTGGGGAATCCTCGAAAGTCGATGCGAGTTCGTCGTACGAGAGATACGTTTCTCTGGCGACGATCTCGTCGTTGACGACGGTAATCGGGAGAATTGACGGGCCGTGCTCCTCGACCAGATCGGCGATTTGCTGGGTTTCGAGGAACTGCTCGATGTTGTGTTGCATATTCGCTCGCGACACGTCGACATCAAATTCGTTTTCGAGTTGGTCGAGGGCGGCACTGACTTCGACGAGTTCATCGTCCGGGTCTGGTCCACAGACGCCGGTGGAACAGCACATCGCTTCTTCGTACAGGGTGAGTTGAGTCATTCGTGGATCGAAGGGAGTTGTTCGATTGAGTAGGCGATACACCGAGTCATCTCCAGCACTGAGCTGAACCGGTTTGTCTCATTTTACTGTTTGTTCATATGTGTATAAGCGCTTTGGTCAGTATCTTCAAGACAGAAGATCAGGAGAAACGGTGTCTGTGACAGTGTGGTAAGACCAAAGGCGTCAAAACACCGTACTAAGCTTCTGCTTTCTTCGAACGAACGATTGTCTATTCGTTAAGATGGGCGACCGTATACTAAGCAGCCAAATGTGCGATCTCAATTAGAGACCCGTGGCTCCGTACACAACACTTACTTTATTATATGCTTAAATCAGAGCCATGTCATCGACCGAGCGGTTACAACGATATCTTACAGACGAACGCGGTGGCTGTGGTGATGAAGAGGTGGCACAACGGCTGGATGAGCTTGAAGAGCTTGACGCCGCAGCTGGTGGGCCTGCACTTGAGGCGGACGTAGGTGTATTATCAGCCCTTGCTAACGAGACACGATACAAGATTATCCGAATCCTCCACATAGCCGGTGAAGAGCTCTGTGTCTGTGAGTTTTCACCGCTTCTGGATGTCAGTGACAGCGCGATTAGTCATTCACTCTCTCAACTCACTGAGGCTGGACTCGTGACTCGCCGGAAAGACGGGAAATGGCGAAAGTACCAGACTACCATGCGGGGCGACGCGCTCCTTGTCGCACTGAACGGATCCCGCAGATGAGACAGCGCCGCACGAGGACACCTGGCAAGTCTATTGAGGAAGTTGGTGGTATATATAGTACTCATACGAGGCCTAAAGACCGCGACAAAGAGTCGAATAAGTATGTCTGCTGATTCGACGACGAAATTCGGATTCGTGTGCGTACAGAACGCTGGGCGCAGCCAGATGTCGACAGCGTTTGCGGAACGAGAGCGAGAACGACGTGATCTCGAGGATAGCGTCGAAATTCTTACTGGAGGGACCCATCCAGCCGACCACGTTCACGAGGAAGTGGTCGAAGTAATGGGTGAGGAAGGATTCGACCTCTCCGAGCGAACGCCGCGAGAAGTCTCGACTGATGAACTGGAATCGTGCGACATCGTCGCGACTATGGGGTGCTCGACGCTCGAACTCGATGCAGAAACGGTCGATGTCCGTGACTGGGCGCTCGACGATCCCGATGGTCAAGAGATGGAACAGGTTCGGGAGATTCGGGACGATATCGAACAGCGCGTTGTAGACCTGTTCGACGAGTTCAATCCCGACGACTAACAGCTAATCACGAATATTCAAAGAGCCACACCTCAGTTTTTCTAGTATTAGATTGTAGAACAGAACCAGATTGTGTAGAATCCTCGTCGAGCAATTTTAACGGCTAACACGACCAGTATCGAGGGAATCGGGGTTTTTCTCGATTCGAAGTGCCTCGCTGGGAGACCTCGAGGATCTCAGAACAGGTGACCTATCGAACCGGAGTAATCCAGATACGCCCGATATTGCCATCGTTACCCTGTCGTCGAGCAATTTTAGAGATCACGGGATTATTCCTGAACTCGTCGAGGTATTTTCTACGCCCTCAAATCAGCCCGACGGGGTTCTTCTGAGATTTGAGACCGTCATAACGTCTTGCATATCGCGGATTTCGTCCAAAGAAAGAGGCGATATGCAGTGTACGAAGGCCGCCGGCTCTCTCAGGCCGAGGGGCCGTCACAGAGTTAGCGGAACTACGGAAGTATCAGATTTAGTGCATAGATTGAGCGGGTGCGTTCCGGTGGTGTCTGTTGCCCCCGCGAGGGGGTGGTGGGGCGCATCAGGTCCCCCCGATAGACGATGGCTTCGGAACGACGCAGCGAGACACAGTCAGCGCATCACGCAGAAACTATCCCCGACGACCAGGTGTCGTGGGCAGACCTTGAGGTGGTGGTCTCGACCGACCGGGATCACGCGTCGGTCGTTGCCCTCGTGGAGTGTACTCTCGTCGAGCTCACACACGAGCCGAGCGGCGCCGTCTTCGTCTCACGGCAGGTCGGGCAGTCGACGCGGACGCAGTACGTCGTCGCCGACGAGGTCGGCGAGCAGTTCCAGAAACGGCACTTCGACGACCGGCTGGGCTGGCACGAGACCACCGTTCCTCGACGGAACGTTCGCGACGAGCTCATCGCCCAACTCACACAGTCGCCCTCGACGACGGCGGGACGATCAGGTGAGGGAGCAGCCAGCGAGCCAGACACCTTCGTCGTGAAGCCAGTTCGAGAGCTCCGAACTCTATAGCGGCTAGTCTTAACCAATAGTCCCGGCCCAAACCGGCACCGTGTTGGTTAACATTGAGGCTGGGTACACTCCCTCACCCCCGCCCACCGCCCTGATACTCGAGTGAGTGAAGCCTGGCGGCCGGTCGACTCGAATGGCCGTCGCGACGGGTTTTATCCGGCCGCTACTCCTCGAGAGTGAGTATGGTCGTCGTCGAGGAGGTCCCCAAACTAAGCGGGCGCCGGACCCAAACCTCGTCCGAGGTGTTTCCGGATGAGTCGGTGGCGTCGATTCAGGCGGCCGTCGAAGCCGTCCCGACAAGCGTCTTCGACGGCTCGACGAAGCACACGGAGGTCGGGGCGTTCGATGCCGAAATCGCTGACGGGCTCTCGCAGTACGAGTACGAAGGGGACGCCGCCGGCGGCTACAACCCAAACTGCAAGCTCTGGTCGCATCAGGGGTTTAACTACAGCGTCGACCTCTATGACGCCAACGCTCGCATCGCCATCGAGGTTGAGAAAAGCGAGCGGAAGAACGTCAGCGACGACCTCCTCAAGTTCCAGAAAGGGTACCGCACCCAGAAGGACGGTCGGCCGAAAATCGAGTTCGGCTGTCTGGTGGTGCCGGTGAACTACCTTGGCCGGCATAACCTCTACCAGCACAGCCTGACCAAACTCGACTTCATGAAGGGCGTCCTGTTCATCGACGACGTCGCCGTCATCGGCTATCGCGACCCGCGACCGGACTGACGCTGTCACTCCTGACTGTTTGTCGGCGCCGGGAGGCGTGCAGCGCGCGACAGCGTGCGCGGCGTGACTTACCATGCCTGGTCCCGATCCGCACGACGACACGAGTGCCGACCACGAACAGTTCGAGAAGGAACAGTTCGCCCAGGACCGCGACGCCGCCGGCGTCGACACGGCGGACATCGACGACGCGACGGCCCAGCGCCTGGTTAGCGACCTCGTCGACGCGGACATCGTTACACCCGTTCCCGAAGACCGTGTCCTGGCCCACGAGCCGAGCGGCGCCGCATTCGACTCATCGACGCAGCTGGCCGTCTTCCACCGCGGCTGGACGGCCGGCCGCGACGCCGACGCTGGGGACGAGTGATGCAGCAGACGCTCGTTGGCTGTGCGTTCTGCGACGCCCCGCCCGGCGCCGAGGCTGGCGAGGCGCATACGTGGGGCCAGGACGACCGGGTCACCCACCCGATCTGCGTCGACTGCGCGATTCAGACGGAGCCGAATCCCGACGAGCGCGATGACTACGCTTGTGACGGCTGTGGGCTGGTCGTCGACACGCTCGCGGCACTGACGCGGTTCCGCGTTGAACTGGGGCATCTGGAAGGCCCGTTGCAACTGTGTGCTCGCTGTAGCCCTGGTGGGCTCGCGACGTACTGGACGCGTGACCTCACGGAGCATCTCGTGGCCGAGTGATACTTGTTCGAACTTGGCTCACATCGTACACACGAAAACGGCTAAGTGGGCTGGCTCACATTGTACACATTATGAGCACCGAGAAGAAGCGCGTGCAGTTTCGGGCCCCCGATCGGCTCATCGATCGGGCCGACGCACTGGCCGCAGTCCTCGGGGAAGACCGAACAGATGTCCTCGTGACCGCGCTTCGGGAGTACCTCCAAGACGCCGCTCATGACGACACACTCACCCAGGAGATCGCCGCCGCTTATTATGACGACGAGATCAGCTTCGAGCAGCTCAAAGCCCTCGTCAGCGCCGAAGAAGCGGCAAACATCCGCGTGTTGAAACAGCAACTGGACGAGGACTTCATCGACGAGGTCGCCGACGCATAGATGTCGCGGTGTATCGCAGACGCCTCCGCCCTCGTGAGTCTCGGCATCGTTGCTGACAACGACCCCGATCCACTCGCACTCTGTCTCTCCCGGTACAAGGTCGTCGTCCCAACGACGGTCATCGATGAGCTCCGAGAGATCGCCTCCTACGATGACGTCCATGGACACGCGGCGTCCGCCGTCCTTGACCGGGTGGATGCATTCACGACACAGTCGGTGGACCTCGATGCCGAGTTTCCGCTCGATGACGGCGAAAACGCGGCAGTCACCCTCGCGAACGATCTCGAGGCTGCGCTCTTCCTCTGTGACGAGTTCAATCAACTTGGCTTGATCCACGCCTCACTCGCTGATACCCGACTCGTCACGACACCGACGCTGCTCTCGGTTCTCGTTCGAACTGAACACCTATCTGCTGCTGATGCGCGGGTACTCCTCGATGCAATCAGCGACGCCCGTAGCTGGGACGCAAACAGCTACGTGCAACGGGCCCGATCGTTGTTCGAGGAGCCCTGACACCGAGAAGGATACTTCGGAGTGAACAGGAATGCCCGATAACGACGCTCTCTACGACGTTCGTGAGCAAACGGGGGATCCCGAGCACGCATCAGTTGACGACGTGGTCGAACTCGTCCTCGAACGCGCACAGCACCCCCGGACGGAGCACCGGGACGCGCATCTCGACGAGATGATGGCGACTGTCGTCGATCGGTACGGGACCGATCCTGTCCGAACCGTTATTCAGCGCGTCCTCGTCGACCACTACCCCTTTCGGACTGCCACGCACGACCTCGAGATGCACAACGTCGACGGTGTTCGTATCGGGACAGCAGCCAGCCAGTTCCTGACAGAATTGAACGCGCAGCATGACGATTGAAACACAATCTCTGAAAGCCCTCCGCCGCTCGACGTCCCGCGACCGCGCGAGACTACGTCTCGCTGGCCCTCGTTCGCGTCGCTCACGAGGACGCCGCTGCGCGCCTCGTGCCTGCGGTGCTTGCGGGGTTGGGGGACGTTCACGGCGCGAAGCGCCGTGGGTTCGGGAGACATCGTCTCCCGGTAACCGAAGCGGTCTCGCCCTTTCCGAGTTCGACAGGACTGTTGATTGCTCATCGGGCGACGTGGTCGGCTGGACAGGTGTGTACGTATCGGCCCGCCCCGCTCGCCGCTGCCGCCTTCCGGTGAGCTATGCTCACCGGCGTCCCGCTCACTCCGTTCGCGGGACCTCCGCGTCGCTCGCGACCGACCATTCCGGGCTGCGCCGAGCAAGCTCGGCGTTCCGGGCTAAAGTGCATGTGCCCTCGACGCCAGCGCTTCACCCGTTCGGGTCCTGCGGACCTCGGCGAAGCCGCCCGCGACGGACGTGGTTGCGTCGCGGCGAACGGGGAATGCGCTGGCCGCTTGCTCCGGGCGGGTCGGCGCGCGGTGCTGGTTGGGGATCACCTCATGTAGGCGCGCTCTCGCTCGCGCCCGGTAGGGCGCTCGCGAAGGCGCGAGCGAGAGCGCGCAGATGGTTCTGTCGGTCGTTGTCGTCGGAAAACCGCGATGTAGGAGCATCGCGGTGGCGGCGCGTGAGCGCCTTCACAGGTACGGTGAGTACCCAATGTCTAGTAACAACGCTAGCGGAAAGGTCGTTTCGGTCGATGAACAGGCATTCGAGAACGCGGGCGAGCAGGCGGCCGATGAAGACGGGTTCCCGGTCGTCGACGAGACGCCGGAGTTCGAGGCGGCGGTCGAACAGGAGACCCAGGCGAAGGTGGATGCGAACCACCCGGACGGGATCGCGGACACGAGCGAAGACCGGATTCACGGCGTCACCCTCGAACAGGAGGAGCGCATTCGGGCGCGGGAAGCCGAACTGGAGCGCATCAGTGCCCAGGCCGAGCTGGGAACGCAGGACGGTCGGGAGCAGCGCACGCGAGATATTGCAGCGAAGCGGAGCGCTGTGCGGCGTGCTGAGTTCCAGACACGGGCTGCGAGCGTGGACCCGATGGCCGACCCCGAACGAGATGATCCCCGAGCGGAGCTCACGCAGGAGCAGTTGGCGGCGGTGAACAAGCAGTCGATGCGGTTGGCTGAAAAGCTGGATGGCTGGTCGCGAGCGGCGATTGGTCGGCGGCTGGGTGAAGCCGTCGTCGGTGGGAAGGACGTGACGAGTGCGGTCGTCGGCGTGTTCGAGGAGTTGCAGACGGCACCTGGGACGGTGATTCCCATCGGGAAGCTCGAGGACGTCAATCGTAAAGAAGTGAGCATCGAAGGTACTGTGACCCGGTTGTGGAAACCGTCGAGTGCAGCCATTTCTCAAGTGGGACTCATCGAGGACGAGAGCGGAAAAACGAAGTTCACCAGCTGGGTTGCGAGCGAACAACCCTGGATTGAGGAGGGCGAGCACGTTCGTATTCACGGAGCGGCGAAGAATTGGTACAACGGACGCGTCTCGGTGGCTCTGACCGGCTGGAGCACAGTTCACTTCCCCGAGCGCGGCCGCTGGTGGGAAGCATAGCCAACTGACGCAACCTCTTTTTTGCTGTGGGCCGGGCCGACCCAGACCCCACCGCCCCACCCTCCGCTCCGTGCTCGCTTCGCTGCGCGCGCAGCCACGACCGTGGTGTATGATGGGGGGTGAGATGGCCTCCTCTGGGTGACCGATGAGTCGCAAGGAGAGTTTATCCGCGTCACCGATGGGCGCAGCGCGATGTCCAACAGTTCACCCGAGACCCACGATTTCGATGCGTGGTTCCCTGGCGTCTTCGACGGCGAAGGCTGTATCCGCATCGCAATTGCCGACCGAGAGCGGTACAGCACCGGCTTTGAACTTGCACCAATGCTCCGAATCACCCACGAACAGTTGACTGGAACCCTTGACGCAGAAGGATGGATTGGCGTGAAAGTAAACCAGAATAGTGAGTATCGAGTCGACCATCGACTTCAGCCGAGGATCGAGGTCACCGAGACGTATCGTGATCATTTGATGCAGGCACTTTGTGCGTACTGTGATACTCACGACGTGAACTGCCATGTATCCAGTCTCGAGCCCAATGAGGACCGGAGCGATCAGTACATTTGGGGCGTACGAGGCATCAATAATACAAAGACAATCCTGACGCCGCTTCGGGATCAGTTCATCGTCAAGCGCGAGTAGGTCGACCTCCTCCTCGATGAGATCATTCCACGGATGGAAAGAGGCGTCCGCCACGACAGGGAGGGCTATCGTCGTACTGTCTGGACCCTCTGTATCGGTCACACCGTTACTGAGGGCTGTTTGAAGAATTCGGCTTTGTTGAAATAATCAGAAAGTGATATATCTGACCTGGGTTCTGGTCCGTACAGGGGACTCACCTGCCAGGAAGGCTTAACAATACTCCCTGACAAGTCTCTAATAGAGTGGTTGTGGATTATTTTGATAGCGAACTGGCTCGGTATTCTGCTCTGTTTCTCGCCTGTATCGTAATCGGTCTCCCACCGTGGGTGTTCATTCTGTACCCAACAGAGGAAGCTCTGACCTACATTAGTAGCCCGGGTGCGTGGGTGCTTGCAATCGGCACATGGTTGGTGATGGTTACCGCTGCTGCGATTGCTCAACGGTAGCAGTACTCCGCACTCTTCAGCGACTAGATGTTACAGGAAAGAATGTGTCAGAAGGATAGAGTTTCAACAGAGCCACTGGATAGAAATAACAGGTGTGAGCCGGAGAATATATTCCCCACTAAGCAAATAGTTACACATATTCGCTCTGCGAACATCAGGCCTCTGATGGACCGAACTTGTCCCCTCGAATTCATTTTCGCCTCGCATCTCGTGGTCGTCGCTATCGCTACACTTTCTGGAAGTCGCTTGACTGTGGCGTGTCTCTTCATCATAGACGCAGCCCTCACCATGATCCGTATCCTCTACGAACGCTTGGCCGCTGGCCGCCCCCAGACCGGCTCTCCTCCTGCGACGGACCCGTACAATCTCTTTAAAGATCTCCACGATGCGGTCGTGGACAAGCGCGGTCGGGTCCCAGTTCCGGGTTCAATGCCGCCGGTGTATCCACGGAATATTCCGTATGTCGTCGAAAGTTGTGTTATCCTCTACCCATTGCTTGTCGTGGCGTTTCCGGTATGGTTGTTCTCCCCCTCGGGCACGCTCAGTGTACTTGCCATACCAGGAATTGGCATCATCGCCGCGAAGCACTTTGTCTTCATTCAGGCGCGTGAGTCGGCAGGAGTCTACGAAACCGCGTCGTCACGGCGGATCCGTCGTAACCGCAGCCTCCTCTTGGTTGCTCTCCTCTCAGGTGGCGCTGTTGCCGTCCTCTCGGCGGTATCTACCCCTGCCACGACGATGGTCGCAGCGATGGCCGTAGCCGCACCGTGGGTGCTCTTCGACTGCCGGCAAGCTGGTCTCGGACCGTGGTTCCCAGTAATCGAGGGCGACGCGGTAGACCGCCCGGTTTCGGCTCCCCGTGGACAGCCATACACAACTTTCGCTCATGACAAACGAGGCGTGCGCCAGCATGCCTTCGGTGGCGGCTTCGCTTACGCACTCGACGCTGGATTCTCAGTCATGCTACTTTCCGGGATACTCGCGATCTCGGCTCGCGCTGTCTGGCTCGTCCTTGTGATGGTTGTCCTGCTTCCCGTGTTCCTCATCCTACCTGCGTCGGCGCTCGTCATGTGGATCGGGGAGAGCCACGTTGAGTATCGTCTCTACGACAATGGTATCGTTGCTTATGACACGTACCTTAACACGGTACAATGGGTCGCTCCTGTGGAGGATATTCGCTCCGTTTCGGCGACCGATCCGACACCGCTGTGGCGCTCGTCGCTCGGACTGCCCGACAAGGACCTCATCCTCCAAATTGAGCGGGCAACGGGAGAGACCATTGAAATTCGGCGCTTGACCGACACGAAAGGGTTCGAACGAGCTTACCGAGATCCCTGAGAGCGGTTCGTGAGCGAGTTCCACGGACGGATCCATGGCTAGAACCTCACCAACTGGTTTGGGATCGTTCACTCATTGTGTTCCTCCCGCTTAGGTGTCTCTTGACAGCTATATTCCTCTCGGGTAGGTCTACGATAGAAGGGGTCTCTTCCAGCATTCTGTTCGCTACGACGTATGTATTGAGCGATCCGTGATTCACCTGTACTGACCACAGGCGGTCAAAATGTATCTTTCCTGGGGATTTTAACAGAGCCGAAGCGGTCTTCACCGCTTGATATCCCGCAAACTCTCCCGGCTAGTGAGAACGTCTTTGACCAGTATCATAATAGGACTCCTGACTGTGGTGCACGTATGGGCTCCAGTCTCAGTCGCACCGCCCGCGAACAGCTCACGACCCGATACGTGCTCTCGCTCGTCGCGTTTCTCGCCCTCGTCTATGGCGTCACGAATGATGTCGGGACAGTACTCGTCATCGCTTTTGGCCTCGCGTTCGTGGAGGCGATCTCGATTCTCAGAGAAACGCCGACTGTCGATGGCCGCTGGGTCGGCGTTGGCCTTGGCGCGTTCATCACGGTCGCCAGTCTCGCGTGGCTCGGCTGGGAACTCACTGCGACCACCGGAACAGGCGGTCCAGTATGGTTCCCGGCGCTGACCGCGCTGATCGGCGTCTGGTTCCTCTTCGATGCCCGCGCGGACTTCGCCGATAGCACTAGTAGCGACGAACCTCAGTACCTCACAAAGCATCGCCGGCTAATCCGACTTGAGCCATCTGTTCTGTTGTGGTGAGTCGTCGATCACGGTTGAGCAACGCTGATCGAA
>NZ_VRYN01000011.1 GCF_008124605.1 Halobacterium salinarum DSM 3754
ACCGTGACAGGGCAGATTGCGCGATGACGTTCACCCCGAACTGCCCCTCATCGGGGCAGTCGGGGTGAGTCGCAACCGTCTCAGTTCCACAGGAGTCGCATTGGTAGCGGTGTCGGTTGTACTGGGTGACTTCTGGTGGCTGTGGATCCGGGACTTCCTCGACGAGTCGGGGGCTGACGCCCACCGACTCGTCGAAGTGGTCGCCACACTCGGGACAACAGTCAGAGGTGACCTCGATTTCTTCATCAGGATCGAGCGGAGAGCGCCACTCCGGGTTGTGACCGTCCTTTCGACCGGGAGTACCACCATCAGTTCGGACATCGTCGTCTTCGTCGTCCTGCGAGGTCGGGGACTCGTCGGTCCCCGACCGTCGCTTACTGGGTGGAGTGTGTGGATTCTCGTACTTCCGGAGACGTGTTTCGAGTTCTTCGATCCGCTCTTGCTGCTCTTCGATCCGCTCTTGCTGCTCTTCGATCCGTTCGTTCTGTTCCTCGATCCGCTTGTCCTTCTGGGCAATCTTCTCTTCCAGCTCGTCGATTCGCTCCTCCATCTGGAGAAACCGCGAGAGGAGTTCGTCCTTGGAGAGATCGTCCCAGCTCATCGATTCCACCTCGAAACGACGACAGCAGGGCCGACGGGATGGTCTCCGGGCAGCGGAGACCATCCCTGAGAATGTAGACTGACTCCCTGCTGACAGACCATGTATCTGTCACAGGCCACCACCTACGAGACAGTGACGAAATCAGACGGGGCTAAACACGTACTTGTGATCGGTGGCGTGGTGGATCCGTCAGCGCCGAACCGTCGCGCCGTCGTCGGTGTCCTCGACGGACACGCCGAGGGCTTCGAGGCGGTCCCGGAGGTCGTCGGCGCGCTCGTAGTTGCCCGCCGTGCGCTCCTGTTCGCGCACGTCCAACACGAGGTCGATCACGTCGTCGGCCAGCGACACCGCGTCTTCGCCCGCGCCGTCGTCGAACTGGAGGCCGAGCACGTCCCCGCCAAGCGTTTCGAACGCGTCGACGGCGTCGTGGAGCCCCTGGTAGTCGTACGTGTCGGTGCCGTCCACGTGGCGGTTCACCGCCGACGCCAGTTCGAGCAGCGCGGACACCGCTGCCCGCGTGTTGAAGTCCGCGCGCATCGCGGCCGCGAACTCCCCGCGCGCGTCGGCGACCGCCGTCCGGAGCGCGTCGTCGGCGGGCTTGGCGTGGGCGGCCACGCTGTCGATGGCGTCGGCCGCGCGCTCGTAGGCGCGCTGGAGGCGCTCCCAGCGCTGGGTGGCCTCGCTGACGGTGGCCTCGGAGTACGTCTGGCGCTGGGTGTACGACGTCGACACCAGCAGCATCCGGACCACGTTCGGGCCGCGCTCGGCCACCGCGTTCGACACGGTGAAGAAGTTCCCCAGGCTGGAGGACATCTTCTCGCCGTCGGTCTCCAGGAGTCGCACGTGCAGCCAGTGGTCGGCGAACCGCTCGCCGGACGCGGCCTCGCTTTGCGCGATCTCGTTTTCGTGGTGGGGGAACACCAGGTCCTGCCCGCCGACGTGGATGTCGATGTGGTCGTCCAGGTGGGTCATCGCCATCGCCGAGCACTCGATATGCCAGCCGGGCCGCCCCTCGCCCCACGGCGACGCCCACGTCTGGCCGCGCTCGCCGTCCAACGGGGGCAGTTCGTCGTCTCGGTGGGTGTTGGCGTCGTCGGGACTGACACCGCCGGCCTTCCAGAGCGCGAAATCCGCCGGGTGGCGCTTCTCGGCCTGCTCGGCGTCCGGTCCCTGTGGGTCGAGTTCGTCGACCTGCTGACCGGAGAGCGCGCCGTACTCCTCGAAGCGGCGCACGTCGAAGTAGACCGAGCCGCCGGCCTCGTAGGCGTAGCCCGCATCGACGAGGTCCCCGATGAGGTCGATGATCTCGGGGACGTGCTCGGAGACCCGTGGGTAGACGTCCGCCCGCGCGAGGTTCAGCGCGCGCATGTCGTCGATCACCGACTGCGTGTAATGGGCGGCCACTGCGGCCTCGGTGTCACCGAGCCCGTCAGCGCCGACGCGCGCGACGATCTTCTCGTTGACGTCCGTGACGTTCTGCACGTGCCGCACGCCGTACCCGGCATGCGAGAGCCACCGCGTCATCACGTCCGACTGCACCCACAGCCGCGCGTGCCCGAGGTGGGCGTCGTCCGAAACCGTCAACCCACACGTGTACACGAGCACGTTCTCGGGGTCGTCTGGCTCGAACGCCTCCTGCTCGCCGGAGCGGGTGTTCGACACGTACTGCGTCATCCCCAGAACGTACGGCGGCCAGCGCTTCAAGGCGTCGGAATCGTCGCTCCCACGGGCGGCATCGGGACGCGATCCCGTCGCGGTCCGCGACGTTTCCGCCGTGCGGTTAGCGCCGTACCGCCGGTCGGTTTATTGCAGGACCTGCGACTGGCAAGCTGCGTTTAAATACCCTGCGTGCGAAACAGCGGTGTGAGCGAGGAGACTGATCCCACGGCGGTGCTCTCGATGCTCGACGACGAGCACGCGAGAGCCATCCTCGCCGCTGCAAGTAGGGACCCAATGTCTGCGACCCAGCTCAGCGAGACGTGTGACGCATCGACCGCGACGGTGTATCGCCGGATCGACGACCTCACCGAACTCGGACTGCTTGAGGAGTCGATCAACGTCCGGTCGGACGGCAACCACCACAGCGTCTACCGCGCCACGCTCACGCAGTTCACGCTTGAGCTGGACGACGGCGAGTTCACCACCGAAGTCGAGTGCGAGACCGAAGACGTCGCCGACCGATTCACACGCATGTGGGAGGGATTATGATCTGGTTTCCAGCAATCGTCATCGTCTCGATGGTGTCGACGCTCGTGGGGTTGTTCATTGGCTACCAAGCCTACCGGGGGTTCAGGCGCCACCAGAGCACGTCAATGCAGTATCTCTCCGTCGGCCTCATCCTCCTGACCGCCGTGACGAACACGGCGGCGTTCGTCGGCACGGGGCTGCTCCGGCTCGACGTCATCAACGGCGGCCTGCAGCAGCCACTCACGCTGACCGTGCGACTCCTCCAGTTCGCGGGGTTGGTGTGTATCGCGTACTCGCTGTACCGCCGGCCGTCGTAGCCGGTCGCTATCGGCAGGCGACCGCGGCGGCGCTGGCAAGCAACTGGCTCCGATTGAGGGCGCCCGAGGAGAGCCGATACTGTACGCCGCCGCAGGCCCACGACACCCGCCTGGTGTGCCCCGTCACCAGGTAGCTGGCGGGCTGCCCGGCCACCGTGACCTGTGCGCCGGCGTCGAGTGCCGGACCGCCCGGCGGGGCGGTGAACTTCGTCATCGTGGCCCGGTGTGCGCCGGGCGCGCTGTACTCGGCGGTCACCTGGCGGTGGGCAGCGCCCGACATCCGCCCGGAGTCGAAGCTGTACGCGGCGGGCAACTCGGGGTCGGGGACCGACAGCCTGCTCGCGTCACGCAGCGCCGCCAGTGCGTCGAAGCGGCGGGTCGTAGTGTCGACGATCTCCGTCGTCGCGTCGGCCGGCGGCGTCCAGCTGAACGGCTTCGCGGACAGATCGGCGTTGAACGTGACGTTCTCCAGGTGCGACCGCAGGTGGTACGTGGTCGCGTTGCTGGTCACGGTCGTGACCGTCCGCAGCGGGTAGTAGTACCGGGCGTCGAGCCACAGCGTCTGTGTCATGTCCGCTGCTGCATCGGTCGCGGGTGTCAACCGGAACCCGTGGGCGTTCCGGCCGGCGACGGTTCGCGCGCCCAGATAGGAGACCGCGTAGCCGGGCACGTCGGTCGTGTTGTCCGTGGCGTCCGCGTCGGCTGCGGGGATCGCGGGCAGCGGCGACACGCCCCGGGATGGCACCGTGACCGTCGATCCGTCGTGGGCTGCCGCGACGACGCGCTCGTAGAAGCCCGCCTGATCGACGACTGATACCGCCGCGTCGTTGTGCGGCGCGCGTGTGACGCGGTTCCTGCTGGCGTCGTAGGCCATCGTGCCGTGCCCGGTCACCAGTGTCACGTCGCCGGCCGTGGCGTTCGGCTCGCGCACCCGGCTGAACCGTCGCAACGAGTCCCCCGCCAGCGAGATCCGGAGGGTGGTCGTCGTGTGGCTGCTCGTGTTCCCGAACCTGATGCCGGACACCTCCGTGGCCGACACCGATTCGATGTCGTTGAGTCCGGCCGCGACGGCGGTGCTCGGCGGTGCACCGGTGTGGTCGTCCGTGAGGACGAACACGCACCCACCGAGCACGACGAGGGCGAGGATCAGGCAGAGCCGAACGGACACCATTGCATCACATATCTGTGTCATGTGATTTAAAATAGGCGAAAGACCCCCGTTTTTGGGGCCAAACGCACCGTTCCCGAAGCCACTAAGGCTGTGTCGGCCATACGAACGAGCATGCAAGCGTTGGTCATCGTCGGACACGGATCACACCTCAACCCGGGCTCCTCGGAGCCCGCGTACACGCACGCCGACACCATCCGCGAGTCGGGCGCGTTCGACGAAGTCCGGGAGGCCTTCTGGAAGGAGGAGCCGTCCTTCCGGAACGTGTTACGGACACTGGAGTCCGACGAGGTGTACGTGGTCCCGCTGTTCATCTCCGAGGGGTATTTCACCGAACAAGTCATTCCGCGGGAGCTGCGACTCGACGACTTCGATCCCGACGACTGGGACTCCGACGGCACCGACGCCGACCACGTCACGCTCGAAGCCGACGACGTCGAGAAGACGATCCACTACTGTGGGCCGGTCGGAACGCACGACTCGATGAGCGAGGTCATCGTCCAGCGAGCCAGCTCCGTCACCGGCCGCGAGGAGTTCGGCGACGACTTCGGCCTCGCGGTCGTCGGACACGGCACCGAGCGAAACGAGAACTCCGCGAAAGCCATCTACTATCACGCCGACCAGATCCGGGAGATGGGCGTGTTCGGCGAGGTTCAGGCGGTGTTCATGGACGAGGACCCGGAGGTCGACGATGTCACCGACTTCTTCGACACCGCCGACATCGTGGTCGTGCCGTTGTTCGTCTCCGACGGGTTCCACACCCAGGAGGACATCCCCGAGGACATGGGGCTGACCGACGACTACCGAACCGGCTACGACATCCCCACGGCGGTCGATGGCCACGACATCTGGTACTCGGGGGCGGTCGGCACCGAACCGTTGGCCGCCGACGTGGTCCTGGAGCGCGCCGCGGACGCCGGTGCCCCGGTCGGTGACGCCGTCGACGCCGTCCGCGAACAGACCCGGGGCGCGAACGCGGCTGCGGGGGACTGATGTCGGTCGCAGACGCACTCGTAGACGCTGCCGATGCCGACGGGATCGACTTCGACGGACTCACCGTCGCCGCGGGCGACGACGGCTACCAGTTCCGGACGCCGGACACGGACGCCGTCCTGACTGCGGCCGATCTCCGAGAACACGCCGACTCCCCGTACGTGACCAACTGGTACTACTGGGAGCACGACATCGGCGGCCACGACACCCCGCGGCGGGCGTTTCTCCGGTGGCTGGAGGGCGGCGACGACCGCCCCGTCCCGGAGCGCTACGACGCCCTGGATTCGGGACACACCCGCCACTGGGGGGAGCTCGCGGTCACCGTCACCCACGGCGACGCGGCCGGCAGCCGGCGCTACGACGTTCGGCACGCCGACGACGTCGACGCGGACACCGACACGCTTGCGACGTACACGGATCCACGTGACGCGCGCGAACTCGTCAAGCACGACGACGACGACGGCTATCGCCCGCTTTCGACTGCGCCGTCGCTCCCCCACGGCTGGGCGTTCACCGACCTCGACGGCGGCGCGCTGGTCGACACCATCGACTACGTCTATCCGGCGACAGTCGCGAACTGGCACCGCGAGCGCGAGGGCAGCCTCGACGTCGATCACTGGGCCGACGTTGCCGACCGCCAGACCGGCATCTACGGGATCGTCTCCGACCTCGACGAGGACGCCCTCGAATGGGCGGCCGAAGCCTGCTGTGTCGACTCCCAGTGTCTCAAGCGCCGCGAGTGGGACCGCGACGAGGACGACGCCCTGGACGTGCCCCGCGGCGACGGGGAGTTCCCGTGTCGAGAACCCTGCTCGCTGTTCGTCGCGGCCGCCCGCAAGTTCACCACGCTCGAACGCGAGGACACCCGAGAGTACACGTTCGAACTCACGCCCGCGGAGAAAGAACAGATCGAGGACATCATCGGCGCGGTCGCCGACGACCGCACCGACGACATCCGCGAAGCCGACGTGTACGAGGGCGCGAACCGCTACCGCACGCGGTTCCTGCGCGCCAAGCGCATGGACGACCACGGGCTCTCGGGCACGCCGACGTACCCCGAAGACCACGACGACGACGGTGACGACGGCGATCACCACTAGCCGGGGTCAGCGCAGCAGCTCGTAGGCACCGACGCCACAGCCCGCGAGCACGCCCGCAACGCCCACCACGACAGCGCCGGCGTCCGGCACCGCCACCGCGATCGCGCCGGCGGCCGCGACGACCGCCACGACGACTGCCACCGGGATCACGGCGTGGCGGAGCGACACGCCCGTGTCGGGCTCGGGGCGGGACTGTTTTTCCGTGAGCGTGTCGTCGACGGCCACGTCCGGCCCGCCGTCTTTGCGCTCCTGGGTGATCGACACGGTCACGTTCTCCGACTCGGCCCCGTGTCCGGTGACCAGTCGGAGCGTGCCGTCGGCGGGCCCGGCGTCCCGGGGGGCCACCACGTCGACGGTGCGGGTCTCGTTCGCCGCGACGTACACCTGCGTCTCGCTGACGGTGGCGATGTCCGCGAGCCGCTCGTCGGGCTGTACGTGCACGTGGAGGGGTTGGCCGTGGTTGACGAACGAGAGGACGAACGACCGGTCGGTCTCCAGGGTCGTGGCTTCCGGAGCGAGATCGCGTGGCCGCTCGCGGTTCAGGTGGACCGACAGCGTGTCCGGCACGTGCCAGCGTCCGCCCTGCGGGCTGAAAAAGATTCCCCGGGTCAGGCCGACGCCGACTCGGCGTCGTCGCGCATGTCCGGCGGGAGCAGGTTCGGGATGCCGTCCTCGATCGGATACGTTTCGCCGCAGTCCGTGCACGTCAGCGTCCCCGCCATCACTTCACCGTCCTCCGTGGCGTCCGCGTCAAGCGTCAGGTCGTGTTTGTCAAGCGGACAGCAGACGATGTCCAGCAGATCCTCTTTCATACGTGCATGCTGGCGCGCGGTCGGCAAAAGCGTGCGGGTTCCAGGCGTGGTTATTCGAAGGGGTTCTGCCGGATGACGGACTCCTCGCGGCCGGGACCGACACCGAGCACGTACGCTGGCGTGTCGAGTTCGGCTTCGACGTACTCGACGTACGCCTGAGCGTTGTCGGGCAGCGCGCTGTAGCCGGCGTCGGCGACGACCGCCGGATCGAACGCCGACCAGCCGTCGAAGGACTTCATGACGGGGTCGCAGTCGCGCCATGCTTCCGTGGTCGCCGGGAGCGTGTGGATGCGCTCGCCGTCACGCTCGTAGGCGTGCCCGACGTTCACCTCGTCGAGCTCGGCGAGCACGTCGAGGTGGTTGATGGCGATGCCGGTGAAGCCGTTGGCGCGGGCGGCGTGGCGGAGCATCGGCATGTCCAGCCAGCCGACGCGGCGCGGGCGGCCCGTGACAGTGCCGTATTCGCCGCCCTCCTCGCGGATGTATTCGGCCTGGTCGCCGTCCAGCTCGGTGGGCATCGGGCCGCTGCCGACGCGGGAGAGGTAGGCTTTGATGATGCCGACGATCTCACCCTGGCCGACGGTGGTCGGGCCGAGACCCGACCCCGTGGCGGCGTAGCCCGCCGTCGGGTTCGAGGACGTGACGTACGGGAAGTTGCCGTGGTCGATGTCGAGGCTGGTGCCCTGTGCGCCCTCCAGCATCACGTTGTCGCCGTCGGCGATGCGGTCGGCGAGGTAGTCGCCGGCGTTCACGGCGAGGTCTTCGTCGCGGATGCGGTCGGCGTACGCCAGACACTGCTCGTGGATCGCGTCGATGTCGAACGCGCCGTCGGTCTCGCTGGCGTCGAAGCCGTAGACGTCCTCGTAGATGGCGCGCTTGGCGTCGACGAGGTATTCGAGGCGGTCACGGAGCGCGTCCTCGTTGAGGAGGTCGCCGACGCGGACGCCGCGGCGACCGATCTTGTCCTCGTAGGTCGGGCCGATGCCGCGGCCGGTGGTGCCGATCTCGCTGTCGGAGTCGGCTTTCGCGGCCTCCTCTGCGCCGTCGAGCTCGCGGTGGAACGGCAGGATGACGTGTGCGCGCTTGGCCAACCGAACGTCGGGGTCGAGGCCGCGCTCCCGGAGCGCGTCGACTTCCTCGAACAGCGTTTCGGGGTTGATCACGCAGCCGTTCCCGAGGACGCCGGTCTTCCCGCGCACGACCCCGGACGGAACCAGCGAGAGTTTGTACTCTTCGCCGCCGGCGACAACCGTGTGGCCGGCGTTGTCGCCGCCCTGGTAGCGAACGACGACGTCTGTGGCGTCTCCGAAGAGGTCGACGACCCCCCCTTTGCCTTCGTCCCCAAGCTGGGCGCCGACGATGGTGACGGTCATGCTCACGCCTTTCGCCACGGTCGTGATACCAGTTACGGTCTCACGGACTCGCTTGGACACGTTCGTGAATATTCGTGTGGAATCCGTCGTGTCAGACCACGTAGCAGAACCGTTAATTGTTACCACCGTCGTAGTACTGTGTGTCGCTGTCGGTTCTCCTGCCGTGACAACATTTAAAACCCCGCCATGACTAGTTAACAAATGCCATGATAGATCGACTTGAGAAAGAAGTTGATATGCTCGAACGCCATCTGGAAGTCCTCCGCATGGTCATCGAGAGCGAGCCCATCGGCATCGTAAAGATGTCCAACGAGACCGGCTACCCGCATCACAAGGTCCGCTACTCGCTTCGCGTCCTCGAAGAGGAGACCCTCATCGAGCCGTCGAGCCAGGGCGCAATCACCACCGACCGCACCCACGAATTCGTCGAGGAACTCGACGGCAAAGTCGACGAGATCATGGACAAAATGGAGTCCATGAAGATCGACGCGGCCGCAGAGGCCGAATAACACCTCCGTCTTCTCCGACTACAGCTCCGGCACCGTCAGGTGGAACGCGTCGTCGCGATCCTCCACGAGACACAGATGATAGCCGGCTTTCCGACCGACGTTCACGAAGCTCTCACGGTCGCTGCGCGACAACAACCCGCCACTGGCGGTTGCGTCCCCAGCGGTCTCAAGCGCCGCCGGCTCGAAGAACGACCCGGTGACGTACATCGCCGCCGCGAGGTGATCGGTCCCCTCCCTGATGGCGGTGGCGTCCGACACCAGCGCCGCCATCTCCTCGGCGGTCACCGGATCCCGGCCCGTGTTGATGTCCGCGACCACCAGCGCGTTGCCCATCCGATCCCGCAACACCACGTCGAACGTGCGGGAGATCGTCGTCTCGTCGTCCGGGCTCACCTCCACCGTTCCGCGCAGCTCCGCGCGGTCAACGCTGGGAAGCGCCGCGTACAGCTCGCTCAACCCGCCCTGGTGGCCGGACTCCCGGATCTCGTAGGGGAGCGCTCGCACCGTCCATGACACGAACGTGTACGCCGCGGAATCCGTCAGAAACGACTCGAAGGCGGTTCCATCGACCGTCGCCGCCGACGTGTCGAACTGCGTGTGATGGTCGACGCGGAGGTTCCCGTTGACCGCGTCCGGATCCGTCGTGGCGTCGAGCTCGTCGAGCGTCGGCTTCCCCTTCGAATCGTAGCGCACGAACAGATCCGTCCCCGCGAGCGCGTCCTCGGCGCTCAACGTCACACCAACAGTGCCGGCGTCCTCGGTTGCGTCGGCCGGCTCGCTTGCCGCCACCTCCTCCTCCAGGGACGACACCGTCTCCTCAAGCGAGGCGACCTCCGCCTGCAGCTCGTCGCGCTCGCGTTCGAGCGTCGAGACCGTCGATCGGAGGTCGTCACGTTCGTCTTTCAGCGTGTCGATCCGCTCGCTCGCCGCCTGCAGTTTCTGCTCGCGCTTCTTCACCGCGCGTTTGAGCTTCTCCAGCGTCGACTGCCGCCCGCCAGCCGCCGATGATGACGACGAGGTCGACGGTGCCGACGCGTTCGTCGTCGACGCTGACGCCCCGGACCGTCCGGCCGGCTGCTCACCCTCGCTGTCAGCCGGACTGATCGTCGGCACTGACGTGGTCTCCTGCCACGCCTGCTCCCCGTCCGCCGGCTGGCTGGCGCTCCCTGGCGCGCCCGAACCCTGCGCCGCCGTCGACGCGCCGCTGTCGGCGTCCGCGGCCCGCTCGGCGCTCGTGGGCGCTGTCGGCGACGCCTCGCTGGTGGCTGCCGCCGACGCCCCGCCGTCGCTGGCCGCCGACTGCACTCCGTCTTCGCCGGCCGGCGGTGACGCGTCCTCGGTCGTGGCCTCGCTGTCGGTCGACGCGTCGTCGGCGGCGGTGGTCGTGTGGGCAGCCGTTTCGGCCGGTGTGTCGTCGCCGTCGTCCGGGCGCTCGGGGAGTTCGGTCACGCTCACCGGGGCCTTCACGACCTCGTAGACGCCGACCTCGTCGTCCGCGCGCTCGAAGGCCTCGTCGCCGGTGTGGAGCTCCTCGCGGGTGCCGATGAACGCGGCGCTCATCGAGCGGCCGCCGTAGTAGACAACGTAGTAATCCCCGGAGAGGACGTTCTCCGAGAGCTCGATGTATCCCGTGAAGTTCGCGTCCGTGAGTGTCTGGCTGGCCTCGGACAGCGGCGTGTCGTTCGTGTAGTATTTCGCCTGCGTCTCGCCGTCCTGGTGGCGCATCGCGTACAGCAATGCGACTGACTCGTCGGGGGCTTCGTACACCGTCCCGTCGGCGTCAGCGACACGGTCCATGTCGCCGTCGAAAACGCCGATCACGCGGCCGTTCAGGAAGAACAGCCACGTCCCATCGGCGTCGACCGCGCCGGAAAAATCGGCGTCCGCGAGGTCGTGGAGCTGCCCGACGCCCCCGGAGAACGGCCGGGAGTCCCAGGACTCCACTCGCTCGACTGTGCGTGCCTGCATGTCCGGGAGAATGCGAGGGCTGCGTATAAGCCTTTTCGGGCCGACGAGCACCCCACTGTGTGCCCCTGTGGACCGGCCGGCTACAGCTGGTTCGAGGCGTCGTCCGCGAGCTCCTCCATTCGCTTGCTGATGCGGCCCGCACTGGAGAACTCGTCTTCGCTCATCGCGGCCGCCAGGGCGTTCCCGAGCAGGAACACCGCATGCTTGTGCTCGCTTTTCGATTTGTGTACGTGCGACGGTTCAACGTCCAGTTCCTCGTACGCGGCGAACGCGGTCTCGTCGACGTGGTCGAACCCGAGGAACTGGTCTTTGATGTTCACCATCTGTTCGTGGAGTTCGAGGAGCTCGTCTTTGTGCATGCTCTCAGCGTAAGGAAGTCGTGTGTTTAAGGGTTGTTCCAGAGTGGGTGCCACGTCAGAAGACGTATTCGTCGTCGTGGCCCATCATGCCGCCCTCGCTTTCGAGGCCAGCACCGTCTTCGTCCTCGCTGGGGCCGCTGGTCTTGTAGGCGCGAATACCCGAGGACAGCAGCTGTTCAATCGCCTCCTCCCGGCTCACGAACTCCCCCTGTTCAACGAGCTGGGCGATCTGCATCTCGATCTGGTCGGGGATGTTGACTTCGACTGTAGGCATCCTAACGACCGACGCTTCGACGCCTCCCTTGATAAGCTTGACGGGCACCGCTTTTCGTCGTCGGAACGTTCACCCTGCGGAGGCTGAACTCAGGTTCGTCTCGACCCATCTGAGTCTCCGGATTCCGGTAGGAATACGTGATGGCGACGACTACCCCGGTGTATGACCGTCGAGGACGTAACCGACCTCTACCAGGCGTTCGGGGACGACCGCATCCCCCCGGGCCAACGCGAAACCACCAAGTTCCCCGTGCTCTCGAAAGGCGACACCCCGAACTGGGACCGGGACACGTGGACGTTCACCGTGACCGGTGCTGTCGACACCGAGCTGTCGCTGTCCTACGACGAGTTCCGTGCGCTCGACACGGTCACACAACGCCAGGACTTCCACTGCGTGACCGGCTGGTCGAAACTCGACTGTGAGTTCACCGGCGTCCCGTTTCCCGAACTGGCCGCCGCAGCGGGTGTCACCGACGACGCGGTCCACGTGCTGTTCCACGCCCTCGACGGCTACACCACGAACCTCCCGCTGGCGGACTGCATGCGCGAGGAGGTGTTGTTCACGTGGGCGTTCGACGACGACCCGCTACCCCCCGAACACGGCGGCCCGCTGCGCGTCGTCACCCCACACAAGTACGCGTACAAGGGCGCAAAGTGGGTGGACGGCGTCGAGTTCCTCACGGAACCCCAGCGCGGCTACTGGGAGAAGCGCGGCTACTCGAACACCGCCGACCCGTGGGCCGAAGACCGCTACAGTTAGGCCGGGACAACAGGGTATTTCACCCAGCAGTGCAAACCGTTGATAATGAGTTCGCTTGCCGGGGAAACGACCGCTGACGGGCCGGTCGTTGCGACGAGCTGCCGGGTTGCGGACGTCTCCACGCGGGCGTTTCTCGCTGCCCACGCCGAACCGGGGTTCCACTGGGCCGACCCCGACGGACTCGAACTGTCCGGGGCTGGCACCGCCGCGTCGGTGACTGCAGCGGGCGGCGACCGGTTCGCGGCCGTCCGCGAGTGGTCGACGGGGCTGTTCGCCGATCTCACCCACGACGGCCCCGACGCCGCACGCCCGCGACTGTTCGGCGGGTTCTCGTTTTTCGACGCCCACACCGCCGCCGGCGTCTGGCAGGGGTTTCCGCCCGCACGGTTCGTGCTGCCGGCGATCCAGCTCACCAGCGTCGGCGACGAGACGTGGCTGACCGCGATCGAAGCCGGCCCGGACGCCACGGCGGCGTCCGCGTCGGCATCGCTGGCCGACGCCCGCGACGCCGTCGACTCGCTGCCCGCGATGCAGGCCGCCGGACCACGCCCCGGCGTCACTGACACCACGCCGACGCCGGGCCGGGACGCCTGGACCGCCGGCGTCCAGGACGCCGTCGACCGCATCCAGTCGGGGCCACTCCGCAAGGTCGTGTTGGCGACCGCGCTGCGCGCGGACCTCGCCGAACCGGCGACGCCGTGCGCCCTCCTCGAACGGCTGCGCCAACGCTACCCCGCGTGTTTTCGCTTCCTCGTCGCCCCCGCCGACGGGGGGGTGTTCCTCGGCGCGACCCCCGAGCGCCTGGCGTCGCTGCGCGACGGCCGCGTGGAGACGGTGGCGCTCGCCGGGTCGGTCGGCCGCGGCGACTCCCCTGCCGCCGACGCGCGGCTGGCCGACCGCCTCCGGGAGAGCGACAAGCTCCGCCACGAGCAGGGCGTCGTCGTCGACACGATCGCGCGCCGCCTGGAGGGGATCGGTGACGTGGCCGTCGGGGACCGCGACGTCCGACAGCTGTCCACCATCCAGCACCTCGAAACCCCGATCTCGGCCGCCGTGAGTGCCGACACCCACGTCCTGGACGTGATCGAGACGCTACACCCCACCCCGGCGGTCAACGGCCTGCCGCCGGCCGACGCGCTGGCGACGATCCGCGACACCGAGACGTTCGACCGCGGGTGGTACGCCGCCCCGATCGGCTGGATCGACGCCGACGGCGACGGCACCTTCGGCGTCGGGCTGCGCTCCGGTGTGGTCGACGACGACTCGGTGACGCTGTTCGCCGGCAACGGCATCGTCGGCGACAGCACCCCCGACGCGGAGTGGGAGGAAGTCCAGCTCAAATACCGCCCGGTCCTCGACGAGCTACAATGACGGCACCGAACCGGAACACGCTGTGGGCGCGCGCGATCGCCGACGAACTCGCCGCCGCGGGCGTCCACGCCGTCTGCGTCTGTCCGGGCAGCCGGTCGACGCCGCTGACGGTTGCCGTGGACGCCCACGACGACCTCACGGTGTACTCCCATCTCGACGAGCGCTCGGCGGCGTTTTTCGCGCTCGGCCGCGGGAAGCGAACGGGCGCGCCGACCGCCGTCCTCACCACGTCGGGCACTGCCACCGCGAACCTCCACCCGGCGGTGATGGAGGCCGCCCAGGCCCGCATCCCGCTGGTCGTGCTCACCGCCGACCGCCCGCCGGAGCTCCGCGGCTCGGGTGCCAACCAGACCGTCGACCAGGAGCAGCTCTACGGCAGCGCCGTCCGGTATTACGAGGACCTCCCGGAACCGGAAGTGACCGCCCGCAAGCTCCGGTCGCTGCGAACCAGTGTCTGTCGCGCCGTCGGCCACACCACGGGTCCGAAGCCCGGCCCGGTCCACCTCAACGTCCCGTTCCGGAAGCCCCTGGAGCCGGTGTCGGTGCCCGGTGACGTGCCGCCGTCGTTCGACGACGACCACCCGCTGGCGGCCGCCGGGCGCGACGGCGACACGCCGTTCGTTTCGGTCCACGACGGCACCACAGAGCCGGCCGGCGAAACCGCCGCCGCGCTCGCTGCCGCGGCCACCACCGCCGCCCGTCCGCTCGTCGTCGCCGGCCCCGCCGACGGCGGTGCCGGGATCACCCCGGACGCCGCGGCCGCGCTCGCCGACGCCACCGGCGCCCCGATCTTCGCCGACCCGCTGTCGGGGCTCCGGTTCGGCCCCCACGTCGGCGATGCGCCGGTCGTCGGCGGCTACGACGGCTTCCTCGCCGCGGACGTGCCACACCCGGAGTTCGTCCTCCGGTTCGGCGCGTCCCCGACATCGAAACCCCTCCGCAAGTGGCTCGCCGCGAGCGACGCCCGCCAGGTCGTCGTCGACCCCGCCGGCGGGTGGCGGGAAGCCGAGTTCACCGCGACCGACGTGGTCGCTGCGGACCCCGCTGCGACCGCGCGCGCGATCGCGGCCCGGGCCGACGGGACGCGGTCGGCGTGGACTGACGCCGTGCTCGACCTGGAGGCGCGCTACTGGGCGGCGGTCGATGACTTCCAGCCGGCCGCCACGCTCGAAGGCGAGATCGCGGCCACGGTCGCCGCCGGCGCGCCCGACCCTGCGACGGTGTTCGTCTCGAACAGCATGCCGATCCGGGATTTCGACCGGTTCGCAGCGCCCCGTGGGGCCGACCTCGCGGTGCTCGGGAACCGCGGGGCGTCGGGCATCGACGGCGTGATCTCGTCGGCGCTCGGCGCCGGCAGCGCGACCGCCGACCCCGTCGTCGGGCTGGTCGGTGATCTGGCGTACTTCCACGATTCGAACGGGCTGCTGGCGCTGGAGCGCTGCGGGGTCGACGCCACGATCGTGCTCGTGAACAACGACGGCGGCAGCATCTTCCACATGCTCCCCATCGAGCAGTTCGACCCGCCGTTCACGGGGCAGTTCAAGACCCCCCATGGCCTGGACTTCGCGCCCACCGCCGACACGTACGCGCTCTCGTTCGCCCGCACGGACACCGTGGGGGAGTTCCGAGCGGCCTACCGGGCGGCGCTGGGCGACGCCGGCACGCACGTCATCGAGGTGTCGACGGACGCCGAGGCCAGCCACCGCGAGCGCGAGCGCCTCGCCGACCGCGTCACCGGCCTGTCGGTCTGACCGCAGTGGCGTGTGCACGGCCCAGGGCCGCGTGTGAGAACGCTTTTGCGGCCGCCGGCCGCGTGGTTAGCCATGGTCTCGGAGACGTTCGACGACGCCGCGTGGACGGCGATCGAGGAGTTCTCGTTCGACGACATCACCTACCACCGTGGTGTCGAGGTGCCCGCCGTCCGGATCGCGTTCGACCGGCCGGCGGTGCGCAACGCGTTCCGCCCGGGCACCGTCGACGAGCTGTACACGGCCCTGGATCACGCGCGCAAGCAGGCCGACATCGGCTGCGTGTTGCTCACCGGGAACGGCCCGTCGCCGTCGGACGGCGGGTGGGCGTTCTGCGCCGGCGGCGACCAGTCGGTGCGCGGGGACTCGGGTTACGAGTACCACGGCGACGACGAAGCCGCCGCCGACGACGACCCGGCGGTCAAGCGCGCTGACGCCGGCCGCCTGCACATCCTCGAAGTCCAACGTCTCATTCGCACGATGCCCAAGCCGGTGGTGGCGGTCGTGCCGGGGTGGGCGGTCGGCGGCGGGCACAGCCTCCACGTGGTCTGTGACCTGACGCTTGCGAGCCGCGAACACGCCAAGTTCAAGCAGACCGACCCCGACGTTGCGAGCTTCGACGGCGGGTTCGGTTCGGCGTACCTCGCCAAGCAGGTCGGCCAGAAGACGGCCCGCGAGATCTTCTTCCTCGGGAAGACCTACGACGCCGAGGCGGCCGCCGACATGGGGATGGTCAACGAGGCGGTCCCCCACGACGACCTGGAGGCGACGGCCCTGGAGTGGGCCGACGAGATGACCGCGAAATCACCCACGGCGATGCGCATGCTCAAGTACGCGTTCAACATGACCGACGACGGCATGGTCGGCCAGCAGACGTTCGCCGGGGAGGCCACCCGGCTGGCGTACATGACCGACGAAGCCCAGGAGGGACGGGACGCGTTCCTCGACGGCCGCGACCCGGACTTCGACGAGTACCCCTGGCATTACTAGGCGCACAGCGAGGCGGTTCCGTGTCGTTTTTCCGTGGGACGGTGTTTCGCCGCAGCCTGTAATGGGTGATCGCGCCAATGCAGCAGCGAGCCGCCAGGCTCGCCGCGCACGCGCTCCGCGTTGCTCGCACGGGACCGGTTCCAATGTCATCACGCGTCGCCAGTGGCGTCGATGAGTCGGCGCGTATGGTACCTCCTTGGCCTCGAAGACGCGACGTGGCCCGAGCGCGCGCTGTTCGCGGTGACGATGGCCGCGATGCTCGCGCTTGCGGTCGCCGGGTTCCGGCGGCCGACGCAGCTCAGCACCGTGTTGAACGGGGCCTTCGATTGGGTGTTGCGGTACTTCGGCTGGTGGTTCATCCTGCTTGGGTTCGTGTTGCTGGTGCTCGTGCTCGGGGTGACGTGGTCGCGGTACGGCCGCCTCCGGATCGGCGGCCCCGACGCCGAACCCGAGTTCGACACGTTCTCCTGGCTGTCGATGGTGTTCACCGTGGGGTTCGGCGCGTCCATCCTCATCTGGGGGGTTGGCGAACCGGTTTCGATCGTCCAGCAGCCGCCGCCGGAGCCGTGGCCGGTCGGCGGGGCGTCGGCGAAATCCCTGGCGCTCGCGTTCATGTTCGTTCACGAGGTGTTCCCCGGGCTGGCGATGTGGTATCTCCCCGTCGCCCTCGCGTTCGGGATCATCGTCTACACGCGCGGCATCGGCGAGTACAAGGTGTCGACGATGCTGGCCGGCATCATGCCCGCGGGCGACCACCCCGTCGTGCTCTGGGCGGTCGACGTCGCGGCCATCATCGCCACCATCGGCGGCATTGCGACGACGCTGGGGTTCAGCTCACAGACCATGGCGGCCATCCTCGGGGGTGTGTTCGGCCTGCAGTCGGCCTGGTTGACCTACGGGATCTTCGCCGCGATCGGCGCCGTCTTCCTGGTCGACGTGTGGCTGGGGCTGCGCTCGGGCATCCGGAACGCCGCCCGCGCGACCATGCTGCTCATCGGGGTTGCGATGGCGGTCCTCGTCGTCGTCGGGCCGACGCTGTTCACGTTCCAACTCGGCCTCGACGCCACCGGCGTCTGGCTGAACAACGTCGTTCGACTGATGCTGTACACCGACCCCACCGCGGCCGGCCACTGGGCGGCGAACTGGACGGGCTTCTGGTGGGCGTGGTGGGCGGCCTGGAGCATCTTCGTCGGGAGCTTCGTCGCGCGCGTCTCGAAAGGCCGGACCGTCCGCGAGATGTTCATCGTGCTCGTGGTCGCGCCCGGCGTCCTGAGCTGGGTGCAACACACCCTCATCGGCGGCTGGGTGTTGGCCCCCGACTACGTCGGCCCGGTCGGCAACGCGCTGTCCGCCAACGGCATCCCCGCGGCCATCGCCCGCGCCCTGTCGATCACGCCCTACGGGTCGGTGCTCGCGTTGCTGTTCGTGTTGGTGATCGCGGGCTACATCATCACCTCCCTGGATTCGGCGGTGTTCATGATCGCCGCCATCACGCTCGGCGACGAGGACCCCAATCCCCGCAACCGCGCCTGCTGGGGGCTGTTGCTCGCCGCGTTCGGCGTGATGAGCCTGGAGCTGTCCAGCTTCGAAGCCATCGAGGCGCTGTCGCCAGTGCTCGCGTTGCCGTTCACGCTGTTCCTGCTGGTGATCGTGTACGCCAGCTACGTCGCCGCCCGGGAGTACGCGCGTGACCGCGACGACGTTGCGGTCTCGCCCGGCGGGTTGTTGTCCTCCCGATCGTCGGCGTCGGACACCGACCCGGAAGCAGGGAGCGGCACGGACGCCGCGCCCACCGGCGACGACTGACCGCCTGGCTGCCCCAATCGCCACCCCTTAGACGACCCTCCCCGTACTGAAGGGCGATGACACAGACGGCCGACGTTTCACGGCAGCGCGCGTGGCTGATGGCGGCCCGCCCGCACACGCTGCCGGCGGCCGCCGCCCCGGTGGTTGTCGGCACCGCGCTGGCGGTCCACACCGGCGTGCTTGCGGTGTGGCCCGCGGTGGCTGCGCTCGTCGGGGCGGCGCTCATTCAGATCGCCACGAACTTCGCCAACGACTACTACGACGCCGTTCGCGGCGCGGACACCGAGGACCGAGAGGGGTTCACCCGTGTAACCGCCGGCGGCCTGATCCAGCCGGCCCGCGTGAAGCAGGCGATGTACGTGACGTTCGCGGCGGCGATCCTCGACGGCGTCTACCTCGTCTTCGTCGGCGGGGTGCCGATCCTGGTGATCGGGCTGGCCAGCGTCGCGTCCGGCATCGCGTACACGGGCGGTCCGTACCCGCTCGGCTACCACGGGCTCGGGGACGCGTTCGTCTTCCTGTTTTTCGGCGTGATCGCGGTGACGGGCACCTACTACGTGCAGGCCGCCGCCCACCTTGCCGGGGCGTTCCCCGTGGCGATCCCGCCGGGAACGGTGCCCCTCGCGGCCGTCGTGGCCAGCCTCCCGGTGGCCGCCATCTCCACGAACATCATCGTCGTGAACAACATCCGTGACAAAGACGAGGACGAAACCACCGGCAAGCGCACGCTGGCGGTGCGGTTCGGATACCGGTTCTCCCGCCTGGAGTACGCCGGCCTGCTGGTGGTCGCGTACGCCGCGCCGCTGTGGTTTTACGCCACGGGGTACGGCGCGTCGGTGTTCCTGCCGCTGGTGACACTGCCCCTCGCGGTGTCGGTCACCAAGACCGTATTCGAGCGCACCGAGGGCGCGGCGTTGAACCCCGCGCTCTCCCGGACGGGACAGCTGCTGGCGGCGTACTCGGCGCTGTTCGCGGTGGGGGTGGCGGTGTGATTCGGGCGTTCTCGCTGGCGTTGGCGGAGCCGCTGGCGACCGCGAACGGAACCATCGGGGAGCGCACGGGGTTCCTGTTCGAGCGCGACGGCGGTGTCGGTGAAGCCACGCCGCTTGCGGGGTGGACGGAACCCCACGACGCGTGTATGGCGGCGCTCCGGGCGGCCGACGACGCCGACAGCTGGGAGCGAGCGCTCGACGCGTGCACGGACGCGCCAGCCGCCCGCCACGCGGTTTCGCTCGCCCGCATGGACGCTGACGCGCGTGCCGCCGGACGGCCGCTTGCGAGCGCGCTCAGCGACGGGGCGGTGGCCGATTCAGTGCCCGTGAACGCGACTGTCGGCGACGGGACCGCGGCCGCCACGAGCGCCGCAGTGGCGGACGCCGCGGCCGACGGCTTCGACACGGTGAAAGTGAAAGTCGGCAGCCGGTCGGTTCGCGCCGACCTCGACCGGCTGCGCGCCGCCAGTGACGCCGCGCCCGTAGGGCTGTCACTGCGTGCCGACGCCAACGGCGCGTGGGACCTCGACGCGGCCCGCCAGGCCGCCGACGCCTGCGGGTCGCTGCCCATCGAGTACATCGAACAGCCCCTGGCACCCACGCGGCTGGACGCCACCCGGAGCATCGACGGCGTCCCGATCGCGCTCGACGAAGCCCTGCACCAGCATCCGCTCGACGCCGCGCTGGCGGTGGCCGACTACGTGGTGCTCAAGCCGATGGTGCTCGGCGGCATCGACCGGGCGCGCGACGCCGCCCGGACCGCCCGACAGGCCGGCGTCGAGCCCGTCGTCTCGACCACCATCGACGGCGTCGTGGCGCGGACCGCGGCCGTCCATTTGGCCGCCAGCATCCCCGACGTGCCGGCGTGCGGGCTGGCAACCGCCGGCCGGCTCGCGGACGCGCTGGCTCCGGATCCCGCGCCGGTCGCCGGCGGCCGCATCCAGGTGCCTGCCGACCCCGGGCACGGCGTGGAGGTGACCGCCGATGCGTGACGAGGTCACGCTCCAGGCGACCACCAACCCCGACCGGCCCGCGCTCGTGGACGCCGCGACCGACCGAACGTGGACGTACGATGCCCTCGACAGTGCCGTCGATGCGACCGCCGGCAGCCTGGCCGCGCTCGGCGTTACGCCCGGCGACCGGGTCGCCGTGTTGCTCGAAACCCGGCCGGCGTTCGCCACCCTCGTGTTCGCCGCCGCGCGGCTCGGAGCCGTCCTCGTGCCGCTGAACGCGCGCCTCTCGCAGCCGGAGCTCGCCACACAGGCCGACGCCGTCGCCCCCGTCGCCGTGATCTGCGGCCGCGACACGGCGACCGCCGCCGACCGCCTCGACGCGCCCGCCGTGCGCGTCGCCGACGACGCCACCGTGCGCCCGCTGTCCGGCACCGACCCGGACGCCGTCACCCCCGTCGACTCGGCGTGGGACGACACCCGGCTGCTGTTGTTCACCTCGGGCACCACCGGTGACCCCACGGCCGTCCGGCTGACGTACCGCAATCTCGCCGCCAGCGCCGCCGCGTCGGCGGCCCGCCTGGGCGTGCTCCCCGACGACCGCTGGCTGTGCCCGCTGTCGATGTACCACACCGGCGGCGTCTCGGTCGTCCTCCGGACGGCGCTCTACGGCACCACTGCGGTCCTGACCCGGACGCCCGGCTTCGACGCCGCCGCAGTCGGGGCCGCCCTGGAGACCCACGACTGCACCGGCGTCTCGCTCGTCCCGCCGATGCTCGACCGGCTCGTTGAGGCCGACGCCGTCCCCGACTCGCTGCGGTTCGCACTGGTCGGTGGCGCGCCCACGCCGCCCGAGCTGGTCGAGCGTGCGTGTGCGGCCGGGGTTCCGGTCTGCCCGACGTACGGCGCGACCGAAACCGCCTCCCAGGCGGCGACCCTGCACGCCAGCGACGCCCCAGCCCACCCCGAGAGCGTCGGCCGCCCACTGCTCGGCACCACTGTCACCGTCGTCGAGCCGGACACCCACACGCCGGTGCCGGACGGACAGGCCGGGCTGCTCGCCGTGTCGGGGCCGACGGTCACGCCCGGCTACGCCGGCGAGGGGACCGCGCCGCGCTGCGAGCACGGGCTCCTCACGGGCGACCGCGGCTGGATCGACGCCGACGGCTTCCTGCACGTCGGCGGCCGGGCCAGCGACGAGATCATCACCGGCGGCGAGAACGTCCGTCCCGAAGCGGTCGCGGCGGTGCTCCGCGAGCATCCCGCCATCGAGGCTGTCGCCGTCGTCGGTGTGCCGGACGACGCGTGGGGGGACCGCGTCGGCGCGCTCGTGGTGCCCGCCGACGACACCGCGGACGTCTCCGTCGCCTCACTGCGCGCGTTCTGCGACGGGCGGCTGGCGGGCTACAAACACCCCCGCGTGGTTGCGGCCGTCGACGCGCTCCCACGGACCGCGTCGGGCACCGTCGACCGGCAGGCCGCAGTCGCCGAACTCCGCGACGACGCCGCGCCGTAGACCCGTGAACGACCAAGTTTAAACCGGTCGCGGACGGTGTGACGTACATGAGCGCCGAAGCCACGGAGGCCGACCTCTCCGAGGACGAACGCCGCGGTCTCGAACTCGTCCACGAAGAACTCGGCATCCACCAAAGCGAATTCTGGAAGGCCCTGGACGTCTCCTCCCGGAAGGGCAGCCGGATCGCCTCCACCCTCGAAGAACACGGCCTCGTCGAACGCGAGGAAACCGTCTACGGCGGGAACACCACCTACTACATCACGCCGGTTGTCGACGAACGCAACCTGGAGTTCATGCTGCTGATGGCTGGGGACATGCTGTCGCCGTTCGTCGGCGAGGAGGAAGTCGACCCACAGGGCGACGCGTTCTCCCAGTGGATCATGAACCTCGCCTACGAGGAGTAACCCGGCTGGCCGGCGTCGACACCCCCCGACACGTAGCTCTCCGCCACGACAACCCCCAAGTGCTGGCGCGCCTAACGCCGGATCGTGACCCACCAGACAGACGTGCTCGTGGTCGGCGGCGGCGCAACCGGGGTCGGCGTCGCCCGCGACCTCGCGCTCCGCGGCGTCGACGTGACCCTCGTCGACCGCGGCGGCCTCGGGAGCGGCACCACCGGCCGCTCGCACGGTCTCCTGCACAGCGGTGCCCGGTACGCCGACTCGACGCCGGCCGACGCCCGCGAATGCATCCGGGAAAACGAAGTCCTCCGGGACATCGCCGGCGCGTGCATCCGGGACACCGACGGCTTCTTCGTCCAGCACGCCCGCGACGACCCCGCCTACTTCGACACGAAAGTCGCGGCCTGCCGCGACGCCGACATCCCCGTGTCTGTCATCGACGGTGCCACTGCCAGAGCCCGCGAACCCGCTCTCACGCCCGCCGCCGAGCGCGTCGCGGTCGTTCCCGACGGCGTCGTCTTGCCGTCCCGACTGGTCGCTGCGACCGCCGCGGACGCCCGCGCCCACGGCGCGACGATCCGCCTCCACGAGCCGATCACGGCGCTCACCACGGACGCCGGCCGCGTCACCGGCGCCAGAACCGCCGACGGGACGACGCTGTCGGCCACCCACGTGGTGAACGCGGCCGGCGCGTGGGCCGGCGACCTCGCCGCAACCGCCGGCGTCGACGTCGATATGCATCCCGCCAGCGGAGTCATGGTGACCGTCGAAACGCCGGAGACCGACACGGTGTTCAACCGCTGCCGGCCCGCCGCTGACGGCGACATCGTGGTGCCACACGGCTCCACCGCGGTCCTGGGAACCACCAGCGTCGACGTCGACGATGCCGACGAGTTCGCCACCCCCGACGCCGCCGTCGAGCGCGTCATCGACGAATGCAGCGCCCTGCTGCCGGCGGCCAGCGACGCCCCGATCCGGACCACCTACTGGGGCGTCCGCCCGCTGTACAGCCCAAGCGACTACGGCGACGACGCCCGCGCGATCTCCCGTGGGTTTTACGTGCTCGATCACGCCGACTGCGACGACACCGCCGGACTCACCACAGTCGTCGGCGGGAAGCTCACCACCCACCGGCTGATGGCGGAGGCGACCGCGGATCTCGTGGCCGACCGGCTCGGCGTCACTGAGCCCAGCCGGACCGCGAACGAACCGCTCCCCGGCCACGACGACCCCGAACGACTCGACGCGCTCGTCGATACGTTCGATGCCGCCAGTCCGGCCGACGCCGACGCGCGCTGACGCCGCGCGGAAACGGTCGCTCAGTAATCGAGGTCGTCGGTCGTCGCGTCCAACACCAGCACCGCAGCCGCGCCCACGACGCCGGCGGCAACCAGCGGCGCAACGCTCCCGACCGTCCACGCCGCCGTCGCGTCGGCGATCCTGACCGCCGGCGCCCGCAGCGCGCCCGCCATCAACGCAACCAGGAACGTCACCGTCGCCGCCCGGTACTCCGCCAGCGCCCACTGCACGGCGCGCGCGAACGTCAGAATCCCCACGAGCGCCCCCAAACTGAACGCCGCGAGCGTCGCCACCGGCGCGACGGCGTCGCCCAAAGCCCCCGCAGCCACGGCGTCCACTGCGGTGCTGACGGCGCTCGTCATCGTCTCGTACTTCCCGAGGGTCAACAGGATGAGCGACCCCGAGACGCCCGGCAACACCATCGCACAGATCGCCACCGCGCCGGTGACGACCATCACCGCCAGCCCGTCGGGCAGCGTGCCCGCGGTCGCCTGCGCGCTCACCGCGAACGCGAGCGCGAACCCACCCAGCGCTGCGCCGATGCGGCCCGGCGTGTCCACGGCCACCTCACCGATCAACACGACGACCGACGCCGCGATGAGCCCGAAGAAGAACGCGAACGTCAGGCCCGGATACTGGGTGTACGCCACGTCGACGACGTTGGCCACCGTCACCACTGCGGACACCACGCCAGCGCCCAACACGACCAGAAACGGCACGTCCAACGCGCGCAGCGTCTCGGCGACCGCTGCCCGGCCGTCCCGACTGCCCAGCCGCGGCACGAGCGCCACCACTGTTGCTACGTCAGCCACCGAGAGGCCGGCGAGCGCGCTCACCAGCCGCTCGTAGATCCCCACGATGAGCGCGATCGTGCCCCCGGAGACCCCGGGCACTGCGTCCGCAGCCCCCATCGCCGCGCCCTTCGCGTAGACGGCCAGCCACGCACGCAGTGTCGACGCCACGATCAGTGTCCGCGGTGGGTCAACTCAGCGCCAACACGCGCCGGCAGCGCGCCGGCCGTGCTGTTCGTCGTGTCGGCGTCCATGCCGTCGCCGTCAGCCGACTCGCCGTCGGCTGTGGGCGTCGCCACTGATCCGTTCGTTGCAGTCTCGTTCCCGGCCGCCCCGCCAGTGGGGTCCAACGACACCGTCACGGGTGTCGCCCCGTCGGAGACGACCTGCGACTCGGAAACGCTGGCCGTGTCCGCGGCCACTGCACTCGCGTTGCCCGCCTGGTCTCCCGCGGTGAACGTGTACGGTCCGGTCGCACGCACCGACACGTTCGTGTGGCCGTTGGCCGGCCCGAGCTCATCGTAGCCCGTCGTGGAGTACGGCAGCCTCATCGTGAACTCGCCGTCAGCGTCCGTGTCCGCGTACTGTGTGTACGTGAACGAGGGATGTGTCCCCTCGTTCGACTCCATCTGCGTGATATTCAGCTCCACGGACGCCTTCACCGTGGTGTTCGCCGGGCCGGTGCCCGTGACGGCCGCCCCGTCAACGCGCTCGAACAGCTTCACCGACGTCGGATAATACTCGGTGCTCAGCTCGCCGCCGAGATACCACAGGTTCGCGGGCGCGGTGTGGTTCGCGCTCACACCGACCAGCCGGTAATGCTCCAGCGCAGCCACGTCAGCCTCCGGCAGGCTGCCCGTGCCGCCGATCTGCGCGGTCGAATCGTTGCGGACGTACGCCCTCGCGTCGGCCATCGAATCGAACTGCTTGGTGTTGTTCGTCGCCGCGTCGAAGGCCGCCGCCGTCCCCTGTCCGGTGTTGACGCTGCGGCGCCAGTCAGCCACGACCGGCTCGGCCTGCTTGGCCGACCCGTGGTAGCGGTACAGCCGCACCATCATCGACTCGTAGTACGCCTGCTTTTTGAGCAGCGGCGACTGCCGGAAGAACCGCGCGTTCGAGATCCGGTTCTCCTCCCAGTCGGCGTTGTACGCCTGCTGGTAGAAGTCACCCCGTGAGAGGTCCCGTGGCCCATCGTAGAAGACGACCGGCGCGCTGAACTTCGACTGCCCCGAACTGAGGTACGGCAGCGGCGGCATCACCATCTTCCAGTCGACCGCGACGTAGCGGTTCTTGGCGTCGTCCTCCTCGATGTCCGCGAGCACGGACTCGGACTGTTGCTCGTCGTCAGCCAACAGGAAGTTCGCCGCCGACGTTGCCCCCTGCTGGAACGGGTTCGCGTGCGGGATGGCGTGCCCCTGGACGGTCATCCAATGACCGTAGTCCCACCACGACAACACGCCGAACGACCCCGCCGGATAATCGAAGTCCTCGGTCTGACTGTACGTCCCGTTGTAATCAATGGCGTCGGCGTTGTCGGCCCCGCCGTACGTCCCCTGCTTGGGCGTATGGGACTGATACCAGTCCATCGCGTCGTCCCACGCCACCACACCACCCGGACCTTGGCCCTGTCCTGCGGTGATCGCTGACTGCAAGGGCACCGGCTGGTTCTGGTTGTTCGAGAGCTTGATCGGTGACACCGGCCCCGACGCGGAGTCGTTGTTCGTGGCTTCGGCCACAGCCGGTGCCGCCACCGGCACCAACACGATCAACGCGACGATGGCAACCGTCCCGACCTGGTACCAGGAAACGCCCTCGATCGCCGCCACCGGACGGTCGAGGTCGACCGCCGCAAGCACCGCCCGCAGGACGTACGCGTTCAATACGACGACCGGCACCACCAGGTAGTAGTTGAACCGCACCTGTGTGAACGCCGCCGACGTGACGAACGCCCCCCACACCACCAACAGTAGCTTGTCGGCGTCGTACTGCCCGGTCGCCGCGATCGCCGCCAGCACGACCGCGGCGATGAGGAGCGCGGTGAGCTGCCCGGCAAGGCCGACCACACCACCGATCGCCGCCGGCACCGCCGGCGACACGGCAACGATCGCCAGCACGGCGGTCGCCCCCGCCACCCCGACGATCCGCCGCACCGACCCGCTGGTCAGGTGGGGCTTCAACAGGATCGCGCCGGCACCCACGAGCGCCGAGAAGAACGCAGTCCCGTATTCGAGGAACACCACGCCGAACATCCCCAGGCCGTACCGCCCGGTGCGGAACAGGAACGGCTGTGCCTCCCCGATCGTGCGCGTGTCCGCGGTCGAACTCAGCCCGATGTAGTTCAGGAGGTTCGACTGCAGCGACGACCAGAACCCCGGCGCAACCAGGGCGAGCGCACCGACGACGACCACGAGCGTGCCCGCGACCGTGGTGACGTACGCTGCCGGGCTGAGCGACCGCTCATCGAACACCCGTGCGAGCCACGCAAGCACCACACAGCCGACCGCGACGCCCAGCGCGAACACCGGCTGGAGGAACGAGAACCCCGACACGCCGAACCCGCTCTCGCCCAGCGGTGCGAACATCAACAGCGCCGTTGTCGTCATGCTCACTGCGCCAACCACTGCGACGTGATCGGGGCTCGTTCCAGTGACGTAATCGCCGACGAGCTTCACCAGGAAGAACGCGCCGAAGATCCCGACCAACAGCACGCCCGGCGGCCACACCCACATGTACACCGCGGTCGCCACGCCGGCCAGCACGCTCCACCCAACCACGTCACGGAGGCCCGTGGCGTCCCACGCGCGGAACTGCTCGAACACCGGTTTCTCGCGCTCGGCGACCGACAGCGCGACCATCAGCCCGACCACCGCGAGGGTCATGAACAGCGGCTCCGCGCCGTTGTGGTCGGCGGCCCCGGCGAGCGTCCGCTGCAGGAAATACCCCGGCAGCAGACCCAGAATGACCGCTCCAAAGAGGCCGCCGAGCCGGCCGGCAATCCGCCGCCCCATCACGTACGTCGGCACCACCAGCAGTGCCCCGAACACCGGCGGCGCGAGCAGCAGCGTCATCGCGATGGTGTGCTCCGACGGCGACCCCATCCCGACCACCAGCGCGACGGCCGCGAGGATCTGGTCGAACAGCGTCCCGAACTGTCCGGCAAGCGTGCCGTGCGGGAAGTTCGTCCACGGGTCGAACGGCATCGTCTCCGGGAAATGATGGACAGTGTACGTCACCTGCCGCAGATGATAGTAGGCGTCGTTTCCGGAGAGATACACTTCCCCGTTCTGTAAGAAGTTGTCCCACGACTGCACGCGCACCCAGAACATGAACGCGAGCACCGCACCCAGGGCGGGCACGTGGTACCAGTCTTCGAGGGCGTCGAGGACGTCGTCCACGGAGACGGACGACAACCGCGACGCTTCGGTCTTCTCACTCATTGCTGGTATGGACTGACAGAGCGCGAATAAGCCTTATTATCTATCGATGGCTCTGTCAGTGGATTTGAGCGTGAGAGTCTCTGTCTACTAACTCCGAAGAATCGTCGGGAATATACTCTCTAATTCCGTTCACCGCCTCGCTCTATAGGGCGGAATCCTGTCTTTGAATTAGGTAGCTCGGTCCCCACGGAGTGGAGGGTGTCAGCTGTGGTTGAGTAGGATAGGGTTGTTCACTGGCTGGCTGTGCCGAGCACGCGAAGCGTGTCCTCGAATTTAGGCCCGGGTTCAAGGAGGCCTGATTCTGCTGTCTGTGTGATGACGTCAGCGGTACGCAGTGGTGGAATGTGGGATCGCTTCAGGTTCGTCCGAACGTTCGTGATTTGTCGTGTCGGGATTGCTGTTCGGCTACTATCAGCTTCGAGAATGGCGATGACATCGGCGAGCTGTCGGAGATGGACACGGTTCCAGGGGGTGATTGCGAGTGCGAGGATGATTGCGCGTCGACGGCGATGACTCAGCAGGGAGAATACATTATCAGTACATCACAAAGCCGCTTAGTTAGAACGTCTGCTTGCTGAAGGTGTGTCTACGACCCAGCAAGCAGACAGTGAGATTCACGAGGACCAGCT
>NZ_VRYN01000012.1 GCF_008124605.1 Halobacterium salinarum DSM 3754
TCAAGGTCGAATTTGGTGCGGAGATGGTAGAGAACCGAATTTTCGTGGGGGGCATCTTCGCTTTTCTCACAGAGCGTTGAGACCGAGGTCCCGTCGGCGCACGCGCCGACGAGGACCTCGTAGATGTCTTCAGCATCGATCTCGGCGTTTTCAGCGAGTGTGAGGGCGACTTCCTCGTCAAGAGCGTTGACGAGGAAGTTAAGAAGCTGGTCCTCGTGGATTTCACCGTCTGCTTGCTGGGTTGTAGACACACCTTCAGCAAGCAGACGTCTCAACTAACCGGCTTTGTGATGTACTGAGGCTCGCATATCGAGATCCACTCCGTGGAGGTTGTAACGGAGAATCTTCTCGGGGATTTCAGACCGGGCGAGGTCTGGCCGTTCTTGATGCCAGATTCGCTCGAGGACGTCAAAGGCGTACAAGAGAAAGTGGCCACTCCCACAAGCAGGATCAATTACACGGATGTCTTTTGGTTCCTCAAAAGTCGGGGCTTCACCTTCTTTTTCTGTCGGAACGAGATACGTGCTGAAATCAGCTAGTGATGGCGATTCCGCAGGAGATGTGTCGCGGAACTTGCGTTCATCTTCGGAGAGGGTTGATTGTTCTTCGATAGTAGCCGGAAGCTCGCCATTTGCCTCCAGATACATCTTAGTGAGACTGTTATCGGTAAGCATCCGCACGACCCAATGAGGAGTGTAGAACTGATTTGCCGGAGGTACATCTTCGGGTTCTAGTCCTTCTTGGTTTCTCTTGTGGCGTAGCTCTTCCAGCTTAGAGGCATTGTAATACTCGTACACCCAGCCGAGGACGTCGTCGGCACGCCAAACCTCCTCAGAGACATCATCGAGCTTACGGCAGAGTTCTTCAAAGACCTCGACGTCCGGGTCAACGATGCTGTATGGTGATTCAGGGTCAAAGAGAATCTCGATTTCGTCAGTTAGCTTGCGACAGGCCTCGTCGTAAGCCTCAATTTTAGCCTCGTCGGGACCGAGATACTTCTCGTTTTCAAGCTTCTCAGCTGCAGGGGTTGTGCCAGAGTCTCCGAACTGAGTGACTGGCCGATCAATGAATCCGCGGACCTCCATACAACGGAGGGCAGTGAGCCGGTTGACGATAGTGTATCCGACGCCCATTACGTATTGCTCGAACTTCTCCTCCCACGACTTATTGTCGTCCTCGCGTTCAACAGCCGTGACCAGTTCTGTTCGAGTTTCCGCCTCTTTGCCAGAGAGATCCTCACCGCCGTCCTTATCATTGAGTTCGTAGGTATGTTCGAGCTGATATTCGATATCTGCTTCAACAGTTTCTCGAAGGTCTGTGACTATGTCTTCGAGATGCTCACGCTCTGACTTGTCCAATTGGGCTTTCGTCGCAAGAGAAGATTTTCCAGACATGATGTACCGCTCTTGTCTCCTACCTCATAATGAGCCCACATCAAAGTTCCCTTGCGGTCCGTTCATTTGCCCAGAAATCTGCACAAGAACTTCTAAGTAGATACCACGGTCTCGTCATAGTATGGCTACAGGTCGAAACGGGGAGTTGGACTCATGGCTCCCGTCTCTCATCGGGAGACTCCCCGAATCGAAGATCACTACGGATGTGACTCATTGCGGGCTCCAAGCCGAGAGAACGCACGATATCGCATCTCTCTACGCGGACGAACTCGATTGGACGTCGGTCAAGGAGATCTGGTACGACGAGCGAGTCGCGAACCGAAGCAGTCGGAACAGCGCTGAAAAGCCACTTATCGCTATTCGGGCACGGCTTCAGTCAGCGGGTGAAGGGCTTCCATCGGTCCCGGTGCTTCCAGAGATCTTGGACCAATGTCGAAACGAACGCGATCAGGCACAGGTCCTCTTCCTCTATCTCGTCAACCACGACGGGCTGGCTCGCTATGTCGTACACGAGTACCTCCGCCGACTGATGAAACAAGGACCCTCCGCACTCGACTTCGAGACGGATACTGTTCTCAACATCCTCGACGAGTTTCGCGACAAAGCTGGCGAGCCGCTAGAGTACTCGGAATCAACACAGAAACGATGGATACAGGGACTCAGGTCTGCCCTTCGTGATATCGGTGTGCTCGAAGGGAAGACTGAGACCGCCGGTCAACCCCCAAAAGTCGGCGACGTGCCCCTCCAGGTTGCGGCTTACTACTCCTGGGCTCAGAACGGCGACGAGTGGCTCACGAAGCCGATTGGCTGGCTCTACCTGTTCCAGTCCGAAGAGTACTGGGAACCGCAGAGCAAGCGGCTGGCCGGATATGAGGGCTGGACGCACCACGAAGCTCGGAGTCGCGTCTGGTTCGAACCTGTCGACGACTTCTACACGATGCTCGCGGAGGGGTCGGCATGACTTCCATGAACAACCTGTTCGAGAAGCAGGACGCGACCTTCGAGGAGTCCATTCGTATCGATCGGAAGTTCGATGAGGACGAAGACAGAGCCGCTCATCGCGATCAGCTCTACCGCCACTACCTAGACACCTACCACATCACAGATGCCTCGGAGAACTTCCTTCGGGACTTCTTCACTCGAATTCACGGCCACGACGAGGAGATGCGGAAGGGAGCCAATCACTGGCTCTACGGATACTACGGCAGCGGAAAGAGTCACCTACTGACCGTCCTCAACCTCCTCACCGCGTCTGCGGACCTCGAAGAGGAAGACAGAAAGGGGGTCTGGAATCGGCTGGATTCAGATAGCGCCTACAGCGACCTCTACGAGACATGGTCCTCGATGCTCGACGAGTACCGTCTCGTCCCCCTCCCGATCAACCTCCTGAAGTATCAGAGTGTTCGCGAACAGAGCTTCAGCGAGATCATCCTCCAAGCAGTCTATCAGGCGCGAGGCCTCTCGAACCGACTCGACGTCGCATTCTTCGAGGAGTGGTACCAGAATCAGGGAACGTGGGATCAGCGTGACGAACTCACGAAAGAGGTCCTCAAAGACGAAGGCGTTCCCAACGCGGATCAGTACTCGTGGGACGACGTCCAACAGTACCGAACCCTCTCTGATCTCGTTCTCGAGGAGCTCGTCGAACGAGAGACAGGAACTGCAGATGGGTTGGCGGACATCCAACGCCAGGACATCGGGCAGCGGATGGCTGTCGAAGCCGTCGAGTCGTATCGGCAAGACCTTGAGGCGGAGTCTGAGAAGCCGGTAAAGATCGTCCTCCTCGTCGACGAAGTGACGCTCTTCATCGGTGGGGACTACCAGCGACTCTCGGAACTCAACGCGCTCGCGGAGAGTATCGATACGATCGGCGAGGGGAACATCCAGATGGTCGCGACGGCGCAGTCCCAAATCGAGGACGTCCGACCAGGACTTGCCGCGAAGCAACTCGACTTCGGGATTCTCAAAGACCGGTTCCCCCACCAGTACCACTTGCCAAGTCATCACGTCGGGGAAATCGTTCAGCGTCGCCTCCTCGAGAAGACCGAAGGCGGAGCAGACTGGGTTGAGTCAGAAGCACTAACGGCGCGGGTACATCCGACATCTACGTTCGTCTACTCAGAGGTCGGGCAGAACACGGAGCCACCTCTCAATCGAGTCAAGGAAAATGAGTTCGTGCAGTTCTACCCGCTCCTGCCCTACCAGCCGGCGCTCTTCCTGGAGATACTCTCGAACCTTCGGAACGAGTTGGCCGACTCGGCGAAGTCGATCTTCTCTGGGACAGCGAGAGCGATTCTCGCCATCGTTGCCGGACTCCGAGACCGATGGATGCGCGACGAAAGCAAAGACGAGCTGTCCCTCATCAGCCTCGTCGATTTCTATGACCTGATCCGGTACGAGCTCGAGGACATCATCCCCAACGAGATCGAGGTCCTAGAAGAGATCGAAGCCGACGAAGACACGACTGACTTCGATCTCAAGGTCGCAAAAGCGGTCTTACTCCTCTCGTACGTACCCGACTCAGTCCCACAGAACGACGCCAACATCGCGGTTGCGGTAATGGACGACCTTAACGGGCAGCCGCGGACGACCGTCCGAAACCAGGTCCAGAATTCACTGGAGAACCTTGACAAATACATCAGGCCGAACACGGCCGAGGACGGTCCTCTCCTTCGAATCACGGATCGGGAGGAACGAGAGATCATCGAAGAGGCACGCAAGAACCGCAAGAACCCGGATTGGGACGAGATTATCGCCGCTTTCGACACTGAACTCTGGGCGGATATCAGCCCTCGTCTGAATCTCCCAACGTCGGTTCCCTACGGTGGGGACGGCGACAACTACCCCATCTCGTACAACTTCTCCATCGATGGACAACCACTAGATGGGGCGGACGAACACGAGGGTGCCCTCGAAGCCACTATGGTTATCCGGGGCGTGCGACCTGATGTCGACTCTAAGAAAGTCAACGAGGGAACGATCTACTGGTCGGTCAAGGAGGATGGATTGGATGATCTCCGAAGCCAACTCATCGAGTGGTGGTCGTTCCACGAAGCGACTACCGAAACGGAAACACCCGATACGATAGCCCGAGACGTCGACGATGCAGCGGACAGGGTGAAAAGTAAGCTCGCGAGCGCGCTCAAAGATGGCTCGTACAAGGTTGAATCTCAGGAACCGCGTGGTCTCGAGTCTGCGGTCAAAGAGTGCATCAACCGTGCCTATCCCTCGTTCTTCCATCCCGTCATGCTCGAGGTGGACCAGAGCTACCTCTCGGAGCTAAAGCGACTCAACGACGACGAGGAGTACCCAGAGTGGGCACAGAAAATCGATGTTCCAACGCCAGATGCGGAGGTATCCACGATGGGGACGATTGCGAAAGAGATCCGAGGCGCCGTCGGTCGAACGCTGGTTGACCATGACAACGAGATGGGTCTACCAGCGCTCTTCGAGAACATCACCGAGGAGACGCCGTTCTATGGAGAGGTCAAACCTGCAGTAACAGCGGTCCTCTGGGGGCTGTGTCGCGCAGGGGAGTTCCGTCCCGTTGCAGAGGACGGAGAGGCTCTCTCCGCGGATGAACTGCTGACGCTCTCTCAGCAGATGGAGATCAAGCTGCGTACGGCACCGTCGTCGACGTCTCTCAAGGAACAGTTCATCGATGCTGGAATCATCGATCCGATTCAAACAGTCGACGAGGGAATCGTCGCCCTCGAAGAGTTGAACAAGTCGGTCAAGAGGCAAGCGCGCACGCTTGCAGAGACGACAGAAGTCAGTACAGAGACGGAATTAGAGAGTGATGCACTCGTCTCTCTGGTTGCGTCATTCAATAATGCGCTCTCTGAACTGGCGGATAGCGCAGAATCTCGCGCCGACGCGATCGCTGCTGACGATACGGACTGGGAAGAGATAATCGACCAAGTGGCGAGTGACGAAGAATGGTTGACCGGGGTTGAGGATCGATGGGAATCCAGGGAATCCTACCTCTTACAACTCGACGGTCTGCTGCGGTTCAGAGAGCTGGAGATTGACTGGCTTAGCCAATCGTTCTACGACGCACTGGACCAGCTGAGCCAACAGCTCGAAAACGAGTCTGGTCGGGAGTGGTGGACGCAGGAGGGTTGGCAGTCCTTCGATCAGTCACTAGATGCCCGGTTGACCGCAATCTCAGCGCTTGAAGAGGATTGGTCGGCTCAAGTGGCTGAAACCAACGCGAAATCACTAGTGACGGAACTCGAGGAACACCAATGGCTGATCCCGCCCCTACAGCTCCCTGAGCACAGCGTTCACGATGGATTCCAGTCCGGATATCTCCGCCCACTTCGGCACTTCAGAGATACCCATGAAAGCATCCAAGCCTGCATTAGTGCGCTAACGAACCGGGAACCAGGAACTCATGACGAACGCACATTGAAACGAGCGCTCGGGACGGTATCCTCAACGACGGATTGGGACAGCCTCACTGAGGACCGAGTCGACACGTATCGAGAAAAGTACGAGACTGTAGAGCAGTTGGTCGGTGGGACTCGACCCGATGAAATCGAAGGCGTAGGTGTGCTATTCGGCGATGAATCTGCACTCAAGGGCCAATTTGAGCGTCTCGTGGAGTCGAGGAAGCCGACGATCGAACAGATCGATGGAGGTGTGATTATCAAATGACGTCGACGCGAAACCCGCTCAAGAAATTCACCGAGGAATTGGTCGACTTCGCAAGTGGCGAACGGCGGGGAATTCGAAATCCCTTCGTCATGGTGCCAGTTGAACCATCTGTTGAACACCGGGTGACGGAACGGTTGGTTCAGTGGGCAGACCCCGAAACACCAGATACACTGACGAACTGGGCTGGCATCGAGAACCAGGCCGGCAACGAACTCACAGTCGAGTGTGTTCGGCTCGATCACCTGATGCCCGAGACGCGTGTTTTCGAAACCACACTCGATCTCGGGCCTCTTGAGCGGACCACCACGAACGCAGTAACGGAGACACTCGAAACGAGTCTGGCTGACGAACTCATCGGGAAACTCGTCGAAGGACAACTCAAAGGCGAGAACGCGCAGCAGCATATCCTCCTGCTGGTGAACCTCGGAAGCCTCTATCCGTTCACCCGCGCCTCAGAGTTGCTCGATGAGATGGACCGCCGAAACGTGAATACTACAATCGGAATCCCGTTCCCTGGTTCGATTAGAGGAGGGAAATTGAGCTTCTTCAACGAGGACGCGCGCCACTACTACCCAGCCCACCGAATTGACGAGAAAATCACGGAGGTGTATCTCGATGACTGATACGACACTTGAATCACTGTTTACTCGCTCGCCGACGCGAGAACTCGAAGAAGTACAGAAAGTCAACGAAGTCGGCCAAGCCGAACGCGACATCGACGAGTTCTACGAGACTGATAGCGCTCGAAAGGTACTCACAGAACTCGGTGAAGTCGTCAACAGTACAGGATCACAGCCACGCTTCCGGTATGTCCATGCCACCTTCGGATCCGGGAAAACGCACCTTCTGAAGCTGATCGGAATCGCGACTGGCGAGATCGAGGGGCTCGAAACGGTCGCTCCGAAGCTGTCGAGCCAATTCTCTGGGTTCAAGGAATTCAGAGACCGGCTCAATTCGTCCCACATCGATCACCTGGTCCCCCTGTTCATGAACCTCCTCGACCGGGACAAGGTTCGTGACTCAACGCTCTCGCTCCTGATCTACGAGGAGCTGGGGAATCAGCTCAACTACCCGACTGACCCACTCTGGTTACTCGAGTGGGCGTGGACACTAGAGATCGAGCATGGGCTCTGGGAAGCCGTACGCTCTGTAGAACACGATGGAAGGTCGATAGAGGAAGCAGCACAAGACAAGGCTGCGCTCCGTCCATGGCTCTATGAAGCACTTCCCGAGATGGACGAGACTGACGGCACGCCCTATGCAACGAAAGATGGCGTCAGGGAATCAATCGAGCAAGCCACGAGACGGATCAGTACTGAGGCGTTCACACCCGATGAACTCGTAGAACGGCTGGACCGAACGAAGCGCTACTTACAGGAATCAGGCGAAACGTACGAGTTCCTCATCGGGCTCGACGAAGTCGCCATTTACGTCGGTGACCAGCAACACCGCTATCGAGAGTTCCTAGAGACGGTCGACACACTCATCGCCGACATTAATCCCCCAATTTTGGGAACAGGACAGTGGTCGCTGCGGGACATGCAGCAGGACTTCATGGGAGAGGTCGATCCGGAGGCGTGGTACACGAACGAAATTCCGCTCCGGGGTGCCGATACAGAGATCATAGTCAGAAAGCGGTGGCTCCGAAAGTCAGATTCCGGGGCGAACACGGTACACGACCTGCTCGAACAGGCTCCTAACTTCGAGTTAGAACTTGCCGACGCTTCAGAATACACCGACGTCGGTGAGCCCGTAGAGGCGTATCCCTTCCGTGAACACGACCTCTGGTTGCTCCGCGAGGTCATGCAGAGTCTCAAGAAAGAAGACTTGGAAGTGGACAGAGAGTATGTTCAGGGACGAGCGCTGCTGATTCTCGTTCGTTCTCTCTTCACCAGCTTTGATTGGACCCAGAAAGAGCCTGGAGCGGTCGTTGCGTGGGATGAAATCTATGACTTGATTGAGCGCGAAACAACGGACATTCCGGGGTGGGCAAAGGACCAGATCCAGAAAGTCGAGAACACGACTGACGAGATGGGGGTGAGTGTCGCGAAAGTTCTCTATCTCCTTGGCCAGGTCGACGCCGTCCCAACAACGAAGGAGAACATCACACGGCTGCTGGTTAGCTCAGTAGATACTGACATCGATCTGCTCGAAAGCGATGTTGAGGAAGCCCTCAAAGCGCTGATGGAGGACAACTTCGTTCGAACCGACGAGAGTGTCCAACCGCAGACGTATAGAATCCTGTCGAAGGAGATCGTCGAGTTCTGGGATCAGATTCACCGGGAGGCAGCAGGGCTTCCTCAACATCAAGTTCGGTACAATATTGAGGACCTTCTCCGGGAGGCAGATCGTGGTCGGTTGACCGCGGATGATTCACTCCGAACGCGGAATATCGACGGGATCTCCGACGCCCCGTATACGTTCCGCTACACTGTATTAGACCAAGTCGACTCCTCATCGGAACCTCGTTTCGATGGTGTAGTTGCCAGGGTACTAGCGTCTGACCCGGATACAATAGAAGAGTCACGAACGAGATGGCAGGAGGCAAACGCTGGTGACCAAGGCGTTGAAGACGTCCTTATCGTTATTGAGCTTTCAGAGGGCCTTCGCGAGAGTATTCGGCATCTGATTGCGTTGGATAAGTTATTGGAGCCGGGGGCTAGCGCAGAACTCCGTATCGAGCAACAACAGGAGGAGGAGACCGTCGAAGACGAGATCGAGGAACTCCTCTATGGAGCGAAGCTCTATACGCCGGACCATAACACGACGCGAGGGACGTATCTAAGCAACATCGATAGTGTGCTCGCTGATGCTGTCAGAGAGAAATTCGAGAACAGGAAAACACTCGATACACGGCTGCAGGAGGTTGACGACGCTCGGACCCTCTTCGAGTTCTTCAACGGGAATGGTACGTGGCCGTTCTCAAGCGACGACGCAGAAATGCTCGGGGTCAAGACAGTTCCGAGAGAGATTAGTGACGGGTGGGCTGAAGAATTCCTCAACGATTACGCTGGAGAGGAATTAGTGAGTGGAGAGACTGTCCTCGAAGAAATCGCTGGTCGGCGGGGGAAATATCTCGGGACGCCACGCGAGGCACTGGCGGCGCTTCTGATCACGCTTGCCGCAGCAAACAAAATCGAGATCAGACGTGATGGGGTCCGTATCGAAGACCCGGGCGAAATCGGTCGCGTGATGCGACGTCTCTCCGATATCCGTGACATCGATATTGGATTCGATCCCGTAGACATCGAGGGAAGTAGCAATCTAAAAGCGGTCTATCAGTCACTCCGAGGATTCGCTCCACAAGGGAACGATCCGACCGCTTGGCTCTCCAATCTCGCATCATGGGCAGAAAAGAATAGTTCGGGTATTCGGAACATCTGTGCTCGTGTGGATCTCGAGTTTGACGAAGAAATCACACTAGATGCGCTCCGTGACGCGTTAGAACCAGGGATGGCAGGTGGCGAACTTGACGATGCAGTACTGACTGAATCGCCAGTACCAACGCAGGCAGAGTGGTTCCACAAAGCTGAACCATTATTCGAGGGCGAGGAGCCGCTCTGGGATGAGTTCAACAGCACACTCGAGACGATGCGATCACTGTACCCAGATGCTGCGATTACCTACAAGATGGAGGACGCCGTCGATGGGTCACGCATACCTTCCAAGGAGAGTCTCACTAAGCTCCAGACAGAGGCTCAGGACTTCCGTACCTCCCAGATTAGTGAGCTCTACCACCTTCTCACGGGAACCACACCCGAGGGGGATTCGATCTCGGAGCTCTGTTCAGCGGTCGAGCAAGCGTTACTGGATCAAGACATAATCGTAGAAATCGATACCGTCACCGAGACAATTTCAGGAGTGAATTTCGAGTCACTCAGAGAACTCGATGAGATCGCTGCATCCGCGGATGACATCTCCGAATCCGATATCGCATCCGGGAACGCAGTCAGCGAAGCTAGCCAGCTTGAGGAGGCACGGGGACTACTCGAGGATCAACCAAATGGTCCACTCTACAACCAGCTCGAATCTCGGTACGAGAAACTCAACTCAGAACATTCTGAAGCGTTCATCACGAAGCAGGTGAAGCGTGCGCTAAGTGGACCAGACCTCGTCACACCGTCTCGAGCAGAAGCGTTGGTGAAACAGGCCGATGCAAAGCTCCAGTCAACGGACGATGATGACGACGATGATGAAGACGATGATGACCAAGATGACGACGGGCCATCTGTCGACGAGCTCTGGGCAGATGTGACCGAACCAGGTGACGGCACTATTGTGGTTATCGATACAGAGGAGGAAGACCGATGAAATCGCAACCGACGACGACACTCGAAGACCAGGCGAAAGCTCATCTAGAAGATGAATTTCCTGACGACTACGCGACAGCTGTTCGAGTCGTCTGGTGGGACGACGGAGGACATCTCCGAGAGGTCATCCGTGCTGCTGCAGACCGGATCGGCGTGGGGTTCTCGGAGGCAGAACGGTTTCCTCTCGAGCTGAGAAGAAACGCAATCGACGAACCGGAGACTCCCCACGTCTGGTACATCCCGCAAGCGAAGGAGAATCGTGACTGGTTCAGAGACATCCGTGAAACTGGCGGTGAAATCGAACTCACGATCGAACAGCTGACTGCCGAGCTGTATGAGGTCAATCCCTGGGATATCTATGATGTTGAGCGAGGGACGGAGGCTGACCGCGAAACTGCGGCGAATGTAATCAAAACTCAGTTCGCAAGCGGTGGAATTCCACGCTACGGGGACCTGATCGGTGAGATAATCACAAAGGGAGAGGGCCAGATTTTAGAGCACCTCCTCGAAGGTGGATGGCCAGAAATTGACAAGGATGATGAGACGATTGCCCGAGTGCAAAAGTCGCTTAAAGACAGGCACGTCGCTCCCGCAGACAATGCTGAAACACCAGAAGAGATCGAGGACGTCGTCTGGAAGTGGGCCGTTGCTCGCTGGCTCGTCGTCGGGGGAATGGATGTCGACGCCTTCCCCGAGGGATATGGAAACGTGGGGAGCACCCTTGGCGATATCAATCCACTCAAACGGATTGTCGATTCCCGACAGAGCAAGCGGTTGGCAGAGCGCTATCTGAGCGAGAGCTACTGGGGGGACGTAATCGAAGCATCTGACGATGTGTGGGAGCTCGTGGCCTGTCCGGTTGATGGGGCGCTTGATGCAGCTCTGTGGGATGCTTGGCTCGAATCATTAGAAGAGGGAAGGTACACGGAATGTATCGAAAGAGCGAACGAACGCCAACAAGCCCTCGGTGTGTATCCGGACGATATTCCCTGGACCACGCTCTGGGAACAAGCCGAACAGGTAGCCGAGTTGGAATTGCGGTTTGCAGCCTGGGAAGAGCGGTCCCAGTCGTTCGACCCCTTCGATCAGTATGCTGATCAAGAAGACGGAACCTGGAAGATCGACTATGGGGTGTTGGAACTCGAGATCACAGGTGAACCCGAGCAAGAGAGACTCCTCAACTCTCACCCGGCGACGGAGTCGCTCCCTGAGATTCGCGCCGAGCTCTTAGAGACGCGGTATATGAACTATCTTGAGGAGATGAGCGAGGCAGTAGTCAGTTCGTTCAGTACTGGATCGCCTCTGGCGGGGAAAGACGCTGCCTACGAGTGGTGGACTGACAACGAGCAGGATCTCGCAACAGGGGAAACAGTCGCCCTGTTTCTGATTGATGCGCTGCGATTAGACCTCGCTCGGGAGCTGGCCAACCGCCTTCGAGAAGACTATTCGATCGCCGAAGAGACCAGAGTTAGCACACTTCCATCAGAGACCAAATTCGGGATGGCTGCACTCACACCAGGGCGATCCCACAGGTTCCGTGTCAAACTCCGGAACGGGAAGCTCTCTGTCGAACGAGGTGGTCAGCGTCTCGACAACAAAGGAAACCGAGTGAAAGTCCTTAAACGAGAGGGATGGGACGTACCGGACGATCGCGATTCCGGGTGGCAACACCACCAAATCGCCTACTACGACAAGGACATCGACGACATCGGTGAGAATGAACTCGACAATCCAGAGAGTCACTTCACCAGTTACATCGACGAATTCTACGATCTGATTACAGAAAAGCTAGAGAACGAAAACTGGGATCGGATCTACGTCGTGACGGATCACGGATTCGTCCTGCTCCCGAAGGGGACTACGATGGAATCGATTTCTAGCTACGACGGAGATGGAGAGGTCAAATATCGTCGAATCGCTGGAGACGACATCGAGGACGCCGGAACAGGCGTCCGAGTCACGGGTCAGACACCTGGAACAGAATATCTGAAAACGTCAGTTCGATTGCTCGCCAAACCTCGACAGTACAACAGCAAAAGTGGGCTTACCGACGCCCGCTATTACCACGGTGGGATCCTTCCGCAGGAATGCATGCTGAACTTCCTCCGAGTCGAGAAAGAATAGTAGCCAGAGCACTCCTGAGGCATTCACTACCGTGTCTAAAACCTCAAGTCATGTTGCAGGTTATCGTGAGATACTAGCTAATGACCGAATCTGAGGTTGACGTCGTCAATATAGCAGCGTTAGGCACACTCGGAATCGAAGTCGATATCGAACAAATTGTCGCAGATGCGGAACTACCCGTCGCGTACTTCAAACCCGAAAACAATACAGCATTATTTCGATTTGAGGAGAGTGGCGAGCTGATTATTCTCTACACCTCGGGAAAGTATCTCCTTCGAGTGGGAAACGACTTCGAGAAAATGCATCAACTGAACTCAAGATTCATCGATTTTATATTAGATCTTGGGATAACGATCGACGAGCCAACTCTGGAGGTGAAAAACGTCGTCAGCGTCGGGAACCTCCATCACGAGATCGATCTCAATACTTTGACGATCGGACTCGGCTTGGAACAAACAGAATATGAACCAGAGCAGTTCCCAGGCTTGGTCTACCGACCATCAGGTACCCGTTGTGTCCTCCTTGTGTTTGCCAGCGGCAAAGTGGTAGTCACAGGTGGGCGAAGCGAGGAAGAAGACAATCAGGCGTTCCAATCGCTTCAATCGAAGTTAGCAGACCTAGAACTCATTTGAGAAGGGGCGACTGAGAACAACCTGAGAAGTGCTCTGTCGTGGGGCTGGAATTATCACTGGTGGACGGACATAGCAAAATATGGTTGACGTCGAGTGGGCATTGAGTCAGCTTGGGCAAGTCTTCCACTCTGAGGATCACCTCAAGCTGGCTCTCGGAGCAGAACTCGCCCAGATGTATGGTAATGAACGAGTTCGACTAGAATGGAACCCAGAGCCGGGTGTCAGAGTCGACATCGGAGTACGACGAGGAGATGTCACAATTCCTATCGAGCTGAAATACAAAACGAAACAGGCGACCGTCAAAGACGCCGTTTTTGAGGAAACCTTCCAGCTGAAAACACAAGGTGCACACGACCGGGCTCACTACCGCTTTCTTCGCGATATCAACCGTGTAGAGCAGATTGTTGCCAACCAAGGAAGATACGGATATGCGGTTCTCCTAACAAATGACTCGAACTATTGGACTTCACCGGCAAGTCAGGCCCTTTATGACGAGTTTCGGATCCACGAAGGGCGCGAATTTGGTGAAGGAAAATTGAACTGGCGAGAGCAGCGAGACTGGATGTCGAAGAGCGGTGAGGAAGCACCGATCAACTTGGTCGGCCAGTACGTCGCTGAATGGACTGACTATGAGTATCGTGAGGATATTAGTGTCTCGTCAAACTCTGAATTCCAGAGTTTGGTACTCAGAGTGGATACACAGGTAGCAGTGGACAAGTAAGAGAATACAAGCGAATCTACCCGAACTGGCAAGCGGAACCGCAATGTCAACGGTAAGCCTGGGAGCTTCACGGATTCGACCAAAATAGATCATTGTGAGAAATCTTCATGCCGCACCACAGGAGTTCGCAGCTGTCTGACCCGTGTAATCAGCCCTCGAGGAGGATCAACGCCCCAACTACACAGTAATCGACAACATCTCCCTGGCATTTATTAACGAATTACGCATCTGTCGATAGCATGGCAAGTCAGTCGGCGGTTGTTGACCACCTTTCGGAAGCGGAACTCTTCGAGCGGTGGAGCGATCGTTGGGAACATTTCCTCGATGACTTTTCTGCGGCGTCGTCCTCAGCCACTATTTCTGAACGCCTCCGAGATAAAGTGAAAAGTGGGAACGCAGAGCGAGCAATCGCCGGCGGTCACGAAGGGCGAGAAATCCTTGAACTCCTCCAGAACGCCCGTGACGCAATCCCTGGAGACACTGATGGTGGCCGCGTCTACGTTGGAGTGTACGACGAAGGCGTTCTCGTCGCGAACACCGGCCATCCCTTCGATATGTTCGACCCGGATGTCGAGGACGCCGTCACGATGATTGGCGAATCCTCGAAGGGGAATAGCGACCAGGAAATCGGACACAAGGGGGTTGGGCTGAAGTCAATACTCGCTACTGGGGATGCATTCGAGATCTGGACGCGCCACGAGAGTGCTACAAATGAAACGCTTCGCGTTAGGCTTAGTCGGTCGTACGTCACTGCTGCGTTGCTCTCGTCATTAGGATACGATACATCTGGGTTCGATCTTCGTGGGGCTGTCTCGAACGAAGCGATCCAGTCACTCACCACGGCTTCGAATGCTGATCAGCGAACCGAGGAGCTGACCCAAGACGCTCGGGAGGACATCGGCAAGCTCCCGCTATTCGATTTTCCGGTTCCCCTGACGACAGCTTCTGGGGCAGACGATCCCGTTGCCGACCGAGCATCGGCGCTCCTCACTGGCGATGTCGACGAATGGTACGGTGACCCCTTCCGCACGGCTGTTTTCGTTGAGTACGAGGACACGGAGTGGCGCGACCTCCTCGAGGCGTTCGATATTCCACTACCTGAATCGTCCGACAGAGGTAGTGCTGGTCGGGCCGAACGGCTCTGGTCGTATCTCTCGAAGGAGGCTGACGGTGAACGCGCGACGAGTGAAACGCTGACACCCGAGACGCTCATCCAGTTTGGCGGGATCGAGTCATTGCTGCTCGAACGCGTCGACGGCACGGAGCAACCAAGCCGGGAGCGGTGGGATGTCGACCGTACCGCTGGGCCACTCGATAGCGAGACAGTGCGTCATGAGACAGTTACGGTGGCTGTCGAGGGAACGGACGCATCGTTCGCGGACGAGCAGTTTGACCAGTTCGGGTTTGTTGACGCCGACGCATCCACGCAGTTGCTCGTTCCGCAGACGAGAACTGAACGAGAGCGGCCACAGGAATATCCGCTATACCTCTACTATCCGATCGAGAATACACGGGACGTTTCGCTTCCGTTCTGTCTCCATGGGCACTTCACGGTCGAGACAAATCGAAAGGATCTCAGTCTCAACAGCCTCGATGAGAATCAGGCAGTCCTCGAACGAGGAGTAGAGCTCGTTGCTCGAGTTGCCGAGGCAGCAGGCGGGAGCAACTTTGGCGACCGCTATCCGTGGATTCTTCTCCCGCCACCACCGAAGAGCTACCCGGACGACCCGAGTTCACAGGCGAGCTTGCTCACGTGGTTCCGTGCCGCAGTCTATGAGGAACTCCGTGAGCGGCCGTGCGTTCCCACAGTTAGCGATGAAGACGGGGTATCGACACCTGTTGTACCCGGTGAGTCGCTTCTCCATTGGGACGGCACCGTGCGCGATGGCTTCCTCGCACTGTTCGATGTGACCGACTCGCTTGATGAATCAGTTTCCGACGCTGTCGTCGACCGTCATTTCCCGACGAAGAAAACACTCGAAGGTTGTCGTTCCGTCCCGACCACATGGGAGGAGAGAATCGAGGCGCTCCTCTGGGTTGACGATGCAGAACAGTTCTCAACCGAGATTGCCCGCTCATGGGGCGCGATCCTTGGCAGCCACCTCGACCGGCAAATGGTCGGGCAGGATGCGTCACATCTTGTCTGTGACTCCGGTACTGCTCGGGCACTATTTGTCGGTACTATCGAGACGATACTCCGCTCTGGCTCGAACGATGATGAGCTGTCAGCAACGCTCGACATGCTCTCCTCGCACCTGGAGGGTGTATACCTCCTGCCCTGCCGTCGCACGAGCGAGAACGGAGTAGTCGGTGACGTCGCCGAAGAAACACGCTCTGAGAGTGATGCGGCGGATAGTACCCTCCTCGTTCCCATCGAGGCACGATCGGGGCCAAATCCGAACGAGCGTGGGACGAGCCGTACACGGTCAGTCATCTGGGACATCAACTCTCCGGAACGAGACACCCAACCGCCTGAAGTACCGCGTGAGAAGTCGAGTTTCCGTGTCTACTTCTTGGATCGAGCGGTCGAACAGAACGAACGCGCCCGTCGCGTTCTGGACCTCGCTGGTCGGCCGTGGGGAGTCCGTGTCTACGATGGCACGCCGAGCTATTTCCGCGAACTCCTGGACACATTCGCAATGGACGACTCGGCGCGTGTGAAGGCGCTGGACTTCTACTTCCTCGCGAAGCAGATCAACAAGCTCGGGAGCGAGTCGACGGACCTTCAGACAGACGAGGGTTCGTTTGTTCCGACTGAATACGTGAAATCCGCGGTTGCGCGGTCAGAAGGTGACCAGCGGCAAAACCTCCGCCGACGCCTGAATCTCCGAAATAATCGACTCACTCTCCCGCGAGAGGGAGGCACCCATACCATCCGGGAAACGATACTCGACGATGATTGGCAGCGTATCCGGGCGCTAGCCCACGGAGAGGATGCGACTGAAGACTGGGACACGTTCGATGGGGATGCAAGTGCGACATGGCCAGCGCCGACTGAAGAGGCGTGGGTTCCGATTGCCGGTGCGCTTGAGACTGACGACGCTCACGAGCGAATCGCGAAAACACTCTCGTTGTTCGGTGTCTCGGTACTTCCCGATATCCGGACGGTATGGATGTATGGATCCGGGCATCCACGAACTCGAGGTGACGCATCCTGGGATCCCGTCGAGTGGTCTGCAGGCGACTTTCTGGCGAGTGACGGCGTCCCGGAGAGTGCTGGCGCACTCCAGCGTTCTCTAACAGATGCAGGAAACGTCTATCAACAGTGGATCACGGCGCCGGGAAGACACCCCCAGACGACAGCCGAGCACTCGAACGCATGTAACGTCAAGACAGATGGCGTTCTCAGAGACGTCTTCCTCGCAACGTGGATCTGGTTCGACGACCTCGACGCAGTTCAGCAGCTCGGCGAAGAGAATCTCCTCGAACTTCTCCACCGGTACGAAGGCCAGTTCACCAAGTCGATACTTGAGACGGGATGGACCTGCTCGCATGGTCATCAGCGTGACGGCTACGGATGGTCGAAGTCAGTCCCGACGCTCCTGAACTGGCAGCTTCGCCAACTGAAAGTCTGGGACGCGACCGTAACAACGAATCCAGAACTCCAAGACCGCTGGGGAGATGACGCTGCCCGATTTGCCTACACAGTCGTAAAGACAGGGTCGCGTGGGGCCAGAGCCTCGCGACTCTTCCCGCACATCGATCCGGATGACCTCGATCTCTCTGAAGAACTGCTCCGAAAGCTGGGAGTGAAACCAATCGGTTCGTTCGATGCTACTGAAGCTGCGTGGCACCTGCACCGGCTCCTCGAGGTCCTCGCCGTCGACGGCCCAAACGAGGAACCGGTCGCTCTCGATATCCCTGACGACCGGGATAATGATTGGAACGCAGCTTACACAGCGCTCCTAGAACCGATTCTGCGCCAGCTACCTGCAGAGGACCCAGAAGCGGAAGACGTCGACTTGCCGTTCCTGACTCACCTCCCGATTAAGCGTAACGGTGAGTGGCAAGTCGCGTCGCTAGAGTGGCTGGCAGAGAACGCCGACAAGGGTCGCTACTACGAGGACCAGTCACCGAAGCCGTGGGAACGCCGTGCCGTCGAACAGGGCGGACACTGGCTCCTACCCAGAACTGCGTCAGGACCGTTTACCCGGCTCACCAACGCTCTCGGGATTGCGCGAGTCGACGCGTCGAAGCCAATCTTCGAAGCGGACGAGCTGACATTCACGGACGAGTCAGTCGCCGAATTCCGTTCGGCACTTCGTGATCGGATGGTGCTCCTCGTTGCATCACTCGAGCAGCGGAGTGAGGATCGAATCCGCGAATTTGCAGATGATTTAGACGCCGCAATCGCAGAGCTGCGAGTGGCTGAACAGTTCCCCGAAGTAATCGAAGACGACCTCGACGCCCCGAAATCGGGCCTCTATGCACCTCGGATCGGTGAGGAAGCCTTCGTGTTCAATTCAGCAGCCTTCGACGACGGACTCACCCTCGACGGGCTCGCGAACGCTGTCTCGCTGCTTGCCGAACAACCGACGACAATTGCGACGTTCCGAGAGGCACTCGACGGTGATCTCTCACCAGCAGAGCTCACGAAGCGATGGCAGCGGCGAACCTTCCCCGTCGATGACGTCGCACGGATACTAGGTACGAGACGACGTCGAGACCTCCGGCAACGGCTTGACGCTATTGTCACCTTGGTCGAGCGCTTCGACGGCACGGTTGCTCCGACCGTCGACGAAGTCGTTGAAGCAATCGAGCGCGAGGAGGACATCGCTGTCCAAGACTTCAAGCGGGCCTTGTGCGGCCTTGAAGTCACTACTCTAGATGGGACATCGCCCCAGGGAACGTTCGTTCGCGACGTTCGGGAGAGTCTTCCTCACGAGCTTAGATTCGTTCTCGATCGGCTCTTTGGCGAGGATCGGCGACCGTGGCGGGAGATAATCTTGGAGTCCGACAGCGGCCGCGAATTGGACGTGATTGACTGGCTGGCGAAGAACGCGAGAGCACTCGACGCGACAGCGTGTTTCCCACAGTCAGTTCCGTCCACCTACGTCCGTGTGCTCGCTGTGATGAACGTCTGGGACCGTACGGAGACGACGGAACTCAACAACATCGATGTGTGGCGGTCGCGGCTTCGCACCTTATCGACGGAGTCAAACGTTCAGTGGGTTGACCGACTCCCCGACCGATTACAAAATGAGGACGCAGACGGCGAGCTGTTATTCTACTATTCACCCGAAGATCGGTTCCGGTCGCAGGTCGTCGCTCCCTTCCTCGAGGGACTTTCCGGAGCTATCGCGAGCGAAACAGCGAATCTGGAGACAATGCTGCGACGGTATATCCTTGAGGGAGAGCTACCGGAAGATGAAGCGACGGTCTCCGCTGCCGACCACCAAGACGGCGCACTTGCTGACCTCCAGTCTGCGGCCATGAGCGGCCAGCAATTCTCAACCGAGAGCCTTCTCGATGCAGGGTTCGAGGTGCAAAGCGCTTCGACGCGGACAACTGGCAGTGGCGGTGGTGGCGGGAGTACGCAGTATCGTGGTCGCGGTCAGCAAGGCGAGGCTGCGACGCTCGTCGCGATACTGGATGATGCTGCACGCTGGCTTGACGACCAGCCCATCGGAATGATTCGGACGGTCCGCTCGACGTTCCGTGCGTTGCACGACGATCAGCAGAACGGCGATCACAACTGGCATCTCGACCGAGTCTGGGACCAGGAACTACTACCGCTCTTGTCGGGCGGTGGGTTAACGCGGGAATCTATCGTCGACTGGCGTGATCACCTTGGAGATGGACGGCTTCGGGATCACCCACTAGTCAGACTCTGTAACGTCACGCTTGAACAGGGCCCCGGGTTCGACGTAATCGACCCGTTCGGTCCGTTATCGGGTCCACGACGAGAATTCGATCTCAGCCAGTTCGTTCCTGTCGAGGTGAAGGCGGTCGGCGGCCGTTCCCCACCATTCCACTTCCGACTAACGACCAACGAATACCGTCGCTGCAAGGCATTCCTCCGAGGAGATCGGTCGTACGTGATTCGGCTCGTCTACGTTCCTGAGCCAGGGACACCCAACTGGGCGTCGGAGACGCGCTTCGTCTCTGAGATAGTACTCGAAGATGTGTCGGACGCAGAATCCCTGGTTCGTGGAGATCCCTTCGAGGAAGTCGTTAAAGGCGGCTACATGAATATGAGCGTAGACCGGTGAATCGACTCTACCAGTAGGTTGGCGGAGCGGCACCACTCGTGCCCCATTTTTCGAGGACAGTATAGAACGAATGTCGCCTGAGAATACTGTAGATTGGAGCGAGACAGACGCCCCTATCGATTTGTTGTGTGAGAAACCACCAAGCACCTGGGGCACACCTCTATCGACTTGTTCTCGATGTCGAATGAGCTAGGTCGTCGCCGCACCCTCGCCCCTATCGATTTGTTCCGAGAAGAAGCTACTTATTGATCTGAGCCTTCACGACGGTCCGTAGTTCGTCCACGTTGACGTCCTTCAGTCGCGAATCTTCCCGAAGTGTCTCGATGATGGTGTTCGGATTCTCTCCAAACGTAAACTCGAGATAGCTTCCCGAATGCGGTCCCTGGCTTTTCCGTTCGGTCTCGACCAAGGAATACGTCGTGAGTTCCTTCATCTTGTTCACGTACGTCTCCTGGTGATACTGATCTGCATCGAGTGTCCCTGTCAGATACTGATACATGCGATAGCCGAGCGGACTTTTCGCTGCACCAGTCCCGGTTTCCCGAGCAACCGCAGCAGTCGCAAAGAGACAGAGCTTCTTCTGGGTGCTAATCCCACGAGTCACTTCGAGTACGCGGTTCTTCTCGACTTTGTCTTGGGCTTCTCGAATGTGCTCTTCGCGAACCTGGTCCGCATTTGCTTTCTCAGCGATCGACCCTGCAGTTCGCATGAGGTCGATCGCCTTCCGTGCGTCCCCGTTCGTTTGTGCAGCGAACGCGGCTGCTAGCGGAATCACGTCGTTACTGAGTGCGTTTTCGTGGAAAGCATCTTCCCGAGCCCAAAGAATCTCTCGGAGCTGGTTGGCATCATAGTCGCTGAAGTGGACGTCCTCCGGCGTGAACGAACTAAGTGCTCGACTGCCAACGTTCTCCATCATCTTCGTGTCGTTAGTGATGGCGGTTACAGAGACTTGGGCAGTGATCTCGTCCGTGCTCCCAGCACGAGATAGCTGGTACAGAAGACGAGAGAAAGCCGGCTCGTCCATATCTCGGCGACCGACGAGCATATCGAGTTCGTCGAGGATGAAGACGACTGTGTCGTAGTGCTCGTTGATTAGACGATAGAGTTCTCGCCATTTCTTCTTGTTCGGGATACCGTGTTCTGGGACCTCAACGGTCGCTCCGACGTCGTTCGCGACTTTTCGGGCTAGCTCGTAAACGGCTGAGCCGAGAGTCCCGACGTTCTGGCAGTTCATCTGGATTACGCCGAATCTGATGTCACGACTTTCACAGAGTTCGAGGATGTTCGAACAGACGGCATTGATAATGAGTGATTTCCCAGTCCCTGACGGTCCGTAAAGGAAGAGATTTGGGGGACGTTCGTTGCTGATCGCGACGCGAAGATGCTGGGTGATGTCAGTAAGCTGGGAGTCGCGACCGACGATACGTTCCTCGTCGACGATCTCGTTCGGTTCGAGAAGAGATCGGTTCTTGATGAGACTCGCGGCTTCTTCCTGCTCGAGGATGAGATCTTTGATAGAACCCGTGGACTCGGGTGTTTCCTCGGGACCAGGATCCGTGGGCATACCCCACCCCACTCTATCAGGATACTAAAAGATTCCCCTGTCGATTTCTTTTCTACCGCTATGAGGCTCATCAGTGTAGAATCAAAGAGTTATAGCGTTCTGCTCGCAGACCTCCGACGATTTGTTAGAGAGGCTTTCTTTGGACGACATCACGAGAAATGAACAACACCCTCTCACCCCTATCGATTTGTTCTACCCACAAAGGTGGGGTAGGGGTCACTCGATGCCAATCACGCTGTCACCACCCCTAAGCCGAATTTTCGTTGGATGAGCTGTTGTCTTCTCTATCTATTCTTCTTTCTTCTAGTTCTAGTACTAGACTAGCTAGAGTAGACACACCCCTATCGATTTGTTCTGATCAATTGGAGTCGCTCGATTTGGCTTCGTTTCTTGACTTAAACAGGTCCCTGTAGCGTGGGTATGGTCAGCCTCGACATCCCCAATACAAGTCCTTAGACTTGCTTCTGAGCTCAACCAGTCTCCCCTATCGATTTGTTCTACTTCGTCCTCGTCTCCCGAAATAGTCAAAAAACAATCCTATAAAAGCGTAGAATATAGGGAAGAACTCCTGATCGCCGTCTCTCTCATTACTTCCATCGGTGTCAAACTGCTCCCGAGCTGCTCTTTCCCGTGAGAACAAATCGATAGGGGTGAGAGGGTGGTTCCAAAGTCAGTACCGTAATATGCAGAATCCGTTCCCCAGCGAGGCCTTCCGCGTTCATAATTCTATCCTGGAATTCAGGAACGTCTCTCCTCAACGATCGAACTGCCCATAGCTACGCCCCTGAACAAATCGATAGAGGTGACTCTGTGTACGTACGTGGATTCGGTGAACAAGTCGATAGGGGTGAGCCTCCGCATCCTGGCGATTAGAATGCAATTCATCGGATTCTACGTCACTGTAGGGTCGATGCGTACTGTCCGCGTGTCACCGATTGCAAGACGATTTGAGTCTCTATCGCCAGTTAACCAACGCGAAGATGTCTTCTGGTAGCCTTGTTGGTTAAGGGCGGCGGTCACATCTCCCGATCGATTTCGAGCTTCCGCATAGCTCGTTCGAATACGTCCGGATGACGATGGGCAAGATTCTCGAGATGATTCCGAATGGACTGGGCCGGATTGACGTCGACATCATCCGTGTCCTGAAGTTCACGCCAGAACTGATGCATTTCTTCGCTTACGGAGACGCCTATTGTGTGGTCCTTCACGCCAGTGTTGAGTGCGTCGTAGTAGGGTTCGGTGTCGAAGTCCGACGAACCTTGCTGGTCCACTCGGTCTTTTTCCTCCGCTGCGTCATCCATCGCTTCGCCGAATGGATTGTCGTTGCTCATACGCTCTTATTCTTAAGCTTAATATTAAAGATATTCGTCTAACGTCTCGTCCGTGATCTGGACGTCTTGTTCGGCTGCGAATTGCTGCGCACCAGCCCGGAATGCATGATAGCACTTCTGTCGAGTATTACGCGGAGTCCCATCGCTGACTTCGACGACGGTCTCGATGGCACTCGCCGTGTAGGGGTCGGACGGATATCCAGAATCGTACTCTTCCTCACGGGCCCAGGCAAGCCACCTGGCGATGAGTTCTTCTGTTTCTGCGAACCCGAACCGTTCCAGTGTCCGATCCTTCGCGACGAGTCGCGAACTGAATGTCTCGCGCAGTTCGTCGATACGATTACCAGCACGCTCCGTTCCGAACAGGAAGAGAATGAATACGGGTTCACTTTCTCCTAGGTCACCAACGCTCTGCAACGCGGCTAGTAGCTGCTCGAAAGTTCGTGTATTCCGAGCTGCATCCTCGAGTTGGTCAACCTGAATGATACATGCGATATCGAGGGCTTCGAGCTGGTCGGCAACCTCCTCGACGATCTGTCGAACTTCGTCTGTGGCGTGCGGGTACGACTCTGGAATCTCGAGGTCATCGTACTCACTGAGCTCGTCGAGAAGGCGTGTATAGAAGCGACGTGTCGTGATGGACTCCACTTCGCGTATTCGAGCGACTCGGAACTCTTCGCTCCGAGGGCCATCTGAAAGAGCGTCGTACACGAGATCACGGAAGTGAGATTTTCCAGCACCCCGTTCATCGATGATCGAGATGTGGCCTGCTCGATTCAGGATGTGGCTCGCGACTTCGTTGAGTAGATCTTGATTCGCACGCACCGCAATACTCGCATCAGGAAGTGTTTCAGCCGTGAACGGAATCCGCTCTGGCTTGATCCCGAGTTGATTCGCATAGGTCTCCTGTGCCTCCTCTGTTTTATCGAGAGCCTCGGTGAATTGGTCGCTCATAGTGGCTCCACATACTGAACCGACTTAAATCTAATCTGAATATTAATCTTAAGATTAACTACGGTCGTTTCAGTCACTCTCAGAATCGAGTCCCTATCGAAATCTGAATCTCTCGAATGCGCGGAAGACATCCATTCTACGGTAACAGTAGTTGCTAGCGCGATTTCTTTATTCAGAAAGGTTCCTGAAACTGAAACGGCTAAATCGGTAAGTAGGTATGCATATTGACCGCCGAGCAGGATAGTAACCCAAGGACTATAGTCAATAAACCGAAGAAATATGTAGGCCAGAAATGAAGGAATCGATACGTTCTTTGAGAAGAAATCAGTGGCAATTCCGCCTTGTGGCTATTTCCCTACTCAACGTTGTTTGGTCTTTTACTGCAGTTCGAACGTCTAGTACAACGTTTCCGTTTGGGTTATCCACATACGAGCTGTTCCTCGGCGGTTCACTACTCATTCTCACGCCCGTGTTTTATCATGCAATATACCGGGATACTGGGGGTATTCGGGAGAGCGACTCTCCGTGGGTACCAGACAGGCGAATATGGGTCGGCGGTGGCGTTTGCTTCTCGTTTCTCTCCATCATGTTGTATCTCAACCCTCTTGCCCACTACGTCGCCGCAATCTATCTGATTCAACGGTATCGAAAGACTGTGCCGACTGGCCCTGCTAAGAGCATCAATTGACGAATTAGTCAAACAAAGGGGTTTCACCGAGTCTCGCGGGTAAAATGTCAAGAACATAGATGGTCAGAATCGCCCAATATACGCTCTGAACTAACCGGCTGTTTCACCCAGTACTCTGAATAAAGAAACCGTATCGTCAACTACTGGTAAGATATTGATACTGGAACCGGCAGCAACAAGTCCACAAGGTTAACCAACAGACACGCCAGTATTCTGCACTTGTTGGTTAATCTCTACTCGCTCGGATTCACTGGCCCCTTGTATTGAGATTTGATTTTGTCACCCTCTCTCCACTGCCAGTAGTAATATCGATTCCCGTTGATCTCCTTCTCAGTCAGTGTGGCTTTGGTAGGGACGTCTTCAGGTAAATCCTCAGGGCGTTCTTGAGGATCGTCTTCATCATCAGCTTCGTTCAACCGCGCCTCTCGCTCTCGATACTCCGCGAGTGCATCAGCATACTTGGCGATAGACCGGAGCGTTTCCGCATTGCACTCCTCGAGTGAGGACGCTACTTCTCCGGGAACCTCGGGTGGGGTCGCTGGTTCTGAGTACGACATGGGTGGGCTTTAACCAACAAATGGTACTCGAAGGCTTAATTTTGTTGGTTAAACGGGGGCCTTCGATTACGACTGTCCTGCGCTTCCCGACCCACTTCTCCGCAAATGAAGGGGGTTGATGTCTTAGCCGGCGACCTGTCCATACTCGGCACTATGCGACCGCGATCTAATACACACTTGGCGTTGACATCCTCCTCGCGCGAAAGCGTGAGGTTCCCGAGCGTTGAGATATTATGGTTCGCAACTCACCTGTTCGATCGGTGCGAAACGCCCCGAGGTCTGATTGAACAAGTGAACTGCTGGCCGTGCCAAACGACCGTTACTCATATCCCCAGTTGGAGGATTCTGAGTTATCTTTCTCCGGATGTTAACCGCACCGTTCACGTCCGCATTCATCGTCGCTCCGCACGACTCACAGGCGTACAAGCCACGCTCCACACGATTCGCGTCACGCTTTTGACCACAGCACGAACAAGTCTTCGACGTATCTCGCTCTGAAACACGATCAACGAGGATACCGTGTTCTTCAGCCTTGTATTCGAGGAGACGAGTGAAGCGTTCGAACTCCCACCCGTGGAGTTTCTTGTTTCTACTTCGACCCCAGTTTCGGGAATCGCCGTTTTTGTCCTCTCGAATCTCGCTCAGGTCGCCAATAGCGATTCGACCAATCCCGCGGTCTATACACTGCTCAACGATCTGCTTGGCGAGGGCATGTAGAAAGTGGTCTTTCCGCCGAGACAGTTTTTGCCGAGCGCGGAGTGCCCGTCGTGACGACCCGTTTTTGCCCTCGGTATCGTACTCGTTTCGCGTAAAGTAGTGTTTGTCTTGCTTGAGAACGTTTCCCGGATACAACTCAGCATCACCATCGTCGTATGCAATGACGAGGTAGTTACTGATACCGAGGTCAATACCAGCCGTCCTGTCACCGGGAGAATCCTCTACGGGTATTTCGACCTTGCAGACGAGATGGAGTTCCCAGCGGTCGCCGTTCCACACGGCTCGAACCTGTTGGATGTTTTCCACAGCTACGTCCGGTCGCGTCTCGTACTCACAGAGGATGAAGTCCGAACGATGGTTCTTGAGGTTGAAGCCTTTGCTCAAACGGAGTTGATTGTGCTTGGAATCGTGCTTGATGCCGTTCTGCTTCCATGTCACGGTGGAACGTGGATGGTTGTCGCCTCGCTTTTCTGTAACCGGGTGGATTTGCGTTAGTATCGCCGTTCTTGCGCTTTTTGAACCAACCGTTGAACGCCTCAGCGAGTTCTTCGAGAACGCGCTGACTTGATTGAGAATGCAGATCACTGTAGCGTTCGTGGTCTTTTAGTTCGCGCTTGAGGTCGGCTTCAGACGGAATTTCCCCGGTCTCATCCCATTCTTGTTGAGTATGATAGCGAGCGACGTTCCACAGTTTCGATGCCGAGAACCCGCACTGGTTGAGGTCGTCACTCACCTGTTTGTGGTTGACAACCTTCGCTCGATAGGTGCGGGTTGTTTCCAGCATCAGACTGTGTTCATAAGCACTTATGGAAATTAAGTATTAAAACCGTTGGTTGAGATTGAAAACTCAGGCTCTGTCATCAGTAGTTAGTACAGGAATTGTCGGCTGTCATTCGTCTTTAGCTAAGACTCACACCTCGGTTGTGTAGCGGTAGCGAGCGTCTCCTGTAAGATCGGTCGTTGCTGGTGAATCTTCTGAGCGTCCTCGATCAGCCGCTCCAGCAACGGCGGTGGCGAGTAACCGAGATACTCACCGAGTTCCTGGAGGATGAGCTGGGCGTGCGACCGGAAGGTCGCCGCCCAGCGTTCCGGTGGAAACACGATTTCGTCATCGGCCTGTTCGGTGACCAGATCCAACAGCTCACGACTCACCAGCAGTGACAGCAACGCCGCATACAGCAGAATTTTCACCACATCCGGGTCACTCGTGTTGAACTCGTCCAACTCGTACTGCGTCTTCAGTTCACGAAACAGCGTTTCTACCTCCCAACGACACCGATACAACGTTGCTAGATCCTCCGGGAAGAACTCATCTCGCGGCAGATTCGTAATGTAGAGATGGTAGTCGTCGGCGTCCGAATCGCGGACGCCGACGACGCGGAATCGCTTCGTATCCAGCGAGCGCGTTCCCTCGTACTGGCCCCGCTTGAACTCCGCTTCGACCTCTACGTCGATGTACTTCCGCGAGATATCATCGACCACATCGTGGATCTGCTTGCCCTCCAAGGGAATGGCGCGGCCGCGCCATTCCCGCAATTCCTCCGTTATCAGCGGATTCGCGTTTTCTTTCAGCCGACTCACGAAGTAGCCGTCGTTCTCATCGATCAACGCGAAGCGGCGGTACTTGAAGTACGCTCGATCGAACAGAACGAGCCGTCCTTGGAGCCACGAGCCCGTTTTGAACAGCGTGCTGTCGTGCGTTTTCTCGTCCGTCACATCGATCCGTTCAATCGTCTCATCGGTGGCGTTGTGGAGCAGGTGGAGCTTCGCTTGCCTTGTTTTGCCACCGATTGAGGGAAGTTTCAGACTCTCTCCCGGGAAGATTCCGTCAAGCTAACCAGGAATTGGACGCCGTCTGGCGATAT
>NZ_VRYN01000013.1 GCF_008124605.1 Halobacterium salinarum DSM 3754
CTCCAGCGAACCCAGTCTCCTGAGCTAATCCGCCTCAATTCGGTATAGTCTCCGCTGAGATCCTGCTTCACTCCGTCACTAAACTAGAACAGATGCCGGTCTTACAGGAGACGCTCGCTACCGCTACGCAACCGAGGTGTGAGTCTTAGCTAAAGACGAATGGTCTCGCCCGTCACTGCAGGGGTCAGGGGTGCGGTTGCTGTTGGAATCTCTGTCAAGATATCATCAGCTGTCGCCGCTACTTCGTTCGCCGGCCTGTCGTTTGATTCCGGCACAAGAGAGGCTGCTATCTCACGAGGGCCAGTGTCTGGTTGTTGTAAGCGTCCATCCACTGTCGCGTCCGCTACTTCATTTTTGACGGCAGCATCAGCGTTCTCCGTCACCTCTGTAACGATGTCGTCGACAGCACCGAAGTCCGGGGTGAGATCACCGGTTCCGGCTGCAAAGAGCGAGGTCAATTTGTCCTGGTGCTGCGTGACGTTAGACTCGGCGTTGTTGTACTTATTTTGTAGCGATTGATGCTTGGAAACAGAACTCGCCAAGTCCTCCATGTGTGTCGCTGCAGTGTCTCTGGTTTCTTTGACTGTCTCCTGTGCGTCTTCTTGTGCGTCGACAACCTCCTCGGCGTCTGCTTTCTCACCTTCTAGTTCCTCAATATCTGCCGTGATGTCGTCGCGCCTATCTCCAAGTACAGATTCAAACCCGTGCAGTTGCTGTTTTCTGGACTGAATTCGAGGTTCGTTATATTCCTCGATCTGCGTCGTGAGTTCCTTGACTTGATGTTCTTTCGTATCAGCAACGCGACCGACGCCAGTTCCGATGCTATCCAAGCGAGCTCGATACCGCTCCAATTTGCTCATCTGGAGCAGGTTGTCGATGATTCGCTGGCGTTGTTTCGGCGTGGCGTCGATAAGCCGAGAAACGTCACCTTGTTGCACGTACGCGCTATTGAGGAAATCCTCAGCGTTTAACCGGAGTTCTTGTTCAATTAGATTATCGATAGCACCGATTTGATCAAGGTCTGGTTGGCCCGGTGGTGTGGTAAGATCTGCCTCTTGATACGTCTCTCCTCGAACACGGATTTCTCGGGTGACCTCGTAGGACTCATCTCGATGGGCAAAGGACAGTTTTACTTCAGCAGTATCCTCATCGGCTGTCACCACATCGTCCATGGTGATACCACTATCTAACGCGTCACTACCGTACAGGGCAAAGAACGCGGCTTCCAATAATGAAGATTTCCCCGACCCGTTGTTCCCATACAGGACAGTGACACCATCCTCGAAACGCACTGATTCATCTGTGAAACACCGCCAGTTTTGAACGTGGATTCGTTGAAATTGCATGACTTAGTGAAGTAGTAGCGTTAGCTAGTAATGTTCAGTCGTTGATCTCCTCAAGTGCGTTCTCTAGGAGTTCCTCGTTATCGACTTCGTCATCATCGCCAACAGCAGTCGGTACTGATTCATGGGCTGTGTCTGCCGTCCCACCCCCGCTACTGGTATCGGGAGCATCAGTCCTGTCAACGTGGAGTGCGTCGGGTGACTCGCGCTCAAGGACTGTTGTAACAGTTTCTTGGGCTTTGTCAGTGATGTTGCTGTCTGCAGTTTGGTCAGTATTCATCGCCATTTCGAGGAACAGGTCTGCTGTCTCTGTGACGACGATGTCTTCACGGCGTTCTTCGACAGCGGCATCAACATCTGCGAATTCGACTGCTTGGTATTCTCGTTCGTCCTCAAGCAGATCTCGACGATCGCTGACTCGTGTAACCAACGCTCCGAGTTCGGCACCTAAATTCTCGATTGGGCCGACTGGAACCCGTTCGTGGACAACACGACCAGGTTCACCCCCGTTATTATCACCTTCTGGCGATGGTGCAGAAACTGCCGACTCATCTTCAGCAGCCATTAGCGTCACTTTCAGCACAGAGTCATCCACCGAGTCGACTTCCTCTCTAATGGTTTGTTCGACGGTTTCGATACCCTCGCCGCGATGTAGTGGCACATCAATATAGACGAATTCGCGGGCGTTTTCGATGACTTGACGGTCGATGTGCTCTTCAGGATCGACAGCACCGTTGAGCGGGACAGTTATGAGCGAATATGTCCGGGGGTCGCGCTGGTCTGCCATTGTCCGCTCAGTGGAACCAGCATAACTGAGTGGGATACGCTTTGAGCTTGGTGAGGCCGTTGTTGCTTGGTCACTTTCAGGTGTGCTATCTGAATCCGCTGAGTCGGAGTTGTTCTCGGAACGACCACTACTGACGAGCCGATAATCAGCTCCATGGTCATCGCCGACAAGCATGAGGTCGAAATCAACCGGGCTTTTTGCTAAGATTCGTTGTGTACTCCAGTCGCCGTGTCCGAATGGTTTGAATAGACCGTGGCCAACGAGGATGGCGCTGTCAGTTTCAGCAGCTTCGAAGTGATAGTCAAGTCGATCTCGCTGCCCGGGTGGGACGTGGTCTAAACCGTAGATCGTCGTATCGGCTACTCGAGTTCCGGTTGCATCTAATCGAGTGGCTAGCCCGATTTCTTGGAGTAACTCAACCCAATTCCGGTCATGAGTTCGTTCGTGATTCCCAACGATCAGTAGAAACGGAATACCTGCATCCTGTAGGCGTTGGAGTTCAGTTATAACCGTTTGAAGTGGTGTGATGCCAGGTCGACTAGTATGGAATAAATCGCCGGCGTGAACAACGGCGTCAACGTCGTGCTGAATTCCAGCTGATACGACCTCTGCAAATGCGTCAGCGAAATCTTGGCGACGCTCATCCAAATGATATTGTCGATATCCCAGATGCGTATCACTAGTATGTAAGAGACGTACCATTTCGCTGCAAGGTCATTTTGTCGCACGCTGAATAAATCTGCTGGTCAACACGTCGGCATAATGGAATAACTCTATTGAGTTACTTAGCTTTGGTGAATCGCCATACAGCATCGGATTTGGATGTAGAATGTGGAGTGTGATCTCTGCGGCGATCAGGTCGATTTCGATGAAGCGATATCTCCGTCCTCGCGGTGAACCCTGGTATAAGCACTGCTGGGCTGAGTATACGGGTGCGCCGGACTGGTTCAGTGACTACGTATAGCCGGGGGCTGGTGGATTAGAACAGTTATGGCTCGCTATCACCCTCATGACTTCAGAAATAAGGTTTCTAACTGTAGTTGAGACTGCTCGTCTCAATGCATACGGTTCTCGAACCGATTTGTGGGATGGACGAAATATCCTTCAATATTTTCGTAGCTTTCACTCCTAACACTCTTTGCAGTGGATGATGTATCTCTGCTCAACGATGTCCATCGACCGAGATACTTTCGAAAACAGGAACGAGGACGAACTCACGGACCTCTCTGTCCCCGATCAAGTCATCGGGTTTCTCGCTGCCAACGAGGATCGCGCATTCAAGGCGCGCGAAATAGCGTCCCAAATCGGCGTCGACGAGAGTGCAGTCAGCACGGCACTCTCACGGTTGAAGAACCGAGACCTCGTTGAACACAAGGCAACGTATTGGGCGGTGACCGACGACGAGGAACGTCTCGATGGGTACAGCGGCTACGAACGAGCGACCGCGCTGTTTAACGAGCAACTCGGTACAGAGGATGAGGAGTCCTGGCGTGAACACGCACCAAGTGAGCCGCACCCGAGCATCGAGGACGAACAGTGACCAACGAAGAGACCCCCATTTTCGAGCGTGGCGACGTCGTCTACGGAGATGATCCGTTCAAAAGCGAGGAGGATGCTCGTCCCTGGCTCATTCTCTCGAACCACGACGGGCGTCCGTTCCACGGCGAGCAGTATATCGCGGTGACGCTCACAACAAAATCATGGATGGACGGACTAATCGAGATTCCAGCGGAGAGTTGGCGTCGTGGTGGAATCCCGGATGAAAGTCGAATTGTTCCGTGGGGAGTCCAATCAATCGAGCACGAAGACATCGACTTCTGGCAAGGCCGTCTTGCCAGCGATCCCGTTGATCAGACGGTGGCTGCGCTCGTCGAAGAACTGCAATAGCTTCTTCGAGGTTTCGTTCAAGCAGAGGATGATGAAACGGCTGTTAGGTAGGTATGCGAAGTTACCGGTCAGGAGTTGCGATGTGATACACTGGTTGAAAGCTATCCACCGCTTGATCGTCTACAAGGCACTCCTGTAGAACCTGCTTCTGTCATAGAATACACAATCAGTATCACTCAAAAAACATTCTCCTGTTCAGCACTTCATCTGGGTGTAACTCAAGGAATCCGTACTCCGTTACCTGGGATTACTTTTCTGCTCACGCATTAGGCGGTCGCATGTGGGCCCTACTCACGACACCGTCTGGGAGCGGTTTCTTACAGTACACTGTGCCAGTTATCAGTTGTTGGTAATATAATTTCTTTATTTAGCCGCACCGCTGTATTTTTCTCGCCCGATTCGGCTTCCGTGCCGGAATCCTGAAGTCCGGCGGATGTCTTCATTGACATGGGTTCTTCAATCGCCTTGGGGAACCCGACCCGCGTGTTCCAAGCACGCGGGCATTTCCTACGACAGTCACGCCCCGAGGGGCCGGGCTTCCTTCTCACCTTCTGCTACATAGCATACCGTAATAAGTGTTATGCCTTCTGCCCACGAGCAGAAGGTTGAAGCGAAATACCTGCAACTTAGAGAGTAATGGACGAAGACCGCGAAAGGAACGAAGGCGGTCGATTCGAGCCCGAACACACCGATGAGGAGGTGCTTGAGGCTGTGCGTACTCACGAGCCTGCGGGTACGAAGGAAGTGGCTGACGAGCTCGGAATCGCCCGTCAGAGTGCGGATTATCGCCTTCGGAGCCTTCTGGACGAGGGACGTGTTTCGAAGAAGAAAGTCGGTAATTCTCTGGTTTGGTCAGCCGAGCAGGAGTGAGACGGAGGATTCCATAGGATGGCAAAGGAGAAAGACGAGGACACTGACCGCGACCCTGAGTCAAAGGGTGAAATCCATGAGCGACGGCAGCAGAAGGCGAAGATTTCAAGCCGGTACAGAGAAGCCGAGAGGAAGCTACCCGACGACCCACGGGATGATCCGTGGGCCTACACGGGTCTCCTGAGCCGGAATCCGGCCAACAACATCACGCCGCCGCTGTGGGAAGCCATCAAATCAGAGGTCTACCGCGTCTACCGTTGGTCGGTCGAACGAGATCGGTACGACGAACTTGAGACGCCCGAACATCGACTCGCAAAGGCCCTCGGGAAGATCCAGCTTCGGCACTACTACTGGTCGAAAGGGAAAAACGAGGACCTCACGGAGAATCTGGACGGCGAGGACGCAACACGGCTGTATCTGTTCTTCGACCTCTCGGCGCTCAACCAGTCGGGCGTCGCTCGTGCCATCAAGAATCCTGACATCCGGGAGTCGTTGGGCATCGAGAATTCGGTGAGTCAGCCGACGCTGAACAGGATGCCGGGACGGATAGACGACGAGACGCGGCACTACTACGCGAGTGAGACTGAAACCCTGGTCCGGCGCTTGCAGGACACGAAGCTCGAACACTGGTTTCGGGACCCGACACCGGACACGATAGTCACTGACGGTGAGGGCTTCCCGCCGGTTCAGGTGATCGCTCGGGAGCTTCGCTCGAAGACGTTCAAGTACCTCCGACTGAAGCGCGACAGCAGTACCGAGGTGACGAAGGACGCGTCGCTCCGAGTGCTCATCGCCGCCGCGAACGGGAACGGGTTCGTCAACGACGCCGCGAAGAACCTCAAGTACAAGCCGTTCTACGACGACGGCGACATCCCGACGGGGCAGAACCTCACGCACCACCTTCGCAAGTCGTCACGGGAGTCCGTCTTGCGGATGTTCCGTGAGGCGAACGATGAACTGTTCGAGATCGCTGCCAGGCACGACTACTTTCCCGACAGCGCGGAGGTGGCTATCGACATCACGGACTGGCCGTTCTACGGCGACAACGAAAGCAACGAGTTCATTCGTGGGACGAAGCCGGGACGGAACTACTCGTGGGCGTGGAAGTACATCACGCTCGCTCTTGTCGGGACCGACACGCCGCTGATTCTGGTCGTGCTCCCGGTCAAAGACAAGAGCAAGACGCCAGAGTACATCCGTCGGATGCTCCGGTTGGCCAGACAGCACCTGAATATCGGCCGCGTCTACCTTGACGCGGGAACGGAGTTCTACAACTCGGACACTATCTCGACTATCACCGAGCAGGGCCTGGAACTCGTGATGCAGGGGCGTAAGTCGGGGAAGACGGTCAAACACTTCCTGAACGGGATGGCGTGGGCCGATCTCCGGTCGTCGTACTACCCCTACGACGTCGGCTCCCTCGACGAAGACAGCTACTACGCGGTCGGCCTGAAGTCGGACAAGACGGTGAAACTGCGGAAGTCAGACGCTGATGAGCCGATAGACGACTACACGAACCTGTATCCCGAAGAGGTCCCACCGGAAGAGTTGGGAGAGGCGTACCGGCGTCGGTGGGGTATCGAGACGGACTTCCGCGTGATCAAGGAGGAGCTCCTCGCCAAGTGCGGGTCTCGAAACCCGGCGTTTCGGGCGTTTTATTTCAACCTCGCGGCGCACCTCTTCAACATTTGGACGGTGGCGAATATCCTCCGCGCTGAGGAGACGGGTGAAGCCCTGAGTAAGGGGAAGCAACTGACCGCTGGTGAGCTGATGCAGGCCATCGAGGACGACCCGCGCGACCTTCGGCTTCCGACCGAACCACCAGAGACCAAGCAGGTATTTGGAGATATAGCCGATGCTGATTGGCTATCTTCAGGAGCCGACTAATTCTTCTGTGATCCTTTGAGGGAGACTTGAAATTTCGAATTCAAAAATGGTGGCGTTCACTCTCGATTACCAATAGTTACGGGGATAGAGACTGATCTCATCATTATATCGAGTGAAATCCGAATCCCAAGTCGCAATATGTGGTATATCAAGTAATCTCGCTATGTTTGCGAGAATTGCTTCTTGAATACTAATTTCACGGGGTTGATATTCCAAAAAGTCATTCACCACCAAATCATATTCTGCAGAAGAACAATGGTGAATTTCAAACACTTCGCTCTCACATACTTTTTCCAAGTAGTTATCGGCTCCACTACGATCGCCATTCCCGTGGCCTAGACTTGTGATAGCGATGTTCAAAGTTTCTCTTGTCGTATGAATCGTTGCGAAGGGAGACCCGTCACCAACCACACACTCCAACAGGAAATGAGCATATTTATGTTTAATCGTTGTTTCTTCATCCAAATATTCTGTATCGGTATGGAAGATCCCCTCTAAAAACCGCTTTCCCACAAAAATGTCAGTACTCGGGATTCCAATGGATCCGTTTTTAGACGGTTGGATAAAATCTCCTAGATGTGGATCTCGTAATTCCGAAATTTCGGACATCCAGTTTAACCCACTAAGTCATAAACAGGATCGTCCTCAGGTACCGATGATACAGCATCTTTGGGCAGTGATTGACCTAATTCCCAGTCCAGAAACTCTTCTTTGGTTATCGATTCTCGGTTGATCCATACCTCCGGAAGCTGATCTTCCTTGATATCCACATCAATATCGTATTCAGATGCTGTTTCTGCAAACTCACTGAAGACCTCAACGAATTTTTCCTTTGTCTTTTCGACACGGCCCCAATTGGCTGCTCGCTCGAAGTAGTCCTCAGGACCGCTAACAGTATGGACTGCGATTAGACGAGTGATTTGCTTCCAGAGACCATGGTAATAAAAGGTATCTAAATGTTGAAGGAGCTTCTGGTATTCAGAACGCTGCTCCTGATCCATTTCTGCTACCCCTCGATTAGCGCATTCGTCCAGTACTGTCTCAGCCACCTTGGTAAACTGGGTAACATACGACTCTAAACCTGCGAAGACTTGGAAACGAAGTAGCTCTCGCTTCATCTCGCTTGTCCGTTCAGATAGCGGTTGGATGAGATTCTCAGGGAAGTCCTCAACTGCCGCTTCCGGGTCGCATGCTTTTGCACATTGGTAGAGGTGGAGGTGAGTATCTATGTTGGCTAAATATAGATCCTGGAACGGGCCGTCACGCTGGTCGTAATACTCACGGAGCCAACTGAACGTTTCGGCGTTGATGACCTCCGTAATCGACATCTCTGTTGGAAGACTTTCCGAATTTTCTTCCGTCGCGATATAATACTCAGCGACCTGTTGGACAGCCGGGTAAGGCCCCTCCTCATCACGAATAGCGAGTTCACCGGCGTTCTCAATTCCGTGGTCAAGCTCGGGGAGCATGTCTCCATCGGCGTACCACTGTATCGTTACCTCGCTGTCCAAGTCGTGGTCTCGAATTGCCATCAAGAGGAGCTTCTGCTCGGTAATAGAATCAACGTCGTCCCAACTGTAACCATCAATATCGCTGACGGCCTGTTTGAGGCCCTGCTTGAATGTCGCAATAAGGCGGACCTCTGTTGATGGGAACGACATCTTTGAATGGAAATACAGCCTCACCAGTGAAATAACTAATCATCTCTTGAAAGGCTCAGAGGATTGGCTGAGATCGCTCCTGAATATCATCCCCATTCTCAATAGCGTCAATCAACTCTTCAAGAGATACGGGTTTATACCCGAGTACGTCGGCAGAGATATTGATTCGTTTTGTGTCCATCTCAAGGAATGGCCGCTTGTGATGGTTGTGTCCATGTATATGCCATCCATCGAACTCTTCTGGAATACCCGAGTATTTGTGACTGCAATAGAAATTAAAACCTCTGTGAGAAAACTCGTATGATTCCATAAGTGGTAGTGTCGCATCGTCCAGTTCTGAACGGTTATATGGGTCATGGTTACCTCTCAAGATTATCTCAATATTGTTGACTTTATACGCCCAGTGATAGAACCCTTGTTTATCTATATCGGAGTGGGCAAGGTCACCACCAAACAAAACGGAATCAGATTCGTCAACCGTATTAGTCCAGTTCCGAATTAGAGTGCGGTTCATTTCGGATATATCTTCGAAATTTCGAGGAGATTTGTCTAGTATATCTGGATCGTTAAAGTGAGTGTCTGAAATGAGATATACGGACATATTATTCCGGCCTATTCAGACACTCACTCATAACGCTTTGGTACAATTCTGTGATCATTCACAACATCGCAAATCAACGATGCAGAATAAGACGGCCACACGACCTTCTGATCTAAGCGTAATTAACAGAATTTCTATGGGTTCTCACCGACGTTCACGAGGGTAGTTTAGGTACCTCGTACATCGACTGATTATCTGGGTTCATTGCTGAATAGAATCACCGTGTTTTCAACTACTGTTATCGGTGTCGAACTGGGACAGACGGCAGTGACCGGGATCGGAATCGGCTTGATTCTGCTCCTCATCGTAGGGTCGGGATTCTTCTCGTCGTCGGAGATCGCGCTATTCTCCCTGCCGTCCCACCAGGTGGACGCGATGGTCGAGCAAGGCTTGCGCGGTGCGCAGGCGGTCAAGTCCCTCAAGGAGGACCCCCCCCCGCCTACTCGTGACGATTCTCGTGGGAAACAACATTGTCAATATCACGATGTCCTCGATCTCGACGACGATCGTCGGCTTCTACTTCGACGCAGGCACGGCAGTTACTCGTCACTCGGCATCACGTCGATAGTGCTGGTGTTCGGCGAGAGCGCACCCCAGTCCTACGCCGTCGAGAACACCGAACTGCACGCACGGCGTGTCGCCCGGGGGCTAAAAATCATCGAGACGCCACTGTGGCCGCTTATCACCGTATTCCACTACCTGACGGGCGTCGTGAACGGACTTACCGGCGGCAGCCCGTCCATCGAGTCGACCTACGTCAGTCGGGACGAGATTCGGAACATGATCCAGACCGGCGAGCGCGAGGGCGTCCTCGACAAGGAGGAACACCAGCGGCTCCAACGCGCCCTGCGATTCACCGATGCCACTGCCAAGGAGGTGATGACCCCTCGCCTCGATATAGCGGCTGTCTCCGGTGATGCGACCGTTGAGGAGGCGATTCAGAAGTGTATCTCAAGTGGTCACGCGGACCTACCAGTTTATAATAGGTCGTTGGACAGTGTGATCGGCGTCTTCGACATCCGTGACCTGCAGAATTCGAACTACGACACTTACGACGATCTCGGCGTAGAGGACGTAATCGCTCCGACGCTCCACATCCCCGAGTCGAAGAACGTCGACGACCTCCTCTCAGAGCAGCGCTCGATGTCCCCAGACTCCAACGTCGTTCCACAACGCCGGCATTCGACAAACAAGCCAGTATCTGGCCGACCGAACATACGGGTGAGTCGCCGGATCATGCGTTCGGATCGACAACGCCGCCGCAGCCCGGGCATTCCGTCCAGCACCGGACGTCATCGCCGGTCCCGTACTCGACGAGGACATGCCGGTGGTGGATCTGATCGCCACATCGGGGGCAGACGCCGAGTTGCGGATTCTGCGAGGGTATAGAGCCCCCGGCACGAACTCGTCTCGCGGCAGATTCGTGATGTACAATGGTAGTCGTCGGCGTCAACCGATGATAGAAGCCACCGGGAGAGATCGCCTCGTCGGCTGTCGAGTTGTAACTGCGTCTGAACCCAGCGAGTGTTCGGCTCTCGCCTGCGGCGAAGCCGAACACGAATGCCCACACGAAGGCGGGGATCTGTAGCTTCCCTTCACGCTCAACCACGCCGAGTTCCTCGGCGTGCTCTTCGAGGAACTCGGAGGGAAACAGTGTAGTGAGCCGACGCATAATTCTCGATGAGGAGGCGCCGTTGGACACAGCTCTTGCCTCCTCGTTCCTCCCGAAAAGTATCCTCAATAAGCCGCCGCTATCGCGCGGTTCTCGTCTTAGCTAAAGACGGATGACCAGTCGTGTTCCTGGTTCGGTTAAGCAGTCTGGTCGCGGTATGAAAACATACCTTTGGACTGCGAGCAGGAAAATTAGGGTTATACAAATAAAACTCGTCTGGTACAGTACTCGAATGTGGGAATCGTGAACCAACTCATAATCCAATAGACCGCAGCGACATATATGAGCCCGACTCCAGTGCTGACAACCCTCGACCCCGGGGTAATGGCGTTCCTGTCTGCGGAACTCGCCAGTCGCATGCAGTTCGGGTGGACAATTTCCGTCCACATCATCTTTGCGTCCCTCTCTATCGGCCTCGCACCGTTTATCATCTACTTCACCTGGAAAGACGTCCGGACGAACGACGACCGGTACGCGCGGCTGCGCTCGTTCTGGGTGAAAGTGTTCGCTGTCGGCTTCGTGATGGGGACGGTCACTGGGATTCCGATGAGCTTCCAGTTCGGCACGAACTTCCCGCAGTTCTCCGAAGTGGCCGGCGAGCTGATCGGCGGTCCACTGTCCTTCGAGGCGAAGATGGCGTTCTTCCTCGAAGCCGTCTTCCTCGGAGTGTTGCTGTACGGTCGCGACCGCGTCCGAGACAGAACGTACGTCCTCTCGTCGGTGCTCGTTGGCGTCGGAGCCTGGCTGTCTGGATTCTGGATACTGGTCGTTAACGCCTGGATGCAGACTCCGCGGGGATACGAGATGATCACCCGAAACGGAATGGAGGTCGCGAAGCTGACCGACCCGTTCGCCGCGTTCCTCACCCCGCGAATGACCTGGATGTACGTCCACATGATGAACGCGTCAGTGATATCGGTCGCGCTGCTGGTCGCGGGCGTCTCGGCGTACATAATCTGGAAGAAGCCCGACACCGACGCCTGGAACACCGCTCTCAAACTAGCTGTCGTGCTTCTGGTCGTCTCCGCGCCCTTCCAGGCAGTTCACGGCGACGCCTACGGCCGGCACGTGGAGGACACCCAGCCACAGAAGTTCGCCGCGATGGAGGCCCATTACGAGACGGGGCAGGCCGACCTCCACTTGCTCGCGTTTCCGAAGTCCGCCTCGGCACTCACCGACCCGCGCGCCGAGAACCTCGTCACGGTGAGTCTCCCCGCAGTTGGGTCGTTCCTCGCCAGTGGCGGGGACTTCAACGCCGAGGTCATCGGATTGAACGAGTACGAAGACAATCCACCCGTCGCGCTTGTGTTTTGGTCGTTCCGCTTCATGATCGGGCTCGGGTTCCTGTTCATCGGACTGGCGCTGTGGGGCGGCTATCTCACGTACAAGGAGCGGCTGTCCGACAACACACGCTACCTGAAGGCGATGATTGCAGCGTCGCCACTCGGCTACGCCGCACTTCTCACTGGTTGGTACGTCACCGAAATCGGTCGGCAACCGTGGGTTATCCAGGGTGAACTCAAGACTAGCGAGGCGGTCTCATCAACGCTCACCGGGACGGAAGCGACACTAACGCTGGTTGGGTTTGTCGTCGTTTACGTGGGGTTGATTCTAACAGCCCTGTACATCCTGAAGTGGCTGGTCCGGGAGGAGCTCCAGGCGCTGGGCGTCCGGGAGTCCAGCGATGGCCGCTGGCACGGCCCGATTCCCGGGGTGAGTGACGATGACTGAGTCGTTGTTGCCCGTCGACGCCTACCTCGTTGAGTCGCTGCCGGAGGTATGGTTCGGCGTCGTGCTGTTCGCACTGGGGATGTACGTCGTTCTTGACGGCTTCGACTTCGGTATCGGGATGCTGTACGCCACCCGAACGGACGAACACGAACGGGAGACGTTCCTCGCGGGGTTCGGACCGGTCTGGGACGCCAACGAGGTGTGGCTGGTCGCCTTCGGGACGATGCTGCTGGCGGCGTTCCCGCGAGTGTACTCTCAGCTGCTTGCGGACAACTACTTGCTCACAATCGGGTTCGTCCTCGCACTGCTGTTCCGCGGACTTGGTCCGGAACTGCGCGAGCAGCGCGACGACGACCAGTGGCGGCGGTACGCCGACTACGCCTTCGTCGGCGGCAGCGTGTTCGCGCCGCTGCTGCTCGGGATGCTCGCCGGCCGCTGGCTGTTCGACAGCGCCACGCTGCCAGTGGTGCTGACTGGCGTCGGCCTGGTCGCCGTCTCGGTCGTCACCGGTGCAGCGTTCCTCGCGAGCAAAACCGGGCCCGACCTGGCGGCGGAGCTGCGTACGTACGGGATCGGGGCGACAGTGGCGTACCTCGGGGGGGTGGTCGTGCTGCTGGGGACAGTCGTTCTGACCGACGCGGGCGGCGCCGCCGACACGATTCTCTCGGGTCCCGTGGCTGCAGTCGTCGCGCTCTCGGTCGCCGCCGGCGTGGGCGGGAGTCTACTGGCGAGGCGCGGCAAGTACCGGGCCTGGCTGGCGAGCGCGCTGGCGCTTCCCACGCTGTTGACCGTCCTGATCGCACTCCTGCTGTATCCGGTCATCTACCCACCGACTGGCCTGCTGGTCAGGGAAGCAGTCGTGTCGCCGCTGGCGCTGAACCTCGTGACCGTCCTTGGGCTCCCGGTGCTGATAGTGGTCCTGTGGTACTTCAAGTTCCTCTACGGCGTGTTCAGCGGTCCAATCAAAGGCGAAGGCTACGAGGGCTAACGCCAGCCCCAACCCCCTGGGCTTCCACCCCTTGGTGGGTGTCCGCTTCGACGGGTCGGTCGTGACACCGGCCGCGTCGCCAGCCGCGTTCAGAGCGTCTGCGCAACGAACTGCGACATCATATGGTCTTTGGCGGTCCGGAGCCGATACTGGACGGTCGAGCGAGGCTCGTCGAGTATCGATGCCAGGTCGGCTACGGAGACCTCCCGCGGCCGTTCGTAGTAGCCGTGTGCGACTACGGGTCTAGCACCTGCCAGTGCGCCGGCGAGAACTCCGTCGCAACCCGCTCGGTCGCCTTCCAGTTGCCGCGCTGGTCACGTATGATACCGACACCGTTCCCCGTCTCAGACGTGGGATTCAACCGTGTCGTACACATCGTCGATCGGGTAGTCGTCGGGATAGAGCACGCGCCAGCGATACGCACCGCCGGCCCGGCGAGACTCGAACACGGTCCCTTTCTGGACGTGATCCTGGATACGGTGTGAGAGAGCGATACTTATTGACCTCGCCACGGAGCGTATAGATGGGTTGGCTCGTCTCCTGACGGTCGAGGACGTGGTACGCGCGTCTGGCGTCACAATCGGTGACGTCGAAACACTCGTTGCAGCGACCTCGTCCAGAAATACCTAGCCAAACGCGCGCAACGCCTCCGGCGTCCCTTTCGCGTGGTCGAGTCGCCACATATCAGTTGTTGTGAATACGATTTCTTTATTCACGGAATCGCGTGATGTTTAGTCGCCGATTCGCCTGTCATCGTTCGGATTTCTCACTCCGTTGTTTCGCCGTTCTTCTTTGAGTTCTTACACTGCTCTGACCGGGGTTCGACCGGCTTCACTCGAAGCTCTCCGAAGCCGTACTTCGAGTGACTGCCGACCCGAAGAATACCACTCTTCGCGGTCTCGATGGGCCGGTCGCCCTCGTACTTCACGACCTGCCCGTGGTCGACGGTCTGGAGCTTGTAGACCTCCCGTTGCTCGAGGATCTTCTCCTCTCGCTCACGGAGATCCCGGCGGCTCCCCTTCCACCACCACGGGACGTCCTGGTCGGCAGCCTTGGGGTACTCCGACTCCAGCACGAACGGCGTCGTCACCTCCACGAGGAAGGCCTCGCCGTTCTCGAGACGTGAGTAGTCTAGGTCATCGAGGTCGACAACCTGCGTGTCCTTCAGCCGCGTGACGCCGTAGCCGTAGTTCCGTTTGCCCCCGAACTGGAGCCCCTCCAGTACGTCCTCGCCCAGCGGGAGCGCATCGGGGTCATCGGCGTGCAGGTAGGCGTGAACGTACCACTTTGTCGTCTGCTGCTGCTTGCGAGCGTCCTCCGGCTTGCCCATGATCGTCTCGTGGGACAGCGCCGGATGCCCGCTCTGCGGGCGGATGTCGTGCGTGTTCAGCGCGTCTCGCGGACGGCTGTCGAGAAGCCAGCGATGCGCCGGGTTCCGCATCAGGAACAGGTCATCGTAGCTCTCGACGTCCGGCAGCCCACTCCCGAGGTACGGCCGGATTCCGCTCTGGGAGTGCTCTTCAGGGAACGTCCCGAACTGGCCGGGGACGAACACACCGTGGCTAGCGTGGAGGTGCTGGTGGACGTCGTGCGGGAGGTGCTGGCCGAGTGCGTGGAGGATGGCGTTCCCCGAGACGTAGTATGGGTGGCCGATGTAGTCCATCTCCAGCTCCCAGTGAACCTGCTGAATGCGCGTCACTCGTCGAACACCTCCCGGAAGTCCTCGATGTACTGGAGCGCGGTCGACCACGCGCCGATCCGCCGGAGATTCGCATCGAGCACCATGTCGTACTTGTCGTGTGCCGTCTCCAGCGGGTGTGCTTCCAGGCGGTTCCACGCCGACGCCCACGACCGCCACGGGCGACTCCCGAGCCGGGCCGACGGCCGGCCTCGAGCGTCGCCGTCGATCCGCAGGGCGAACTCCTCGCCCACGTACACCGTTCGGTGGGGCACGATCTCGTCATTGTCGACGACCAGCCGGAGGTCGGCGAACTCGTGCCCGGCGCGGTAGTTGTCCAGCAGCGCCGCCACGAGGAGCGTGTGGTACTTCAGACTCGTGTAGGGGTAGTAGACACTCTCGTTGAACGCCGAGACAACGTCGCTCTCCAGCCACGCCCGATGCATCGTCTCTGGGTCGTCCTCGGTCAGGAGCCCTCTCACGGCGCTCTCCACGTCGTTGCGCGTGAACTCCTGTGGGTCGTACCGACTCTCACCCTTGATGAGCGACAGTCGGTAGAGCGTCTCGTGGTTCTCGACAGTCTGTTCAGGCTGGCCGCGGGGCCGGCTGAGCGCCGACGCATCGCCGTCCGCGCCGTGAGGGACCGTCTGGTTCACGGGCACTCCGGCGAACGTCTCCGGGGCGTAGTCGTGGGGTTGACCGTTAATCTTGTGAGCATCGTGGCGGTACGCGGCGACCATCTCGTCGCTCATGGCCCCTCCTCGATGCGCTCCTCCAGCGCCTCCACGAACGCCGGGCGGTACTCCTCTTCCCACTGGTCGTCTTTCTCGTCCATCGCGTTCGTGTTGCCCTTGCCACGGTCGAAGACGCGCTTCAGTTCACGCTCCTCGTAGAGCGGGTTGATCAGGCGGCAGTCGACGATCCCCGCGCCGAAGTTCCGCGCACCTCCGAGCTGATGCATGAAGTCGGTCTTGTGAGCATCGAGGAAGTCGATGCCTTCGGCCAGCAGCCCGATGAACTCCGGCTTCGTTTCCCGGAAGGAGAGGTGCCAGCAGCCATCGAGGTTGGCGACGGCGTCGATCTCCGCGTTCCGCAGCGGTTCGCGGTTGTCCTCACGGTTCCGGGAGACGACGTTGCGGTTCAGCCGGCGGTAGTGACCCTCGGCCTGGCCGCGCGTGTAGTCCACGCTGGAGCGGACGGGATTGAACTTGATCGGGCGGCGCATCACCTTGCCGGGGACGCCACTGAAGCCGCCGAAGAGGTCGAAGATCACACAGCCGTCGTCTTCCTTCGGCTCATCGGTACACGCGCCCTTCTCGTGGTAGCCGGCGTCGAGGTCGCGGTCGTAGACCCCGTCCTTCATGAAGTTCGCGTTGGCCTCGCCGGGATGGCAAGCCGTTCCGCCGTACTCCTGTACGGTTTCCTCCATCCCGTGGCGAAGCCACCCGGAGAGCGGGAAGGCGGGGATGATGCCGCCGATTTGGTTCTGCGGGTCGTCGTCCCCGTAGTTGCCGTTCGATGCGTGGTGGCGGTCGGTCATGATGCTGTCACCGACCACCAGCAGGTCGGTCTGAATCCGTACGAATACGTCTCTGTCGATGTCTTCAATCATGACTGTGTAGTGGTTAGCGTGCTTCGAGCACCGCTTCGACCGCCTCAGCCGAGGGGTACGAAACGCCGCCAACTCGATACTCACGGACCGTCTCCCCGTCCTCCATGCGGACGATTCGGACCGTCACGCGGGCGTCACTAGTCCGCATCGTCACCCTCCCTGGCAGCGTGTGCCTGTTCAAGCAGATCGACAGCCAGCGCCTCGGCCTGCTCAGCGGAAAGGTGTACGAGCGTCCCGACGGACTCGTCGTCGTCGGTACTCACCTCGAAGCCGAGCGGGACACCGTGCCGACCGACGCTGTACGTCTCGATGGTGCCGCTCGGCTCTTCGCACAGGGTGTCGAGTTCGGCGTTCACCAGTCCCGAGCGGACGTGTGCGAGATTGCACGTCGTCTCGTAGGCCCACCGTTCGTCCTCGGCGCGGTCAGCCAGCTCCAGTAGCCGGTTCTGCTGGGCGGTGATCTCGGTGTCGGGCACGTCACCGGCGGCCGCCCCGGCAACCGCGGCGGTCGCTTGCAGGAACTCGCGGCGCTGCATCAGGCGTCACCCCCACCGAGGTTCCCCTCGGCCGCATCGGCAGCGACCACCAGCCGAGCCGCGAGGTCGCGGGCGTCGTCGGGATCGAGGCCAGTGCCGACTTCGATGGGGCCAGACCTCCACCTGAGGCCGACGCCGCTCCAGCCGTTCTCCTCGTGGACGCCCTCCACATCGAGCGGGCCGTCGTTCATGTCTGCCGCGACGTGGACGTTGTTCAGTCCGCCGGGAACGGAGCCGCAGTCCGTGACCGAGTACGTCCCGTCGTCGGTCACGCTCCGATCCTCGACGATTCCCTCGGCGCGGCCCGTGTCAGCGGTCGCGGCCTGCGGGAGAGTGGCGAGGGCGGCGGCCGCGGCGAGGAACTGACGTCGCTGCATCACAGCCCCTCCTGAGCGGCTTCTCGCGCCTCAATCAGACGTGCCGTCCACGCGCCTGCTTCCGCAGCGCTGATGCCCGGAACTTCGCTCCAGTCGGTGTTCTCGTGATTCTCGATCAGCTCCGAGAGATCGAGGTCGGCCTCGGTGTTTTTAGCGTCCGATTCGGCTTTCGTGCCGGAATCCTGAAGTCCGGCGGATGTCTTCATTGACATGCTTCGGTTGTCCCGAAGCGCGGTCGGACGGGTCCCAGCCCGTCTCGGCCAACTTCTGACCGGTGTCCCGCGCTTCTTACCAGAGACATGTGTCGCCGCGACAATAAAAGTTAGGTTATAAGCTAATGTGGTGCTATGAGCTAATCTTTATGGCGATATAACCTAATGTCTAAGTCGTATGCCACCAACGAATGGCAGTATGGGAGTTACCGCGATCATGACAAAGACTGACCGAGAACGCATCAGCGGCGAAGCAGATGTTGACGACAGCAAGCGGTACGAGTCTGCTTCTCGCGTGCGGCAGCGGATTGATGAACTTGAGACGGATGCTGAGATTCTGAAGGAGAACCACCCCAATCTGTACGAGGAACTCCGAGAGGCGGTCTGCGACGAATGAGCGACGAGAGCGACGAGAACCAAACGGAACTCTACCACTTCGCCCGCGGGGCGTTCGTCGATACCGACTGGTTCCCCGGCGACCTCGACGAGAACGACGAAGTGGTTCGGGTCTCCGAAGCAGGCCAGTTCCCCGAGTCGTACTACCTCGAGGAAGGCGACTGGGGCGCTGCCCCGCTGGTCCCCGGCGACGACCCGCCCTAGAGGGGGTGAACCTCCCGCAGGCGCTCTACGCCGCCATCCACTGGGCCGACGGCGATCTCGCCCGCGCGATTGGCCGGCTCTCGCTGCGGGACCTCTTCATCGGCGTCGAGGAACACGACGACCTCTCACGCACATTCGATGCGCTGGAGTTCTTCCGCGTGTACCTCTACCTTCGACTGACCGATGAGGCAGAGACGGACGTAGCGAAGAACCTGGATGACCCCGAGTTCCGGGACCGGCTGAACGTCACGGAGACGGTGAGCCAGCCCACGCTGAACCGGCTCGGTGACCGACTGACCGAACGGCAGATGCGGTACTTCGACCGCGTCGTCGCCCAGGTCCTCGCGGCCATCGAGGATTCCAGGTACGCCGACCAGTTCGATGAACTGCCATCGCCGGACACCGAGGAACGGAAGCCGCCGTACATCAAGAAGCTTAGTCGTGAACTCCGGGCTGAGGTCTTCCGACACCTCAGCTTCGACCGCGACGACAGCATCAAGTTCAAGCGGGACTTCCTCCTGCGGATCTTCGTCAGCGCGGCGATCCACGACATCCACATGAACCAGGCGTGCGAGAACATGGAGCTGAAGTCGTGGATCGGTGAGGGCAACTCGGTCGACCCGAGTAACATCCGGCACCAGCTTCTGAAGTTCGACCCGGCCACCGTCACGCGAATGTTCCGGCGGGCCAACGGTGCCCTGTTCGACATCGCCTTCGAGCACGAGTACTTCGATGACACCAACGAGGTCGCCATCGACAGTACGGACTGGGGGTGGTACGGACAGGGTGACGCCAGCCGAGATATCCAGAAGACGAAGCCCCAGCGGAACTTCTACTACTCGTGGCAGTTCACCACGCTCGCTCTCGTCGGTACGAACACGCCGATGACGATGCGGGCCGTCCCGACGCGGGCGGACACCGACAAGGGAACGCTCGTGCGCCGACTGCTCCGGTACGCCGCGCAGGTGACGTCGTTCAACCGCGCCTACCTGGACAGTGGGTTCTACACCACTGACGCCGTCCGTGCTCTCGAGTCCACCGGGACGGAGTTCATCATCCAGGCCCCGGACAGGGGCCAGAAGATCGAGGGCCTTCAGCGACTCGCTGTCGCCAAGGAGAGCGAGGTTGAAGCGGTGCCCCACGGGCTCGGCGGGATTGACGACGAGAAGCACTGGTTGTTCGCCGTGAAGTCCCAGAAGCGGTCTCGACTCCGGCAGGGCGAACCCGATGATCCGACCGACGACTGGATCATCTTCTACACGAACATCCCGCTGGATGACGACGACATCGACTCATTGGAGTTGGCCACCGATTTCCGCAACCGGTGGGGCGTCGAGACGAGTTACCGGAAGCTCAAGCAAGACTTCTTGGCACAGTCGGGATCACCCCGGCTGGCGACCCGGATGTTCTACTTTAAGTTCGCCATCCTAATGTACAATATGTGGACGGTGGCAAATGTGCTGGGTGCCGAGGAACAGGATTATGATTTGAGTTCGGAGAACTTCGTCAAGGCGAACAGATTCACCCGTGCATTTGAGGACGATGAAGTGACGTTAGATCTTACCGACCCGCCAGAAACATTAGATTCTTGTTGGTTTCCACAAGGCACCAGTCATTAGCTGTGTCGTAGTTAGCGTGGGGGTTTTATTGCAATTGGACAGGCAATGATATGCCAATGACTGGTTTGGAAATAGCGCCGATTCTCCTTTCTGTGCTCGCTAACCGAACCGTCCCCACCAAATCGGATGTACGTGGCAAATTAGATGAGGTATCACGGAACACCAAGATAAGCGACGAGTTCGGACAGCTTGCAGCCGAGTTCAATCGCTCTTTGGTCGACCGAATTGAGAGCCGAGCTAAAGACTTGGATCATCTTGAACTACAGTCTTTAGCGTTTCATTGGGATATAATCGCCGAGCAAATCGATTTTACAGAAATTGTGTTCGAATCTGAGGAAGAAGCCGTAACTTGGCTAATTGAAGAAGTGAATGAAGCTGAAGATGTGAATTTAGATAAAGAAGCAAGCGAGGAACTCCAAAAACTATTGAGTGAGGAGTTTCGGAACGTCGTTGATGATTTTCGCGATCGAGTCATCCAAAATGAAGAACTATCCCAGCAACTTCAGGCTAAATTTCAGGCTGATGTACTTGATAGATTGGCCACGATTCGAGAGGAATTCGATCAACTCGCGTACCGACGTCCGTACACTCTCTACTCATTCCCTGAAGACCGTGAAAGAGTAATAAGTACGCTTCTGCCCGAAAATACTGTAGAATTCGTTGATAGGCAGGAAGTTCCCAAGAACCCAGATCCCGGTCGATATGTTGTTGTCGGGCCATCAGGTGCGGGAAAAACACGGATCTTAGCTGCTTTTATCAATCGACTCCCTGAGAATTCGGTTAATCACATTTTACTGCCTGATGAACGGATGCTTGACCCCGCTGATGTAAGAGGAATTACACGCGAAGAATTTGCCGGTGATGTGTTACTGGTTTGGGAAGATATTCACCGAATTGACGAAGGCGGAGAGAGCCTAGTTCTTGAATCAGCCATACATGAACTGTCACATGCTCTCGATTCGGATGGGCATACTCTATATGCACTGTTGGAGGCGCGATCAGGACAACTTCACAATGTTCCAGGAAATCTTCCTGCTGCATTTGACGACGAACAAAGTTTCTGGTCTGACTTTGAGGAACTAAGGGTTGAAAATGTTGACCCTGACTTCATACACGATCTCGCAGTTCGAATGGCAGACAAATACGACGTATCAACGACCGATGGTGTGCTTGAAGCTTTAATTGATCAAACTGCTTCTCGTTCTGCACCGATTTATATTGATGCGGTACTCGGAACTGCTGGCGACGAGCTCACTATTAGTGATATGGAGGATTTACCAGATAATGTCGAAGATCTCTGGAAAATACAGTATGAGTCGCTTCAATCAGATTCAAGAGACGAATTGTATGTGTTAGCTTCAATGAAATTATTGTATGATCTGAATTTGCCGTATTATTCTAAACTCGTCCGTACGATATACCTTGAGTTGCTAAGTGGCGACCGAGGACGATTTCGTAGATCTGTTGAACAGCTCAAAGAAAAAAGACAGTGGATCGATATTCGGGGAGAAGATCTCGTTTCTCGCCAAACACAGTATTATATCCATGACGTACAACTTGAAGCAATTCAGGTCCGTGCTCGTGACGACGCTTCAGAATTGTCTGGGGTACTTCTATCAGAGGAGGAGTCGTTGCCTACATATACACGGCCGATAGCCCACCTGAATGCCGGGGCTGCGTTCTCAAAATGGGGCCATATTTCATTAGCGATAGATCAATGGAAAGCAGCATTAGACCTAGACCCCACATTTCCCGAAGTTCACTTCAACTACGGGCTATTGCTGGCAAAGCATCAAGGGAATCCAACAGAAGCTGAAACACATTTACGTAAAGCTATTGAGTACGATCCAGAATTTTTGGAGGCATACTATAGCTATGCTCTATTACTTCAGCAGTCATTAGGCCGTCCAAAAGCCGCCGCAGATTACTATCGACGAGCTTTAGAGCTTGATTCCGAATTTGTGGAGGCACTCTATAATCTTGGATTAGTATTACACAGAGACCTCGATAGGCCAGAAGAAGCTGAAGAATACTATAGGAAAACGCTGAAAGAGAACTCCGATCATGCACCGGCACACAACAATTACGGTGTTCTGCTGAAGGAAGATCTAAATCGACCTACGGAAGCAAAGCAACACTTTGAGAGGTCATTGTCAATCGACCCCAGTCACACGTTAGCGCACCTGAATTATGCAAACCTTCTAAATGACGAATTGTCTGAATCTCAGGAAGCCAAACAACATTTTGAATCAGCACTACAATTGGAGCCGCAGAATGCCGATATTCACTATGAATACGGCACCTTTCTTAAAAAAGAATTAAATCAGGAAAAAGCGGGAGAAAAGCATTTGTCAATTGCTCGGTCGATAAACCCCGAGGAGTACAAAAGTGCGAATATTGAAATTGAAAAATATCCTCAGAACCTCTCTGTTGAGACAAAGAAACAGAGTGTCTCGTCGCGCCCGGTTGCGATTAATTTGGGGGCTGACATCCCGAGGAACACAGCGGTAGAAGCAACAGTCAAACAAGACGTAACAGGGGATGGCAGGCCAGATCATGAGCAAGTGATCCATCTGATGAACGGTGAGAGCAAGTATCGATTAGACGAATTTGATCCAACCGGTGGTGATGTGTGGACTGAAATAAAATTTAGAAGCAAAGACGGACAGGATACAGCTCTATTCGACCTTCCCTCATATGAACTGTATGTGGTGGATAATTCACCAGACGAAAATAGCTCTTAGAACCGTCTGACAGGACTGAGTGCTTTTCGAAAATTGTCCTTTATATTAACTTTGCTTGCGTGGCTCTGTTGAAATCCTGGGAAACTGATAAAAACTGCGGCGAGATACAGAGAGTGAGTTCAGCAGAAACACTCCCAGCTCACTATCCGGTGTCAAGATTTATTGGGTCTCGTGAAGCTTCCAACGGGAACCATTTTCCTGACCAAGAAAGATGGAGGCAAGAGAGTAGTCACTACAGTAATTCCAGCACAGGACGTTGAGATGAATGTTGACCACCTGTTGAAATGCGGTGATTGCGGCCTGCGATACAACGGTGCTGACGAAAGATGTGTCTGGTGCGGATCCAAGGACAAAGTCAAGGAAATTCACAGTAACACCATTAGACTCTGCGATGAAGAGATTGAGCCTGGAGGAGAACCCCGGATATCCGATGATGTCTATGAACAATGCCAAGAAGAAGTCTTAGAAATGTTCTAAACTAACCCTATCGACTACAGCGTAGCAAAGTATTTACACACTGAAATTCCAGTCCTACGTAAGAAGACGAAATGCCTGAGCGGAAGAACCAGCACTACGTACCCCAGCACTTCCTGAAGGGGTGGGCCACGGACAACGTGGTTAACGTCCTACCTCTCTCTGAGGGCGAAATCTTCCCTAACAGCATCAGGAAGGTCTGTTCACGCGACTACTTCTACGGGAACCCTCCAAGGGTCGAAACCGAACTCGGCAAATTAGAAGAACATCAGCACAGCCCTATCAAAAAGCTGCGTAACGGGGCTGAGATTGGAGATCTCTCCGGTCAGGAGGTTAAGCTGCTTCTCTCTTTCATCACGACTCAGCGCTCGAGGACCGAAGCCGAGCGAGAAGATATCCGGAGTGCGGAAGAGTTCATGCGTGACGCGGTCAAAGACGATATGGAACATGACCGGTACGAAGGCAGTGTCATCTGGGACTCTGACCTTACCGAGAAAGAAATGGAGGACACGATGGTTGATGCCTCCCTTCTCGGAACACACCACTACATTATCACCCAGGGAATCTTCGGCTACACAGGGATCCAGGATCTCGAAGCTGTAATGCTCTGCAACGTCACCGAAAGAGAGTTCATTATCTCCGACACACCGATGATCCTTGACAATCCTCGCTACAAACCACGGTACGGAGCAGTACCGGCAGGGATCGGCAACAGAGGGCTTCAAATCTACTGCCCCATCAACCAAAACAGGATACTCCTCCTCTACGACCAACAGATCTACAGGTTCAAAAGCAACTCCCGGAGACAGGTCCTGATCAAAGATCCTGATATCGTCGACCAGATCAATCTAACCCAGTTCCACAACGCAGAGAACGCCGTAATATCCAGCTCCAGCAGTGAGGACTACATCCAAGGCCTACACAAGAGGATCGACGAAGTACGCCGGAGAGAAGAAATCACGATGCCTCTGGAAACAGAATCCATGGAAACCGTAGAGGTAGAAAAGACTCCGGCCTACCAAGCACCAAAAATTTCTCCTGACATACCCGGCCGTACCACCATGACCCATCTTCGGTACGACAAAAGACGTCCCAGCTGCCAGGCACCGACAGTCCAGAACCTGGCCCGCCGGATTTTCAACGAGGTCGGATTCCCTGACGCAGCACTCATCTACGCAATCAGATTCTTCGAAGAACAGCTGGAACTATAGGTGGTATACTGAG
>NZ_VRYN01000014.1 GCF_008124605.1 Halobacterium salinarum DSM 3754
TGCACTACGAATACGTGGCGACGCCGCGCCGAGGCGGGCGTCGCCTCTGGTGGTGGCCGTACAAGGAGTTCGTGAATATGGTTCGACGGGCAGCGTGGACGGCCCTCGCGGTGCGTCGGGCCGTCCCCGCGAACCGGCCACCAGACGACCGGTTCCACCGGTAGTCACCCACCGAGTACGGCGTCTCCGCAAGTGGCAACGCTGTCGCGTCGGCGGCTGAGCGCCGCCGACAGCGACAGCTCCGCCTTCGATCAGCGTTGCTCAACCGTGATCGACGACTCACCACAACAGAACAGATGGCTCAAGTCGGATTAGCCGGCGATGCTTTGTGAGGTACTGATGTTGCAGTCAGTCAGCAACTGGCTGAGTGGCGGCGAGGCGGCGGCCCTGCTTGCCGTGCTCGGGCTGGCGACGCTTGGGACGGCGGCGCTGTTCGTGATGGGGTTAGCCGGGTACCGGCGGCGCTGGTCGAAGGTGTACCTGTTGGTTGCGAGCGCACTCGGACTGCTCTTGGCTCGGTCCATCATGGGGTTCGGGACCGTCCTTGGCCTCGTCCCGATGCCCGTCCACCACCTCGTCGAACACGGGTCGGACTTCCTTGTCGCAACGCTGATACTATACGCGCTCTACAGCGGTGATCCGCCGTCGCCAGTGGAGTGAGCTGTGGATTCTCACTGCCCGGGAACCGAATATGCGCATTTGTGCCCGACGGAACTAGCACGCGATGTATGAGGGACGTGCGACAGGCGGTCGACCGGCACGTCGAATCAAACCCGGGTGTCCACTTCAACGAACTCGCGCGGAACCTCGACATCGCGACGGGACAGGCCCAGTACCACCTCCGTAACCTCCTGGACGCAGGCAGCCTCGACACCCAGGAGGTCCGCGGGCGGACGCACTACTTCCCACCGGGCTACGAGCCCTGGGAGCAACGCACCATCGCGTTGCTCCGGCGCGAGACGGTCCGGAGTATCATTGTCGCTGCTCTTGAGGACCCCGAGCCATCTGCGGCAGGCCTGGCAGACGAGTTGGACGTCGCCCGAAGCACTATCTCTTGGCATGTGTCGACGCTCGTCGACTCCGACATCGTCGAGAAGACCTACGACCAGAAGGGACGGAGCCACATCACGCTGACGCGACCAGTGGAGACCCGCCAACTGCTAGGCGAGGTGACGCCGTCGCTCCCGGATCGGCTGGTCGACCGCTTCACACGGCTCGTCGACGACACGCTCGTGGACTGAAACGCCAGTGGTGGGCTAACGAGACAGTGCAGCAGGCACGAGCAACCCTAGACAGGCCGGTCTCGGCAGTTGTCAGAACGGACCCGGCGCCAGTCGCGTCGACAGTTGAGCGAGCGTCCGGCGCTCGGCGGCCCGCGGGTGTCGTTCTCGGCGACGACGCGCCCTCGCTGGCCGGCGCTGTCGAGGCAGCCCCCGCGATCACGACCATGCGACTCCTATCAGGCCGATACGCCGCCACCCTCGACATCTCGAAGCCGGTTACGCTCACCGGAGCCGGCACCGACACAGTCCTTGAGGCCGGCGGGAACGGCTCCGTTCTCACCGCCCAGTCGCCGGACGTGGCCGTCACCAACCTCCGCATAGTGGGCGTGGGCGACGCAACTGCCGGCGAGATAGCAGCGGACGACGGGTCGATGTGGGACGAACGCATCCGGCTCACGTACGGCTACGGGGATGCCGGCGTCCGCCTGCGGGACGCGAACCGATCGCGCGTCGAGAACGTCACCGTCCACACACCTGCGAACGGTATTGTCGCGCTCGATAGCCCCGATACCGTCGTCCGGGACGTCGACGTCCACGGCACGAACGGGACTGCCGGCTTCATGGGCGTGCTGCCGATGTACTCGCAGGTAGTCGTCGAGGGCTTGCGGCGGCCGTGACGCCGTCTACACGCACTACGCCGCTGAGACTGTGATTCGAGGCAACCACGCACAGAACCTCAGGTACGGCGTCCACGAGATGTACACCAGCGACACGCTCGTTGTCAACAACACGGTCCGCAACAGTGAGGCGGGCATTGTCGTGATGACACGCCCAACAGACCGCGTTCCGCAGCGAGCTCACAGTAGCGGAGACTGTCGAGCTCTACGGGTCATTGGTGCCGGGGCGCGTCGGCGTCGAGCGGGTTCTTGGGCGCGTGGCTCTCTCAGCCGTTACCGACCGCCGGACCAACGCGCTCTCCGGCGGGATGCGTCGGTTGCTTGGCGTCGCACAGACGATGCTCGGCGACCCGCCAGTGCGCGTACTCGATGACCCTGCCAGCGGTCTCGACCCCGGGATGAGTCGCTACCTCGGCACAGTCGTCGAGCGCCTGACTGCCGACAGCGGCGCCGCCGTGCTGCTGTCGACCCACGACCTGCAGTTGGTCGACCGCATCGTCGACACTGTCGTGGTTGTTGCCCACGGCAAGGTCGACGACGACCGGCTCCCGGCGTGGTCGGAGTTCCAGGAGCTGGCGGGTAAGTACGAAACCGAATGGTGATCGAGTACTGGGACGGAGCTAATTCTGTAAGGGTTACGCGTCGTCCGGGCGAGGGAAATTCTCGTACTACGTGCTGGGGAACTACGCCTGAGCCGATTCGGCGGCTGAACCTCGTGGTCGACCGGGAGGGATAGCTGTATCACTGGCAAACCGAGGAGGAGCTCGTCGACGTCACAGAAGATCTCCCGTGACGGCGGTGGAACTATGACTGTCTGCGTTAACCAACAAATCAGTTCAGCGAGCCAGGTTGTTGGTTAAGGATTGATCCGACCTGGTGAGAGTGGGCTATTCGGTACTTTGCAGCGTTCAAGATGTGCTCTAATCACTGACATCCCGTATTTAAGCCTTATTTCTACACAAATGAGAGTAATCACTGGCCCTCCAAGAGGCGGGTATTTTCTATTTGTGCCCCGGCCGTTCGTACGAGGAGTCTTTCGAAAACGGGAGTAGTCTCCTATCTGAGCTCGCCGGTAAGAAGGAAGGTCTCTGGCCGGACGGCAGTATGCTCAATGTGAAATCCAGCTTCGCGGAGGTCGTTCGCCGTTTCCGCACCACTGAATCGTTCATCAAGTGGAGGCCCGTGGTCTCCACTCCCCGTTGCCGCCCAATCGACGATAATCAATCGACCGGCGTCCGCTAGCACGCGAGTGATCTCGGCCAGCGCCTCTTCCCCAGCGAACTCATGGTACGTCATCGTCGAGAACGCAGCGTCGAGGCTGTTCGTATCGAACGGGAGATCATCGACGCCACTCGTCACGAGTTCGACGTTCTCGGGGACGCCTTTCTCCTGGTAGTAATCGTGCATCGCTTCCTGGATGTCGACGGCGTACACGTTGTCGACAGCCGGTGCGACATCGTCGGTGTAGAACCCGGTGCCGCCGCCGAAGTCCGCTACGGTCTCGTCGCCATCCGGTGACAATGCCCAGAGTAACTCTTCCGCTGAGAGAAACCGGTACCGTTGCTGTGCATCCTCGAGTTTGTCGGCGCGATCGGCATCAAACGTATGATACCCCATATTAGAGGTTTGCGAACGCCTCACCGACGAGTTCGCCGGTATCGGCGACAATGTCCGCCATCTCCTCGTTGTCAAGGGCTATCCCAACGAGGCGGGCGATGTGCATAATGGAGACGTGATAGACGACCTGTTTGCCCGGTTGCTCCTCCCAGATAACGACGTTGCAGGCCATGAGAGCTCCGAGTTTATTATCCGTTGCATCGAGCGCACGGTCAGCGACTTCCGGGCTGCACGCGCCGAGCACGTAGTAGGGGTCCCGGCCCGCGTCGACCTCGACGCCTTCGCCGAGGCCGTCGCCGACGCGCGGCTGGCCTGTTTCAGCGCAGTGACGTGGACGCATGGCACCCAGTTGCCCGTCGCCGATCTCGTCGACATCGCTCACGAGGCTGGCGCGTTCGCGCTCGTCGACGCTGTCCAGGTGCCGGGACAGCTTCCGATGGATGTCGGTGGGTGGGAGGCGGACGCAGTCGCGGCGGCCGGACACGAGTGGCTGTTCGGGCTGTGGGGTGGCGGCTTCCTCTATATCGACCGCCAGGCCGCAGACTCACTGCTGCCGACCAGAGTTGGGTACTGAAGCGTCGAAACGCAGACTGCAGATCCCTACGAGTTCGCAGCCGGTGCCCGCCGATTCGAGATCGGCTCGGCGAACCCAGTGCCACACGTCGCCTTGGCGGAAGCCATCGAGGCGATCGACGAAGTTGGAGTCGATCGTATCGCTGTCCGGATCCAGAAATTAGCCGGCCAGCTGGCCAATGGCGTCCCTGACGACCGCCTCCTCAGCCCGGCAATGCCCGAGTCGGGGGCTCGTAACCATCGATGTGGCCGACCCCGAAGCGACGGTGGACCGACTCGCGTCGGAGGGGATCGTCGTTCGGGCGTTACCAACGCCGGATGCCGTCCGCGCATCAGTCCACGTGGTTAACACTCATGCTGAGGTCAGGCAGCTGCTGGACGCTCTCGAATCGGAGTGAGCCTGACGCAGCGACGATTTACCGCTTCTCCCGCTACGATAATCTCTCAGAGTCTACTCGTTGAAAACGGCCGGCATTGTTGGAGTGACCGTCGGTGGAATACCGCTATTAGAGAGGAATTCTGTCTGCTTCAGTCGACCTGTACGCTACCGCTCTCGTCGACGACGACGTCGTGGCCACGATACGCGAATCGTACTTCGAGGTCAGGACGGCGTCGAGTCCTCGACCAACCGTTCTACTGCATCCGGATCGACGACCTCGGCTAGCGGCGGGTCGAGTGTGGTCGGCTTGATGCCTTCCGCCTCCGCGACGGCGTCGACAATCTGGGAAATCGGATTCTCGATGTTATTCACTGGGTTTAGACGAGGAGTTGGATGTCGGCGTTGGCCATGTCTTGGAGTGCGGTCGCCGCGCCGACGCCTGTGGTGACACCATCGTAGAAGTCGTCCTCATCGTAGTCCATCAGGTCGATGGTCATCTGACAAGCCTGGAACTCTACGCCCATCTCCAAGCTCGTCTCCAGCAGCTCCTCAATCGTGGCGGTGTCGTTGTCCGCGATCTTCTTCTCCATCATCTTCGTTGTCACACGGTCCATACCCGGGAGTGCGGCGACGGCGTTCGGCACGGGCATGTTGGGGTTACCGACGGAGCTGAGTTTGAGGTCCTTCGAACGCTCCTCGTGGAGGATGTCCAGCCCCCAGAACGTGTGGAAGACGGTCACGTCGTAGCCGAACGCGGCCGCGGTGCTGGCGAGGATAAGCGGTGGGTACGCCATGTCGAGCGTCCCCTTCGTCGCGATGATGCTCATTTTCTTGCTGTCGTCCTCGTCAGCTGCCTCGGTGAGTGCGTCCTCGAGTTCGTCCACGCGTGCGGCCAGTTCCGCACGCGAAGGCGCGTCGTCGGCCGAGGCGTCGGGTGTGTCCGTACTCATCGTTACTCCGTCTTGCGGACGTAGTGTTTGTACACGTCGTCGGCTTCCTCCTGGTCGACGAGTTCGACGCCCTCGGTGCCGGACGCCCAGCCGTCGATGTCGCTCATGCTCCCCGAATCGGTTGCCAGCACTTCGAGGATCTCACCTTCGGCGAGTTCGTCGATGGCGGACTTCGTTTTCACAACCGGCATTGGACACGATGCACTCTTCACGTCGAGAGTCTCCGTAGTGTCGAATTCAGCACTCATTGGTTATCTGCTCCGTTTGTCTGTATTGGAGTTGTCGAACAATACTCCCTACCCAAGTAAAAGATTGTTGGTTCTTGTGAAGACTACAAATTACTCTCCGACCAGGCATCGCGTTATAAGGGCCCCAAACTCCAGACATAGGCAAAATAAGGCCATCAGAGCTAGATCAAAGCATGCCAGTATTGCTTAGATATGGAATTACTATGGGAATGCTTTTGTACGTCTACCCAGTAGGAACGACTACACAACATGAACGCTGACGACTTCCCGACTCCGGATGTCGACGTGGAATCCGTCGATCCGGACATGCTGAAAGACCGTATCGATGCCGGCGAGGACGTCACGCTCCTCGACGCGCGTATGCAGTCGGACCACGAGGAGTGGCGCATCGACGGTGAGAACGTCACGTCAATCAACATCCCGTACTTCGAGTTCCTCGAGGACGACATCGACGAGGACGTCCTCGACCGGGTTCCCGACGACCGCGAAGTGACCGTCCTGTGCGCGAAGGGCGGCGCCAGCGAGTTCGTCGCGGGCACGCTCGCCGAGCGTGGCTACGACGTGAATCACCTCGAGGACGGGATGAACGGGTGGGCACGCATCTACGAGGCCGTCGAGGTCGAGCGCTACGACGGCGCCGGCACTCTCATCCAGTACCAGCGGCCCTCCTCGGGCTGTCTCGGCTACCTGCTGTACGACGACGGTGAGGCGGCGATCATCGACCCGCTGCGCGCGTTCACCGACCGATACCTCGACGACGCCGGCGACCTCGGTGTCGACCTGCAGTACGCACTCGACACGCACATCCACGCTGACCACATCTCGGGCGTGCGCGACCTCGACGATGAAGGCGTCGAGGGCGTCATCCCCGAGGCCGCCGTCGACCGCGGCGTCACGTACGCTGACGAGTTGACGACCGCGGCCGACGGCGGCAGCTTCTCGATCGGCGATGCGACGATCGAGACCGTCTCCACGCCCGGCCACACGACCGGGATGACCTCGTACCTCGTCGGCGACAGCCTGCTCGCGACCGGCGACGGGCTGTTCATCGAGAGCGTCGCCCGCCCCGATCTTGAAGAGGGCGACGACGGCGCTCCCGACGCCACGCGCATGCTCTACGAGTCCCTCCAAGAGCGCGTCTTCTCCCTGCCTGACGACACGCTCGTCGGTGGCGCGCACTTCAGTGATGCCGCCGGGCCCGCAGCGGACGGTACCTACACTGCACCGATCGGCGAGCTTGTCGACGAGATGGACGCGCTCACAATGGACGAGGACGAGTTCGTCGACCTGATCCTCTCGGACATGCCGCCGCGGCCGGCCAACTACGAGGACATCATCGCGACGAACCTCGGCCAGAACGCCGTCGACGACGAGGAAGCGTTCACACTAGAGCTCGGGCCGAACAACTGCGCCGCCAGCCAGGACTCCCTCGCGGGTGACTAACGACGCCGATGGTGATCGATCCACTTCCACTACAGGTTGCCGCCGAGCTGTTCCCAAACGGCATTAGCCGCTACGCTATCGGCGGACTGCTCGTCGGCCTCGGTGTCACTGTCATCTACCTCGGCACCGGCATCAGCGCCGGCGCAAGCACGTTTCTGGAGTCGACGCTGTCGTACGTCTCCGACCAGTCCCGCTTCCAGCAGTACGTCGCCTCCCGGGACTGGCGGCTCGTGTTCACATTCGGCATCGTCCTCGGCGCGGTCGTGTACGCCGTCGTCTACCAGGGCGGCGCGTGGACAACCAACGTCCAGCCGTGGCGACTGCTCGTCGGCGGCATCTTCGTCGGTATCGGCACGCGCGTCGGAAAGGGCTGTACGTCCGGCCATGGCGTCTGTGGTGTCGGCTCGGCGTCGAAGACGTCCATCGCAGGCGTCCTCACGTTCCTCACCGTCGCCATTGTGACCGCACAAGTAGTCGCCGCACTGGGGGTGAGCCCCTGATGAGTAACCGGCATCCCGCGTTCATGCCGTTGGTTCTCGTCGGCGGCCTCATCTTCGGGTTCGGGCTAGCGTATAGTCAGATGGCCCGGCCGGAAGTCGTCTTGAACTTCCTCCGGTTCGAGGACTTCGGACTGGTGTTCGTGATGTTCGGCGGCGCCGCCGTGACGGGCGTGACGTTCTTCGTCGCGCCGCGGCTTTTGGGCCGTGCGCCGCTGACCGGCGATAGCTTCGAGCGCCGCCTGAAGTCGTTCGACCGGAAAGTCCTCGTTGGCGGCGCCATCTTTGGCGTCGGCTGGGGGCTCTCCGGCATCTGTCCGGGTGCGGCGTACGCAAGCCTCGGCATCGGGAACATCACCATCCTATGGGCGCTCGCCGGGATGTTCCTCGGCGCGTACGCCCAGGGCTTCTGGCGGAGCCGCAGCCAGGCGCGTGACGCTGCTGCGACGGGCGCAGACTAACTCACTGTTTATGGACTCCGCTCTCATTGCCCTCTTCGTCGGTGCAGCGCTCGCCAGCCTGTTCATGGCGTGGGTCATCGGCGCCGGCTCGAGTGGGGCAACGCCATATGCGCCTGCCGTCGGCGCGAACGCTATCGCGACGATGCGGGCCGCGCTGCTCGTCGGTGTTTTCGGCTTCGCCGGTGCCGTCACCCAAGGCAGCAACGTCTCGGAAGCAATCGGAAGCGGCCTTGTCGGCGGCATCAGCCTGCCAATCGCCGGCGTCATCCTCGTGCTCGTGTTGGGCGCCGGCCTGATGGTGGTCGGCATCACAACCGGCTATCCGATCGCGACCGCGTTCACTGTGACCGGCGCCGTCATCGGTGTCGGCCTCGCCATGGGTGGCTCGCCCGTCTGGCCAAAGTACCGCCAGATTGTCGCCGTCTGGGTGTTAACGCCGTTCGTCGGCGGTGGTATCGCGTTCACCATCGCGAGTCTCCTCCCGCGCCCCGACATCCCCGAACGGTACAGCGTCCCGGCGCTCGCCGGGCTCATCGGCGCCGTCCTCGTGAACATTCAGTTCAGCTTTCTTGCCGAGAGAAGCACGGCGGGAACCGTCCGCGGGCTCGGACAGCAGGTGCTGGCAGTCGATGGGGTCACGTCAGCGGCCGGGATTACTGGCCTCGGGGCGCTGGCCGTCGCGGCGGTCGTCTGGTGGGACATTAGTCGCGACGAAACCGGCAGCCTGCGGCGCGTGCTACTCGCTCTCGGGTCGCTCGTGGCGTTCTCCGCAGGCGGCAGTCAGGTCGGGCTCGCCATTGGACCATTACTGCCGTTGCTCGACGAGGTCGGGATGGTCTCGACATTCACCGTGCTCGTCGGCGGCGGTCTCGGAATGCTCGTCGGTTCGTGGACGGAATCTCCACGGATGATCAAGTCGCTTGCACAGGACTATTCATCGCTGGGGCCGCGGCGCTCCATCTCGGCGCTCGTGCCATCGTTCCTGATCGCACAGCTGGCAGTGCTGCTTGGCGTTCCGGTCTCGTTCAACGAGATCGTCGTCAGCGGCATCATCGGGAGTGGCGCCGCTGTCGGGGGTCGGGAAGCAGTGAATGTCAGAAAGATTCTCCTGACAGTCGGGGCGTGGGCAGGGTCGTTCATCCTCTCGTTCGCGCTCGCGTATGCCGCTGGCGCGCTGTTGTTGTAGCACCGGACAATAGCGTTAGTCGGCGGCCTGTTCGGTTCGTCGACCGTTCTCGATGCTCAGTGGGTCGGTCGTCGAGGTCACGGTGACCAGCCGCAGAAACTGACCTGCGTTCGTGAGCAGCTTGTTCTCTGCCTTCCAGAGGAGTTCTTCGTACGTCGAGCGAGCGACGGGCGTCTGTCCGGCGAAGTCGCGGAGCGACGTCTTCCGGGGCTGTTCGTAGTATCCGCTTTCGAGGACGAACTGGAGGGCGCTAACTGCCGGTCAATGATGTCCTCGAGCAGTGGGCTCGCTGGCGCCAGCATACTATGCGGAATCTGTGTCTCCGAAATTGATGTTTTCGAGAGGAGTTCGATCTCTTTGTAGGAACGGAGCGATTCGAGCAGTTAGCGCACATCCTCGCTGCCGAAAACTCTCTCCCTCTCTTTCGACGGTATCTACGATTTCCCCCGGGACCTCACTTTTCTGTTTGCTTATTTGTGTCCTATGAATAAGTCATGAAATACTATCAGAAGTAGCATTGTGTAGTATATCCAAAACCGCTAACATACGACGTCGGTTACGAGTGCACGTGCAGAAAAGCATAATTCACACAAATCCGTCTCGAGTGGGTGGAACGTGGTAATGATCGACGCGCTGTCGCTCCCGCCGACCGTACAAGCGGCCGGACTGATCGGTGCTGTGTTGCTCGAAGCGATGGTTCTCCACGTCGGCTACGGCGTCGTTACGAACGCGCTCGGTCCGAACGTGAAGCGAGCCCTCGGAGGTGAGTGAGCTGTGGAACTGCTCGGGATGCGTCTGCTGCTCGTCGGATTCGGACTGCTCATTGGCATCCTCTTCGGTTTCTTCGGAATGGGTGGGTCGTTCCTTGTCACGCCCACCCTTCTCGTGATGGGGTACCCGTCGCGGGTCGCCGTTGGTAGCGGGCTCACGTTCGTGTTCGGCACGAGCGTCATCGGCGCGCTCCGACACCGCGAGCACGGCCACGTCGACTACAAACTCGCAGTCATCATGACCGTCGCGACGACGCTCGGCATCGAGATCGGCAAGCGCGTCGTCGACGCGCTCCATGCGGCAGGGAACGCCGACCTCGTCATCAGCGTCGCGTACGTCGGCCTGCTCGCAACAGTTGGCGTACTCATGCTACGTGACGCCCGCGCTACGGGGACGTCCTCAACGAGCGTCGACCTCTCAGACCGCGTAAAGGAGCTGGAGATCCTGCCGAGGTGACGCTCCGCGGTGATGTCCGCGTGTCCGCGAGTATCATCTTCGGTATCGGGCTAGTCGTCGGTGTCCTTTCCGGGCTCCTCGGCGTCGGCGGCGGCTTCCTGCTGATGCCCGCGATGATGTACGGAATGGGCGTGCCGGCTGTCATCGCCGTCGGGACGGATATCCGCCAGATTACGATTTCGGGGGCGTTCGGCGCGTTCGTCTACGCCCGGGATAGATTCGTCGCGATTCCCGTCGTGGCGACGTTGCTCGCCGGCAGCGCGCTCGGTGCGCGCATCGGCGCGGGCGTCTCGAACCTCGTCGACGAGGACGACATCAAGGGGTACTTCGCGACGATACTACTCGTAGGTAGAGTCGCTGTCGCCGCCAAACGCGTCGGCACCGCCTTAGACATCGGCGTACTCAACACTGTGAGTATCGTGCTCATCTTCGGCGCGACCGTCGTTGTGAGTGGTGCGATCCTGTTGGCTGCGGTGTGCCAGCTTCGCGCCGACAACACTGGCTTCTGGTGCCGCCTTTCGGCGACGTAACTCTCTACCGCGGAGTCCCATCATCGGTTCTCAGCCCACTATAGCACAAAATTGTGCAATCCATACAAAAATCTTATAATTGCACAGTCCCTACGACTCGGCGATACTAATGCCAGATTCAATGTCTGAACAACTCCGCAGTGACATGGAGTGCGAGGGGCTGTTGGAGTGCTTCCACGGCCTGAAAGAGCTCGATAAGGAGTGCTTCCCGGCGCTCGTCGAGGCCGAAGAACCGCTGACCGTCGACGAAATCGCCGATGCGGTTGATCGTGAACGGTCGACGGCCTACCGCGCCGTCCAGCGCCTGCTCCAGACCGGTTTCATCGAGAAAGACCAGATCAACTACGACCAGGGCGGCTACTACCATGTCTACTCGCCGACGGATCCCTCGAAGATAGCCGACGATATGCAGCGCCTGCTCAACGACTGGTACGCGAAGATGGGCCAGCTCATCCAGGAGTTCGAAACCAAGTATGAACAGTCCGAGACTGCGGCCCCGGCCGCCGAAAGCTGACGGTTCTCTCTTCTCTCTCCTTCGGGTGCTGATACTTCTCGGAAGCAGATTCATACGTGCTCCCCGCTTGATGGCGGACGACCGAGCTGCTCCGCAAGGCGGTCAATCTCATCCAATAGGTCCTGATCGGTAAGTCGGAATTTCCGATTTGGAGCGTAGCCAGCCTCACGAAGCGCCTCGTTCCAGCTCCCGAATTTGTTCTGGCAGACGCGCTAGGAGTATTCTACGTGCTCGCTCATCTCCTTTGCTGTCGGCGATTTTCCTAATTTGTCTGCGACACGCTGAATATCGTCGAGAATCACATCCGCGTCCGTTACGAGCTGGTCGCGGCGATGAACGGCTGTTACGTGGCCGCCCAGTTCGTTGGCGGTTGCAAATGACTCGCCACAGTAGTCACAAATATGCTCTGTCACGGCTTCGTCACCTCCCTCCGCGGTTCCCCCGTAATCCGTTATAAACTCTCGACTTCGTACTCAACTCCTGTTCCCAGTAGAGTTCGTAGAGGAGCGATTCGGCACGCCAGGGGTACTCTGAATCGGTCATAAGTCGGTGATGGGGAGTGGGACCCCCCGCACCCTTCTCGGGGGGCAATAAACACTACCGACCGGAATCGTACGTGAATCTCAGATCGGATTCGTCACCGACCGGAGCAGTTCAGTAGGTAGAATTGGTTACGGCGGGAGGTGGCGATCGTAGATATTCCGGCGATGCCCGACCGCCTCGACAATAATGATATCCTCGTCTCGGTCCCACGTGATGATTGCTCGGTAGTCGCCTGCGCGGAGCTTGTAGTACGGGTAGCCGGTGAGCTTTTCGAGGCGGTGAGAGGTCCAGTCTTTCGCCTCGTCGAGTTTCTTGACCAGTCGCTCTTGGGCTTCGGTGTCGAGTCCGTCCAGCAAATCGAGTGCTTTTGATGTCCACTCGGCCTTAGTCATCGATGCCCAGGCGGTCCTTCACGTCGTCTTGGGACACCGTCTCGCCCTGGTCTCGCTGTTCGCGGCTCTCTGCCAGGTGCTTGAGCGCTTCCTCGGACAGCTGCGTGGGGGGATTGACCGCATCCCGGAGGGCATCGCGAATGAACTCGGACTTGGTCGCGTAGCCACGCTCCTCCCAGACGTCGTCGACTTGTGCCAGCAGCGACTGCGGCACCCGGACGTTGATTTTCTCCATTTCGCCGTCGCCGCCCGCGTCACTGTCGGTGCTCATATGCTGTGATACGCTCGTATCACGTAAGTAGCTTCGGTTGAGTACTCTGGTGGGTGACCACATCGAGACTCCGATCGGGAGTGAGCCGCTGGTGTTCGGAGAGATTTAGAACGACAGCTTGGCCGTCGACGCGAAAGCCGACGTATTCGATGGGGTCATTGTGACGGTTAGCAAGCGCTTCGGCCTGGATTGCGTTCGACGTGGGGCGTCGTGCGTTCCCGTTCATCGGTTCGTCGCGGGAGTTGTCACCCCCGCACCCCTCGCGGGACGTAAAACAACATCTGCGGCCGCCGCATCCGCTTTCGCCGCCGAAGTCGGCAACGTATTTGGTTCTAGCAAGATACAGTCCAATTAGATTCGGATGGCTGTACTGGACGACCTCTCGGGGTTCGAGTTCGAGGACGTGATGGAGGACGTGTTCCGGAACCTCGGCTACGAGAACGTCCGGCAGGCCAAGCGGACAGCTGACGAGGGCCGGGACGTCTTGATGGAGGAAGTCGTCGACGGAACACGGCGGGCGATCGTCGTCGAGTGCAAGCACACGGGAACCGTCGGGCGGCCGGTCATCCAGAAGCTCCATTCAGCGATCGCGACGTTCGACTTCGACGGCCCAAAACGCGGCATGGTCGTCACGACCGGCCGGTTCACGAACCCGGCTCAGGAGTACGCCGACCGCCTCCAGCAAAACGACGATCCGCATCCAATCGAGTTACTCGACGGCGAGGACCTCCGGGAGATCGCCGACGAGATCGGTCTTGACCTCTACAACGGGCGCATCGAGATCCTCTGCGACGAGACGCTCCGCCCGTACGACCCGGCCGCCGACGTCGACGCGGCCGTCGCGGAGGCGTTTCGCGACATCGAGAACATCGAAGCCGCCGACCTTGCGGAACCACATTCTGCGGTGACGTTCCGCCCGGTGGTCGCGGTCACCGCGGACACGAACGCTGTCTTCGAGACGTCAGTAGGGGTCATCCACCGGATCAACGACCGGACCCGATTCGTCGTCCACGCCGAGCGCGGGCAGCCCCAGGTCGTCGACGAAGACGTCGGGACGCTGGTCACCGAGAACCTCCACGCGACGGTCGACCTCGATGTGGAGCAGTTCGCGGAGGTGTTCGACGACGTCGAGGAGCGCCGGTTCGGGCAGACCCAAACGGAGTACAAGGAGTGGGCCGTCGAGCGCCTCCAGCAGCACCACACGACGACGGTGACCTACACCGGCGACAACAACGTCACCTACAACAAGACGTGTGAGCCGAATCTTTCAGACATCTCGGTGCAATCGATTGAGCCGGTGTACCTCCCCGAGGTTCGGCACACCACCGACCTTCAGGAGTATACCTATCCTTACGAGTACTACGCAGCGGGTCCGTCCAGAGTGACCGCCGAGGACGGCATCCATCGGTGCGTCCACTGTGACACGAGCGGCGTCGACGAGCCGTACACGTATTGTCCGAACTGCGGGGCAATCGCCTGCTCCAGCCACATCAAAACGGAGCGGCTGAAAGGCGAGCCGGTGTGTACGGGGTGTGCGGTCACCGAGCGATTTGCGTTGAAGACGAAGTACTTCTACGACGAACAGAACCTCAAGGCGTTCCGCGAGGAGTACGCGGCGATGCCCCTCCACGAGAGAGCGATGGAGAACAAGCTACTGGCCGGAGGGAGTGTGGTCGCGACCCTGTTAATCGTCCTCGGCGTTCTCGTGATTGGCGGCATCATCTAACCTGAGCAACCTCTGCCTGCTGTGGACGCAGCTGTTACGACACTCCGTACTGCTCTTTGAGCGCCATATATTCCCCCTTCTTCGGGAGGATGACGGGCAGATCATCTGTCCTGTCGAAGTCTCCCTGAAGTGGTCGATACAACGCGTCCACAGTAGGTCCCAGGTCGTACCACTGTGCGGTCTCGACGAGTGTCTCCTGATCGACATCCTCCGCCTCGATCAGCAGCATCGAATAACTGACGCGCCGGGACCCGCTATCGAGAAGGAGCGTATGGCACACGACTTCAGCAGGCGTTAGGCCTTCGTCTGGAGCATACCAGAACGGAGGCTCGCCGGCGAGGAAAAACTGTAGACCATACTCTGCAAACCGGCCCAATCCGGTCATCTCCCAGTCCGGCGCTGCTTGGAGTGCGTCCGTATCCTCACCGGTCTGCACGCGAACGAGTGCTCGCTTTGGATCACACCACGCGATCGTGGCGCTGGGGGCGACTTCCCGGACTCGGGCTCGATGTTTGTGTTCTACGGCGGCCCGAGCGAACGCCAACAGCGGCGAGACCTCGTCCCGGAGGGCGTACTTCGGATCGCATCTGGAGAGTAAGGCCCGGTGCTTGAGCGGCGATAACGCGCTATGGACACCTTGTCGGGTGATTCCGAGCCGATCTGCGATATCAGCGATGTGTCGTGGTCTATCGAGATACCAACACACGCGGAGTGTGGCTGGGGAGAGCAGTTCCGTCCAGTCTACGTGGCTGAACTCCGACTGAAGCGTGCGATACGCTTCGGTGACGGGGTGTTCCGCGATGCGGACTCGACGCTGATTGCTGGGACCACGGGTTTCTGCGAGTAATCCCGCTGCGAGCAACTCATCGAGTACATCGTACAGATGTTCTCGTGAATACTCGGTTTGAGCCGCGAGTTCCTCCGGTGTCGCATCACGGCCGGTACTCAGCGCGTCAAGCACGGCGAGTCCGGCCTTCGTAATCATGTGTGTCCTTTTAAATCCTAATTATATAAATATGATTTGGGATTTTACTTGACGACCGCTTCGCCCCGGACCAATTCTGTGAGCGCGGCCTCGAGCGACCCGTGGAATTGCCAGTTTGCCCGTTCGAAAGCCTCGTCGGTCGGGCCGTCCCAGCGGGGGAATGCAGAGCGACCGCTCACTTTGACTGTCCACTCTGTCGGCTCGTCGAACGGGTTCTCCGTCGGGAGTTCCACGACGTAGAGATACTCCTCGTCGCCGTGAATGCCGTCATTTGGATCCTCGACACCGTGGCCCAGCAGGAACAGCGGCTGATCGAGGTGCTCCATGTTAGCCGGCTTAAGGAGATCCGCTGGCTGAGCCGCGTCGATCGTTCGCTCTGGGTCGCCATCCAGATAGAGGTCGACCGTCGAGAGCTTGTCGAGGAACATGAACGTCGCCGCTGTGTACCCCGGTCCGCGCTCGGCACGGGTCGCATCGAGAAGCGCTTTCAGCTGTGTGAGGTCCCGGAGAACGCTCCCCGGGTAGCCATCCGAATGCCGGTACACCTGCGCGACGCGGTCGGCGCTGCCATCTGTCTCACCAATCTGTTCGACTCGTTGGACGAATCGGAGTTGACTCCGTGTCGACATCGATACTCGCCGGCGCAGGAACAACACCACGCAGTCGTTGCGGGATTGCAATTCGCTACGCGAGATGTGATACCTCATCTGTTTCCTCTATATCTTCGAATTCATTACGTTCGACCGGTTCCCAGTCCTCCCCAGGTGCTGGACTCCACCAGTCGACCTTGTAGGTGCCCGGTGCGCCGAAGACCTTCACGCGCGCCGACCCATCAGGCAGGTCGCGGCGCAGTTTTTCATCAACGTGGAGGTTCCAGGTCGTGTCGGTATCGAAGCAGGCGAGCACGGCCTCCTCGTAGCCGCGTGTCTCTCGGGACTCTTGGAGTTCGACCTGGGTATTGCAGTTCTTGCAGAACACCCCCTCGAAGGGGATGTGAGTGAAGACCTCCTGCCCGCAGACGGGACACCAGAGGAACTCGAACAGTGCCTCACTGTGTCGGTCACGTACTTCGAGACTCATTGGTTGACTAACCCGGTCGTGCCGGGCCACCACCTCATGCCCGGCCGACAAACATCGCCCAGCGCTTACTCACTCACCGTTCGGTACCGTAGACGATGCGTGAGGGAGCTTCGTACCCACAATCGGGGCAGTCATACCACCGCTGGACTTTCGCCCCGTCTGCCGCCTTCTCGCCGACGCGAACGTCGACGTTCGGACACTTCGGACAGCTAAGGTCTGGAGCGGGACGCTCCCGGGGCTCGTCACGGAACGCCGTCGCGTCCTTCGTCTCGTACCCCCGCGACCACACCGGGTAGCCGTCGGCGATGATTGCTCCACGCCATTTGTACCGGGACGGGTCCGGGGCTCGATGCAGGACGGCTCGGGCACCGGTCTCGGTGTCTCGATAGGCGAGCGTCGGCGAGCGGCTCTCGCGTCGCCAGTTGGTGATGGGGGACATTCTTACTAGTGGACGTCAGCGGGCACGATCCAGAGTTCCTCACTACGCTGAGTGGGATATGCAGTTCCAAGAAGACGAAGTTTCGGTGTCGAGCCAAGAACAGCCTGGAACGGCACGCGGAACCCCGAAGAGATGAGCACCGAAGAAAAAGAAGAGTTCGGCATCAAGAAGGTTCTTCGGTCGGAAATAACTCATCAAGACGGAGAACTCCAAGCACAAACCACCACCGACGAAAAGGTATACATGGCGGAAAATCCGCCCCTGTCAGTCACCCATATGAGTACCGAGGAGAGTAGAGAACGCTGGGAATAACCTCCTCCGTATAACCAGCTATCGTTGGATGTCTCGCTGACTGAATTCCTTCTCTTGCGGTTTTGTATGGTGGTCCTGGTTACTCTGGACCGAGTGGTCCCATAGCCATATACAACAGCAGTAGAATGACCGCCCCGAGACCAGGAAGGAATACACTTGCCAGAAAGAGTGGCTCAAGCACTTCAGGTGGCCGCCAACCGAACACGACGACAACCACTAGGAATGCCGTTGAAAGCCAGAGTAACCATTGGACGGGATTCCGGAGCCGCGAATCGAAATCGATCTGCTCGCGAATCAACTGAACAACGCGGCTCATACGTTCTATTACTCTAACTTCCCACATCAAAGTTGTGATAAGAAAGCTGGACTGGAAGGTGACAGTCAAAGCTACAGTGTGGCCCGGTGCATTAACATCTCCTCGAGTACGTGTTCGCGGAAATCATCCAAGACGACCGTCCGCATATCCTGAATGCCACAACCTCGGTGGATGGAGTTATCCGCACTGTCATTTATAGCTGGGTTGGATGACTCGCTACACTTGAACCGTACTGAACGATAGTTTCGCTGACCGGGCTGGATGAAAAGACCATATTGAGACGACTATTAAGCAATGGAATTCTTCGATCCGTGTTGGTTAATCGGTAAGATCCTCCCTCGACTATTCGAGGCCGGGACCGTAGCGATCTCACTATAATTAAACAATTCACAAAGGATGCTTTGCAACATAAAATAGCAAATGGTGAACGCCTCACCAAGCGTGGTGTTCGGACTTGTGAAACCTCTGGTAAAATCAAGGCTGCAGATGCGTATATTGGTTTTGTAGGTCCTGGCTGTGGGAACCGTCATCAACAACTAAAATGGGAAGGCGGTTTCAATGACGGAGATAGCGGGTCTGTGGCATATCAGAAAATCGGATCTGCAAATGATACGGTAGGAATAGCAGGAACATGTAACTGAACCGACCCAAACCCCGTTGATCCAAATATATTCGACACGAAAAAGTACGAAATCAAACAAAGAGCGACCTCGCCGATGGAAAAAGCGTAGTGAGGCGATTCACAATCTGGGATGAGGAGGGTCGTTGTGCACAGACGTCACCTCCTCACTCCTCTCGAAAAATAGTCTCGATAAGCCGCTGCAGTCAGGCGATTCCGCTCTTAGCTAAAGACGAATGATCTACACGTATAAGAAGACAAAGTCCGTGGTATGAATCTCCGGTCACGGCTCCCGGAATCGTTTATCCTGAAGTACTACGGATACTCGATGGCTCGTTCGGCACACTTCTCAGTGGCCGTGTGGGTCGTGTTCCTTACATCCCGTGGGATCGACTTCTCACAGGTCGGGTTCCTTGACGGTGCGTTCTCGCTCGCACTGATCGCCTTCGAGGTTCCGACCGGGTACATCGGTGATCGGATCGGTCGGCGAAACAGCATCCTCGTGAGTATCGTTGTCTCGGCAGTCGCGTCTATCGGATTCGCCTTCTCGCACTCGTTCCCATTATTCGTCACGGTGTACGTCGGCCTCGCGGTCGCACAGACCTTCCGCTCCGGGACCGACACGGCATGGTTCTACGACGCACTCGGGGAACGACTTACCGAGTAGCGGTTCACCCACGTCAAGGGTCAAGCGAACGCGCTCGGATACGTCATGACGGCGCTCGCGGCGGTAGTGGGTGGATACGTCGGAAATATCAACCTCGCGTACCCGTGGATCATGGAGGGTGTCGCCTACCTGATCGGAATTCCCCTCGTGTTGAGTTTCCCGGAGACTGACATCACGGACGATGAGGGAAGTCGTTCCGGCTGCTCGACGCACTGCCGGCGATCAAAGAACAACTTCCGAAGCGACCGCTCCGGTCGTTCATCCTCTACACCGGCGTCTTGTACGGTGTCGCCGGCGCGATCAACTTCTTCGTCCAGCCGATCAGTGTGGACTTCAGCTTCAATCCGGACACGCTCGGGTGGCTGTTCGCCGGATTCACGCTCCTCTCGGCGGCGGTGAGTTACAACAGCGGGTGGATCAGGAGTCGGTTCGGTGTCGAACAGTGGTTCCGAGCTGCTCCGCTCGTGCTTGGGCCACGCTTCATACGCAAGTCCAACTACGAGCGGCTCAACCTCTGCTAGATACGCTGGGTAGCCGTACGGTCCCGGGTACGCTTCTGGATCCCAGCCGCGAATCCAGAGATACGTCTGCTCTTTGAGTTGGCTACCAACTCTGGACTCGAGGCGAATTTTATTCGAGCTTTGGGGGAGGCAAGTCGATAGTGCCACCTCCTGGCTTGAACAGGCGTTCCACGGCGATGGGCCGTGGGAAGGAGACAGCGATCACGGAGATTGTTCGAACTGCTAGAGCCTGGATAACCCCCACACTGGTAGTAAAAGCTTAAGATTGAGTGGTTCCAACAATAATTCATGCAAACAGAAACCGAGAAACGAGTCGTACGAATTGGTGGTCTGCTCCTCGTTCCAGTACTCGCATTTGTACTGTTCGTAGGAGCGGAAACCTTCGACGGAGGCATCGTCGGTACAGCTCTCATCGTGGCTGTCCCGATGGTCGTCTACGCAGCAGGCCTCCATTTCGTTCTGAAGGGGGTTTCAGATCAAACGAACGGACAAGACGCTAGTCCCACCTGATGTTCGCCTTCGTACACCGGACAAATAGCCGTGGCGGGGGCTGCTCCTGACGCTCCGATGCTCCCTGCTCGTCCCCAGTCCGGTCACGGGCGGCACTGAGAAGCCGCTCGCGAACAGAAGACTGACTACAGCAGTTCCCGACAGCGGTAGAGCCGATTGCTGGAATACCGATATCGCTCGACCGGCCGGCGTACTTGGTAGAACCCCCAGCTAAGAGATTGTACTACTCAGTCGCGAGTTCGTCGTATATTCCCTCGTGCTCGTCAAGGTCTTGGCGGCCGAGGAACCGGATGAGATACTGCCGTGCCTCTTCAGGGGTCATCTCATCGGGAATCTCGGGGTGGTCACTTTCAGCGGCCATCGTTACTCTTCACTAGGGGGGTCGTCGTCATAATCGTTCGGTTCGTTGGATCCCTGATCGACTGTGTCGTGGTCCGCCGGTAGCTGGTCTGTGCCTTCAATTCGTGCCAGCCACAGGTTGATGGTCGCCCCGTATTCCGGCGCCAGCGGCTCTGTGTGCGCTTGTAGATACTCGGTCACATCGTCCTCATCGACACTGCCCTCATCTGTCGCGAGCGCCTTCAGGATCTCTTTGACCTCCCGATCGTAGTCAAAGCGGCGGCCATTCAGCGCGTAGAAAATTCGGGTCGACATGAGAGCCGTTCGCTTGTTGCCATCGACGAATGGATGATTCGCCGCAGTGAGCCGCAACAGCTGAAATGCCTTTTCGTGAAGCGACTCGGGAACCTGGCCGAAATGGCCTTCCTGAATATGTTCAACCGTGTGTTCAATATCGCCTGGCGAGGCGACACCAGCGGTTGTCTCCGCATTTGACTCCACGATCAACTCGTGGATGTCACGGATATCAGCAGCCGATAGATAGCTGATTGATTCCGGATCCGCATCCATTGTCGATATCCTCTGTTACAACACTTAGAGGGTGTCATAGAAGTCTTCACACACTATGATAGAGTTTCTGACTGTTATAGAGAGTTACTAGCTTAGAAAGTCGTGCACTTGGTGCACGGTATGTTGAGATGCTTAGAGAGTGCCCTTTCGTTTCCGAATTATGATCTCTCTCACTCGCTCAGCGTGGTTTGACTCAGATTGAACGAACGCTGTGAGGATGGCCTCGACGATCTCGGAGCGGCTGGCTCCGAGATCGTCACACTCAGCGACCAGTTCGTCCACTTCTCGCACAATTTCCTCGTCAACAGCGACTCCGAATTTCTCTTTTGCCATAGCTACGACAAGCTAAAAATAGCGTG
>NZ_VRYN01000015.1 GCF_008124605.1 Halobacterium salinarum DSM 3754
AATCATCCGTCTTTAGCTAAGACGAGAACCGCGTGACAGCGACGGCTTATCGAGGCTACTTTTCGAGAGGAATGAGGAGGAGAAGTCTGTGCACAACCCTCGCTCCTCAACGAGAATCATGCGTCGGCTCACTACACTGTTTCCCTCTGAGTTCCTCGAAGAACACGCCGAGGAACTCGGCGTGGTCGAACGTGACCGCAAGCTCCAGATCCCTGCCTTCGTTTGGGCGTTCGTGTTCGGCTTCGCCGCAGGCGAAAGCCGAACACTCGCCGGGTTTAGACGCTGTTACAACTCTACTGCCGATGAAACGATCTCTCCGGGTGGATTCTATCAGCGGTTGACACCGACGCTTGCGGAGTACCTCCGCGACCTCGTCGAGGCCGCGCTCGACGAGGTCGCTGTTCCTAACGCTGTTGACGCTGATCTCGACCGATTTAGAGACGTGATGATCGCTGATGGAACGGTGTTGCGGTTACACGAATTTCTCTCAGATCAGTTCGAAGCCCGCCACGAGGAGCAGGCTGGAGCGAACCTCCACCTGCTCCACAATGCCACCGAGCAGACGATTGAACGGCTCGATACTGCTAACGAGAAAACGCACGACAGCACCTTGTTCAACACGGGGCCGTGGCTTGAGAATCGCCTCGTGTTGTTCGATCTCGCGTACTTCAAGTACCGCCGGTTTGCGCTGATCGACGAGAACGGCGGCTCCTTCGTGAGTCGGCTGAAGCAGAACGCGAATCCGCTGATTACGAGGGAGTTACGGGAATGGCGCGGTCGCGCCATTCCCTTAGAGGGCAAGCAGCTCCGAGCTGTTCTCGACGATCTCGATCGGACGTACATCGATGTAGAAGTCGAAGTCGAATTCAAACGAGGGCCGTACAATGGGACGCGGTCACTAGATACGAAGCGATTTCGCGTCGTCGGCGTCCGCGACGAGGACGCCGACGACTACCACCTGTACATGACGAATTTAGCGAGGAAGGAGTTCTTTCCGGCGGATTTAGCGGAGATCTACCGCTGTCGGTGGGAAGTTGAGTTGCTGTTCCGGGAGCTGAAGACGCAGTACGAATTGGACGAGTTCGACACGAGTGACGAACACGTGGTGAGGATCTTATTGTACGCAGCGCTGCTGTCGCTGCTTGTGAGCCGTGATCTGTTGGATTTAGTCACCGAGCAGGCGGATGATGAGCTTGTGTTTCCGACGGAGCGCTGGGCGGCGACCTTTCGGTCGCACGCCCAGCTCATTCTCCACGAACTCGGTGAGTTCCTCGGCTATTCACCACCGCCGCTGCTCGACCGGCTGATCGAAGACGCTCAAAAGATCCACAAGCAACGACCAATCTTACAAGAGACGCTCGTTACCGCTACACAACCGAGGTGTGAAGCTTAACTAAAGACGGATGACCCTCTATACGTATCGAAGCCACTCACCACATCGAGGCGGGTTTTTCACAGCGCCGATTCGGAGTGAAACAGCCGCTCCGTAGGTGTGCCACTTTAGCAAGCTCCGTACCCAAATCGGAACATGTTCAAAGCCGTGTAGAGTCGATCTTGTATGGCGACTGAGTTGATAAGTACGGAGTGTGACGCCGTGCTCCGTGAGTCGGGGGTCGGCGTGTTAGCGCTTACCGATGGCGACGAGGCGTACTCTATTCCGGAGTCGTTCGGCTACGACGGTGAGACCGTGTACTTCCAGTTCGCTTACACGCCAGCGAGCAAAAAGATGGCGTTTCTTGAGACGACGGAGACAGCGACGCTCACAGTCTATGATGAACAGCCAGCAAAGAGCGTGCTTGTACAAGGGCCAGTCGAGCACGTCCCCGAAGACAAGCAGCCGCAGGCCGCCAGCGCAATTACAGAAAATGCGTCCATTCCCACCCTGAACATCTCCCCCGAAACGACACTCAAAGACGTCACTATGAACTACTACCAGTTGGCACCGACCACGATCACCGGCCGAGAATTCGAACAATTCTCCGTCTCACCCATCGATCAATAATTCCCTCACCCTCGAAACACGGCTTTGCACTATAACATGGACTCACGGCCAGACTCACCCAACCTACCGACGGATGTACGCGTCTTCCAGGAGGCCGTCGAAAGCACGGGCCACGCCATCTACTGGACCGATATAACCGGCCGGATCGAGTACGTCAACCCGGCATTCGAAGAGCAAACCGGATACACCGCCGACGACGCAATCGGGAACAACGCCAACCTCGTCCAGTCCGGCGTTCATTCTGAACAGTTCTACGAGCGCCTCTGGGATAGAATCCTCAATGGCGATGTCTGGAAAGGCCAGATCATCAACGAGCGGAAAAACGGCGAGCGGTATGTCGTCAAACAAACCATCTCTCCGGTCACCGACGATGATGGGGAGATCCTGCGATTCGTCGCCATTAACGAGGACATCACCGACCTTCGAGAGTCCCAGGAACGACTTCAGCAGGAACGCAACCGATTCGCCAGCCTCCTTGATGCTGTCCCTGTTCCGCTTGTCATCACTGCCTTCGACGACGATACCCTCAAAATAGAGCAAGCCAACCAAGCATTCAAAGACACGTTCGGCTTCACCGACACCCAACTCAGTGGGGCGCTGCTCGACAACCTCATTGTTGCGGAGGATGGGTCGAGGCAGGCACGGGAAATAAACGAGCAGGTGCGGCGCGGCGAGCGTGTCCGCAGGGAAGTGACGCGGTACACCGCCGATGGTAACGAGAGGACGTTCCTCCTCACTGCAACTGCGTTCGGGAGCGAGCCCCACAAGGAATCGCTTGCAACATACCTCGACATCACTGACCGGAAACAAGCCGAAGAAGCGCTCAAGCAGCGAACTCAAGAACTTGAAGACTTTGCGAATGTCGTCAGTCACGACCTCCGCAACCCGCTTAATGTCGCCAGCGGCCATCTCGACCTGCTCGCCGAGAAGCACGAGAGCTCACACATCGACGAGATTTGGAACGCTCACGAGCGTATGCAGGAACTCATCGAGAATATCCTCATGCTCGCTCGCCAAGGGAAGACTATCGACGACACCGAGCCGGTCACTCTCGGCGACTGTGTCAGGGAGAGTTGGGCGACGGTCGAAACAGCGGACGCCACACTCAACGTCGAGACGATGAGCACCGTTGATGCGGACGAGAGCCGCCTCCGACAGTTGTTCGGGAATCTCATTCGGAACGCTGTCGAACACGGCGGCGACGACGTCACGATCACCGTCGGCGATCTCGAAAGTGGGTTCTACGTTGCAGACGATGGTCCCGGGATTCCGCCAACTGAACGAGAGCAGGTGTTCGAAACGGGCCATACAAGCACCGAGACCGGGACCGGCTTCGGACTTTCTATTGTGCGAGAAGTCGTCGATGCGCATGGCTGGGAGATTGATGTCACCGAGAGTAGGACAGGCGGTGCGCGCTTCGAAATCACGGATATCAAACCCAGTACCGAGAAATAAACGGCTCTGCTGCTCGCCAATCCTGCAGCCAAACGTTGGTGTGGATTGGCTATAGTAGACGTTAGAAGTAATTGCTCACTTTTGGAACGGAGAGCTGGTTGAGAGCGGTATCGATTGCGGTCGTTAGCTCGTCGAGTGAGTCAAAGAAGCGGTTGCTCAGCGCGGCTTGCAGCTGTCTCCAGCATTCTTCGACCGGATTCAACTCCGGTGAATACGAGGGTAACGTCACGAAGGCGAGGTCGTCACGGGCCGCCAGGTCCGTGACCGCCGACGCCTGAAAATACGGCGCTCCGTCCAACACGACGATCAAGTCATCTTCGAATTCTTCACATAATGCTAAAATGAAATGTTTTGCGTGTTCGGCCGTGACGTACTCGGTGAACCGAGAGAAGAAGCGATCACCGTCCTCGGTGATCGCGCCCAGCAGACACGTCCAATCACGTTGGCCTGAAAGCTCGACCGAGGGCCGCGTGCCGCGCGGAAACCACGCGGCACGCGGCTCAACTTGCACGGATTTCTTGGTTTGATCGATACAGACTACGGTGGCGTCCATTTCCCGCCGCTTTTTTTTGAGCTCGTCGTGGAATTCTTTGTGGTCATCTTCGTCGGCTTCGGCGGCTGAACGGCGTGGTTTTTGATAGCTCAATCCCGCTTCTTTCAGCAATCGCCGACAACTCGGGATTGAATACTCAGCGCCGTATGTTTCTTCGAGATACTCTTGAGCAAGCGCCGGCGTCCACGCCGGCGCGTCAATCCCGACCTCTTCAGGTGGATCGTGAACGGTTTCTTCGAATGCTTCCTGCTGTGATTCTGAGAGTTTACGCTTTCTCCCAGTTCGTTTATCGTCAGACACGGCTTGCTCAAGCGACTCGTCAGTGTCGAGTCGCTTGAGCCAGCTGTAGATGGTCCGTCGCTGCACGTCGTACCACTCGGCTAGCTCGGTCTGCGTTACACAATTCTTGTACGCGATTGCCGCTAAGAGCCGTTTTGTCGGCTTCTTTCCGTCCACGTTGTCGAGAGCGTCTTGCAATTCCTCGACGATGATCTCGTCGAGATGATTCACTAGCTACTGCAACTATCTCTGAGTGAAAAGTTCTACCGGTTACTATAGCTGTTGAAGTTTCTGAACTGGTGAATGACCGATCCTTGAGGTCGTACTAGCAGACTCTTGATCTGTACTTAGCGGCCTATACTCGAATCTAGTACCCGTTGAGGGTCTCACCAGCGCCACACAGTTCCATCCGTTATTTAAGTGATTTGTTCGTCAAATACCCCGTATGAGCACGCTCGCGGACACCATTCATATCGAGAACGTTGTTGCATCTAGTGATCTCGGCCAGGAACTCGCCCTCGACCAACTCGCAACCGATCTCAATGGCGCTAAGTACAATCCGGAGGACTTCCCCGGGATTGTCTACCGCCTCCAGGAGCCGAAATCAGCCACGCTGATCTTCCGCTCGGGGAAAGTCGTCTGCACCGGCGCAAAAAGCGTCGATGACGTTCACGAAGCCCTCGAGATCGTGTTTGAGGACCTCCGTGAGTTAGGCATCGATGTCGACAGTAATCCGCCGATTGAGGTGCAGAATATCGTCTCCAGCGCGAGTCTCGAGCAATCGTTGAACTTGAACGCGATTGCGATCGGCCTGGGATTAGAGCAAATCGAGTACGAACCCGAACAGTTCCCCGGGCTTGTCTACCGGCTTGACGACCCCGACGTCGTCGTGCTCTTGTTCGGGAGTGGGAAACTCGTGATTACCGGTGCACAGAAACCAGTGGACGCCCAGCACGCGCTGGGACACGTCGAAGACCGGCTCACTGACCTCGGCCTGCTCGCGTGAGTCCACAGATATATTCAGGACTCTCACGCGATGGGAGCAGTGGTGCTGGAGTGGGTGACACCCATGTTGAACGCTGGAGGCGGGCTGTTACTCGCTGATGTTGACGTACTGGGTTTCCCAGTCGCGTCGCGCAGTAAGCTCGCGGCGGCCACGCCGGGTGAGCGCATAGGAGTTTGTGCGCTGGTCTACCTCGCCTTTCTCAACCAGGCCCTTGTCAACGAGTGTATCGAGATTCGGGTAGAGCCGCCCGTGATGAATCTCGGATTCGTAGTACTCCTCCAGTTCAGCCTTCACAGCAAGCCCGTGTGGCTCATCTAACCCGCCAATGACGTACAGCAAATCACGCTGAAACCCCGTCAAATCGTGCATACACCCTAGTTCACGGTAGAAAATATAGGCCTTCGGAACACCTCGAGCGTAGTACCTTTGCTATGAGCGGCGCAACTAGACAGGAAGACTGCTCAGAGCCCTCGTCTACCTAGACCAGCCACAGACGACACGCCTGTTGGCAGTCGCTGGTACCAGATCGCCTCTTGGGAGATTAGCGACCTGACTCGCCGTCAGATGACCGCCACTTATTCCCCACACGCGTGGATGTTTCCTGCCAGCAGCCGGCGGCCCGGAGCACTCTCGTCTCCCCCCAGCTGTACGCATCCACTCCAACGTAGTGGTCGCTGGCTTCCCGTTCTCAGTAGGTACGTGAGGAAGGGGTATCAGGTGGCGGGTGTGGAGCGTGTGACAACCTCCGCGGCCGAGGGTGTCATAGAATAGTTCGCACACTCAGATTGAGAGTTCGATGATTCGCTAAGAACGCCTTCAGAACGCAGTGTCAAGTATCAAGGCTTCCGACGGCTAATCAGGTCGTTCTTCTCCGGAGGAGTCTTGTAATTATTTTCCCCACCCTCATCTCTTTCCTCTTGCTCGTCGGTGATCTCTGTGAGGGTCTCAGCGTCAACACCCATGCTATCCAATAACCCAGAAGAGGTAGGTGAGGAGTTTTGAGACCTGCACTTAGCGTTAACCATTGTTCCGCTTGTTATATCAGTAACCTCGAAATCAATTCTTGTGCCCTGTTCGCAATCAATTGGGCCCACATTCACATGTCGGTTCTGACCAACGATATTAATGATTGCGTTACCGGAGTTGCTGAACCTATCTACTACGGCCGTGTACGTCTCTCCTTCTTCCAACTCACTCTTCTTTAACGGAAGTGGCATACCACAAAATGAAGAGAGTTTATCATAAATGTTGTCCAACGTGTTCTGTTGAACAGCGATTTCTGAGCTGGCATACAGGGATACCAATTGTGAGACTACAAAATCTGGCGCCATTCTGTTTGCGTACGCAATCACCGCCATTCAACAGGGCAAGATACGCAGGTGTAGTGAACGTATAGTTCATTTCGGTTGTGGCGAAAGAAATGGCGTACGGGTCGTTCTATGACACCCTCTCCGCGGCCACCAATCATGACCCATCAACCCGCACAGATAAGCGTACTGGGGCAGCTATTACGCCTGATAACACTGGCTGGGGTTCTCACTACCGTCTCGACGGCGGCCCACCTAGGGCTACTCGTTGGTCCGCGCACGCAATCGCTCGTTGAGGACGGTCGTCGCCAACGACTGCTCAATCGGCGACAACGCCTCACCGCTAGCCAACGCCTCTAGATAGCGTTCGGCCGGTCCAGAGACTTCCCCGAGGCGTTTGATAGCGGCTTCCCGTCGGTACGGGTCGACGGACTCGTCAGTTGCCACCGCTAGCAGGTCCCTCGGGTCCACTGGCAACGCTCCACTGTCCGCGGTGTCTGCCTCTCGCTCTGCCATCGTGTCTCCTGTTTCCCGTCGCCAGTCAAATCTGTTTCCACCCCCGCTCTTGTGGCGGAGTTTGTTGGTAGCGAACTCTCGTCTCGGTCTGGGTCAATCGAACCTTCGGTAGAAACGGTGACACCCCTGTTCGGTCCCGTCCACCAGTGAGACACAACGACAGCGAAATCGCCGGAAGGCTCTCTACCAACATTCCTCTACGCAAAAGCGTTTTACAAATCTGGGTGTTGCAATGCGATTGCCGGCTACTGTCGAATGAGAGCTGTAAGTCTCCGTTCGACAATATCAGCCGGCCAAGATGGGTCGATCGTGTCACGCGCAACTCCGAAGGTTTCCACTGTCCCGTCTACGGGGGTTGTCGAGTGTTCTTGCTGCTCAAACAGGTACGAGTAGGCCGTTACTTGAAGTTTGTACCGCCGTTGGGTCTCTGCCGTTGGCTTCGTCAGTGTGATCTTCACGTCGGACACATGCTGCTCGCCTGAGGGTGACTCGACGACGAAATCGCTCGTTCCGTGGACCTCAATCTCAACGTCGTTGTTCGTCACGAGGCCATCGATTGGTCTCTCCACGGTAACTCGCTCGGCCCGCTGGATTCGCGCCCATAGATCCGACGCGAGGAAGTCGTCCAGTACCTCCTCTTCGAAGAAGGTGAACAGTTCGTCGCGTTCATCGTCGCCGATCCGTTTAGCATGGTCGTTCAGGATGTCGTCGAACACGTGTCGAACCTCGTCGCCGGCGTTGCGGAGTGTGGGTTCCGGTACGTCACGGTCGACGAGTGTGGTCAGTACCTTGTGTAAGCAGGAGCCGATGTCGTCTGGGCCGAGGGTGTCGAACCGGAGGGGGACGTGGTCCGGAACGTCGTTCGCGTCTGTGTGTAGGGCGTTCCCGAGGAGGTGGTTGAGTACGTGCGTGTCGGGAGCTTCGGTAAGTGGGTACATCGTACTCGGGTTGACGAACCGTGGTACCCAGGGGGCGAGATTCGCGCGGCACGGGGGGTTCACGGCGACGTCGTCATCCCGGGAACGGGACGTATTCCGCCATGTTGCATCTAGGGCGACGTCGTTGACGCCGACGTCGAAGGAACGTGGTTCTGTATCAACCGTGTATGTCCCTGTCTGATCGCCGGTGAAGTTGAGGGCGTCTCGAATCGTGTCGAGCCACCGGTCACGTGGCCGTGGTTCATAGGGGCGTGACCGTGGGAGTGGGACAACGAGGTGGTCTTGTGCCCGTGTGAGAGCGACGTACAGCAGTCGCCATGCTTCTGCTCGCTTGTTCGCCGCCGCTCGGACGAGTCGGTCGGGACCGAGCAACGATGTCGGGTCTGCAGCGTCCTCGATATTGTTACACCAGTGACTTGTCGTCCATCGTAATCCGACGTCGCGGTCCCACTGGTTTTCTGGCTCGTACAGTCCGTTGGTGAACGGTGGGAGCGACACGTCTTCGGGGGTGTCGGTGTTTGTTGGTGGCCTGAGGGCGTTGATACTGCCTTGAGAAATGAAGCGTTGCGCTTGTGGCCCGTGCTTCCAGAGGTCGAAGCCAGGATTCGCTACGACTATGACGTCGTCTTGGTCACCCTTTGCGTCGTGGATTGTCCGAAATTCCACATCGTGGCTTGTGTCAGCGGTGCTTGGCTGGTTCGGGCCCAAGTGGGCCTGTTGGCGGAACGGGTCGATCAGCTCGGAAAGTTCGCGTAGGTCTATGTGGTCGTCTGTTTCCCACTCTTGGAGGGTATCAACGAGTGCATCGAGGTTGGCGACTCGCTGTGCCGGGGTGATGTCGAAGCGTTCGTGGGGGTCTGCCCGGAGAGCAAGCGCCTTGATGATGTCCTCGACGTATGTTCCAGCAGGCTGCGAGAAGAACCGTTCACGCCGGTTGCGGAGCTCAATGAGACTGTTAAGGATGTCTTGGTGGGCGTCCGTGAGTTCGCAGTCGCTGAGCACCGCATCAAGGCTCCAACAATGTGTTTCGAAGGCAGGTTTGAGCGACCCAAGTCCGAGACTCGACTCCGTGACAAGCTGGCGAGTTTGCTCAGTGGCAGTCGGCGCGACCAACCACTCACACACATCGAGCACCGTGGTTACGGCGTCGCACTCGAAGAGATCTTCACTCGCTGTCCGCACACTCAAGTCTTCGCCGGCGAACGCTTCCTCGTAGGCGTCCATCTTCGACGACCACCGGAACAACACGGTGATTCCGAGAGGGGCATCGTCGTCGTCAGTGAACGTTCCGTCAGCGAGCCCATTTGAAATGAGCGTTGCCAGCGTCGCCGCTTCTCCGCGCCCCTCTTTGGGATTAACCCACGCAGTTGAATCAGGATGTGACGGAATTGGGTCGAAGGCCGCAATATGAATACTCGAACCAGTCGTCGAGTCCCGACTCGCTTCGAGCCCCGGATATCGGACATTTACGTCGCCGAGGTTTCCACGGGCAGAATCCGTGAGTGCCGCCTCGGAGATTTCGTTGATCGCACTAGCGATGTCCGGAACACATCGGTACGTCGTTTTCGCAGTCCGATGCTCGTGAATATCCCAATCAACTCCTAAATACTCGCCTTCGTCTGCCGCGGTCTCGAAGAGAGTTGGGTCAGCGTGCCGCCAGCGGTAGATGCTCTGGAGGAGATCTCCCGCGCAAAACACCCGCGTATTGGATGTCACCAGATGCGAGAGTGCCGCGTGCTGGATCGCAGAGACGTCCTGCGCTTCGTCGATAATCAGGCTCCGAATCCGCGTGTGATACCGCTGTTGGATGCGGGATCGCTGAGCGTCATCAATGTCATCGAGTCGGCCAGCAAAGTACGCGTCGACGAGGTACGCAACATCCGTGTGTGACACAACCTCCTCGTCACGGATGGCATGCCGGTACGTTCGCCGGTACGTCTCAAGGACCGCGCAGAAGTCGTCGACTCTAGCACGCCAGGCGTCGTAGAGACGCGCATCTGCGTCACAGATCGCGTCGAGCTCCTCATCGCCAATATCGTCGTAGGCATTCTTGTCAACGTCTGCGCCGACATAGCGTTCGATTGCGGTGATGATGTCACCGAACGAGTCTGGAGCGCCGTCCGGGTAGGTGTCGTCAACGGTCTGTTCGAGACCAGTCCGGAACTCATCGGTTGAGAGTCGGCGGTTTCGGCAGTACCTGACCGCAGTCTCAAGCATCTCGGTCATGTCGTCACCGTGCTCACCAGCGGGGTACGCAGCCTCCAGCCGCGCCAGTCGCTGTACGATGTCGGAGTCCTCCTGAATACGGTGGTAACAGGTGGTATGCAGCTGGTTCTGTCGAGCGGGGTTTCCGACGGTTGGCATCTCCTCGAAACCGATGTCGGGAGCGATATCACTCAGCACGTCCCGAAGGACACCGTCAATCGTTCCGACGAAAGGAGCGTGTCTGATTCGCTGAATCAGGTATTCCAGTTCCTCGTCAGATACATCGTTCGCGGCGGGGATCAGATCGTGTTCGACGAGTTCTCGAAGCCGGGTACAGATGTCCGGGATGAGATTCTCCGCCTCGCTGCGGTTGAATGAGATGACTGCGACTCGCTGCTCGGGTGTTGGATCCCCCGCGACATACCGACGAAGGATGTCCTCTGCACCGATGTGGTCGGAGACCTCAGACTTCCCTGCGCCCGGAACGCAGTTGAGCGTGAACAATCCAGACTCATGTTGGAAGTACGCATCACGAATGGTTCGTTGTGCGTTCCGCAGTCGAATCGGCTCGTCACTTGGCATAGGTCTCCTCCTCGTTGAGCATCGCTTCGACAGCGTCTGGGAGGTCTCGACTGGGACTCACCAGTTGTCGTCGCTCATCGGCTGGAACGACTGTGGTGTTCAACTGGTCCAGTAACGGAGATGGTCGTCGCTCGTCACCAGACGTGGATTCGGTGTGGCGAGTCACGACCAACCCGTCTCCAGCGGCCTGCACGGTGTCCCCAAACTGGTCACGGTCTCGGCCAGTCGTCCACGCCGTCCGCGGTGCAAGCGCTCCTGTACGCCCTTCTCCCCGAAGGATTTCTTCCTGAAGTTCTGGGGGCACAACGCTTTCGGGTTGCGCCGGCCACTCACCGTCCACTAATCCAACGGCGATGACGTACGGGATGTCCAACAGCCAGATATCGTTCGCCTCGAAGATATCCACGGCATGTGCGTTCGAGTGTTCTCGTCGACCGGGTCGCTGGGTTGCGATCAACTGACTCAACTCCGCGACGCTACTCCATGACTGGTCAAGCGATCCTTCATCGAGGCGGTCAGCGTACTTATAGCGAAGTTGCTGGATGAGCGTTTTCACGCGAATGATTGCTCGCGCGTCCCGTTCTGTCTCAATAAGCGCCGGGCAATCACGCGTTTTCGTCACCGGCAGCCCGAGCTCCTCATACCGGTCAACAACACTGAGGAGGCGATCTGTGACTACAGTCGGCGTTGGCTCTGGACAGTCGGTGAGCCACGTAATGTACGTCATGAGACAGTCATCTCTCTCCTGAGTTGTGGCAAGATCGTCCCGCCACGCTTCGAGTGTTCGTGGTTCATCTGGTAGCTCCTGCATCAACCGCTGGACTGTCTGTGAATCAAGTGGCCACGATGATGACGGCGATGTTTCCGATGGGGGACACCAGCGATGTTCGAGTGGGCGACATAGGACCTCCCGAGACACCTCCTCCGCGCCCAGTACGTCGCAGACTGACTCAATGAGTGCGTATGGCCGCGTCTGGGTTACTCTGAGCTGCACCCAGAACACGGGCGCAATCCCGTATTGGATCGCAGCCCGATACAGTGGCTCCTCGTACTGGTCCATGTCGCGTGCAACCACAGCGATGTCACGGACCGGCACGCCAACATCACGTAACGCGGCTACAGTCGCCATCACGGTTCGCGCCTCCTCACGGCGCGTCGTCGTCACCACCTCCGCAACTGGGACATCAGCGCCATCGAGTGGCTCAGCAAGGGCGAGCCGACCGGACGCGGTCACGACTCGAACACCACCATTCCTGGGCTGGCGACGTCGAACAACTCCGAGGCCCGCTGAGTGAGGTATGAGCCAGTCCCACGCCGGAAATGGACGTGCACCGGCACGGCCACCGACGCCAGGACGGCGTGCAGGAGGTCAATGTAGGCAGCGGGAACACTGCTCACACCAACTAGTGATACACGCTCGACGTCTGGAAACGCGTCTTCCCAAATCGCACCATCAGTCGCAAGAACCTCCCGCGCCGCGCGGCGAACGAACGCCACGTCAGAGACCGACGTCGATGTCGATGTCACCTGGCGGAGTGCCTGTTCGATACTGACTGCGGCGTCAAGCAACTCAGCGCCATCCGCATCGATCGGCGCTTGAAGCCCACCAACGACATCCTGGACGATGTCGAGTCGCTCCGGATGGAAGCCGGTCACAGCCTCAATCTCCGTCCGAATCTGCTCAACACTCTGTGGCTCCGACGGCACAACCGGTGACGCGATCGACACATCCTCGTCCGACAGTATGGAGCGAATCATCGATAAACGATCGATGCGGTCGACCGTCGTTGTCGGCAGGCCAGCGACGTCAAGGAGCTGTTTCCCAACTGTTGTCGGGTCGCTGAATTGGAAACTTGTTTTTGGGGTCTGGGATTCTCGCAGTCTGCGTTGGATGTTTCGACGGTGTAGCTCCACGGGAGCCAACACCAACTCCGTCTGTTGGGTTGAGTGGTCTGCACGTTCTAAGAGAGATGCTTCGTTTCCTACGTGGAGAGTCAGATTCTTCGGAAGTTGTTCTTGCTGTGTCTGAGTCATTGAGGTGTCAGAGTTAGTGGAAGAGGGATGGCCAAGAGGGACTAGCTCGCTACTCACCGAATCCTTGCCACGTATTGTGATTGGAGGATGTGATCTGTATTATAATATTTTCAAAGCCCGCTAGTAATATTGTTTCGCTGGACCCCCTCAAGTCTAACATTCTACTACCGACTTGTCTGATATTTCGCAAGTGGGGGTGGATTCACTAACCCCCCATATGTATTGAAGCCACTCACCACATCGAGCGGAGTTTTCATAGCGCGGATTAGGAGTGAAACAGCCGCTCAGTAGGGTTGCGAACTTATTGACTGAGTGTGGGTGCTCGGCGGAATCATCTCGATATTTTGAATTGGCCGCTTGCTGTTTCCCCGATATGATGACAGACGAACTCGGATCCTTGCTCGAATGGTTCGACCTGAAGGACGAACTTCGGACGGGATGGGAACTCCGGAATGTCGACTCGCCTGAATCGGTCGCAGCCCACACGTGGGGGACAGCGGCGCTTTGTCTGCTCTATGCCGACCAAGAAGATGTTGACCGCCAGAAAGCAGTGACGATGGCCCTCATTCACGACCTCGGCGAAGCTCGCACGGGCGATATTGCAACCCGTGCGGAGGACGGACGCCAGACCATTCCCACGTCCGAGAAAGAGACGGCTGAACGGAGCGCGGTAACCGATCTCGTCGGGCCCTTCAACGATTCCGAACTGCTGTCGCTCTGGGAAGAGTACGAAGCCCGTGACACCCCGACGGCACAGTTCGTCAAAGACATGGATCTTGTTGATAATTGTCTCCAGGCGCTCAAGTATGAGCGCCAAAATAGGTACGATGAAGCCGAAACAACTGACCACTTCACCGAGTTCGAGAATCTAGACGAGTTCTTTGCTACCGCCGCGCCACGCTTCCAGACAGAATTCGGCCAGGACCTGTTTAAGCAAATCAAATCGGAATACGAAAGCGAAATCGGACGACCTTGCCAACTATGAATTAGTCTTTGTCACTTACAGGTTCCTCGGTCAGTGTACACCCTATACTTAGCATCTCAACCCGTTCACTCTAATTGGAAACTGGCCAAGGAATGTGCGTTGAGTACGCAACTAGGATTCAGTGACGACTTGTCTGATAACTCGGAAACAATCCTCTGATTTATCCGGTAAGCGGTCCGCTTACTCCCCTGACCAGCACCATTTAGTGCGAGGTTCTTTTACGAGTCTGCATGAGAACACACACCGAGGTAACTACTCGCAAGGTGGCGGACGCTGTCGGCCGCAGGTACCGAACAGCGTACGCTCAGATGAATGACCCAGAAGAAAGCGGCGATAGGACGTTACGGAAAGTCTGTAATAGCTCCTGGCTCCCCGCCAATACTCCAGAAACGAGCGAGTGCCCAGATAGCGACGACCACGAGATAGGTGAAATCGATGACTAACACGAAAGCGTTCGTCGTGTATACAGACGGTCCGTCGGGATCCTATCCATACGGTGTCTTCACCAACCATGAGGCCGCCAACGACGCCCGGGAAGCCATCATCAAGAAACTTGATTCCGGAATGAGCGACGTCCTTGATGACGAACCAAGAACACTAGCACACCAACTGGCGGGAACACTCGATGCACAGGTGAAAATCAAGGAGTGCGAGCTTCGCAATGAATTCATCGAATCTGCGATTGACGACCTCTTCGAGGACTATGACTAACGATGATCCGAACGAAGAGGCGGCGGGACATCACAAAGTCGTAATCCGAGAGAATTCTCGGGGAGAGCGTGACCTCGGCTACACTACTGGTTCAGATCCGCCAACGTCCCGAAGTCCGGCGGATTACGGATGGGGAACCAAGGTCAACTGCCACGGGCACGGTGGCCCGTGGCTTGTCAGTGGACTCACCGCGTCATACCCGAAGGGTTTTCGGGCGTTCACGGGTCGGCATCCCTGACTTCGGGGCCGGTTGACTGCGGCCCGTGGCCGGCGACAACTGTGGGCCGCCGACCACTACCAGACTAGGGGGATGCCATTCACTAAAAGACTGGTATGATGCAGCGAGTGTCGGCTTCCTCCCCGCCCACGGTGGGGAGGGGAATCCGCCTTGGTTTTCTTTTGAAAACTCCAGCATTCGACGACGTCCGCGACGCCGTTGACCTGGAGGCACACGAACCCGGGACGCATGTCGCCACGATTCACTACGACCTGGATGCTTGGGAATATACGGTAGAGTTCCTCGTCGAAACGAATCGAGGACCGGACAGCGATGTTCCCTCCAAGTAATCCTTGCAGTAGTATGTCTATCCGCTTCAATATCAGTGCACTTGACGGTAGTTGCGCGTTCTACTCGCCGGCTTCGACTGGGGACTTGTACTTAGATTTGACCTGATCGCCGGCCCGCCACTGATAGTAGTAGTAGCGGTTGTTGTTGATCTCCTTGATGACGACGCTGGCTTTCGCAGGAACATCGACAGGGCGGTCGTTATCCTCCTGGCTGTCCTCACGCACGACATCTTCTTTGTCCATCTCAGCAGCTGCCTGTGCTTCTTTCCAATCGGCCAGATCCTCAGCGTGCTCAGCGATCTGGCGAAGCGCCTCGGGACCCTGGCGATCGAGGCCATCGAGGATGTACTGGGCGATGCTGTCCGGTGGATTGGGGCGTGTGTGGGCCATCGTTTTAACCAACATTAGGATGACTAGGTCGTAATAGTGTTGGTTAAGACTCCCGAGAAAGGGAAACTACTGCAGGCGTTTCACAGGGGATACACCGAACGTGGACGAGTAGCCGTCACCGGGCGGTGTCTGGATGATCGACGCGCCAACCTTAACCAACACTTTGCACGTATCAGTTCAGATTGTTGGTTAACTCTGGCCGGGCCATTCTGAAGAGTCTGCAGAACGCGAGCGAGGGAAGGAGTTGTGGCTGGTTCGAGAAGTCGGTATAGGATAGGAATGTCTCCCCTCCCCACCGCTTCCGCTGTTCCTCGAATCAGAAGAGACGAGATGATTGACCACCCTCCCACCCCACTGCTTCCGCTGTTCTTTGGATCTGCTAGGTGGCGGGCTTCCCGCTGGTACAGTTATCTCTAGTTGTTTCTGCTGTGGGTATGTCTGTTCACGCTGTTTGTGTCTCTTTCTAGAAGATAGGTTTATGGTGGTTAGTATAAAACTAGTCCGTACTCCATCTTTATTCGTTAAATGATGGGGATGGTTTGAACCATCCCCATCACTTCTTCATCAGAACAGCGGAACCAGTGGGGTGGGGGTGTCCAGTCTTCCCTCCTGCAGACACCGCGGCTGGTGTTGGTGGCTCAGTCCTCGATGCTCGCTAATGCGGACTGGACCGTATGGACTTCATACACCAACTCGTGTTTCGTGAACTTCCCTCCACTACGACCTTGGTTAATCTCGTTCCGGGAGGTGATTCCGAGCTGGCTGAGGGCAGCAAGATTGTCTCGAATCGACCGCACGGACACAGGATCCTTCCCCGTCTCCTCACAGATTTTCCGGTAAATCGGGATAATATCCTGGGTGCGTGCCGGGGTTGCGTCCTCGTTTGTCATATTCATCAGCGTCCGGAGGAGAACCCGTGCGTGTTCGGAGAGATCTGAAATCCCTTCAGCGATAATCTCCTTCTCGATCTCCTCTTTCCCTTGCCTGACGTGTTCCTCTCGAACCATCTCATCGTGATTCTTTCTCGCAAGGTCACCCGCCATCAAGAGCAGATCGAGCGCCCGTCGCGCATCGCCCGACTCACGCGCTCCGTGAGCAGCACAGAGTGGGATAACATCCTCACTCAGCGTGTCGTCGTAGAACGCTACTTCTTTGCGCTGTTTGAGGACTTGTCGGAGCTGTCGTGCATCGTAGGCAGAGAAACTGACCACGCGCTCACAGAGGGATGAACGGACTTTCGACGAGAGATTCTCGCGGAACGTCAGGTCGTTCGAGATGCCGATGATGCCGAGGTTGATGTCGGAGATGTTGCCGTTGTCCCGAGCTCGGGTGAGCTGGTAGAGAATGGAGTCATCGTTGAGATGGTCAACTTCGTCTAAGACGATGAGGACCGTTCCATCGCAGGCATCTAGTTCTTCCCAGAGGAACTGGTAGACCTTCGACTGGGGGTAGCCGGTCGAAGCAATCTGGTTTTCGTGTGGCCGGAGCTGGTTGACAATCTCAATAGCGGTCTGGTAGCTGGTGTTAAGGCCGTCACAGTTCACTTCGACGACGGTGACACTGACGCCGGGTACTTCCTGGACGTCCTCTTGGAGTTGGCCGAGGAGGTATCGAGTGGCGGCTGTTTTCCCGACCCCACTTTTCCCGTAGAGGAAGATGTTGGAGGGGTTCTCGTCGTTGATGACTGGCTGGAGGGCCGCGTGGAACTCTTCCAGTTCGTCGTCGCGGCCGACGAGTGTGTTCGGAGTGTAGTCCTCCGTGAGGGCGTCTCGGTCCCGGAAGATTTGGGTGTCCTGTTCGAACGTGAAGTCGGCCATGGATGCACGTGGAAAGTATGAGACAATAAACCCACCGACCACCCCCTTCCGGTGTTTCCTCTGAAGTAGAGGATATATAAGTAAACACGGTTCTGCCAACCCCAGTACTTCCGCTGTTCCCAAATCACTGTACTTGGATACGTTTCGCGTCCACCATAGTCTACTGCTTCCAAACCGTAGCACTAGCTGTATCGACATATCCGCCGGTTAGATTATGTGTCTCAGTCTGCTACAGTTCCACATGGCAACTCTTCACGCTCACCCGAAGAAGCCAGACGTCAGCTCAGGTCGCCACGAAGAACCCAGCTTCCTACAAGCAGTTGCCAGCACGATTTACAACGCGGCGAAAGCATTCACCTCATTCCGGCAGGCTCTCAGCCATGTGAAGAAAGCAGTCGCATCGGGGCGGTCACTCCTCGCTATCGCCGCTTCTGTCCTCTTCTGACGACCACCAGCGACAACCGAGGCCGCTAGGACAGCATATCAGGTAATCTTTTATCGCTGTCCCACGTTGGTCCACTCAAGCAGATGGGTTCGAGCGCCACCTCCCCCAGTTCCTCGATCTCGATCACGCGGGATGGCGACTGGTATGTCGCCCGCGACGAGGAGACCGGCGTCACCAGCCAAGGCGAGACACGCGCCGAAGCGCTCGCCAACCTCAGCGAGGCCATTGATTTATACAACGAACCTATCGACGAAGAAGACGTCAGCGAGCCTGACGCCCCCTGGTTCTAACCTCCGCAGTCCCCCGTTCCGTGGCGCGTTTTTGTCACCGTGCGTTCGGAGCGCTTTAGTGCATACCCGGTGATGATTTGCGCAGTGAGTCGGCGTACGTACTCCGGTCGTGAGGTCGTGAAAGTCCTCACCCGGCATGGGTTCGAGACCACCGGGGGTGGCGGCAGCCACCGGAAACTCTCCTACAAGCATCCCGAAACCGGGGACGTCCGCCACGTCGTCGTGCCGATGCATGACGAGTTGGCTCCCGGAACACTTCGAGAGATCGCCGATCAGGCTGGCGCACACGACTACGATGCCTTCCTGGACTGGCTCGATAACACGCTCTGAATCCCGGTCTTCTTCACCTCAGTAGCGGCCTACAGGATTCTCTATAGTACATCCTATAGGCTCATTACACCCGAGTGAAGCGCCAGTAAGCCGGCTACGCGTCGGAGTCAGTGTCCTCTTGGAGGGCTACTCGAATGTACTCACGGCGGTCATCCACCGTCTGTTGCACCCACTGGTAGGCCTGACTGTACGCCTCATCATCGTACGAGAATCCAGAGTTCGCTTCCTCAGCCTCCGTCATCATCATCTGCATCAATCCTTTCCCGTAGCCAACCGCGTGAAATCGCAGGTGATTGACCTGACGGCCCACCTTGATCCTCTCGCCAGGGCTCTCTTCCTCTGTCTGTCGGGTGTCGGGCGTCACACTCGATGTGATGGACGCGATCTCCTTGTCCAGCAGCGCAGTGAATCCCTCTAGGAACAACTCTTGATCGACGTCGTCGGGTATGCTATCAGCGAGGGAGCTTGGTGCCTTCTCGGTGAGTGGCTCCTTGCAGTGGTAGCACACGTGGACGTCGTCGGTGAGGACCTCACGGCCACACTGAGGACAGTAGTTCATACCTCATCATCGCCGGCGGCGAGCATAGTTCTCAGCGTGTCCTTAGATGCCGGAATGTATTCATGCTAACTATTATATGTTACACTAACAACTATTCTGTATGGTTTCCATCTCCGATGCACCTGAGGTAGTGTACACAAACGACCAGATTATCGACCGGCTGTTCAGCTATCTGAACGAAGGTGACATTCAGGAGGTTGTGGAACGCTCTCTTGATTCTGACACCACAGGCAAAGGCGGTGGGTTGAGCAAGATTATCCGGCTCAAGTACACTAAGTCATCGACTGATGAGGAGGAGACAGAACTGATCCGGAAGTTCGATTCCATCGGGAAGTTCGCCGTTCTGCACGGTATTCTTCAGGATGACGACGACATCACATCCTTTGAGGAGATTACCGAGGATGATCGACGGGATCTGGAAAGCGGTGATTTCGTCGAATCTCATGGGCAAATTCGTGCATCACCGATTAACGATCTCCAAGATATGATTGGAGACATCAAGCCCTATCTGGATATGTTTGACTTTGATATGGAGTTCCAAGAACAGGGACAGACGTTCACACTATCGGATATTCAGGACTTCCTTGACGAACTAGGGTCTGGCGAGGATGTCTACACGGTCACTACTTCGACAAGTTCGATGGATGCCGACGTCGTGTTCTCGCTGGGTGAAGGAGAGTTGGACGGCCAGCTGTCGGAGTATACGGATTACTACGTCTTGGGCCGCGTGGAACACGTGTACAATCGAGGAGAGGAAGAGTGGCTGATGAACGTGATGGACTTGCTACCTGGAAATGACAGAGACACCCAGCAGGACCGGCGGATGTTCCTCAAGCAGATGGTATCGAGTTCATCCGAGCTGCTTGATCGAAACGTGACGGAGGACGATTTCAAGATTAGCCACCCAGACGTTCGTATCCGACCGGTTGCAATCTACCTGTATTAGGAGGTTTCTGAATAGCGATTCCGTAATGTACACTGAATAAAGAGACCTTGATAATTCACTGGCGGTCGGGCTCGCATCCGTTGTGGCCAACCAGCGTCTGACGTGGTTTTATACCTATAGCAGACACTATAGGAACTACTACAGTGAATCCTATAGGGTGTCCTAAATGACCGCACGAATCGCCAGCTTCCTGGATAAAGGTGGTACAGGCAAGACAACCAGCATCGCACACCTCGGCGTCGCCCTCACCCAACACGGCCACGACGTCCTGCTCATCGACCTAGCCGGCAAACAGGGCGACCTCGCCAAAGCATTCGGCGTCTGGGGCGACGTCCAGGACGCCATCGACGCCGACGAAGCGTGGCCCAACATCAGCACCGTCTTCGACGACGCCTGGTCAACCATCGCCGAGAAGCTCGGCGACGACGCTGTCCACGACCTCGTCTATGAAACCGGCGAAGACGTTGACCTTATCCCCGCCCATCCCGGCCTTGATACGCTGGATGCCGAGCTGGGGAACATCGACGATGCCAGCGAGCGCTACTCACGCCTGGAGGCTTTCCTCGATGACTACGTGGAGGACCTCACCTACGACGTGGTCCTCATCGACCTCCCTGGAATGTCGAACAACGTCACATACAACGGGCTCTGGGCCGCCCGCCACGTCCTTGCACCTGTAGAGATGGGGCCCTTCGAAGCCGAGCAGGCTGGCGCACTCCGTGAGGACCTAGAGAAGATCCGGTCGAACTTCGGGATCGACGTCGAACTCGTGATGGTCCTCCCGAACAAGGTTGATGACCGCACCAAACTCAGTACCTCACAAAGCATCGCCAGTTAGCCTGACCTGAGCCATCTGTTCTGTTGTGATGAGTCGTCAGTAACGGTCGAGCAACGCTGATCGAAGAGGGAGCTGTCGCTGTCGGCGGCAGTCAGCCGCCGACGCGACAGCGTTGCCACTCCTGAAGGGAGCTTGCTCGGTCGGTGACTACCGGTGGAACCGGTCGTCAGGTGGCCGATTCGCGGGGACGGCCCGACGCACCGCGAGGGCCGTCCACGCAGCCCGCCGAACCATATTCACGAACTCCTTGTACGGCCACCACCAGAGGCGACGCCCGCCTCGGCGCGGCGTCGCCACGTATTCGTAGTGCAGATAC
>NZ_VRYN01000016.1 GCF_008124605.1 Halobacterium salinarum DSM 3754
GGCTCCTAATATAGTAGTAGTCGTCCTCCTCAACTATTTTAGGGCCGTCGTCAAAGCTCTCCTCTAAGTCTTCTAATCCTGATTCGGCTCCCTCCAGTCGAACTTTCCACCTCATTGTGGGACAGCCACGGGTTAGTGGAAGTTAGTGTTCCTCGGTAATCAGAGCGTGTCATAGAAAGCGTCACGTACGAAGCTGCAGGGTGCGGAAAGTGTGTCCAGCACAACCGCGACCCTGCAAGATGTAGCATCGGTAGACGACTTCTTGAATGCGGCGGCTACCGAGACAGTACCGCTATTCGAACACCTTGAGTTCGCGTTTCTCCTGGAGTACGACGTGTTCGCCCCCGCTCGCCGGGGGCGAACACGAGTCCATCAACCACCAGATCTCTTTCGGGGCTTTCTCCACTGCTACTACGAGAACGTCTACGGCACACGCCCGGTGACACGAGAACTCCAGCACAGCCTCGTCTGGTACTACTGCGGACTCGACAAACCGCCATCCAGAGACACGGTTGACCGCTTTCTCACCGACCTCGAACACGTTATTGACGATGTCTTCGACAGGCTCGTCGAGCAGGCCGCCGCCCGCGGCCTGCTCGACTCCACCTACTCGATCGATTCGACCCACATCGAAGCGATCCAGTACAACGACGCAGCATCTTGGAACTACGATCCAACAGCTGAGGAGTACTACTACGGCTTCGGCTGTACGATTGTCTCAACCGGCTCAAAGATCCCGATAGCAGCGGAGTTCACACAAGCTAAACAAGCGGATCAGGAGACGGCGATGCGCGTCACGCGTGACGCGCTTGCCGTTGACGCACCAATCTGGATGCTTGGAGACAGCGCGTACGACATTCTCGACTGGCACGACCACCTGCTGGCCGCAGGGGTCGTGCCAGTCGTTCCGTACAACCCGCGAAACACTGACGACCCGAAAGATATCGAGTACAGGGTCGAAGACCGCATCGAAGAACACAGCCAGGACGTTCAGCTGAAGCAATCTATTCTAGACGAGACGTACAACCACCGGACAGGAGTCGAACGAACTAACGACGCGGTCAAGGACTGCGGCCTCGGGCACGTCCGCGCCCGAGGCCGCGTCCATGCACGAACAGAAGTGTTCCTTGCACTGTGTCTCCGACTCGTCGTTGCAATCACCAACTTTGAGCGGGGTGATGACCCTGGCCGCGAGAAACTCAAGCTATGAGATGGTTTCTATGACACGCTCCTAACAGTACTACGTTATTTGAGCAAGTCGTTTTTCGAGCCTCTCCGATCGTCCTCACTGAAGACCCCATTCCGTTTTCTCACCCTCTCACTGTCTGCACTCTGCTCGCTCCCTTCCCACTCTATCTCTTCTTCCCGACCATATTCGGAGTATGGCTTCTCCTCCAAGTCACTTAGATCACTAGCCCATTTGTGAACCCAGGCTTCACGAAACCCTCCCTGATTAGGGATAACTACTCTTACCGGGAAATCCTCAATTTCTGGATTGACGCTGCCCGAGTCCGAAATAACTTGCTTGCCCGCAATTTCCTCAGGATATCCATCAGTTGCCAATGCCAGAGTTCGTGTATCATTCGTCGCTGGGTTCTCACACTGAATTTTGTTGGTGAAGCTGCTCACATTGAGAAAAGTCCAAACGGCAATACCACTTCGAATTCGTTCCGGGCGGTCTTCATCTAGCACATCATACAGCTCTTTGATACTATCGCCCATTGGTGACAATTAGAGATGATTCCGTAATACGATTGGGGTACGTTTGATTGCAGCTTGCCTTGTTTTGCCGCCAACTGAGGGGAGGTTCAGCCACTCTCACGGGACGATTCCATCACTCTAACCCGGAATTGGACGCCGTCTGGCAATATGGCATCGCTCAGACGGCTCACGCGGATGTGTCGACACCTTGCCAAACAGCATGTTGACGGCGCGGGCGGGTACGCCGAATGGGTGCAGATCGCGGTAATTCTGTAACTGAAGAAGAGCCTCCGCGAGACCAAGAACTACCTCAACGAAATGCCCGGTATCCTCACCGTGTTCGGTCTCGATGAAGCACCGCACTACAGCTCGTTTTGTCGGTGGGAACAGAAGTATCAGATGCGTGAGCTCCGCCGCCTGCTCCGCCAGCCATTATCGTCTGATGTCGGCTACTTAACCAACACAAACGACCAGATGAAACCATTTGTTGGTTAATGTATTTCAGAGATTCTGGGTACTACATACAGCTACAGACAACCGCCGTCAGCAGGTTACAAACTGTAAACGGTGAATTAGAGGATTTATGCTGTGGAGGGATATCCACACTCTACGGTACCATGACTACCAATTTAGATTCAGCATACGCAATAATTTTTAACCTCGGGTGAAATATGCTGCTTATGACCCAGTCTCGGGAGGATAACAGTCCAGACCAGGAGGAAATCACTGACGACAGTGTGATGTCCAATGTAGACGGTGAATCCGGGACTGGCAGTGAGGCTGTTACGGCATCGGATCACGGATCTGCCGAATCCGTCCCGGATTCGGATACAGAGGATGGAAGCAGTACTAGCGGACTGGGTGGGACGATTCGAGATCGTGTCGAAAGTCAGTTGAACGAGGATGACTCGACGACCTCAGTATTTGCTAATAAAGACCTCGTTCACCCGGATACGATTATTGACGCCGACCGCATCGTTGGTCGCGACGAGCAGCTAGATCGGATCATCGAACTACTCCTGCCCGCTGTGAAGGGAGGACGACAGGATAACATCCTCCAATTTGGCCCATCTGGAACAGGCAAGTCACTCATCATTAATGCGACTGCCGAGGAAGTCGCGACGCTCTGTGAGAACCGCGGTGTCGACTTCGGCGTCATTCGCATCAACTGCCAGCGGATCAGCTCCGAGGATAAAGCCGTCTACGCAATGCTGGAAGACGTTTCTGAGAAAACCGGCACTGAGGTCGGTATCAAAAAACAGGGAACGGCAACCTCAGACAAGTACGACCACCTCTACGACATCGTCAATAAACACTTCGAGGCGATACTATTCATTCTGGACGAAATCGACTACCTCACTGGAAACAACAATGACGACGAACCGGATTACTCTCGGCTTCTCTATCAGCTCTCACGTGCTACTGCTGAAGGTGACATAGAAGGTCGCTCGGCAGTCGCTGCACTCACTAACGACACCCAACTGATACAGAAATTAGATGGCCGGACGGCCAGTTCGTTCAATCCAGATAACGTCGTGTTCCCCGACTACGACGCCACCCAAATTCGGGCCATCCTCAAGCATCGAAAAGATGCATTCCGCGACGGCGCCCTCTCCGACGATGTGATTCCCCTCGCTTCCGCGTTCGCCGCTCAAGACGAAGGGGACGCTCGAAAGGCAATCGACTTGCTTAGAAAGGCGGGCGAGATGGCCGATCGCGAAGGAAGCGGGGCTGTCGAGGAGCGTCATGTCCGATCCGCCCAGGGGAAACTCGACGTCGACCAAGCACAGAAGACAATCAACGGACTGTCCGCGCAGAAAAAATACACTCTGTACGCCGTGGCGTCGGTCGCTATTCACGCGACTCGTTCACTCGATTCGATTCCTGGTCCAGTCGCCTATGACATCTACAGCTACGTGACCGAGAGCATCGACGCTGATACGAAATCGGACGACTCCTTTCGACGGTATGCAAAAGAGCTGGCGTCGTACAACATCGTATCGAAGGATCGGAGCGGACGCGGACGCGGACGAGGTGTTCACAACGAGTACGCCTTCGCAATCGACCCCGAGACTGTCAAAGAGACGATTGAGCGAGACAGTCGAATAACTGAGATCGAACAAGACTCTCTTCGGCTTGTCGTGGAAGCCCAGCTCGACGAGTTCAATAGCTCATAGAGAGCGGTTTCGTCGAAATGGTGAGTGATTACCCCCCCGTTTGCTGATTGTATCCTGGCAGAGACCCCATATGCAGAATGTATTATTCCCGATTTGGATTTCCGAGTATCATCGACGAACGTCTGATAGACGTCATCCCCCCATTTGCTGATTGTATCTCGCCACCGTAGAGTAGGTCAGTGGGAGCGGTCATGGATACCGAACCAATTCAGGCATTGGTGATTGAAGAAATAACGCATAGACCACCCGTACCAGCCACGGCCGGCCACGGAAGTTCGTTGAGAGCTGAAACTGCGTCAGGCGAGATGTTTCAATCTACCCTCTCCCCCCATTTGCTGAATGTATCTCATCAAAAGACGGGAGGGGGATAAGATGAAAATCACGACGGGAGTCTCTAAAACTAGGGAATCCTCGCCTATAGGTCCTGAGGAGGGCGATTCGGTCTTTATCTAGCATTGTCTTAATTTATAGAAGGTTTTATTATGGAAGACTGGTAACCATACCCGTAATACAGAGAAAAGAAAATGAAAGTGAAGATATACTTTCTAGATAGCTCAGAATGGCATTCGACCCGTTCTTCTCGTATATCGCTTCATAACGTTCTCTAACCGCGAATCCTGCATTCTCGTCCCGTCTGTGGTATTATGGCCTCCCGGACCTTCTCCAAGATACATTCCGCAAATGGGGGGAGGGGGACCGATACATTCAGCAAAGTAGTGGCTGTTTCCACCTCTATCAATCGTTACCCCACATTACAGTCCGTGATTGATTGCGTGGGGTAACTACAGGTCGGAATAATCGACGATTCCAGACGCACTCAACGCTCTTTGTTCGCGTTCACCGGTGCAATATACTCGTTTTTCCAGGAGTCACCATCACGCCATTGCCAGTAATAGTAGTGATACCCTGGTTTCGTCTCTTTAACCGTGATGTAGGCGCCACTGGCCGGTATGTCACTGTAGTCTGTTGGATCCGTGGAGATCTCTCGTTCTTCAAGCTCTTTTTGCTCCGCTTCGGTGATCGAATTTTCTTCCCGTTTTTTCGTGGCTACGTGCTCGCGTTCGGTGCGTTTCCAAGCGGCCAGTTTCGCGGCATACGCTGCGACTGTATCGAGCCGATCGGGCGACTGTTTATCCAGTGGTTCGAGAATGTAGTTCGGCAAATCTGGCGCTGGTGGTTTTGTTGTGGGAGGATCTGAAGACTCGTTCACAGTTACCCCACGTCTGGCTAATATATCAATTTGTGGGGTAACTCGGCTAGCTGTGTGATCGAGAGAGGGCCACTATGACCAACTGGATCTCTCGATTTACTTTTGCCGAGAGAACTACTAGCGTCTGACGTAGTTATTTGAAGTCACAGAACGCACAGAACGGATGGAAGCCATGACTCGGAGAATCGGAATCACGAATCAGAAGGGAGGCGTGAGTAAAACCACGAATACAATCAACGTCGCTGGCGGACTCGCTGCTGATGGTGTAGACGTTCTCGCCGTCGACATGGACCCTCAGGGATACCTCACGCATCGGCTTGGGTTCGAAGACGAGTACACGTCCGAACCACCGTCGCTGTACGATGCGCTCCAATCCCCTGCCGACCACGACGTCGACGATCTCGTTGTTGCCCACGACGAGTTCGATCTACTGCCGGCCAACATCGATATGTTCCACCTTGAGCAGGACCTCATCGCGAGCGGGATGCGTCCCCGGTTGCGGCTGAAGCGGGTCCTAGAGAACGCGACCGCGTGGGACGTTATCCTTATCGACGCCCCGCCGTCGCTGGGTCCACTGAACGATAACGTCGTACTCGCCACCGAAGAATTACTCGTGCCGGTCGAGGCCGACGAGAGTTCCCAGCTCGCGTTAAATCATCTCCTGCGCCAGCTGGACACGCTCGAGGACAACTACGACACGCATATCGATGTTCTCGGTCTCATCGTCTCGAACGTGGCCTATCCACTGGACAATGAACAACAGGAGGCCATCGACTGGTTTCACGAGCGTTTCGAGGGACGCGTCGCAGTGTGGACTGTTCGCAGTCGGGCGGCGATCAAGCGGGCGGTGAAAGCCCAGGGTTCGGTGTTCGCAGCAGACGCCGAAGAGACCGATATGGCTGACGTATATGCGCAGATAGCTGCGGAGGTGACCGATGACTAACGATATTGACGATCGTCTGAGCCGTCGATTTGACGACGACCAGGGCGATGAGAGTGACACCTCTGAAAAATCACAGAACGACATGACTTCAGGGCAGTCTGAGAACGAGATGAGTTCACAGAAAGCACAGAACATCAAGAAAGAATGGAACGTGCGGAGCTTCTACCTCGATGATAATCTCGACAATGACCTCTCGACGGCATTCAAGCGGCTGGATCTATCGCTTTCGGAGGCTGACACTGACGTAGATCTCAAGAAGACTCGTCACTTCTACCCGCTGATCGTCGAACTTGGCCTGGAACGGTTGGAAGAGATGGACATCACAGAAGCCACAGAACGAGTGGAAGGCACTGATTCGGTATAGCGATATTTGGTTTACTTGCCGGGATACGTTTATGTGTGTACGCCGCGAAGTATTGACCTGAGAAAGTATGAGCAAGACAGAGTCTGAAAAAGTGGTGTCTGTATCGTCGCGTGGGCAAGCAACCATCCCGAAGGAGTTCCGCGAGGAGCTGGGTATCGACACGCCCGGCCGTGTGAAATTCATTCAGACCGATGAGGGTGAAATCGTCGTTCGCCCCATCCACTCGGTGACAGACTTGCGTGGGGTTCTGGACGGGAAGACCGACGAGCAGGGCCGCTCGGCAACTGAGCGCCTGCGGGAGGAACGCGCAGCTGACAAAGCCAGCGAAGAGGAGTTGCGCCAGCGCTATGCCGGCGACGACGAGGCTGACGCATGACGGACGGGGCAGAGATTCCCGAAACGATCGTCTTCGACGCCGAACCACTCATCGCCTATTTCTGCAACGAATCGGGGAGCGACACGGTCGAGACGTACGTCGACGCCGTTGAAGGCGCAGCAGACGGCTACATCTCGGCTATTAACCTCGCTGAGGTCCACTATATCGTCCGTGCGATTGACGGCGAGGAACGTGCCGATGCTGTCGTCGACGTCCTCGAGGAAAGCGGCATCCGTCGCGTCGATACCGAACAGACCTGGGCATCAGCAGCCGACTTCAAATTCCGCTACGCTCCGGCGCTTGGCGATGCCTTCGCACTCGGGACCGCAGCACACGTCGACGGGATGCTCCTCGTCGGTGCCGATGATGATTACGACGACGTCACCGATGTCCCAATCGAACGGTTCCGAGAGGAACCGGCATAGACTCTGTTTCTCGTCTCACAGTGGTCGCTATCGATGCTCTTCTGTCCGCTCTTCGAGGAATTCTCGCAGTCTCGATTCAAAAGACGGTGGCGTAGCTCCGAACGTTGACGTTGCAGACTCCACAACTTCGTCAATCTCGGCTTCCGCTTGTACTGTTCCCAGTCCGTAGAGTGCTGTGCGAACCACCTCACTGTAGAAATCGTCTTCGTCGTAGCAGAACTGACAGTCCTGTCGCCAGTAGTCCGGGACGAACTGCACACCGAGTGCCTGATGCTTGGGACAGATCCCTTTCCGAACCTGCCCAATGTTTCGGAAATCGACCTGCCACGTACCGTCAGATGCAATCTCGACGACGAAGTACGCGCCAAGAAGAGCATCCGCGCCATGATCAGCCGTCCGGTAGAGGAATGCGGTGTTGAGAGCCTTGTTCTTGTACCGGCCGGTGTGTATATGACCAGAGAAGTACGCCTTCCCCGCAAAGTGTTCCAGCAACTCGGGGTGCCAGTAGTGGTTCACGAGGATTGTCTCGTCCTCGACTAACTCGGGATTTTGAGTGAACGTCTCTCCAGCAACGGTAATTGTGTCATCTTCGGGGATGAACGTCCCCGGAAGGTCGTAGTCCTGGAATGGCTGTTCCGGACCGATTGCTCCGTCTCGATTCCCCCAGATGTAGAGAAATTCTCCGCGCTCGTGGAGCGTCTCAAAATACGGGGTGACCGCCTCGAGCTGTTCCCGACCTTCGTCGACGCCATCGAACCACGCATTCGTGATATCGCCGACGTGAATGACGAAGTCGAATTCTTCGCCTTCAGTTCCATCGACGACCCGTTCCAGAGAGTCAACGTCCCCGTGGTTGTCTCCCATACAGAGAAGTCGGAGCGTCTCAACATCGTCAGCCGCCATTGTTGGCTCTCCATAATCACGCAAGTGTATAGAAGACCACGTACATCGTCAAGGGGAGATATCACAACAGTGGTGATCGGTCTGAGTCACGGCTTCCGCGTAGCCGTCCACAGGCTTATTACAGAGGAGCACCGATATTTCGTCAATGAGTCTCCACCCCGCTGGCGACGACCGCGAGGGCGACGCCGAGGACGGAGATCGGCCTGAGGTTCCTGAGGGCGTTCTTCGCGGCATTGAGGATATCGCTGACGGGAATACAGCGAGCAAAGAAGACCTCGAGTCTCTGCTGAAGTACTAACCGACTTTTCTGAGGTAGATGTGAGCTATGTATCACTGTCGGACGAAGAGACGAAGGTCATCTTTGCTGGGGAAGCCGCTACTGATTTTGCTGCACTCGATGCTTCGGAACAGGAGGAGGTCATCACCCGGCTCCTGAACATCGTCACGAGCGAGGCACCACCCAGCTCGTTCATCTATGAGCGTATCGCCAACCTCGATATCATCACCGTCGGTGATCAGTGCCGATTGTACACCAAGGTCGTTGACGAAATCCCACGTGGAGACACGGAGTATCATGTCATCTATCTCTTCTTCATCGATCCGTACCACGACTACCCCCACAAGGCGCTAGCAGCGTACAGCCCGAGTGCAGAGGCGAAAGCTGAGGAGGTCACTGCGCTGGAGCAGGTGTCCGATGTTGAGCAATACTTCGCGGATCACGATGCGCTCGACGAGGACGATCTCCGGGATTTACTCCCATAGCGTGTTCTGGAACCTGGATCTCTCTGGTTCAACCCTTACCCTCGCGTTCGGGAAACCGCTTCCCTCGCCGGCGTATCTTTCGATTTTACCGATTTTCGCTACGTGTGATCAGTGAACCATCAGGGAACCGTAGGCGTCAGCCCAGCAGCGACGATGGCGTACGCCTGCTCCTGTGCACGGTCTTAACCAACAACTGCCGGTCTTCTTGGCCGCTCGTTGGTTAAGTACTGAGCGCGAGCCCGCCGGCAACCGCCACACCGGCGACCACGGCGCCGAGCACAAGCAGGGCGTAGTTCACTATCGGGTTCGCAGCCGTGACGACGTCGAGCGTGTACTTCTCGCCACGCACGGGCGCGAACGGACGGACACCGGTCGGTGTGAGCACGTCGGCGAGGATGTGAGCTACCACGGTGAGGGTCCCGACGACGGCGCCGAACAGTCCCGTCCCGAGTGCGGCCAGCACCCCACGGGACGCCCCCAGTAGTAGGCCACCGACACCGACGACCGTGCCGACAGCGAGCGCGAACCACACGGTATGTGTTGGTCCTCGGTGTTTCACGCCGGGGATTCGTTGATCGACGTCGGGAAGCATGGCCCCGCCAACGACGACGACACCACCGAGCACTCCGAGCGTGGTGTAGCCGAGCGCAGTCAGGATGAACACAATGGGCGCGTAGGCGACCAACGCCGCGCCGTAGTGGCCTTTTTGATGCATGGGTTAGTAGTCCTGGAGCCACTCTGGCCCGCCGTAGGCGTCGACGTAACACTGTTTGTGTGCCGGCTCGCCTCTCGGGTTCGGGACAGCATTCTCGAGCGGGACGGATTCACCGCAGAGGTCGCACTCAGCTGTATGCCCTGCCTGCCGGGCGTCCGGTGAGAGGTTCTTTGTCTCGACATAGAGCTCTTGGAGCGAGCGTGGCGTCAGCCGGACAAGGACTTTCTCGCGGTCATCCTCATCTCGCTGTTCCGGCGTGTACGTGAGCACCCAGTCTTGCCCTTCCTCGCCGTCGCCGCCCGGTCCCAGCGAGATCGTCTGTGCGAGTTCGTCTGGAACGTAGTGCCACTCGTTATCCCTGAACCGCGGGTAGTGCCCCGCCGGTCGCGGGTTCTCGGGATCGACGTCGTCCTCGGTCATGCGAGCCCCGCCTCCTCGAAGGCGTCGTTGACGACCTCGGCCGTCGGGGCATTGAGGTATGGTTCGATGGCCTGGAAGGAGTCCCAGCCACCGACGGCCATCACGACACGGGGATTCATCTGCCGGTCGACGAGGAGACGCTGGGCGAAGCGTCGACGGAGGTCGTGCGAACTCACGTACTGATAGTCGTCGTCGCCGGTTTCGGCGGCTGCACGCTCGGCGGTACGCTTCACGACGTCGCGGACGCCCCGCTCGGTGAGATCGATCAATAAATCGTCTGGCGCTATATCTTCGGCATTCTGGTAGCGATGGATATCACCCTCGACGTCGGCCGGGAGATAGGCGTCGCGTGGCTTCCCGCCGTTCCCAGTCGTGTCCTTGCCCTCTGGCACCCGGAGCCGGTAGTGGTCGCCGTCGGGTGTGCGTTTCACGTGCTCCGGGCGGATCTGGGGGATTTCGAAGGCTCGGAGGCCGACGTAGCCACCGAGCTGGATGATGAGATCGTCGCGATGGTTCGCCGCCGTTCGGCGGAGTTCGTCGAGTTCGGCGTCGGTCATCCAGACCTTGTATTCGTCCGCTTTCGCGGTCGCCTCCAGTCGCATAGGTACTTCTAAAACAACCTTGCACCATATATCTGTCGAGCATCAGAAACGGTGGTGTGTGATCGGCCGATTAGGCCATTTCAGGGGGTATCTGCGGTTTGCTAGTGACGACTTCTATGATAAGGCGGAACCAAGCTGAAATACGCAGTATGCTCGCAGGGTGTGATCGGTATCTCGAGAAACTCTTTGTTTTAAGTAATTGATATCGAAGGGCTGTTTCGTCGTACCTGTGATCTGTTCATCGTGTCTGACTGTCTTTTCGCGGGCGTAGTCGTCCAACTCTTAGTATTCCACCTTTCTACCGCGTAGGTCAGGAGCTCTCCTGACGAAGAACTCCGTCGTAAGAGGATTGCATCGCTCTTGTACTTCTGAAACTCTCTTGTGATTCGCTCCGAGCGCGACGGCAACTCGGCTTCAACACCAACTTGGTACTTCTGAAACGACCCCGACGCCGACGACCCCGACCTCGCTGTTGTGACTGACGTTGACGACGGTGAGGTGAGCATCGGATTCCAGTACCTCCTCAAAGACGAGTTTGATGACCTCTATATCTCGTCAAACAACTTACCGAGCGAATGTGAAAGTGCCAGCATCAAGTGTTACTCCTACGACCACGACGCACTTAGATTCAAATCCCAGTATTAACGAGTGAACAATCGGTTTACGATTCGTAGTCGTTCTGATTCGTTACGCGAGCAAACGATGAATCTCTTTCGACGAACTTCGACGACATTGTATTGCCAATGGTGATTTCGGACGTCAGGCATCGACTCAAGTTGCCATTCAGGCCATCAGAATACAGAAGATATGGACAGTCGGTTCTTCAACCGTCTCCCTGCAGCTATGAAGATCCACTGTTCTGACTTCGATTCTCCAGGAACGTTTCACACCACTGTGATAGTCCGCCTACAGAGTGAGTCTCGACCACGCCTTCTTCATTCAGTGTCGTAAGATGCCCGTCACGCTCCCAGGCGCAGACGACGGACTGACTATCAGAATTGTCGGTAGGTGCTACACGCTTCGAGAGTCGCGCTGATTCGTCGCTCTCTTCGAGAAGTGCTTGGACGAATCGGCCAAACAGGGGGTTGCCAGGCGCGAGGTAGTGGATCGAGGGAAATTCGTCGGTGCACTCTGCCGAGAACGTGACAGCGATTTCGTGACCGTCCGGTGCAATCGCCTGTGCTAGTGTCTGCTCGCCCTCAAAGTCCGGTAAGTCGCTCTCTGCTTCTAACCGATACGTGGTTTGCTCGAATCGGAACTCGTCGGCGAACTCGGTGTCCGTTACCGACAGATCCAGTTCGCCGATGGGCGTCAACGTGATTCCCGCGTCGGCGAGCGCTTCGTTGCCGACGAGCAGTTCTTCGACCGCATCTGTCACAAATGGTGAGGGGTACTCGTACTGGTCGTCCCCGACTTCGACGATATCTGGGTGGTCAGCACTCTCCCACGCATCGAGTTTCGCTTCATCGATGACGTCCTGCGCGACAGGTGTCTCGACTGTATCTAGTGACTCGCCGACGTCTACCCTGTCACTGTCCTCCTGGTTCTCGATCTCCTCCGAGAACTCTCGTTCGGCATCGTCGACGGCCTGTGCATTGTCTCCCCGTTCTGTCTCGAGTGTGGCCGACCGAATCTGGTCGCTGACACCCGACAAGATAGGCTGCATCTCGCCGACGACGTTCTCGAACAGGCCGATTCTGTCGTCGAGTCGGTCGTAGATGTCGGTCTCGACCGTATCTTCGTAGCTGTAGTTGAGGATCGTTACCTCGTCGTAGTTCTGTCCAATTCGATCGATACGTCCGATGCGCTGTTCCACGCGCATCGGATTCCATGGGAGGTCGTAGTTGATGAGTGCGCCACACTCCTGTAGGTTCAACCCCTCGCTCGCAGAGTCCGTACAGACGAGGATGTCGACCTGTCCGTCGTCGGCAGCGAACTCCCGTTTGACGCGTTCCTTCCCGACTTGGCTCCACGTTCCGGACTCACTGTCGTACACTTCACCTCCGCGGCCAGAGTACGTCGCGACTGTCTCGCCGTGAATCGAGACGAGACTTTCCCGGATGAAGTCCATCGTGTCGGTGTACTGGGTAAAGACGATGGCTCGGTTGTGTCCTTCTCGATCTAATTCGTCGAGGTCGTCGATGAGCTGACCGATCTTTGGATCTTGGTCGATTTCGGTAAGTTCGTCGACGAAGGATTCCAGTTCCTCGATCTCTTGTTCCAACAGGTGGATACCGTCGTCGGTCACGTTCGGCACGATCTCTGCAAGATCAGTGTCTTCGATGTCGCCTTCCAACTCGTCGACCTCCTCCATGTCCTCGAGGTCGTATTCAGAGAGAGTTTCGAGGATTGCCTGTTCGGCGTCGTCGTACTCACTGTCGGCAGCGCGCTGTTTCCCCTTCAGTACGGTTCGCTGGTTCCGGAGCTTCCGAAGGCGATTTTGTAGACTCTGGGAGATTGCATAGACGCTGCTGGTGAGTCGCTGGCGGTAGGTAGTCATGACGAACCCAATGGCCTGTGAGTCGGCCTCGTCTGACTGCTGGGCGAGTTTGTAGAACTTCCGCGTGTATTCGTCGATGTGGTCGTACACTCGCCGAGTTGCGTCGGTCAACTCGATCTTCTGCTGTTCGGGGTCGCGGTCTGGGACGGTTGCGTCGAGGAGACCGACACGTTCGTACTTGCGAAGCGTATCACGCGTGTTTCGATGGATGAGCGCGTCGACGGGTGTCGACTCGGCGAGTACGTTTCGGACAACCTGCCAGCCCGACGTGGTCAGTTCGTCGAGTGCAGCGAGCCGTTCGTTCCGAGAGAACGTCAACCACTCGTCGTTGGCTTTCCACTCGGGATAGAGGAGGTACTTCAGTTTCTCGTCCTCCTTGGCGTCGAATGGGTCGATACCGTGTTCGTCCATGGCAGCGTCGAACGAGTCGACGTAGCCATCATAATGTTCCCCGTAGTCGCTGGCGAGGTCACACGCCCGCAGAACGCGTTCCTTGCCGATAGATCTCGCGTGCTGGTCGTCACCGACGTCTAGTTCACTGGCCACCGCGTCGAAAACGCGGTCAGAGAGAGTTCGGTCTCCTGTCAGTCGATCCTGATACCGGCCCTCCGTAAGCGTCGCCTGTGACGACCAGGACTCGTCTGCATGAGATGAATCAGTGTCACCCAGCGTTTCCTCGAGCGCCTTCGTGAGTGCTCGGCGGGTTTCGAAGAACTCGACGAAATTGTCCTGATTATCCCATTCCCCCGGGAGGTCGAGCAAGGACATCAGGTCGTACAGTTCGCCGGCGTGCAACTGCATCGGTGTCGCAGTGAGTAGGTAGTACGTCTGCGTATGGTCTCGCAGTCGTTCCAGTAGTGAGTAGAAGCTACTTCCCTTGCGGCCGTTGTGTGCCTCGTCCACGATGACTGCGTCCCAGACACCCTCTCGGTCGGACGTCGAGCGACCGCGACAACTTACTGGCACGTCGTCGCGAGTTCGAACAGTGCCACCGTCTTTCGGTGCCACCTGGTTCCATCGGTCTTCCAGTCGTGCGGTATGCCAGGACATGATGACGATTACAGGACCGTCGGTGGCGTCATCGTCATGGTGCTCGTGAAGGAAGCGCCAGATAGGACTCTCTACCCACGCCTGATCGCGTTCGTCACTGCCGAGGTCGAGATTGGCCGCTGCCGGTGGTGAGTGTTCGCGTCCAAAGGCGTCGATGAAGGCGTACTCGTAGTCGCTCCCGCGCTCGTAACGGTACGTGTTCAGATTGAACTTCTCCCACATCTCTTCCTGCCACTGGACGGTAAGGCTCGCCGGGACGAGCAACAGTCCCGTCTCAAGTTCGTTGGTGAGACCGAGCCTGGAGAGCGTTAGACCGGCTTCGATGGTCTTCCCGAGGCCGACCTCGTCACAGAGCAGGAAACTGTTCGGGTAGGTGTTGACGAGCGTGTCGGAGACGACGCGCTGGTGTGGCCACGGTGTAATCGTACTTCCCTCCTCTGCAAGCGCGAGTCCACCTGGTGCGAGGTGGCCATCGGCCACGATGTTCGCCTTGTCGCGCTCGGTCGGCGGTGCTTCGCCACGGGCGATCTGGAGGGCCTCCTCCAGTTCTGTCTGTGAATCAGGGTCCTTCCAGTCGATGAGTTCTTCCTCGATGGCGTCCGGGAGGTCGTACACCTCGACGTAAGGGTGTTCGTTCTCCCAGAGCCGGTCGAAGGTCTCGATGTCGTCGTCGACGTACGTCGACTGCTGGTCGATCCACGACCGGTGAACCTTGAAGCGCTCGTAGTTGTTCTTCCATCCACCGACTGTCTCGTTGACGCTCCCTTCGAAGGAGAGTGCGTTCCCGGCGTCGTCGTGGAAGATACCCATCTTTGGATGGAAGATGCGCCACGAACCCTCACGGGGAACGGCGACCTTGATGTGTAGCTGGTCTTCGCGGAGGAGCCGAGCGAGCAGTTGCAGTTGCGCGTCGAGTTGTTCGTCGTCGAGTTCGTCGAGTGACTCGGTCAGTTCGTCAGTAAGTGCCTCGAAGACGGGGCGGTCTGTGGAGTAGAGTTCCGTGCCGACGACCAAGCGCATCTGGCCGTCGTCATCAAGGAGAGCGTCGATGCCCTGGGAGGCGACCGCAAGTGCGCTGCTGGAAAAGTAGCCAGCAATGCGGTCGTACCGGATACTTCGCTCTAACGCAGGGACGTAGAAGTCGTCGACGAGATACGCACCATCAGTCTGTGGTTGACTCTCGTATATCGACTGCCAGTCCCAATCTGGCAACATCGACATTGTATTAGATTGGTATCCTCTTCCGAAGAGAAGCACTTAAAGACCAACCTAGTCGTCCCTGCTCGTCGAGATTTTGCCGACCCCAAACTAATATATTAGTAGACTATCGTCTCCAACCATGGTTCGAGATAACAAGGATCGATATGGGAACCGACATCGCGAAGATCCGGCGTACGACATGGGGGAGTCTAAGCCCGGTGACGTCGGCGATAGCAAGGGGACGTTCCACGACAGAGCCAGCTCGGATAACAACGTAATCGTTGATGGAGAGGTGAAGAACTACGAATCTCACAAGCGGAACAATTCGAACAAGAAACATTCTGTCCGTTCGGGTTCTAACGGGGAAGCAGACAATCAGGACGAGGAGCAGTCTCACGGAACACACGGTAACGGACAGTACGCAGAACTCGACGGGAATATCGTCGAAGTCGAGGTAGACCGGATCAGTGGATCGGGGAACGCAATCGCGATGTATCAGGGAATGCACGTCCACGTCCCTGATGGAGAGCCGGGGGAGTCATACGAAGTCGAACTGAACGCCGATAGTGGATACTTCGTCGGGAAAGTGAAGGTGAGAGAGTAGTGGTACACCCAGGCTAGGGGGTTAGCATCAGGTCGCCTGTGAGAATCTGGTCAGCGAGTTCTTCGTAGAGCGGGGCGCAACTCTCCTCCTCTGTCCGGTGGGGAGCGACAGTCCCTAACGTGTTCCAGTCACCGACCAACACTAGACGTTTGCGTGCACGAGTCATCGCCACGTTCAGGCGACGTAGCCCCTCGCTTGGAAACTCCAGAAACCCACTGTGGCCTCTATCGTTGCTGCGGACGAATGAGACGACGATTGCTTCCCGTTCGCTCCCTTGGAAGGAGTCGACGGTATCAACGTTCACTCGTTCCGGACTGTCGATGTCAAGTTGATTGATGCGACCACCAATCGCTCCTACTTGTCCACTGTAGGCAGAAATCACCCCGATATCTTCCGGGCTGAGTCCGTGCTGAACGAGGAGTTTCACCTGTTTCGCAACTGCTTCTGCTTCCTGTGGATTGTAGTACGAGTTCCCGTGTGTTCGTCTCTGTTCTTCACCATCGATGTCGATGGCCATCAACGGTTGCAAATCCTCGACAGTCCAATCCTGATTGCGGGCGGCAGTTTCTAGTTCCCCATTGTAGAACGACTCGTTCGGGAACTCCGCGATCTTGTCGTTCATCCGATACTGCTTCCTCAGTAGCACTGAGATCTGGTCATCGTAGCGTTCGAGAAGGTATTCGAAGAGGGAGATGTGCATGTCCTCCTCCTGCATCGTCTCGCTGGCGCAGTACGGCGGGAGTTGCTTGTGGTCGCCAGCGAGGACGAGTTTCTTTGCACTGTTCAGGACGATTGCGGTGGCTGGACGACTGGCCTGTGTCGCTTCGTCCACCACGGCGACGTCGAATGTATCCGGGTCGAACTGGGCAGACCCACTTGTGGTTGCGGCGACGATGTCGGCATTGCGGGTCGATTGGTCAGCGTAATGGCGTCGGACGACATCGCTGCGAGAGTTACTCCCCACACGTGCGATGGACAGCTCTGACTCCGGGGACTGTGCCATCGCATGCAAGGTGTCCTCCTCAGGGGAGTCAAGAGTGCTATCTCCCACCAAGAGATTGTCGACGGCCTGATTGGAGTGGGCAGTTACGAGAACAGATTCCCCCTGTGAGACGGCGTATCGGACGTAGGCAGTGAGTGTTCGTGTCTTACCGGTCCCCGGTGGGCCGTGGATACAGGCGACGTCGTTCGCCCCGTCGGCCCAAATCATGGCCATTCGCTGGTAGTCGTTTAGCTCGATTTCCGCCTCCGGGAGAGCGTACTTGTTGACGGTGTACTCGACCGGACGCTTCCCGGTCAAGAGATCGCGTTTCCCGGGGTTACGTTTGACCTGCTTGATTGCTTTGAGTCGCCTCTCGAATGGAACTGGGTTCAGGAGGTCGTGAAGCCAGAGTTCTGTTTCGTCACTATCCAGAAGTTTCTCGACGGCATTCCGGTCGTCGATGGACTCCCACGCTGGCTGAATGGTGATGTGGGGGCCTTTGACGGACGTCACCTCGACTTCGAGTGGGAACTGCGACTCCCCGGTCTCGGTGTCGATGATACAGCGGTTCTGTTCGAAGATTCCTTCGTCATCGCGGAGGTCGACCGAATCGTCGTCATCGTCTTCCTCCGGGACGAACTGATAGTTGTAGGCTGGTTCTCCGTCGCTACCCACTGTTCGACTGACGGGTACAAACGGCCCCGACATCTGGTTCCGTCTGATTGCTTCTTGAAGCCCCAGTTCCTCGTAGGCCTCCCAGTTGTTGTCCCGCTCAGATGCTCGTTCGGATTGAACGAACGCCTTCAGATCTTCGAAGAACGCGTCCTGTTCGTTTGAACTCAGTCGGTCAAAAGGATCGACTTGATTCGCTGGCAACTCGGATTCGTCCACCGCTAACTCCGGATCTGACCGGTTCTCGGGGAGCCAGAACCAGAGCCGTTGGCCGACCACCTTCTCGTCTAAACGGTGGCACTCGGCGAATCGCTTTGCTCCATCGTAGCCGAGACCAGCGTCGTACCAGCCGACGTGTCCCTTCTCCGGACGATAGATGATGTACTCGTTGGTCGGGGTAGGCTTGTTCTTCTCGAACACTGGAACGATGTACCCGTCTCGCTCCGACGACCAGATATCGAGTTGTTCCGCGGCCTGGGAACATGCCCTCTCTACGTCGATAGCTTCGTACTCTGCATTGCGTGTGTCTACACTGAGGAGTTCCGCGTCCTCGTAGCGCCAGTCATTGAATAGCTCTCGAACCATAACGTGAATGCTAACAGTGTGTCCTCAGTAGTCGTCCAGCCCCTGCTGACTCGACTCGTCGCCGTCGTCCGCGAAGACGTTCGGGCTGAACTCCAGGTCGAGCACGTCGCGCGTTCGCCCGACGGCGAGATCCCGCGCCAGTTCCCAGTCCTCGTGGTCGTGGGGAAGCACCTGGAGGAGTGCCTTCAGCGTCGATTTGAACGTCGAGTCGGTGGCGAAGTTGCGCTCGCGGAGCCAGTCACAACACGCGCTCTCGCCCTGCGCGTCGTAGACGTGCATCGCCGCGTGAACCTTGTCCAGTGCGAGGCCGAACGACAGGTCGTCGGGGTTCACTGGCGTGCGACTGGAGCGATTCTCGGGTTTCTCGTTGATGTTCTGCACGCGGTCGTCGTGCCCACGCAGGCTGATGTCGCCGGTGCTCTTGCGCCAGGTCTTCGTGTTCCGCTTGATGTCGTCGATGTCGACGCCGATTCCCAACCCGAGTTGGTGGCCGTCGTCGTAGGCAAACGTCTGCTTTTCGTGAACTAACCAGCAAAGCACGTACCACTCGGTGACGTCGTCGAGGTCGTCGATGCCCTCGACTTCGAGGAACTCGTCGACGAGGATCTGGGTCACGGCCTCGCGGGCCTCCTCCAGCGCGCGCCGCGGCGGGACGTCGTTGTCCTCGTCGTCGACCACAGGGTAGGCGTCTGCGAACACGCGCAGCGTCGGGCCGAACGCGCTGATGATGACGTCGGTCTTCGTGAGGCTCAACCCGGAGTCGAGGAGGTCGCGGGCGGCTTCCTTCGCAGCGGCGCGGGTGTCGGCCTTGACGTCGCTCCAGAGCGTCGGCGTCGCGTTCTCGGGGTCGCGCTCCTCGTGGGGTTTGCGGCCGGTGAGCAGGAGCGTGGAGTCCGCGGAGGCGCTGGTCCGCATCCCCGCACGCTGGGGCATCTCGCTCGTAATCGGGTGCGTGGAGGTGATGGTGAACCCGGAGTTGATGAGCGACATGGTCAGCGTGTCCCAGGCGTCCGTCTCCTTGTGCGTGAACATCACCGTCATCACGCCGCCGGGTTCGAGGACGCGGTAGAGTTCGGAAAAGATGTCGCTCATCTTCTGTTCGTATTCGTTGCGAGCGAGTTCAGCCTTCGAAGTAGAACCGTCAGCAATATCCTCGAACTTGCTGGAGTTCGCCACCGCCTCAGAACTCTTGTCTGTTAACTCGCTCTCGAACAAGTCTGGATAGGTGTCGTTGAGATAGCGTTTTATCCAAATGTAGAATATATCGGCGAATTCAGAGTACATAACGCTACTATAGTACGGCGGGTCGATAATTGCAGCCTGCAATTCGGAGTCGTTGTACGAGAGGTTAGCTGCGTCTCCGACCGTGACTTCTGCGGCGTCAATGTCGGCGGGCAGATAGGAAACAAGTTTATCGTAAGAATCCGCTACCTTCTCAAGCTGTGCAGTGAAGTCCATTGCGCCTGCGAAGGCGTTATTGATGGTAAATACGCGCTTGAAGCTCAGATTCTTTCCCTTGAGCATCTGACTGGGGTATCCTTTACTGGTGTCCCAGTCAGTTAGTCGCGAATTCCTATCAATGAATTTGCTAGCAGCGAGAGTGGTGAGGCAAATGAGAGCATCCGCGGTCTCGCTATCGTACTCTGACCTAATCTCAGGCTTGAAATGCTCTACAGCCTGCTGGAGTTCATAGTGGGAAATCAACTGACGTGGGGAGAACAAGTCCCGCCACTCGTTTATACCATACCGCTTAGTTCTCGCAGTCTCCTTACCATTGGGAATTTGGCTGTCAAGCAAAGTTGACAGTTTATAGTCAGCATCTACCCGTTTTTTTGCGCGTTCGAATGCTTCATTATCGTGCTTCGTTGGCCCACGGAACTGGCTCTTGCCCCGGTTATCTATGTATTTGACGCAAAGCGCCTCATACTCGAATTCTCCTGATTTGAAGCGCTCTTTTACATCCTCACTTTCAGTCACGACATTACATCGGAGGCACTCAACGTTACCGCCCCGTGAGACTGGGCCTTCGCCCGGATTAAATTCCAACTCCTCGGCGTTGGGATCAGTAAGCGCTTCGAACGAGAGCGTGCCATCCTCTTTTACTTCGGGTCTGACTGCAACATTCGTTCCTGTGGTTTTCACCCACCACTTTGGAACCAGCGGAATGTTCCCTCCACATGAGCTACACTCAACAGTGTAGGTACAAACGTAGCTATCGATGTTTTTCTCGCCGTCCCCTACAGGGAAGTATTCCTCAAGGTTTTCTTCAGCTCTGTCAGATACCTTTTCACCCCATTGGCGTAACTCAGAACCCAATGAATCTACTTGAGGAGCATACTCAAGCATCACCTTCAAAATCATGGAGGGTACTGGATTCAGCTCATTAGCCCGTGTTGGCAGGTCATATCGTAGTGACTCAAACGGGATTACTCCACCTCCGGCGGTAGGATCGATAGTTGTGGGTAAGTCACCGCCCCAGTGTTCTCGAAGCGTACTATGTAATTCCTTAAGTTCGGTTTCAGTCGGCGATGATGTGAACGGTCTCGGATAGCCGTAGTGGTCTTGGAGAGTTCCACTTCGGTCGCTTTCAGTAGCTTTCTTACTTTCTGAGGGTGTCATAGAAGTCTTCACACACTATGATAGAGTTTCTGACTGTTATAGAGAGTTACTAGCTTAGAAAGTCGTGCACTTGGTGCACGG
>NZ_VRYN01000017.1 GCF_008124605.1 Halobacterium salinarum DSM 3754
GTGCTGTCGTGCGTTTTCTCGTTAGCAGTATCGAGCCGTTCAATCGTCTGCTCTGTGGCATTGTGGAGCAGGTGGAGCTTCGCTCCAGCCTGCTCCTCGTGGCGGGCTTCGAACTGATCTGAGAGAAATTCGTGTAACCGCAACACCGTTCCATCAGCGATCATCACGTCTCTAAATCGGTCGATATCAGCGTCAACAGCGTTAGGAACAGCGACCTCGTCGAGACCATGCTCAACGAGGTCGCGGAGATACTCCGCAAGCGTCGGTGTCAACCGCTGATAGAATCCACCCGGAGAGATCGTCTCATCGGCAGTCGAGTTGTAACAGCGTCTAAACCCGGCGAGTGTTCGGCTTTCGCCTGCGGCGAAGCCGAACACGAATGCCCAAACGAAGGCAGGGATCTGGAGCTTGCGGTCACGTTCGACCACGCCGAGTTCCTCGGCGTGCTCTTCAAGGAACTCAGAGGGAAACAGTGTAGTGAGCCGACGCATAATCCGAGATGAGGAGTCCTTGTCGTGCACAGACTGGACTTCCTCATTCCTTCCGAAAGGTGCCTCGATAAGCCGCCGCTATCACGCGGTTTCTCGCTTAACTAAAGACGGATGTCGAGAGAGGGTAATCCGATAGCCGAATTGATCGACGAGAAACTTCGCCTCCGAGTGATCAGGTTTCTCACGGGGATCAGCCAGGGACGAAGCTGCGGATCAGTGCCATGCCGAGTAAACAACGCAACATCAAGCATCAATTTTGTCTCGATGCCTATTGCAGCGTACAATCAAGACCACTCGCCATTGATTTTGACAGCGGTCTCGTCAACGGCGACTCCTGACGGCGTCGCCGTCAAGGGTTGCGTTCGCTGTTAGCTAGTCGATGAATCCAGTTCCAAATAGCTCCATGAGAGCGTTGCACGCCTAACCCTACTAAGATCGTTGTTGTCTCTCTAAGTGAACAACTGGTTTGGTGGAAGCAGACGGTGAACGCCCTGACGGGCGTCGTCGTCTACTCGTTCTCCAAGTTTCTTCTAAATCCGGCTCATAGCTCTTACTGAGCAGGTCTGCAAGCATCTTGACCGATTAACTCAACGACCTGCTTACATCTCAAAACGGACTTAACTAGACAGTACCTTAGGATAAATATCCAAGATCTTTGAGTTGTTCAATCTGAGACTCAGTAAACTCCGAGTTCTCATATTCATCATTCCGATCCCACTCAATATCATGGTCTTTAAGTACGCCACTCAGTCGTTGTAGGTGGTTCTCTTTTAACTCAGAAACGTCGGTTGTTTCATCCGGGAGCCGATACAATTCGGTCCGCTCTACGTTTGTTGCGAGTTTGTACTCGCCGTCAGTAACCATAGTATAGGGTTTTTCGAAGAACCGACCAATATCGAACCCTTGGTTGTACTCCAGATAGGCTTTGAAATCCGCTTGTCCGTACTGACTGACTCCATACTTTCGTTCAGAGTCACGGATATCCTGCCCCTCAAACTGATCTCTAACGACACCAGTAATCTCCGCCAAGGTACGAGTAAGGTCGATCTGCTGGGTCATCGTATCTTCATCAGTCACTACATCAGGAATCCCCGAAACAACCATCGGCACCCGGATCAGTTTCTCATGGAGGACAAGATTGTGCCCAATCACGCCATGTTCGCCGAACAGTTCACCGTGATCCCCAACGACAACCAATATCAAGTCGTCTGATTCACTTCGGGCAGTGGATACAATTTCTTCTACTGTCTGATCCATGTGCTTCAACGTTGCGTCGTACATGGCCTCAATTGCGTCCCATTCGTTGTGCGATAGGTCCAGACCCGTCGCAATCTCTCGCTTAATCTCGTCCGAGCCTCCGTAGTAAATCTCTTTCACCAACGAGTACGCTTCCTCTGTGGAGAACGCGATGTCGTCCGTAAAACAATCTACGTAGTCGGCATTCGGGAGGTAAGGATGGTGTGGGCCCGGAATGTGTGCGTACGCGAAGAAGGGACTATTCTCAGTTCGTGTCGATTTGAGCCACCGCTTTGCGTGACGTTGCAACACTTCGTTTTCGGTGGTCTTGAGCTCGTGTTTGGTTCGAGCCAAATCTATAGCCCGTGACTGGAAGATACGCCGAAGCCCCTCTATCCAGTAGTCGAGCACATCCTCGTGGCGAGGCGAATAGCTCTCGGGAACTGCTTTCACAGACTTTGTGTGGTTAAATCCCCTATCAAGACCGGTCGCTTCGCTGACGAAAGGGTTCGGGGTGAAGAGTGCGGTTTCGTAGCCAATATCCTGAAGTAGTTCTGGGAGTGTCAATAGGGAAGAGAGATGTACGTTCGCTTTCCCATCTTGGCCTACCTGATGGGTCGAAAGGTAGGTACCGGTCAACATTGACGCAGACGACGCGGGAGTCCACAGTGATTGCGCAATCCCGTTATCGAGAACGTTCGAACCAGGTTCTTCAGCGAGAGAGCGTATAGCGGGTGTCGTGTCCCGCTCATATCCGTACATCGGAGTATGATCTGCACGCACACTCTCCAAACTCAACCACAGAAGGTCAGGTAATTCGTCCATTATTCACTTAATTCCTCGCCACGGGTAAAAAGAGCTATCTAAGCCAGCGCAGCGACAGTCTTTTCGTACCGGTACTAGAAAATAGAATCAAGATGACTTGGAACCGGTCTATCTCCACGAGAGGTGATTCAGAAGAAAGCAACGAGAGTGGACTACCTTGAACAGATGATCAGCGTCGTGTTACCAGTCTACAACCAGCCAGAGTTACTCCGAGAGGCACTACAAAGCGTACAGAAGCAGTCTCTAGAGAACGTTGAAGTAGTGGTTGTTGACGACGCATCTGAGGATGCGATCAGTCATGTGGTTAACGAATTCGGTGAGTGGGCTCGTCTCATCTGCCACGAGACAAACAGAGGCGCCGCAGCCGCCCGAAACACCGGAATTGAACATGCAGAGGGAAAATACGTAGCCTTTCTCGACGCAGATGACATTTGGGAACCCACGAAGTTAGAACAGCAACTGGTAGCCTTCGAACACGCGGAAGACAGCGTAGGACTCGTCTATACCGGGTTCGTCCAGTACGAACTTGACGGCTCTGAGTGGGAGCAGTATCCAGAAGCGAGGGGCAACATTTACGTTGAAGAATTGGAACGTGACCTCGTCAACCCTACATCGACGGTGATGGTTCAACGTGACGTACTAGAAGAAGTCGGCGGATTTGACACAAATCTGCCAAGCCGCCAGGATTACGATCTCTGGATTCGCATCACGGAACACTACGAAGTCGACTATGTCGACGAAATTCTCGTCGATAAGCGCGAGCAGCCGGACAGCATCTCGAAGGACTTTAAAAGTCGACTCGAAGGCGATCTCGCGGTTTTCGAGAAGGTCAAAGAACGATCGTCGGAGTTGGGCTTCTTTACCCGAAGTCGCATCTTCTCGTACCACCACCACATCATCGGCCGAGACTATGACTCAAATGGCGATCGCTGGAAGGCCCTGAAACACCTCAGTCTCGCCATCGTTTGGTGCCCGTTTCGGCCGATCTCCTACGTGATGTTCGTCATCGCGTTATTCGGCATCGACAGGAATGGTCCACTGCTGACGTTTGCCAAGCAGTTCATTCGGTGAGTACGTAGCTCGCGGGCTATTCTTCCGCGTGATCGTGCTTCGAATCTGGTGATGGGTCGTCGACCTCCGAGTACCAGTCTGGAGTCACGTTAGCGTTCTCAGTTGCACGTTCGACTGCTTCGTGCATGCGGTCGTGGAACGACTGGACAGAGAACCGGTCGGCGAACGCTTCTATCTCCAAGTCATCCCATTTGACTCCGTCGTCCTCGCATCGTCGAACCGCAGCACGAATTGCCTCGCCTGTTTCGTCTCGCTCAAACGTGTAGCCGTTCTTCCCGTCGACGATCTGGTACTGGGTCATTCCTTCCTTAACGCCCAGAAGTGGCGTCCCAGCGGCTAGGGCTTCCACTGGTGACATACCAAAGTCCTCGTCCTGGCCATTAAATACGAACGCTTTTGCACCAGCTAGCAGCTCTCGTTTCTCGGACTCGCTGACGTAGCCGGCGAACTCAACGTTCTCGCCAGCGATTCGTTCGAGGTCCTCTCGATCTGGACCATCCCCTGCGACTACGAGCTTCTTATCTAGGCCCTCAAACGCACGCACAATACCGTTAACGCTCTTGTGCCAGTCAAGTCGGGAGAGTGTCAGATAGTAGTTTCCGGTTTCGGCGTCACTTGGCGAATAGCCGTTTGTGTCCACTGGTGGATACACGACGTCGATCTTCTCCTCGGGGATGCCCCAGTAGCGAATCATCCGCCGTTTCACCTGCTCGGAGTTTGCGAGGAATAAATCGGGTTTGTGCGTGTTGTGGTCGAACATCACGCGAACGAGGTAGTAGAACAGGAGTTTGATCGACCCAGTGAACCCGTCGCCGACTTCGTCGATCTGGTCGGATTGACGTCGGTTCGTATGGTGGATGTACGAGACCCACACCTGCTCGGTCGGCGGAACGTAGAACAGTGGTTCGTTGCCACTCGTGACGAGCACATCGTAGTCACGTAGCGGTTCGGCTTTCTGCCAGCCGAGGAGGTGGGCGAACATCCTGAGAGCACTACTCTGTTCGAGCGCCCACTCGAGGAACCGGCCCTCGATCACTTGCTCCGTCTGGATGTCCGCCGGCTCGATGCTCTCGTCCTGCCAGCCGACGTACAGCGGTGCGTCCTCGAACACGCGAGCTAGCTCCCACGCGACTCGGTCTCCGCCGCCGTTGACGTGCTCACCCCAGTGGGCGATTGCAACGTCTTCTACCGGATCGTCGCCGCTATTCATTGTCTACCCTTGTCGCACACGTCGCCAAAGGTGTCACGGAAGTGTGCTCGCCTACGCCAAACGGTGGAGATCGATGACGAAAACGTCGCCACTCACAGAACCCATCGCTATCTACTTAACGTTCACTCGGAACTACTAGCCAATGACGCAGAATGTCGTGCTGCTCTGTCTCGATACGGTACGACACGACTACTTCGAACGCTACGGCGGGCAGCTCAGAGACCAGTCGAACCACTCGTTTGACGAATGCCGGACGACGAGCACGTGGAGTGTATCGAGTCACGCGAGCATCTTCACTGAGTCACTCCCACACGAGCACGGATTCCACTCGGCTACTCCTTCGTTCGACCAGTTAGACCCGGAAGACACTTTCCTCGAGGATCTGGAAGGGTATCGGACAGTTGGAATCAGTGCGAATCCGTACGCGAGTCCCATCTTCGGGTTCGACGAACTGTTCGACGACTTCTTCCACATCACCTCCTCGATGCCGTACCCCGAGGGGCTGTCACCCTCGAAGTTCTGGCACGAATCTGATTCGGAGGGAGTTACACGGTACGTCGAGTTCCTCCGATCGTGTCTCACGCACGACCACCCAGCGAAGAGTGTCGCCAACGGTGTTGTCTCCCAAGCCGAAAAGCTGTTCCAGAGACTTCCCCTGGCAAAGCCGTTCGACGACGGGTGCAACGAGATTCTGAAGCGCGCAGAGCGCGAACTGAATCGCTCGGACGAACCGACGTTCCTGTTCGTCAACATCATGGACGCCCACGGACCACTGACGAATGTCCGCGGGTACGACCAGTCGTTGCTCTCTGACCAGAGTCGGAAGTCGACGCCAGATCTGGATGCCCTCGGGATGAACATGGACGAAACTCTCGATGAACACAGTCAGGAGATCGGAGTCTATCGGGAACTCTACGCCGCGGCTGTGGAGTACGTGTCCCGACAGGTGGCCGACTTCTGCGAGTCAGTGAATGACGACACGGCAGTTATAATCACTGCCGACCACGGTGAACAACTCGCCGAAGACGAACACGAACCCCGGTTCGGCCACGTCACCCCCGACATGACCGAACCTCTCCTACATGTTCCGCTCGAAGTGATCAACACGACGCTGGAGATCGACGAAACAAAACCGATCTCTCACCTGGACCTAGGGCGACTCGTCACCGCAATTGCAACCGACCACTCCTTCGAACGGGAGGTCCCCCTAGCCGCGGAAGTCGCCGGCATCGGCGTCGCACACCCACCAACTGATCACGAACGATTCGAATACTGGGACCGTTCCTCGAGATGCGTCTACTTAGATGGTGTAAAGTACGTCTGGGATTCCCTCGGGAAGGCACACCGCTTCGAACAGACGGATGGAGGGTACAGTTCGAAGGCCGAAATCACTGCCGACGAGGTCCCGGAGGCTGCAACCGACATCTTCTCCGTCGACGTGACGGACCTGAAGGCCGAGAGTGCGACGACAGAACTCAGCGACGATATTGAGTCCCAGTTGGAGGAACTTGGGTATCTCTGACCCGGTGTGGCGGTGTCGATACCACCGAATTCATAATACGATACTCGCTACGAGGAGGTGATGAGCGTCAACGCCGGTGAGTGGTTCTCGGAGATGATGGAACATCTTCGAGAACAACCGAGTAGAGCCCCGCTGTATCTCGTCTTCACGATCTACTTGACTGTCTGGTACGCGATTACCTCCCGCTGGCCATTCGGAGAGAATATCTACGATTCGGACTGGGACGTGTTACTCGTACTGGACGCCTGCCGTGTGGATACACTTCGAGAGGTGGCCGACGAGTACGAGTTCATTGGGGATGTCGAGAGTAAGTGGTCTGTCGGCAGTCAGTCTGCGGAGTGGATTGCGAACACCTTCACGGAATCGAGGAAAGACGAGATAAACAACACGACGTACATTTCGGGTAATGGGTTTAGCAAAGGCATTCTCGCTCGTGGAGGACGTCCCCCAGCGAACAACACCACGCCGATCGACCTCTCCGCTTGGTCCGTCGTCGACGAACGTGAACTTCAATCCCACATCGCAGTGTGGGAGACGAATCACGATGAGACGTACGGCTCTGTCCTCCCAGAGCCGATGACCGATTACACGATCGAGGCGGGGCGAAACGGTGAGTCCGACCAAATAATAACGCACTACACACAGCCCCACCTTCCGTACGTCGGCGCTGCGTTCAGAGAGGGACGGGAAGCAACCGAGCGCGAAGACCGGGGATACGAACTGCTCGAAGTGGGGCGCGCGTCGCGGGACGACGTCTACGGAGACTACAAGGAGACACTTCGATGGGTTCTGGACGACGTGGAGGAATTGCTGGAGAACATCGACGCCGAGAAGGTCGTCATCACGTCTGATCACGGTGAAGCGTTCGGGGAATGGTACGCGTACGGCCACCCCGAGGGGTTCCCTCATCCGGTCGTCCGCAAGGTGCCGTGGGTCGAAACGAGTGCGACAGACGAACAGACGCGAGAACCTGACGTCGAAGTTGGAGACGAAACGAAGATCGACGTCGAGGAACACCTACGGGACCTGGGATACCGCTGACGTCGAAAACAAGAAACGAGTTCCTGAAATGGACTTACGCGTTCGCTTTCTCCACGACGTTCGGCGTCACCATCGCATACAGATACCCCAGCCCGACAGCCCCAGTGAACACGAAGATCGCCACCAGTTGCTGCACCGCCGCAACTGAAGGCGACCGAACCAACCCCTTCACGCGCTGGGGAACGAAGTACGTCAGCAACTGCTTCAAATAAGCGCTCTTGTCGTCCGGCGCGTCCGGGTAGAGCAAGTCCATCACGCGCTTGGAGTACCCCTGCCAGAATGACCGAAAGACGAGCCAGTCGAACTTGCCGCGGTAATCGAACAGTTTGTGATGGACCACCGCAGCCTCGGTGAACACCATCCCTTTCCCGTACTCCTCCAACAGTCGAATCCCCACGGGCGCTTCGTGAGCCTGCAGGTGTTTATCGCCTTTCCGGCCCGTGTTCGGGTCGTAACCACCGACCTCGAGGAACTCCTCGCGGCGGTAGGAGATGTTCGACCCGTACGTGTTCCGGACCTCCTCACCATCTTCCGCGAACCCTGGCTCCACACAACCGACGAGCCAGTAGAACTCCGCGGGGAAGAAGTCGGGCCGATCGACCTGCCAGTCCGGGACGACGTCGCCACCGACGGCGATCGCGTCCGAGTTCTCGTAGACGTCGACGAGCTTCTCGACCCAGTCCGGTTCGGCTGTCGCGTCGTCGTCGATGAACGCGACGATCTCGCCCGACGCCAGCTCCGCGCCCTTCGTGCGACTGTACGAGATCCCGCGGTTCTCGTCGTTGCAGTGCAGCACGACGTCGTCCTCGTCGCCGAAGTCCGCGCGCACGCGTTCAAACACCTCCCCGTTGCCGTCCACGACGACCACGACTTCGACCGGGTCGTGGGTCTGTGCGAGCGCGCTCTCGACCGCCTCCGAGAATGGGCCGTAGCGCTCCATCGAGTACGTGCAGACGACGACGGAGACCTTCATTGCCGTACGATGCCCGGCAAACGGCGATAAGGATTGTGCTTTCCGAGCTACGTCGCGCCAAATCCGCATTAAGTAACAACTGCGCGTATGTCCCAGGTTTTCGATTTGCAGGCTGTCGAGGCGAATGCCACTGGGCTTGACCCCGAGGCGGTTCATGGACGCGCTATTCGTTCAACCGACAGAGGACAGCAAGAGGGCGGGATACTCATGGTAACCGCCTATTCTGATAGGTTCGAGTGGTTGAGTTCGTCCGTCGATTAGGCTCACCAAACTAAACGCTTTGTTGTCTGTCTGTGTGGCCTTCAGCTAGTCCAGCGAGAGTTAAAGTGAACCATCCGATTAGGAGCGTCACGCTCGCTCGAATCATATCCTCGCCGGCAGCGACAAAGTATGGGTTACCGTTCTGTCCGCCAACGATGAGTACCAATCCGAGAATACCGACTATGGGAGCACTGGCTGCGAAAATAGAGACTACTGACTGTTGTTTGGGCGTGAGATTTGCTGCTCCCTGTGTGAACACCGCGGATAGGTGCTGGTAGTTACTGTGATTTACCGATGTCTGTGCCGGGTTGTGAGTGTCTGTGTGAGTAGATTCAGTGGGGTCAGTATCTGATGTTGGGGTCGACTCGGTGAGGGATGCTGTGTCGTTGTTATCTGTCTCTGGGTGCGTCCACGAGTCGGCGATTGTATACCAATGTGTCGTCCCAGATGTTTCGACGTCGAGGTAGCCGTGTTCGGTGAGTGTTTTCAGATCCGCTCTCAGTGTGTCTTCGCCGACTGAGAAGTGGTCTGTGGCGGCCAACTGCGGGGCACTGACACCCCTCGGTTCCACAGCGTCATTATTCTGGCAGTGGTCCGCTTCCTCTTGGACCAGGCAGTTAACGATGTCCGGGGTACGCCGTTTGATTGGGGTTATTCTTTGATGTGACGTTGTGATTTGCTCATTGTCCTTGATCGCTTCCCGTAGTCGTGTCGCGAGTTCGGTGTGGTTTGATTGGGGGTGAGTGTTCTCCGGACGGCTGCTCATGAGGGTAGTGTAACGCTGTAGCGTCAGAAGCATATACGTTCGGCTCTGCTATCATCTCTGAGAATTCGACGGGGGTTGATATACACTATATATTTAGTTCTTTCGTAGATTCGGGGGTAGAATCTACATAGCGACTACTTCCCAGGTAGCCATCAGGTAGCGATGTAGCATGACCGAATACACAACTTGTCGCGTCCACAGTGCGTTGCGACAGACCGCCGGGCGACCACGCTGGAGGGCTCTCGGATGAGCCAACAGACGCTCCCGGTCGACGTGGTGAAAACACTCTTCGATGAACACGAACAGCGTCCCGAACTGTGGATTCCCACTTCCGATGATGGATTTACCAGAACGGGAGTTATTCACGCGACGCCGCCGACCGATCCCGATTACGCCCACAAACTCACCGATGAAGGGAGTGCCGTCGCTGAAACGACAACGAGGCTCGCGAAGGATTTTGAAGCCCCGATCGAAGTGCAGACGTACCCGCGCCCGGTCCCCCGCTCAAGACCCGATATTGAAGCTGTGACGTGCCACGTGTTCCATATTGCACCGCACTTCGTCGATGGGCGCGCACTCCAGTCGAAGGTCAGGGATTTCGATGGCAAAGTCGTCAATAGCGGCCTTGATGCCGCCCACAAGATTGTGGAAGAGGCCTTTCCGGATGTCTATGAGGTTGAGGTCGGAGAGTTCGACCTGAATCCGATTTCGGCTGGTGGAAGCGTCTCAACCTGTCGCCTGGTCAACGAGGACTCAAAGGAAGTCTCTGGAGTCGGCAAAGTCACCACGGACAGCATGGCTGACGTCTTCGATGCGCTCACACACGCCCGCGAGCCATTCGTCCATCAACTCATCGTCGAGCCCGGTGACGGAAAGTTCTACATCACGTCCCGACTAGCACCGCTCTCACCCGACTACACTTTCGAGGGTAAACGCGGGGTCGCGCGGCTTCTCAAAGAGGGAGCCAACGCGGATCTCGCACGAGCGTTCAACAACGTTGGCGTGACATCGAATTTCAATATCGACATCGATGACTACCTGGACATCGAGTATAACCACCAGATCAACGGGCGCACGACCCACACGGTCACCTACAAAGACGGGATGCGAAAGCGGTATGACACGAAACTCCAGCATCGAAAGAAGGTTGACGCCCTCATCGACGCGGTTCTCGGTCACACGGAATTTTCACGGTTGCTCCGTGGGTCAACTGGCTGGAAGTCCACGCTAAAAGACTACGAGTACTACGGTCGATTCTGGATTCCCCCCGCGACGATTGGGTACTTCACAGAAACCTACGCGCACTACTATGACCACGATCCCTGGCAGCATACAGTTCGAGGTGCGCCGGTGTTCACGCCGCGAGAGATCGGCGATATCGACATCCGAACTGACTGGCAGACCCCGAATCTCGAGATTGATGAGGAGACCAGACATCAAACCGACGGCACCGATGAGCATCTCAAACTCGGACAGGATTTTACCACATTCGGGCGTGCTCGCGGCGACGACATCACTCGCGTCGAGCAAGACGGAACGACACAGCCAGACCAACTACTCACGACGGATAACGGCTATATCAATCTCCTCGAAAAAAAGGTCGAAAGCGACATCGTCCACGTCGAACCGGAGTGGGAGAACAGCTCAAAGCCGGCAAACATCCTCACAAACGTCGAGCGAGCAGTAGCCGCTGACCGACACGTTATCCTCGTCTTCAAAAGTGAGGCGGCCGCAGACCGCGCCTACACGGCTCTCCGGACGACGTTCAGAGAACTCACCGACCACGGGGCACGAACGTTCCAGGGTGACGTGTTCCCTGAAATCGACGGCGAGATGCTCGTCACGCCCGAATCCGAGTCGACATGGTATCTCACAGACGACGATATGCTCGTCCACGTGATTGACGGCGAGGTCGTCACGTGCTGTCCGGCTGAGGCCGATCTCACGACCGTTGAGCACGGCTGTGCGACCGCTCGCTACGAAGACGGCAAATATATCGTCACTACGCGTGACGGCGAGACGCTCATCTACGAGAATGAAGCGGCGTTCAAACGCGACTGGACGCGCGTGACGATGCCACACGTCCCGATCGACATCAGCTATCTCCAGTACGTGACGATCATGTACAAAACGGACACCGCAAGCGAAGACACCGGTGACTTCGTTGAGTACGAAGCCACACCAGCGTGGGAGCGCGCCAACGGTAAACAAAACCGCTACAGCGAGTTCGGCGCCGAAATTGCAGAAGACTTCCTCGTTGAAGCACCCGGCGCAGAACTCAACGTCAAAAAGTGCCACACGGCAATGATGGGGCTCTATCGGTGGTGTACGAACAAAAGCGCCCCCGACAAAGAGTGGTTCAGTAGAGGCCTCCCCGACCACATCAAGCGAAAAGACACCACTGACGGCAAAAAAGCACTCAGCGATCACACCTGGGTGTTCTCACGCGGCCTCGTCTCGCCACACCTCCCAAGTGTTGACGCTGAGATCGACCTCACACTCTGAGGAAGGAGTCTTAGCGCCCTCAATTACAGCTAATACACCATACTCACCACGTCTTTCATGCCACCGCTCAGAACCTACCTGCGACTTCGCAGCCCGGGCATTGATAACCCTGCCGAGCGACTGACAGTGCCACTCGGTGATGACCTTGCACGGACGGTGTACACTGCCACTCGCCAGCCCGATGACGTCGCCGAGTTGGTAATCCATACCGGCGAACAGACACAAGAATTGCTCATGGCAGCTGGCGACCGCACACTGGAGGCGAACTACTCCCTCATCCGGTCCGCCCAAGAGCACCTGCCACAAGCACTCGGGTTCGAACTCGTCGAGGTCAGCCAACTAGGGAGCACTCCCGCAGTGACCGCCTGCTTGCTCGATTCGTCAGCCACCACTTACACGTCAGCCGTGTCGCCACCATCGACAGCACTTCAACGCTATCTCGAGACGCTTATCGACAATCGACTCCCACACGTCGTGCAAATCATCGTCCGTAATGATGGTGCCGACCGTCAGGTATCGCTTCGAGCAGCGCTGTATGACCCCGACGTCCAGTGGGTGAGCGACGCCGACTACGCCACCACCCTTGATGACGGCACGTTTGACCCAGCGACGTACTTCACGGACGACGTAATCACTTCCTCGTGGCGGCTGCCCCTGGAGGGCACGTGGAGTGTCTCCAAAGACGTACCCCTTGTTGGACACGATGACGCCATCCCACGGCTGTATCTCGACACCGACCAGATTCGCGACCTCGAGTACGACGCCGACCACCGGCCAGACGCCCGCCAGCGACTCGCACGCAGTCCCGATGCGTTCGATGCGCTGCGCGAGCGAGCCCCCAGTCCGTCTCGACTACGTGCGTACACCTCGTTCGATGTCGACCCCTGGCTGACCGTCGACGCCGAAACGCTGCCGGCGTTTCTCGAACACGTCCCCGCTTACTACGACCACGACCTGTGGCCGGCAGTCCCGGGCTGGAAGCGCTTCGAGTACAGCGTCGAATCCGTCCTACGTGAAGCACCGGGCACAACGCCTGCAACGACCAACGCCTGGACACCCCCTCCAGTCGACCCACTCGAAAAACTCGACATCGACGATGCAGACGAGCACACACAGGCCGCCGCAGCGTGGTTTCTGACACGCGGAACGCTCCGGCGACCACGAGCATTCCCGTCCGCCACGTTCGAAATCTTCCGAAACGGCCGCTCACGGCCAGTCCTGGTCGTCACCGAAGAGACACTTTCTGCCGGCGACCTCATCGAGCTCGTAAGCGACGCCGCACGCGCAGGCACAACCGCATACGTAGTTGCTGACACGGACGCAACCGCCCGCCACATCGCGACGCTTCTGCTGCGGCCGTTCCGGGAGTCGACGCCAACCCGGACGCGACTGTATACGACGACACAGCGACTCGAAGTCGACGGACAGTGGGCAGTGCATCCAGAGTCGTACGACGACCCGGAATGGTGGTGGACGCCCGGAGACACCCTCGAGTTGTGGGCTGGAGACACCTGCCTCGCACGACGACCACGTACCCTAGAGACCGCGTCGCTCATCGAGTCCCTACCACACTGCCGCCGCGTCGACAACGCATACGTCGTCAGTGATGCCAACGGCAACCACATTACGCGTGCGCCGACGACTGAGGCACTCGCGGCGTCCTGGACGCCGCTACCACCCCCTGTCACCCCGGCGTTTCTCGCAACCGGCACCCAGTACGCAACCGTCCTGACGCCGACGACCAACGGGTTTCGAGAATACCACCACCACCCAGCGTGGATCGACACAGACGACCCCCGGTATAGATCCCCCTCGTTTACCACCATGGTTGTCGAGCGGTTTCTCGATCAGTATACGGCCCCGGCGGACCCCGACACGCTCACGATCGACCAACTGTTCCCGCAGCTCTGTACCTGGCTACGCACGATCGATCCCTACGGCTTCGAGTTCGACCTTGCCCCCGACGATGTCGCCCACACCATGGACACCGACCGACAGTGGCGGTATCCACTCGGCGACCAACCATGACCCGGACCGGCACACTGAACGAATGGGAACAAGCGTAGATCCGAGCCGCGGTTCTTGATTCGCAATAGTATGACGAGTCGTCCTACCGTACGGGCTTGGGACAAACTCGCCAGTGTTTGATTGGTTCGCACGAGTTGGTACCCTCTGCCTGCTGATCGAACCATCACGTATGCCGGACCCCAACTAGATATCTCGAGAACAGCAACTCTCACTCCACTCCGCTACCAAACCGTTCGAGGCCGAACCACCGCCAGCAGCATTCCTTGCAGTACCAATCTACCACCATACTGGGACCGCAGCATTTACAGGTAAAATCGCAAGCAAGCGTCGATGCAGACGCAGCAAGTACCGACTAAGATAGTAGTAGTCAGAACTGCTGTTGTGAGAAACGAGTGCGGCTAGCCACCCAGGGGGGACCCACGGATTAGAGACCCAATGGTATCAATTGTTGTCGGGTAGAAACGGATGCCGCTGGAAGCGTCTCTAATGAGTTATCGCTTGAAGACAACCTAGATGTATGATTGCTCTCTGAGGTGCTTACAGACGACTGTGCAGGCGTTCAGTCGGTACAAGGGTTCTTCATCCCTTGCCAGTTAGACCAGCGATGAAACGGCCAGACGGCCGGCACATGGCGTTGACATCGACGTCGACGTCGTGCCCCAACCCGCACTAGTCGATACGCGACAACCGACGGACACACCTATCGCCGATAATCTGCATAATTACAGACCCTACAGAATCAACCGCATTCCCGTCATTACAATAGTAATGACAGGCCTATCGAATGCTACCGTCCTCGTGTAATTACAACTGTCCGCGAGTACGCCCTCCTAATTACAGCCCCATCTGAATCGGCCGTCGCACTGTCATTACAACCCTAATCATAGATCTGCCGAACACCACTGCAGTCGGGTAATTACCGGAGCGTGTCTTGCGCGCTATACTGTAATTACAATTACCCTGAAATCGACTGCCATCCCCTCATTACAGCATTAATGATAAACCCCTCAAATACCGTTGCTGTCGTGTGATTACACTAACTACCCCGCGCATGATACTGTAATTACAACTCCGTCATAACCGGCTGCCGTCCTGTCATTACAATTCTAATGATGAACCAGCTAAATGACGCCGCCGTCAGGTAATTAATCCGATTTTGATGAGGGACAGGGATAGATACTCCCCTGAACGCGGTCAGCCTCCTCCTCTTTTCGTCGGACAGTCATATGTCTCGATTGTGAGTGCCGGCCAGCAAAACTGGGGTGTGTATACACTCACCTCTAGTCGAAGTTGATGAGTCAGGGTAAGTCGAGAGGTATGTGACGTGCTCGTGGCTCCAATCTCCCGTGGGGTTCGGACGGATCATCAACCACTACCAATCTCAAAACTCAAGGGACAAGTTCTGACGGTCGCCAGCGTGTTTTACTCGACGAATGCTGTTCCTCCTTTTGGGTAGACAATCCCCATATCCGTGGGGTCCCTCCTGTCTTTCTCACGGCCAGCGCCCCAGCCACCAGTCTACCAATATCTACTATCTTAGTCGGGAACTGGTGCTGCGGTTACCACTCCGTCTAGCGATTAGCCATGAAACTACCGCTGACAATACAAGGCGGACCGACGTGCTGCTGCAGATGCTGCGGTTAGCGAACAGATTGTAAGGGTGGGTAGTCGTCCTCGGTGATCCAATGGTAGATCCAAGGAAACTCCTCGTGTGTTCGTGTAGGAGACCATAGGTTCGCGGTAGTGAGTTTGGGTGGGAGATCTTGGAAGAATTGTGGTGTATCTCGATGGGCAACTCTGGAAGTATCGGGGTGTAGCTCTGGAGCGTCTGAGTGGTCATACAGGGGTAGGGACCGAATCGATACGTGAGTTCGCTACGTGTAATCCCCTCGAATTGCGGTGTGGGACAAGGCGGGGAGTAGTTGGGAATTCTGGGGGAGACCCGTTGTAATCTGGTGGTGAGTCGCCGACAACCTGTGGTGGAGACTAGGTGGGTTGTCCAGAGCATCGTCGGATCGAAGGGCTTCCGATACCCGACCAGCCATCAAACGACAAGGGGAGACAATGGAGAGCTGTCTCGTATGCGACGGGTGGCAACACTGTACAGTCGGGTGCGTCGTTAACCCCGTATTCCAGATATGTCGATGCCGGATATTACCTCAATGACAGGGCTGGACTCAATTTCAGGGACTCCATACACCGGTTCTAGCATTCTCCGTCGATTTGTTGGAAGTCAAGACGCTTGGAAGGTTCGCTCCTTAAGCAGGCCTCAGTAGGTTCACCGCCTCCCCTATTCTTGTGGTTCGAATCTCTTCGACAGAGTCGGGATTGCTGGTAAGAGTATCGACGCGAGGGTTGGTTTCTATCCCCCGATGATGGCAGAGGGTATCGGAAAATCACCCTCAGGTACAATGAATTCAACCCAAGAATCCAAGGGGTCTGTTCCGGCTCCATCGAGTTGTATCACCGCACAGAGCACTCCCACTACCAAGCAAGCGATGACTCCTAATACGCGGTGTGAGCAGGTCGTAGAGTTTACTGACCAGACCGGATTGCGGCGTCGTGTCCGGTTCGTCCCATGTGAACGGGAGGAGTGGGAGCGTATTGAGGAGGTCTGGAACAATCCAGGCTGGCGGCACGTCAGTCAGCGATCCATCACCGAGTTCGACCAGTGGATGCGGCCCATCGGCGAGAATCAGAACTGAATAGCCACCTTCAGGGAGAGTGGTTTCCTGCTGGTTCCTGTTGGGAAGGCATCCACCAGAGATCTTTAGTCCTGGTATTTGAGGCTTCGTGGGGTGGCGTTGTCGTCGCCGAAGCGACGTTCGGCTTCAGTTCGTGTGAGCTGCGGGCCGGTGTAGGGGAGTGGGGTGAATTGGTTCCAGGGGTGGCGATGTTCGATGGGGAGTTGGCGGTGCCATTGGCGGTACGGGGGGTGGTCTGCGCGGTGGATGTGGACGTGACAGCTCTGGCAGACTGGAATCCCGTTCTCGGGCCGGTTGTCAGTGCTGTCACCGTTGACGTGATGAACGGAGAGGTCTTGGTCGCTGTGCTCGTAACCGTCTTCGGGTGACCGGTCGCAGATGATGCACTCGCGGCCGTGCGTGTCGAAGACGTGTTCGCGGAACGTGCGTGTACTCAACATGTATCTGTGTGTCTGTGTGTATGCCAGTACGTCCTTGTAGCCCAGTCGCAGTCCTGGAGTCGGACTCGATGACCAGCGGCGTTTCTCGTGAACATATCGGTCAGTTCTGCTGTGTGTCGTGCTGGCTGTACACGAGATGACTGAGGAGGGACTACCCCATATTTGCAGTTCCTGCAACGCAATAGCTGGAAATCTACAGACCAGAATTCCCCACTTTACGGTCTCCATGCCCGGTTTTGAGCGGATACGTCAAAAGAAGACTACCAGGCGAGGGTTGCACACACTGCAAACAAGTACGATGGAGCTGTCCACTTAGCCAGACCGCAACGACCTCAGACAAACACGTAGCCGAATATCCCCACCCACCGCACCCGTGACAGACACAATCCTACCATAACGATATTGAGGAGGAGATTTGGTATCTGTCGAGATTTCTCACTCCAAACCAAGAGATGATTCCACGCTCAAACTTACCCCAAACCGGGAGTACGTAGAATGAGAGGATACTCTCTGCCGCAGGGCTGTGTTTGTATCCCCCGGGGGTGGTGAGGGTTGGAACAGAGTTGTTCTGGCCCACGATACCATGAAAGAGCCTCATCGACCAACAGCAACGCGTAGTATTCCAGTCGCCGACTGGCAACATCAATCCAACCCAGCTAGCAAGAAGCCTGCTGCTGGTGAGGAATGTCGCGGGTTCGAGATCTGGTTCACGGTCAAGAGCATCATCCAGTATCGGCTTCGGTTCGAGCCGCGAACGGACGGCCCTGGATGGTGGAAACAACGAGACGAGTGGACAGGCTGCACGTGGCAGGCACGCAACCGAACGCCCGTCACCGAGATCGAGCCTCGCATCCTCGTCAAAACCGCCAGAGAGGACACCGATGACTGAGGACTACTACGATGGGTCAGGGGCAGCTGATGAACTCCCCCATCACGACGACCATAATCAGTACCTCACAAAGCATCGCCAGTTAGCCTGACCTGAGCCATCTGTTCTGTTGTGATGAGTCGTCAGTAACGGTCGAGCAACGCTGATCGAA
>NZ_VRYN01000018.1 GCF_008124605.1 Halobacterium salinarum DSM 3754
TCGAAATGATCACAGACAACTTCGGTATCAAGCGGGAGGTCAGCATCGCATTCAGTACACGTAGCCATATTTGCACCGTCGTGTTACACACACTAAAAATAACTCGATATCCGAGAAGCAAGTTCAGCCCCCAGTTTGCGACTCGTCCGACTACCTTGGAGAACCCAATCACGGAGTAGCGTCTCACGCAAACCAGGGCGAGGCGGGGTGTGTTGGCCTGGTCGAAAACCCCACAGCGCCACTCATGATCGTGTAGAATCGGTTCGGGTTCGGTCGGTTGATGAACCACCATTCACACGATGAGGGGGTCGCTTGGACAATCACGGCGGCTATCGAGACAGCAAACCCCAAGTACGGGTCCAGCGCCACAGAAAACCTATATCAGCGGCGTCAAGTGAGCGGTATATGCCCAAGTGCCAGAACTGTGGCAGCCACGTCACCGACGTCTACGTTCGCGTGTTCACCCCCGACGACGTGACGAGCCCACGCGCCTGCCCCAACTGTGAAACGGTCACCCGGGGTCGCAACGGCATCCGTGAAAAACGAACCTAACCTACCTAAGACACAAGAACAACCCACAGAGAGCGTGTCAGCGGCCGATTTGTCAGGTGTTTAGAGTTCAGCCGGTGGTCAGGATGTATTTCCCGCTCTGAGCAGGTGCAGAATCTTAACCAACAGAATAGGTGGGAACCGGGCTGTCTGTTGGTTAATCGAATGAGCTGGTATCAGAACCCCCCGTTGAATCGATAGTCGGGACTTGTTCCTCCCAGCCGGCCTCGGCGTAGGCATCGTCGTCAGGCGTCGCCTCGAAGAGTCTCACAACGGCGTCAACAGACTTGAGCCGTGCCGTGAGTGTCTCAACCCGAACTGGGTCAACGTAGTAGATTCCGTCTGACCGCTCGACGAGGTCCTTCTCGTCGAGGCGCCTCATCGTCTTCGCTACGCTGGACTCGTTGATGTCAGTCCGGTCTGCAATCTCGCGTGGGGAAAACCCGTATTCGTGGTGCCTGACGAGAAAATCGAGTGCTTCGTACTCGTTGGTGTCCGGCGTAACCGGGAAAGACTCATCATCCGTGAGCTCATCGACGGGAACTGGCATCTACAATACTACCAGGGACGACCTGTCATTATCATTTTCCCAGCGCTGTCTTCTCGGGCGGTCTCTGGAAGCGTATCGGTCCGGGGGTCTCAATAGCCATCCAGAGCATTCCTGAACGCTGAGAGCGCAGCCGATAACGCCGATTCCATAAACAAAGAGGAGGCTCTCGAGCAAAACCCCGATTCTAACCGGGGAGACGATTCAAATCCCCTATTTCGGGGTTAGTGGTCAGCAGCGGGATGGGTGTCATCGTCGGTGTCGTCCTCGATGGGTTCGTAGTCGGCGTCTTTTCCGACCGGAGTGAATCCGGGGACGTAGCTGAACCGTTTCCCGGGCTCGCTCCGAAACAGCAACGGGAACGACCCTCGATCATCGCGAGCCCGGTACTGGGGCTGCCATTCACCGAGTTCTACTATGGGCCTGGCAACCTGCGGCGCAGGCAATTCCGCGCACTCCAAGTCTTTGAGTGTGAGCACCCGGACTTCGAATTCACGCGCGAGCTTCTCCGTTCGAGGCGTCAGTTCAGTCGTGTGACAGAGCACTGGCATCGCCCGACAGGCAAACGCCACCGTACACAGCCGGAACAGCGCCGCCGGCGTAATCGGATCGTCCGTCCAGTCTTTGCACTGCCCAACGATCCAGTCGCTTGGCTCCTGGCGCTTGTCTCGTCGTCTGGCGACGACGTCGACCTCGAGACTGAAGAGGTGCTGGCGTCTCCTCGCTCCGTATCCCCAGCGTTCGAGCGCTCGCTGGAGTTGGTACTCAAGCCACCGCCCATCACTATCGCCACGACCCCCAACGTGCGGGTCGGCCTCGTCGACGCTGACGCCCTCCAGATCGGTCAGCACCGGACTGTCGTCCGGGACCTCTGGAAGGATGTCCCGCAGCGCTGTCGCGTACTCCAGGGCTGTTGTGAACTTCTCAGTGGGTGCTTCGTCGTAGTGGTGGGCTGCCGGCTCTCCAGCTCGGAGTGAGCGGATGAGCCACGACAGCTGCTGTTCGATACGCGTGACTGCTGCCGCGTACTCGACCGGGGAATCCACGGCCTGGTCATCCGCCGCAGCATCGTCGTGGTCTGGCTCGGGGAGCAGGCGGACGGCCTCGGAGATCGGCTCGTTCGCTAAGTACAGCAGCCGCTGGGCGAACAGTCGCTGGTCAGTCGACAACGTGTGGTCGGCCTCGAGCGTACCACGGAGTGCCTCGATTGTCTCCGTCAGCGAGCGGAGGTGGTCGGCGTACCCAGCCGAGAGTGGGGAGTCATTCCCTGTCATTGGTGAGTGGGCTCGGCGTGAAGTGCTGGCGCCTCAGCGATGTCTCTGAGAGCGATTGGACGACCGGCTGGCCCTGTTGCTGGAGATGATGAGAGAGTTCTTCCTCGTTGGTGATGGTGTACCACTGGTGGCTATCAGCGGCCCGATACCGCAGTTCGTCCTCAACAGCCACGAGGACTCCCTGTTCAGTCGTCCCGGCCGTATCGAAAACGAGGACGTCTGGGTCCGGATTCGTCCAGGTGCCGCGAATCAAGGCGAGGAGCGCATCGAGTGTCGGCGGATCCACGGGGGCTGGATAGCGTGGCCCCGCGGGGGCACTGATCGCAACATCCCGGATGGTGTCGCGACGACAGGTGCGCCAACCGGCGCCGGTCCACTCAAGTTCACGCCGCGTCCAGCTGTCACCATCGCTGTCGGGCTCGAGAACGAGCCGTCGTGGTGGCGTCCTACGTGGCGTCCACTGGAGGATACACGACCCATCGCCGCGGAGTGACTCGTCGTCTGCTCGACAGTGCTGTGCAAAGCGCGCAGCGTCGATCTGCGAGCGTGCACGCCGCAGTACACCGAGCGGGCCTGGGGCTGGCGTGGCTGCTGTCTCATCGGTGTTCTCGACCGCCTCAAACAGTCCATGGAGGCGGGCGTCGACGTCTCGCAGCACTGCGAGGGCGTGGGCTTGCGGGTCTGTCATGTCGCGTCCTCCGAGTCGGGTTTGTAGCAGGCCGTCTGGAGCCGGCGGATGTACTCGGCGAGCGGTTCCGTCGCGTCCGTCGCGGTCACCGTCTTCGAGCGGTCATCATAGTCGACCGCGCCGACTCCATCGAGCGTGTCGAGATGTTGTTGGGTCAGCGAAATGTAGACGGATGCCCGCTCGTTACTGCCGACCTTGCTGGGGTCGAGTTCGTTTTCGATGGCCGCGATTTCGACCGCCAGGTCGTCGACGGGAACGTCCCCAGTCGAGCGTGACAGCGACAACACGACGCGCCGCCGACGACTGTTCGCAATCGCATCAAACGCCCCCGCAGGCGCCATCGGAATGGCGAGCGACGACGTCTCCTCAGTCGGCGCCGCCACTCAACTCGCCCCCGTTAGTGGTGGTGTCGGTCGACGTCGCGGGCGCAGTCTCGAGGAAGAGCCCTCGTCGCGTCGGGACTCGCCACCGCTGTCCCGCCGCCACGCACGTGCCTCCGTCACTAGTTCACCGAGGTGGCTGGTTGTGCTGTCGGTGTTGGCGCTGCTGATCGCTGTATTGCGCTGGGATGGACGGTGTACGACTTGGTGTGTTCGTGGGTCGGTTTCCGGAGTGGGGCTCTGAGAGACAGAGTTATCACTCCTGACCCGGGTAGTCTGGCTTGCTGTCATCGGTCTGGCAGCACGAGTCCGCCCGGCGTCCATGCGCCGGGGGATTCGACTGGAATCGTGCTATCGTGGTGGACGAGCGCGTGTACCTTCTATATCAGTATCACAAAGCTCGCACACCGAATTCGCGTCTCTGAACGCCGCTACCACTCGAAATACTCTACAATCTTAACTATCTATTAAATTACACTCCACTCCCACCGGTGGTCAAAAACCCACTCACAGCACCCCACACCAGAATATTCTCTGTCTTGTTTTACCGCCACCTAAGGAGGCCCTCAGACGCTCTCACCCGAATATTCCGCCAATATAACCCGGCGCTCATGTGTAGCACATTGTTGATGGTGCGGAGTCTTGCAGTTCCACGGTAACACATAAACGATGGGAATGTGCGTAACAGGCGCTTAGATCAGCGGTTCCCTGGTTGGCTCTCGCTACCGCCACTGTATCAACAATCTCCTACTGAAGAGCGTAGCCCTACGTCAGACTCCGCGAGTCGTACAGTCAGGCGGACGCGTTCTTGTAGCCCTCAGTCATCTGGATGAGTTCGTCTGTCCGGTCGAGAAGTGTCTCCGGTTCCGACCGAAGGACAGGCTCGAGTTTCTTGACGGCGCGGAGATCGTCGGCGTTCACCTCCTCGTCCATTACGAGTTCGAGCAGGTTGCGGTCGGCATCGATTTCAGAGACGTGGCGAAGCGTGTCCTGTTCATCGATGCTCGCCTCAACCGGCGCTGGACACCACAGACACGTCTTACGATGCCGGGGCGTGTATTCACCGCACTCGAGGCACTTGACCGGGGCAATCTCGGCTCTACTATCGGACTCGTCGACCGGATGACCGTCCGCCGCTGCGATATGCTTTCCCGTCTCTCCGGCGAACGCCGAAATGTAGTGAGCGGCGGCGTCCGAGCCGCGCTGCCACCCGAAATGATTCTCTAAGTCGACCTGATTGATCTCCGTCCTCGACGCCAGAACACTTGCTCGCGACCGCCGGAAATTCCGTGGGTTGCACGGCTTCGTAATGTCTACGGCATCACGCGCCTCGTAGAAGGGATACCCGTACTGCGTGTAGCTAATCGATTCGTTCTGGGTGATCTTCGTCCAAACCAGCGTGCTGTCCGTGAGCCCACCCTCATCGTGAGCCGGGTGGTGCTCTTTCCAACGACGGAGATACGGCGCACCAACGTAGAGATAGACGTCGCGCGCGCCGGTCTTCGTATCCTCGGGAATTGAAAGAAGGACGTGGTCACCACGATCTTCGACGTCCCCCCACGTGAGATTCCAGAGCTCGCTCTCAGGGCGGCCACCCGACGACCACTGGACCGCTAAAATCGCCGGGTCCCGATAGTTGTATTCTTCACGCGCCTCAATCAGCGGGGTCACGTCTGACCAGCGTAGAATATCTGAGGCCGAGGGCGTCGGACTGTTCGTCGCGTGACTCGTTTTGAGCGCCGCAAACCGCTCTGGGAGGTCATCTGCGTCGTCGATGTCGAGCATCACCGACGCAAACTTTCGAAACGCATTGTAGTAGGAGTCCTTCGACGTGCCGGCCAGTGATTTCGAGGAGACCCAGGCTGTTATCTCGTCGACTGCGTCAGCGCCAGTGGACTCGGAGAGCGAATCAGTCAATCGTTGCGTCCCGCACGCGATTAAAAGGGCGGCTCGGAGAACCGTGAGATGACGACTCAGACCGATTTCCCCGGACTGGTCGCGGATGTTTTTGAGGCGTGCATCCAGAGTCTGGAGTGTCTCTCGATCCGCAGAACAGAGCTCCGTGCTCTCGGAGATCCGCTCTCGAATGCGGCGAAGATTTCGAGTTGCTCGCTTAGACATGAGAAGTGGTTGTTTTTGCTTCGCTTTCACAGATAAACCTGTGCTGTCTATCAATCTTAGCGCTCCCTCGAACTGAATTCATTACTGGAATCCTCTACCCTCCGTGGGAGGGCAAAAATCCAGCTTGTACAACTTACATATAAAGAAGGACTTCCGTCTGAAGGTCCCCAATCTCGACCGACGCCTCCCGGTATCCGTCATGCTGTCCGCGGCGACGCTACTCGTACGAAATCGAGAAGCCGCCCTCGGTGGAAGCGAGACACATCTGCACCTGCAAGTTACGCAATAGGAGCGTCGGTTGTTCAGTGCTCACAGCCTGCCAAATATGGTGTACATCGCCGCCCGAAGCTCATCCGAATCCGGCGCATCATCAACCAATAGTGACGGTCAGAGTCCCACGCTCCCACCCGATTACTCGGCGTCCGTGTCATCGACAATCCATTTGTGAAATCCAAAACAGCACTCTGAGACAGACGACGTGAGAACAACCGGATCACCGTCTAGGTGTGGAACGAACAGTGACCAGCAGCGGTCCCGGAGGACGTGAAGTCTTACTCGCGTCCCCCAACCGAGTTAATCACCTGACACCCCCGCTGTCAGCGTCTGCTGCGCTGGGCCCGCACCCGGCGGTGGTGACCCAATTCTCGCGACCGTCGACGACGGTTCATCCTCAGTGACGCCATCAACGTACACTCGGAGGAGGTGTTCGTACTGCTGTAAAATCGGATGAGCCTCCACCACCTCCTCAAACACTACTGGTGCTGAAAACGCCGCAATAGACGCCTCACTCGCCGTGTCCTCGCCAAGTTCACGGGCGGCACCGAGCAACACCTCATCCCACCGCCCTGTCCCCAGGCCGGTTGCCGCAATCTCTCCATCGTATTCCTCACGATACGGCTCACTCTGGCCGTTCTCCGGCACCCACCACGGCTCCAAATACGCTCGGTACTCCCCTGGGCCTACCCGCTCGACGATGTCCAGCGCCCGCAACCGCTGCAGATACCGGTCAACCGAATTCTTCGAGGATACCGCTACAAGATCTTCGCGACTCACCGCTCCGTGGCTCCCAAGGAGTGCCCGGAGCATCTTCTGGAGCGCCAGCTTCGGCCGCTCACCATCGTCGAACAGCGACGGCAGCAGCCGGTTCGCCGGCAACGTCGCGATACCCCTCGCCAGCGCGCTGACATCCAGTTCATCCGCTGGGTCATCCTTCGATTCTAACGCCTGCATCACCGCCGCCACGTCGAACGGCGACGGCCCACGCTCCTGTGTCCCCAGCGCGGCGTGAACCACAGTCACGAGCCGGTCCAGATCCTGGCGTGCCCCGGCGCCGAACCCTTTCTTCATCGCGAACGCCGCCACAATCCGCCGCGTCGTCGCCGCACCGTTCGCCAGGGCCACTGGCACGTCCATCACCGCTGCGTCCTCACTGCCCTCCTGGATGCGGTCCCGAACCCGATGGTCTTCAGCACGCAGCGCGGCCTCGATTTCGTCGACAACCTCGTCACCGGCCTCGTCGACGGCCACCACCCACGAACACGTCAACTCCGCCTCCGGCTCTCCTGGGTCAATCTCGTAGCCCAGCCGCCGTTTGAGCTTCTCCGCGCGCTGCTCACGCTGCATCCGATAAATCGAATGCACACCATCCGGCCCCCGGTAAACGCCTTGCTTCGCCACCACCGACCGGAAGAACCCGAGGAAGCGGCCGTATCGGCCGTCATCGCGACGCAACTGGGCGGCGTCCGGCACCCGCAGATGCACCGTCAACTCGTAGCCAGCAGCGTGATATAGCGTCGTCGCCGTCGTCGCCAGCCCAATCAGCTTCGACAATAATGCCGACCGCTGCTCGTGATCAAGCTCGTCGAACCGCCCCACCTCCTCGAGCAGCGAACACCGAACATCTTCAAGCCGCTCCCGGTACGACAGATAGTCGTCTTCCTCACGCGAACTCATCCACCCCAGTTGTGCGCCGAACGTCGCGACGTCCGCCAGCGCAGCATCAAACTGATCGGCACCCGCCCATAGATTCTCGAGATTGCTTCCGAGGCGACTCCGGCGCAGAATCTTACTCCACGCCCGCCCGCCGAGTAAGGTTCCAACAAGACGTGCCAACGTTCCCAGCGGATTCCCCCACTCCAGGACCACCGACACATCGTCGTCGAACGACGGCCCCCCAGACAAATACGAAACACGGCTATCCTCGAAGTCCTGGAGGTTCGCGTCCTCTACGACCGAAATACCCTCCGTACAGCGGCCAGCCCCCAGCTGGTGGTGGAGCGTCGCCGGCTCAATCTCTCGAGGCGCGGTTCCACCGTTGTACCGGCCGAGGAACCGTGTGTAGCCGTCTTCCTTGGCGTCACCGGTCGCCGCGAGGAACGACTCGGTACCAGAGACGCGGTCGTCGCCCGGCCGGGGGGCGTCCCGGGGTAGCTCTTGGTCGGGTTGGGGAGTACACTCTCTTGTATCGCGGTTGGGGGACTGAGTAAGACTCGCCTGCGCGGGATTCTGGACGGCCCCCTCAGTGTCGACGTAGTCGGCGATAGACGCCCCAAGCGCGGTTAGTTGGACTATACTGGGGCGTGTGGTGTCGTCGAGGGTGACGAACCCAGCCTCAGCGAGGTCCTCAACGTAGGCGTAGATGCTGCCCTCGGAGAGGCCGACGTCGTCGTCGGCAGCGAGGTCACCGCGAGTCGCGCCAGACGCCGAGAGATTGCCGAGGATGCGCGTGTAGCCCGTCCCCGACCATTCGCGTTCGCGGAGGATGTCCCAGGCCTGGCGCGCGAGTGCGGCGTCCGCATCGCCAGCTGTGTCGGGTGCAGCCGGGTGGGAGGTCTCGGTGATGTCGGTAAGACTGAGATGCCGCCTCGTCCAGTCCGTGTGGTCCTCGAGGAGGAGTGTCTCCATGCGCGGTGTCGAGAACACCAACTGGATGTCCAGGGCCTCCGAGAGGGTGTCCAGCGCGTCCAGTGAGCGGGTCCGCGTCTCCTGCCGTGTCCCAACCCATTCGCCCTCGTTGAGCGTCGCAGCGACCTGTGGCGCCACCTCGAGGGACTCAAGGAGTGCGGCCGGGCCAGCCCGGAGCGCTGCCCGGCCAGCGTTGACCAACCCACGACCCGTGCCGATTCGCGTCAGCGAGTTTGGAGCGTCATCAACGGCGACGCCATCGTCGTCGACGGCACGGACAGTGAACGCCACGAGATCACGGACCCACGCGCGGACCTCGACGGGCGCCTGGCGGTCACCATCGATCTCAACGGTCCCAGGGTCGATCTCAAGCGTATCGAGGAGTGCCGTCGCGATGGCTTCGGTGTCCCGCTCGTCGAGGGCAACGGTGTCCTGGTCGATGGTCCACTGGGCGACGGCGGCCGTGAGTGTCGGAAGGAGGTCCTCGAGGAGGCTGGGAATCCAGCGCCGCAACTGGGGCTGCAACCCACGATAGACGACCGTCGTCGAGAGATCCGTCTGGCCGTCCCGTTCAGGCGGAATGCGCGAAATTCCCGGATCGCCAGCTACGGGAAGGGCGACTCCAAGCGGGTCGAGGGTGGGGTTTGCGTGCCCAGAATCAGGGTCCTCGGCGGCAGAATCCGGGGCTGTCGTCGATTCCCGGGTATTGTACAGCAGGTCGGCGGTATCGTCGGCGCCGAGATGACGGAGAACCACCTCCTCGTCGATGAGTGATGAGCGGGCGGCGTCATCGAGGGAGTCGTGGGTGGCGAGGGCGTCGTCGACGGTGGTACGGTACTGCTCGCGAGCGCGTGGGCCGCTCCGGCTCGCGAGAATCTGGGTGCGCTTCTCGATGAGCACGTCGCGGTCCGTATCCTCAGCGAACTTCCGGAGCGTCTGGGTCCGATAGGTACTCCTGCAGCGGGGGCAGGTCGTGGTGTCGCGGGTGGCGGCGGTGAGCCAGAGCTCCTCGCAGGTCGAGCAGCCAACGAGCCAGCGCGGATGGTCTCCGGACATGACGGGGGTGTCCGAGAAGTTGTGTGCTGACGACTCCCAGGGAGGTCGTCGTACCCAAGACCATCTACCTTCGAGGATAGCCGCTGGTGACTCTCGGCCAAGAGAGTCGCAGAGCCACGGCTGAGGGCGAAAGCTATTAGGTCATGGGCCCACGAGAACCAAGTGGTACAAGGGTTCTCTTGCCGTCGAGGACTAGCCATCCTCGGCGGTGAAACCAATTATTTCACCAGCCAGAGGCATCCCCGACGACTAGGGCACGTCGTGCGGTTAGCCTACCTTGGTTGCGTAGCCTTTGCCACCCCGGGCATAAAAAGCTACGTCGGACAGATTTCCGCAACACACGAACGGGCAGGTACCGCACACACGAGTGTATCGAGACGTCAGCCGCCACAGCCCGAAGGCGAGCCGTCGAATCTAACACATGAGTTATTGTCTGGAGTGCAGGACCACGGATTAGGAGAATCAAAGTTATTGGAAAATATCGTATCTGAGTATCGTTGTTGACGGTCTTGTGTCTCGAGCCTCAATTCTAGTGGTCCGGATGGTTATTTTCGCCTTGGCGCTCGTGTCTTAGAAGAACTCCCCTAAGCTGGATATCACTCCGGTCATTCCATTTCGTCAAGTATCTGTTGAGCCTCTTCAGGTGTAATGGACATAGTGTCATCCCCAGCGTCTAACACTACTGTTTCTCCGGAGTCAAGGACTCGCTCGAGCAGATGGATGTCCTCACCCTGCTGCATAAGATAACTCAGATGGGATAGAGTCCCGTGGCCTTCAAAGATAGTATCTAGAACAGATTGGGGGTCGGTGTTGCGACGAGAGATATCCACATCTATCGATACATCGGAGACCAATCCTCGCTGGGCGTCGCCGATCTCGATGCTCCGCTGAAGAACATCCTCCAAGACATCAAGCTGCTCGTCAGCGTCTCGTTCCGGAAAGGTATCCAGAATCCCCAAGTAGACGAAAGCGTATGCGTGATAGGCTCCATCCCCTCTCAAGAACTCGTCAAAGATCTGCGTTCTATCCTCACGGTGGAGATAGTTGTTAAGCAATTTCAAATCGTTGAGCCCCTCTAAAACCCGCTGTCTCACCCGGTGTCGAGCGTCCCGATCCGCGCTATCCTGGTTACCCCAGTTGATAGTCTGAATATTCTCCTTGTCTTTCGGCGTGAGGATGCCGCTATAACGTGAATTTCCGGACTCCGATGAATCACTCATAGCCTACAATTTACGTTATAGTGACATCACTTCATCGTTACTATTGCAGACGTATGTGTTGATACAGACGCACAGTTTAGTATCTATAGGCCGTGACTAGTTGACAAGGACAAAAGAGAGTTACACGGGACGCTAACTGTCTCACGACTCGGAGTAAGGTTGCCCTGTGCGGCTCCCGACCCGGCTGCCACACAAGGCGGGGGCCGCATTGGTGAACCAATTTGGGGGTTGGGCCGCCCTTTGGTTCGGACAGGCTTCCCTGCGAGTGAGTGTTCTAGCTCTCTCGTGATATATGTTCTGTCTACGCCAAACTGGTCCAGACGGTGACGCAGCCGTCCGTCTGACAAATCAGGCTGCACTCAACACAACAGATGAGTGCAATACTCGAGCGGGAAGTCGACGAACAGGTCCACGAACTACTGCAAGACAAGAAGGGGGAGTTTCTGACAGCCGAAATCGTAGCGGCTGCAACAGACTACAGTGAAAGCTACGTGAGAGAGCGACTGCACGGCCTCGCTGACAACCGTGGCACCGATGTAACCCGTGACCGTCGGAGTAAGGACATCTACGGTGTCATCGTCGGCAGCGGATTCGTGGTCATCACCAGTGACCGAGAGCAACTTCTCGGCATCGTCAGGCGGAACCGCCCTTCGGAGATGGGGAAGGCAAAGTCGATGACCACGGACGAACTGCAGACGTTCATCACCGAAGAGATAGCGGTGAAAGAGGTCGCAACGAGCACGGACAAGCTCTACTTCGGAATCCCCGAGTAGACGGTTAGCACTGAGGTCGCTGACCTCACCTAACGGTAGTTCCGCTTACTCCGCACGATATATTTTTGAGCTTGCCAAGTGTTCGGATCCTTCAGTTGAATCTACACCCCCCGCTTGCGAAATGTAGAGCGGGTTCTTATCCGCTAACACTCCGGATGAGATAATATAGGAATGGGCGTGATATTCAGATTGCTCCGGTATTTTTCGCTACCCCACCCCTCGTTTGGAGTGAGAATCAGCAGAGGGTATCTGTTTCTGGAGGAGGCTGACGATGGTCTCGATTAGGCTTTCACTCTCCGGTTAGCGTTGCTGTCGGCCAGACAGATGACACCCCAGCGTTTGCAACTCGGACGAACCTGTGAAGACAGCTACTCGTCGAGGGTGACGTATTGGTGTTCCCACTCGCGGCGAGCAGTGAGCTCGCGGCGGCCACGCCGAGTCAGCGCGTAGGAGTTTGTGCGCTGGTCGATCTCGCCTTTCTCAACCAATCCCTTGTCAACGAGTGTATCGAGATTGGGGTACAGCCGCCCGTGATGAATCTCAGACTCGTAGTAGTTCTCTAGTTCAGAGGGTGTCATAGAAGTCTTCACACACTATGATAGAGTTTCTGACTGTTATAGAGAGTTACTAGCTTAGAAAGTCGTGCACTTGGTGCACGG
>NZ_VRYN01000019.1 GCF_008124605.1 Halobacterium salinarum DSM 3754
CGTGGAACGCCGCGTAAGAGAGGTCGTCGCAGTCAGCCATCTCGACATAGCGTTCGAGAAATGCTTGCAGAGAGCGGTCTGAGCCAGCAGCGAAGCCAAACGAGAGTGTGTAAAACAGCGCAACGATGTCGAACTTCCGCTCACGCTCAACGAGATTCGTTGCGCGAGCGCGCTCGCGCAACTCATCAGAGGGAAACGCTCTTTGAATTCGGTCAACAACTACCGAGTCCGGTGGAGAGTACACACTTCCCACCGGGTTCCTCAACCGGGTAGTTGCGACGATATCTAATCAGCAGATAGCGACAGGATTCTCCACTAAACTAGAACGGATGCCAGGGAACCCAAGGTGAGCCGGATTACGAGTTCAATATCGGGGAACTCGATATCGAAGTTGCCAGCAGAACGTCGTGGGACAAGGTAGACAACGTACGAGTGGCGGTAGAGGATAAGCTGGACAACACGCAGTATACCGCGCTTATCACACTGAAAGACGATTTCATCAAAATCCCGTACAAAGGAAGCGAGATTGCTCACAACGAGCAGCTGGTCGATGACATCGTGGACAAGATCGTCAATCTCGATACGTCCAACCTGCCGTCCTCAATCAGTAATAACGGGTTTCAGATTGAATTCGAAGACACAGGAGGTGGCGGGTCAATCATTCGGTGGGAAGGTGCTGAGCGAATTCCATTGGACCCGAAGAACAGTATCGTGGACCAGATCGAAGACAAAGTGAAAAAACAGCGTGGAGGCCGCCCCCTCCTCCTATTCTATGATGCGGATGTATCGTTCCTTGAACCGGAGGATATGCGGCAGCTGCTGCACGGTGCCAAAACAGGCGGTCAGAATCAGGAAGTCTCTGACACGGTGTATCAGCACCGAAAGGTGTGGGGAGACTATCTACGAGACAACGGGTATATCCCGGAATCAGGCAGGACGACGTATGCGAAGGCGGTCGAGCCTGATGATCCAAAGTTTGATCTGAAACATGAGGGGGACGCGTGTATCTGCAGTGGTGATGAAGGACTATTCGCAGATCGGAAGTTCGACCGGGTAGCTGGTGTCTTGTTTATTGACAAACCTGGGTATGGCTATTTCTTCCCGAACTTCTATTCAGAGAAGATGAACTTCCATCAGCTGTACCGCGGTGTTTCCAGGAACATGGAGGTGCGGTCGAACGAATTTAAAGACTTGCTCTGAAGGCCTCTAGAGCCGAGAAGCAGTCAATAATCATCTTCTGAAGAGTGTTCTTCTAATGTCGTTGTGGGAACAAGATCACCGTGCCGGAAATCAATGGGAAGGACCTCGCCCGTTGACCGTCTTTTTACGCGGTAGAGGTACTGGTCACGGTCACGCCCTGTCTCGGTGTTCAGATCATCCTGCAGACGGTCAGTGACGATGCATTTGACGCCGTGGTACCGGACGTCGGGGTCGTCTTCACCTACGTACACGGTTACTTCATCGCCTTTCGAGTACGGTTCAGATGCTGGTTGTGGAGGATTCATTGCGTAGTTATCGATTGTCGTCAATCATTAGTCAGCCCTGGCGACGGTTGACTGAGATGATCTCGTTGGGTTGCTGTTTCTGAAACGTCTTGGAAGGTCGATTGTGCTACATCAGGTCCTGGAGATTGACCAAGACGAACGACGGTGGAGTCCGAAGCTGTTGTACCAGATGGGCCTCGTTCAAGCTCGTCCGAATCGGCGAATGCGCCCCAGAGGAATGGCCACCATCGTCTGAGTCGGTCGTGCTCGTCGAAGAGAGCCTTGATATCGTCACCTGGACGGATTCCCTCGATATACGTTGTTTCGAGGGCAGGTAAGTCGTAATGGGTGGTGAGGTGGCACATCGCTGCACTGGCGACATCACGTGGGAATTCAGCATGAAGGATGCCCGTGTCTGGGTCAGGGTCGGCAAAGGGTTCGTCCCGATCACTCTGCGGTGTCCACCACGGCTCTAAGTGTGCCTCCCACCGGCGGTGTCCCTCGATTTCGCGTGGTTCGATAATGTCCCAAGCGGAGAGTTCGTTGATGTATCGGTCGTAGCTACTTTCGGAAATCTCGGCGGTGTCAATGATCTCAGACCGACCCATCGGGTCATCAGCGTCAAGCAGTGTTTTGAGGAGTTTCGTCGCTGTTGGAGGGAGTTCAGGCAAGAGACGTTTCGTGGGGAGATTCGACAGCCCGAAGGAGATGTCTCGAACGGAGATGAAATCGTAGTTCTGGGTGGATTGAGCAATATGAAGCATTGCCTCGGCAACGTCGTGAGGACACGCTCGATGTGGTCGATCTTCCGTTCCAAGGACACGGAGAAACAGCCGGACGAGTCGTTCGAGATCCTGTTTCCCGTCGTGAATATCCCCCTGGTGAGCTACCTGGTAGTTCTTCGCTGAAGCGTATTCCTCGACGAGATTACGAATCGCTGAGTAGGAGTTCCCAATCTGGACGGGGATTTCCATTACCGGTGCTGACTCCTGTCCATTAGCAATTGCTTCACGAATTTCGTTGGTCTCCATTTCAATGGCGCCCTCGATGTCATCGTGAAGATCGGTCATCGTTGGTCCGGAGAAAACCCACGATGCGGTCAGATGCATTGTGGAATCAGCATCATCCACCTCGTAGGGAAGACGTCGTTTGAGTTTCTCCGGTCGATCCTCGAGGAGCATCCTATACCCCGAATGAATCCCGTACACGGACTGTTTCGGGACGGTGTACCGGGCGAAACCGAGGAAATCATCGAGACGGCGTTCATCGCTGATGAGCATTCCCGTGTCAGGGACTCGCACGTTGATTGTGACATCCACATCGGCTGCGTGATACAGTTGTGTTGCTGAGGCAACCAAGCCGTGCAGGTCACGTAGTAACTCAGTCCGGGCTTCGACGTCGTCACTGTTTGTGAGTTCGCCAACTTGTTGCAAACACAGACTGCGAACGGCGCCAATACGCTCACGCCAACCATCGTAGTCTTCCTCGGTTTCGCTGAACCAGCCGATTTGGTGTCCTCTACGGATGATTTCCCCAGCTTCTCTGTCGAGTTGTTCAACGACCGCATCGTCGATTTCTTCGAATTGGTTTCCGAGACGAGAAGGGGTGAGGATCTTACTCAGTGCTTTGTCGCTGAGTAAGGCACCCGCAATACGTCCCAGGGTAGGAAGGGGGCCGCCCCACTGAGTGGCTACGAAGAGATCATCGTCGAAGCAAGTGAGATACGATACGCGACCGTCCTCGAAACGCTCGATACGGTCATCGACTAGGGTGACACCACGATCTCGACGGCCAGCAAGGTACCGTTGATGCATTCCCCAAGCGTCGAGGACACCAGACGGCCCATCGAGCCATTGAACGTAGTCAGCGCCCTCACTAGGACTGCCTGTCGCAGCTATCCAATCCTCCGCTGTCCCAGGCTGATCCCCCTCCCTCGTGTCCGATCGCGCGGGATACACTGTACTTGCTTGGGGCTGAGGGGTCGGCGTAAGATGCGTCTCCAGCGTCGATTGGGTCGGATGGATCACCCGGTAGTCCGTGGTGACATACTGCTCAACTGCTACTTGTCCTAAGCCGGTGAGGGATGCGCTGTTGTATTGTCCACGACGGTCGATATCCACAAGCCCTAATTCTTCTAGATCGAGGATGTAACGGCCGACAGTCCCTGCCTGCACGTCAATCTCATCATCCTGCTTGAGATCACGATAGTCTCGAGAGCCCTCTATAGGGAGGTTCCGGAGAAGACGGAGTCTCCCTGATTCCTCTGGGAGGTTCTGTATTGCTTCCCATGCTTCCTCGAGCTGCTCCGCCGATGGTTGTCCGTCGCCACCCGCTGATTCTACAGAGGAGGTCTCACGGGTTTCAGTAAGACGGAGATGGGAGTCATACCAGTCTGGATACCGTCGCTCAATCGCGGCGTCTAACGCTGGTGAAATAACCAGGCGGACGTCGAAGGTGGAGCCGAGCACGGCGATAGCTGCAAGTGCTCGGATACCTGTTCCTCTATCGTCGAGTTTTGACCACAACTCGCCATCAAGGACAAGCGTGATCGGTTGCGGTGCGTCATCGAGCTCATCGTGGAGTCGTACGGGTCCCTTGGCGAGGGCTTCAAGGCCAGCGTTGAGTGGGCCACGTCCGGTACTGATCGTAGTGAGAGTCTGTTTAAGCGATTTGCACCGCTGCTGGTGATACTCCGAAAGTTCGTCGAGATCATCTTCGTCAACGTCAGAATATTTGACTGCGAACTCGACAAGTGATTCTACGTATTCAACCGCTTCAGCCTCTGCATCACTCCAAATATCCGTTGTGGAGCACCATTCTTGATGGTCGAACCTCAGGGTTTCCTCTTGAAGACGGCGATAGACGGTGTTGTATCGTGCGTGCGTGAGGACTTCTGGGTCTTCTTGCCGGATGAATTTTCGAACCGATTGAATACTCCGTGGCAGTAGTTCCTCAAGAAGGTCAGGTATCCATTCTGTTACCCGTGGGGTGACCTCGGTAATGGTAATTCCAGCAGTAGAGAGGGTCCCTCCTGGAACGATCTTCCGGATTCCTTGTTGTTGATTAGGCGTGTGCATGCAGTCCGTGGAGAAGTGCGGACTGCGTGGAAGCCGGCAAATGCGAGGGTCCCGAAACCAATTTGACCCCTCGCGTCCACATTGTAGATAGGAGCGTACTGATAATACCGCTCCATCCGTGTTGAGGACCGGCTCTGCTGGTCCGCTGCGACGATGCTTCACAACGACATCCGGGGCGAAGCCTGGCAGCATCGGACCCGGATTGTCGTTTGAGTCTGTACCTGTGAGTCATTGGTCTGGAGTAGCGTCAGCTACTCGCGGTCACCTCGGTCTTGGTGTGTCTGTGTAGTTTGCATCGCTGTCATCGTGATGAGGACATTTCATTTGGCAGCGCAGCGGCTACGTGGGGTAACGCTTAAGCCCACAGCGGAAGAAGGCCGAGGTAGCCAACCTGTGGGGACACGAGAGGTTCGTGTCCGGGGCCTTCTTCAGGCTTCCAACGCCGACCAGTGATTACTCTGTCCTGCCTTGGCCCCTTGTTTTCACGGATGCAACTTAAAGGTAACAGTCGGTGTCTGACGATCCCGCACAGTGTAGAACCACCAAATTTCGATGATGTGTTTCCCATTCGTCAAATATTCTGCTCAACTCTATGGTGGGATATAGACGCTCGCTGTGGGACTTCCATTGTTCGTGCTTACGGGAGGGCGGCCACCCTCTTAGTTCTGGTTTGTTTTACTGTTCTAAACCAAACCAAACGAAAAACGACCTAATCGCATGACTCAGGCCCTGTAGGATGCGAGAACGCCCGATTAGTAGGTTTGTAAATCTTATAACGCTATATAGAACTTGGGGCCGGAACGTTGAGACTACAGCGGGTTTAGCGGGGCTGTGATGCGTGGTTTCGACCGAATCGATGAGTGGAAACTGCTTCAGGTTGCCGTCCAAACGGCCATTCTTGTTAAAGTTCCTACCATATGGGCGATTTTCTGCAACTTAGGGTAGCGTTGCCACTCGGACGACGCTCTAACACGAGTAGAGCACCGTACTACCCGATTCCGGTCTCCTTCTTCAGCAGCGTGAGCGTATTGTCGGCCGTCACCATCGGTGCGTGTTCGTATTCACCTGTCAACTCGACTTGGACGAGTAAATCGACCGCTCGCCAGACCGAGTACAACAGACACGCAAACGCGAAGTAGAAGAACCGTAGCCCGAAATCCGTGGATGTCGTCGCAGCCATGAACCGCTTAATCGACCGATAGCCACTCTCAATCTCCCACCGGTAGCCGTACTCACTGAGAAAACCGCCACCCCGGTTCGACATGAACACCGAGTACTGTCGATAATCGTCGTGTTCAGAGTTCTCTTTCCGACGGTAGATTAGCGTCGTCTCGTGCCACTCATTCTTGCCGAGATGGAGCTTCCGGTCCGTTTCGTATCGGTCCTGCCCCCGCGGAGCAACCGTTTAGCTTGGGCTTTCTCGCTGGCCTGCAGCCGCTTTGGCACGACGTAGGACAGTCCACGCTGGCTGATCATCTCTAGAATGTGCTGGCTGTCGAACTCCCGGTCCATTAGTACGTTATCGACGTGGACGAGGTCCTCAGCGGAGCCGAGCAGGTCCTCGACGATCTCCTTCCGTGACTCGCCTTTCCGTACCGGGCGGGCAGCAAGAACTCGTCTAAGAGTGTCGGAGATACGTTAGTCCAAACTAAGTTAGTTCAAACTTCTTTAGGGGAACAGTTTTATGTGTCCCCTTCAAAGAAGACATAATGACTGGGTTTGTAAACCGGAAACGGGAACTGAAACGCCTCGATAAACTCTACGAGAGCGATACGGCAGCACTGGCGGTAGTTTGGGGGCGACGGCGAATGGGGAAAACGACGCTCGCAATCGAGTCGATCCGAGACCGCAACGATGCCGTCTACTACCAGGCGACTAGAGGGACTGCAGACCAGCAGATTTCCTCGTTCATCAACGACGCTGCCGAGGTGTATCCAGGAATCACACGAATCCGTGAAGAGTGGGAACCCCTCTTCGAATTTCTTGCCGAGCAGGATGCAGTCATCATCGTCGACGAGTTCCCGTATCTCGTCGAGCAAACGGACGCACTCCCATCGATCCTGCAGCGCGTCTGGGATCATACCGCTGAGAAAACTGCAACGACCTTCGTGCTGACCGGGTCCGCTATTGGAATGATGCACGAGTACGCGCTTGAAGGAACAGCGCCGTTGTACGGTCGCGTCGCCAAAAACCCGAACGGGGAAATCGAAGTTGGCCCACTTCACTTCGAGGCGGCAATGTCGTTTTTCCCCGAGTATTCCCCCGTTGAACAGGTGATGACCTACGGTGTTTTCGGCGGGACGCCAGAGTATTTGCGAGCCGTCGAAGATGACGAGACGCTTGAGGAGAACGTCACGAGAACGCTGTTACGGCGTGATGGAGGGCTCCACGAGGAGCCCGAAAACGTGCTCTACCGGGAACTGGACGAGGTCGACCGGTATTTTGCGATATTGAAGTCGCTTGCAGAAGGAAACCGAGTCAAGAACGAAGTCGCCCAGGGTGCCGGAATCAGTAATAGTAGTGTCGGCTATTATCTCAACCGACTGAATGACTTGCGCATTATCGAACGAGACTACCCAGTTACCGTCAATCCAGATCGGAGCCGAAAAGGTCGGTATACGATTACAGATCCTTTATTCCGATTCTGGTTCAGATTCGTCTATGGGCGGACAGCGCGGTACGAGGTATATGGTGAGGACGCTTACACCGACCTCATCGACCCAGAACTGCCAGACTTCGTCAGTGGGACGTTCGAGCAGTTATGCCAGCGTGCTGTCTTGTACGCATTCGGTGACGAGTATCGCTTCGTGGAGGAGCCCGGGAACTGGTGGGATGGGAGTGGCAGCGAGATCGACATCGTCGCGCCGACGAATGGAGAGACACTCCTCGTCGGTGAGGCAAAATTCCGACAGGAAGCGGTTGGATATGACGTCCTCAGTCGACTCGAATCTGAAGCCCCAGAAGTAGACTGGCATCCAGACAGCGGTGGTGACCCAGAGTACACGTATGCGCTATTCAGTCGGTCTGGATTCTCGTCCGCAGTCAAGGAAGCCGAATCGGAACGGGACGATCTTCATCTGTTCACTGTCGATGATGTCGTCGGACTGATCACGGAGTAGCGCTAGAAGGGAATTGAATTGCTACCAGCTATGCATTGAGAATACCTGTCTCAACTTCTACTCGTTCTGCTATTGCGTAGAAACCGAACAGGCAGCTGGTATTACGAACCGAAGTCTTCCAAACTACTATACTCGCCTTCAAATTCCCGCTCTACACGTTGGAAGGCACGTCGCCCGCGTTCGTAGGGCGTCTCGTATGAAAGGAATTTCTCTACGACTTCTTCCTTCGCCTTAGGCGGCTTTTCTCCAGAGAATTTTATATCGTAATCCCCCGATGAACCCAGTTCATCCTCATCATCTGAGAGCATCCCAATTTCTGTGCCAAAGTCGAGTATCCGTTCCACCTCAGAATCAATCACTGAATTATATTCTTCCCCTTGAGGCCCAATCTCCAGCGGCTCCTCGAAGCGTTCCCTGAACTCGTCTCGCGTAAATTCTTGGTCGTGTCACAAAGCGGTCTAGAGTTCAGTAGCAACTGGCTCCCGTGAGGAACGGGACGCCTCTGGTGTCCACCCAAGAGGTGTCCCATGCACGCCACAATCGACGTGCGGTTGACCGTTAGCATCGACGACGACAAAACGATACCGCTGGCCACGCTTGCCGAGTTCATCACTGACCAGAACGTTGAATCAGTTCTTCTCGAAGGACTCGTCGAGAGCCTCGACGCGGCTCGCGTCGAGGCGCTCTGTGGCGAGAAACACGCTCACGGCAATGGTGATCAGCGATTCCAACGCGCCGGTACCGACACCCGCACAGCCGTCACAACCGCCGGTGAACACGAATTCGACCTTCACTACGTCGAAGATACCGCCGCTGACCACGACGAATCCAGCTACTTCCGCCCCGTCGAAGATGTTCTCAGCTTCGACGGGCAAAACCGCTATCAGCAGGACATTGCGGCCAAGAGCGTCGATCTCGCCACCTCGCTCAGCTACCGTGATGCTGCTGACCACGGCGACGGCATCCTCTCGAAGATGCCGTCGCCGACCACGATTAACCGCCGCGCCAGAGAATACGGCAGCAAGCTCAAGCAGTTCCTTCCAGACTGTGTCGCTGACACAGACGCTGACGCCGTTATTCCTGACGGCACGAAGTGTCACAGCCAAGACGACGACCGCACGTACCACTCCGTCCAAGCCACGCTCGGCGAAGACACCGCTGAGGAATCACGCTCTCTACTGGATCTCTCGGTGAACGCTGACTGGGACGAAACAGCAGCCGATCTCGATGATATCGACGCAGTCACTGACGACGCGACGGTCGTCAGTGACGCTGATGACGGCATCGTTACGGCCTTTACCGACGAATACAGCGATCACCAACTCGATCTCGTCCACGTCGGCCGAACGCTGGACTACAACCTCTGGGACGACGGCGTGTTCTCCTTGGATCGACGGAACGAGATCGTCTCGGAGGTGATCGACGAGGTGTTCCATCTGAAGAATTCGGTCGCCAAGCACCGTCCAAACGAGGAGTTCGCGGCGATCCGCGAACGGATCGCGCGAACGACCGAGCGTATCGAAAAGACAGCCTGGCAGTTGGATCAGTACGGGTCAGAGAAGGCTGCGGGGTATCTTCGGCGGTGGCTGCCGTCGATCGTGACGTTTGCCGAGCAGGCTGCCGAGGGGTTCGAGGTGCCGTGGACCTCGAACCCCGTCGAACGGCTGATGGGGGAAGTCAGCAAGCGCTGTAAGAACCAGTGGATGCGCTGGACAACGGAGGGATTAGAGGCGATACTCCAGCTTCGGCTGGTGAAGTACGCCGACCCAGAGTACTACCAGTCGTTCCTCGACGAATTGCTCCAGCGATCGACCAAAACAGCAATGAGCTGTGACCTCTCAGTTGAGAGCACCAGAGGCAAACTCTAGACCGCTTTGCGACGCGACCAAATTCTTGAGGGTAATCATCATCATCAGCGCTACGGTGATCCGCGACAAGTGTGTAGAGAACTTCTTCAAGTGCCAGAATCGGGTGAGAACCGACTAAGTACTGAACACTCGGGGCGCCAATCCGCCCATATTCGAATCCGTTGTCGAGACAATTTACTAAATCCTGGTGTGCAAGTTCTCCGCCACGATGTACGAATTCCTGGTTTTCTCGATCCCGCTCCCAAACGGCATAATTGTCTACCTCAACTAGATGGCTAATTCGTGAATATTCGAACTCTGTAAGATCAATCTCACGAGCGAGCGTGACGTACTGTATTGACGCAATAGATCGGTCAGGGGAGTTCAGCTGATTCATAAGCCGATTCCGAAGAGATTGGTTACTTAGGAGGTCTCCAATCATCCGTCTTTAGCTAAGACGAGAACCGCGTGACAGCGACGGCTTATCGAGGCTACTTTTCGAGAGGAATGAGGAGGAGAAGTCTGTGCACAACCCTCGCTCCTCAACGAGAATCATGCGTCGGCTCACTACACTGTTTCCCTC
>NZ_VRYN01000020.1 GCF_008124605.1 Halobacterium salinarum DSM 3754
CTCTCGTTGAATCGCTAAGTACAGACTGACGCTCTATCAATATTTAACATGGCTCCTTTTTATTGTTTTTCTGTGCCGAAGTCTGATGCCGATATCAACCGTCTCGGGACGCAGATGATGATTTTGGGTACACAGGTCAGTTTACTTGGTCTCGCTATTGCTCACTACTTCAATCCAGTTGTCGGGCTCACGGTTTTCGCGTCCGGATTCCTCGGAACTATTGGTGTATTCATGGATACTGAGTAGGCGAATTCGCTCAATCCGCAATCCCACTTAGCGGGTGATTCGATACATATGGCCTGAAACTAACCCTTGTGAATCGTTCTATGACACCCTAGCGGTGGCGTTTATTTCTGGGCCGGGATGGGTGGCCCGTCTCAATCGGGCCAGATTCACAGATGAGTCTGGAAGTTATCGACCGTCACAGCGAAGCACTGTTCGAGTTCCTCTGGTGTCCAGTCTGTGGACACGAGGTGTTCAGCCACATCCCGTTCGAGGGGGTGTTCTGCAAGCACTGCAACACACAGGTCGAACTCCAGGAATCCCGAGAGACACGCGGCTACGAGGAGGCCGTGCTCGCCTGCTTCGATTCAACCACGACCTGGAACCTCCACGTCGACGAAAAACTGCGCCGCGACCTGCCTGATGGGTCGGCGCGCGTGAAGATCTTCGGCGCACCGGGCGCCTACGAGGTCGACTGGTGGAGTCCGGAGCCAGGTGAGGATTGGGAACCTGTCGAGCGCGGCGAATTCGACGACGTCGAGGAACCAAACGAGGTGGCGCATCTCGCATAGCGAAGTTCGAATATCGCCAACTCGTGATGTTGTTTCTGCGCCGGTGAGGGGTGCCGGCGAGCCAGTTCGGGTCCTGAATTTCATATACCAAGATGGGTGAACCCGTCCGCGATTGGCGACGCCGCCAGTGAGAACATGAGTCCGAGTCGTATTCCTGCTGAGAAACTCATTGAGGAACTACAATCCATAGCGGATCAACTCGGTCGGCCGCCCTCACTCCGTGAAATAGACGAATTGAGCTCCTATTCGAGATCAACATATCAAGACCGGTTCGGGAGCTGGAACGACGCAGTAGAGGAAGCAGGGCTGGAACCGAGGCACTGTAGCACAGCGAATATCGAAGACCGAGAGTTACTGGAGGAACTTGACCGACTAGCCGAAAACCTGGATCGGACACCGCGCCAGCGAGATATGGAACAGCACGGGAAGTACAGCGTAACGACGTATCAGAATCGATTCGGCAGCTGGAACGACGCTCTGCGGAAAGCGGATCATCAGCCTACAAAGCAGTGGAAAGTAGACCGTGACGACCTCCTTGCCGAGTTACGGCGTCTCGGAAGCCGACTTGGTTCGTCGCCGACCGCTGCCGAAATGGATGAGGAAGGGACGTTCAGTAGCTGGGTGTACCTATCGGAGTTCGGTAGCTGGAACGAGGCGCTGGAGGCCGCGGGATATGGCCCAAACCAGCCGGATGCGCTGTCCCGATCCGAACTTCAGACGGAACTCGAACGCCTGATTGATGAATTGGATCGAACCCCTCGCAAGCGGGATATGATCGAGCATGGGGAATACAGCCCCGAACCCTACAGGCGGAGATTTGGGTCGTGGAATGCTGCGCTTCAATCGGTTGGAGCCTCGCTAAACCAACCGAATCCCGTCACCGAGGAGGAAGCCTGTAAGGAGCTACGGACCCTCTACAAGCGATTGGGGCGCCCACCAACGACAACAGACGTTCGGAAACATGGGTCCTGTACGCCTGTTCCAATCCTTCGAATCTTCTCATCGTGGGAAGCAGCACTCCGAGCGACTGATCAACAAGTACTGGAGGAGTACCTCCTGCGAAAGACCCTCCGCCCCACGCAACGGTTCGGCGAGAATTGGCACAGCAAGCGCGAAGAGGTCATCCACCGGGACAATGAACAGTGCGTTTGGTGTGGGATGGCTCGCGAACGGCATCAGGACGAATACGGGATGGATCTCCACGTCCATCATCGAATCCCGCGGTCAGAGTTCGCCGAAGCTTCCGATCAAGAACTCGAAGACGCCGACGTACAGCAGAATTTACTGACGGTCTGCGCGGGTTGTCACAGACAACTCGAACAGCTCCCGATTCAACCACTTCCACCGCCCGAGTGAACGGAGCGAGTTGTTTTTGCGCCGGTGAGGGGTGCCGGCGCACACGTGCCGGCGATGATCGATGTCGACACGGAGTCAACTCAGATTCGTCGAACGAGTGGACCAGGACGGCAAACCAACCGATAACGACCGCGTCGCGCAAGTGTACCGACATTCGGACGGCTACCCGGAGAGTGTGCTTCGCGATCTTGCGCAGTTGAAGGAACTTCTCGACTCGACCCGCGCCGAGCGAGGACCGGGGTACACGGCAGCGTCGTTCATGTTCCTCGACAAGCTCTCGACAATCGACCTGTATCTGGATGGTGATCCAGAACGAACAATCGACGCAGCGCAGCCAGCGGATCTCCTCGAGCCGGACAATATGGAGCACCTCGACCAGCCGATGTTCCTGCTCGGACACGGTGTCGAGAATCCGGCCGACGGGATTCACGGCGACGAAGAGTACCTCTACGTCGTCGAACTTCCGACCCGAAACCCGTTCGACGACCCCTCCGAGTGGACCGTCAAGGTGAGCGGTCACTCCGCCTTCCCGCGCTGGGATGGTCCGACCGAGGAAGCCTTCGAGCGGGCCAGCTGGCAGTTCCACGGCCCGCTTGAGCACGCGCTCGAAGAGATCGTCGCCGAGCCGGCGTGAACGCTCAGCCCGCTCAGATGATGCCGCCGATGACGAGTAGTCCGACGACGACCAGCAGCGTCGCGACAACGCTTCCCCCGGCCAGCCACTTGTTCTCCATCGCCTTCTCGTGAAGCGGCATCGCGGCGTACTCCTCGCGGAACGCTTCGAGATTCTCCTCGTCGTAGAAGTACTTCGTCTTCAGCGCGAACCGTTCCGTCACCGCACACCCCGTACAGACCGGCTCGCCTTCCAGCCGCTCCGTTTTGATGTGGCTGGAGCAGGCGATTGCCCCGCAGTTCGAACAGTAGGTGTACGTCTCGTCGACGCCGCTCGTGTCACAGTGGACGCAGCGGTGGATGCCGTCCTCGGCTGTTACTCGTGACGGGCCTGCCGCGTAGTACTCATAGAGGTAGGTGTACTCCTGGATGTCGGTGGTGTGCCGAGCTTCCGGGAGGTACACTGGTTCGATCGACTGGATGGAGATGTCCGAGCGGTTCGGCTCACACGTCTTGTTGTAGGTGACGTTGTTGTCGCCAGTGTAGGTCACTGTCGTCGTGTGATGCTGCTGAAGACGCTCGACGGTCCACTCTTTGTACCCCGTTTGCGTCTGGCCGAACCGGCGCTCCTCGACTTCGTCGAATATCTCCCCAAGCTGTTCTGAGTCCAGCACGACCGTGGCGTGGAGGTTCTCGGTGACCAACGTCGCGACGTTCTCATCAACGACCTGTGGCTGCCCGCGTTCAGCGTGGGCAACAAATCGGGTCTGGTCGTTGATTCGGTGAATGACGCCAACCGACGTCTCGAAGACAGCGTTCGTGTCGGCAGTAACCGCGACCACCGGGCGGAACGTCACAGCCGAATGCGGTGTCGGAAGATCGGCAGCTTCGATGTTTTCGATGTCATGAAATGCCTCTTGAATGGGTGCATCGAGATCTGTTGCCGGGTCGTAGGGACGTAGCGTTTCATCGCAGAGAATCTCGATGCGACCGTTATAGAGGTCGAGGCCAATCTCGTCGGCAATCTCCCGGAGGTCCTCGCCGTCGAGCAACTCGATTGGGTGCGGGTCGTTGTTCTGCTGGAGGCGGTCGGCGTACTCCTGGGCGGGACTCGTGAACCGCCCTGTTGTGACAACCATACCCCGCTTTGGACCGTCAAAATCGAACGTCGCAATGGCGGAGTGGAGTTTCTGGACGACCGGTCGCCCGACTGTCCCCGTGTGCTTACACTCGACGACGATCGCACGCCGGGTGCCGTCGACGACCTCTTCCATAATGACATCGCGACCTTCGTCGGCTGTCTTCTCAGCCTGCCGGACGTTCTCGTAACCGAGGGTGCGGAAGACGTCCTCCATCACATCCTCGAACTCGAATCCCGAGAGGTCGTCCAGTACAGCCATCTGGAATTAAGAGGATAGTAAGTTCCAATTGGGAAATACGTTTCCGAACTTATCTCAGATCCCTGGGTTCGATCGGCGCCCTCTTCTGAGAGATTTCTCTTGTAGTACTGAGTAGTGTGGCGGCACACTAGATATTTCACGGCTGGCCACCTACCGGGAAATATGAGCAGCGACAGAATCGACGCCGAAAGCAAGGTATCTGGAAATCAGGCAAACATCCCCTCCCGGATTCGGCGTGAACTTGATATCGATGATGGCGATCAGCTCCGTTGGCATCTCGAAGACGACGGGAGCATCCGGGTCCACGTGATCCAACAGCAAACGGGCACGTTCGCCGATTTTGACGGCTACGCTGGTGAGGAGTCGACCGATGTCACGAGCGATCATGACGCCTGGGGCGTCGACGTCGAGTAAATGCCTCGTGCACTGATCGATACGACAGTTCTCTTTGCCGCCGCATACCGGCGGGATGGATCCCACGATGCCGCGCTTCCCGTGCTCCAGGGCATCGATGATGGAACGCTCCCGGAAGCTGTCGTCCTCGACTACGTACTCGCGGAAACGCTCAACGGCCTCACGACCCACGCCGGCCACGACGCAGCCGTCGACCTCCTCGATCGCATGGAAGAAAACGCCCGCTTCCACATCGACTCACTCACCACCAACGCCATCGCGACAGGGAAGGCCCTCTTCCGCCAACAGGAACCGCTCTCCTTCGTCGACGCCTGCATTGTCGCGTATATGCAAACCGAGGGGCTCGGCTATCTATATGCGTTTGACGACGATTTTGACGCTGTCGAGGATGTCTATCGACTCGATACAGCAACGAATCCCTATGACCCAAACTGACGCCGGCTGGCACCACGGCTGGCGACGACGTTCGGTCTCAGGATAGTCGGACCTCGTACTCAACCGCCAGCTTCTGAAACTCGTCCCACTCCGGGAGCCGCTCGTCAACAACCTCGCCGTGCGTCTCGAGGTAGCAGAGCAAGACGTCGATTTCGTCTTCGAGGCCATACTTCGCCGCCTGCTCTCGAAGGTCCGCCTCGTCGACGTCGACGTGGCTGAGCAGGAGGAGACAGTACGAGCGGTAACGGCTGCCGCCGTCGATCACCAGCGTGTGACAGCAGAGTGCTGCCGTCGAGATTGCGTCGAGTTCCTCGGAGTAGACGTAGTAGCGGTGGCCGGTGAGTAGGAACAGGAGGTCATAGACCGCGAATCGAGCGAGGCCGGTTTCGTGGAACCCCTCTACGTCGATCTCCGTCTCGGTCTGAGCAAGGAATTCGTCGTAGTCCTCCCAGAGAATCGTGCCCTTCGGGGCAACGGCTTCGAGGCGTTGACGATGTCGATGATGTGTGAGTTCACGGGCGAACTCGTGGAGGCAGTCGAAGTCGGCGTTGAACTCGTAGTGGCCGTCGACAGTTCCGACGAGCCCACGGTCGCGAAACCGTTTGAGGACGCGGTTAACGGTGTTGCGATAGTTATCGCTCCGGTTGGCAATCTCGGAGACGGTTCGCGGCTGATCGAGGTAGTACAGCACCTCGAGTGCCTTGCCGGTCAGTAGCTCGGGGAAGTCAATGTGAGAGTGCTGGCGAACGAGGTCCTGATAGAGCTCGACGGCGCGAGCATCCGACGGGATGACTCGTTTTCGCCGCCCGTCGTGTTCCGTGTAGACGAGCCCTTTCTCGACGAGGTCGCCGACGGCACGAGAGAGGTAGCTCTCGCTGTGGTCGAGCTTCGCCGCGAGCTCGGAGATCGTGTCGCCGCGGTCGACCGTAGCGAGGACCTTGAGTTCGATGCGCCGGAGCACGGTGTAACATAGTACGTAATTTGTTTATATAGAAGTTTCGAGTAGTGTTACAGGCAGAATCGCCAGAACCGTCCCTATCGTCTTAACCAACAAAACTATGGACTCGTGAGCCGTGTTGGTTAACACGAGAGTAGCCGATGTCCTACGAACCCCCGACCCCACCGGCAGACCTCCCAACAGAGATCGTCAACACACTCAACGAGTCGGAGTCGGAGCAGCTCCGAGACGTTGCAACGTACGCTGAAGCGCTCGCCGAGCATAAGGAACGAGAGGCCCGTCTTGAGGAGTCGGCAGATCAAGAAGCGGTCGAAGAGCGACCAGACGATTTCCCGGATGACGTTCCTGCCAAAGCGACGATCACGATCAAAGCGATCAACGACAATCGCTACTACTACTGGCAGTGGCGGGAAGGAGACAAGGTGAAATCGAAGTACAAAGGGCCAGTCAACCCGGACAAGTAGCTCGCTCCGAAATCGGAAGATACCCACCCCACGTTTCCGACGTATCGGGAGGCATACCCCTGATCATGAGTGTGGTGTCCGAGTGAACGATCACCGTCAGAACAGAAACTCCATATCACCCCTGGTGTCGAGTGTAAATGACCATAAAGTAGGTTATCAGGCCCTATTGACACCATATACAAATTCGGGGAGTGCGTCACTCCGAGAGGTAGAGTGGGACACCCCGACTGTCGAGTGTAAAATTATGGAGAATCGAGGAGATAACCTCACGATTCAGCGCGGGGAGGGTGTCAACCGTCAATGGAGAACCGCTGATCAGATTCAATAGCACTTTGCACGACTTCAGGCTCTTCTAGTAGGTAGTAGAAATTAGTCATTCCCTTCCCACGACCACGACCAACTCGATCTGTGACACCTAGAATATCGAGAAAAACCTGTTCGTTCAACCGATCAGACATTCGCCGTTGTGAGAGAGGGTCAATATCTAGTGATTCAGAGAGTCGCTCATATCGTTCATAGATTTCACGGGTAGGGAATTCTTCCTGTTTACTTCCATCAGCAATCAATGAGAGGGCATACACTGCAGCTTTTGATTGTGTTGGCTGGTCTTGAAGCAGCTTAGAGAAACGATCGATATCAGCTTTCTCCCGTGCATTTCGGACATGTTCTTCCCGTACAACGTCACTATCATCGTCTTTCGCAAGCTCGCCTGCATTTCGAAGAATATCTAGTGCCTTTCGAGCGTCACCGTGCTCCTGTGCAGCGAATGCAGCCGCAAGGGGAATCACATCATCGGTGAGAGCACCTTCACGAAATGCGTCCTGACGGTGGCGCATAATTTCGCGAAGTTGATTTGCGTCGTAGGGTGGGAAAATAAACTCACGTTCTTGGAGACTGCTTAAGACTCGTTCATCCAAGGAATCTTTAAATGAGATTTTGTTGCTGATCGCGAGGATCCCTACCTTACATGAGTCAATCTTTCCAGCTTCCCCAGCACGGGAGAGTTGCATTAGCACGTTGTTTTCTTGGAGTTTGTCGACCTCATCAAGAATGATGATGACGACGTCGTGGAGAGTGTCGAGGACCTGCCAAAGACGATCGTAGTATGCATTCGTCGATAACCCAGAAAGTGGTACGGAGATATCCGTTTCATCTGATCGGTTGAATGTTCGAGCAAGTTTGATAACGACCTGTGTCTCCGTCGTTGCTTGAGTACAATCGATATATGCGCGATCGAGTCTCGTACCCTGCTCGTGAGCAAAATTTTCGGCACTTTGAGTAACGTGTTTAGCCACGAGACTTTTTCCAGTCCCTGTTTTCCCGTAGATCAACGTGTTTCTAGGCTTTCCACCTCTAATTGCGGGATGAATACTATTGGCGAGGTTGGATATTTCATCCTCACGGCCAATAATCCGTTCTTCATCTGGGATATGTTCGATATCTAGGAGCTCTTTATCTGCAAAGACCGGATCCTCGCTTTCCCAAATTGAGTCGAGAGAACTCTGATCCTCATTACTCATCTGAGTAGTCGACCTCCAAGCATCCGCCTCATAATACACACGACGGTCGGTGGAGTATATAAAACTATGTCTCGGCCACACACCACCTGTCGAGTGTAAATGCTGAAATACGCCGGTAAGAGTGTCCAAGGAAATAGAATAGGAGAATGTAATTCACGAAGAAGATCGATAGAGTGCATCTCCAAGTGTCGAGTGTAACACCGGCACTTCTCGATACTCCGATCCTCGAGAAACGTATGTGCTCAAAGACACACACACACCCCGGGTGTCGAGTGTAAATTGAACACGGTAGCTGTGTCGAGTCTACTGACCAGCCGCTTCAGCGTACAAAATGGAAGTTTACACGGGGTAATCTACTGTTAGCAGCCGAAGAAGACGATTACTAGACTTCACACAACTCCTAGAAAGGCTTTGGTCCTGTGTCTCTGTGATTGCTTATAAATGAAATTCTATTAGGACCTATACTAGCCTAAAATCGATTGTACTATCTAATCTCACATCTGTGTTTGCCTATATAATAAAATATATAAATAGTATATAGATAGTAGTAGTAAAACTACTATAAATCAGGATTTGAGAGCTTCTTCTCTGGAAAAATCGCATCTAACAACACCTACTGTTCTAAAGATCGCTGAGGAGTAGCCTACCGACGTATCGATTTACACTCGACACCCGGGGTGTGTGTGTCCGTGTAATGAAACTCGAGACTGTTATCGAACCGCGCTACTGTGGCAGGCCGATCCTCTAAAGCAAATAATCCGTATCAGCCGCCGAGTTCTTATTGGGATTCAGCACGAACTACCGGACATAGAGGGTGTCATAGAACTCTTGTCACACCGTGATGATCGTGCTTCCCGGATTATCTCCTCGTTCGTAGTTGGTGATCGCAATAACGAGACGCAGACACAACGACAGGAACACTTGTGCTCGTGCATGGACGCGGCCTCGGGCGTGGACGTGCCCGAGGCCGCAGTCCTTGACTGCGTCGTTAGTTCGTTCGACGCCTGTCCGGCGGTTGTACGTCTCATCTAACGTCGATTGCTTCAACTTCACGTCCTTGCTGTGTTCTTTGATACGGTCTTCGACCCTGTACTCTATGTCCAGTGGATCGTCGGTATTGCGTGCGTTGTACGGGGCGATTGGCACGACTCCTGCGGTCAGCAGGTAGTCGTGCCAATCGAGTGTGTCATAGGCGCTGTCTCCAAGCATCCAGATCGGAGTGTCGACGGCGAGCGCGTCACGCGTGACGCGCATCGCCGTCTCTTCTGGCGCTTGTTTGCTCTCGGTGAATTCCGCTGCAATCGGGATCTTTGAACCAGTCGAAACGATCGTGCAGCCGTAGCCGTAGTAGTACTCTTCAGCCGTTGGATCGTAGCATTTCGACGCGTCTTGATCGGCTGGCATCGTTCTCACGTCTGTCGAATCAATCGAGTAGGTCAAGTCGAGCAGGCCCCGCAAGGCGGCCTGCTCGACGAGGTGGTCGAAAATCTCGTCGATGACGTGTTCGAGATCGGTGAGGAAACGATCGACCGCGTCTCTCGACGGCGGTCGATCGAAGCCACAGCTGAGCCAGACGACTGTGTTGTTCAGTTCTCGCGCAACCGGACGAATGCCGTAGATATCCTTGTAGTAGCAGTGCAGAAACCCACGCATCATCTCGGGTGGTTCGTGGTCTCGTGTTCGCCCCGTCTCCGCCGGGGCGAACACGTCGAATTCTTCGAGAAACTCGAAGGAGAGATGCTCGAACAGCGCTAGCGTCTCCGTCTCCACGGCATTGAAGAACGTCTCTACCGTAGGATTATCTTGCAGGGTCGCTGGGCTCATACCACCTCAGCGTTCACCCTGCTCTCTGGTATGAGAACGGTTCTATGACACCCTC
>NZ_VRYN01000021.1 GCF_008124605.1 Halobacterium salinarum DSM 3754
ATAGGAGAGTTCATCGCAGTCGGACATTTCGACGAATCGTTCGAGAAAAGCCTGTACAGATCGGTCTGACCCAGCAGCGAAGCCAAGTGAAAGCGTGTAGAACAGCGCAACAGCGTCGAATTTCCGTTCACGCTCGACGAGATTCGTTGCGCGAGCGCGCTCGCGCAACTCATCGGAGGGAAACGCTCTTTGAATCCGATCAACAATCACTGAATCCGGTGGGGAGTAAGTCACACTATCCACCGGATTTCTCTGACTGGTAGTTACAACGATATCTAATCAGACGACGGTACACTCTGCTAAACTAGAACGGATGGTCGAGTGCTACGGTGCTACCAGCGTGCTTGTACGAACCAGTCCTCCAAGTAGCGGTTGGCAAAATCTACTACAAATGGCCAGCAGAGAGCAACACTACAGTGACCGGACAAACTACCATATTAGCGCGTCGAAACTATGAACCTTGTTGGTACCGAGATCCAAGGACGATTTCTCCAACCGCCTCTCTCAAGTTCAATAAATATAACTGACTACATCCTAGTGGAGTTACCGTGTCGTTGGATTCCGATCAACGTACAGACCAACATAACTACGAATTTCCGCTTTGGGTTCGGATTGCAACGCTCTTGCTGATTTCTCTTGGAGTTTTTGGATCAATTCTACCTGGTATCCGAACAAACATAGGGTTTCTATTTCCCTTCCGACTATTTCTTCCAGTTTATATTACGGTTCTAGCTGGAGCGATCGTTTTGTACAGTCAGGGTAAAATTCGATTTCCGAGATTATTTGTGGCGCTGTCGGGCCTTGTGTGTCTTGGTATGTTTAGTTTTCTCTATGCGGTACAAAACGGGACAGGGTCTGGGGTTTTGCAACCAATTGTACTACTAACTAAATTCATTCTTCTCATTAGTATTGTAATTACCCTAAACACCCGTCGCTGGGTCTATCGAGGGTGGATATTACTCGTCGGACTAGTCTTGCTTGCATTTATTATAGCATTATTTGAATATTCGACTGGGTGGCACTTCGCAGGTAGTCAGTTGCAACAACTCCCCAATTATCCACCATACTCGAGTTGGGTGACTACATGGTATACCAATGTTAATGACTTCGCGTTCTTCCTTCAAATGGCCACGATTCCTGCACTGGTCATGGGATTGAATCCGACTACAACCTCTAAAAAACGTATATCATTTCTTGGAGTTTGGACCATTAGTGCTTATCTTGTTGTTCACCTTGGTGCTCGAGCCGTGATACTCGCTTATCCCATTGTTATTGCAACCACTCTTGGATTAATATATGGGAATATTATTCGACAAACTATTCGACAAATACCAATTCGTGTTGGTAAAATTTTGATTCCACTATTTGGATTGGTTTTAACTACGGTCTTTGTTTTAGTTCCAAACCCAACGAATCCTGGATCTTCAATCTGGATTCGCTGGCAACTTCAAAAGGCCGCAGTATTAGGGGGAGACGTATGGGGGCACGGATGGGGCAGTAGTCCCACCGTCATTAGCCAAACCTCAGTTTCTACGGGGGGGATTTTATCACCTCATAGCTGGTTTGGTGCTCTCCTTACTGATACCGGACTACTTGGCCTTGCTCTCTTCCTCGTATTTTACGGTGGTCTCGTAGTTGGCCTAGCCCGGATAGCTAACCTCCGAGATCCAGTTCCGGTAATGAGTATAACTTCTCTAGTTGCACTTCCAATCGCTGGACTTGGTCCAAGCAATGTACTCTTTCTGCCGATGTTCTGGATCGTTATCGGCCTTTCAATCAGTACTTTACAAGTTTCCTCTTGGCACATTAGCTAGATGAGTGAATTTCGGCAAGCGAGTGGCTCAGCATCGAACTACACATCCGAAGTTGGGTGAGGTTCGTAACTACACCGCTGATAACTGCTCGATATCGTTCGTCCTAAAATAAACGAGATCAGCTTCTCCGAAATCCCTCTCACCGTCAACCAGACGAAATCGACCGGTACAGCTCAGCTAGACTGTACCGTGGAATATGGTGTGGAGTTCTTTATCGTGTAGTTATTCGTCCGCCGAATACAGCTCTGCATACGTTTCTTCCGCTTTGAGCAGTTCCTCGTGGGAACCGACCTCTTCCACGCGACCGTTCACCATCGTGTAGATGCGGTCGGCGTTCCGAACAGTCGAAAGGCGATGAGCAACCACGACCAGTCCGTGTTCGGCGTCCAGTGACTCGATACCATCGTGGACGTCCTCCTCGATGTTCGTGTCGAGGTCGCTCGTTGCCTCGTCTAGCAGGAGGAAGTCGACATCTCGAACCAGAGCACGGGCTAACGCCACACGCTGCTTCTGGCCGCCCGAGAGGCGAACGCCATCGTCACCAAGGGTCGTCTGGTATCCCTCCGGAAGTTCGTCGAGGAATTCAGTCACACACGCGAGTTCACACGCCCGTTCGATCTTCGACTGGGACGCGTCGCGGTTGCCAACTCTGACGTTGTACTCCAGTGTGTCGTTGAAAATGTATGGGTTCTGACGAACCATCGAAAGGTGTTCCCGCCACTCCGCGAGGTCGAACTCTTGGATTGGAGTCCCGTCCGCACGGATTTCGCCCGAGTCTGGTTCGTACATCCGTGCCAGCAGCGACACGATTGTCGACTTCCCAGCTCCGGAGGGGCCGACGAACGCGATGAACTCTCCGCGCTCAACCGAGTAGGTGACATCATCGAGAACCTGCTCGTCGCCGTCGTACGAGAAGTCCAGCGAGTCAGCTTCGATTCGCTCTATCTGTGACGGTACCGGCGTGTTGCTATCCGTTGGCTCCTGGTTGGTCCGCATCTCGTCGATTAACTGCTCGGTTCGAACGAGGTGGGGGAGGTCTCCCTCGAGCCGGTAGATCCAGGTGTTCAGGTTGCTGATTCGTGGGGAGAGGCGGAACATGGCGAACAGGAAGACGCCAAGGCCGCCCAGAGACAGGGACGAGAACTCGAGTGCGAAGTAAATGAGCACAAAGACCGTGATTGCGGTGGTCAACTGGTAGAGATTCTGGATTGCTGCCTGATTCCGCCGAAGAGTGACCTTCGAGCGTACGAACGTGCCGACGTAGTCGTCGAAACGTTCGAAGAATTCCCCGGACAGCCCGAACAGCTTCACGTCTCGGATACCTTGTGTTCCAGCCTGGACGACCTCCTGAACGCGTTCATTGGCTTCAGCAACACGGTCACCTACCGCGTATCCAGACTCGATCCGATTTCGGATGAGGAACGTAAGCGCCCCCAAGATAGTACCAGCAGTAAGAGTCAGCCACGGGGAGAGGTACATCGCAACAGCGAGATACATGAGACTCAAAATACTTTGTTCAACAATGCGGACCAGCCGCATAATTGCATAACCTGCTTCCCGCGACTGAGTTACAATCGCGTTCAGTATTTCGTCTGATCCTTGCTGGTCAAAGTAGCCAATACGGGCATTGAGCGCGCTATCGTACGCACGTGTCTGAATATCGCGGACGTAGTGTACCCGAAGCTTGGCGCGGAGCCAGGCGACGAGGAACGTCGATGTGTACCGGAGGGTCATAACAAGTGCGACCCCCACAATGATGTACTCGAGCACAAAGGGAACGCCGAAGAAATCATAGACTTGCATGAACCCCTGAACTAACGTTCCGGGGTCACCTTCACCCCGAGCTTGTTGAATAATGGGTAGAAGGTAGCTCACTCCGATCCCCTCCAGTATGGCAGCAAAAACACTCAACACGATGATTCCGACAGTAAAGAGAGGGCGATAAAGAGCCACCCGCTTGATCGCGTCCATTTTCTCTCTGAAGGATAGTTGGTCAGACATCGAAGTCGTTGGTTCGTGTATCGAGTACAGGGGATTAACTCGCACGGTATCGCTTCGAAGATTCGAGAAACAACCCCCGATTCCGAGTAGATTAGCGCAGCGAACAGCGTGGGTCGAGGAGAACGACCGCCGCGTCACGCCGATTTATACGGTGTGGGGGTTCGGCAAGTACGCAGCCCCCGTTCTGTGACGGTTCTCGGCGGTCTCGCAGCAGCAGGGATGATTTAGCATGACTGAACGACTACACGACACGTTCTCGGAGTTGTACCGCTCAAAGAGCCACGAACGCCACAAGCCAAAGCGAGGCGAGGTAATCGACCTCGAAGGCAGCGACGTAGACAACGCAGGCACACTCAACGTCGAAGGCGCATTCCTACGGCGTCTGCTCTTGTACGCCCAACGACTCGGACTACGCTGTCGGGGAAGTGGCGCTCTACTTCAAGGAGGACGACACCCTCTACAAGCGCCCCCACGGCGGCATCGAAACCCAGGTTGGCGGGAGCAGCGAATGGAGTATCGACAGTAACGGGAATCTCCCGTCCAGCGACAGTGAACCCGTGAGCGTTGAATCGCTAAGTGCAGCGCACCCTCTGAGAACAAAGTAGAGGCTGACAACATTGAGAAGAATCTTTGAAACCCCGGGGGTTGTTGTAAGCTAGTAAGCCATACCTTTATAATACTTAACCATTTTATGAAGATATCATTTCGCGCGATTGAAGACGCTCGAAGAATATCCCCAATATATGACTGGACCGATTGATCGGCGGACATTTCTCGCTACTGCTGCGATAGGCCTCACTGGGTGTGTCGCGTCACAAGCATCGCCGTCTCTTAACGAGGAGAACGTTCAGCAAGCGAACTTCGAGCTTGTCACACTACCGTATGATCAGTGGCCATCCTCAAATCCAGACCGACAATATTACAGTCCAGAGGAAGTCTCTGAGCTCCCCGATTTGAAGATGTACAGGGGCGAATCGGGCGCAACGCATGCCCTTCAGACGTCACGCCAGCTGAACCTCGTTGCCCAAAGTATCCGTCATGCGGACTCAACCGGCGTATTCGAGGACGCCGCAGATAGACTCACAGACGCCTATGTTGAGACTGCAACCGGGTTCAAGAATGCGTTGTTCTTCCCCTACGAGTTCGAATTTAATGTCCACGGGAATCCGGCTCATAAACTACCCTCACCGTGGTACTCGGGGATGGCCCAAGGACTTTCACTCGGGACGTTCGCACGACTCTACCACCTAACTGGTCGCGACAGATACGCACAGCTCGCTGAACGGACATACAAAAGCATTACAGACGTTCGTCTACCGACATCAAACTCTCCGTGGGTATCGACGATCGACGACGAAGGGTACTTCTGGATTGAGGAGTATCCGATGCAAAAGCCCGCACATACATTAAACGGGAAGATTTTTGCCATTTATGGGCTCTACGAGTACTGGCGGGCGACTGGACGGGACGATGTTGCTGTAACAACTCGGGAAGCGATGACGACCGTCCGTGACCATCTACCAGAGTTCCGAAAGGAAGGTGGGGTCAGTCGATACTGTCTAACGCATGATGTAACCGCGGAAGGGTACCATCAAATTCACGTTAGGCAGTTCCGCCAACTCGATGAAATGACGGCTGGTACAGCATTCGGAGAGTGGGCAGACCGATATCAGTCTGATTTCTGGACAAGCAAAGAATGACAAACAGATATCCGTGATTCTGTTTGTGGCGATTTTTCCTGACGCCTGTTGAGCGGCGAAAAGCTACTAGTTTTCGAGACGAACAACAAATCAGTCAAGCAGTCAATCCTGACACCGACTTAGCGGGTGTTTCGGCTCCTTTTGAGTGAAAGAATGCGGCTGGATTAGTGATATCGAGACTATTCGAGATACCCGATATCTCAGGTGGGCAAGTGCAACAAGTTCATTACTTACCCTATCCAACCGGTCTACAATTCTCTCTGGATCTAAAATGGACGCAGTACACCTGACGACTGCCCACAAAAGTACAGATACTCGGATTTTCGATAAGGAAGCCACCAGTCTCGCGGATGCGGGGTTCGACGTTGGTATCCTCGCACATGATGCTCCGGAAGGAGAGCGGAACGGTGTCCAGTTCACCGACTTGGGTTCAGCTCCAAGTCGAACCGATCGGTGGTGGAGTATCCCCAAGGTGGCTCGGATCGCGAAACAGCTTGACGCCTCGGTTTATCACTTTCACGACCCGGAGTTAATTCCAGTCGGATTATACCTCACAGAGACAACTGACGGGGCCGTGGTGTACGATGTCCACGAGGACTACAGTCATGTAGTTACGACTCGTGAATGGATACCCAACACAGTTTCAGAACCACTCTCGTATGTGATTCCAAAGGTCGAAAGAGCAGCCGCGAAGCGATTCGATGCCATTGTGGCCGTTTCAGACTGGATTGCTGCCCCCCTCCGTAAGTTGGGGCCACCAGTCACCGTCGCACACAACTTCCCTCGAACTGAAACGCTACAGCCAGCCACAGAGCGTATCGAACGTGAACAAACACACGTCCTCTGTTACGTCGGCGGCATCCAAGAGCTACGAGGAATATATCGAATGCTGGATCTTCTGAGGGTACTGCGAAATCGTGGAGTCGATGTCGAGCTCTGGGTTCTCGGCGCATGGTCGCCTGATGAGAACCACGCACAGGTAGCTCAGTTTGTCCAACAACACGAGCTGGAAGACTATGTTCAATTTCCTGGATATCTCGACTATGAGAAAATGTTCCAGTACCTTCACTCAGCGGATGTAGGCATCGCGTTATTAGATACCAATCACTATAAGCGAGGTGTCCCCACGAAGTTCTTTGAGTATCTCTATGCTGGACTACCAATTGTAACGACCCCCGTCGATGCTGTATCGAAGTTTATGCCAGAAGAATTCTGTCAAGTGGTCTCTCAAGGAGACGCAGAGACCGCTGCTGATGCCGTCGAAGCAGCACTCCAAGAGGACCACAATGCGAGCGAGATGCGAGCGCTCGTCGGGGAGAAGTACAGTTGGGAACACGAATCGGCGAAAATCATTAACCTATATGATCACCTTCTTGATGAGAATCCCAGAAAACAGGCCTAACGGATCTCAGTTCGATTTATTTTCAACGACCGCCCGTAAGTCCCGAGAGTACGCTAACGCAATCTGGTTCCAAGAGAAAGACTCACGAGCAAGTTGCCTGCCGTTCTTACCAAGTTCCTCACGAAAGAAGCTATCGTCTCGAAGATTACGAATTGCGGCCGCTAGTTCATCTCCATCCTCGGGTTGGAACGTGATTCCGGCATCACCATTCTCGAGAATTCGTGCTGCCGTTCCCTCGACACCCAGTAGAATTGGTAATTCAGCAGCCATCGCTTCGAACATTTTCGAGGGGATCGCAGTACGGAACAACTCCTTGTCCTTCAGGTGAACTAATGCGGCATCGGATAGCGCCAGAAGCTCCGGAACGTGTTTTTTCGGATGTCGACCCGCAAATTGCACAGAGTCTAGGCTCCGTCGCTCAGCTTCTGCTTTGAGGGCGTCGGCTTCAGCGCCTGTGCCAACTAGTAGGAATAGGACGTCGTCGAGTTCTTCTGCTGCATCAAGAACGACAGATAATCCATGTGCTTTCCCGAGCGTACCGACGTAGGACACCACGAAATTACGCTGTAATTCTTCAACTATGTCTGAATCAAGCGACCAATCTGATTCGTCGACATCGAAGTATTCCGGATCTACGCCGTTGTGGTGAACGAGAACATCCTCGTTATCAACTCCTACTGCTTCGATTTCCTCCTGAAATCCTTCCGAGACAACGACGACACGGTCCGCATGACGATACGTAAACTCGATCGCCCAGCCGAGTGGCCGTAGAATTACTTCGTTGAGGTCGCTGAGAGACGTGATTGATTCGGGCCACAGGTCTCTGACTTCGAACACGAACTTCGAACGTTTCACCCTTGCAACAAGCCATCCAGCGGGCCCAGTCAGTGGCTGAGGTGATGTCGAAACGACGATATCGTGGCGCTTAATCCAAAGGCCAGCAACAACAGCAGCAAACATGAACCAGATGAATTTGAGGGCGCGTCGTCCGAACCTCTGGTTCGATGCAGGGATAGTTTTCACTGAGATGACTCGAACATTATCGCGGTCTTCTGAGTACATCCACTTGTTACTGTAGCCGTCGTATATTTCGCCTTCTGGGTAGTCTGGAGCAGACGTGAGAACCGTGACATCGTGGCCACGTTCCGACCAACGTGACGTCAGTTCACTCACTCGCGTCGGTGCAGCACCGGTTTCCGGAGGAAAGTACTGGGAAATAAAAAGAATCGAACAATCCGCAGCCTCGGCCATGCCTAATTGTGGTCAGTCAAAAGGATATTCTCTTCGGTACAGTATGGTTAAATAGACTCGAATCACAGAACATTTAAATATCAGTTTGAGAGACAATTCAGCTAATGAATCGCCGAAATTTCTTAGCTAGCACAACTGCTCTATTAGCTGGATGTCAAGCCCCTGGAAGTGGCAAGTCCAAAAGTAAATACAGCCAACGATCGAAAGAACAACGGGAAGTCGAAATATCCGGAGTCAATACGTTAGCAACCGACTATGAGTTACTAGAGGTTGAGGGTGTCATAGAAGAGTTCTCATGGTTTGCTGAATCAGCTCTAACGAATTGAAAGCGCCGTACACTTGGTGCACGCTATTTTTAGCTTGTCGTAGCTATGGCAAAAGAGAAATTCGGAGTCGCTGTTGACGAGGAAATTGTGCGAGAAGTGGACGAACTGGTCGCTGAGTGTGACGATCTCGGAGCCAGCCGCTCCGAGATCGTCGAGGCCATCCTCACAGCGTTCGTTCAATCTGAGTCAAACCACGCTGAGCGAGTGAGAGAGATCATAATTCGGAAACGAAAGGGCACTCTCTAAGCATCTCAACATACCGTGCACCAAGTGCACGACTTTCTAAGCTAG
>NZ_VRYN01000022.1 GCF_008124605.1 Halobacterium salinarum DSM 3754
AGATGCTTAGAGAGTGCCCTTTCGTTTCCGAATTATGATCTCTCTCACTCGCTCAGCGTGGTTTGACTCAGATTGAACGAACGCTGTGAGGATGGCCTCGACGATCTCGGAGCGGCTGGCTCCGAGATCGTCACACTCAGCGACCAGTTCGTCCACTTCTCGCACAATTTCCTCGTCAACAGCGACTCCGAATTTCTCTTTTGCCATAGCTACGACAAGCTAAAAATAGCGTGCACCAAGTGTACGGCGCTTTCAATTCGTTAGAGCTGATTCAGCAAACCATGAGAACTCTTCTATGACACCCTCGCGGTAGTCAAAGAATCCCTCAAAGTTAACCAACATTCTACTGGATGGCGCTGTTCTGTTGGTTAACAGTACCCATCAATATGATTTCCTTAGTTTGGAGTGAGAGCTGAAACAGCCGCTCAGTAGGTGTGCGAACTTATCACTGGTATCTCTGTCAATTTACGTCGTATAGCAGCGCAATGCTGAATACAGACACATAGCGACCCCTGAATATTATCATTTCAAGAATAGTTAGGATGGGGGAGAGTCGATACAACAGTATTGTTTTCCCATCTCTTGTACAAACCCGACTAATGACGGCGCAGGACTCCACGCAGACTGAAGACCGAAAAGACGACCACCTTCAAATCGTCCAAGAGCGGGACGTCGAAACGACAGGCACGGGCTTCGACGACGTCCACCTCGTCCACAACGCGCTTCCGGAACTCGATTACGACGCGATCGACCCCTCCATCGACTTCCTGGGTCACGACCTCTCTGCCCCAATCTTCATCGAGAGCATGACTGGCGGGCACCACAACACGACGGAGATCAATCGGGCGCTGGCCCGGGCCGCCAGCGAAACCGGTATCGCCATGGGTCTCGGTAGCCAGCGAGCAGGCCTCGAACTCGACGACGAACGCGTCCTCGAATCGTACACCGTCGTCCGCGATGCCGCACCCGATGCGTTCATCTACGGGAACCTCGGCGCTGCACAGCTCCGAGAGTACGACATCGAAATGGTCGAGCAGGCAGTCGAGATGATCGACGCCGACGCGCTCGCGGTCCACCTGAACTTCCTCCAGGAAGCCACCCAACCAGAAGGCGACGTCGATGGCCGGAACTGTGTAGCTGCGATCGAACGAGTGTCCGAGGCACTCTCGGTGCCGATTATCGTCAAGGAAACGGGCAACGGCATCTCCGGGGAGACTGCCCGAGAGCTAACTGCGGCAGGCGTTGACGCTCTCGACGTCGCTGGCAAAGGCGGAACGACGTGGTCCGGGATCGAAGCCTATCGCGCAGCAGCCGCGAACGCGCCGCGACAGAAACAAATCGGCACCCTGTTCCGAGAATGGGGCATTCCAACCGCTGCAAGCACGATCGAGTGTGTTGCCGAACACGACTGCGTCATTGCGAGTGGTGGTGTCCGAACGGGATTGGACGTGGCAAAAGCGATTGCCCTGGGTGCCCGCGCCGGCGGGTTGGCGAAACCATTCCTGAAACCAGCTACAGACGGGCCAGACGCTGTCATCGAACGCGTCGGGGACCTGATCGCCGAGCTGCGAACAGCGATGTTCGTCACCGGCTCGGGGTCGATCGACGAGCTCCAGCAGGTGGAGTACGTGTTGCACGGAAAGACGCGCGAGTACGTGGAACAACGAACCAGTAGCGAGTAGTCCCGGATTCCCCAGTCTCAGCAGGACGGATAGAACAACAGCGGGAAAGAGAGAGCCGACTCCGATATCTGTCCAACCTGTACTTACCGAACTACGCACCACAACGAGGCGGGTTCTCACCAGCGAATTCGTCGTGAAATAACCGTTCAGTAGGTGTGCGAATGTACCGGGTATACGGAAGCAAGAACACCAGAATTTGGTTGTCAGGAACGAAGGTAGTCCCCGAGGAAATTTGAGAGATTGTACACAGTGTAAAGACCGTACCCGATTACGAGGACGGCGACAACAAGGAGAAGTGCCCAGCTCAGGTCCATGTGTCACAGAAGAATTTCTTGTAGAATAAGATTTGTCCCCTGTGACACAACGAATTTTCACTAACCGATATACTGTTCCTCTACATCTAACGATTAGCTGCATCACCCCTGCTCGCGATTGAGGAATCCAGCAGAGCCACAGAACTCTCTATACTGGTCGGTTGGACGAACTCTTGAGCGTCTCCGGGCTATTCTTCTGTAGTGGTCGCGACTCGCGAGTCTCGGCGCAGCGTCTTTCGACGAATCGCACACCAACATATCGAGTGGCCCGCATATGACTCGACACCGCTGTACGATCGCTCCTCACTCGGTGGGTTAGAATCGGACGTTCGAGTCGTCTCGAGTGTCTGGTTCACGCACCCAAATCATAACTCACTCGAACAGTGCGTCTGCGAACTTCCGCTGGCCTACTTCCGCTTCGAGGCCCACGACTGCTACGGAAGGTCAACACGCTACGAGATGGACACCCTCTTTCGCATGTTCTTGCTGAAAGAACTCCACGGATGGCAGCACGAAACATCTCTCGTCGAGTACCTCGATAGCCACCCCGAACTTTGTGAACGCCTCGAGTTGGAGACGGTGCCCGATCAATCGACATTGTGGCGCGGCTGGAACGAGCGCTTCACGCGCGATTTCCGTGAGACGATCCAGGAAGCGGCTCGAACAATCCTGATCAAAGCGCAGAACGCGGGTGTCGCTGTACCACGCGACCCAGAACGAAACCTCCCGGATCAAGGCGACGACGCAGACGAATCTGTCCCAAACGATCAGGCCATCCTCGACAAGGCTGAGAGGGTCACCGACCACATCAGTCGCGTCGTATACCCCGCGTTCTCGCTCGATCGTGGTGAGGGCTGTGAGATTCCTGAGAACGCCTACTGGGGCTTACAGACCTATCTGGGCCTGCGTGAGAACCTAGCGGCTAACGAGGGCGCTCGCAGTTTCATCCACGAGTCGACGCGTGATCGAACGCCACTCGGGCACGGTCATCGCGACCAGATTCGTGACCTCCCCATCAATCAGATTCGCGAGATGTACCGACAGGCACTCCGTCAGCTCATCAACGAGCTCGCGGGGACAGAGGAGTTCTTTCGAGCTGGAATCGTCGCGATCGACATCACCGAGGACGACCCCTTTACCGGCGACCGTACCGGCCACGAGGACGAGATAATCGGAACGAAGGAGAAGAATGACGAATACGCCTACCAGTGGGCGACAGTCCAGCTGGTCGGCAACGCTGTTCCACTCGTGCTTGATGCCCGCCCAGTTCGACGAGGCGAGTCACGCAAGGAGATCGTCAAGGACCTGCTCGACTCCGCTGAGGACCTCGTTCACGTCGATAACGTGCTGATGGATCGGGAGTTCGACAGCCAGCACATTCTAGAGATGATCAGCCAGCGTGGACTGTCCTACGTCGTGCCGAAACGGATGCAAACGAGTGAGAAAGCTCAGGCCAAACGACTCCTCCAACGCGATCAAGACCGGTACGAGACCGACCGCAAGCTCCATCTTGGCAAGAACGAGTGGCACGAGACGACGCTGATCTATCGCCGGAAAGAAGACTCTGAGCACGACGACCATCGACAGTACTCGGTGTTCATGTCCAACCGGGGTGGTGGTTTTCTCAGTGAGTACGGCTACCGGTGGGAGATTGAGAGTGGCTATCGGTCGATCAAGCGATTCATGGCTGCGACGACGTCGACGGATTTCGGGCTCCGATTCTTCTACTTCGCGTTTGCGTGTCTGTTGTACTCGATTTGGCGAGCAGTCGATTTACTTGTCCAAGTCGAGTTGACTGGTGAGTACGAACACGCGCCGATTGTGACGGCCGACAATACGCTCACGCTGCTGAAGAAGGAGACTGGAACCGGATAAGGAGGTACTCTGTCGGGGCCAGTGCGGATTTCTGAGTGGCAACGCTGTCAGGAATTTCGAAAATCCACCGATTTAGTTGGGAGTGCGATAGGAAGAGACGATTGAGAGGAGATTCGAAGCCGAACTAGTCACTGTTTCGTCCGAGACTGCGCATCACAGCCTCGCTAAACCCCCTGTAGTCTCAACTTCCCCAGGTCGCGGTTTTGGTATAGCGGTATATGATTTATACCGTTGGCCAAAACCGAATTTCGGGGGATAGAACCCTTCTATCATAGGAAAATGGTTATGAGACATCTGTCACCGGTGGTTCTGATTACGGGCATAATCAGGATCACTTGTTGTACTTGAGCCATCGGGAGAATTCGGGGGTCTAGAGTCTCTTAGCGTCGGAACTCCGCATTACAGTAGAATGTATATTGTATATCGCTATACAAAATCTCGGGCCTCGCTCTGCGCGAGGTCATCCGTCGCCGAGTTCCGAAAGCCGAGCCTTGATTTCCTCGGCATCCGCCTCAGAGAGCGCCTCAACACCGAACTGAACGAGTAGCGGGTAGAAGTGGCGGTTCTTCTTGAACTCGTCCTGGCCCGCCTTGCGGAGCTTTAGCTGGGACTCGAGGTAGGTATCCTCCATCTCGTCGAGGACATCGTCGGGAATGTAGATCGTCCGCCCGTTCCACTCGTCCTTGATGTTCGTCTTCGTTTTGCTCGTTTCGTTCGTTTCACTCGTTGAAGTCGATTCGGTCGTTTCGGTCGATGAACTGGTTTCCACCGTTTCACTCACCTCACTCGTTTCGCCGGAATCGACCTCATCGTCCTCCTCTTCGTAGTTGCCCTCGATACCGGATGCATCACCCCAGCCGTCAGTCATGCTTCCACCTCCTCAGGTGCGGTCTTCTCAAACGTCTCATCGAACAGGTCGGCGATCTCGTTGAACAGGTCACGTGCATCCTCGACGCGCTGGTTCTCCTTGCCGAAGCCGAAGACGGACACCCCCTCGCCAATCGACTGAGATAGGTCGGTCCGCTTCGGAATCTCGAACACTGGGAGGGAGTACGCCGATTTGATCTCCTCGATGGTGTCGCGGTGTTCGGCGTTCTGCTCGACACGGTTACAGACAATCGCGAGCCGATTAATGTCTCCGTACGCCTGTTCGAGGGAACTCAGCTGCTTGGCGAAAATCTGGAGGCTGTTGGCGTTGAGCTTCTCGGGAATGACGGGGATGACGACGTTGCCGGTCGCGACCAGGGCGTTGTCGGTGAGGACGTTCAGGGATGGCGGCGTGTCGACAATGATATAGTCGTAGTCCTTGTCGAGCTCGTCGAGAGTCATCTCCAACCGCTCGCGACTCTTCGGCGCCTCAAGCAGCGTCTGGATGTTCTTGTTGTTCGCGAGTTTCTCGCTGGCGGGAAGGATGTCGAATTCCTCGTGCTCGACGATGATGTCGTTCACCGACTCCATCTGATCGAAGTCGAGGACGTCGAACAGCGTTGTGCGGTCGGTATCGTAATACAGATCGTTGTAGCCCAGTGAGCAGGTGAGCCCTCCGTGATAGTCGATATCGACCAGGAGGACGTCGTAGCCCCGGGCAGCTAGCGCCCCGCCTGTGTGAATGACATCAGTCGTCTTCCCGGCGCCTCCCTTCTGATTCGCCACGGTGATTCGTGCGGTGTTGGTGTCGGTCATTTCCTTCGTTTCCCTCGTTGTGTTCGTTTCGTTCGTTCTTATCGTTCTGTTCGTTTGGTTCGGTGAGGGTGTTTCACTCAGTGAGAGGAATACTACGATGTTAAAACCAAGTGTTCGTTCCACTCGTTGAAGCAAACACACTCGTTGCTATCAGTCTATTCGTTCCATTCGTTACGTTCGTTTCCCTCGTTTTGGTAATCGAGGACAGGTCGGCCAGACATCCTCAACCAGTTCGTTCCTCAGAATTCGTTCATTACCCTCGTGTTGCTCGTTCTGTTCGTTTTGTTCGTTTAATTCGTTATAGTCGTTTCGCGTGTTTTCGACAGGGGTCAAGGCTACCTCCGAGACGAAAGCAGAGATCGTGCTTCATGGCCATTCGAGTAAGACTTTTAGCTGTTACCGGATTATTAGTAACCACCAGATGTACGAGGTGCTCGACGACACGGCGGCGCAGATCATCCTCGCTATCGAGAGTGGTGACTCCATCCGTCGTGTCGCCCAACACCTCCACACGCCGTACGAGACGGTGAGACAGGCCGTCAACCGTCTCGAAGACGCAGGCTACGTCCGCTATGATGACGGCCTCTTCGTCGTCGATGACCACTTGAGAGACGCAGCACGAGAGCTCGTCGCTGCCAGCGCCGGCGTCAGTCCACCATCCATCGAGGAAGCCTACGTCATCCCACAGTTCGGTGACTGGCCGTTCGCATTTACACGGATCGACGCCGTCTACGTATGGACCCAGGGCGGCTACCAAGTTGGGCGGAATCCGGATGACTATCCGCTGTTCGTCGCTGTTCGTGAGCAGGACGTCGACGCCTGGGAGACATTTTTCGAGTCGTTCGACCTCCCCACCGTATTCGAGCGGCAGCCCCAAGACGAGCTGGACGGGGCGCTGCATATCGTCCTCGAGCCACGCCCCTCACTCGACATTAAACACGTCGAGGGGTACCCGGTTATCCCGAGAGCAGAGACGATCGAGTATATGCGTGAGAACTACGCCCAGTTCCAGTCGGCGCTCGCGATGCTCGACCAGATATACGAGGACCTCGACCTCGGCGTCACGTACCGGGAGACGGAACGAGCGCAGCCATGAGCTTCAACAACCGAAGTGACGCGCTCATCGAACTACTCGAGGATCTCACCCAAGAAGGCCACGAGTACGTTCTCGTCGGTGGATACGCAGTCTCAGCGTTCAACGAACGCTTCTCTACGGACCTCGATTCGTCATAGCGCCGGACTCCAAACCCGGATTCATCGATTTCCTAGAAAGTCGGTATTTCTGAAGACCTAGAGACGCTAGCAGACGAGTGAACAACCTCGCTATGAGACGTCGTGGTGGGCAGCCATGTCAAGTTGAGCTGTCAGTTGGTGCTGTGTGTCGAGACCAGTCTGGAATCGGTTGATAATCTCGGTTTGATGCTCCGGACAGGCGAGAATCGCGACAGCACCGTCCTCAACCGGGACAAGTGGCTGGTGTGGCGTATGGGCTGCGAGGCCACAACTGGGACAGCTCACGCCGCCAGCAGGTCGGTGGTTAAGGAGGTCAGCGGATGCCTCCGTCGTGTATCCACAGATCGAGGCGAACTGCTGTAGATGGTCGTCACAGCCGATAAGCGGGGCTGTAAGTTGGTCAAGGAGCAGGAACGACAGCGTATGTCGTTCTGGAGACTGGAGTGCTAACTCGCACGCTTCACACTGCATCGGTGGAAGATCTTGGTTTCTATCTGAGTCGTGGTGCAGCGAGTCTCCGAGGTCCATCTGAGATCGTCGATTGCCACGCTGGACGGGTAAGTGATGGGGAGCACGAAGCCGTTAGATACCCATAGAGAGTTTAACCAACAGCTGGGGCAGTCCGCTCAGTTTGTTGGTTAAGTTCGATCCGCCCCCATAACTTCAAATTACTCGTGGATTGCCCATCGTGTGAACAGCAAAACTACCACAGCCTTACAGTTCTGAAAACAGAGGTTGCAGCGTATCTCCGGGTCGGTCTGGAAGAAGCCTCGTTCACACGAAATTCGTGGTTTCGTGTGTACATACCAGAAACCGCCTGCCATGATGCGCAACCACGTGAGGTAATGTGAGAAGTTGATTTTGAGGTCGTACCAAAGAATATGGCTGAATAGAATAATTAGCAGAGTGAATAATGGCCATTCAACCGTCTCTCATAATTAGCGCAGCTGCGATAATCATATCCTCATCCGTCTTTAGTTAAGCCTCACACCTCGGTTGTGTAGTGGTAGCGAGCGTCTCTTGTAAGATTGGTCGTTGCTTGTGGATCTTCTGAGCGTCT
>NZ_VRYN01000023.1 GCF_008124605.1 Halobacterium salinarum DSM 3754
CGTTTGGGCTCGAACTTCGTCCGGAGATGGTAGAGGATCGTGTTGGCAGCGGGGCCGTTCTGACTCGACGCACAGAGCGTAGAGACAGAGGTCCCGTCGGCGCAAGCGCCGACGAGGACCTCATAGATGCCCTCAGTAGTGATTTCAGCGTTATTGGCTAAGGAAAGCGGAACTTCCTCCTCAAGGGTGTTGACGAGAAAGTTAAGAAGCTGGTCCTCGTGAATCTCACTGTCTGCTTGCTGGGTCGTAGACACACCTTCAGCAAGCAGACGTTCTAACTAAGCGGCTTTGTGATGTACTGAGAATCCATCCTCGTTCGGGTTCTCTTCGGTGAGCAGCGCGAGCGAATAGAGGATGAATTTGACCTGTGTCGTCGATCCACGGAGAAGCTCCTCGAAGCGATCGATTTCAGCCCACTCCTGGGCATCGCGAACGTGTTCCTCGACGACTGTATCGACGTTTTCTCGCTCGGCTAGTTCGCCGGCGTGACGAAGAATTTCGATGGCCTTTCTGGCGTCACCGTGTTCTTGGGCGGCTAGTGCCGCCGTCAGCGGGATCACATCATCCGAGAGAACGCCATCGTGGAACGCGTCCCGTCGGTGCTTCATAATTTCGCGCAGTTGATTCGCATCGTAGGGCTGGAAGACGAACTCTTCCTCGCGGAGACTGGACTTGACGCGTTCGTTCAGCTGGTCGCGATACTCGATCTTGTTGCTGACCGCGATGACGCCCAGGTGACAATCCGCTTTCCCTGATTCGCGAGCCCGCGAGAGCTGCATAAGAATATCATCGTCATCGAGTCGGTCCACCTCGTCGAGAATGATGATGACTGACTCGTAGGCAGTATCCAGAATCTCCCAGAGATAGTCGTAGTATTCCCCGCTGCCAATCCCTGCGCGCGGAATATCGAAGTCAGTCTCGCCCGTCTCGTTGAGTGAACGGGTCACCGTCCTGGCAACACGCGTCTGTGTGTTGTGCTGCGCGCAGTCAACGTAGACCGTGCCCACGGACACACCGTTCGACTCCGCGGCCCGCCGTGCTCGCTCGGTGACGTGACGGGCAACGAGTGACTTCCCGGTTCCCGTTTTGCCGTAAATAATCACGTTGTTGGGCGGATCGCCACGAACGATTGGCCTGAGTTCAGCAGCCACGGCCTTGATCTCGCCATCTCGGCCAACGATACGTCCGCTTTCAGGGACGTGGCCAACTTTCAGCAGCTCCTTGCGAGCGAAAATGTTGGCTCGGTTGGGGTCGTCTTCATCAAAGTCAAAGAGGGGATCGTCAGCGGGATCCTCGTAGCGGCCGTCGAAGTCAGAGAGTTGGGACGGTTCCTCAGCCATCAATATCAGACATCGCGGATGGAACCCACTTAATGATTTTGCCACCTTGACCAGAGTGTAAATCGGGCGATCGTAGTCTTCTGATGTATTATCGCCGCCGTATCATCTTCACGAAGAATCGGGCCGGCCCCGAGTGAATCTGGAATCGGAGCAAGCGTTACCGACGCAGACTGACACCCCCCAATCCAGAGTGAAAACGCCGGACTGGAGCGAGTTTGACGCACACCTCGTCAAGAGTGAATATCCCTCAACCCGGTGAGCAGCGTACTTGGATGAGACGACACCCCCCGTCCAGAGTGTATCTCCCCAACCGAGTATTAATTCTATGAGAAGACACATCGGCACTAGGCGTCTGACGCATAACAGGCACCCCTCGTCCAGAGTGAAAGCGCCGGTGACGAGCATTCGTCGACACCCCCAACCAAGAGTGAAGACGCTGACCAGATCTCCAACCGAAGCAAAGCAGGGTACAATCGGAACAGTCGGGATCGGGTATCTTGATTCCGGTTGACGAGGAATATCGGGAGATACCAATCCCGATTTCGGCTTTGATGCCGGTTCGCTGGTTGGCGAATAGTCAGAATGACGATTGTTCCTTCAACGTCTCATAATACGTGGACGATGGAATCGAACCCCCACACCCCTCGTCCAGAGTGTAACGCTACGAGAGTCCCTCGGTTGACCCGGCGGAGACCACACGACGAGTCGGCTGGGAAGTGCCGAAATCACAAGACGTGAGACGAGTATCCGTCGAACAGCAGTCGTCACACAGTCGAAGTTCCTCTAAACATACCACTTTTCATAGTATTACCTAGAGGTTTTATTACTACCTGCCTCCTACCACTCCCCAAGTGCATTCAGCACGAGTAAGAGGACGAGGGCGGCATTCGTCCGGGTGGTTTCGAACCGCTGCTCGTGTTTGCTGCTCCAGTTCTTCCGTGTTCTCCCGTCTCAGGCAGTCTTCCCGTGATTCTTCCTCATCTTCTGCCACGAGAACCCCCGTTTCCCGTGGACCTCACCCCACTCTCTTGATTGGTTTTCACTCTGGACGAGGGGTGTGTGGGCGAAGTATTCTCTCCAGGTCCGTTCCGTGTCTCCACTCAGCATTAACCAACAAACTTCCCGATACCTCGATAGTGTTGGTTAACCTCTCTCAGTCTCGGTGAAGACGGCCAAGTCCGTTTCCCGAGTTTCCGCGATCTCACGTTGAATCTCCGTCCGACCCCAGCCAAGCGGTGACAGCACACTCTCGACAGCTCTGACGAGTTGCGTCTCGTAGTACGACGCATCGTACGACTCTATCTCTTCGTGGGCTAACGCGACCCGCTCTCGAGAGCTCTCCTCGTCGTCGACGACTACGTACTCGATATCCTGTCCCGGGTGGATAGCGAGGTCTTGGTCCCGAGCCCGCTTCAGCGCCGCCACGTTCTGAGTGGTCTGTGTATACCGTTCCAGCGGCTTGGAGACACGATTCCGTTCGACGAGTTGGTCAATCGGCACCGTCCCAGCGTGGAGGCGCTTGATTGCGTCCTGGAGACAGTCGAGTACGGCGTCCGGTGACCGCGTGGCATCGAGCCGGTCAAGACAGTCCCGCTGGACGTTCTCGATGAACGGCGGGGTTGAGCGCTGCCGGGCTTCGATGCCTCTGAGCTTGAAGTCGTCGTCGCCGGCGATCTTCCCGAAGTACTTCGTCAACGCGCCGGCGTCGCTCTCGCGCTGCGGGACGAACGCCACCCAGTCGTAGTGGGCCTCGTGTTCGAGCCGAATCTCGACGCGGTCCGTAATTTCCGCCGCGAGCGTCTCGAGGTCCTCGCGGTCCTCGTCGTCGACGTCGGGGTCCGGCGTCACCCAGATGGAGTCGACGATGCCGTGAACGACGCGCCAGCCGCCGGCTTCCAGTCGCTGTTTCGCCGTCAGCAGAATCTCACGAGCGAACGCGTTGATCGCCTCGTGGCACTCGATGCGGCCGAACTTCGCGTTGCTGAACCCCTGATACCCGAAGCAGGCGACGAGGATCCACTTCAGCGCTCCCGACCGTCCCTCGAGTTCTGCCAGTCGGTCCTCGTCGGGGTCGTCCCGTTCCTTCTCGCGACGGATGGCCGCCTTGATCTCGTCGCGAGCGTCGATGATCGGCTGCAGCACGTCGACGAGGTAGCCCCGGTCGTCGCAGATCGAGTACCCGAGGCCGGGGACGTCGTCGCGGTCGCTGTGGCACTCACACCGGATGACGTCCGGCGAGACGTTCCGGGTACAGATGATGTTCGGGTACAACGAGGAGAAGTCGAGTTCGTGGACGTTCTCGCTGACAGTTGGACCGACCAGAAACGCGTTATCATCCCGCTATTAGCAATCATTCTTGGCCGCGTTCGCGAACAGTTGCAAGCCGATAACGATGCAGCGACAAACGCTGCTCAACAGACCATCAAGCAGACGATTCTCCGAGAAGCCTTCGAATACGACCTTGATGAAAGCGAAGTTCGGATCGCCGTTGATGCCGCAATTCAATTTCTCGACTAGCGTCACCCTGGCTCCCAGCAGCTGGAAGCGCGAACACACCCACCAGTTTCTATCACTCGAGTGATGGTAGAAGTTCCATGAACGATACAGAATCCGCTGATAACACCGTCTCAACGGAGTGTGGACACGAAGCTCCACGAGAAGCAACCGTTCATATTCCAGAAGTCGGGCGAGTCTGCCGGGAGTGCCACACCCCAATTCCACTTCGTCAATGGAAGACGGTAATCGATGAGCAATCAACCCAGCATCAAACGGGCGACATAAGCCATTACTCCACGTGGCTGGTCGGGCTGGACGAGGTTGGCCGTGGAATCTACTTCGACGAATACAAGGACAAGGTCATAACTCTCATCCCGAAATATCACCCAGACTTCCAAGACGACGTTGACGGTGACGAACAACCATTCCGTAAACGACCGCCGAAGTTCGGCGGTGGGCCTGGCAAAATCGTGAACGCGCCCGACAATGGTGTTCTCGTCGTCCACAATCAAGTCTCGTTCCGTACCGGAGCAATATCCAGCCGGAAGCTCAGCGCGTGGGTCGCCGAGGAAGCAACCAACACCACCTGGAGTGCGCTCTCCGAACACGCGCTTGAATTACTCGAGCATCACGCAGACTGCTACGATAAGGCGTACTACAACGACGACACCTATCCAGTTGCAGAAGCACGCGAACTCGTCAAAGAGTTCCGCGACGACTAACAGAGGCGCTCAGACAGCTTCTGTGGGTTCATTCTAGTTTCCGGGTACAGATGATGTTCGGGTACAACGAGGAGAAGTCGAGTTCGTGATCGAAAATTGCACTTGGGCGACAACGAGTGGCATTCAACAACACTGATCTACCGACGGAAAGAGAACTCCGAGCACACCGATCATCGGCAGTACTCGGTGTTCATGACGAATGGCTCTGGTGAATCACTGGACAGCGTCGGCTTCGACCGTCAGAACTAGTGGAATGAAGCGGGAAACCGCCGATGCCTATGTCGAAGATCTCCCGCTTCACGAAGAAAGCGGTTCAGTTAGCTAAAAATGCTGTCGGTGGCCGAGGCGAAGTCGCCGCCCCCGAAGGGGGTGGCGGCTTCGCCGATTACGCCATCGTATCGCTCCATTGTCTCCGGGTTTACTTGGAGAAGTCCTACCGAGAGGCGTTGGATCTGCTGAGTGAGATTCCACATATTCTCGGGGAGATCGGCCTTGAACCGGCCGATTTCCCCGCATCATTCGACGTTAGTAAAGTGGTTTGATAGAATCAAGACAGCACTCTGGCGAGTGCTGCTGCGCCTCTCGGCGCAGCTGCACGGCCCGAGCGGTCACGCCGCTATCGACGCGACATTCTTTGACCGCGAAAACGCGAGCAAGCACTACTGCCGTCGGACGAATTACCGCGTCCAGACGCTCAAAACAACTGCTCTCGTGGACACAGAAAGCCACGCGATTCTGGACGTTCACTGTACGACCGAGAAACGTCACGACACACAACTCGGCTGGCAGGTCGCCCGCCGCAACGCGGGCGACCTCGCCAGCCTCGCTGCGGACAAAGGCTACGATTGGATGAATTTACGCGAGAAACTCCGCGAAGAGGGCGTGAGGCCGCTGATCAAACATCGTGAGTACCGGCCCATCGATCACGCGCACAACGCGCGGATCGATGGGCCTCGATACCGCCAGAGAGCGATGTGTGAAACCGTCTTCTCAGCGATCAAGCGCACGCTCGGCGACGCCGTGCGTGCGCGAACTTGGCACGGTGAGTTTCGTGAACTCGTCCTGATGTGTGCGGTTCACAACATCAAGCAAGCGGTGAAACCATGAAATCACGCTACGTCTGGCGATTCACAACGGCCCCGTATCTCAGAGCGTACTAACTCCGCCGCGAAGTTTTCCGAAAACCAGGGAAAGAAGGGCTGAAAATCATCCTCGAAACTGCACTTTAACTCATCAACAATCTACGCCACAAGAGCGTTATCATTTATCAACTGTATCAACTTCTTGAACACGCCCAATCATCGTCCAAGTATCCTCATCTGGCCCCTTTCGGCCAACCAGAACGGATTCATTATCTTCACTCGATACAAACCGATATAGATTTTGTTCATTTTCACGAGTTCCCTCTGCCTGAAATTCTTGCTGAAAAAACTCCGCCTTGGATATCTGGGATATTATTTGCGATCCATCGTCAAGTATTATCTTGACAGAACCAGGACTAAGGTTATGAATTTGTTTAGCAATGGGATTGAGATCTGCCATAAGCCACCTACGAGAGGGTATAGGTAAATCGTGTCGATTTGCGATATCCGGTATCTTTGTCACTCGTCTACCCCCAACAGAATGTCTGAATTGGGGTTCGTCTGCTTCGAAGGTCCTCGCCAAACCTGTTGTAGTGAACCGAAGGATGCTGAGCTAGTTCGGATCCACTGTGTTAATCCCGATGGGAAGGCACATTCTGAAATCAAGAGTCGATCATCTCAATTCTCCGAGATAGGTGACAGATCTATTATTCAAACTTTATGCTCCAGCGGTTCTACTGTTAAAAGCCAATGGTTTGGTCTGTCCGGCTCGATGACGAAGAGCACGAAACAGAGCAATCTGACGACGAAATTGAGGGTACTACCTGCTCAGGATGCGGTTCAGACAAAATTATCCAACAGTCTAGCCGAGGGGAGCGGATCTGTGAAGAGTGTGGGCTCGTCCTAGAAGAGGACTTGGTAGATTCTGGCCCAGAGTGGCGAGCATTCAATCATCAAGAACGACAGGAAAAGTCGCGTGTCGGGGCCCCGACCACCAGCACAATGCATGATAAGGGTCTGACCACCCAGATCGATTGGAAAGACAAAGACGCGTATGGGCGAGCAATCTCGTCAAAGAAGCGGTCGCAAATGCACCGCCTACGGAAATGGCAGGAGCGAATCCGGACGAAGGATGCTGGGGAACGGAACCTCCAATTTGCGCTCAGCGAGATTGACCGGATGGCGAGTGCACTCGGTGTCCCGCGAGACGTTCGTGAGGTAACGAGCGTTATCTACCGCCGGGCATTAGATGAGGACCTGATTCGCGGACGGTCGATTGAAGGGGTGGCGACGGCTGCGCTCTATGCGGGCTGTCGGCAGGAAGGTATCCCGCGGTCACTGGAGGAGATAGCGGAGGTTTCACGTGTTGAACGAATCGAAATTAGCCGCACTTATCGGTATATATCAAATGAACTCAACCTTGAGTTACTACCGGTTGATCCAAAACAGTACGTTCCGCGATTCAGTTCAAAACTTGATCTTCCGCAAGAAGTTGAAGCGAAGGCTAACGAGATTCAGTACCTCACAAAGCATCGCCGGCTAATCCGACTTGAGCCATCTGTTCTGTTGTGGTGAGTCGTCGATCACGGTTGAGCAACGCTGATCGAAGGCGGAGCTGTCGCTGTCGGCGGCGCTCAGCCGCCGACGCGACAGCGTTGCCACTTGCGGAGACGCCGTACTCGGTGGGTGACTACCGGTGGAACCGGTCGTCTGGTGGCCGGTTCGCGGGGACGGCCCGACGCACCGCGAGGGCCGTCCACGCTGCCCGTCGAACCATATTCACGAACTCCTTGTACGGCCACCACCAGAGGCGACGCCCGCCTCGGCGCGGCGTCGCCAC
>NZ_VRYN01000024.1 GCF_008124605.1 Halobacterium salinarum DSM 3754
ATCGAACACGGATACTTCACCGAGAGTAGTAGCGACAACAGCCACGAGTAGTCTCGGGTCCAGAGCAGGTATACAGCGCTGCAACGAGCCCAGTTGGCCGGGATACCGTTGCTTCGTCATGGACCGTCTGGCTTCGGGTGTGGGCTCCGGCTTTCAATAGCGGGAAGTACGCCGTCCCGTGGACTTGCGCGACCTATATGTGGCTGCGTGTTCGTAAATCGGAGTGTAGGGCGTTCAGCCCTACTGTCACACGCACGTCCACCCCTGAGCGAGCCGCCACCGTCGACGGCTCTCGACTCCCGGTTGCACACCCCCTGATATGTCTTCGCAGAATTCCCGGCTTGGCGACTGTCCCCGGTGTGGTGCCACGATCCACGACTGGCATGTGCTCGTCGAGTACGAAACGAATGGGCGCCACCGCTACTGGGCGGACTGCCCCGACTGTGGCGATGTTGTCGACCCGGACGCCTAACACCCATGCTGCGACGACTCACTCGGCTCCTCTGGTCTTCAGAGCCCAAGCCTGAGGCGTCTCTGGTCGAATGCAAGCGCTGCGGGACGACGCTGGAATCGAAGGCCGTCGAGCGGTGTCCAGAGTGCGGGAGTCCCGATATTGCGACGTATTTCCTCTAACTTCCCGGTCACGCAAACCCTGCTCGACGCGTGTGAAGCGTCTCTTACACGCGGTCAAGCTGGTATAGCGGGTTATTCGAGGAGGCCGAGGTCGGTGAGTCGCTCGTGGATGGTTTCGAGTGCGTGGTGGGCGTCATCTGGGGTGGTGCCGCCAGTGATGACGAGTTTCCCGCTGCCGAACAAGAGTACAACCACATCTGGGCTATCTACGCGATAGACGAGGCCGGGGAACTGCTCAGGCTCGTACTCGACGTCTTCGAGACCAAGCCCGATGGCGATAGCGTTCAAATTCAGGGACTGTTCGAGACTCCCGCTGCAGACGATGTTCTGGACGTCGATCGGGGGAGTGTCTGTGATGTCGATGCCGAGGTCGCGGAGGTCTTCGAAGACGATACTGAGGGCGTCGTGGACATCGTCGATGGTTGTGGCGCCGGTACAGACGGCCTTGCCCGAATCGAAGATGAGCGTCGTTGATTTGGGATCGGTGAGGCGGTAGATGACGCCGGGAAAGTCCTCGGGATTGTACTGGGCGCCGGGAAGATCAGTTGCGAGTTGCTCGAGGGTTAGCTCCTGGCCGAGGTCGCTTGATGCGACGACATTCTCGGTCTGGATCCTTTCAGTCGGCGTGCTCATTCTGTCTACTCCTGGGACGCACTACGTGAAAAATGGTGAGACGAATGGCGCGGTGAACGGCTGCAGGAACTGAGTAGCGCTGCGAGGACGGCTGTCGCAGCTGGTCCTACCACGAGCGCGAACGCTGCAACGGTTCCCGTCGCCCGATTTCACGCTGAACGAAGCGTGTCATAGACGGTTGCCATGTCGTATCGAGAACCGCTAAGTACAAGGCCCCGGTCGAACAGAGCGACTGAGCAGGTGGTGTTTCACGGAGACTGATTGCTGTCGCTGCTTACTCTGGGTAGCTGATGCAGAAAATCCCGCCTGCCTCCGTGAGGAGATACAGCTGGTCTTCCTCGACGAGCGGCGGAGCCCACACTGCCGAATCTGTTCCAACCGTCCACTGCGGACTCCCATCGTCAACAGCACGAGCGTAGAGACCGTTCGACCCACCGACATAGACGGTGTCTCCGACTTCAACCGCCGCCGAGATCGTCTGCAGTTCCGGGGAGAACGTCCACTTCGTCCCGCCATCACTCGAAGTGAGCGCATGGAGATCCCGCGACCAGCCAGCTGCGTACACAGCATTCTTACCGACACCCAGCGGCGCAGAAACCGACTGCTCCAAGTTGACGTCCCACTTCTCGTTTTGGGACTCCGTCTGCAACGCCGTGAGGTGTCCATTCTCGCGCCCGAGGAGGAGGAGGTCATCCACCACGACTGGCGGGGTCGAGAGCTCCATCGTAGACCGCTTCTCCCAGATCGTGGATCCATCACTCACGTCGATGGCGTACAGTGAGGTGCCCGCCTTCGTGTAGACGGCATCGCCAGCGCTGCCGACGCGGTTGACAAAGCTGTCGTGGTTCCACGTCCAGAGCTGCTCGCCATCGAATCCCCGGGCTTTCACGCCGGCTGCCGTCGGGACGTAGACGGCGTCGTCGATGGCGAGCGGGTCGCCGTAGACGGCCATGTCCTCAGTCCAAGCGGCCTCCCCATTGGACGCCCGAATTGCTTTGAGGCCGTCGTCAGTTCCAACGACGACGACAGAGTCGTTCGCTGCGAGTGGGTGGTCGCTGTTCATGCTGGCGTTCGTCGCGTGCGTCCACTCGCGGTCGCCAGTGTCGGGGTTGTACGCCTCGATCACGCCGGCGTCGTTGAGGCCACTGGCGACGATGAGGTTTCCATCGACTAGCGCTGGCGGGGGGTAGTGGTGGCCGTTCCCGATTCGTGCGCCGGCGACGGCGTCCCATTCGACAGTCGGTGAGGGCGCGGGCGTCGTCTGGGTAGTTGAGTCCGTCTGCGCGACCGTGTTCTCCGTGGTGGTTGGCGCGTCAACGGTGGCGTCCGGGTCGGAGTCGCTTCCGGTGGTGCAGCCGGCAGCGAGGGTTGTTGCGCTTACCAGTCCCAGGAGGTACTTCCGGCGATTCATTGGTTCAAATGCGCCACGCCGCCGACATAAAGTGTGGTCGTGGTTCTTGGAGAAGGCGCGGTGGGCTACGAGCGCAGGGTGGGTAACAACACAGGCTTAACCTACACTTGTGGTGTCTCGCTTTAATTGTTGGTTAAGTCTCTGGGTGTTGAATCTACCCCAGTAACTCCGAGGGTGTCATACAACAGTTCTCATCCGCTCATCGATACTGTTGCAGTGGTAAGTTCAGATGAATCGAGTCACCGTCTCGTTAGGGTTTATTACAATTGGATGGGATGGTCTCGGTATGAACAGGCGGCGGTTTATAACGACCGCAGGAACCACGTTCACAGTCGCGCTCGCGGGATGTACAAGCGACGGAACTGCTGACAACGACAATACGGTGAAGCAGGCGACAGACACCTCCAGTACGCAAGCGCAGACGGGTACAACAGAAGCCACGACAACGCAGCCATCAGCCGAACTCAACCTCAATACTTCGTCAATTATCTCTGGAGAGGACGGCTCGAAATGGGTGTATGCGCGGTTGAGGAATCCGAGTTCAGTCACTCACTCAGGGGGTAGGGTGAATTATACTGTGTCCGATGAGTCTGGGTCTGTCGTTGACTCGATAGAAGGCTACATCCATATGATTCCGGCCGAGACGACGTGGGACTACTACCAGATGGTTCTCGGCGACCGTCGAGAGGACGCGGCGACAGTCAGCCCATCCATCATCGACGACGAGAACGAGAGGCTCGGTGCGGAGGAGCTTGATAACGTCACAGTCACCCAATCCACCTTCAGTAAGGACTTCCAGACAATGACGGAGATTACAGGAAAGGTTCGGAACGACGGGTCGGAGAAGTCGATTGCGCTCGTCGGTTTAATTTACACTGAGGATGGCCGTCTCCGCGGGAGTGTGAAGACGAGTTTGTCGGAGCTGGAGAAGGGGGAAGAGCGAGGGTTCCGCGCTGCGATTGTCGGACAGTGGACGCCCAAGAACAAGCCCGATGACTTGCCGACGGAGTACGAGATACACGCGTTCGAAAGCTCAATCTATTCGCCATTCTGATTCTGCGCCGAGGGTAGGGTTCGAGTGGATGGCAACACGTCCAGACGTGGTTTGAGGCGGTCGATGCGCATACTGACTTCTCGGTTGTTTCGCAGGGACAGACCAGTAAAATTCGGCTACTCTGTGGTGAGCGCACTCGTAACCTCGTAGGTCAATTGCAGCTGTGACGTGCTAAGGATGTCGGCCAGTTCGGGTGTCTTGTCGGGGTGCTCCAGCGTCTTCTCCTTCGCTCGCTGGTTTTGCCTCGCGTGCTCGCACGCGGCTAGGATGAACGGCCGTCCTCGTATTCTCGTCGAGCGCATCCATCGCGAACCCGATCACTCCGAGTCGGTAGGCGTAGTCGCCGTCGGTGCGGGTTCGCATACCTGGCTCGTACCAGTAGTCCCTGATTTTACCGAGGTCTGTTGCACACTAGGTCTGATGTTGTCTGCCGCGTTTGTCAGATGATTCTCTTCGTACCGGTGCGCGCACGCTCAACGTCGGCCTCCCGAATCGCGTGAAGCACGTCTGTCGCGGTGAGTTGGAAGTTCTCCCGACCACCGAAGTGGTATGGGAGTTCGTATTTGAGTGCTGTCCAGTAGTTATAGAACATCTGAGCCGCGCCGAAGTAGAACGTCCGCACCGCGCGCTTGCTCGATCCACAACGCCCCTGGAAGTCGTGTTTCAGCTGGCGAATCGCCGTCTCAACCTGCCATCGATCCCGGAACTGGTACGCGTACTTCCGCAGTTTCTCGTCGGGGACGTCCTCAACGTCGTAATCCGTAATCCATGCGACGTGCTCTTTCTCGCGTGCCTCACTCCCGATCTCCCCCTCATGAATGGGGTGCGCAAACACGTTCACCTGGTCTCTGCCGGTGAATCCAGCGAATCGAACCCCGTTCTCGCCGTCGGGTTCGTCGTCATCGAGTCCTTCCAGTAGCTCGCCAGGGGCACCCGTATCCTTCGCCTGAATCAGGAAGTCAATCCCTTCCTCGCGGCACGTTGTCACCACGTCCCCCCGGTACATCCCCCGGTCACAGTAGACGTGTCCCAGCTCGAAGTCGGCGTACGTGCTGACGCGACGAATCAGCCGCCGCAGCGCGTCCGCCGTCTCGTTTTCTTTCTTAATCGGGGTCGCCCCCAGTACGTACCGCCGATTAGGGGCCGCAACCGAGAGTACAGCGTATTTCCAGTAACTCGTCGTGTTCGAAGACTGGCGTCCCCCACTCGTCCACTCATGGTCGTCGCCGTACCAGGGGACGTCGGTGATGTCGTAAGCGAGGTGCACCGGTTCCTCCGGTAGTAGTTCTTCGCGCTCCAGGAGCCGACAGGTGCCCCGTATGAACTTCGCTTCCAGCTCCTCAACCTCGTACTCACGGGCGTAGCTCCGCAGTGTAGCCGGCGGCGGGACCGCGACAGCATCATCCGTCTGCCATCGTAGCAACTTCGCCCCGTTCGCCGCGTAGCAGTCCTCCAGGGCGATGTGGGCGAGCAGCCGATAGAAGTCCTCGGTCCGATACTGGTAGTTCGGCGCGAGCTGGTCGCGGTCGAACCCCAGCGCGGGCATCGTCAACGCGAGTAACTCTCCAACCACCTGGGTGGCGGCCTCCATCTTTTCCCCGACGTCAACGGGATCGTCTGCAGTCCATTCCAAGTGTTCCGGCTCGGGTTCCGGGGGGTCAGGACCGAGATCGTCAAGCGGCCGATCGTACATGACGGCGTAGCGAGCCGCCTGGTCCGCCCGCGTTGCTGCCTCTGTGAAGACAGCATCCCCCGGGGAGAGCGCGCTGAGATGCCGGGAGATTGTAGAGTAATGCGGAATCTCATCCGGGGAAAAGCCCGCTTCACGGGCGACACGGGGGGTGTCAGCGAGGTAGTCAGCGAGGCTGCGGTAGTCGGTGTCGTCGTCGGGGACGAGTTCGCGGAGAATGGCGAGACAGTACCACTGGGGGGCGTCCTCGCTAGGTGGCCACTCGGTGAACAGGCTGCTCTCTGGGGCGATGGTGTTCTGGAAGTGGAGAAGCGCGAGACAGTGGACGTCAGCCGGGTGGACACTGCCGATTGCGTATGGGGAGAGACGGCCGGGAGAGGCGTTGTGTTCGAACTTCGGGGGGTCTGTGACCTCGGACTGTAAGTGGTCCGGCGGATCGTATTCGTCCATCGCTTCCGGGGTTTTCTCCCGGGCGTGATAGGTTTGGGTGGCCTGTCGGGATAGTAATGGCTTCGAGGGACTCGATGCTGGCGTAGCCGCAGAAGCGCGTGCAACAGACTCCGGTAAAATCAGGAACTACTGGTACACACGAGCCCTGATAACCGTATGAATTTAGCTCACTCGAGGGAGTGGATTTGGGGAGGTTCACCTCGATCTCCCGGCGGCTTCATTACCGACCAGCTCGATACGTTGGCCGACCGGCGAAATATGCACACGGCGTTCGCCGGCTCGTGTGCTTATCTCGGAAACGAACTCTCGTCGCGTGCAATTCCGTGGGGAGGCACTCAATGGAGGAGTTTGGGCGAAATCACTCCTCGGATGCAGGGTTACCTTCCGTTAACCGGACTATCCCGCTTTCCTCGTCAAAGTCTACAAGTCCTTCCTCAGCCAGATTTCGCATCTTCATGACTACCAGATGTTTGTCTTCCGGTGAGAGACTTGCAAGCTGGTCAATCGATATCTCACCAAACTGTTCTAGATGAGAAACGGTCTGCTCAGTCTTGTGCGCGTCCAGAAGCGAGGGGAGTTCTCGTCGGAGGAGTACAGCAACATTACCTATATCAGAGGGTGTCATAGAAGTCTTCACACACTATGATAGAGTTTCTGACTGTTATAGAGAGTTACTAGCTTAGAAAGTCGTGCACTTGGTGCACGG
>NZ_VRYN01000025.1 GCF_008124605.1 Halobacterium salinarum DSM 3754
GAGGAGTATGTAATCAAACCAACTCATATGAGTGGTTCAGTCGTAATAGTTAATGAATTTGAAACTCCCAACGAGGAAGAGATCATCAAGAAATGCAATGAATGGCTACGTGAAACTCATGGTGTTCCTAAAGAGGAATATTGGTATGAGAGTATCGAACCTCGAATACTAGTGGAAGAAAGACTTCGTGACGATAAGCAGGAAGTTCCTCTTGATTACAAATTTTTTGTATTCCATGGACAGGTGGAGTACATTGAGGTTGACTTTACCCGGTTTTCACACCACAAAAGAAGATTCTACGATCGCGATTGGAATCCTAAAGAATTCACTATGAAAAGTCCATTAGGGCCGACTATAGAGGAACCACAAAGGTTAGATAGAATGATGGAGATAGCAGAAAAATTAGGAGAAGGTTTTGATTTTATCCGTATCGACTTGTATGAACTAAACGGGGGGCGAATTGTTTTCGGTGAGATGACAGTAGGGCCAGAATCGGGTACAGGCCGGTTTATTCCCAAAGAGCGTGACTTTGAGTTCGGATCCTATTGGTAACTGTAACCACTGGTGACGGTGTTCCTGATTATTCCGCCATGACATCATTGATTCTGGATTTTCTCCTCCGCCTCATCTCGATCTTCTGGATACCCAACATCAATTCGCCAGCCGTCCATTGGAATCGCGTCAATTGTCCGACCGCTTTTTACCAACAGGTCGACAGCGTCTGAGAGTTCGTACTCGTCTCTATACGATGGTTGCACGAGCTTACAGGCATGAAAAATCGCCGGTGAGAACGTATAGAATCCGGTCATCACCAAGTTAGATGGCGGGTCCTCGGGCTTCTCAACCACTTCCTGAATCTCTCCGTAGTCGTTCGTATCACACACGCCGTACCGGCTAGCTTCCTCATACGGCACCTCCTCTACGAGGAACGCTGCGTCGGCGCGATCCTCCTGCTGACGATTCACGACGTCCGCGAGATTCGCCTGGAAGATGTTGTCACCGAGTATCAGCATAAAGTCATCCCCAACGTGCTCCTCTGCCTTCAGCAGTGCGTGCGCCAGTCCTTTCTGCTCGCGCTGGTGGGCGTAGGTGATTGGGACGCCTTCGAACTCGTCGCCGTAGTGGCTGATAATGTTCTGCTTCTTGTAGCCGACGATTACGACGAGTTTCTCCGCTCCGAGTTCGACGAGCTGCTCGAAGCAGTGCGTCAGAATCGGTTTCCCTGCGACTTCGACCATTCCCTTCGGCTTGTCTTCGGTGAGTGGACGAAGTCGCGTCCCTTCCCCTGCAGCGAGAACGACTGCTTGCATACTCCGGTATTCTCGAGCGGTGTTTAAATATATTTCATACGAGTGTCTGGACTCGGGACCAAATTGAGCGAGGAGTTACTCCGACCCAAGAACGGGGACAGCGATGGGAAGATTGTCCTCCACGGTTGTCCGGAACTCCCGGGAAAGCGTGAGCAGCGCGGCGAAGTACACGAGTGCTCCGACGCCGACGAGGAGCACGACGGCTGGAATCGAGTCGTCGATAGCGACACGACCCGCCAGAACGACGGCAGCCATCGCGCCTGCTGCGAGCCACTGCTTTCCGATCTCACTAAACGGAATCGTCACGTCCATGATGGTCGTTGCATAGTAGTATCCCAGTCCGAGGCCGAGTGCAGCCGATGTCGTCGTCGCGGTCGCAGCACCGTACCATCCGTACTGCCACGTGAGCAGGACGTTCAGAACGAGGTTCACCGCAACGAAAACAGCGTTGACCCGGAACGTGAGGTCCGGGCGGTCAACCGCGTCGATCGTATTCATGAACTGGCCCTGATAGCCGTAGAGCAGGCGTGCGAACGTCAGTACGAGCAGGATGTAGTAGCCTACGTCAAAATCAGGCCCGTAGACCGTCAACACGGTATCCCCAACGAGCGCTGCACCGACGAGACCGGGGATGATGAACAGGCCAGTGTACGCCAGACTCACTCGCAGCAACCCCGAAATGTTCCCGTCGACACCGTCCTCGGATGAGATCTTGCTGATCTCCGGAAAGAGCGTGCGGGAGATCGACGAACCGAAGATAGCGAACAAGGATGCGAGATTCCACGCAACCTCGTAGACTGCGATGAGGCTATTCGAGATGAAGACGGCCAAGATTACGGTGTCCATCGAAAGGAACGTCCGGCCTTTCACAGACGCCAGCCAGGAGAACTGTGCGTACGACCGAAGCCTGTGGAAATCCTCACGAGTCGGCCTCATTGCCGGAACCGAAACGAAGTACAGACCGATTGCGATGGCGACGATTGCACCGACGATGTATCCCGCGAACGCACCTGCGATGCCCGCACCCGATAGCACGAGCGCGACCTGGACGATACTCCGACTCGTCCACTGAATCGGTGCGAGAACGCTGGAGACGTGAACGAGATGCTGTCCTTGGAGAATTGCCTGAACCAGATTCACCCCTAGACTGACGCCCAGCATTGCGATGAGGATCCCCGTCGCCTCGATTTCCATGAACGAATTTAGGTACGGTCGAGCCAGCCAGAGGCCAGCAGCGACAATAGCGTACAACCCCAACTGGGCGAGAATACCCGAAACGACGAAGTTTCCGTCGGTTGCTTCGCTCACTCGTTTTCGTACTGCCGGTGTCAATCCCAGGTTTCCTGCGATAGCTACCCATGCCAGAACGGACAATACAACAACGTACGTCCCGTACTGCTCCTGGCCGAGTGTCCGAGTCAGAACAACCGTTGCAGCGAACCCCGAGAACGACATCACGAGTCGGGAGATGAAGTTCACCATCGAGGTTCGTCCAAATCTCATGTCAGGTCACTCAGGGCTACGAGATATCGAGACTTTCCATCCCGTCCGTATCAATACCGTGCTTTCCGTCGCCACCGAAGAAAACGCTTTTGCGCTCCCCGTGACGAACCCATGCCAATGACCGACTACGAGGACGTCTGCGCACTCGTTCCCACGCGGAACGAGTCCAAAACCATCGGCAACGTCGTCGACGGCCTCCGTGACGCCGGCGTCGACAACGTCCTCGTCGTGGACGGACACTCGAGAGACCAAACACGCGAGATCGCGCGCGACAAGGGCGCGCGAGTGATCGAGCAGTCCGGTGAGGGGAAGGGCCAGGCGGTCCGGCAGGGCGTCTCCCATATCGACAGCGAGTACGTGCTCCTGCTGGACGGTGACGCGACGAACCCGCCCGAGCAGGCGCCGCGCCTCCTCGACCCGCTCGTGGCGGGCGACGCAGACCATGTCGTCGGCGACCGCACGGCGGACATGCAGCCGGGCGCGATGAGTCGCCTGAACCAGGTGGGGAACAAACTCATCAATCGCGCGTTCGTCCGCATCCACGGCGAGGACTACGGCGACATCCTCTCCGGGTATCGCGCGTTCACGACCGACTCCTTCGACCGGATGTTCCTCTCCGCGGAAGGATTCGGCATCGAGACGGAGATGGCCGTGGAGTGCGCGCGCCACGGCATCCCCGTCGAAGTCGTCCCCACGACCTACCGCCCGCGACCCGAGGGCTCGGAGACGAACCTCCACCCGATATCGGACGGCGCGCGCATCATCCTCACCCTCTACAGCCTCGCGAAGACGTCGAACCCCCTCTTCTACTTCGGGAGCATCGGCGCGGGATTCGGCGCGCTCGGCACGGCACTCGCGGCGTGGATCGGCTACGAGTGGTTCGTCCGCGGCATCTCCCACGAGGCGCTCACCGTCGTCGCGGGCGTCGTCCTCCTGCTGGGCGTCCAGTTGCTGATATTCGGCGTGCTCTCCGACCTCGTCGTGACGCTGCACCGCGAGCAGGCACGCCGCATCGAACGCCTGCAGAGCGAGGACTGACGGTAGTCTCGCGGCGAGCTACGAGAGGAACGACGTGACGCCCTTCAGCCAGACCCGGGGGGCGCGGCGGCGCGCGCCGTCGGCGGCTTCCTGGAGCGCTCGCGCGCCGTCGTTCATGACGCCTTCGCCGTGCCCCGTGAGAATTCGTTCGGGCGTGAACCGGCGGAGTGCCTTCGGCGGCGCGACTCTGAGCATGGGGTGGACGCCGACCCGCTCCCGGCCGGCGAGGAAGTACTCGACGGTGCCGACGAGGTCGCCGACGACGAGCGTCTCGCCGTCGTAGAGCGCGGCCTCGTCCCAGATCGGCCAGTCCACAGTGCGCACGACCCGAAACTCCGTCCCCGGGAGCGTGTCGCCGAGGGGCTGGGTCGGTGCGTCAAGCCCGGGGTCGACGAACGACGGGACGAAGATGGGGACGTCGTATCGGTCTGCGATGGCCTTTGCGTCCCGGGAGTGCCGGTCCATGAGCACGACGACGCCCCGGACGTCGCCGAGGTCGTCAAGGAGGTCGTCGACGCCCTCGCCGTCCACGGGGTCGATCACCCAGACGTCGTCCGCGCCGCCGTCCTCGCTCGGGACGGCGAGCGCGTGACTCGCGCGCTGCATCGTCTCTTCCGGATACGCGATCCAGCCGACGCCGCCGTCGAACCGGTCGACCTCCTTGACGTCGGCCGGCCGTTCGGTCTCCTTGAGTGGCATACGACAGCTAGGGCGACCAGACTCATAATTGTATTTAGGCGCGAAGTTCCCCTCCTCAAGGAGTCGTTCGAGAGAGCAGAGCTCTCTCGTGATCACGAAATCGGGGATTTTCGGGCAACAACGCAGGCCGTAGGCTGAGTAGCGTTAACAAGAACACGAAGCGTTCTTGAGATGCAGTAGGGCGGGGAAACAGCGCCCCAGAAATCTTCGGTTTCTGGTGTGTGAGCGACACGCTTCGCGCCTCGTCTCCTCGACGCCGTCATCGTCTCCTAAACACTCCGCGACGACTGACCCAGGGACCCATGCAATCACAATCCTTATTTGTGTAGTTTATGTATAATATGTTGTGGCGACTCGCAAGAACATCTCCATCCGTGACGACCAAGAGGAGTGGATTCAGGACAATCACCTGAACCTTTCCTCGTTCGTCCAAGAGAAACTGGACGAACTCATCGAGGAACGAGAGTCATAGATGCACTACAACTACAAGTATCGACTCGACCCACCGGAAGCTCTCGCGGAGACGCTTCTGAATCACGTCGATACTTGTAGGCAACTCTACAACCACGTCCTCTATCTGCTCAACGAGGCAGACGACAGTCCAGCCCGCTACGAAGTGCAGGGACGACTCCCGGACCTCAAATCGTGGTGGGGCGACCTGCGCGACGTTCACTCGAAAGTATTGCAGATGGTGGTCAAGCGCGTCTACGACAATCTCTCCACGCTGAAAGCACAGAAGGAGAACGGATGCGCCGTGGGAAACCTCAAGTGGAAACCGCCCCGAGAGTATCGGTCGCTCACCTACAACCAGTTCGGCTTCAAACTCAAGAATACGAGTGGTCGGCCTGTCCTGTGGTTGAGCAAAATCGGAGAGATACCGATTCACCTCCACCGAGACATTCCCGAGAACGCGACCATCAAACAGGTCACGGTCAAGCAAGAACCCACGGGCGACTGGTTCGCCACGTTCGGCATCGACGTGGACGAAGACACTCCCGAGAAACCGGAGAATCCAGAGCGAGTCATCGGAATTGACGTTGGTATCCTGAAGTACGTACATGATACGGATGGAATCGCTGTCGAGTCACCAGACTTCTCCGACGAGCGCGAACGATTGGAACGTGCCCAACGCGAACTTTCGCGGAAGGAACACGGCTCTGCTAATTGGGAGAAACAACGGCAGGTTGTGGCAGAACGCCACGCCGACCTAAAGCGGAAGCGACGAGACTTCCTCCACAAGCTCTCGAACTACTACGCCCGCGAGTATCAGTACCTCACAAAGCATCCTCGGCTAGCTGTTTCTGCGGCCTGAGTTCTGTGTCGAGACGGGTGTGCTGACGGTCTCGACGAGAGAATCACGGACGGGTCGATGGAGAGCTGTCGCTGTCGGCGGCGGTCAGCCGCCGACGCGACAGCGTCGCCACTCACTCCGCTGGCTTGCTTGGTCGGTGGTTAGCGATCGAATCGGTCGTCAGGTGGCCGATTCGCGGGGACGGCCCGACGCACCGCGAGGGCCGTCCACGCAGCACGTCGAATCATATTGATGAACTCCTTGTACGGCCACCACCAGAGGCGACGCCCGCCCCGGCGGGGCGTCGCCACGTATTCGTAGTGGAGATACCGCCACG
>NZ_VRYN01000026.1 GCF_008124605.1 Halobacterium salinarum DSM 3754
GTCGGTGGCAACTCTGGGTAAAAAGTAGTCTATCTACTTAACAGTAAGGCGAAATAACTTTATAAGAATCTTGGAAAGTACGCTGTATGAATGTAATTGGCCGTGAAACGGTTGATTCGCTCGGGACAACGGTTGACGACCTAGTGGGTATTGGCCGGCTTCTTGACTCTCCCCGGTTAGCGCATATTTGGTTCACTCTCCGTGTAGAGGGGAACGTCGTGGTTGAAGAATCGGATAGCAACCCGTTCTTGTGGGATGGGATCACCGTCTCTGAGTTACTGGAGCGTCTTGATGGAGATATCCCGCAGTCGACGCTGTATAACGACATGGATGAACTGGAGGGAGTCGGTGCTGTAGAGATTGCATCGGAGGGCCAGCCTATGGGGTACAAGGCGAATTTCTTCCAGGCCGAAGCAGAGAACGTGGACAAGATGGGCGATAGCAGCTTGATCGGACCGCAGATTATCGGCCTAGTCGGAGAGGCGTACACTGATGAAGCGGTTCAAGAGTTCCTCGATGAATACGGTCACAGCCTTCTGAACGATGTGCTCCAGATCTACGTCGCTTCCGTGCAGGGAAGGCTTGAGAGGAGTTTTGTCGAGATGTTTCCCGAGGCTGACGAGGAGGATGTGGAAGCGGTTGTTCCTGCTATTGAGAGGGTTCTGTTTGAGATGAGCCGTGATCCGCTCCGGGGGTATGATTACCGAGATGAACTGTCGACAATGAGCGGAGAGTAACCCTCAGCATTTGATCTACCATCGGTCGGCGGGGGAGACTTCCATCAGCATCCAAGCGAACAAGATCAGTAGTAGGCCGCCGGGCGGAGAGTACATCAGTATCAATCCTCCCAGCAGTGCCAGGCTGAATGATGCGACGGCGGGGAGTCCTCCGCTTTCTCCCATTACAGTAAATCCGTACAGTAGTCCGAACACGGTTTCCAAGGTGTAAGGGCCTTGATCTACTCCGGGTACTGTGTCGGAACTACTTCGAAGAGTTGGGCCAGTTCTTCGGCAAAGGTGCCCAGAGGTGATACGCCGATGGAGATCATTAGGCCGCTTGCGATGGCAATCCCAGTTACGGTGCGTTGCTGATTGTTTGTCTGGAATGTCTCGATAAGTCGTACTATGACTGCGAACAGGAGGAAGGCCGCTATTCCGCCGCCTATCCAGTGGAGGGCGATTTCGGGTTCGACGGTGGGATCTGAGAGAGCGCTGGCCATTTCTTAGCATGGGTTGTTGACTCCGCAGTCGGGGCATTGTTCGTACCAGACCTCGTGTTCGTGGCTTCGGTTCTGGCATTGACGGGGATCTGCTTCGAGTTCCATCAGGTTCCAGTCGGGATCCGGTTTTTCGGTGAAGAGGATGTCTGTGCGTTCGTCCGGGTATCCGCGTTGATCTGTGAATAGGTGGACCGGGCAGTGTTGGCAAGAACGGAGTTCTACGTCGGCGGCTCCGCCCCAGAATGATTCCGGGTTTCCTTGCCATTCGTGGAATCCTTTCGGGCCAGGACATTCCCCGATTTCTGGCCTGTCTGCCAGTGATTTTTCGAGGACCGCGTCGTGGTATCTTTGCTTCAGTGGTTCTTCGAAACTGGTGATGGTGGATACACCGACTAACGTGTTTTTCAGGACTTTTAGCGGGAGGTCAGGTTGTGTGACGTCAGGATGGTAAGTGTATTCTTCCCGATCTTCGTCGTATTGGCGGCGTAGTGTGCAGGGGCGGCTGGTGCAGATCTGGTAGTCTTCTTCGCAGGTAAGGACGTATCCTGGTACGGTCCCCCAGTTGTGTTCTCCACTGTAGTAGTAACTCTCGCAGTCGATGAACCGTTTAGCTGAGTAGTCGCGTACGCTGTATCCGGCCCCGTCTTCCTTGGCGAAGACTTGGTCGACGACCAAGTAATCCAGTTCTTCTTCTTCTCCGAAGTCACTGGAAGAGAGCCAGGCAACGGAGTAACCAGTGTAGAGATAGTCGTGGGTCGTGGATTTGATGTCTTTCTCGTGGTGCCGGTGCTGTACTTCGATGATGAGACCTTTGCCGAAGAACGGATTCTCTTCGGTGAACTCGAGTAGTGCGTCGGCCTGTCGTGTCTTGTTTCCGCTGCCGCTGTCGGAGACGTCTAACGTGATTTCTGCTCCGCAACGCTTGGCCTGGGGTTTGAATTTGTTTTTGAGTGCTGCGACTGCGAGTGCTACACACCTTGCGTGGGTAGCTGATTCTCCTGTCGACTCGGTGGTGGGGCAATTGTTTCCGGAGGAGTTGTTGACGTGGTAGAAGTGGCGTGCCTTTTGATCCCCGCCTCGGGCGTACATAGTGTCGCCGCACTCGGGACAGGTTACGGGTTCCTGGTTGAGGACGTTGGCGGGTACAACGATTACTCCGTCCCGCAGGCCTCGGAACGGCATCTTTCACGTGACATGACTGTCCAGGATTTCATGTAGTTACCGGTTAATGAAGACGACCTCAGCTATTGCCTTCCTGTTTCTAACAGGGATTTCCGGGCGTGGATCAGATTTAAAAACGAATATGGTAAATTATTATACAACAATTGCAGACGACACCGAACTTTCGACTTAGCCGTGGTTCGAAGCGTTCAACCCGGACATTCCTGTATGCCGTCAAGACTATGACTTCAACTACCGGGACTGACCGTATTGTGGAGGAACTGGCCGATATCAGGGCATATTGAGGGATGATATACACGTCAGCGACGACACCGTCACCACCTACGTACTCCTTGACCGCTTAGAGGATACCCAGGACTTGGAAGATATCGAGGTTGACGCTTCAGGGGAGCACGAGTACAAATACCTGATCTCTGCCAAGGCCAAGCAGTAGAACCTTTTTTACTCCGCAGATCTCGCTTCGTGGCTTCTGGGCGTTCTCCACGGGATTTTTAGAACCATCATCAGAAGAACGTATATGGACAGTATAGACGTCGGGGGCAAGTGGTGGTTAGAGGAGATGCATGAGGAGGAACAACTTGTCCCGAATGAAGCCGTAGCAGGGACACTCACGTTCTCACCGGAACATGGTGTCGAACTGGATCTACTTGGCAGCTTCTACGAAATTTTCGAGAGGCACAATGACGACGTGGAAACCGAGGACGGCCCAATCAACATCTTCGGTGTGACGACAGAGGGGGAATACGTCACCGTCCTCAACTGCATGTATTCCGGCGACAGCACGAGCACGAACGATGCCTCCTTCACCACCGAATCCTATGAGAACGGGACCGTCATCAAGGGGTGATTAGTCAACACTAGGACGAAGTACTGGAAGTGCTCTTTCTCGTTCAACAACCTCGAGAAATGGACCGGCGTTAGAAGGGTTTCCATGCCTGGCGATCACGATATCGATGTTGGGCCTGCCGTCACTGAATCTCTCTCGACAGACGACGCAGATATCATTCTAAACATGCACGAGGATCATCCGTCTTTAGTTAAGCGAGAAACCGCGTGATAGCGGCGGCTTATCGAGGCATCTTTCGGAAGGAATGAGGAAGTCCAGTCTGTGCACGACAAGGACTCCTCACCTCGGATTATGCGTCGGCTCACTACACTGTTTCCCTCTGAGTTCCTCGAAGACCACGCCGAGGATAGTGGTTAGGGGAAGTTATGGAGGTGGCGCCTGATATGAGAGTATGCCCGGAGATCGCCGCAAAGAGATCGTCCGTCACCTCAGTGAGGACGATCTCGACCGGCTCCTTGCGGAGTCTACTGACGAGAAACTCACTGAGCGGCTGATCTTCGTCAAACGTCTCTACAAGGGAGCGACGCTGGAGGACGCTGCCGACGATGTCGGCAGGTCCTCCGGGACGGGAACACGCTGGGCCCGCCGGTGGAACGAAGGTGGTCTCGGTCTCCTGATGCCGAACTTCGGGGGCGGCAGGCCCCCGAAGCTCGGCGACGACCAACGCGAGCACCTCTTGGAACTCCTTCGTGACGGCCAACCGTGGAAGAAACAGGAAATACAGCACCTCATTAACGAAGAATTCGACGTAGAGTTTCACCCGGTCTATCTCAGTACCTTCCTCGAAAATCTCGGCCTTTCCTACGCAATCCCACGGACTAAGCGTCCATCACGCCCGGAGAACGCCGAAGAGATTCTCGACGAACGCGTCGCTGACGCGTTCGACGAGGAGCCTGACGACACACCGCACAACAAACGCGACGGTGACGACGAGGAAGGATGGGTCGTTGACGAGGAAATCCGGACGGACGGTGGAACCGTCCTTGGATTTCTCGACGCATCCCATCCACAACCGTGGGACAACTCACAGCGACTCTACACCGTGGATGATCCGCACATCACCCGACCGCTGGTGAAGTTAGACGAACCAGCGGTCGGGTTCTATGCAGTCTCTGGTGAGAGTGTCGTTCAGTTTCCGACCAATCAAGAGAAAGAACGGATTTGCGAGTGTCTCGAAGGGATCCGCGAGCAGAATCCGGGACAGCGGATTCTGCTCGTCTTGGACAACTTCTCCTCACACGCGTGCGAGTACACGCGTAAGCGAGCCCATCAACTTGGCATCGATCTCGTGTTTCTCCCGGTTGGCTCACCGGATCTCAACCCAATCGAGCAGGTCTGGAAGAGCCTCAAGTGGAAAGCATCACCGCTGATTGTGGAGAGCGCGGCAGAATACCGCGCTCTCCTCACTGAGCTCTTTGAGCAACTTACAACTCAGCTGAGTTTCGCAGCCTCGTGGATCGACGAGTATCTTGGCGGATACCTCCAGAAGTTACGCTAGCTACTAAACTCGGCGTGGTCGAACGTGACCGCAAGCTCCAGATCCCTGCCTTCGTTTGGGCGTTCGTGTTCGGCTTCGCCGCAGGCGAAAGCCGAACACTCGCCGGTTTTAGACGCTGTTACAACTCTACTGCCGATGAGACGATTTCTCCGGGTGGATTCTATCAGCGGTTGACACCGACGCTTGCGGAGTATCTCCGCGACCTCGTCGAGCATGGTCTCGACGAGGTCGCCGTTCCTAACGCTGTTGACGCTGATATCGACCGATTTAGAGACGTGATGATCGCTGATGGAACGGTGTTGCGGTTACACGAATTTCTCTCAGATCAGTTCGAAGCCCGCCACGAGGAGCAGGCTGGAGCGAAGCTCCACCTGCTCCACAATGCCACAGAGCAGACGATTGAACAGCTCGATACTGCTAACGAGAAAACGCACGACAGCACCTTGTTCAAAACAGGGCCGTGGCTTGAGAATCGCCTCATGCTGTTCGATCTCGCCTACTTCAAGTACCGCCGGTTTGCGCTGATCGACGAAAACGACGGCTACTTCGTGAGTCGGCTGAAGCAGAACGCGAATCCGCTGATTACCAGAGAGCTACGGGAATGGCGCGGCCGCGCCATTCCCTTAGAGGGCAAGCAGCTCCGAGCTGTTCTCGACGATCTCGACCGGAAATACATCGATGTAGAAGTCGAAGTCGAATTCAAACGAGGGCCGTACAATGGGACACAGTCACTAGATACGAAGCGATTTCGCGTCGTCGGCGTCCGCGACGAGGACGCCGACGACTACCACCTGTACATGACGAATTTAGCGAGGAAGGAGTTCTTTCCGGCGGATTTAGCGGAGATCTACCGCTGTCGGTGGGAAGTTGAGTTGCTGTTCCGGGAGCTGAAGACGCAGTACGAATTGGACGAGTTCGACACGAGTGACGAACACGTGGTGAGGATCTTATTGTACGCAGCGCTGCTGTCGCTGCTTGTAAGCCGCGATCTGTTGGATCTAGTCACTGAGCAGGCGGATGATGAGCTTGTGTTTCCGACAGAGCGCTGGGCGGCGACCTTCCGGTCGCACGCCCAGCTCATTCTCCACGAACTCGGTGAGTTCCTCGGCTATTCACCACCGCCGCTGCTCGACCGGCTGATCGAAGAC
>NZ_VRYN01000027.1 GCF_008124605.1 Halobacterium salinarum DSM 3754
CCGTGATTCTCTCGTCGAGACCGTCAGCACACCCGTCTCGACACAGAACTCAGGCCGCAGAAACAGCTAGCCGAGGATGCTTTGTGAGGTACTGACGATACAGACCTAGACGATTGGATAGATACGCTCGCTAAATTTGATGAACGAGCAGGGATTGACGAGGTCGGGGACGATCTTCATCGCGGGTTCATAACCGAGTATGTAGTTGAAGAAGGAGTCCCAACACTCTCCCCCTATGGCGGAACAGAACTGATTGACTTTTACACTGATTATGCGACGTATCTTCGAGACCACGATGTCTCCCTCTCGAAGGATGACGAAGCAGAAGCTACTGACTACATGATATTCGAGGAACACAGGTCTATGGGTGGTGAAGAAGAAGCTATCGATGTTGATGTCCTCCAAATCGAATCGCAAATAGTAGCCATCTATTGGTGACAGTAGATCAGGCAGATTCCAACCGGATCAGATGATATCTGCTCCGTTACCAGAGCTCCCCATTGAACTCGGAGAGGTACTACGCTGACCTCCAACAGTGCCTTTTTGCTATGATTGAGGGAGAGTCGATACCTTCACTCTTCAATCGATCTGTTCTAGTGCTTCGGTTGCGACATCACCGAGTTCACCAGCTTCAATATGCGAGTAGCGCTCCCGAACCATCTCCTCGGAGTTATCTAAGTAACGGGCAGCGACCGTATACCCAAACGCACGGACAAGTACCTCCCCCATTCCACGTCGACCACCATGCGGGGCAAGATAATCGTGTTTCGGATGGTCAATGCCGATCTCTGCGTCATCCGAGAGCCGTTGGAGAATCGACCGTGCGCCGTCCGTCGTGATCGACGGCGGCCGAATGTCCTCATCGAGCGCTAGCAGCAGGTCGCGAGCGTACTTATCACGGCGTTCACCGATTGCTTCTGGGCGTTCCCCTCGTTCAGCTAGCTCTTCCTGAACGAGCCCTGCGAGCGTCCGTTGGTCGAACGTCGGAAACACCGGCCAGCGCTCCGTCGGTGGATCCATCAGCTGGCGGTGGCTCCGCAGCGGCGAAATTACCGGATCAGGGAGGCTCGCCGCATCCCACTGCTGTTTCTTCCGGTAGACATCCATACTCCCGTCGTCAAGGGAGAGGTCCTCCCAGCGGACGCCGCGCCGGCGCGGGTCGTTCGGATCTCGGAGGAGTTCCCCGACGCGGACAGCTGTATACGCGAGAACGAACACCAGAGCCCGATCACGAGCCGCCTTCAGCGCCGCGTAGCGCGCTCGCTGCTTGTCGAGAGAGTCAGCATCCTCCGGCAGTGTCGTGTATGCCTCGATGGCATCGCGGGCCTGCTCGTCGACATAGCGGGTGAAGGTATGGCGCTGTTCGGACGTCCAGGCCTGCTGGTCACCGGGCTTGCGGCCGTCGTCCTCCGGCAACGGCGCCATCGCACTCGCCCGCTGCGCGTAATGCGTCTCGAGATAGCCCTCGTTGACACACCAGCCGCACCACGCAGAGATATATCGGTAGTAGGTTTGTACCGTGTTCTGCTTGAGTCCCCGGTCTCCACCGAGATGCCGGGCGTACTCCCGGAACACGCGTTCGTCGAGATCGCTGAAGGTCGGCTCCCGGTCGACACCGTCGGGGACGATCCCGGTCCAGTCCTCGTCGCCACGGTGGCCGGCGGCCCACTCCGCGAACCGCTCCAACTCGCGTGCAGCGTTTCGTCGGTAGTTCCCGCCGTCGCCACCGCGGCCTTTCCCCTTGTCTTGGAGGTAGCGCTCGAAGCTGTCGTTGAGAGAGCTTTTAGAACGGGAAGAAGACCGATCGTCGCTCATCGGGCCTCACCTCGGCGCTGCGTTATCGAAATTCCTCGGCTGTGATCGTCTCGAGATACTCCACACTGACGTACTGGAATTCGATCCGGTCGCTGAAGCCGTGTTGCGGCAGGAGCGTCTCGGCCGCCCGGCCCGCCGGTTTGTCGGTCGTGAGAAGAACAACGTGGTCTGACTCTCCGGTATCGAGTACCTGAGCAGCAAGCCCCACGAGTGCTGTGTCCGCTTTTTCGGTGATATCTTCGTCGCGGTCGGTCTCGTTGGCGATGAACCTTCGTGCTTCGTCCATCACCGTTGAGACGATCGGATTGGCGTAGTCGAGGTCGTCGGCGACGATGATCCACCTTTCCTCGAAGCCATCGGGATTGGGTATGTTCCCGGAGGGATACTCTTCGGCTGCCGGATCGCCCCCGATCTCTTCGTAGACACGCTGGGGGACATACAACGAGACACCTGCCTGTCGGAGTGCCCGACGGAGCCGTTGAAATTTGTCCTTGCCCGGGCCACCACACCGGACGAAGACGCCGGTATCGGCGATATAGACCGTCGTCATGCAACCGCGTCGGCGTACTCGGCGGCAACCGGTTCCAGTGCCTGGAGAATGATCTCGGCTTCAAGCGGTGAGAGGTCGAGTTCCCGGGCCGCAATCCGATGGTTGACCGTGCCATCGACGTACTCGTAGGCGTACTCAAGCGCGACGGCGAGGCCATCAAGACCGTGACGCCCGATGTAGATGTCGATGTCCTCATCATCGTCGCGGCGGGCAACGGCAGCGATGAGTGCTGGCGTGATCGTTTGTGTTTCGCCGTCCGTCGAGAGAGTAAGTGCAATCGACTCGGCGTCGTATTCGTACGGGCGTTGATCACGAGCCTTCTCCACTAACCCAGCAGTTTCGAGGTTCTGCACATAGTCGTAGGCGGTCCCCTGAGGGATGTCGAGTTCGTCGACAAGTTCGGATACGGTGACTGGACCGTGTTGTAGGATATGGGCGTATAGCCGAGCGAGTGCCGGCGTGTCGAGAAGGTCGGCCACCGTCTGAAGCTGCTGAATTGGTGGTCGGCCTGACCGCGGAGGTGATTGCGCCATCTCGATTACGAATTATCGATAATTCGCGATAAGGTTTCCGGCGACAGAGCGGAGCTCGCAACCGACCCGACACTCGCGGGGGATCAGCCGCTCGCAGTGGCTCTACTCTGGGGGAAGCGTCTTCCTGAGGCGATTGCAGCATTCGTGCTTCACCGACGGCGTCGGGGTACTTCAAAGTGGTCGTGATTATCAGAGTAATCACGAGTAGTTAGAGTATGGGGTGATTCCCTCGATTTCAGTACCCTCAGGGTGTGGAGCCACCGAAACAGACGTGTGTAGACCGTATAGTGCAATACAGAAATTCGCTTAATCTCCACGCAGAGGTTCGGAGGGTACGCCCATACAAAACGATTAATATCTGACAGAAGGTGAGTGGTGTCACCTCTCATCGAACCAATTCGAGCATCTCCTCCACACAAGATTCAAATAACCGAGAAATGACGATGACACAAGAGGTGCTGAAAAATGGTTGACAAACGAATGTCGCTCACATTTTCGGTCAGGAATAATCCCGGGCGATATGCACTACTTCTCGGGTCAGGAGTCTCCACTGGTGCAGGCGTCCCGACTGGGTGGGTAGTTGTCGAAGATTTGATTCGGAAACTGGCTGCAGCGAGAGAAGAAGATCTGCAGCACGATCCGTTCGACTGGTACAAAGAGGAGTACGGAGAAGAGGCTGCCTATGACGACCTGATTGGTGAGTTGGCAGGCTCGCAAGAGGAACGACGATCACTGTTGGAAGACTACTTCGAGCCGTCAGAGGAGGAAAGAGGTCGTGACGAGAAAACCCCGACCAAGGCACATGAGAGCATTGCCTGGCTTATCGACAACGGGTACATCGATGTAGTTCTCACCACGAACTTTGACCAGCTGCTTGAGGATGCGTTAGCCGAATACGGTGTCAAGCCTGTCGTGATAACAGGGCCAGAATCAGCTCGGGGCGCTGAGCCACTTGCACACCAGGATGCGGTTGTTATCAAGGTGAATGGCGACTACAAAGAAACCGATATCAAGAACCTTGCAACCGAGCTGGAGGAGTATTCAGAACCGATGCAGGAACTCATCGACCGAGTTTTCAAAGACTACGGATTGATTGTGTGCGGTTGGTCAGGGAAGTGGGATACACGCCTGCGAGAGTCGCTTAAATCATGCAAAGTACATCGATACTCGACTTACTGGTCCCACCACGGAGAACTTGAAGAGGAGGCAGAACCCCTCGTGTCGCACAGGGATGCCATCACTATCCAGAACGAGGGTGCTGCTCGGTTCTTTTCTGAATTGAAAGAGAGCGTCGAAGCACTGGAGGGCGCGGAGTCCGCGGCACCACTCTCACGCGAGGTGGCCCGCGAACGAGTGAAAAAGTACCTGACCCGGGAACAGCACAAGATAGATCTTGCCGATCTTATCAAAGAGGAAGCTGAGGAAGTGAGCGCGGAGATATTTGAGGAGGAGCGGTTTCCCCTACATAACGACTCCGGCGAGATCACTGTTGAGGACAGGCTTGAAGAATACGGCAGCGTAGTCGGAACCCTGGCTGTGGCTACAATGACTTGTTCTTACTGGGGAAACCAGACAGTGAATATCGGTCTCAAGCCGACGGTTCAGGCCATACAGCACATTGGCTCTACACCATCACCGGAGAATAAATATACTCCTGCTCTAAAGCTACTGAGGCGTTACCCCGCTACACTCGTTATGTATGGGGTGGGAATGGCGGCACTGGCTTCCGAGAATTGGAACGTCATCCAGAAGCTACTATCGCAGACAACAGTTGAGGTTCACCGTTCATCGTTATCGTATTCAGATAGATCTGGGAAGGAGGCCCAGTTCGCACTCCACCCGTGGAGAATATCAGATAAACTCGGATCGGGATTCGAGCGCGAACGTCAGGAGAAATCCATTCGGTCCCAAATAAAAGACCAGCTTCGAGAGCCGGCAATGGATTTCCTTTCCTCCTCGACTGCATATGAACAATCGTTTGAGGATTTTGAAGCGATAGCGGATTTAGCACTCATTGAAAGAGTCGAGAGTCGGGATGGCGAGATGAGACTCATGGGGACGACTTACTGGGGAGAAACTGTCTCACATCTAAGAGAGTCCCTTGATGAACAGGGTGAGGATTGGGGTCCTTTGCAGGTGGGTATGTTCGAAGCCTCTCCGGACCGGTCGAGGGACCTTCTTGATACGCTAGAAAATCTTTCCACAGCATAGCCGACGCCACAATCGGTAGATATGAGTGGTTGCGGTGGGCAATTACGCGAGAAATTGGACACACCAGAGAAGACAGTTCACAACCTAGACTATTTTAATATAGCTCGTAATATGTAGATGAAGATAAATGCCGAGTCGCAGTTCTGACCAGGAACTTGACGAGATAGGTGAAGCCCAACTCGTTACTCAACTTCGCCCATACCCGGTCGAAGCATACGAGAAAGACTACGGTCCTGATTTTATCGTTAACCTCACTGATGATGACACCGACGACTCCACCCATCAAAACATCCGCAGTGATCACTTCCTCATCCAACTGAAATCAACCGGTAAATTCGATTCTGATACCGAAACTGTCCATGCGAAACTCACAATTGAGCATCTCAAACAATACATGGGGCAACCCATTCCAGTTGTCCTCGCTATCTACGACGACACCACTAGAGAAATCTACTGGCGTGTCATTCAGGAATACGTCTGGGATACCCTCACCGACGAGAATCCGGACTGGCGGAGTCAAACAACTCATCGCATTACCATCCCGCGCTCACGCCTAATCACGGATCACGAACGTCTTGAAGCCGCCATGCCTCGTTGAATCACAAGACAGCGTCGGGGTAGGGAAGACTATTCGCAGTTTCACAGCGTCAGAGACGGGTTCTTGACCTCAGAAGATGCAGTA
>NZ_VRYN01000028.1 GCF_008124605.1 Halobacterium salinarum DSM 3754
AGAGGGTGTCATAGAACTCTTGTCACACCGTGATGATCGTGCTTCCCGGATTATCTCCTCGTTCGTAGTTGGTGATCGCAATAACGAGACGCAGACACAACGACAGGAACACTTGTGCTCGTGCATGGACGCGGCCTCGGGCGTGGACGTGCCCGAGGCCGCAGTCCTTGACTGCGTCGTTAGTTCGTTCGACGCCTGTCCGGCGGTTGTACGTCTCATCTAACGTCGATTGCTTCAACTTCACGTCCTTGCTGTGTTCTTTGATACGGTCTTCGACCCTGTACTCTATGTCCAGTGGATCGTCGGTATTGCGTGCGTTGTACGGGGCGATTGGCACGACTCCTGCGGTCAGCAGGTAGTCGTGCCAATCGAGTGTGTCATAGGCGCTGTCTCCAAGCATCCAGATCGGAGTGTCGACGGCGAGCGCGTCACGCGTGACGCGCATCGCCGTCTCTTCTGGCGCTTGTTTGCTCTCGGTGAATTCCGCTGCAATCGGGATCTTTGAACCAGTCGAAACGATCGTGCAGCCGTAGCCGTAGTAGTACTCTTCAGCCGTTGGATCGTAGCATTTCGACGCGTCTTGATCGGCTGGCATCGTTCTCACGTCTGTCGAATCAATCGAGTAGGTCAAGTCGAGCAGGCCCCGCAAGGCGGCCTGCTCGACGAGGTGGTCGAAAATCTCGTCGATGACGTGTTCGAGATCGGTGAGGAAACGATCGACCGCGTCTCTCGACGGCGGTCGATCGAAGCCACAGCTGAGCCAGACGACTGTGTTGTTCAGTTCTCGCGCAACCGGACGAATGCCGTAGATATCCTTGTAGTAGCAGTGCAGAAACCCACGCATCATCTCGGGTGGTTCGTGGTCTCGTGTTCGCCCCGTCTCCGCCGGGGCGAACACGTCGAATTCTTCGAGAAACTCGAAGGAGAGATGCTCGAACAGCGCTAGCGTCTCCGTCTCCACGGCATTGAAGAACGTCTCTACCGTAGGATTATCTTGCAGGGTCGCTGGGCTCATACCACCTCAGCGTTCACCCTGCTCTCTGGTATGAGAACGGTTCTATGACACCCTCATAGAAACAGTTACTGAATGGAACATCTGTACTTAGCGGCCTATACCCGAATCGATTAGCCGTTGAGGGCCTCACCAGCGCCACACATTTCCACCCGCTATTTAAGTGAGTTGTCCGAGAAATACTCTGTATGAGCACTCTGGCGGACACGATTCACATCGAGAACGTCGTTGCATCCAGCGATATCGGCCAAGAACTCGCCCTCGACCAACTCTCCACAGACCTTCCCGGCGCGGAGTACAACCCCGAGGACTTTCCTGGAATCGTCTACCGCCTCCAGGAGCCGAAGTCAGCCACGCTGATCTTCCGGTCGGGGAAAGTCGTCTGCACCGGCGCGAAAAGCGTCGATGACGTTCACGAAGCCCTCGAGATCGTGTTTGAGGACATCCGCGAGTTAGGCATCGATGTCTCGAGTAATCCGCCGATTGAGGTGCAGAATATCGTCTCCAGTGCCGATCTCAAGCAATCGTTGAACTTGAACGCGATTGCGATCGGTCTGGGGTTGGAGCAAATAGAGTATGAACCCGAACAGTTTCCTGGCCTCGTCTACCGCCTTGAGGACCCCGACGTCGTCGTTCTCCTCTTCGGCAGTGGGAAACTCGTGATTACCGGTGCAAATGAATCTGAGGACGCACAGTCCGCACTGAAACACGTCGAAGACCGCCTCACTGAACTCGGCCTGCTTGAGTGAGTCCACGGAGCCATCAAGCGACTACCACGCGAAGGGGGCAGTGTTGCTGGAGTGAGTGACACCCATTCCTGAACGCTGGAAATGGGGTGTTACTCGGTGAAGTCGACGTACTGGGTCTCCCAGTCGCGACGAGCAGTAATCTCGCGGCGGCCACGCCGGGTGAGCGTATAGGAGTTTGTGCGCTTGTCGAGCTGTCCTTTCTCTACGAGGCCTTTGTCGACGAGGTCGTCGAGATTCGGATAGAGCCGCCCATGATTGATTTCTTGCTCGTAGTAGTCCTCGAGTTCGTCCTTGACTGCGAGCCCATGTGGTTCCTCAAGCCCAGTAATTACATACAAGATGTCCCGCTGGAATCCAGTTAAATCATGCATTCGTCTATGTGCCCTTCGACTGGGTTAAATAAGTCCCCTCTGATATCCTATAGTAACCGGTAGAACTTTTTACTCAGAGATAGTTGCAATAGCTAATGAATCATCTCGACGAGATCACCGTCGAGGAATTGCAAGACGCTCTCGACAACGTGGACGGAAAGAAGCCGACACAACGGCTCTTAGCGGTAATCGCGTACAAGAATGGTGTCACGCAGACCGAGCTAGCCGAGTGGTACGACGTGCAGCGACGGACAATCTACAGCTGGCTCAAGCGACTCGACACTGACGAGTCGCTTGAGCAAGCCGTTTCTGATGATAAACGAACTGGGAGAAAGCGTAAACTCTCAGAATCACAGCAGAAAGAATTCGAAGAAACCGTTCACGACCCACCGAGCGAGGTCGGGATCGACGCGCCGGCGTGGACGCCGGCGCTTGCTCAAGAGTATCTCGAAGAAACATACGGCGCTGAGTATTCAATCCCGAGTTGTCGGCGGTTGCTGAAAGAAGCGGGATTGAGCTATCAAAAACCACGCTGTTCAGCCGCCGAAGCCGATGAAGACGAGCAAGAAGCGTTCCACGACGAGCTCAAAAAAAGCGGCGGGAAATGGACGCCACCGTAGTCTGTATCGGCCAAACCAAGAAATCCGTCCAAGTTGAGCCGCGTGCCGCGTGGTTTCCACAGGGCACGCGGCCCTCGGTCGAGCTTTCAGGCCAACGTGATTGGACGTGTCTACTGGGCGCGATCACCGAGGACGGTGATCGCTTCTTCTCTCGGTTCACCGAGTACGTCACGGCCGAACACGCAAAGCATTTCATTTTAGCATTATGTGATGAATTCGAAGATGATTTGATCGTCGTGTTGGACGGAGCCCCGTATTTTCAGGCGTCGGCCGTCACGGACCTGGCAGCCCGTGACGACCTCGCCTTCGTGACGTTACCCTCGTATTCACCGGAGATGAATCCGGTCGAAGAATGCTGGAGACAGCTGCAAAAGGCACTAAGCAACCGATTCTTTGACTCACTCGACGAGCTAACAACAGCGATCGACACCGCTCTCGACAAACTCTCTGTTCCTAACGTGAGCAATTACTTCTAGTGTTTACTATAGGATACTGATCTGTCCACGGCCGGACCCGCTCCATCGCAGCGGCGACGCTCAGAATGTCTTCCTCGGCAAATCGTCGGCCAACAATCTGCAATCCAACAGGGAGGCCATCGTTGGTAAGTCCGGCCGGAATTGATGCCACAGGGTGGCCGGTCATGTTAAACACCCACGTCAACATGACGTCTGTCGGTACACCCATCACTGAGTGTCCGTCAATCTCCGTTGGATAGCCGTCAGCGAGACGTTTACTGTAAGGTGGAACAGTAAGAGTTGGTGTCACGAGGACATCGTAGCCAGCCAATGTGTCCTGAATTTCCTCGTATGCAGCAGTGCGAGGTACGTTCTGTAACCGGTCGGTGGCAGCGTCTGTTTCCGTTCCTAATGCGATTGTCGAATGTACTGTATCTTCGACGTCGGCGGTCGCAAAGTCGATGTCGTATCGGTCTCCGAGATGTTGGGCGAACGCACTGAAAAAGACGCCGACCTGTGTAACATACGCCATCGACAGGTCCTCATAAGACGGCAGTGAGAGGTCGACAGTATCAACAGTAGCGCCAGCAGCCGCCAACTCTGTAACAGCGTCGTCGACCGTCTCACGCACCACTGGTGAGACCGGCTGCAAGTCCAGATTCGGGCTATACGCAACTGAGAGCTCAGTAGTTGGTCGATCAGTCGCTCCCGTGTAGTCTGTCTCTGGTTGAGGAACGCTGAATGGATCACTATCATCTTGACCCGCAAGGACATCAAGCAAAACCGCCGTATCTTCGACGGTCCGTGCCATTGGTCCACCAACAAAAAACGGGGAGTGCGTATTAAAGCCATCACGGGGGACGCGCTCGGGGACGAGTCCGAGCGTCGGCTTCAGCCCGACGACGTTACAGCAGGAGGCGGGTACTCGGAGTGAGCCACCGATGTCTGATCCGGTCGCGAGCGGTACCACACCGGCCGCAAGCGCCGCTGCAGACCCACCGGAAGACCCACCAGCGGACCGGTCATGGTCGAACGGTGTCGGAGTCGCTCCGACAAGCTTGTTCTCCGTCTTGATGGTGTGACCAAGGGCTGGCGTATTGGTCGTCCCCACGATCACTGCTCCTGCAGCTTCCAGCCGCTCAACCGTGATGGAATCGTCGTCCGCCACATTATCAGCCAACGGTGCGAGCCCCATCGTATGCCGGACCCCCGCCTTTCGGGTCCGAAGGTCCTTGATTGCGACCGGCACGCCATGGAGTGGGCCGAGATCATCACCACGTTCGGCTGCATCGTCGGCCATTCGAGCACGGTTCCGTGCCGATTCTTCGGTTACCGTAATAAACGCGTTCAACTCATCGATCGCCTCAATACGGTCAAGAACTGACTCAAGGAGATCCAGAGCAGACTGCCTTCCAGTCCGGATCTCACACGCAAGGTCGCGTACCGAGACGGCTGTGGGTTTGGTCATGTCTCTTGGATGAATTTCGTAGCCATTTCTACTGGTGTATATCTAACATTTCAATCTGTTCTTGGTATCGGTTCCGAATAGTTACTTCGGTCACTTGCGCCACGTCTGCTACCTCGTGTTGTGTGCGTTTCTCGTTACAGAGCAATGCGGCGGCATAAATTGCAGCTGCAGCGAATCCAGATGGGCCACGTCCCGATAGTAACGGATCAGCAGTTTCCTCGATAATCTCAGTACATCACAAAGCCGCTTAGTTAGAACGTCTGCTTGCTGAAGGTGTGTCTACGACCCAGCAAGCAGACAGTGAGATTCACGAGGACCAGCT
>NZ_VRYN01000029.1 GCF_008124605.1 Halobacterium salinarum DSM 3754
GACAAGCTAAAAATAGCGTGCACCAAGTGTACGGCGCTTTCAATTCGTTAGAGCTGATTCAGCAAACCATGAGAACTCTTCTATGACACCCTCACTTTCTACGTATTCGCTAATGGAGTCCCCTTCGATACCCTGCTTCGGGCCAACCTGCATCCATCGAAGTAAATCATCTGGCCTTGTATCTTTAGGAAGAATCGACGCGAGAATCGCTAATCTGGTGGCTGGTGTCGGTCGCCGGGCGAACCATCGGTGTAGGTATCGATGTGGCGGAAGATGTTTCGGATTCGCCTCTTTCAGATTCTCGATACCGACCGCCTTCAGCGGGAGGTTCCCCTCAATGGCGAGCGGTTTCAGCGACTCCTCCTCCTCGGTCTCCTGCATCGGTTGTTCACTCATGTTCAGATGTGCGTCGTCAGCATCGTCCGTAGCGCCTTCTCGCCGTTCGGACTCGACGGCGACCGGCACTTCGCGTGCCAGTAGTAGCACTCCTCGTCGCTCATTCGCGCGATACCGCGGCAGAACGCCCGCATCCGGTCGACGCGCTGGATGGGCTTCACGCCCAGGAACGCCAGCGCGAGACGCACGCCCACCGTCTCCGGGAGGAAGACGTCGGCGCGACCGGCGCTCGTGGCGAGTTCCTCGTCCAGGTCCGCACCGTCGAGAGCCTCCCGAACGAGCGGCAGAATGGCGCGGAGGCGACTCTCCGAGAGCCGGGTGACCTTCACCGCCGTCCAGTCCTCCCACGACCAGCGGTCTGCATCTGGGTCGGCCGACTCGTCGAACACCTCGCCGAAGGGTTCGAGCACGAGGCCGCTGCTCGCAGTGCCGCGCTCCAGGCGCTCGCGGCGCGCCGCGGCCTGCTCCGCGGGCAGGAGCTCGTACAGTGTCAAGCGAGCGCCGTCCGGTCCGTCACGGCGCGTGAGCGCGAACGTCGGGCGACCGCCGTACACGCTGCTGCCGAAGTGGCCAGTGCCGAGGTTGTCTTGCGGGAGTGGCTTCGCAGCGTCTGCATCGCCGTCGACTGTGGGTTGGGGCGTCATTGTTGCACCTCTGGGGGTACTTCGACCGGTCCTCGTGCTTGAACCTTCACGTTGATACTGGTGTCACCGAGCGCGTCCCGCAGTTCCGCGAGTACGTCGTCTTCGTCGCTCGTGAGCGGCTCCGGTTCGTCCATTTCGACGCGGAACTTCACCTCGACCCGCGACGCCTCGCCGAACGACGGCGGCTGGTTCGTCACGTTAGAGAACTTGTCGACGCCGCCGGTGAACTCAGCCTGGTACGAGGCCCCCGTCGACGACTGCGTCTCGTACGTCATCCGAACAGAGATGTTGTCTGCACGCTCCTTGACCGGCTGCTGACCGGCGATGAACGACCCCTTCGACAGCTGTTCGTCACCACCCACCTCGACGGTGACGTGGTCGACACCGGGGTTGCCGCCGGTCGTCGCCTTTCCGAGCGCGTGTGTCCGGACCTCGTTGAAGGCCCGCGACGTCGCCATCAGACTCGTCGACTGCTCCCAGTCGCTCGGGCGTGCACAGTCGCTACACAGCCCGTCCGGGGTGAGCCCGCTATCGACCTTCCTACCGCATCTATTGCACTCCGGCTTCTCGGGTTTGTGTTCATCACAGTACGATTCATCCACACCGATATCTTTCGGACACCCCTCCTTCGCGCACGCGCCGTCTTCAGTCTCCGGTGGTCGAATCGAATCGTGGTGGACGTCCAGGAGCGCGTCGACGTCGGTGTAGACGACGTAGTCGTCACCGATCTTCACGTCCGAGTCGCGGATGCTCGTGCGAGCGTCGGGTGACTCCGAGAGCGGGTCGGCTTTCCGCCAGTTCGCCGGGCTGTCGTCTTCGTCGCCGTCCCAGTACGTGAGTCCACCCTCCTCGGCCGTACTGTCCCAGTAGGTGTACCCCGCGTCGTCGACCATCTTCTGGACGGTCTTCCGGAGCGGCTTCGTGTTGAGCAGGTACGGGAGTCCCGGCTTCTTGGCGAACTGCCTGACCAACTGCTCGGTGGTCATGCTGTCCTGTGTCTGCTGCCAGAGCTTCTGCTTGAAGAACGCGACACCCTTCGCGTCCGCATCGGCGCGAATCAACCGGCCTTCGAGGGTTTCCTCGACAGCGTTCACGAGCGTCGTCCCGCCGTTTGCCTCGGTGGCATTGATGGCCAGATGAGTCAGCCCGTCGCGCTCGACGTAGTAGAGGTGCCGGTAGACGCCCCGCACCAACTCACCCAGGAGACCGTGCGTCTGATCGCGCCGCTCCCGGAGCTCCTCGATTTGCTCGCTGGAGAGGTCGGCGGTCTGGGTCGAATCGTCCAGCAGCGCCTCGATGGCCTCCAGTTGGCGCGCCTCGCCGATGGCGCTCTGGATTCGCTCCTCGTCCGGAGCGAGGAACAGCACGTAGTTCTTGTACACCCGACTCTGAGTCTCTCCGCCGTGCTTGGAGGCAGCTTTCTCGTACAGCGTCTGGATTTTCTCCGGAATCTCGCTTCCGCCGTCGGAGACCGGTGCCGTGTCCATATGCATCACGGCGAGCTGAGGCTTGGATAGTTTGTCCGGGAGATCTGCCGGGGACTCGGGGAACACGACGGTCTCGAAGCCACCCGTGCCGACTTCGGAGTTCTCGAGTCGGGACTCGAAGCGATTACGAGCCTGTGCGTCCGGCGTATTGTCCACGCGCTGGTCGATGATGCGGATGAGGTTCGGATCGGACTTGAACCGGACGCGCTCCTCGTCGTAGAGATAGTAACACGCCACGTTCATGTCCCCGCCCGCGAGCGCCTCCAGTGCCGAATCGTAGTTGTCGAACTGGATATCAGGGTGACCCAACGCAGCGTTCATCTCTGCTCGCGTGAGTCCGGTCGCCTGTTCCCCGTACGCGAGACTGTGCCAGAGGATGGTCGTGGTCAGGTGCCTACCCAGGCGTGGAATCCCCTTCTCAGTCCACTTGCGATTCTCGAGTTGTGCGTGCGCGGTGCCATCCTCCTTGTAGATGTCAGCCGAGACGGCCGAGTCCAGTTCGACGAATTCGAAGAGCGTCTCGCGGAGCGTCGAATCGATGCTCCCATCGGGAGCGTTGTCCGCGGGCGTGAGGTCGTACAGCCGGATCCAGTGACGGTCGTAGTGGTCGGGCTGATGGTTCCAGAGGTAGTATACCGCTCGTGCGAGCAACTTCAACGCACCGCGGGTTCGCTGGAACTTGGGAATGGTGTCGATCTTCTCGGTCAACGTATCGATGACCGTCGGGTGGAACGGATACTCGCGCTGTAGCCGGTCGACGAAACTCGCATCGGTCGTCTCTTGTGGGAACTGCCGCTCACTGCCGGTGTAGTACTGGAAGTAGGACTCCGCGATTGTTACGGCGTGCCCGTGTTCGATGTCCTCGAAGAGACGATGCTGAAGAACCTGACCGACCTCGTTCTCGGATGTCGGCGTCACGGTCTTGTGCTGCCGGCGACCGATCTGGTTGAGTTCATCGACGAGCGTGCGTACCTCCTCTGCCTCGTCCTCGAACGCCGTGTCGGCGATACTGTAGACGATGGTGACGTCGTCGACTTCAGACGCTGTCTCCAGAAGAGAGAGAACGAAACTCAGCGTCTGACTGGCGAGAGTCGCATTTCCGACTTCGACGGCCGACGCGGCCTCGAGGTAGGCCGCGATCTCGTCGATGAGTATGAGCGCAGGCCCGTCGCCGAGATCGAAGAGTCCCCTTAGCGTATTCCCACCGGGTGCATTGCGTTCCTGGTCGTACTCCTTGAGGTACTCGTACCCCTCGAGTCCGTACAGCTGGTACGCGATCTCGCCCCACATCGTTCGGGTGTTCGGGGCGTCCGGATCCGACCGGTCACTTCGCGCATTCCGAGCGTCGACGTGTCCTCCGACGAACACCGACGTATCGACAGACACGCCCTCGCCGACAGCGTCTACGTACGCCGCCCCGACGTCACTCGCTTCGTCGGTCAGGTGGCAATCCAGGTTCTCGATGTCGGTCGGGTTCGTCGCGAGGTGGTACGAGGCGATGAGGTCGTGGGTCTTCCCGCCGCCGAACCGAGTATCAGTACCTCACAAAGCATCGCCAGTTAGCCTGACCTGAGCCATCTGTTCTGTTGTGATGAGTCGTCAGTAACGGTCGAGCAACGCTGATCGAA
>NZ_VRYN01000030.1 GCF_008124605.1 Halobacterium salinarum DSM 3754
ATCGCCAGACGGCGTCCAATTCCTGGTTAGCTTGACGGAATCTTCCCGGGAGAGAGTCTGAAACTTCCCTCAATCGGTGGCAAAACAAGGCAAGCCGCCATCAACCGCACGCAAAGCAGGATCGACCGGCGACGACAACGAGCACTGAATATTGGCGAAGGTGTCGCATTCACACCCGAGGACTTCTCCGAGCTGGAAGAACACGCCGAACAGGAACGCCTCAGCTACCGTGGGCACAAACTCCTCATCGCGCAGCAGTACTTGAAGCGTGGTGACGAAAACGAAGCCACAGAATCCATCGAGGAAATCCTCAACGCCGACTATGACGACGAAGCGACGGTCAAAGCTCTCTTCGCGCAGATTTATATGCGAAATCCTGCGGATGGTGAAGAGGCCGTGGAGATGGCGGAATTCGCGCACAAAGCTCGTGAACTCGCTGCCAACCTTGAGATGGATGTCGATCAGCATCTCGCAACTATCTTCCAGCAGGTCGCTGCGCTGTTCGTGTTCGCTGAAAAACGCACAGAAATGATCGCCACGGACCGCATTCAATCACTCGATGAATTCGAGGTTCCGGAATATGGGTACCTGCGAGACGAACTATCTGCAGATCTGTTTCACGACGAACTTGCTACGATGAATGCACTCACTGAAGAACTCGCAGCCCTCCTTGATAACGAGGAATATTATGCGTATGCGGTTGCACTGCCAGAGATCATCAATTACCTCACCAAACGCAGACAACTTCAGGTGCTCTCCAAGAACGATCCAGAACCCGGAGATTCCGTCACTGTCGATACCGGCTCTGGTTCACCTAAGGGGGCAGGTAGCGACGACACAGAGGGTGAAGAAACTACACTCAACGAGACGCACCCATTAGTCAAGCAAGCTGAACAGCTTGCAGACTTTGTGACAGAACCAGAACTTGAAGCTAACCTCCGAAAAAGCGTTGGCCTATATCACTATTGCAGCCGAGATCCCGAGATCGCAACAGAATTTCTCAGTGATGCGCGAGAGCTTGCCATCGAAAGCGGTGAAACAGCCCTGGAAGATGCGCTCGACGATCAAATCGAGCGTATCGAAGACGTTCCGAACCCATACGATACCTCACAATATGATGAAGACGATGATCGTGACCGACAGGAAATGGCGAAGAAGATTCTGGAGATACAGGGTATCGAGGTTGATCTTGAAGATCCGCCGGACCCGTACGAAGCCGATCCCATGACTGTGATGGGATACCACGCGGTTCGTGATGCTGATCCGGAGCCGTTGTATCGGCACTGCGAACATCTGCATTTGGCATACTCACCAAGTGAAGCAGGCAAACTTCTCGGGATGGGCTCGTTTGGGTCCAAATATCTCTGGTGTCAACACGGCGGATTCAAGTATGGAACAAGTCTGACAGACATGTTCGACCAGTTCAAATCCGAGTATTGTGATGGCTGCAATCATCATTGCCCACGCCCCGATGACTGGGAGTTCTCGAAAGATCTGGAAGATGAGGTTGAGGTCGTTCGGTACGACCCGACTCTGAAGTCACGTGTCGTGCCGCACTCTCTCCACTTGGACGGGAATCGGACCCGGTATATCGACACGGAAAGTGATGAGACAGTCGGTGAGGACGGGTATAGTCACGACGTGAACTTCATGTACGTCCCAGCAGACCGGGATGACTGGGTTGTGGCTGAAGCGCAGGATATCCAGTACACGGTATTCACGACAAACCGGGACGACGTCGCAGCGGTTGACGCACCTGGATTTGTGGACCGGTACTCGAAGCGGTGGGACATTGAGATTGAGTACAAGATGATTCAGCCGATGGTCCCCTCAATCGCGTCACGGGATTACCGAATGCGGTATTTCTCCTTCATCTTCAGCTGTCTGCTGTACAATCTGTGGCGGCTAGTTGACCACTCGTTGAAGGTGCTGGTGACAGAAGCCTACGACGACTACGGCCGTTCATCGTTCGATGAGCGGTTAGACCCGTTATTGCCGATGGCGGATCTCCTAGCCTCCTCGCTCATACTGTTCATGTTGAGTGATGGGCTCGATCCACCGGACTAGTACTGGATAACTCCCGTGTTTGCTGAGACTCGGTAGCGACGCGTATCGTCTACACTCTTTTATTTCGTCTGTTCGTATCATAATTCGATAATTGTTTTTCGTGAGCCGCGCCCTAAGCAGCTCCAAGCGACTCAGATCGCGGTGAACCCCCGAACCCACCCGTCATTCGTTTGTAGCACCCCCTACCCTCCGAACCTTTGGAAGGACGAACTTTGGCTCTGAGTTCGTTGGATTTGAACCCATTCGTTCTAGTTTAGTGGCGGCCAAAGCCGAACTCACCTCGTTCAACCTGCTCACGTAACCGATCTCTGTGTGGATTTGGATTTCGTGATGC
>NZ_VRYN01000031.1 GCF_008124605.1 Halobacterium salinarum DSM 3754
ATACCGTGCACCAAGTGCACGACTTTCTAAGCTAGTAACTCTCTATAACAGTCAGAAACTCTATCATAGTGTGTGAAGACTTCTATGACACCCTCCACTCCAGCAACACTGCTCCCGTCGCGTAGGAGTTACTCGATAACTCCGTGGACTCACTCAAGCAGGCCGAGTTCCGTGAGCCGATCGTTGACGTGTGCCAACGCGTGCTGGGCATCCCCAGATTCCGCTGCGCCAGTAATCACGAGTTTCCCACTCCCGAACAGCAAAACGACGACATCGGGGTCGTCGAGACGATAGACGAGCCCGGGGAACTGTTCGGGTTCGTATTCGATCTGCTCTAAGCCCAGCCCGATTGCGATTGCGTTCAAATTCAGCGACTGCTCAAGGCTGGCACTAGAGACGATGTTTTGCACCTTGACCGGTGGAGTACTGTCGACGTCGATGCCTAACTCGCGGAGGTTATCGAAAACGATCTCGAGAGCGTCGTGAACAGCATCGACGCTCTTCGCGCCGGTGCAGACAACTTTCCCTGACCGGAAAATGAGCGTGGCTGACTTCGGCTCCTGAAGCCGGTAGACAACCCCGGGGAAGTCCTCTGGGTTGTACTCAGAGCCATCGAGATCCGTTGCGAGCTGGTCGAGGGCGAGTTCCTGGCCGAGGTCACTGGATGCAACAACGTTCTCGATGTGGATCGTGTCCGCCAGACTACTCATACGGGCATTCGTCGGCCACCTCACGTAAATAGCGGGTGGAAATATTTGGCGCCGGTACGTCCCTCAACGGCTAATCGATTCGAGTATCGGCCGCTACGGACAGACGAAGGCGGTATTCGTCTTTAGCTAAGCTGGCAGAGCCGATTGAAAGTCGTTTCGGCGGATCTACGAACCTCGATGTGAACCGCTCAGACACCTAAATCAATCTCAACACCCGGCAAACCGGCTCTCGCACCAACCCCGCCGCTGTCTTGCAATTCTCGCCTTAGCTAAAGACGGATGCAGCAGAGGGTTTATCACTATTGACTTCTAATGCAACAGTAGAGAGGGTGATATATGTGTCTGAAATAAGCCATGCGGGAGACGAGACGGCTGACCGCGTTGCAGACAGGGCCGAGTTCAGCCGCACGCTCGCCCAGAGCGACTACGATAACGTGACTGTGCTCGCCCTCAGCGAGGCAGCGGACGTCCTCACAGACCGGCGACGGGAACTCATCGACGCGCTTCGCGTGGGCGAATACGAGTCTATCCGCGACCTCGCCCGAGAGGTCGGCCGTGACAAAGGTGCCGTCTCGCGGGACCTCGCCGTCCTCGCCGAGCACGGCGTCACGACGCTCGAGGAGAACGGCCGTGCAAAGCGCCCGGTCCTCCGGACCGGCACGATCGTCGTCGAGCCGGTCGCCGTCACCCACGGCTGACGACGCTATCGCTGCGCACCACTAGCGCGTGCTGTTCTCAGCTGGCTCGCCAGCTACCGACGTGAGCGTGTCATAGAATAGGTTACGTGTCTTTGGACCCTCGGCGAACGGTCAGTACAGGGGATGTGTTTATCGGTCAAGTGCGGTGAGGCATCCGTAGAGAACGAATAGGCCTCCAAGTATCAAACCCCCACCGAATCTGCCAACCGTAGTCGAGGCGACGACACCCAGCACGGCGAGACCGATTCCAACGAGTATCCAGAACAGACCAGTCCAGCGAGGCGAGAGACTCGTATACCACGGTAACACTCGGGGCGCAATGAGCTGTGCAAGCCCAAACGCGGCAAGGGCGACACTCGCTACAACGCCGCCAATGTTGATTGGGTCCGACGCGACCACGAACACGCCTACTGCCAGCACCGAGACGAGGATGGTGCTCAGTCCCTCCCAAATACCACCGAATTCGCCTTCATCTTCCGTATACATAGGAAGTAAACCCTCTACTGACAGCGGAGGCTACTCCAGATAACGGTTTACGACTAATGACATTTGAAATGTGCGATAAGCAGACCTACACACCAGAGCGTGTCATCGAATCGGTCACGCGCCTTTGACTCTAGACTCAACTTCGCATGTTTTTATGTTCTGCTCAGAATGTTGGGTAGAAGTCCTAAGAATAGCCTTCTCACAGTGGACCACCGCTGATATGCCGCTCAGTTGGCCAGCGATCCCCCAATCTGACCAGTTTGTGACCCCAAGGAAGTCGGTCGAACGTCGGATACCGATAGATATCCCATGATTCATGGTCTCTACATCCGGAATTTTGGGTGGTATATAAACGTGCGAGGTTGAGTCTAGAGTGAACGGTCAATACAGGTGCGCTCATCCCGATACATTGTAACATAGGAGTTTCTCGAACCAATCTTCGGGTGAGTTGAGCTTCAGTGCAAGGAAGTTGAGATACTTCTGAAGAT
>NZ_VRYN01000032.1 GCF_008124605.1 Halobacterium salinarum DSM 3754
GCTGGTCCTCGTGAATCTCACTGTCTGCTTGCTGGGTCGTAGACACACCTTCAGCAAGCAGACGTTCTAACTAAGCGGCTTTGTGATGTACTGAACCTGGCGATATGAACGCCAGCGAGGTAATGCTGGTGATGAACCACGCTCACCTCGTCATCGAAGAGCTGAAACAGGGCCCGAAAACTGTCACCGAACTCGCCGATGCGTGCGATTTGACCGAGTCACGCATCCGTGAAGTGCTCGATTTCGGTACTGACGACGGGATCATCTATCCAGTCGATACTGACACGAGCGATACTGCGAAAAGGTACGCCCTCGACGAGTCGAAAGTCGGTGGCCTTGCGTTCGTCCGTTCGAACGGGAAGCGCATTCTGCGACGACTAGCACGGCCGTGCCAGCGCTGATTCTTCGTGGACAGAGACTGGGACTGACGGTCGCTGGAGCAGGATCGAATTCCCAGAGCGCGGTCGGTGGTGGGAAGTATACCCAGTCGAGGCAACCCTCTTTTTTGCCGGGTGCCGGACCGACCCAGGGACCGCCACCGGGCAAAGGCTCCATCAGCAAATCCGCCTTTGAGCAGGTGGTGGATCTCCATCGCGACCTGTACTGCCCGTGCGTGAAGTCGAGTTAGAGCGTCAAAGACGAAGTCCTGTTCCTGAGCTGCCTAGAGCCGATATTCCGGGTTAATTGTATCACCCGTTTCCTGCGACCAGATAATGAACCGTTCAAGCAATTCCAAAGGTTCCTCCCAGCGATCTTCGATCCCGCGTTGAAATTCTGCCTTGGTTTCATAGAGCCGTCGCAATCCCTCGTCATCCTCGCGGACCTGCTGGTACATACTATCCCCAACAGCCTCAATGACCTCGCTGGTAGCTTCCGCGATCTCGTCTTCGGTGGGTTCCCCGTCGAGTTCTCCTCCCTGAAGAAGTTCCAGAAGCTGGTCGTGGATTGCCTGGGAAAGTGAGTCAGTATCGTTGGGTATTCTGGATTACTCTTTCTGGTGTTTCAGCACAGTAGATGATGGAGTTTTGGGAGCAATTGGAGTCTATTTACCCCTCGATGGGTGAGGGGTTCGCCGTGCTGGCGGGTTCCCCGATCACGGTGAGAACGATGGCAACCAGAGACATCTACGAAACTGGCTTCGACGAAGACGTCCGAACGGAATCGAGTGCGAACCGGTGTCCCGAGTGCGACGGCCGGGTCACCACGAACGCGGTCGAAACGGTCTGCGAGGACTGTGGCCTGGTCATCGACGAACAGCGAATCGACCACGGGCCAGAGTGGCGGGCGTACGACGACGAGGAGTGCGAACGAACGGGTGCCCCACTCACGGCGGCTCGCCACGATCGCGGACTGTCGATGGAAATCGGTCGCGGCACCGACGCGAAGGGGAACGAACTCTCTTGGCAGAAGCGACGGCGACTCGCGCGGATGCGCCGTGAGCAGACCCGGGGTCGGTGGCGGTCGAAAGCAGAACGGAATCTCGCCCACGAGCTGGGCGAGGTGCGTCGGTTGGCGAGTGCCCTCGAACTCTCCAATTCGGTTCGCGACCAGGCGTGTCAGCTCTTCCGGAGCACCCAGAACGAGGATCTGCTTCGTGGCAGATCCATCGAGGCCATCACCGCGGCCAGCGTCTACGGGGCCTGCCGGTGTAACGGTCGCTCGCGGTTAGTGGACAACGTCAGCGAGATGGCCCGCGTCGCGGAGTCACGGGTCACGAACGCGTACAAAACGTTGAACGAATGGCTGGGCCTTCCCGCTGAACCCGTCTCCCCCGGCATGTTCGTACCGCGCCTCGCCTCAGACCTCGAGTGTCCGGACGAGATCCGGCAGCGGGCCCGAAAGCTCGCAGAGCAGGCCGAGGAGCGCGGCGTTACAACGGGCGTCCATCCGGCCGGGTTCGCAGCGGCCTGCCTCTACAAGGCCGGTCGCGAGGAGGGGCGATGGCTGACGCAATCCGAGGTTTCGGGAGCGGCTAACATCTCAACGACAACGGTTCGGAACCATCGAGACACACTACACCAGTTGGACGGTGAACAACGAGTCGGCATCAAGAGCACTACACAGACACGAGCGGCATCTCGAAAAAGCAAGGGTTAGATAAGTGTGAGGGTGTCATAGAAGAGTTCTCATGGTTTGCTGAATCAGCTCTAACGAATTGAAAGCGCCGTACACTTGGTGCACGCTATTTTTAGCTTGTC
>NZ_VRYN01000033.1 GCF_008124605.1 Halobacterium salinarum DSM 3754
GGTTGTGCACAGACTTCTCCTCCTCATTCCTCTCGAAAAGTAGCCTCGATAAGCCGTCGCTGTCACGCGGTTCTCGTCTTAGCTAAAGACGGATGCTGTGGTAGGTTCTCCTCCGATTCGTTTCTCTGGAGTTGTCTCAGTCGTACAATCACGCCGCCCAGATTGACTCAGTTCGGTACGGAAGACGTTCACCAGTGTTTGATCTATCCTTGTGAGATACTTTGAGGAATTCAAGCGAGTTGAGACAGCTGAAGTGCGGACATTTCTCGCCTCGGGAGTGATCATGAAAGAATATATATTAGGGTAATACAATGCTTGCTGTCTCACTTCTGGGTGCTGCTAGAAAAATTCTTTACCGCTTGTGAATCCACAAAATATGTCGAAAAGGAATTCAATTGAAGAAGAGAAAGATGAAACAGAGTCACCAGACGAGACTGTGTGCGAGGGTGCGTCCGACCCCCTAGACGCCCAACTGGATGATGCTCTCGAACGTGTCGCACACGGCGCGACCGTGTCGATTCCGGCGATCCTGTTCGAGAAATTCGTCACGTTCGGTTTGACCGCAGTACTCACCAACGGATTCGTCGCCAGTGCGTATGGGTTGTATGCACTCGCTCGCCGATTCCAACGTGTGCCAAGTAGCCTTGCCGGCGGGTTCATGTCTGGGTTTCCGCGATACATTCCGACGGCCGACACACGGGCTGAACGTGACGCCATGATAACTTTCGGGTCTGTGCTGTTGGTGTCGATCTCGGTATTGTTCGGTACCAGTTTGACGCTGGCGGCTCCGACACTCGCGGCACTCACCGACGAAGGGCCACAGTTTGTCCGGTTCCTCGAACTGTGCGGGATCGGACTGCCAGCGCTGGTGTGGCTCAGCACCACCGGTTCGTTGCTGCGATCCTTCGAAGAAGTCGGAGCGCTGAATCTTTCGATGCGGGTGGTCTCGCCGCTGGCTCAGCTGGGTGTCGCAGCTGTCGGTGTCGTCGTTTTCGACAGTCTCGTCGCCGTCCTGATTGGAACTATCGCCGTCAACGCCATCCTCGGTGTCGGATTCGCTTGTTGGCTAGGCGTGAAACACGACGTTCGACCACGGTTGCTGGGCGACCAAGGTCGCGAAACCGCAGTACAGTTTCTCCGGTACACGATTCCGTTGTTCTTCACTGGATTCGCGTATACGACGCAGCAACTCGGCTTCTATCCGCTCATTGCGTGGTTTCTCTCTGGAACGGCTGTAATGTCCGAGTTAACGAGTGGGGCAGTTGCTGCAGTCCAATCTGCCTCGAACTCATCGGTCAAACAGAGGTCATCTGCATCTGTACAGGGTTCAAGGATGCCATGATTCAAAAAGAAGGATTCGAGTTCCTCTTCCGAAGAATCGGAGTTTGGCTCAGCTATGCGATCTGCATCACTTGTCGACTCATTGGTGACCGCTGGCGTGGATTGGGTGGTAGACTGCGGCTGATCTCCTGATAGCGGCTGCGGTGCCGTGTTGTCGCCTCCGATGCCAGTTGCTACCTCTGGCTCCGGGTTTTTTGCCGAACCATCGAAGTACTGCTGGCGGAAGGTAGCGCTTTGTCACTGTTGGTGTACCAGGAACAAGGTATCCTCTGAGGTAGATGTGCGCTATTGAAACCCCTATTGCGAGTGCGCCTCCAAGTTTTGATTTGCGTGCGATAACTGAGCTGAGTATCACTGCGATGGTGAGATTCAACAGCGTGCACGGCTTACATCTGTTTTCGCCGGTATACTCTGGTTGGCGGAGTGTCTTGATTACAGTAATTTGCATGTACGCTCAAAAAGGGTTAATCTATTATCTATTTTTCGACTTTAGAATAGTAATATGTTTTAAATGTCTGTATTATCGGATATACGAATATCCTGTGAAGATCGTGAAGGCAGTGAAATTAAGCACTGAACGTGCAGCTTGGTGACGATAGTTCTACTCAGCAAGTTGTGTCGTAGGCAACAGCAGACTCCTCGGCCAGACTCAGTACCTCACAAAGCGTCCTCAGTTGAGTCAGTCTGAGGTCTGATTTCTGTTGCGGAGTGCAGTGACCG
>NZ_VRYN01000034.1 GCF_008124605.1 Halobacterium salinarum DSM 3754
AACATTGATTCGATAAGCTCCAGGACATCTTCGTCCTCTGGAACAACTGCCTCCGGAATATTCTCTTGGAGATACATCATCACCTTATAAAATCGGTATAGATAGTGCGTCTCCAGCTCAACATCAACCCGAAGGATCTTCCCTCGGGTTACTTCGGACACATCTATCTCGGTTTCCTCGTCCGAATCGATGAGGCCAACATCCTCGTCGTGCCGTCGATGCTGATCTAACTGGTCGAAGAGTGACTGAATCGCGTAGTTGTGTACCACTTCGGATGAATTCTCCCCCATCTCAACCTGTTCGCCCTCTACCTTTGCGCCCACCCCAGAAATACTCGCGTTCACACCACCAGCAACACGCTTCGTTGACCGACTCCCAATCTGCTCGATCCGTTCTTGTTTGATGGCTCCTTCGATCGACGCAAGAAGACTTACAACGCTATCCCGATCCAGGTAGACGAACTCCCGAAGTTCCCTCTCGTACCCGCGGTCGTCTTCCTCATCGTTAGGCTCTCGGTCATCGGAGTCCTCAACAGAATCATCCTCTGGTGACTCATCACTTGGGGATTGGTCCTCTCCATTCTCCCTTCCTAACCGGTTCGAAATCCGTTCTTTTAGTCCCATTAGTCTGCGCCCTCCTCGGCTTCTTGCTCTCGTCGTCGTTGTGCCTCCTTGTTATTGATTTGTGCCTGTACCCTCTCATAGGCACGTTCAACGTCCATCCGACGAATTGTCGGACTCCCCTCCCTGTCCCGTTCTCCCTTCAGCAGAATCTCTCCAATCTCTTCGAATAACGACTCAATATGAGCACCAGTCCAACCACTCGACTTCTCGACAAGGTTCTCAAGACTCACGGTGTCAGCGAATTCAACGTCCGGTTTGTGGATATTGAGGATTTCTCGTCGGCCTTCGCGCGACGGACGGGGGAACTCTATTTCCCGTCCGAACCGACCTGGTCGCCGAAGGGCTGGGTCGATTGCCCCAATCAGATTGGTCGTCCCGATGACTACCACTCGCCCGCGTTCCTCGATGCCATCCATTAACGACAACAATTGGCCGACGGTTCGGCGACCGGCATCCCTTGTCTTGTCCCGTCGCGGTGCCATCGAATCTATTTCGTCAAAGAAGATGATTGCTGGCGGATTTTTCTTGGCATTCTCGAACAACCCGCGGAGCTTCCGTGCCGTCCCGCCAACTAACTCATGAGACAACTCTGGGCCTCTGATGCTGTAAAATGACGCATCTTCGACTTGGTTCGCGACGATTTTCGCCAGATACGTTTTGCCAGTCCCCGGTGGGCCGTAGAACAGCACGCCTTTCGGAGCACTCATCCCGACATCCTCGAATCGTTCTGGCTCCTTGAGAGGGACTTCCACTTTGTATTTCACTTCCTCAACGACATCGTCCATCCCACCGAAATCCGCATACTCTTTGTCAGGAACGTTTTTTGGTGTGAGATCAGACGAGTCAGTCTCGTTTACCTCTCGCAGGGGGTCTAGGGTGGTATCGTCGAGTTCAACGATACCGTCTTCAAATACTTTGTAGAATTCACCTAGTTCCGTAAGCAACACGCCATCCCCCGGTGAGACATCCTCAGCCGGATTTGCGAGTATCCGTGATCTGCTGTTCGTCTGGACTAAGATGTAGTCATCGGTGACTTTCTCTACTCGTGCATGTTGGCCCGACGGATCATCTTCTCTCGCCACGCCGACCGCTTTGTCCTGTCCAAGAGTATTTTCAACGTTGACGTAGTCTCCGGGGGTCACCTGGCGCTGAATATTACTCTGTACTTGAATGATAGAACCGTTTTCATTGACCAGTAGATGCTGATCCTCTACAGCGAGCACCGGTAACACCCGGCCATTACCCATATGTCGCCACTTCTCGCCTACTCCTTATGATCAGTACATCACAAAGCCGGTTAGTTAGAACGTCTGCTTGCTGATGGTGTGTTCAAGACCAAGCAAGCAGACAGTGAAATCCACGAAGACCAGCT
>NZ_VRYN01000035.1 GCF_008124605.1 Halobacterium salinarum DSM 3754
CATCTGTTCTAGTTTAGTGACGGAGTGAAGCAGGATCTCAGCGGAGACTATACCGAATTGAGGCGGATTAGCTCAGGAGACTGGGTTCGCTGGAGCAGGCAGTCGCTGATTTGTTGTGTGATACCTTCGAGGCGGCGCACTCACAGCCGTGAGTGCGTCGCCGTTCCAGCGCTGCCGCTATCGACACAGGTGCTTCCCCGGTCGTCAGGCGAGTTCGTTACCAGAACTCGCCTGACTCAACCTGCTCACGTAACCGCGGTCGATGCGGATTTGGATCACGTGAAGCCCACAGCAACAACTCATCTAAATCCGGAAGTTCGTACCCTAAATCGAGCATCACGTACAACTGAATCAGGTGTGAATGGCGTTCGACAGCGTGAGAACATCGTCGACGAGGAAGTTGCGGCGACGACGCTGTGGCGTCGTCGGCGCTTTCCCGTTGTTTCACGTCCAGTTTCCGGAGTTCATCGACGATAACACGGCTCATCAGCAGTGAGATTGCGGCCATGATGACCAGAGCTTCGATGATGTACGGATCGGTCGTGTTGATTTCGTCAAGTCCGAAGCGTGATTTCAGTTCTTTGAACAATAATTCTATTTCCCAGCGCGCCCGATAGAGCTGTGCGATATCGGGCGCACTATAGTCGTCTTTCGAGAGATTTGTCAAATAGAGATGGTACTCTTCAGTATCCTCGTTCCAAACACCGACCAGTCGGAACGTTCGGGTCGTGCTGGTGCACGACCCTCGCTTTCGCTCGAACGAGAGGGTGATGCGAACATCGATTTCCTGTCGCTGCAGGTCGTCAAGGACGTCCTGCAGCGACTCTCCTTCGAGCGGGATACTGTTCCCCCGCCACGTCCGGAGCTCTTCGACGATCTCGAAGTTTGCGTCGTCTTTCACACGGGAGACGAACCAGCCGTTATTCTGGTCGATGCGGTCGAACAACCAGAAGTCGTAGAAACCGAGATCGAGCAAGACAAGTGCGCCAGCTACCCACTCGCCGGTGGGTAGCTGGCTCCGTTCTTGGGTTTTAGCGTCAGTTGTTCGGTACCGTGTTGGAAGGCCAGTTGAGAGTGATTCTGTTAGGTGAAGTTTCAGACCGGCCTGATCGTCACCGGTCGCAGCGTACACATCCGCGGCGTCTTGATAGAGAGAAACAATGCTCCCATCGGCAATGAGGACGTCTCGAAAGCGTTCGAGACGTCCGCTAAGGTCGGCATTTCTGGTATCGAGATTCTCGATGGCATCATCGAGAATCTCTCGAAGGAGTGCAACGAACGGTGGAGAGAACCACCCGTGGAAGGTTGCATAGGAGAGTTCATCGCAGTCGGACATTTCGACGAATCGTTCGAGAAAAGCCTGTACAGATCGGTCTGACCCAGCAGCGAAGCCAAGTGAAAGCGTGTAGAACAGCGCAACAGCGTCGAATTTCCGTTCACGCTCGACGAGATTCGTTGCGCGAGCGCGCTCGCGCAACTCATCGGAGGGAAACGCTCTTTGAATCCGATCAACAATCACTGAATCCGGTGGGGAGTAAGTCACACTATCCACCGGATTTCTCTGACTGGTAGTTACAACGATATCTAATCAGACGACGGTACACTCTGCTAAACTAGAACGGATGGT
>NZ_VRYN01000036.1 GCF_008124605.1 Halobacterium salinarum DSM 3754
CTCAAAGAGGCTTACGGCCGGATCTTGACCAAGGGCGACGAAGACTGCTAGCAGGAGAAGAGATGATACTACGGAAATAATTAGGGCTGCTACTTTTGCAGAGACGCTTGTTCCAAGTCCAGTTTTGACAGTTGCCATTGTTTAGAGCTTGCTCGACTAGTATTAGATATAGGGGATGTCTACGTCAATAATATCTCCGCTCTCGTTCGGCCCACACACATCAAGCCCAGAGGACTTACAGATTGTCGCGGCGAGGTCGTCACCACACCCCGACGCTTTCTCAGCGACCTTGCAGACGATCTTGACGAACGTCACACAGCCAATTCCTCCAACGACACTAATTCCGAGGAGTCCACACAGGAACCCACCGAACGCGCCACAGACATTTCGACAGATGAGTTTCGAGGCGTAGTAACAGCCACTACACGAACTAATGTTTAATACGTCCGGGAGGTCTGGGTAGTCGATCTGAGTACTGACGTCTTGTGTCGAGACGCCTTGTGTACTCTGTCCCTCACTAAGATCGTTGATGAGCGTCCGAACTGCCTTCTCGTTTGGTTCCGCTGTTGTCTTCGTAAATTCCCCATCAGCCTCTTTGGGACCGTTTGAAGCGACGGACGGGGCCGCCCCAGAGGAGTTGGTGCCCATGAGGTCATACCGCTCAAGCTTCTTGAACACACCATCTTTGTGGTAATGTTCGATGTCGAGCTCTGCGACTACTGTCTCGTGAGACTCAGAGTGCCATCCGAGAATAATGCCCGCACGGGTGTTTTCGTCTGCATCCTGCAGTTCGTACGAGGCAACCTCGCGCTTGAAGTTCTCCGCGTCGACACCACCGACATTGAGTTCGGTCTTTTCCCAACTGAATGAGTATCCGAGTTCTTCGGCTTTTTGGCGTAGTTGCTTGAACTCATCCGTTTTTGCGATTGCGTGTGCGACCTGCTTTTTCTTCTCGCCGTGGTAGATTGAGACGGGATCGGGGTTATCTCCGTTTGCGGCTGCAACCGAGACATTGAGTGTTGATCCGATACCGATCGAACTGAGTGCTGCCATGCTTTTCAGTACTTTACGACGATTAGGTTTTCATCTGTCATCTGCGTGTATTTCGTAATTATCCACTTACATAAAACTTTGTGATGTTATCAGGTAGATATATCTGGGAGAAGATAAACTATAGCTCTATGACGACTTCTCTACGGCAGACAGTACGCGTCTATGGCTCACTGCTCGTTCTCGTAATTGGCTTTCTCTGTGGTGGTTTGACCATCGCCTTATTCATCTCCGCCTCTTGGGTGGTTGAAACACTCGGCTTAGTTGGGTTTGTACTCTATGTACTCACAACGTTTCTCTGCGCACTCCTCTCGTTCATGTTTGACCTCATTGGGAACGCCAAAGAAGCGTTCGCCTAGTCTCAGTACATCACAAAGCCGGTTAGTTAGAACGTCTGCTTGCTGATGGTGTGTTCAAGACCAAGCAAGCAGACAGTGAAATCCACGAAGACCAGC
>NZ_VRYN01000037.1 GCF_008124605.1 Halobacterium salinarum DSM 3754
CCATTCGTTCTAGTTTAGTGGCGGCCAAAGCCGAACTCACCTCGTTCAACCTGCTCACGTAACCGATCTCTGTGTGGATTTGGATTTCGTGATGCCCACAGCAACAGTTCGTCCAAATCCGGCAGTTCGTAGCCCAACTCGACCATGAGATACAGCTGGATCAGATGAGCGTGCCGTTCAACGGCTAGCGAACAGCGACGGCGAGGGAGCCGCGACGCCGACTCGTCGGCGTCTGCGGCGGCTTCGACCTCACGCTGTCTTGCCTCAAGCGACCGTAACTCATCCACGATCACACGACTCATCATCAACGAAATTGCCGCCATGATGATCAGCGCCTCAATGATGTAGGCGTCGGTCGTGTTGATCTCGTCCAGGCCGAACCGCGATTTCAACTCCTTGAACAGCAGTTCGACCTCCCAGCGCGCCCGATAGAGCTGCGCGATATCGGGCGCGCTGTAGTCGTCGTTGCCGAGATTCGTCAGATACAGATGGTACTCTTCGGTCTCCTCGTTGCGCAGGCCGACCAGTCGAAACGTCCGGGTCGCGCTGGCGCCCGACCCTCGTTTGCGCTCGAATGAAAGCGTGATGCGGACGTCGATCTCCTGTCGCTGCAGGTCGTCGAGGACGGCCTGCAGCGACTCTCCTTCCAGCGGAATGCTGTTGCCTCGCCAAGTCCGCAGTTCTTCGACAATCTCGAAGTTCGCGTTGTCCTTGACGCGGGAGACGAACCAGCCGCCGTTCTGGTCGATACGATCGAACAACCAGAAATCGTAGAAGCCCAAATCAAGCAGGATGAGGGCGTCAGCTACCCACTCTCCGGTGGGTAGCTGACTCCGTTCGTGAGTCGTGCCGTCGGTTGTGCGGAACCGTGTTGGAAGACCTGTCGAGAGTGACTCGATGAGGTGGAGTTTCAGTTCAGCCTGGTCTTCGCCGGTTGCGGCGTAGACATCAGCGGCGTCTTGATACAGCGAAACAATAGTCGCGTCAGCAATGAGGACGTCTCGAAAGCGTTCGAGACGTCCGCTCAAGTCGGCTCGTCCAGTATCGAGATTCTCGATAGCATCATCGAGAATCTCTCGAAGGAGTGCAACGAACCCCGGTTCGAACCAGTCGTGGAACGCCGCGTAAGAGAGGTCGTCGCAGTCAGCCATCTCGACATAGCGTTCGAGAAATGCTTGCAGAGAGCGGTCTGAGCCAGCAGCGAAGCCAAACGAGAGTGTGTAAAACAGCGCAACGATGTCGAACTTCCGCTCACGCTCAACGAGATTCGTTGCGCGAGCGCGCTCGCGCAACTCATCAGAGGGAAACGCTCTTTGAATTCGGTCAACAACTACCGAGTCCGGTGGAGAGTACACACTTCCCACCGGGTTCCTCAACCGGGTAGTTGCGACGATATCTAATCAGCAGATAGCGACAGGATTCTCCACTAAACTAGAACGGATG
>NZ_VRYN01000038.1 GCF_008124605.1 Halobacterium salinarum DSM 3754
TCAGTACCTCACAAAGCATCCTCGGCTAGCTGTTTCTGCGGCCTGAGTTCTGTGTCGAGACGGGTGTGCTGACGGTCTCGACGAGAGAATCACGGACGGGTCGATGGAGAGCTGTCGCTGTCGGCGGCGGTCAGCCGCCGACGCGACAGCGTCGCCACTCACTCCGCTGGCTTGCTTGGTCGGTGGTTAGCGATCGAATCGGTCGTCAGGTGGCCGATTCGCGGGGACGGCCCGACGCACCGCGAGGGCCGTCCACGCAGCACGTCGAATCATATTGATGAACTCCTTGTACGGCCACCACCAGAGGCGACGCCCGCCCCGGCGGGGCGTCGCCACGTATTCGTAGTGGAGATACCGCCACGCGTTCTGTAACAACAGACTCACCACGACGTACAGCAGTCTCACCGTTGCGTCTCGCGTCGTTGTTGTCGCTATCGCTTGCTCGGACAAGCGATAGCTCGACTCGATACCGAAGCGTTTGCTGTAGTGGTATCGAGCGTCGCGTGGTGAGTCAATAAACGGCGCGTCAGCGGCGTAGCCGTGACGTGCCACCCCATTCTCGTCATACTTCCCGTTCAGGTACGTACAGTCGATGTGGACGGGAAACTCGACGGTCCAGCTGTGACCGTCGAGTGTCCCTGTCAGGTCATGTTGAATGACGCGACTCCAGCCGTTCGAGAGTTCCTGCTGAATCGTCTTTCCCCACCGGATGATCGGGATTACGTACGCGTAGTTGTGCGCTTGGAGGAGCGTGAGACACTTGCTGTCGTAGAAGCCGCGATCGAGGTAGACGGCCTTGACACCAAAGTCAAGGCCGTCAAGCAGTCCGAGGAACTCCGCGAGGACGCTGCTGGCGGTGTCGCCGTCTTCGAGACGGCGCACCGCCAGCGTGTAGCGTTTGTTCTTCACACGCGCGTAGAGTGTCGCGTAGGCGTGGAACGCGGTGGTTCCACGCTTGGCCTCGGAGCGATAGAGGCCGTCTGTGTCGTCTTCGTCACCGTAGTAGGGCCGCAGGTGGAGGTCTGCGCAGACCTCCACCTGCTCAGGGAGCAATTCGACGATATCTCGCCGAAGGAGCGTGTTAGCGACTCGTTCGAGCCAGTCGAGCTCGAACTTCGTCCGCAGATGGTACAGGACCGTGTTTGCAGGCGGTGAATCTTCGCTTCTCTCACAGAGCGTCGAGACCGAGGTCCCGTCGGCGCAAGCGCCGACGAGGACCTCGTAGATGTCCTCAGGTTCGATTTCAGCGTTGTTCGCAAGGCCGAGAGAAACTTCCTCGTCAAGCTGGTTGACGAGGAAGTTAAGGAGCTGGTCTTCGTGGATCTCACTGTCTGCTTGCTTGGTTCTAGACACACCATCAGCAAGCAGACGTTCTCACTAACCAGCTTTGTGAGGTACTGA
>NZ_VRYN01000039.1 GCF_008124605.1 Halobacterium salinarum DSM 3754
TAGAGACCGATGTCCCGTCGGCGCATGCGCCGACGAGGACCTCGTAGATGTCCTCAGCTTCGATTTCAGCAGTAGCGCCGAGGTCAAGATCAATTGGGCGTGTTTAGACGCTCACAATCGTGCGGTTTAGCGGCTGAGCGCGGCTTCGATATTTTTGACAGCAGCTTTGAGCGCGAGTTCACGGAATTGCCCGAACCAGGTTCGCGCTCGCAGCGTATCGCCGAAGCGGCGTTTCAGCGTGCGAATAACTGACTCGACGACGGATCTGCGGTGGTAGGTTTCGTCGTCGAGTCTGGCGTTGTGAGCGGCGTCCAGCGACGAAAATTCACGATGTTTGATCACTGGTCTCACGCCCGCTTCCCTTAGATTTCCGCGTAATTCGTCCCAGTCGTAGCCTTTGTCGGCGGTGATCGTTTCGATTCGGTCAAGATTTCGTGTGAGCACCTGTTCGCCGATCTGCGTATCGTGTGGTCGTTTCATCGAACAGTGTATATCTAGAATTGTACTCGTATCGCAGTCAACGAGAACCGTCGTTTTGACCGCGCTGAACGTGTAATTCGTCCGTTTAGCGTAACGACGACTCGCTCCGCGCCGATCGAATCCGGTTGCGTCGATCGCCTGAATCTCGCCGGTATCGTGGAGCTCCGCCGACAGCTGCAAAAGTCGCCGCCAGATCGACATTTTCAGCTCCTGCATCCGCGAACAGACGGTGGAATAATCGGGCAGTTCAGTCGGTTCTAGGCCGAGAATTCGACTGATTTGCGGCATCTCGTACAGCACGTCCAGCAGCCGCCGGTACGGAAGATCAAGATACGTTTTGAGGCCGTGAATCGAGACGATCACCCAGTCCGCGTAGCCGTCTTCACCGCGTCGTAACGCGGGTTTCGGGGTTCCGACGACGGCTTTTTGAGCGAGCGAAACAACGCGACTAGTGAAGCGGGCTAGCTTCGTTGGCACAACCGAACCTACCCGCTTCACTTCCTAGTAAGTTGGACATTTAGCGACAGCTACTAGGAAGGCAACACTAGTCCGTGAGTCGCTAAGCAACCCGGTTCCGGGCGTCTAAACACACCCGATCAATTTCATCGCTGAGCGTGTTGACGAGAAAGTTAAGGAGCTGGTCTTCGTGGATTTCACTGTCTGCTTGCTTGGTCTTGAACACACCATCA
>NZ_VRYN01000040.1 GCF_008124605.1 Halobacterium salinarum DSM 3754
CTCGTGTTCGGCTTCGCCGCAGGCGAGAGCCGAACACTCGCCGGGTTCAGACGCTGCTACAACTCCACAGCTGATGAAACGATCTCTCCCGGTGGATTCCATCAGCGGTTGACGCCGACGTTGGCAGAGTATCTCCGCGACCTCGTCGAGCGTGGTCTCGACGAGGTCGCTGTTCCCAACGCTGTTGACGCTGATATCGACCGATTCAGAGACGTGATGATCGCTGATGGAACGGTGTTGCGGTTGCACGAATTCCTCTCTGATGAGTTCCAAGCCCGTCACGAGGAGCAGGCTGGAGCGAAGCTCCACCTGCTCCACAACGCCACCGAGCAGACGATTGAACGACTCGACGTGACCGACGAAAAAGCGCACGACAGCACGCTGTTCAAGACGGGTTCGTGGCTCCAAGGACGGCTCGTTCTGTTCGATCTAGCGTACTTCAAGTACCGCCGGTTCGCGTTAATCGACGAGAACGACGGCTACTTCGTGAGTCGGCTGAAGCAGAACGCGAATCCGGTGATAACGGAGGAATTACGGGAATGGCGCGGGCGCGCCATTCCCTTAGAGGGCAAGCAGATCCACGATGTGGTCGATGATCTCTCTCGGAAGTACATCGACGTTGAGGTCGAAGCGGAGTTCAAGCGAGGCCAGTACGAAGGAACGCGGTCGCTGGACACGAAGCGGTTCCGCGTCGTCGGCGTCCGTGACAAGGACGCCGACGACTACCATCTGTATATCACGAATCTATCGCGAGAGGAGTTCTTCCCGGAGGATTTAGCAACGCTGTATCGGTGTCGGTGGGAGGTAGAAACGCTGTTTCGTGAACTGAAGACGCAGTACGAGTTGGACGAGTTCGACACAAGCGACCCGGATATCGTGAGAATTCTGCTGTATGCGGCGTTGCTGTCGCTGCTGGTGAGTCGTGAGCTGTTGGATCTGGTGACCGAGCAGGCTGATGACGAGATCGTGTTTCCGCCAGAACGCTGGGCGGCGACCTTCCGGTCGCACGCCCAGCTCATCCTCCACGAACTCGGTGAGTATCTCGGTTACTCACCACCGCCGTTGCTGGAGCGGCTGATCGAGGATGCTCAGAAGATTCACCAGCAACGTCCGGTCTTAC